>NZ_JAEHJZ010000098.1 GCF_016469035.1 Gelidibacter salicanalis | reverse complement strand
ATCGATATCTGCCTGGGTTACGGTATAATCCGCAGTATATGTTGTGGATGCTCCAGGGGCCAATGTGGTAACTCCACCCGTTGGCGGTGCATCTACATTGGTATCCGATAAACTGATTCCTGTTAAGGTAACATTTCCTGTATTGGAGACCAGGTAGGAATACGGTATTACCTGACCGGCTACGGTTACTTCGGTAGTGGTCGAACTTTTGACCACGGTCATCAATGGGTCCTGAGTAATAGGGATATCCAGATCATCTATTGCATCCGGTGCTTCTGTAGAACTTGCTGTTACAGTATTACTCACATTGCCGCCTGTATCGATATCTGCCTGGGTTACGGTATAATCCGCAGTATATGTTGTGGATGCTCCAGGGGCCAATGTGGTAACTCCACCCGTTGGCGGTGCATCTACATTGGTATCCGATAAACTGATTCCTGTTAAGGTGACATTTCCTGTATTGGTGACCAGGTAAGAATACGGTATTACCTGACCGGCTACGGTTACTTCGGTAGTGGTTGAACTTTTGACCACGGTCATCAAAGGGTTCTGAGTAATAGGAATGTCCAGATCATCTGTTGCATCCGGAGCCTGATCAGAACTTGCCGTTACATTATTGGTAACATTGCCGCCTGTATCGATATCTGCCTGGGTTACGGTATAATCCGCAGTAAAAGTTGTCGTTGCTCCAGGGGCCAATGTCGTAACTCCACCCGTTGGATTTGCATCTACATTGGTATCC
>NZ_JAEHJZ010000097.1 GCF_016469035.1 Gelidibacter salicanalis | reverse complement strand
GTTTTTGTCATGTACTAAAAAATTTTTATTTAAATTCCGAGCACTTTAAGATTATCTTTGCAAAGTTTTAAAAAAATGTTGCCTCATGGACAAAAGACGTACAACCAATTTATTGCTTTTAGTTATTGTTGTGCCACTAGTTTTTTATGTACTGAAAATCTTGTCGTTCATCTTTATCCCGTTGGCATTCTCAATGTTTATAGCCCTTTTGTTCTTACCATTGATGCGTTGGTTGGGAAAAAAAGGCGTCCCAAAATATGTCAGTATTTTTATTGTCATTCTTCTGATTTTGCTGGGGCTTGGCATGACTGCAGAATTAATTCATCTTTCCAGTAAACAAATTTTGGCTTCAGACAGTACGTTTTTTGCACAAGCAGAAGATAAACTGCGCAGTTTAAAAGATTCATTTGAATCGTATTTTGGCGTGGAATTGGGCAAAAATGGAAACATTATGGCTCAAATTGCTGAAACTAAGAATATCGGATCAGTAGTTGGATTTGTGGGCAGTTTTTTAAGCATGTCCCTGACCACTGCATTCTTTACAGTGCTTTGGTTGGCAGAGTCGATAAACGTTCAGAAGTTGTTGAATGCAACCTTATTAAAACAAAAACACACCTCTGTAAAAACCTTCCTTAAAATTGAAAACGACTTAATAAAATTCATAAAAGTAAAGTTTTTAGTAAGTCTAGGTACCGGGATCTTCACCGGTTTGGCCTGTGTCTATTTTGATGTGAGCTTTCCAATTTTCTGGGGACTATTCGCCTTTGTCATCAACTTTGTACAAATGATTGGGTCATTTATTTCGGTGATTAGCTTGTCTTTATTTGCCTTCGTGGAGTTGGACCCTACTAGCACATTATTCTTCTTTGTACTTACCATAACCCTAGTTCAAGTTGTTTTTGGTGCTATTTTGGAACCCATTTTTATGGGTAAATCTTTTGCCATTAACATCATTGCTGTATTAGTTATGTTGATGTTTTGGGGATTTATATGGGGAATTCCGGGCATGATCATGTCTATTCCAATCACCGTGTTTTTAAAAATCATTCTTGAACAATTTCCAAACACAAAAATTATAGCTGGATTACTTTCCGGGAAAGAACTAAAAATTACCCGATAAGCGTAGTCAAATACTGTTAAAATCATAAATCTGTTTGTAATAGTTAGGAATCCTAACTATATTTATAAGACAACAGTGTAAATTTTAAATACATGTATTATGGAAAAATCAGTTTTTTATCACGCAGGATGTCCAGTATGCGTAAGTGCAGAACATGACATTATTAATTTAGTAGGAGCGTCTAACGTTGATGTGGTTCACTTAGGCAAAGACAAATCGAAGATTGCACAAGCTGAGCGTGCAGGAGTAAAATCTGTTCCGGCCTTATTAACACCTAACGGGCATGTGTTGCACATTAACTACGGTGCCTCAATGGCTGATGTTAAAGGTTAGTTCAAAGGTAATGTTAGGATTTTAGAGTTAATTTGAAATCCTAGCATTATAAAATATGTCATCATTGTACAATATCTATATCTAAAAGTCAATTCCCTTAAATGCATACTATCTAATTTTCTTTGCAATTTATAGGTCGTAGAAATTGTTCTACTCAACAAAGCAAATATGAACCCATGCGGATATATTTTTCTAATATATATGGTAAATTGTTTTGTGAATATATGTGGATGGATTTCAAGTGCTTAATTACTACTATATAGATTGGAAACAGCACAATTGTTATTTTAGTTGGTCCAAAGCTTATAATTTTAGACACCCTATCATATTTAAAACATACTTATGAAGCACAGTGTATTTAACACATCTGAACAACAAATGGATGTGGCTAGTAAAATTGTTGTAGGATTAGAACGTATTTCAGAAGTATTTAAAGTGCTGCTTTGGGAACATGGCAAGGCTATCGGTCTGAGCCCCATCCAAATTCAAATCCTCATTTTTATAGCCTATCACAATTACGAATTTTGTAGTGTGAGCCATTTGGCGATGGAATTTAATGTTTCTAAACCTACAATTAGTGATGCGGTAAAGGTTCTTGAAAGTAAAAAGCTTATTGTAAAGGAATTTTCACCTAACGATAAAAGGAGTTACAACATCCAGCTTTCTGAAGAAGGAAAGGAAACAGTAAAACATACCGAACATTTTGCAAATCCAATCAAGAAACAACTTTCCGATATTGAGGGACTGGATAATTTTTATGAGTTATTAAGCAATTTGATTTATAAATTACATACTACTGGCTTATTAACTGTTCAGAGAATGTGTTATTCCTGCAAATTTTATGATAAAAATGAAGGTGGCCACTATTGTAAGTTATTGGAAAAGCCATTATTAGCAACAGATATTCGTATGGATTGTCCAGAATTTGAAAGTGTAGCTTCATGAATAACAGCCTTAACTTCAATATTTTTCAAAAGCATTTCAACAAAGCTTAAATTTTAAGTATCTTTCAATATGTAAATACTGATGAATACATGAAATAGATGCAGGTTTGTTGCGCTGTTTGCTGTACTCGTTTAAGTTTTAAAATATATCCTTTTGAATAGAATATTTATACTAGTGGCTTTCATGCTCTTCACGGTGAGTGGTTTTAGTTCATATCTACTGGTGCCAATGGATGCTGAAGGTCAAAAAGATCATCTAAAGGCGTACGGCGTAACGTATTGGACCCTAGAAAAACAACTCAAAGTAAAATGGTTACTCAACTACCGTGGGGGATCATTTTTGCTACCTGATATTCCTGAAATTCAGCGGGAATGTCAAATTAGAGGGGTGTCTTTTGAAGTCATTTCTGATGCAAAAACCCAAGAGATTCTCGAATTAATCAGCAGTCCATCTCAGAACATGGAAGCTGTGGTCTTAGAGAAAGCACCAAAAATTGCCGTGTATTCCCCAAAAGGCAATCCACCTTGGGATGATGCTGTTACCATGGTGTTGACCTATGCCGAAATTCCTTATGAAACCATTTATGACGAAGAAGTTTTAAATGATGCTCTAGTGCTTTACGATTGGCTTCATCTACACCACGAAGATTTTACCGGACAATACGGGAAGTTTTATCGAACCTACAAATCCGCGGCGTGGTATATTGAAGAGAAGCAACAATCTGAAGCCTTAGCTACAAAATTGGGATACGACAAAGTATCTGAAGAAAAATTGGCGGTGGCCCGAAAAATAAACGATTATGTGGTTGGGGGCGGTTTTATGTTTGCCATGTGCAGTGCTACGGACAGCTTCGATATTGCCCTAGCTGCTGAAGGGGTTGACATTTGTGAGCCCATGTTTGATGGCGATGCCAGTGAACCAAACTATCAAAGTAAATTGGATTTCAATAAAACCTTTGCGTTTAAAGATTTTATTTTAGAACGTAATCCCAATGTCTATGAGTTTTCATCCATTGATATGACGTCTAAACGTCAAATTCCAATGACTACAGATTATTTTACATTAATGGATTATTCGGCTAAATGGGATCCAATTCCGACCATGTTATGTCAAAATCACACTGCTTTGGTAAAGGGTTTTATGGGCCAAACAACGGCTTTTGCGCGGGAGCACATCAAATCAAATGTACTTGTTATGGGTGAAAACAAAACGAATGGCGAAGCAAAATACATTCATGGTATAAAGGGAAAAGGATTTTTTACCTTTTATGGCGGCCATGATCCAGAAGATTATACCCATAAAGTAGGCGATCCCAAAACGGAACTAGAGTTGCATCCAACCTCTCCTGGCTATCGCTTGATCTTAAATAATGTCTTATTTCCTGCCGCTAAGAAGAAAAAGCAGAAGACCTGATTTAAGTATTATAGATGAGTGGGGTTTATAATTTTAAAAATTCGTGGTTATTGCGGTATTTGAGATAGTGTTGTTAAGCAATAAGTTAAGACTTAAAACGCTATCATTCTATTTTTGAGTTTAGATTGAAAATACACCCTAGCGTGTTCTCCAGCGTTGGTAGAAAATGTTTTCAAACAATCACATTATATATTATCTTTCATCAGTGTCCGATAAAACAAGTAAAAAGTTTGCAACCCTCTTAAAGCATAATCTGGTTCGAGAACTTAAAAATGACACCTTGTTTTTGAAACCAATTTGACTTAGAGTGATTGGGCAAATTTAATTTAGAATAACTACTGTTTATCAGTTAGTTAAAATCAAATCTTTGTTCCCCGCCTGACGGCAAGGGCAGGTTTATTCTATAAGCGCAGCGATCTTAATTCTTTATCGGACAATAATGATTATCTTTAAACTAAAACAAGTAATGTCTACCAAAGAAAAAATATTAAATAAAATCCAGATCCTTATTGCCAGTAATTTTAAGACACCAGAAGAAGCGTTCGCATTTTTTGATGCGGATAAGGATGGCAAACTCTCAAAAAAGGAAATATCAGAGCTGCTTCAAAAGGCAGAAATCAACGGACTTATCAGAGGTTTGGTGACTTCTAAATTGATTGAGGGCTATGATAAAGATGGTGATGGGCTGGTCAGTTGGGAGGAGTTTAAAACTGCCATTGCCGAAATTAACGATTAACCTATAAGCCCCCATCGAATGCTATACTACATTAAACAATTTTTCAAATTATTCTTCGCTTCTGTATTATTTTGGTCATTTGCATTTTGTTTTTTTATCTTGATACGCTACCTAGGTAGGGAGCAAGAGCAAGTAGATGCCATCCAGCAAAGTAAAGTCTTACCTGTTTCTGAGTACTTATTATTTGGTGTATTTCTAGGAGTAATGGTCGCTATTGTATACACGATTGTGGAATATGCATTTGATAAATTTCTATCTAAGGCTCTTAATCTGGGATTGATACTGGTGATCAAATCGATCATTTACCTTTTATTCCTGATCTTTTCACTGACGATTATAGCGTATTTAGCGGAAGATTATATTGGGGTCGATTTTCCAAATCATACAGGATGGTGGATTTCCAATAAAATATTCTGGATGGTTACGGCTTATTTTATCATTTGTTCCTTGTTGTTTTCATTCATTAGGCTGGCCAATGATAAATTTGGAAAGGGAATTATGTTCAAAATGCTCATCGGACGTTACAAAAATCCGAGGGAGGTAGAGAAAATATTCATGTTTTTAGACATGAAATCGTCTACCGCACATGCTGAAGAACTTGGCCATTTAAAATATAGTATGCTTATTCAGGACTGTTTTTTCTATCTCAACAAGATTATTAATAAATATGATGCTGAAGTATATCAGTATGTCGGTGATGAAGCGGTGCTAAGTTGGACGCCAAAAAGAGGCATCAGACACCTCAATTGTATCAAATTATTCTTCGATTTTGACCGAAAATTGAAACGACATTCTAAGTACTATAAGAAAAAGTATGGCATACAGCCAGAATTTAAGGCAGGTTTACATACAGGAAAGATTATTATTGCAGAGGTAGGAACCGTAAAAAAGGAACTGGCATACCATGGGGATGTCATCAATTCTACATCGCGCATTCAGGAAAAATGTAATGATTATAATGAGTCCTTATTGATATCTGAAGACTTAATGAACCAATTACAGTTAACCTCTAAGTACGAAGCTATTTCTCTAGGTGATGAACTATTGGATGGCAAAACTGAAGAACTCAAAATTTTTGCCATCCATAGAAAGTAAATGGGGGGTGATGTGTTTGTTAAAATTTGTAGGACATGGCTACACCAGTGTACTCATCACCTAAGAAATTACGGCCCGCAGTTGGCGAAATCCTGAGCGATGCATCTTTTGTTTTGTGAAGTTCAGGAACCAATATCCCTGTAGCAGCTCCCAAACCGTACCCTATTAGTACATCCGTTAAAAAGTGTTGGCCAGCTTTTATTCTAAAATATCCGACTGTTGCAGGAACAGCAGCAGCGGCAGCCCATACAAAAAATTTGCCTTCAGCATCAGGATTAAAATCGGAATATACTTTAGCAGCATAAAAGGTAGCTGTTGCAGATGCAGCCACGTGACCTGAATAAAAAGAACGTTGGCCATTATTGCTGATTCTTCTGTCTGTGTCTAAAGTTTCATCATAAACATATGGGCGCGATTTATCAACTAAACCAGCAGTTATTGTAAATAGGGCAGCAGTGGTGGCTAAACTTTCAAAGTACATTCCTATAAATTGGCCTGTATGGTCATTAATTCCGTCATTTAATAATAATGCAAAAGGCGCTGCAAATGAGATTGCAAATGGAATATCACTAATGGCACTTGCACTTTCTGAATTGTAGCCAGCAGCCCATCGGTTTATACCACTGATGTCTTCTTTCTTTAAAGAATTGAGTTCTTCTAGCGTGAGGCCTTCTTTGTCTTGTATAAGCATCAATCCATAGGCACTACCACCTAATCCGGCTCCTAACCAGATACCATCTTTTACCCAATTCCATTCATATGGGGAAGCGTTCTGTTGTGCATGTGATATGATTGCAACTAATAATGTTACGATAAAAAGGATTTTTTTCATAAGTAAGGTTTAATTTAAGGTTATAATTTTTGGCGAAAATAGATTACAGCTACATAGTTAAGTAACGTGTATCGATTAAAAGTTAACTCAATATTTTGATATAACACAAAAAAAATTCCGGTTCATGAAGAACCGGAATTTTATAAGCGAAATGTGGTTATTATTTTGGCGAAACGCCTATTTTTTAATGTTTTTTGCAATGGCTTCAAAAGCATCCGGGTTGTTCATTGCTAAGTCAGCAAGAACCTTACGGTTCAAGCCAATGTTGTTAGCTTTAATTCCACCCATAAACTTTGAATAAGACATTCCGTGTAATCTGGCTGCTGCATTGATACGCATAATCCATAATGAACGGAAATTTCTCTTGTTTACTTTACGGTCTCTGTACGAATATAACATCGCTTTATCAACCGCGTTTTTGGCTACTGTCCAAACGTTTTTACGTCTTCCAAAGTATCCTTTTGCTTGTTTAAGAACCTTTTTTCTTCTGGCTCTTTTTGCTACTGAATTTACTGATCTTGGCATTTCTTAATTGTTTTTTGTAGTAGGCGGTCTATTAGGACACTTGCTAAATTGTTTTGCCTATCTCCAGGGTTTATACTATTGTTTTAACCAATTAAAATGGGGTTACTTTAAACGTAACATCACTTTAACATTATTCTCGTCTGCTTTATGCACCAAAGTGTCATGTGTCAGAGCGAGTTTACGCTTTTTGGATTTTTTAGTCAAGATATGACTCTTAAAAGCGTGCTTTCTTTTAATCTTCCCAGTGCCCGTTAGTTTAAAACGTTTTTTGGCACTAGACTTTGTTTTCATTTTCGGCATTTTCTCCTAAATTTAAATTTACTTTTCGCTTATTATCTTTATACCTATAGTTTCCTATGTGTACTTATTTCTTTTTTGGCGCAATGAACATGGTCATACGCTTACCTTCTAATCTTGGCATTTGTTCAACCTTACCATATTCTTCAAGATCTTGGGCTAATTTTAGTAACAAAATTTGACCTTGCTCTTTAAAAACAATTGAACGTCCTTTAAAAAACACAAAGGCTTTTAGCTTTGCACCTTCCTTCAGAAACTTCTCAGCATGTTTCTTTTTGAATTCGTAATCGTGATCATCTGTTTGAGGACCAAAACGTATTTCCTTAACAACAACTTTAGTCGCTTTAGACTTAAGAGCCTTATCGCGTTTCTTTTGTTCATAGAGAAACTTCTTATAATCCATGACCTTACATACAGGCGGATCAGCTTTTGGTGATATCTCTACCAGATCTACACCCTGCTCTTCAGCCATTGCTAAAGCTTGCCTAGTGGTGTATATACCAGTTTCAACATTATCTCCTACAAGTCTTACGTTCTCGGATCGAATGTTTCTGTTAATTTTATGTTGCTCCTCTTTTTCAGTTCTTTTGAAGCTACCTCTGTTTCTACGAATTGCTATGGCTTATATATTTTTTAGTTAAACTTAGTTTGCCTATTTAAAGGTTTTTAATGTCTTTTTTACTTCTGTGTCGACAATTTGAGAGAACTCTTGTACACTAATCATGCCTAAGTCTTCTCCGCCATGCTGACGCACGGTAATCATGTTTTCGTTTTCTTCATTCTCGCCTACAATAATCATATAAGGGATTTTGGCCATTTCCGCTTCACGGATTTTCTTGCCAATAGTCTCATTTCTATGATCAGCGAGGGCGCGAATTTCGTCATTTTCTAGCAAATTTAAAACTTTTTCCGCGTATTTTTCATATTTCTCACTAATTGATAGGATGATAACCTGCGTTGGCATTAACCAAAGCGGGAAATTTCCTCCGGTATGTTCTAACAAAATGGCTACAAAACGCTCTATACTTCCAAAAGGCGCACGATGAATCATGACAGGTCTGTGCAGTTCATTATCACTACCTTTATAGGTAAGGTCAAAACGTTCTGGTAAATTATAATCTACTTGAATGGTTCCCAGTTGCCAGTTTCTGCCTAAGGCATCTTTGACCATGAAATCCAACTTCGGACCATAAAACGCTGCCTCACCAGTTTCAACCACATAGTTCAAACCTTTGTCAATAGCAGCATTTAAAATAGCCGCTTCAGCTTTTTCCCAATTTTCATCACTACCTATATATTTCTCTGGAGTATTTGGGTCTCTTAAGGAGACCTGTGCGGTAAAATTTTCAAAACCTAATGAACCAAATACATACAGCACCAAATCAATGACATCTTTAAACTCTTTATCCAATTGGTCAGGCATACAAAAAATATGTGCATCATCTTGTGTAAAGCCTCTCACACGTGTTAAGCCGTGGAGCTCGCCACTTTGTTCGTAGCGGTACACTGTACCAAATTCGGCATAACGTTTAGGGAGCTCTTTATAAGAGAACGGTTTGGCATTATAAATTTCACAGTGGTGAGGGCAGTTCATTGGTTTCAACAAGAACTCTTCACCTTCAGAAGGTGTCAGAATGGGCTGAAAACTATCTGCACCATACTTTTCGTAGTGACCAGAAGTCACGTACAATTCCTTCTGACCAATATGCGGTGTGACCACCATTTCATAACCAGCTTTCTTTTGTGCTTTCTTCAAAAAGTTTTCGAGTCGTTCACGCAATGCGGCACCTTTTGGTAGCCATAATGGCAGGCCTTGGCCCACTTTTGATGAAAACGTAAACAATTCGAGTTCCTTTCCTAGTTTACGGTGGTCGCGTTTTTTAGCTTCTTCAAGTAAATTGAGATATTCCGTCAGGTCTTTCTGTTTAGGAAAAGAAATGCCGTATACACGCGTTAACTGTTTGTTCTTTTCATCGCCTCTCCAATACGCACCAGCAACAGACATGATTTTAACGGCTTTGATAATCCCAGTATTGGGGATATGTCCACCTCTACACAAATCTGTAAACGTAGCATGATCACAGAATGTAATCGTGCCGTCTTCCAGATTTTCAATCAGTTCTACTTTATATTCATTGTCTTGCGCTTTATATAAGGATAAAGCTTCGTCTTTAGTAACAGAACGCAAGTTAAAGTCGTGCTTACCTCTGGCAATCTCCAGCATTTTTGTTTCAATGGTCTTAAAGTCCTTGTCAGAAATGGTGTCTTCACCTAAATCAACATCATAATAAAAACCATTTTCAATAGCGGGACCAATGGAAAGCTTTACTCCAGGATATAACTCTTCAAGTGCCTGCGCCAAAACGTGAGCTGAAGAATGCCAAAAAGCTTTCTTCCCATCTTTGTCGTTCCAAGTATATAATACCAAGGTACCATCAGTGGTCAATGGGGTATGGGTTTCAACCGTTGTACCATTGAAATTCGCTGAAATCACATTTCTGGCAAATCCTTCACTTATACTTTTGGCAACATCCATTGGCGTTGCATTGTTCTCAAACGGTTTTACACTTCCGTCTGGTAGCGTTATATCAATCATATATATCTTACTAATTAGGTTGACAAAGATAAGAGGTTATAAACTTTCATACAATATATATATAGGTATAATATAGATGACCTAAAATTCTCTACGCTGAGAGATCCATTAGCAGTCGTTATCTATCTATATATAGAAGCACTCCAAGCGACAAGATCTCTAGAACAACATTTAAATGGTCACCTATCATATATAGGTAACAAGCGTCGCTATGTTTTTGGTCCTATTTATATAGGTGGCCCATTAGGATGACGCAACAGCAGGATGCTATTTAAAATCCACCTCGAAGTTTAAATATTCGTCTTATGTACTGACGCGTATTCTTTTTTGGGCGTTCGGCCCGCCCTCTGGGGCAGCCCGCCGCGCTCTCGCCCCTCACTTTTTGCGGTCGCCGGGGCGCCCGCAAAAGAGTTCAAGCAAGGGCTCCATCGCTAACGCGGGCCTCCGGGACAGAACAGGCCAGGGGAGTCGGAATGTTTTTGGGTTTCTAACGCATTCATTTCCAGAACGGAGAAAGAAACTTCAAAAAAAGAGCACGATTAGTTTGTTTGCAAAGTAAAAAGGGTTGTATATTTGCACCCCGCAAACGACGTGGTTACGACCACTGAGCTAACGGAAAAGCGTTCATTACCATCTTAAAATAGAGAAGCAGAAATTTTCAAAAAAAATGTTTTGCGGAACGAAAAAAGGTTGTATGTTTGCAGCCGCTTAAAACGGCAACGTTTAAAGCGGGAAGTTCATTAAAATAATGTTTATTGTAAGTTGATTAGAGTGTGAAAAAAAACTTTTAAAAAAAACTTATAAAACATTGTGGGAATTAAAAAAGGGTTATATATTTGCACCCGCTTAGCGATTGAGTTCGCTGAGAAAAACGAGAAATAAGTTCATTAACATATTGGATTGACAGCGTAGCGAAGTACTGGAAACGGTATTAGCACAATAAAGAACAAACCATTTTGAGTACCAAACATTAAATTTCCTTTGGTCGTTGAAAAGTACTGAACTATAAGTTCAAAAAAATTAACGAT
>NZ_JAEHJZ010000096.1 GCF_016469035.1 Gelidibacter salicanalis | reverse complement strand
TGGCGTCGGCCGGATGTTTTGCTGTAGCTGGGTATCATACATTCCTCCCGTTGGTGACGCCGGCCGCCAAGACCCGGGTGTTAATGCTGGTCAAATCGGATCTGGCTGTTAGAGCAGGTGCTCAGCTTAGGATGGATTTCATGTCCCCCTCCGTCCCGACCATTTGGTTGGAGCTGGACTTGCCCGGCGTGCGCCGACTCCTCTTTGGTGGCATCTATTGCTTGCTATTGCTAGTGGTTGTCAGCTGTGGCACCCACATCGAGTTCCAGTTTGATCTCAGGTCAGGCTATGGAGGGGGCACAACTAGATATCATCACCCATCAGCTCAAGCGGACAACTCTAGCTCCAAAAGCTGTTTTGGTTATGGGGATTTTAATTTGGACTCCCGCGGAATTGCGGACAAGTCGTCTAAAAGATGCCTTCTTTGGCACTCCCTCTCCCTCTTAGAGGGTGTCGAGGAAGCAGCCCTCATGTATTCGAACACTCCGCCCACTTGGCGATCCTATGGCAGCAACT
>NZ_JAEHJZ010000095.1 GCF_016469035.1 Gelidibacter salicanalis | reverse complement strand
TGAAGCCTGAATAGTTACCATAATATATTGTTTGCCCAAAAAATCATCCCAGAAAAAAACAGCATTATTACGGCGTTTAATACACTTAAACCTATTGCTAATTCAGCCATGATCTCACAAGCGCTCATACAGCTTAAAACGGAATATTGCGAAAAGAACAACTGTATGAGGTGTGCCATTGGCAATTCAATTCTGGCAAAATAAAAGACTATAAAAAATAACAAAAAATTAGTACATTGCGGCATGAACATCTTATATAGCGCCTTATTATATTTTCAAAAACGTGGGTATTACGTTTGTCAGCGTATTGCAGATAGATTGGGTATTCGTGCAAAAGTGGTGCGGATCTCTTTTATGTATCTCACTTTTGTAACCGTTGGTTTTGGCTTTGCGCTCTATTTGTTTTTTGCCTTTTGGATGCGTATTAAAGATTTAATCTATACAAAACGGTCTTCCGTTTTTGATTTATGAGGTACGAGTTTCACGTTCAGGCCTCCCCAATTACATGGAATTATAAATTCTTGGAGCCGCCCGACGCAATCATCTAAACGGTATTCCATTTCTAATCCGTATTTAATTTTAGGAATACTGTCTTTTTCATTTTAACAACCAAACTTTTATAAAATCATTTTTTTTTAGCATCTTGTGGTGTTTTTAACCAAATATTATAACTAACTAATGCAAAATTCACTTATGAAGAATTGTCTTCTTACCCTATGTCTCACGCTATTTCCGGTTTTATTTTTTGCTCAGGATTTAGAGATAAAGGGAGAAATACTAAACCCCACAGAAAATATTAATGATGGTGTTGTTACTGTTACTGCATCAGGAGGCGTCTCTCCTTATACGTATAGATGGAGTAACCAAGACACCCCTTTAAGCTCTAATAAAGCGGAGGGTTTAACTGAAGGCGTACCTTATACAGTAGTTGTTACTGATTCTAATGGCAATACAAAAACCGCTGTGTATACCGTAAAGACCAAGGCCATTACAGAAGTGTTTAACGGTACCATGACCCCTGCAGTTGCCACGTTAGGGGCCGTTTTATTTTGGGACCCTTTTGCGGCTATTGGTATTTATGACCCGGTAGTTTATGCAGATGTAAAACAAATTGGCGTTCCTGATTGGACCAATACGGTTGAAAACAAATACATCCTTAAACAATGGCTCAAACCAGAAGGTGCCCAGGTTTCAAGAGATGTGCCCATTGCCATCATCACAGATAATGAGGGTAAGGAAATTACGGTAAACTCATTAGCCCAAGGCACATTGAAATACCTTATTGCTGAGGGACAAACCATTTATAATTCAGAGAATAGCAAACACGTTATTGAACAGGGGGCGCACTTCTTTGCTCAAGTGGTCTACGAAGAACCGGAAGTGTTAACACATCCTAACGGAGATCCTTTAACAAAACCGATCCCATTTATTGTTATTTGGTTGGTAATAGGGGCGGTATTCTTTACCATAAGAATGGGCTTTATTAATTTTAGAGGCTTTAAACATGCTATTGATTTAGCGCGTGGAAAATATGATGATCCAGATGCCCCAGGTCAAGTAACCCATTTTCAAGCTTTAGCTACTGCGGTTTCAGGAACTGTTGGTTTGGGTAATATTGCAGGGGTGGCTGTAGCCGTTTCTGTAGGTGGTGCAGGTGCAACATTTTGGATGATTGTATGCGGACTTTTAGGGATGTCCACAAAATTTGTGGAGTGTACCTTGGGTGTTAAATATAGAGATATATTACCTGACGGACGTGTCTTTGGAGGCCCTATGAATTATTTGCGTTATGGGCTTGAAAAGCGTCAAATGAAAGGTTTGGGTAAAGTATTGGCGGGATTATTCGCAGTCCTTGCAGTTGGAGCCTCTTTTGGAGGTGGTAACATGTTTCAGGCCAACCAATCTTTTGAACAATTGGCAGGACAGTTTCCAGTATTAGTTGGTAACGGGTTTTGGTTTGGGATCGTAACCGCTATTTTAGTGGGTGTTGTTATTATTGGGGGTATCAGTAGTATTGCAAAAGTAACCGGAAAAGTCGTGCCGGTTATGGCTACCATTTATGTAGTGGCAGCTTTGGCAGTCATTATCATGAACATTCAAAATATAGGACCTGCATTCTCAGCTATTGTAGATGGTGCGTTTAGTGCGTCAGCGTTAAAAGGAGGTGTTATTGGCGTGTTAGTGGTCGGTTTCCAACGTGCGGCATTCTCCAATGAGGCCGGTGTGGGATCGGCGGCTATTGCCCATAGTACGGCAAAAACCAATCACCCGCCATCAGAAGGTTTTGTGGCGTTATTAGAGCCCTTTATTGATACGGTTGTGGTATGTACCTTAACGGCATTGGTGTTAATTTTTACAGGAATGCACGAAGTAGAAGGTTTAGCAGGAGCACAGTTGACATCTGATGCCTTTGGAAGTCAAATCTCTTGGTTCCCGTATGTATTAGCTGTAGCGGTATTCTTATTTGCGTTCTCCACAATGATTTCTTGGTCTTATTACGGAATGAGAGCTTGGACCTATTTATTTGGGAAAAGCAAAAAAGTTGAATTCATCTATAAAATGTTATTCTTGGTATTTGTGGTCATTGGAGCTTCCGTAAGTTTAGGAGCTGTATTAGACTTCTCAGATATGATGATTTTAGCCATGTCATTCCCTAACATTATCGGATTGTACATTATGTCTAAAGAAGTCAAGTTTGATTTAGATGCCTATATCATAAAACTAAAGGCCAATCTCCTTTATAAAAAGCAGGAGCCTAGTAAATAAAAAAAAATTATCATGGCCATCAAATCCCATTTCAAGTTTTCTAACAGTCAACGGAATGGGATTTTTTTATTGGCCATACTCATCGTTGTCGTTCAATGTATTTATGCCTTTGTTGATTTTTCTTCGGAAGAAATCCAAACCGATTCAAGACAACTAGAAGGATTCAGAAAGCAAGTCGATTCACTAAAGCAGATTTCGGCTGAGAAGAATGCACCTAAAGTGTATCTATTTAATCCAAATTATATAACAGACTATAGAGGCTATACACTTGGCATGACGACTGAAGAAATTGATCGGTTGTTGGAATATAGAGCGGCCGACCAATGGATCAATTCGGCGAAACAATTTCAGGAGGTTACGCAGGTATCGGATTCTTTGCTCGCGGTTTTGGCACCATTATTTAAATTTCCAGATTGGGTAACGCAACCTAAACCCAAAACGAATTGGATAGACTATTCTAAAATGTCAGACCCAAAAAGCTACGGCTCAAAAACATTCGCCCAAAAACAGGATTTAAATACTGCGACGGCTCACGATTTACAAAAAGTAAATGGTATTGGCGTAAAATTATCAGACAATATTATTAAATACCGGAACAAGTTTAAAGGGGGTTTTATTTCGGAAATCCAGCTTGAGGACGTTTATGGCTTGACACCGGAAGTTATCTACCGTGTGACTAATGATTTTGCTGTTAAAACACCTAGAGCATTTGAAAAGATTGATCTTAATTCAGCAAGCAAAGATCAGTTGGTTACGATTCAGCATATTGATTATGAGATTGCCCACTATATTATTGAGCAACGCAGCCTGAGAGAAGGCTTTAAATCTTTTGACGAACTGTTGTTGGTTAAAAAATTTCCAGTTCAAAAATTTGAGATAATTAAGTTATATTTGAAGCTTAATTAAACGAAAAATACAACATATGAACAGCATGTACTTCACAGAAGAACATCAACTTTTTAGACAAAGTTTACAGGATTTCTTAAAGAAAGAAGTCGTTCCTCATATTGATAAATGGGAGAAAACAGGAACCATTGAACGATTTATTTGGAAAAAATTTGGAGAGATGGGATTTTTCGGAATCAACTATCCTGAAGCTTATGGAGGAATGGATCTCGATTTATTCTTCACCGTTATTTTTCTTGAAGAATTACAAAAGATAAATTCTGGCGGTTTTGCAGCAGCAATGTGGGCCCATGCTTATTTGGCAATGACACACCTGAATAAAGAAGGCAGTCATGAAATCAAGGAGAAATATTTAGCACCAAGCATTACCGGAGATAAAATTGGATGTTTATGCATCACCGAACCGTTTGGAGGAAGTGATGTTGCCGGTATGCGAACTACGGCAATAAGAAACGGCGATACCTATGTGATTAACGGTTCTAAAACTTTTATCACCAACGGAATTTACAGTGATTATTTGGTAGTTGCTGCTAAAACAGATCCGGATGCCGGTCATAATGGGATGAGTATTTTTGTGATGGATAGAGATACACCTGGAATATCTTCTTCAAAACTGGATAAATTAGGATGGAGAGCGTCAGATACTGGAGAAATAGCTTTTGATAACGTTATCATTCCTGCAGATCAACTTATGGGTGAAGAAGGCAAAGGCTTTCCATACATCATGCAGCATTTTGCATTAGAACGATTGATTATGGGTATCAATGCCCACGCAAGAGCTGAGTTTGCATTGGAATATGCCGTACAGTACATGTCTGAGCGCACAGCGTTTGGTAAAACCATTGATAAATTTCAAGCCTTACGTCATAAAGTCGCCGATTTTTATACAGAAATGGAAATTTCTAAAGAGTTCAATTATTCAGTAGCGCACCGTTTAAATAAAGGCGAATATGTGGTAAAAGAAGCAACCATGTCTAAATTGCACGCCACAAAAATGGCTGATGAAGTTATTTATGGTTGCCTTCAGTTTTTAGGTGGTTATGGTTATATGGAAGACTATCCAATGGCACGATTGCTACGTGATAGCAGACTAGGCCCAATCGGTGGCGGTACCTCTGAAATTTTGAGAGAAATTATCGCAAAAATGGTGATTGACAAGAAAGATTATAAACCAGCGACGTAAGTATCTGAATCAGCATTTTGCGAAGATTCCCACTGAAATTATCGCAAAAATGGTGAT
>NZ_JAEHJZ010000094.1 GCF_016469035.1 Gelidibacter salicanalis | reverse complement strand
ATTGGTGTTGAGCGTTAAACGAATCACCGACAGAACAATTACTTCCCATATACTCATTCCTTCGCGGCCCGTTTGCTTTTTATCCCTTAAAATCACAGGCTCTACAATCGAAAACATTTTTTGATGGTACTGTTCACTGACAAAAATAGTCTGGAGTGCCAGCAATACGGGCGGAAGTTCATCTCTGCTTTTTATGGGAATTATTACCTCAGAAATAGCAAGGCTTCCTAGTACTGGAGATAACTCAAATCGTTTACGCATAGCATCATTTTTTATCGAATCTACAGAGGATAATCCAAGTAAAACCATTGTTCATACCAATTTAAGGCTTTTATCGGAGGGAGATTCGTTGATCGACAATGAGTTATCAACTTAATAATCAACAATTTACAGGTTTACGACCAAGCACTAATTA
>NZ_JAEHJZ010000093.1 GCF_016469035.1 Gelidibacter salicanalis | reverse complement strand
TGAAGTCCATCGGTTAGAATGTCCGTCTTTAGAATCTTTAAGATAAGTCGTAAAAGTTGCTTGTCTCCTATTCTGGTACTCAATAGCCACATCAATCTTTGGTGGTTTACTTCGTCAAAGAATTTGGCTAAGTCTAAATCTACTGCCTTGGTCTTGCCTAATTTGACAAACTTACAGGCCTGTCTCAGAGCTTGATGAGCATTGCGTTTGGGACGGAACCCGTAACTGTTGGGCGAGAACTTGGGATCAAATATTGGTTGCAATACTTGGCCGATGGCTTGTTGCACCACTCGGTCTTTTACGGTGGGGATGCCCAATTGACGAAATCCTCCTTTGGGTTTCGGGATTTGGATCCCTTTAACGGCTTGTGGTTCATAGACTTCTTGTTGTAGTTCCATTTGAAGGTCTTGGTAGTGCTCGGCAAACCAATCTCCAAAGTCTTGTACGCTCATTTTATCTACTCCTGCACTTCCGCCGTTGCTTCTTACCTGCTTATAGGCTTTTTGCAAATTCCTGAAACTTATAACTTGTTCCAGTAAATTTGTTGTCTGATCTCGTTCTTCCCTGCATATAGAAAGCCACTCAGGATTTACCTTTCCACTGCTTTGAAACCATACGGGTGTCGCTACAGCGAAAAGGTCGTTGCCATGAAAACATTCTTCCTGTCCAGCAGGCTTCATCTGATTCTTCAACTGTTTTCTATCCTTTTTCATTGTCTTTTACTATTCTAAAAAAAAACTCCCCAGCTTTAAGGATTCAGCCCTTCGCTCCACATTCATTACAAATGCTTCTTCACTACTATGGCTTCGGCTGACTTCTGCAATAACACTTTGCCTAAACAGTTCGCTCGTCTCAGCCTCGGTTAACTATTGCAGACCTCCTACGGTAAACTCATATCTCTTTCAATGTAACTGACATAATTTACTACCTCTGTTTACGTCCAACTATCGGGCTTTGCGGTCTAATGCCCACTGACCCACAGAGTAAGCCTTATATTATGTTTCTGTTCGTTCAATCACAGATTTGCCGCCAGCTTCCTTCAGATTCCCCCTCACGAAAGACACCCTTGCTCTTGGCTAACGATTCCCATTGGCAGGCTCGTTCGGGACTTGCACCCTATAGATATATGGTATGCGTAGCGCACATA
>NZ_JAEHJZ010000092.1 GCF_016469035.1 Gelidibacter salicanalis | reverse complement strand
CTCTGTCGAAATGACAACATACTCTTAAAAGTTTATATAACTAAAGTAACTGCAATAAATCCCGATAGCTATCTGGAGCAGGGTTTTAACCTTTAAATAGATAATAAAACTGCAACTTGCCGACATTTTCCACATCCACTTAATGTTAGCCTATTTCATTTTTTGGAAGCTGCATGATCTCAGAAATTATTTGCATGCCAAACCATCCATATCATATCTTTTCTATAGGTAGGCATGTACACTTACATAGGTAGAAATGAATTGATTGAAGAGCGGTTTCGTCCACAGTTTTAGTCACAAACTCTCTTACCATATTAAAACACAGTGACAAAAACCGCTACAGATTTATGGTGCTATAGGATAACATGCTTAATAATACAACCTGAAATCCAATAATTTACACAGACTATAATGCTTTTGAAACAACTCTTCTACGACTTCTTTAAGATCATCGTTTTCTTGATATAAACTAAAAAAGACACGATCTATGGTACTTGCACTAGAAATTTCACTGAGGTCTGATCCGTAACCTGAAATGGCACGAGCCCCCGTAACATCAAGAAAATACTGCGACTCTTCATCGGTTAAATCTAAAATTTTTTCGTTTGCAAAATGGATTATTTTCCCTTTCATTTTCCCTTCAAAAAGTTCTGCTATTTCTTCTATACTGTAATAGTAGTCGTTCAGACGAATAGTATTAGGTTCGCCTGGCATCACGAGGTAAATGATTTCATAATCCTTAAAATTATGATCTTCATATAACAATATGCCCAAACTCTCCTCTAATCCTTCAATGCTATCACAAGCTTTATAAATACTGGTCACCCCCTGTTTTAATGCAATATCTTCTAAAATTTTAACAACTTCAGTAGGGCTTGTACAATCAACATCTGGAATGGCTTCGAGACAGAAAATTAATTTTTCATTCTCCATAAAAATCCGGATTTCATGTTTTTAATTCTAAGCAAAACTCCCGCTTTTCATTGGGTTAAGCAAATGAATTATTAAAACATTAAGACTAATGATTTTTGTGAAAAAAACCTGATTTAAAGTGCATAAGATTAGGGAGAAGTAATTTGTGTCTGAATAATATCTGTAAAAGTATGCTTGAGTATTCTTAGAGAAATTCAAGAAGTCATCCAATAAAATACCTATGGTATCTGTGAGATATTTTCTGATCCTAGTATATTGCTGAAATCACATGTGAAATCTCGGCTACTTCTCAATACTCTTTTCAGCCTTACTTTTTGACCACTTTGGTACTCACCACCATTTTACCGTTGACAACCACCTTAACTATATATAATCCGCTATTAAACCTTTTAACCTCAGCAATGGTCATGGACGCTGTGTTTTCCATATGCTTTGTCAACAGCAAACGTCCCGAAATATCAAACATCTCCACTACTAACGATTGTGCTTTTTGCTGTAAATCTATAACCAATACATCTACAAATGGATTTGGATAAACCGAAACACTCATAGTGGCCTCTATCGGCACTATATCATCATAAGCATGAATGTTCTGTAATGCTGGGTCATAATCGAAGAAATTCTCTTTTCTAATGGTAGGTTTTTTAGCACTTTCCTGATCCATATCAATTGCTGCTATAAAATTAGAGCCAACCGACGCCTCAAATCCAGGAATTAAATTGATCTCATTAACAGACTGAACCTTACAATGGTGATTGTTTGGTATTTTAAAGCCGTTGCCTACATCAATGGTATATTGATAGTAGAAATTTTCTAAATTCTGTGTCTTGTTTTTAACAACATAATTGTGAAGTTCAGCCAGACCATTTTCAGCATAAAAGACACCTAGGGCTTCCACACTATCTACAATATCATCAGGATCTACTAATGGCAATGTTTCCCCATCAAAGGAATAAGTACCATCATATCTGATCATAGAAGTAATTATAAATGAGGAACTTCCAGGGTTTTGCTGCACCCAATCTTTCCATAATTTATCGACATAGGTATGGTGAAGATAGAAAATGGGATCTCTTGGAGAAAGTGGTGTATTCATCACACCGCCAACCCAAACGTGTGCGCCACGATGCAGATCTCCTCTTTCAGCTTGATTGGAATAAATCAAGAAATCTTGTATAGCCTGTACATTGGTTATTGTTTGGGGAGTAGGCAATGGCCCCTTGTTTCCTAAATTTCTATTGAGACCCCAATTGGTATTAAATTGTCCCATAAATTCATAATCAAATAAGGGAGAATTTGGAGACTGATCTACCGACGAGTCCCACCATGGTAAGCTGATATTGGGGTTTAACTGCTGAAGCGCTTGCTCCATTTCAAACATTTGCATTCGATGCCAAGAGAAGAATATCTGTCGTTGTGGTTCATTTGGTAGATTAAAATGAATATCCAATTGTTCGGAATTACCAAAATTAAAAAAATCACCATGAAATTGTGCCAGATCATTGACTAAATCTGGTCCGTTTCGCAATTGATAAAACCCGTTAACAAGCGCATTCTTTTCCGATAGGGTCATTTCTTGATAATTCTTGCGAATGCTTTGCGAATCCGCTGAAAATATGACACAAAAAAATAGGAGGATTATATACGCGTGTTTCATGAGATGGTCAAATTATACCAATTAAATATATTTTAAAATAGGATTGACAAAAATTAGTCAAGATGATTTAGACTCTTCAATATCTTGTTATATGACTATTCTTCCATTTTCCGTTCAAGTTCTATGATCCTATCAGCCAGAATTTTTAAGTCGCCATTAATCTTTTGCAACTCAATAATTTTCTTTTCTTGTTGGAGAATATATAGTGTTAGCTCTTCTATTTTTTTCAATAGAAGTGCATCCATTTCACCTAAATCTATTCCTTTTAATTTTATGTTTCTTGCACTTGGAAGGTCTATCAAATGACCTTTATTTAATATGTGACTTTCCACTTCTTCCAAGCTTGGCAGACGATACTCTTTAAGAAAAACATAATCTGGCCAACTCCCTTGTAAAGCTACTTTTACGCCTTCAGCTATGACTTTTCCAGCAATGGTCAATTTGTAATCCTCATGAGGGGTTGTTGCAATTCCCACCTGTTGAGAAACGAATAAATCTTTTGCTTGCCAATCTACGGTACTTAAGTTTGCATTAGCAGAAGTGTATGGAATTGGTGCTGAAGCAGTTGTTTGTACCTCTAATATATTTCCTTGCAGCGATACATTGCCCGCAAGGTCATAGGCCAAAACTGTAAAGTAATAGGTAGTATCAGCCGTAAGACCTGTCACCGAAAAAGAAGGC
>NZ_JAEHJZ010000091.1 GCF_016469035.1 Gelidibacter salicanalis | reverse complement strand
TATGGGTAAAACGTTGGGTTAAGGGAAGGGTGTTTGGAAGTTGTGCTGTGATTAATTTGGTCAGAATGCACAGAGTTCCATTATTTTGGTCGTTTTTTATACTCCGTGTTCCTTATGAGGACAAAAGATATTATATTTATCGGAACATGGAACACTATCAATAACACTACATATGTGTTAATATCGCTGAGGCGATACTACACATATGCACTCGTTGTGCAACATCTAAAAAAAACGATGGCGAGAAAAATCGGAATTTTAATTTTAACAATAATATTGACACCGATTTTGGCTGGAATTTATGGAATTCTTCACGACCAACTATCTTACTCGATTTCGCCCGAATATTTTACCAAATTCAAATTTGAACAATTCGGATTTGTAGAATATGGATTTGAAAATGAACACGCAACTGTTGCGATAATCGGATTTTGGGCAACTTGGTGGACAGGTTTAATAATTGGAGCAGTAAACGGAATTGTCGGACTAATTCAACCGTCTTCTAAAATAATGTGGAAAAGTGTTTACGGAGCAACGATTCGGACTTTGGGAATCGCAGTCGGAATTGGACTTTTAGGAATATTATTTGGTAAATTCATAATTTCAGGAATTAATACAGATTGGAATATACCAAAAAGTGTGACTGACCGAAATGCATTTTTGACAGTCGGAACAATGCATAATTTTAGTTATATTGGTGGTTTAATCGGACTGATTTTCGGAACGATTTATCAAGTGCGACTGAAAAAAGACGTTGCCCAATAACTAAGGATTCGGCTCGCCGATAGGCCAGAGCTGAATTTTGTGTTGACGCATCCGGTTGGTATGCCGTTTATGGGTATCCGCCTTTGGAGAATGGATTTGGTTAAGGACAATTGGAGATTGCCTTGCGCCAGGCAGCAAATGCCATTGGCAACCTAATGGATACCCACCTTTCAGACTTTTTCCGAAGAGTCGCATATCGAAAGGGAAGACATTCAGCCGCCAGCGCGACAGCAAGAAAACTTGCTGTGATTATATGGAACATGGTCACAAAAAAAGTCGAATATCAACCTCCGAAACAATACCTGTTCCTGGATCAAAAAAGAAAACTTGGGCTCATGAACCGTATTAAAAAACAAATCGATAAATTTGAATTGAAACCCGAAGATCTCGGATTTACAAATAAACTGATTATCAATAACTTAAATTGATGTTAGTTAGTTGGAATATGAAAAACAAGATTCTCACATTAATCCTAATTATTTCTATAAACAGTTTTTCACAAGAAAACAAAAAACTGTTTCAATCGGAATTTGCACCCTTTACAATTCAGTGCGAAAAAATTGGTAGAATTATAACTGACAAAACCACAGAATCAAATCTTTCTGATTGGTATGAGGGAACAGATTCAGATGAGCTTGTAACCGAACTTATAGCATTTGAATCCGAAATTGACAAATCTGACTTAAAAATCACTTACTATTTGACCTTAATAAATGAAAGCCCCTTAATCTATATATTCGACTTTGCTAACGAAGAAACTAAAAAGTCTTTTGGTCAGTTATATATTCGTTTCATTAATCGAGATAATATATTATCTGACAACTTAAAGTTTGTTACAAAAAAGGAAATGGAAGAAATAAAAACTGAATTATTGATTATTCCGCCACCTCCTCCGCCATCTCCGAAAAAAAAGAAAAACGGAAATTAAAATACGTGTGGTAATAACTAAGAATTCGGCTCGCCGATTACTCCCTTCGGTCATGAGTAAGTTGGCCAGAGCTGACTATTGTGTTGACGCATCCGGTTGGTTTGCCGCCTATGGGTAAAACGTTGGGTCAAGGTAAGGGTTTTTGGAAGTTGTGCTGTGATTGATTTGGTCAAGTGTGTACATACTTAGTGGTTATTTATGGGAGAGTATCTTTTTACATTTTGCTCGCATCATAAAAATAAAAAGTGCTTTGATTAAATTGTATCCTATCCTTAAAAGTAATATGTTTGATAGGAACATATAATAGATATAGGTGCAACTAGTTGCTTCTATACGTGTGTTAGCGGCAAGTAAAAAAATATGGCTAGAAAAAAAATAGAACTTGGGGATATTTTCGAATTAAAAACAAGCAAAGGTCATATCTATCTACAATGTGTCCGGATTCCTGCTGACAAACGACAAGGAGTGGAGTTAATTCGTGTTTACTATTATGTACATCCCACACAAACGAAGGATATTTCCCTTATTCAGAAAGGTTCTTTTTTTTATGTAGGTTTTGCACTTCAAGCAGCATACAACAGAAAAATAGTTGAAAAAATAGGAAATGTACATTTAGAAGCTGACTTTAAACCACCAAGATATTTTAGAACAACCAATCCTTTCGGAGAGGGATGGCAAATTATAGATTCAGTGAATTGGCACAGGGAAACAATACAAGAACTAACAAATGAACAACAGAATCTATTTCCTTGGGGAGTCTGGAATGACACATTGATTATTGAGAAATTGGACGAAGGATGGACTCTAGAAAAGTGGAAAATAGAAAAATAAACCTGCCGCTAATAACTAAGAATTCGGC
>NZ_JAEHJZ010000090.1 GCF_016469035.1 Gelidibacter salicanalis | reverse complement strand
GGCTTTATGATTAATCAGGCTTACTAAATGCTAATTGATTTTCATTTGGTTCTGAGTCGAGCATATTTTTGAGGTAAAAATAAAGCCAAAGCACGGTTTCTTTTAGCTTTACCATCAGCTTCTTGAAGTTAAATCCTGCTGCCGCCATTATAAAGTTGATGCTGTCACCGATTTGCCCCTTTAGAAAGTTCCTTGCTGCTCTATGGTCTGATTTAAGGTGTCCGATAACTGGTTCTATTGCTGCTCTTCTTCTAAAGTGTTTTCTCTTTTTCCGTTTTTGGTAAGCACTGTCTTTTTTCAAAGGAGGCTTGGGAATATTTATTTGTGTCATCCCTACGGTCTGTTTCCCCTTATAGCCCCTATCCACACTGGCTGTCTTGGGTTCTTTTCCAGTTAGACTGTAAGCTTGGGCAAGCACATCCTCTAGGGTATGGCCGTCGTACACGTTGGTTTTAAAGGTCATGGCTCCTATGATTACACCCGTTTTCTGGGTAAGCACCACTGAAGCCTTGTTTCCGAACTCATACTTCTTATGTGCTTTGCCCTTGCTCATGCAATAGACCTCTGGCTCATGCAGGCTATAAATTTTGTCCTTGTCGTTTTTATGTTGGTCAAGTACTTTTTTAAAGAGCTCCAGTTCGCTGGCACAGGCTCCCTCAGGCAACTCGCGTTCAAGTTCTCTGATCAGGCGTCCGGCAATGGTCTTCAGCTTACGCTTTGCAACATTGGCCTTCTTCCTTCTTTTGGGATGTGTACCGTTATAGGTATCCCTGACCAATTCCTTTGCGGTACGCTTGTAGCTCCTGCGCGGAACAATCCCATACCTCTTTGCTATTTTAGCACATTTGTCAATGATCTTTTTGTGCAGTTTGGCATCAGTTGGATAAGTGATGTTTTTCTCCTGGGCAGTAGTGTCAATGCTTACGTGTGGATCCAGGGCATCCTTGCCATGGCTGTCTATGGAATGCTTGAATATTTTTTCCACGCCCTGTTCCCCTATGCGCTGTCTGAAATGCACCAGATCGCTCGCCGCACAGGGCTGTCCCCACTGCTGGAGGGACAGCCCTCCGAAGTATTGGAAATAAACGTTCATTTCCCAATGGCGTTCCACTAGCATCTCATCGGACAGATTGTAGACGGCCTTCAGGATCAACAAGGATGTCATCAGCCGTATTGGATGCGCAGGACGACCTCTGTCCGAATACAACGGTGCGAATTCCTTTTCGAAATAATCCCAATCGATGGCATCTGCCAAAAGATAGAGCTCGTTCTTGGGGTTAAGTTGTTCCTTTAAGGTGGGGG
>NZ_JAEHJZ010000009.1 GCF_016469035.1 Gelidibacter salicanalis | reverse complement strand
GTGAAAACGGGAATCTAAATACAGAATTTTGGTTTTTGACCTTTTTCGGGTCAAAATGAAACCAACGAAATACCTCTATGGCTCTGCCTCGAGGATAGTTGGTTTCAAAAAATTCTTTATTTTTAAAAAAAAGGTGAGAGTTTTAAATGTTGTGAACTTCCAATTCCCTCACCTCTGCTATCAAATTAAACTAACTACTTCATTTTAATTTTTATCCCACCACATTCTTGTCAAAAGTCCATCGCCACCTTGTTGCTCAATTGCTGCAGCAAGCATCTCTGGGTTGTTTAATTTCTCAGAACCTGGATAAGGCAAGCGTCTTGGAATTTTACCGTCTGTAAGCAGTTCTGCAACATTTGCAGGCACCAAAACAGGATATCCGGAGCGTTTCCAATTTGAAAAGCTTTCCAAACCATTTCCAAAAGTGGCTACCCAATATTGCTCATTGATCATTTTTAAGGCTTCAGCTGGTTTAAATGGATTTGCGGCCAAATACGCATCGATTTGACTGGTCGTAATTTCGGCGCCATCTCCATAAAGAGACAAGTATTGCATGGCCGCAGTTACGCCTGCGTTATAATGTGCTTCTACAGCTCCGCCGGCTAATCCCCAACGCTCCGCAGCTTCAGCCAACATAAACTCAACTTCAGCATAGGTTTGAAAAAATAACGGTGCATCATACACAATGTTTCCAGAACCACCGAATATGTTAATGTTTGGTTTTGAGTTGGCGCTACCTCGCGATTCATTATTGATGTCCTGACCTGATTGTAACGCAAAGTCGGTATTGCCATCTACCGTTGAGAATAATACTGAAACTCTCGGGTCATTTCTATCTTTCATATAATCCATCAGCGTTTTGGAAATTTTTACTTGCGTGGATGCTCTGGAGGTGAAACTTTTGGTCAGCGGGTTTACGTTAGGTCCACCATCACTAGCAGAATTCTCATATTTAGTAAATGCAATATCTGCGTTGCTAGTCATGACCCCACCTGCAATAGCCTTAGCTGCCCAAGTTTTAGCGCTTGCGTCATCTACTTTTACCATTCGCATAGCCAACCGTAGCATTAGCGAATTGGCAAATTTTTGCCATTTTTCAGTATCTCCAGAAAATAACAAGTCGGCTGATCCGTAAGAACTAGGTGTTCCTGTACTTAAGGTTGCTGCAGAACTTTCTAAGGTCTCCAACATACCCATGTAAATGTCACTTTGCTTGTCATATTTAGGAAAACGAATGCCTTCTATAAAACCTTTTCCAGCTTCACTGTAAGGAATATCTCCGTAAGCATCTGTAAGTCTGCTAAAGATAAGTACTTTTTGCACTCTTGCGATGGCCAAATCAGTTTCAGCCGTTGGACTTGTACTCGCTTTTAATTGTTCCTCTAAGTCTACAACATTCTTTACAGTATTAGAAAATTGCTCTTCAAATAACTGATGGGTATTTCCTTCTTTATATAAAAAAGAAGCATACGACGTATTGTTAAGATGCTGAATATTTTGCATCATATGGATCACGTTATAAAACAAAGTTGCCACATAACTACTGCCACCCGTATACAATTGGATGAATGTTAACTTTGTTGCTGGATCAAGTTGCGTTGGTTTTGTAGGATTTACGTTGAGCTCCTCAAAGCCTTCATCACATGATCCAAACATCACAACTATTGCTAGTAAAATAAGTATTTTTTTCATTTGTATATTTTTTAAAATTTCATATTTACAGAAAACCCATAGTTTTTGGTTGAGGGGATTCCAAATCTTTCAATACCTTGAGAATTCAAGTTGTTTAGTGAAGCTTCTGGATCCACATTGTCAATATCCTTTTTGATAAAAAACAGGTTTCTACCAATTACAGAAATTCTTAAATCATTAATAAAAATGTCTTTTAAGATCTTAGTAGGAAGACTATATGATAAGCTTAACTCACGGAATTTGATAAAATCCGTACTGTACACAACCTCTTCAGAAATACCTCTACTCTCTTCCAATATGACGCCATAATACGTTCTTAAGTTTTCTGGCGCTACCGTCATCGTAAATGGATTGCCAGTGGCGTTGTCAATACCTGACACTTCCAGACCATTTTCGCGGCCTTCCAAGGTCTTTTTATGCAAACCTCTAAACATCAATTCTCTATTGGTACCGGAATGTACACTACCACCATATTTAGCATCAATTAAAAATCCTAAAGTCACATTTTTATACTTCAATGAGTTATAGAATCCGATAGTATATGGCGCAACCCCTTGACCTAAAATTTTATTTTCACCTTGGATTGGTTTTGGGATACTGCCCGTAATATCGTACATGATATTTCCAGAAGCATCTCGTTTATAAGAAGAGCCATAAATGACGCCGTAATTCTCTCCAACGATATGAGAAATAATGGCTGTTCTAGAGCGTGTTTGGCTACCATCAACATTTATTGGTGTATTTTCATCATCAGTTTGAAGGATTTCACTGTCATTATAACCCAGGTTGATAGACGTGTTCCAAGAAAAATCTTCTGTTTTGATAGGTGATCCTCCAATTAACAATTCAATACCTTTATTTTCTAAGGCACCGATATTCAATATAGATGATGTAAACCCTGAAGACTGTGAAGCTGCTGCTCTTACGATATCATTAGAGGTTTTATTGCGATAAAAAGCCACATCCAAGTTCATTCGGTTTTCAAAAAATCGACCCTCTAAACCAAACTCAATTTCGTCCTTTTGAAAAGGAATTAAATTAGGGTTAGGAATAGAGTTTCCGTTCAATTGTCCGAAAGATTGGCCTTGAAAACTGCCCGTAACTGCATAGTCTAAATTTAAGGCATAGGCATTTTGAGCGCCACCAGCTACCTGTGCATAACTTGTTCTTAATTTTAAATAATCAATAGATTCTGGTAAGTTGAATGCTTCGCTAAGTAGTAAACTACCACTTAAAGACCAGTAAAAATCATTGTTTGGTGTTGTTTTACCAGGATAAGAAAGTGTGGAAAACCAATCATTCCTGCCGGTAAATGTCACATAAAGGAATTTACTATAATCCACCTCAAAAGATCCATAAAGTGAATTTGTCTTCGTTTTGAAGTAATCGTTTTTTGGTTCTGGCAACGTGGTATTGTTCAAGTCTTCCAAACCAATCACAATAAATCCGCGACCAATAGCGCTCAACTGTTCAAAAGAAGAGGAACGGGAATTGGCTCCAATAATGGAATTGGTACCAATTTTACTTGTGATGTTTTTTGTAATGCCCAACATCACATCAGCATCCACTGAGGTGTAGGTAGATTTTGCCTGCGTCAACTCACCGCCTGGGCGGTAAGTTGTACCGTAAGGTGTTACCGCTCTTCTGGCAAAATCATACGTGTCAATACCTGCACGACCTGTAGCATATAACCAATCTGTAATGTCATAGCGTAGGGTTGTAGACGCGGTCAGTCTATTTTTCTTATCGTCATTATTAAAATTATTGACTGCCCAATATGGGTTTGAGATAAAATTACTCGGTTGAAATCTAAGCTCAGTACCTTGCTCGTTTGAACCTGGTCTTAGATCATTAATATCCAAACTACTTGGCAGCACATAGGCTACGGTATTTGCATTACCTGGTGTATCCCCAATGTTGATACGGTTGTGAACCTTTTCAATAACGTATTTCGCATTAACGGTAGACGTCAATTTTGGATTGATCTTAGCTGATGCATTTAGCGATAGCGATTTTCTGTTTAAAGTTGAATTTGGAAAAATATCGCTGTTATCTAAATTAGACATAGAAAAACGATAGCTGTAATCCTCTCCGCCTTTTGATAACGCCAGGGTATTAATAGCCGTTGTTCCAGTTTGATAAAATTTATCTAAATTATTACCTGTGTAAGCGTACGGTCTTTTTATCCCATCCCAATTGTACACCATTGAACCGTCCATAATAGCGCCCCATGATTGCAAAGTGCTCACAAAAGAATCATCAATGGCCATTTCCATATCTGCGATCTCTCTCGGATTATTGTTGTCATCATATTCAAACCCAGGCTTCAACCTGTTGTTACCTTGCCCATACGTAGTTTGAAGGTCTTGAAGATCAGTATTTACGCGATCAAATGTATATGATGAAGAGTATTCAATACCTAAACTTTGTTTTCCTTTTCCAGATTTGGTTGTAATCATTATAACCCCGTTAGAAGCTAATGACCCATACAATGCAGCTGCAGAACTTCCTTTTAACACGGATATAGTTTCAATATCATCAGGATTAAGTGACGAAATATCGTCACCCCCATCACCAGTACCATCATTTGTAGGACCCACTACAGAACTTTTTGTGTTGTTAATCACCGGTATTCCATCTACCACATACAGTGGTTGGTTGTTTCCGGTTAATGAACTCGCTCCACGAATCACAATCCTACTAGAACCGGAAGCTCCTGAACTGGTCGTGGAAACGTTGACACCCGCTACTCTACCTTGTAATGAATTTACGGCACTTGTAGTTTTAACTTGGGAGATATCTTCTCCGTCTACCGTGGTTAACGAATATCCCAAAGCTTTGGCCTCACGTTTAATCCCTAAAGCCGTGACTACAACTTCATCCAAACTTGTGGCATCCTCTACCATTGTGGCATTCAATATCTGATTGTTACTACCAATAGATAAAGTGACTGTTTTATACCCTACAAAGCTAAATACAAGTTTTTTTCCTTGTAATGCACTAGCACTGTTTATGGTATACTTTCCATCAAAATCTGTCACACTCCCATTTGATGTTCCCTCTACTACCACATTTACACCCATTAAAGGCATCCCGCTACTTACTTCCGTGACCACACCAGAGACTGATGAGGACTGAGCAAAAGACATTTGCCCAACACACAGTAATAGCATGGTAATTACTTGACAACAATAATTTTTCATACAGTTAATATTTAGTTAATTTTGACTAAATGTAGTAAAAAATCAAAGATACTTGCATCTTTTTTGCAGAATAATGCGCTTTTAATCGCAAAATCTCGAATTTATAATGAAAATTAAATGCTGATAACAACGTATTTATATTTTAATGAAGATTTTGTTTCTGTATAAGATGTAACAAATCAACCAAAAAACAATGATGTGGCTAACGGCGAACACTAATGACCCATTCAGATTACCAAACACAGGTGAGAATATATGTGCATATAAATACTTATACAAAGAAACAGACTCCGTATCACTAACCGGAATTTTAATGAGGTAGCTGATGGTTTTGGCATAAAGACCTGAAAACACAAAAATAAAGAGCGGATTGGAACCAAAATGCACAAATGGTTTGGACCAGAAACTGTATTTTTTATAGTCAATTATAAAAATTAAGGCCGCCAAAACCAGCGTTGCCAAACCCGCTGTATACAGTACATAAGAACTTGTCCAGAGCGGTTTATTGATAGGAAATACAAAGCCCCATACTGCTCCAATTACCGTCATAAGCGCGCCATACATTAGAAGTTTTTTCATTTTTAGGATTATAGACGCGGTACTGTTCATGACATCTCCAATAAGATAGCCAATGATAACCGTGCCAACGGCCGGAATGGAAGACAGCACGCCTTCTGGATCAAACGGAATACCAAAACCTTTATAGATATGTTGTTCCCCAAATAGAAATAAGTCAAATTGTCTAACGATGTTTCCTTCTAAAGAATACGGATTTGCGCTGGCCCCAAAATATAACAAGGCCCAATACCCCAACAAAAGAAGCGCTAAAATGAAAAGCAATTTTTCTTTCTTAAAATTCACGCAGAGCAAAGCTCCCACCCCATAGGCTAAGGCGATACGCTGTAAAACGCCCATAATCCGAACACTTTCAAAATTAAAATAAGGGTATAAATTCAATAATAAACCAATGCTAAAAATGATGAGCGTTCTCTTAAGAATCTTGTACGTTACAGCTTTAGAAGCTACCGCATTATATTTTTTAAAGGAAAAATATAGTGAAAGGCCAACGATGAATAAGAAAAATGGAAACACCAAATCTGTAGGCGTACAACCGTGCCAAGCAGCATGTCTTAATGGGGCGTAAATAAAACTCCAACTTCCGGGGGTATTTACTAAAATCATAACAGAGATGGTAATCCCTCTTAAGACATCCAACGACATTAACCTATTAGAAGTACCCATAATTTCTTACTTTTAGCGAAATTTTATATTAACATTTTCAAATGTATACTATTTAATGATAAAATGCATAATTGAAAGATCAATCTTGCAATATTTTGCATACATTTAATAAAATTATCGCATTGAGTTTAGCCTGAGTCTGAAAGTAAAAAAATATGAAGAAAAAAGAGCGCCAACAGAAAATAGTTGATGAAGTCAGTATCAACAGAAAAGTCAGTTCCAATTATTTGTCTGAAAAACTAAATGTGTCTGAAGATACGATCAGGCGCGATATAAAAGAATTGCACGACCAAGGATTATTGGCCAAAGTACACGGCGGCGCGATTTCTACCGTACAAAAGCTGTACCATTACAATGAAGACGTTATTTATAATAGGGAGAGCAAAGTTAGGATTGCTTTAAAAGCCATCAAATTGCTTGAAGATGGTATGGTCATCATTATGAGTGGCGGTACTACCAACTTAATTTTGGCCAAATTGTTGCCCAAAAATCTCAGGGCCACGGTTTACACCTACAGTCTGCCTATAGCTATGCAGCTGACCGAGCATCCTTTAATTGAAACCATTTTTATTGGCGGTAAAATTCAAAGAAACTCCATGGTGACCACAGGTATTGATGTAATTCAATATTTATCCAACGTCAGAGCCAATATCTGCTTTATTGGGGTTAGTGCGCTGAGCATGGAACAGGGCGTCACCGATGAAGGTTATGAAGTTGCCATGATTAAAAAAGCAATGATCAATGCGGCCCAAAAGACGGTGTTTTTAGTAACGCCCAATAAATTTAATGCCATACTGAATTACGACGTGTGCAATTTAAACGACATTGGAACGGTAGTTACTGATTTAGATTCTGAAGATATCCTATTTAAAAGTTATAAAAAAGCGGGATTAAAAATAATGTAGACATTTTATGATGTTCTACAGATGGAATTCTGAACATCAGTTGACGGCATCCCATAAGTTCTTATAAAATCAACAGAAATCTTCTGGAACCAAGCCGTCTGAAACTCTTTCACACCAGAGGCTTCTCAAATTATTAATTCACTTCGTTATAATTGCCTATAAAATCGTAAAAAAGGTGTAGAACGTATAAGATTACTACTATCTTTAGAGTATTGACATCTCAAGCGATAGCATATCTTAAGAGTATCTAAAAAGAAAATCTTAAGTTCAGGTCAACATATAAATTCAACACATGCAATTAAACAATAAAACAGTATTAATCACCGGGGGTGCCTCCGGAATTGGTAAAATTATGGGACGCTTAATGTTAGAGCGCCATGCAAAAGTGATCATTTGGGATATCAATCAGGTAAGTATAGACGCCACTATTGCTGAGTTTTCCAATCTTGGACCAATTTCAGGTTATCAGGTTGATGTTTCCGATGTGCAACAAATCAAGGAGACTGCCATAAGCGTTAAACAAGATTTCCCAAGCGTTGACGTGATCATCAATAATGCAGGAATTGTTGTTGGCGAGTATTTCCATGACCATTCTACTGCAGAGATCATCAAAACGATGGAGATCAATGCCAACGCCCCCATGTTAATTACAGCGGAATTCCTAAAGGATATGCTGCAAATAAATTCAGGTCATATTTGTAATATTGCCTCTTCAGGCGGACTTATCTCAAATCCTAAAATGTCAGTGTACGCCGCAAGCAAATGGTCGCTAATAGGTTGGTCAGACAGTTTACGATTGGAAATGCGGAAATTAAAAAAGAACGTGAATGTCACCACAATCATGCCCTATTATATCAACACCGGAATGTTTGACGGCGTGCAATCAAAAATTCCAATTTTAGATCCGGAAGTTGCTTCGCTAACCATTGTGAAAGCCATTGAACGAAATAAGAAAATGGTGACGATTCCGGGATACATCTATAGAGTCACTCGCTTTGGGCAAGCAGTCATGTCTATCAATGTATTCGACTGGTTCACGGGGAGTGTGCTAGGAATTTACAGCACGATGGAACATTTTACGGGAAGGAAAAAGTAAGCTTTATAAAAATTAAATGATTGTCTCCAACACGCAGTATATTCAAAAATTAAATAACACTTCAAGATTTGAATCCTCAACAAACCGCATAATCCCATTATCTTGAGAGAGATCTAACCCTCAATTTGAAGTATGAAATAATTAAAATTGAGCACATGGGCAACACTTCTGTTATAGTAATAAAAACCAATCACATATAGATCTGGATATCATAACTAAGAATGATGCCTTAAATCATTACTTTGGTGGTATCGATGCTTTCTGCACCCCATATATGAGGATGAATGAAAAGTTAAAAAATGAACAACCTCGACNNCAATTTTTAATGCATTGCTTCGCAACTTTTAAAAATTGAGTTTTACTAATTAAACGATCCTATCAAAACGATTTATTACCAGAAAACAAAACGCCTTTTGAGGTAATTCCGCAAGTAATTACTAGTATATTTGACCTTTGACATATTAATAATCTCTATTTTTATTGGATGCAAGACACAGTACTTAAATGACTAACTCAAAAAATTAATTCTGCAAACATTGACTTTAATCATATATTCATCAGTAGATGGTCAAACCTTTAAAATATGCAACAGACTCAGGGACCATTTGATCGTTAAGAACCAAGAAGTAGAACTTTTTTCAATTGAGGATTTCAATAAGGATGTAACCGATTTTCAAAAGGTTATTATAGGGTCAAGCATTAGATATGGGGTGCATAACAAAAAAATAATAGATTTTATAAATAGCCATAAAACAGAACTTAATTCCGTAAAGTCAGCTTTTTTTTCTGTGAACCTTGTAGCGAGAAATTCTGAAAAAAACTCACCGGAAACCAATCCCTATGTTATAAAGTTTTTCAAAACTATAGATTGGACACCAACAATTGTGGAAGTATTTGCTGGTAAATTAGACTATAAAAAATATAAGTTTTTTGATAAAACCATGATCCGATTTATCATGTGGATGACTAAAGGACCTACAAATCTGAATACCGAAATTGAATACACCAACTGGGACAAAGTAAATGCATTTTACGAACGGATTGACACTATGTAAAAATTGATCCGGAACTTATTTTGTTTTACATCGCTTTATGCACACTATAACTTTTAAGCTGCAAACGAATTGCAAACGCTATTAAAAAGCAGGTTATTTCCCATATCTCTAAATAAAACCATTTTATTGAGCATGAGCTGGTAAAAAAGAGGGGCTTAATTAGCCTAAAGCTCCTCTAGACTAGTGTAAAGCATCTCATTTTATTCATTGCATTGGTTGCTATTCTATCCGTAATGACTGTCATTGATAAGAGACCCAGACCATAAAATCCAGGAACGCCAAAGCCCACATCAGGCAATTGTGCCAAGGATGCGGGCCTTAGTTACCATCCAAAAATTAAACTTTTATTTATTTTTTCGTTTAAAGAGCATTTCTTTCATGTTCTCTGTTTCAAAGTCCCATAGACGGGTAATATTGAATCCTATAAGGAAAGCGCCATCTGCAAAGTTATTGTTATTCATTACACTATTATACTGTGGCACTAACCATTTGTAATTACCAACAAACACTTGAAAAGCATGCATTACTGTTGCAACTTCCAACCCGATAGCAATATTTGGATTGGGATTATTTCTCACGTGCTTGGTAATCGGTTGGTCATAAGAGCCAATAAAGGCGAAGGCATCTGATATTTTGTAACGCCACATGAGGCCGGCTGCCAGATGGTCGTTCTTCATCTCGCCATCAATCTCCAAATCTTGTGTAACGTATCCGTTCACTGAATTAAAGTGGGAGAGGCTTATAGAACCTTGCACGGAGAAATCCCTTGTGACTTTACGAGCCACCATTAGCTGATGAAAATAGCTTAAGCGGTCTGTGTTTTCAACAAAGTACTCTTCTTCACGCGTATCAATAGCCATGTTTACCAAGTAGCTCACGCTCACGGGAGATTTTTTCTTACCGTTCTCTGTAAGGATTGCGTATTTGGCATTGACATCCCACAGTAAGCGGTCTTTAGAGAATCCAGCTCCCACTTGAAGGTTGTCTATAGGTACATAACTAAGACCAATACGAATATTGGAAGGGGCATATAATCCCCATAAGTCCTTATATCCATTTTTAACGACACCAAAGCGGTGTTGAATATCCATTTGCGCTGTGTTCTTCAGGGGGACAATAACAGTCTGATTGTCTATAAGCCAGTTGCTTTCAAAAGTGTTTCCCACACGTTGTAGCCCTCTGTGATCTTCTTCTTCTTCAATCTCCTGCGCAATTGCTAATACTGGAATCTGCAACATAGCAAATAGAAGGAGAACAGCTGAAAATTTAGGAATTAATCTATAATTTCTGTTCATAATGATGTTCTTTAGTTGATTGGAGTTTACTCCTATTTATATTTAAAAATTAGTTATCAAGAGCTCCTTGGTCGATCCAGGCTTTAACTAAATTAATTTTAGAATTGGGCCATTGGGAACCCGGAGGCATTAATGATACACCATCAATTCCTAAAAGGGATTTATACAAAATACTACCCTCTGCATCCTTGGGGACCACATATCCATCTAAAAGTTTTTTATAGGATACATCAGCCCTTAAATCTGGGGCTATATCCCCGCTATGGCATCCCACGCACTGTCCCCACAAGGGACTAATATCATTTTGATAGGAAACGACATCTGGTACGTTACCGCCATCAGTAATATCTTCATATACCGTATCATAATAACAAGAGGTAAAAAACAAACCCAAGCTTATCATCATTAAATATTGAAATAGTTTTTTCATGTTTTCGTTATTTGAATTAAGACATAACCCTTTCTTTATGTAAAGTGCAGATAAAGACACTGCACTTTACATTCTAAAAGATTATTATTCGATTTTCATGGTTAAGAAATTTGTTTGACCATGGGCAATGGCAGCATTATTAAAAATTGCCAATCCAAAAGGTAGGGTTTCTCCAATCTTAAATTCAGCATCTTTAGGATCGCCCGTAGACAGTAATCTTCTAATTTCTATTTGCCATCCCGTACCAGTATGTTTTGCTTTCACTTGTACTTCAGATCTACCATCATTTCCTTGTCCACCTGGGTTAATTATAACACTTGGTATTCTTTTGTTGCCAAATCCTTGAGAATATGCAGGATCTCCATTAGGATCAATTGTTCCGCCTTCATGGGTTATGGTACCATCTAATGCAATTGCAGTCACTGCTTTTGCTGTTCCGGCATCAATTTCAGATTGTGCAATCCAATAGTAGTTTTCTCTATTGGGTATTACATATTTTGGTCCTTTCATTCCTGTTGCAGTATCTTCAAATGTTTGATTATTTGCATAAGGAGAGATCCCATCATCATTTTTTCTTCCGTTAGCAGAGGCCATACCAAAATCATCTTCCCATTGTACGAAACCATCATCAACAGCTTCAGCTAATGCATGTCTGTCACGCTTCCAATGCCAGAAATCGGCCAATTCCCCAGCATTTTTCATGTAGTGTCTAGTCACTTTTTCTCCTGGTTTTGGATCTGCTAAACCTCCATGGCAAGTAACGGTACACGTACCGGCCTCAAAACCTTCCGGATAACTGCCATTAGCTTTAATTGGGAACATAAAACCAAATTTATCCTCATAAAATTTATCATTTTTATGATTGGCGTATTTGTTTTCTTGTTGCCACTTACTTGTATCACGGTTAAAGAACCAAGATTCTCTTTCTTTACTATCAGTATCATCTTCCCATTCAAATAATAGGTATAAATATTGACCATCATGACCACCTCTTAGAGAGTAGTTGTAAGCTTCACCTGTATAGGGATTCATTAAATCTGTAGGTTCTAATGATAAGTCGCCTCCACTAGATGGATTTAAAGTGATCTCCCTGTCCCCAGCGGGCGTAACAGTAGCCTTATTTATCAAAGGCCTGGCCTCACCCCAAACTTCATCTACATCTCCATCAAAATTTGGTGCGGTCGAGAATTTTTTAACCAGCAAAATATCTGAACTTTGATTTACTCCCGGAAGTACCGGCTTGTAGGTAGACGTGTCGTCATGTGTACAACTCATAAATGCTATTGAAGATAGCAAAACTGCTGCAATTCCTGTTTTTATTGATTTCATAGCTAAATTAATTAGTTAAAAGTTTAAGGTGTTTTAATACACTATAAAATTGCTACATAAAAACGCTTTAGAGTATGACATAAGTCATATTCAGGATGCATATTATAATTTATAATCAAGATAAATAAGTGATTTACTGAATTCAACCGCTTAATATTGAGAAATTAATAATATTCTGGCTAAATATTGTCATATTCATAATGAATTAATCACTTTATTTGGGTAATATTTAATACGAGGGAAGACGATTTTTGTCTAATAATATTTTTTTATTAGGAGGGACAACGTCCTGAAGAATTATTTTTCGAAAGCAACTATCTGAAAATGGGTTTTGGAGTGAATGAATAAAGGGATCCGAAAAAAGTGATTATTTCTTAACAAGCTAATTGTTGCATTCATTACAGTATAGCTACCTATTACTCTAATTCATTAGTCTTCGGTTATACTATTATAGTTTAATAAGCCCTGTCTTAATAAGGGATTTCGCAAGTATCTTTAAATGAAAACTACCTTTTTAGAAAAAATGTTTTGGAGAAAGGGCAGACATTTTGCCTATATATTCCGACTAATTAGCAGCCAGCTACACTCAAGTCTTTGTTTCCTTCCTGTAGGTTGGTTCTAACGGCGCAGCGCTTGCCTGCCGTTCTTTAGGCAGCTTTGACTCCTTTACCGGACAATAGTGGGCTAAAATATAGGGGCTAAAATTTATTGTGAATATTTTGAGTGTTGTCCTGGTTTGGTATCCGCCCCTTCTCATCTGATGGGAATAAATAAACGATCGGTACATATACTTTCTAAAAGCATAAACAATCATTAGGGCATTAGCAGAATTAAGACCCCCTTCTATCCTCATCTGCCTAAAATTCTTTTAGAAAGGGAGCAAGCCCATTAAAATCGCAAAAATTTCTTCAGAATCGTTAAAGCTACGCACCATAAATGAGCAGATTATAGCGTAAGCATTTAGTAAAGTTTATTAATAACTGTGGATCAAAAGTTATAATAGAGACCTATCCCATCTCTTTAGGCCTTATTGCGAATATAGTTTATAGAAGTATATCTTTTATTGTTGTTATTCTGTTTTCAGGCTGATCAACCATTTAAAATTAATTAATTTTGCAATTTCTAAACCTTCCCTGAAATGATAAAAAAAATAACCGCTGTCTTGTTTTCTACCCGAATCATGGCCGTATTGTTCATTGGTTTTGCCATAGCAATGGCACTAGGAACCTTTATAGAAAACAGTTATAACATCGATACTGCAAAAATTTTGATTTATGACGCTTGGTGGTTTGAGGGGATCATGGTGTTTTTTGTTATCAATTTCTCCGGAAATATTTATCGTTATAAACTTCACAAAAGGGAAAAGTGGTCTTCTCTTTTAATCCATCTTTCCTTTGTTTTAATATTGATGGGGGCTTTTGTAACCCGGTATATCAGTTACGAAGGTGTCATGCCTATTCGAGAGGGAGAAACCACAAATAAGTTCCTTTCGGGAAAAACATACCTCACCATTCATTTAGACGGGGAGATTAATGGTGAAATTAGAAGAAGGACTATTGAAAGACCCGTGCTTTTAGCCCAAGAGACCAAAAATGATGTGGTGATCAACACCAATTTTAACGAGCAACCTGTAAGTATTGAGGTGAAAAATTTTATTCAAGATGCCAACGAAGAATTTGTTTTAAGTGAGCAAGGGGAGAATTATTTGCAAATAGTGGCAGCGGGAGATGGAAATAGTCGCGAACATTATTTAAAGGAAGGCGAAGCCACCAAAATAAACAATAAGCTTATTGCCTTTAATGTCCCAACCACGGGGGCCATAAATATTACCTTTAATGAAAAGGAAAGTAACTATAAAATAAAGAGTCCGTATAAAGGGACTTATGTGCGCATGTCTGATCAGCTTGAAGGGGAAGTTCTCCCCGACAGCACACAAACACTAATGCTAAGCTCTTTGTACAATTTTGATGGAATGCAATTTGTAATTCCTGTGCCGGTGGCAAGGGGAAGTTATGATATTGTATCCACGCAGGTAAAAAATAATAACCTGTCAGACGCAATTAGCATTAAAGTTACTACGAAAGAGGAATCTAAAACTGTGAACATATTTGGGGGAAAGGGGCTTATAATCCCACCTAAAAACGTAGCATTGGGAGGCTTGGATATCCAATTAAGCTACGGTTCCAAACAAATGGAATTGCCTTTTTCAATAAAACTCAATGATTTTATTGCTGAAAAATACCCGGGGACCGAAAGCAATCCTTCCCCAAGTTATTCTTCTTTTAAGAGCAAAGTGGAAATTGTAGATGACGGCAAATCGGAGCCATATGAAATATATATGAACCACGTACTGGATAAAGAAGGCTATAGGTTTTTTCAATCAGCTTTCCTGCCTGGTGAGAAAGGGACTATCCTATCGGTAAACCATGATTTTTGGGGCACTTGGATCACCTACATAGGATATTCTTTGTTGTATTTGGGCTTGATGCTCATCTTGTTTGACAAGGGCAGCCGTTTCGGAAAATTAAAGGTAAAGTTGGACCAGGTAAAGGCCCGAAAATCGCGATTAGCTACTTTTATAAGTATCCTACTACTTTCAGGAACAGGTTTTGCGCAGGACAAGGAACAAGAAGCTGAACATTTTTTGCCCTCAAAAAAACAGGCAGATTCCATTTTACAGATGGATGCGGTAAAACCCATACATGCAGCCCAATTTGGAAAACTTGTGACCCAGGATGGTGGCGGCCGAATGAAACCGGTGAATACCTTTTCATCTGAATTATTACGAAAACTCAGTAAAAAAGACACCTATAAGGGGTTGAATGCCGACCAGATTTTGCTTTCAATGATGGAAGATCCAGCTTTGTGGTATAATGTCCCAATTATTTACGTAAAGCCTGGCAATGATAGTATACGGCATATTACAGGCGTGGCCGAAGACCAGAAATATCTTGCCATGAGCGATTTCTTTGAAGAAACCGGCATCTATAAATTATCATCGCATGTGGAAAAGGCTTACCAAGTTTCAATTCCTGATCAATTTGAAAAGGATTTTATAGAAACTGACAAAAAGGTAAACCTGCTTTTCACTACCCTACAGGGTAAATTATTGCGTATTTTTCCTGTCCCCGGCGATAAAAATAATAAGTGGCTATCTTATCCAGAGGTTAAAGGAGCCAATTATAAAAGAATGGATTCTGTTTTAACCGGACAAAATCTTCCCCTTTATATAAACTCCTTGAAAGATGCTAGAGAGAGTGGGGATTATTCCCAAACCGATGAGTTTTTGGAAAGTATTAAAAGTTTTCAGATGAAATTTGGTGCTGAGGTATTGCCATCCCAACAAAAAATCAATGCTGAAGTACTCTATAACAAATACGACATATTCAAAAGCCTTTTTATCTGGTACCTTTACGCAGGCCTGTTGATGTTTATTTTAGTGATTGCCCAAATATTCAGGGATTCAAAAATTCTTAGGAGGCTTATAAAATTTAGTGCGGGTGTTGTCTTATTATTGTTTATTCTTCATACCCTTGGTCTTGCAGCACGGTGGTACATTTCTGGCCATGCCCCCTGGAGCGATGCTTACGAGTCTATGATCTATGTTGGCTGGGCAACAATGTTCTTTGGTCTCGCCTTTGGCAGAAAAAGCAATCTCACAATTGCATCTACGGCATTTGTGGCGGCCATGATCCTGATGGTCGCACATTGGAACTGGATGGATCCCGCAATTGCAAATTTACAGCCTGTATTGGATTCTTACTGGCTAATGATCCACGTTTCAGTAATTGTGGGGAGCTATGGTCCGTTTACCCTGGGAATGATTTTAGGGGCTGTTGCCCTTTTGTTGATGATTATGACCAACTCTGGAAACAAGGAAAAAATGGAATTGAATATCATAGAGATTACCATTATTACTGAAATGGCACTAACCGTTGGCCTGGTAATGCTTACTATTGGCAACTTTTTAGGGGGACAATGGGCCAATGAAAGCTGGGGCCGATACTGGGGTTGGGACCCCAAAGAGACCTGGGCGCTTATAAGTATTATGATTTATGCTTTTGTGATCCATATGAGGTTGGTGCCGGGATTACGGGGTAGATGGTTCTTTAATCTCATGGCAATTGTGTCTTTCTCAAGTATTATGATGACTTATTTTGGAGTCAACTTTTATTTATCCGGTTTGCACTCATACGCTAGCGGGGATAAGGTGATTACCCCAAATTTTGTGTATTACTCAATAGCAGGAGTAATGATATTAGGAACATTGTCTTACTGGAAGTATAGAAAATACTATTATAAAGAAGCCAAAAAATCAAAAAATCATGGAATTTAATGGACTGAGTTCGATAATCAAGAACCTCGGGGCAAGCCCGCAAGGTATGAACAAGAAAATACTTTTAAAATTCGATGCAAGCCTCGGAGAATTAAACCCTCAATAAGGGATTAAAGTAAAGTTTTTAGCTAAACTTTAATATATTCCCTGACTGTAGCACTCTCCAAATAGATTATTTTTGCCGAATCAAATTACGAAAAAAATGATTTCTGAATTATTCATTGCGGTGCTTTGGAGCATTTCCCCTTTGGGAGAAGCTAAAGTTGGTATTCCTTATGCCCTGTTGAATGGTGTCAATATATATTTAGTCTTTTTGTTCTGCTTTTTGGCGAATGTCTTGGTGTTTCCTATAATGATGTTCTTTCTTAAAGTGATTAATATTTATTTCTTTAAATATTATTATTATAAAAAAGCAGCAATTTTTGTAGCCCGACGTGCCAAAATCGGGGCTGGCGATAATGTAAGGAAATATGGGTTTTGGGGATTGATTGTATTTGTGCTCATCCCACTTCCGGGCACTGGTGTTTACGCTGGTACTATTGCGGGATATTTGTTTGGGGTAGAACGTAAACGCGCTTTTTTGGCCAATACAATCGGCATTTTTATATCATGTGTTATCGTGTGGACCACCACCCTATTGGCGATGGAAGGTTTTAATTAGTAAGAAGTAAACGCCAAATTAAGGGTCGCTTTGTTGTGTCAGTGTGATCAATTCGCAACTAACTGACAGTCTTAAAAGGGTCAGAACAGTTTTGGCAATGATCATACGCTCTAAAATTGCAAGTATCGTTTTCTGATTTGCCTGTATGTTGTCTTAATTGCCAAACTTGACTTCAACATGAACGAGAGTGTTCAGGCTAGTGGACACATTTTTTAAGAGTACACCATCTACATACATATTATCCACCAAGGATTTTCGAATCGTAAACGTTCAATGATTTTTTGTGTCGGTATAAGTCGTGGATTGTCCATAATTTTACTAATAAATACAAATATGAATTTTACGACTTAGTTAATTACTTATTTGACATTTTCAAAGAATCATGTAAAGTCCCATGTTCACATAATGCCCTATAGACTTGGTTATTTGTTTTATTATCTTTTGATCTTAATACAATGTACCCTAATTGCTTTGCTAATGATGAATTATCTGTTTCTTGACTTACATAGAGTCGGGCAAAAGTTGCTTCAATAAAAACGGTAGGTTTAGTTGGTAATCCTCTGACAATTTGGTTATGAATTACATTAAAGTAAGGTGTTAATTTAATCTCTTTAATTCTTCCTGATATCTATCCCTCCAGGCAAGTACATCTTTTATAGCGCTAGCAGCTAACATACCTTTGTCACAAAGAAATGGGAGTTATGACAAAAAAAGGCAACACCTCTGTGATGCGTAAGTTGGTAAAGGAGTTCCATGATTTTGGATTAGACCAAAAGCGTTTTGCCGAAGTAATGGCATCAGTAAAGGAAAACTTCACTGTTGGATAAAAAAGTTATCATCGGCTATCACATCACCTGATCGGCCTTCCTATTTTGTCCCCATCACGTTCCCTTCGGGACAAGAACAAGAAATCCGTAGTATTAGCATCCGATGTGCCAGCGGGGTAGAAATAGAAATACCTGTTTAAATGTTTGGATTAGGAACTTCGCACCATTTTCAGCTATATAACCATCCAACGGATATGCACTAGAGCTTTGATAGCCTTTATGAGCTTTAAAAGGGGATTTGGCTCAGGATCCTACGGGTGGCACAGTATATATCTTTATCAACAAGGTTAGAAACAGGGCAAAAATCTGGCACTGGCAATCTGATGGATTTGCCTTGTACTACAAGAGGCTAAAATCTGGCACTTTTGAACTGCCAAAATATGATTTGAAAGTAGGAAGTCTGCGTTTAAGCTATGCCCATCTGATCTTACGGGTTGGCGGCATCGCCATTACCAACATCACAAGGAGAAAACGTTACAAAAAACGTGATTTTGGGTTGCTTTTTTACAAGATAGTTTTTATTTTAGCTTTACAATGACCTATAATGAACTACTTGTCGAGAATCAAAATTTTCATCCACTATTAGGTGGTCACAAGAAATTATTGGATCACTTGTCAAAAGAAGGACCATTCGTCCAAAATATGCCAAAGCAGATGGCGATCGGCGGAAAGAATTATCTGTTCTGCGGCTCACACAGAGCAGTACAAAATGCTTCCATGCCATATTCATTCTTTGGCAACTGCAAAAGGCAGCACATAAATCCAAGGGAATGGCCTGCCAATACACTTAACAGAATACCAGATCATAGCATCCGAAAACTGGAAAAGCTATTGCCTGGCCATCAAAACAACCCATAATAGCACTCCTTATGACCAAAAATGAAATCAAAGAAAAACAGAATCAATTAATAGAACTAACGGGAGCGTTTTGTTCCCAAAAACTTAATGATGAATACTTTGAGCTTTGCGAGAAACTCATCAACAAAATGGGAAGAAAAAGAGAAGCACCTTTTAAAAGAGGTAAACTCGAAATATGGGCAGCCGCAGTAGTACAAACAATAGGCTCTATCAACTTCCTATTTGATAAATCTTTTGAACCTTACATTAACTCAAAGCAGATCAATGACTATTTTGGAACCAAAGCCACAACAGTATCCAATAAAACTCGAATCATAAAGGATATGTTTGACTTAGGGTATTATAGCCCAGAATTCTCTACCGCAACAATGCAACAAAATAATCCGTTTAATAATATTGTAATGGTCGATGAGATGTTCGTACCCCTAGATACTCTTCCAACAGAAATGCAACAAATGGTACATCAAGCCAGAAATGAAGGAAAAGATATCACATTTACTACAACATATGATGATGAATAACTAAATGTAGTTACTGGGATGCTTGCAGATGTTTTTTAACTGAATAATGATTCAGTCCTTCAATATTAATATTGAAGTGATTTAATCTTTTTTAAAAAAGTAAGACATGGCTGGACTGTTTCACAAAGCACCTTCAAGGGCACAAGGGCGAACCCGATCTTTCCAGTGTCCACCTCGACGGAAGCCATACCCCAGTGATAAGGGGCGGCCAGTGCGCCGGGTACAAAGGGCGGAAAAAGCGCAAAACCACCAATGCCCTCTATTTTTCCGACAGACAGGGACTGCCCCTTGCAATGTCAGAGCCCGTAGTGGGCAACCACAATGACCTTTACAATATCGAGGTTCAGTTTGAGATAGTAATGGCTATCCCTGAAAAGGCAGATATTTCTGTGACGGGATTGTTTTGGAATGCTGACGCAGGGTTTGATTCCAAAGAATTCAACAAAGCTTGCTTCAAAAAGGAAATTAACGGGAACATCTGCTTCAACAAACGCAACGGAAGTGCTGATAGGGCCGAATATTTTGACCAAGAACTATATAGAGAGAGATATTCCATAGAGCCAACAAATGCCTAGATAGACAGTTTCCGTTGATTGCTTAACCGATGTGATACAACAACACAGAGCTAGAAAGGATTTAATTACTTGGCTTTCATCGTTATTGCACTCAAAAGATCCAAGAAGAACCTAAAACAAAAGCTGAAACCAGTTCAGGTTATTATAATGAATCAATTTATATAATTATGATGTTTTACGGACAATCAATATAATGAATTATGGTTACGAGACTATTGTTGTTCATCAGATTATATTTAGAGTCCTAAAATTAGTTTATTTTAATAATGAATGAATAAAAAACCCCAACCGCCAACAAACCCAATGCTATCGCCACAATGGCAGAAATGTCGTAGGATTGGCATAGCAATGACGCAACACCTTAAAACACATCAATCTATCTTTACTGAGTAATCATTAAAACATATTGAAATGAATAATCAGAACTTATCAATTAAAATAAAAGACCTACGAAACCGAAAAGGCTTTTCCCAAGAACAATTAGCTGAAGAATCAAAATTGAGTCTCAGAACCATTCAACGAATTGAAAAGGGCGAATCCACTCCCAGAGGAGATACATTACTAAAATTAACACAAGCACTTGGAGTAACGCCCGACGACCTATTAGAGTGGACCGATATTGAGGACAAGGGCTATTTAACGCTTCTGAACTTAAGTGCTATGAGCATTTTAATTCATCCTTTATTGGGGATCATAATTCCACTTGTCATGTGGGTTTTAAAAAGGGAAAAGATAAAATTTGTAGATGATACCGGCAAAAAACTAATAAGCTTTCAAATTACCTGGATACTGACAGTCTACACTGTCTTGATTATAGCCTTTAAAGGAGCCTTTTTACCATTTAATTTTAGTATATTAAATGCCTTTTTTAACTTCATCACCCAATTCTCATTTATAGGTTTGGCACTTTTAATTTTGTATCTATATAATATAGTTTTTATTATTGTCAATATTAGAAAAAGTCACAAGGGATTAAAAAACATATATGTCCCTGCAATACCATTTTTAAAATAAAAAACCGTCATATGGCCAGGTATATAAAAAAAGTGCTTATTTTACCTAAACAAAATTGCGAATGATGCTTGCTTGGGTTTTTATAATGTACTGTAAAAACACATTCAAACAGCAACCAACGTATAAAAAACTATAGATATTACGCCAAAAGAAACTTTCAAAACAAACCCCATATCAACACAATGAAAAAATTAATTATAATATCAGCCCTCATTTTAGGGTCATTCAATGCCATTGGTCAAATAACCAATGTTGAAGAAAAATTTCCATTACCGGAAGTTTTGAACGAATCCTCGGGTACAATATTTTTTAATGATAAACTTATTATCCATAATGATTCAGGTAATGAAAATAAACTTTATGAGTTGGACACAATTTCTGGGTTAGTAAGCAGAACAGTTACTGTTGCCAACGCCACTAATGTAGATTGGGAAGATATTACACAAGACAGTACCTCAATTTATATTGGCGATATAGGTAATAACAACGGCAATAGAACCGATTTAAAAATCTACAAAATTATTAAAAGTGATTATCTGAGTTCTACCAATATAAATGCAGAAGTGATAAACTTTAGCTATTCAGATCAAACAGATTTTACCACTAGCCCAAATACTACAGAATGGGACGCTGAAGCTCTCATATCTTTGGATGCCGATAACTTGATCTTATTCACTAAAAATTGGGTTAACGGAACTACAAAAGCGTACGCCATTCCGCCAAATGCCGGAACCTATAGTGTAGATCCATTACCAACAACTTTAACTAGTGGAGGATTGATAACTGGGGCCACCTACAATCCATCAACAAAAAAAGTATATTTAATAGGTTACACTAACATATTACAACCCTTTGTATGGGCGAGTGAAAATTTTACAAGTAATGATATCTTTTCAGGCACCAACACACAAACATTGCTTCCAAGCCTAGGGTTTGAACAAGCAGAGTCTATAAGCCATATTGGAGCCAACAAGTATTTTATAACGTCCGAATCCTTTACTATTCCTCCGATATCTGATTATGCTAAATTAGTTTCATTTACAACCAATGACAAAATTTTATCACTAATAGAACCAACCATCAACACTGTTGGTTTATACCCAAACCCCGTTAAAAATATCTTTTACATTGATGTGCAACAATTTGCGTCAGTTGAAATGTATGATATCAAATCTAAACTCGTGTATCGAGGAAATAAGCAAGAAATAGATGTTTCAAAATTTAATAGCGGTTTATATTTGCTTAAGATTTATTTAAACGATCATACCCATATTGTCAAGAAAATAATTAAGAACTGATGCGCCATTGTTTTAAGGAGCAACTCCTACTCTTGATTAATTCTTACAAACAGGCAGTTCTGCATATATTTCCACTAGAGAAAATAGGAGACACAAAAATGGGTTTCAGGAGAGATTAGGGACTTAAAATTGTCCTACATCAGTCTTCATGAGGCCAAATTTACATATGGTTTATAGTAGCTTAGTTGCTTAATAATTCTTAAAACATTACCGTTGCCAATCATGATGCAACGTACTCTCAACGCCTAATTAAATGATTAAAAAACTTTTGGGAATTGACTTTTTATTAGTCGCATCCTATTTTACAATAGCCATTCTTTATAAGGTTTTCACTTATCAACATTGGTCGCCATTAATTACAAACTTTTTTAGTGGCTATTTTGGAACCGCATTTAGCATCATTATAGTAGGAATCAATCTAGCCTATGTGTTGGGTATTGGCTTACTATTTAAATATGGAATAAAATGGACGAAAAGCTTTTAAAGAGATGTTACAACCAAAAATAATTAGATTAATTAGCTACTTTTATGTAGGTTTTCAACCTATTTAAGGCATCTAAAAACCAAAGCCTCTACATTTCTGTAAAGGCCGTGTATAATTATGTTCTTTCATATTAAGTGAAGAGTGTCATCGGAGCTAAGAATAAAAGTAATCTAAATTAAGATGTTAAATGCTCGCACATCTATTTTAAGACACTCCTTCTAAACTATAGGGTAATAGTTTTATAGCCGCTTTCCTGCAAACCAAACATATAGACAAACCCATCAGGTGTAAACGTGATCGTAGCGTCATAATCGGTTTGTTTCAATTTAAAGTGATTCATAGCCGCTTCACAAACTACAATCCTGATTCCTGATGCCTCACTAGTTTTTATAGAAGACTTCAAACTCTCATCAGTAGCCAAATCTTTAACTACGGGACCTACCAATACCACTTCAAAATCCATTTCAGGAGACTTGGCTTTTAGTCCTTCTCCGGTTCTTACGGCTGCTTCAAAGTAGCGCGCATTTGAAACAAGAATGGCATATTTTCCGTCCTTTTTAACAGAATTTTCAATAGCTGAAACACTTAAGGATTGTGCCGTAGCTGGAGTATACATAACAGATCCTACAAAAACAAAAAGGATCATTAAAAATTGGTTTTTCATACTTTTAAAAAATTTGGATTATTGATTATTACTGGGTGAATTGATATCACCAAAGATACATAATCCATATTGTTCCAACTGTAACCTAGGTTACCGTTTAAACTTTAAAAGTAAAAGCCATGAAAGTAGATTTAGAATACTAAATTTGAAGGAGAACATTCAATTGGTATATAAGTAGATGGGGAGTCTATTTCAAAATAAAGCACATCCCAGTAAAAGAAATTCCCTTATAAAAAAAACATTTCACTATTATAATTTGATTAATGCATTAGGATGAGTACTTTGATCGCTTAGGTTATACTGACCTGTCTTGGATTATTGTCATAATTAGATTTTTGAAAAAAACAGTAGACCCTAAATTAGAAAAAAGTCTTAGCAATACAATACATATGATGCACACTAACAAAAAGATAACTATAGAAAGGCCAGATAATCTTGTTGAACTCTTTGAGGCATCAACAGCAAAGTTTACCAACAACAGACTTTTTGGAACTATGGATCCACAATCTGGAGCGTTTAAATGGGTCACGTATGGTGATGTTCGTACACGCGTCAATCATTTCAGAAGTGGTTTAGCACACCTTGACATCCAAAAAGGAGATGCGGTGGGCATTATTTCTAGCAACCGCGTGGAATGGGCTGTAGCAGCTTTTGCTACTTACGGATTGGGCGCCCGATTTGTACCGATGTACGAAAGTGAAAATTACAGAACTTGGGAGTATATTATTAAAGATGCCGGAATTAAATTTTTACTCGTCTCCTCCCCTGCTATTTATGAGCAAATCAAACCCTTAAAAGATAAAATCCCTTCCTTAGAACATATTTACATTATTGATACCACTGGCGCGCAAAGCATGAGCCTTTTAGAATCTGTAGGCGAACAACATTTGGTTGCGTCTAAGATTCCTGCCGCTACAGATATTGCAGCACTCATCTATACATCTGGCACAACCTCAGAGCCAAAAGGTGTATTGCTTACCCACGGTAATTTTGTTTCAAATGCAAGAGCCGGTTACCGCCGTTACAGTAATCACCTCGACCAAAATTCAGTTAGTCTGTCCATTTTACCTTGGGCACACAGTTACGGGCAAACGGCCGAGCTTTACAATTGGTTCTTTGTTGGAGGCTCCATTGGTTTTATGCAACGCATGGAAACGCTTGCCGATGATTTTATAAACGTAAAGCCCACATTTCTCATTGCGGTACCGCGCGTCTTCAACAAAATTTATGCTGGTATTCATCAAAAAATGGAAGATGAAGGTGGTTTTAAGTTGAAGCTTTTTAAAAGTTCTTTAAAAGCTGCCCGTAAATACCGTCTTAACAATGGCAAAGTGGATCTCGGCACAAAATTGAGATATTGGATAGGCTCCAAACTCGTGTTCTCTAAAATTAAAGAGCGCTTTGGAGGCCAATTAATAGGAAGCATTACCGGCAGTGCTCAAATGAATGAAGAAGTGACAAGCTTTTTTGCAGACATTGGTATTTTTGTATACAATTGCTATGGATTGAGTGAAACATCGCCTGCAATAACCATGAACAGTCCTGAGTTAAACAGACAAGGCAGTGTGGGGAGTGCGCTGGAATTTATTAAAATCCGCATCGATAAATCGGTAGTTGATGACCATAGTGACGATGGAGAAATTCAAGTCATGGGCCCCAACCTTATGGTAGGCTATCACAACAAACCCGAGATTACCAAACAAGTGTTTACGAAAGATGGTTGGTTGAGAACTGGAGATCGCGGAAAATTGGATGCCGATGGATTTCTGTACATCACTGGCCGATTAAAAGAGCAGTTTAAATTGGAGAACGGTAAATACGTTTTTCCGTCGGCTATTGAAGAAGACATTGTTTTATTGCCTTATATAGAAACCGCAATGATTTATGGTGATGGCAAACCGTATAACATTTGCATTGTGGTACCCGATCAGGATGTTTTGCGTAAAACCGCCCAACATCTCCATCTTAAAACAGAGGTTGAGAAGTTGATCCATTCGCCACTTGTTCAGGAATTTGTAGGGATTGAAATTAGAAAAAGTTTGAAGGAGAAATATGGCGGATATGAAATTCCGAAGAAATTTATCTTCTCTGAGGAACCTTTTACGGTCGAAAACGGATTTTTAACCCAAACCTTAAAACTAAAAAGACGCTTGGTGATTGAAAAATTTAAAGATCAGATGGACGCTTTATATCAGGACTAAGAAACCACAATGAAGATGGCAAACTGAAAAAGTTGCGCAACCCTCTTTAATTGTAACGGCATTTTAAAGTACGGAAACACCTATGGTTCTAAAATTGCCTGAGATTTGTAGAATAACACTACACTCCTTCTCTTAGTGCTCTTGATCAAATTCTAAAATATCTTTGGAGTTGAACCCAATATAGATGGTATCTGCAATGTTTTTATCTTGGGTCATTACGGTCAGCTGCTCTCCTGATTCAAGCTTTAGTAGCAACTGAATGGAATCTCCAAGTTCAATTTTTTTGATGACTTGGGCTGCTGTGAGATATTCACAATCAGAATCGACAGACGAAGGACTCACTTTAATCTTCTCGTTCCTGATGGCATGGCAACAAGTTTCCTTTAGTGGACACCTGAACGCATTTTGTAGGTTTTTATTAATATGCACGGTGCTTCCAAATAATGAAGCAACATATAAAGTGTTGGGGTTTACATATAAATTTGCAGCCACATCTTTTTGAATGACTTTACCATTTTGTAAAATCAAAATTTCATCGGCTACAGAAAGCGCATCTTGTGTATCGTGGGTAACGAATAACACGGTAACTTCTGTTTTTTTTATAATATCGAACACTTCATTTCGCAGCTGCGTACGCAACATGGTATCGAGGTTACTAAAGGGCTCATCTAAAATTAACAAAGAAGGTTCTGGCGCAAGGGCCCTCGCTAAGGCAACACGCTGCTGCTGTCCACCCGAGAGCTGGTGCGGGTAACGCTTGCCCAAATCGCTCAAACCAACCAAATCGAGCATCTCTTGGGCTCTATTTTTCTTGTCCTTTACTTTGGAAATCCCGTATAACACATTTTCCAAAATCGTTAAGTGCGGAAATAATGCATATTCCTGAAAAACCAATCCAATTTTGCGTTTTTCCGGTTGTACAAATTTACTTAAAGAGGCAATGACTTTCCCCTCCATGGTGATGCTTCCATGGTCTGGCCGTTCTAGCCCTGCAATTAAGCGCACCAAGGTTGTTTTCCCGCTTCCGCTCTCTCCTACAATGGCACACACCTGTCCTGCCTTTAAATTAAAGGTCACATTTTCTATGGCGTAATTCTTGCCTTTGTCAAAACTTTTAGAAAGCGAGTTTATTGTTAACATGGTTATTTTTTGATCAATAATTTATTTAAAAATATCACGGGAATCATAGCTGTAAAGATAATGAAAAGAGACGGGATTGAGGCCTCCATAACCATCTCATCACTAGCGTATTCAAAGGCTTTTACCGCTAAAGTATCAATATGATAGGGCTTTAAAACGAGTGTTAAGGGCAACTCTTTCATAACATCGATAAACACCAAAATAACGGCACTGAATACGCCTGTTTTAATTAGCGGGAATTCAATCTTAAAAAAGGTTTTCAGATTTCCGACGCCTAAAACCTTGGAAGAATCCGGAATGGAATTGTCCACTTTTAAGGCTGTGGAATCTATCGGATTATACGCCACCGCCAAGAATCGAACGGCGTAGGCATACAATAGCGCAATCAACGTGCCGTTAATGATCAACCCCGAATCAATTCCAAAATTACCAAGCATTTTAATCAGCCATTTGTCTAAGGCGAGCGTAGGAATCATAATCCCGATGGCAATGACCGCCCCAGGAATGGCATATCCCAACACACCAATTCTAGAAATATTTTTAATGGCACTAAGCGTGCTCCATTTTGAAAAATAGATCAGTAACAGTGCAAAGAACACGGTTATAATGGCAGAGGTGATGGCGATAGCGAAGCTTTGAAGTGAAATAATAATAAATTCTAGGTCAAAAACGGTCGATGCGGTTAATACGGCCCAATAGATCAACTGTGCAACAGGCAACACAAACCCCAATAGAATAGGTAGAAATACCACAGAAAATATAAGCCAATGCGTCGATCCTTTTGTTTCTCTTCTCTGAATTTGGGTGCTACTGGTTTTTGAAGATGTGAATTTTATCTTTCGCACCTGCCATTTTTCAAAAAGTATCAAAGCAAAAATAATAATGATCAATAAGGCCGATAGATACACCGCCGTTTGGGGTTCTTCAAGTGAAAACCACGATCTAAAAATTCCGGTGGTAAACGTATTTACACCATAATATTTAGCCGCACCGTAATCGTTAAGCACTTCCATTAAGACCAAAACCAACCCGGCAACAATGGCAGGTCTGGCAAGTGGCAACATCAGTTTAAAGAACGTTTTCACTTCACTGACTCCCAACATTTTTGAAGCTTCCAATAGATTATTGGCCTGATTAAGAAAGAAGGCCCTGGCACTGACGTATACATAAGGAAATAATGAAATGCTTAATACAAATGCGAGTCCCGCCCTATTCATAATATCAATGCGGATAAATTCCAAGCCGAGCTGTCTGAACAGAAGATCCATACTGCCTCCATAATCAAAAATACCAGCATACGCATAGCCAACAATATAGGAAGGGATGGCCAACGGAAGGATTGAGAGCCATTCCATCTGTTTGCGGAACATAAAATCGAACCGCGACACAAACCAGGCCGAAGACACCCCAAAAACCAAAACGAGAATACTACAAAAGAAGACCAGGTAAAACGAATTCCAAATATAATCTGGCAATAAGTATTCAACAATATGCCCCCATGTTTCACCAGGACCAGCAAACAGCTCTACACCAATAAATATGATGGGTAGCGCCAAGAAAAAAACAATGGCCAGTGTAAATACTGACCACTTGTTACTATCTCTTTTAAGTCTTTTAATCCTCGTTTTTAAGGAAAAGGCTTCGTCTTTATTTCCACCCTGCTGCATCAAATATCAAAACTGCTTTTTTGTTATATTCGCCTAACTTATTTAACCCTAAGTTATCTTCTTTAAAATCGCCCCATGCCCTAATGTCCTCAACCGGTGACACACTTTCTAAAATTGGGTATTCATAATTGGCATCCGTAAATACCTGTTGCGCTTCTTCACTAATTAAATATTCAATAAATAAAATAGCATTTTCTTTGTTTGGAGCGTATTTAGCAACCCCTGCGCCACTCACATTAATGTGTGTACCTCTATCCTCTTGATTAGGGAAAAACAAACCAATTTTTTGCGCGGTTTTTACTTCTTCAGCATCAGGTGAATTGAGCATTTTGCCAATATAATAGGAATTGACAATTGCCAAATCGCCTTCACCCGCTACCACGGCTTTAACTTGGTCTCTATCGGAACCTTTTGGAGAACGCGCCAAATTTGCAACAATCCCTTCAGCCCAACTTTTAGCAGCTGCCTCCCCATTATTGGCAATAATAGACGCCATCAAAGATTGGTTATATATATTTGATGAAGACCTTACCAAAATTTTACCTTTCCATTTTTTATTGACCAAATCTTCATAAGTAGATAGATCTTCTGGGTTCACGCGGTCTTTTGCGTACGCGATAATCCGCGCTCTTTTGGTCAACCCAAACCATTGGTTGTCTATATCCTGTAAATGTGACGGGATGGAATTTTCTAAGAGTTCAGAGTCAATACTTTGTAACAAACCTTCATCTTTAGCACGACTCAATCTACCTGCATCTACGGTTATCAATACATCAGCAGGCGATTGTTTGCCTTCCATTTTCATTTTCTGAATCAACTCATCTGCACTGGCGTTAATCACCTTTACTTTAATACCCGTCTTCTCTTCAAACATTTTGAAGATATTCTGGTCTGGCTCATAATGACGGTGCGTGTACACATTGACCACTTGGTCTTTATTGGCTTCTTGCCCTTCAGTATTGTCTGTCTTTTTGTTCTCGTTTCCACAAGCAACCAAAAGCGAAAATATTGCTACTGCTAATATTGTCTTCATAATATGTTTTTTCGAAGTACAAAGATAACAATTTAGAATGAATATAAATAACAGGTCGATTTTAATATTTAAAATCCCTCAAAGTTAAATGGGAAGTGGTGTTATAAAGACGATCTACTTGACGAATTGTTATCGCAGCATTATCTGCCTACAATCCTATTTGATTAGGTCGATTAAGGCGATATAAATAAACGCACTACCAAAGCGAACGTTGCTAGACATCATTCTTGGCTTGCGTCACATCGCGAAAAGTTGGCAAATTCTCGGTAATTCTGCCCGCATCCTTTTTATTGATTTTAAAAGTGACATCCTTTGTGGTGGTAAATAAAAGCACAGACCAAAAAGACATTTTAAGATGCGATTTTAAAAACACAAACGCCTCATCTAAGGTCATTTCGTTTTCTACATCTTCCGTTTCTTTTAATTTGTAGCGCATTTTCACTAATACCTTAAAGCCCTCCTCTGAATAGATTGGTCGGACAAATATATTTTTTAAGTCAGGCTTACCTATGGTTTTGGCCATGGTTAATTTGGCAAAGCGGCCTTCTTCAATACTTTCTTTTACTTGCTCCCAGAAAAGAACAAACACATCTCGATACGGCATACACTATAGATTAATAACAAACAATTTAGGATTTCAAAAGTAACGTTTATAAGTCAGAACACAATTATGAGAACCATAAGAATCAACCACTAGTTAACAGGCGCTAAAAAACAGTATACAGTGTGGTTACAATCACCCCTCTACCCTGATTTAACTTTACAGAACTCAATATTTTTTCTGCCTTAACCTTAAAATTAAATGGTGAGACCACGAGGTTCAGGCCGCTTTCTTTTTTGAGTCGCGTGCCTTGTCCTGATATAATGTCCTTATTGGGGATGAAATCGCCTTCCGGCAGATGTTCTGTAACAACAATATTTTTAAAATTAGCTAATTTGGGTACGATACGCTGTATTTCAGCATTGGATAAATGTTGCAGTACTTGTCTTATTATAGCACAATCCGCAACGGGCAAAGCATCTACGGCGATATCCAGACACTGAAAGTCCAAATTATCTTCTTTAAACTGTTCTTTATTGTGCTCAATAAGATCTGCTACAATGTCTACCGCAATGTATTGATCAGTAAACTTGACCAAGTCCTTGCCAACATTAAAATCGCCACAGCCTAAATCGCATACCACCAGCGGAGTTTCAAAAGAAATTAAAAACCGTGTTAAAACATCGATATACGGATTCACTAAATCTGGCTGATGCGACCCTTCACCAGAATAAAATTCAGAGTGATTGTTGCCCCACAGTTTCATGGCATACACCTGTTCCATAGCCTTCTTAGTTGGCCAAGGGGTTTTTACTTTTTTAGTGATATGGGCTTTCTTTTTCATAACCGTTAATTGGTACCTGCAAATTATAAAAGCATATAAACAAACCTACAGATTATAGGTAAACTTTTGACGGCATTTATACATACTCAACAAAAAACTACTTGATAATAAATAAGGACAACCCCGCTTCCCATTCTCACACGCTAAAAGAAGTCACAGTGTTGCAGTACAATACATCAATAGCCACTCAAAATAAACCACTATGGATTAGAAATCCATAGTTTTAAACAAAAGAATGAAATTCTTTTCTGAAAATAGTTTGTCATTCCGAATGAGGCACGAAGAGGAATCATATTATTATAAGATTTCTCGTCACTCGTTCCTCGCACTGTCGATATGACAACATACGCTTAAAAGCTTATAAAAACTAAAGCAACTGCACTCAAATTACAGGGTTTTAACCTTTAACTAGATCATAAAAAAGATCAGGTTCAGTATAACCATAAAACTCCTGGTTAAAAAACGGCATCCCGAACCTGTAAACAAAGTCCGAAAAAACGATTTTAATCAAGATCAGATCTTTACCAACCAGATCAGGCGAAAAAAGCTACAAAAAATACAATTAATTCATGAGTGTCCGGTAAAACAAGTAAAAAGTTTACAAAGCCCATTAAGGTAAGACCTGGTAAGAGATATTAAAAATGGTACCTTGCTATTTGAAATCAATCTCACTTAGAGTGATTGGGCAAATTTAATTTAGAATAACGATTGTTTATCAGTCAGTTATAATCAAATCTCTGTTCTTTTCCCGATAGCCATCGGGACTATAAGCGCAGCGCCTGCCTGCCGGCGAGGCAGGATCTTTATTCTTTATCGGACAATAATGAATTAATTTATATAATGATATAAGAATACATTTATCTTTAGCCTACAAAATACCAGACATGTCCCATCTGCCCATCCGGCGGGTAACTTATTACCGTCAGATCCTTTAAATAAGATTATGAATACAAAATGCCGGCTACTAATAATCACTATTATATTTTTCTTTTTAGGAAGTGTTCATCACTCTAGTTCTGCTCAAAACACCAAGGTATTGGCTCAGGATTCATTGGCGGGCTTAAATTCTAAGCTTTCCATCCTTGAAAAGGAAATCAATTACATCGCTCCACAATCCGGTTCGGTTTATCTGGCATGGTCTATTGAAGATCTCCCATTGGGTGAGCTTGCTGCGTTAAATGATAACACAAAACTTACTGACGGACTTTTATACACTCCCATGTATGCTTCTGGAGATACCTTTAAAATAAAAATAAAAATTCCACAAAATTATAAACTCAACTATAATTTTTGGATTACTAAAAACAAACAAGGCCATTATATTGATTATTGGGATTTAAAGTCCAATGGACAGATCCTAATTGTGGATGATGCTCCCCTCACAAAGACTGCCCACTATGCTGAGGTGCGTCATAAAACTGAATCAAAACTCTTAACAAAAGGTTGGCTGGTACTAATTTTCTTTACAGTGGTTTTGCTTGTGTTGTATATCATACAGAAAAAAAGGATGGGTCATATAAAGCCACCATCTCATTTTGAAACTATCGTGTTTCTTAGCATTAGTTTAATCCTACTTCAAGCGCTTGCGCGTTCTGAAATTGTTGGGTTTGATCCAGTGAGTTATACCAAAAACCCGAAACTTATTGTTAAAGTTATTAGAGCTAGTTTTAGTGATTTTAATTTTGTGGTCAGTATTACAATTGTAGTTGGTCTGGCCACACTATTGATAAAGAGTACTAAAATCAAAAATGCAATTAGAGTCCTATTTATACTGTTTGCCGTTCTTGCAACGGTTGCAGCATTTTCAAATATTACCACTGTTATTTTATTAGGAAAACCTTTTACTTACCAATGGCTCTATTATTCGGATTTTTTGGGTAGTGATGAAGCAAAAACCGCTTTACAGGAGAATATATCCATTAGCATTATTGTAAATTTAATAGCCTATTGCATTTCACTATTTCTATTGGCGAAAATATTACATGGCTCGTATAAACTATTGACTGCAAAAAAGAATTTAAAATACATTACACTATCACTTCTGGGCTTAACGATGGTGGTATTAGTGTTTTTTTCATTTAAAACCCAAGTCATTTGGTCGAAAGGACAGGCAGAAAATCCTATCACAGCATTTGTTCATTCCATGGTAACCGCCAATTCAAATGCCTCTTTTTTCGTTACAGATCTCAGTGCAGATGAAGCGCCTTTTGATCCTGCCAAAAGTACGCCTCTAAAAACGCCGCTGATCCTTGCAAAAGATCATCAAGTAAAGAACGTACTGTTTATTGTACTTGAATCTGCCGGGTCTGCGTATTTTGATGCTTATGGCGGAAACTTCCAATTAAGCCCAAATTTGAACAAGTACGCCAAACAAGCCTTAATTTTCGATCAGATGTATGCGCACAGTCCCGCAACAAATTTCTCCCTGGTTTCAATTCTTGCGTCAATGTATCCTGATTTATCCTTTAAAAGCATTACGCAAGAAAATCCAGATATTGATCATCCAACACTATCTTCTTTACTTAATGATAAGGGTTACAGAACCTCTTTTTTCACATCCGCTGATCTCCGATTTCAAAATTGCGACGCGTATTTGGCCCATCGGGGGTTCGACACCGTCGAAGATTTCTCAAAGATTAGCTGTGACGACCAATTCCATTTAGCTGATAAAACCTTTACGGAAGGCAATGGAATCAACGATTTATGTTTAGCAGACCGATTATCAAGTTGGCTCGACACAGATACAACCCAAAACTTTTTCTCCATGCTTTGGACCGTACAAGGTCATTACCCTTATTTCTTTGAAGATGAAGAACAGGATTTTGGCGTGTCGAACCTTAGTTTCAACAGGTATCTTAATTGTTTGAAGCGCAATGATGAACTTGTTGGTATGGTGATGCAAATGTTGGAAGATAGAGGATTGGCAGAAAGCACCCTAGTTGTGGTTACGGGCGATCATGGGGAGGCCTTTGGACAGCATTCACAATACGGACATGGAAGCGGTATTTACGAAGAAAATTTAAAGGTGCCATTGTATTTTATAAATTCCACCTTGTTTAATGGTGAGCGCGTTACAGATATTGCAAGCATGAAAGATCTGGCTACAACGGTACTTCCTGTGATTGGCGTTGACATACCTGAAACTTGGCAAGGACGTGATCTATTGAGCACCTCTTCAACTGAAGGTTTTTATTTTGCACCGTGGTCTGATTATCTGTTTGGCTATAGAAATGGGGACCTCAAATATATTTTTAATGAAACTGAAAATACGGTTGAAGTCTATAATCTAAAAAAAGATCCCAAAGAGCTCAATAATCTTTACACTACTGAAATGGAAGTAGAACTGATTAATGCGAGAAGTAAAGTAGCTGCCTGGGTCCAGTTTCAGGATAAGTTTATGAAACAACTCTTAAAAGAAGACCAATAAAGTATACAACCATGCCCTCTTAATTGTTGAAGCTATTTAATTTAAAACACCCCTTTTATGAAGAAAATTTTTCTATACATACTCACTGTTGGTGCACTCCTATTGCTTATAGGCTACTTGGCCATCCATTTCAATATTATCTCTAATCTCTTTGGAAAAGATAATACCCTTAAAGCAAATCTTTCGGTACCTATAGCGGAAGTTTCGTTTACATCAGAAACGCCTTTCCAAACTGCTGAAGCTTTTTCTCATTTTACTTTAAAGCTTTATAATAAAAAACAATGGCCTATTCAAAAGGAAGCGTTAGCTCAAATTCCTGAACATACTCCTGTCATGATTACTGTTGAAACCTGGGCGAAGAAACACTTTACTTACGGAAACAATCCGCTGTCAGATGTGGTCAACGGGAAGTATGACAAAATTCTCCAAAAAATGTGTACTGATTTAATTGGAAATCGATCAAATATTTACTTCAGGTTTAATCCTGAAATGGAAGTACCTGTAAAATTATATCCTTGGCAACTGGAAGCAAAGTATATAGAAGCTTTTCAACATTTTTCAAAATTGTGTAAAACCTATGCTCCGCAGGCAAAGATAGTTTGGGCACCAGCTTCCTATCCAGGTGCCATGGAATATTACCCAGGCGACGAGTTTGTGGATGCGGCTACCGTAACCCTAAACAGTGCTTCGGAAAAGTTACTTCAGGTCTATCCAAACGATTATCCTATTCACTACGATATCATGAGACGCGTACATCGCTTAAGATTTATTGATAAACCCATCTTTGTGTTAGGGTCAAACCCAAGTGTAAAGGATGCTGTTAATGATCAACTGTTTGCTGAGCTGTCCACTCACATTCGTGAAAACAGAGACATCATCTATTCAAATGATAATTTCCAGCGGTTTGAATTGGATGATGAACTTGAGCAACAGCGGCATATTGAAATAGGACTTTACGATCCACAATCACTCTTAAATGAAGAAAAACCAGTAACTGTAGAGCATCTTTTTGCCGATTTCAGTAATCTTAGCAATGGCTCGTTCCAAGAAAGTTTTAACAATGTGGAAAAACGCGAACATGATATCATAGTTACTTTTGAACCGTTTCGAAACACCAATGGAGAAACGGACCTAAACGTTCTGCAGCAGGTAACTAAGGGAGAATACGATAAGGACATCAGCCATTTGTATGACATCATTTTAGCCACAAAAAGAAAGGTGTATTTGCGTTATGCCCACGAAATGGAAATTCCAATTACCCGCTACCCATGGCAAAGTCAGAATCCGGTTGATTACATCAAGTCATTTCGTTATTTCATGAATTTTAAAAATCCACTTCCATCCAATATAAAGAGAGTTTGGGGTCCCGCTGGAGACAGGGGTTCTATTGAATGGTGGCCTGGAAATGATGTTGTTGACTACATCAGTATTGCCATATACGGCCTACCCGATAAAAACATTACCGACCCTAAAAAACAAGAAACTTTTGCAACCATTTTTAAACGTAAATACCGGCGTATGCGTTTTATAAATAAGCCTATTTTTATTACGGAATTTGGGGTAAAGGGGCCAGAAGACTTTCAGACCAACTGGCTAGAAGACGCTGCAAAAGTCATCCGTAAACATGAACAGATAATTGGAGTGAACTATTTTAACATGTCGGACACTCCCAAAGCTTGGGGTGATATTAAACCGCCGGACTGGAGCATCTCTAAAAAAACATTTTATCATTTTATCGAAGTGCTGGAAAAAGATTTATAATGACATCATTATTTGGCGTTAAGCTCAACCCGTCAATTAATAGAGTTATTTTATGAGGAATTACTAATGGTGCTTTCCAAATTAAAATATCTGGTAATCAAGTCTTGAAGTGATCCCTTAAAAACTCCTCCTCCTCCTCTTCTCAGTACATTAATTTTTCTATTTTTTATAATCTGGATCCATATCCGAAGTGCGTAGTCCAGCAACTTCATTGGCCATGAGGATAAATACATTCCAACTCAAGCCTCGGGTGGTGGGCCACCAAGAATCGGTAGTTTTCCATTTTGTGGGAATAAACTCTTTGCTATAGGGCCAATTCGGATTGAGGTTGATTTCTGCCCAAGCCCGGTTTTCCATGAGGGCTTTTGCCTTCTTCCAGCCGTGTCTGTGTCCAACCACATACGCGCAATATTCCGGTCGTAGCCAACTCCCGCCGTTATAATAGAAGCCATCTCTGGCACCGTCTTTATAATTAGCTTCTCCAAATTCTCTAAACGGCTGATAATCTGCGGTCATATAAGAGTAACCCTTGTCACTGTTATCCAATCGAATACATACGGGCGCCGTGGTTCCAAACTCAGGGTGCGGCGAATTTGGCACTTTATTTAAGATGGGCATCTGCTCCAAATGATGGATCACCATGTCGTCCGTCAACATAGGTTCATTGAACAACCATAACGAGAAAAATTCGGGTTCTAAATCGGTCATGGTTATGATATCGGGAAAATCGCGATCAAATATTAAATGTTTGCGTTCTACATCATAAAAATTGAGATAGCCTGCCACAGCTTTCTGAATATATTCATCGGATAGTTCGTAGCCCAGTTCCCTAATGGTTTTTAATGCAATGGCAAACATCCCCTGATTGACCGCCAGTTTATCCGTTTTAGGTTCGTATATATTAATATCGATTTGACTTAAAGTGAAATGCGACTCACAGATCCCATCTCGATCTGGGTCAAATTCATTGAGGACATACGACACAGCTTTATCGATTTTGTCTTTAGGCAAGGTCACATCAAAACGTCTTTTATTGAGCAAGGCCCAAATTAGAAAGTGAATCGTGGCTTCATTGTCTTTAGCTTCAATCGTTCCCATATAGGGGGTTATGATGGTCGCTACGGCACCCTTGGAATTTTGGGTTTTTGCCCATTGCCCCCAAATTTTCAAATTTAAGTCTTCATTATAAGTGGACACTATGGAAAAGAACGCATCCCGATTATACATGTCCGGGGCATAATTCATATTAGGAACATTCAAAGGCGTAACATCAGCAATAGAAGTGATCCATGTGAGCATATTTAAGTTGGCGTACAATAGTTTCTCAATTAACGACCCTTTAAATCCTTTTCCTTCGGCAAGACGGGATTGTGAAGAAATCACAAAATCATGATGGTCCACCCAGGGCTCAACAAACACATAACTTGTTTTTGTGGCCTTCTCACCCATTTCCATTTTGTTGTAGGGTCGTTTTAAAGGTTCATGTTCTACAATTTGTAAATCTTTAACCTGTATAGTGGCTTCTTTTTCAGATTGGGTTCCAAGAAACAGGGAGACACTATCATTTTCAATATAAGGAACCAATACGCTGCCTTTAAAAAGTATCCATTCATTTTCTTTAATGGGAAATTGATCGATGTATTTAATACCATGCTCTAATTCTACTGTCTTTTGACCGTTTTTAATTCTGAACAGTTTCAGAGCTATGGGAGCATTTCCCTTGGAAAGAAATGAGATAGTATAGGTCTTTTGATCTTCAAAAGGCACGATGACTTCAAAACCAGAACGACTGCCAGGTTTACCATGCAGTGTCAGGGATTCTGATTGCTGTTCCATCTCAACACCTTCAACATTTTGTAAATCGGAAGTGATTTTTAAGTCGATTTTCGTTCCCTGATCCAAATCGTAGCATTCCCCAAATTTCTGTTGGATATAATGATTCCCATATGCTCTTTCATCCATTGTGGCTACGGAAACCAATTCTGGATCAGGTAATTTTCGCATGCCAACAAACCCACCCCCATGACCGTTAAATCGTCTCCGTGTGGAGCGTGTATAATGGTTTTTATACCCAGCGTCCATCAAAATGCCTACCAACAGATTGTTAGAAGTCACAAAGCCAGCGGATGGGAACAATTCATGGGCAAATCCACCCGGAAAATCATCATGTTCAAAAGTGACATATTTAATGGGTTGATGTGCCGGTTTAAAATTTTCTTTAAGCGTATAATATAAGGTTGGCATCCCCGATTGAAATAAATCAATGGTCTTTTTGACGACATTGGCATTGATAACTTCATAAGTGACCGTCATGGATACATTCAAATCGAAATCTGATAAATAGGTCTCTTTTGAGAGGATTATCAAATTGGCATCACCCGTCCATTCTGAACCTTTCCAATCTTTGATTTCGGTGGTTTCACTAAAATCCAAATTGGTGACTTTAAGTTGAAATTCTTCGGTGTTACGAAGCATTAATTGGCTACCCTTATAAATATCCACCATAAAGCCTTCCTGAGCATTTCCAATAACTTTGAGGTTAAGGTCTTGGCTCCACCCTATGGTTCCTATAAAACAGAACACTAATAATAGCCATAGGGTTCTTATTTTAATATAAAACGCGATCATCTTTCAAGCCGTTTAGTTTTCTGAATATCTATAATCTATCACAACATCATCGGCATATAATTTACCGTTCTTTTCTAATAAGATGGCGGTTTGAGGTACCATCACCAAGAGCGCTGCATGTTCCTTTGGGATATTAAATGTGAAATCACCTTTTACATTTTCTTTAAGAAACTTTCTTTGTACGGCATCATAGATCTTTAAGGATTGTTTGCCGACAGAAATGGTAACCGTTTTAGTTTCCGGATTGGGATTATAATAGAGATACGACGGGAATGCTGCTTCTCGGTAGAAATCAGTCGCCAATACATCCAATTGCAGTATATTTTCCACATTCGTTTTGGAAATAATGGCACCAGCAATACCCACGTGCCCGCTTCCATAAACGCTAAACTGCGATACATCTGGATTACCCTCTACCCAATGGGGACCATCACCAATGGCGATGGGGGCGGCGATTTGTTCATATTGCTCAAAATGTGAGTTTTTAATCAGACCTTCATAAGCGATAACCCCTTTGGTATGGTGTTTTAATTCGGGGATGGATTGATGTTGGTCAGGCATTTCGTAAGGATAAAATAATTTTAAGGCATTGCTGGCGTTTAACATCCATTTGCCTATCGCATTGGCGTAACGCTGGTCGTATCTGACCATAGGCACCAGTGGCCACATAGTGTCATAAGTGTTCATCAAAAAACCAAATCCGCCATGATCCACCGTACTTCCCACAATTCCAGAAACATCATACCCGTTCCAATTGCCCACCAACACACCCCAACCTTCCCTACAAACGGAGGTACCGTTAAAAGTCCAATCCAGAATTTTAGTGTAATTGTAATCTGTTCCTTGTTCAGCATTTAAACGTGCTGCCACATAGGCTCCAAATGGCATTAAAATTTCATAAAATCTGTTATCTTCCTGTGCGAGAAGTGCTTCTAACGCATTTTTGGCACCCTCCAAATACTTTGGCTCCTTAAATTTCTGATAGGCCGCATACAATACGTAGGCATGGCCTGCGGCAGCATCTTCTTGTTTACAGATCCAATTATCTTGAGGCGCTAATGTGGCGTAATCAAAAAAGGAATGCGAATAGTTTCCGGCTAAAACCGCATCGGCTTCATAAAATTTATCAGCCACCGAGCGCAAAATTTCGTTATAATCCTTTTCGTCAGGATAAAAATTTGCCAGACCATAAAACAACACATTTGGATAGACATCATACCACCAATCCCGTCCATAGCCCCCACCCAGCATTGCCACCTCTGGAGACGTGTTGTTCATTACAATATTCCATTTGGTTTCAGAATTATAATAATTCTTCAGCATGGCAACATAATTCTTACCGTGCTGATCTGACTTATCGATTCCTACCAAAGTTGCTCCAAATACAGAGCCTACCGTTGCCAAGGATTCATGAAAGATACCCTCGTTATGTTGGGGTCCCTGTCTTAAATCGCCCATCGCGGTATAAATCCCAAAGGTCTCTTGATCAAAGTTTTTACGGGAGTCATCCGTCCAAATGAGGGGCCAATAGTCTCCCGTTTGTGTCTCATCATACACCAAGGCGTCAAACTTTTTTGCCATTTCCTTAAAATCCATGATCTTAAAAGGTTCTGGTAAATTAGGCATCGCCTCTACTCTACTTAACTGAATTTGATGGATTGAATGTTCACTAACAAACTTAGAAGATCCCGTTTTACAAGACAGAAACTGTAATCCAATGAATAGAATTAGAATGAATTTTTTATCAATCATTTTATTTTGTGCTTATAGGGTTAGAAATTACTGGGGTTTCTTCCAAAACCTCTTTATCCAACAGCTCCTTTTCCAAAGTTGCTTGCTGTTTTAAGAGTTGCTTGGCAATCAGTATTGAAAGCAATTGTAGACTTCCGATAATGAGTAAAGCGTATCTTAAAGCAATATCGGCATTAACAAAAAAGGCGATACCCAAAAAGGTTCCCGCTCCTATAAAACGTCCAACAAACAGGCCAAATTCATGATTCAAGATATAGGAAAATTCATTTCTATTTTCCAATTTTGATAGGACATCAATAACTTTTAGCTGAATAGGAAAGTAAGCAATATCCAAAATAGGTCGAGCAATCAACAATAAAAACATAAATAAAATCACCCCAGTGGTATTGAACAGCAGACCATTAAAGAACGCAGCGAGAAAAAAAGAGATCAGTCCAATACTAAAAATAACCAATCGGTGTTTGGGTTTTGAGTATTTCCCCAAGATTAGCATGATGACTGCCGCAATAATAGCACCTATAGAAATGGCAGACCCTAAGGCGCCTTCAGAATGGAAGAATTTCATCATCAACATGGCTGGTGCTGTAACAATAAAACCTTGAGCCAGTCCTTTTAACACGGATAACTGAAGCATTTTTTTCCAAAGCTTGTGAAATTTAAAATACAGAAATTTTTCACTCTTTGGCTTATCATAAGTACCAAAATGAAATACAATGGAGGCGAGAAGCGTAATCAAAAACACGATAGTGGTGATCACTCGGTAGCCAGAATTTACGGCTTCATTAGACATGGTGTCTGAATCTGCATGGCCTTTCATCAAATACCAACCAATTAAAAACGGCACCGTTGATGCGATGATGGTATAAATAAAAGTTTCCAGACCATAATAAAAATTCCGGGTTCTGTCCTGTGTGGTGGAAAGCACCAAATAGTCGCGGTTAGCCCAATACAGACCAAAGGACATCCCCATAATCAGTCCTGCACCTATCAACCCAAAGTAATCGATTTCCTTTAAAGACATCATAAACACCATGGATACACCGCTGAGAAGCATCCCTAATGAGAACAGTTTTTTAACATTGACTTTATTCAACAAATACCCATTGATGAGAAAGGTAATGGGAATACCAACATAGATGGCCAATTGGTATAGGATGACCTTGGAAGGATCATTTGAATTTCGCATAATATAGGAAGCCACGAAAATATCAATCACCGGCAGTACAAATGCATAAATTGTATTGGTGATAATTAATATTTTCGCACTTCGTGTAAAATCCCTTAAACCTACCCTTGCTAAATCTATCATTAGTGTTCTAGTGTTTTTAGTATTTGTCTTATTGAAAAGTTGGCCAAACACACATGTTGGTCTGATGCCCCATAATACATTCTAATAGTATCTCCATCAACCACATGGCCATTGGTGAAAACCACGTTCCCAAAAAATCCCGTTTGTTCGTAATCGGCAATGGGTTCCATGATGGGTGCCTCGGAACGCGCAAGGACGATGGAAGGATCATTTAAATCCAACAACATAGCACCCAAGCAATATCTATTTTTTTCAGTGGCCCCATGATAAATTTCCAGCCAGCCTTTTTCTGTTTTTATAGGAGCTGCACCAGCGCCCAATCGTTTACTATCAAACTTTCCGGTACGAGTTTTTGCAATGCATTTATGATTCCCCCAATGAAGACCGTCTAGCGATTCTGCCAACCAAACATAATTGCCTCCCAATTCCGGACTGCTGGGCCTGTGGAGTGCGTAATATGTACCGTTTATTTTCTTTTCAAAAATGGCGCAATCTTTATTGTGGGGACTAAAAATCATGCCTTTCTTATCAAAATGCTTCCAATCTTTTGTAATGCGAAGCCCTACCCCAACCCCGTTTGGTGAGACCATGGTATACGTTAAATGGTAAGTATCCTCAAGTTGCGAGACTCTGCAATCTTCAATACCATACGATTCGTATTCTCCTTCTCCAAAAAGCGATGGATACGACGTATGCTTAGAGAAATTGATGCCATCGTCACTCCATACAACCCTTAAATGCGAGATGGTGGTGAGATAATCAACGCCATCGTAGTTGATCACGCGGGCATCTGAGGCCTCCAATTTGGGGTCATCCAGTTTGAAGTTCAACAGTTCAACTTTGCCGAAATTATCATATATGGGTACCGACAGAAAACCCTCTTTTTGAATGGTCCTTTCGGCTACCCTAACCACCAATCCTATTTTGCCCTTAAATTTAAAAACACCCGGATTGAGCAAACACTCAATCATCATCTTTGGATTGCTGGGGTTTAGATCTTGAGGAGATAAAATTGGATTTTGCTTGTATCTCATTGCAATGTCGCTCATTTCATATGTGGTTTATTGGTTATTGAAATGGTTTTTAAGATGGCCTAAGTCTAAAGTATTACACCCAGATCCCTCTAAAAATCCAGATTCTCCTAATCCCTATCGGGACAACTTAGATCTTTTGGTGTGATCAGTTTTGTATATTCGTTTTTTGCCATACTAGTAAAAAAATCTGCGGACATCTCCGTAATCAGCGGGAAATACAACTAAGCGTATGGAAAAATTAACCCACAGATCTCGCAGATTTACGCGGAAAAAAATCAAATATTTGTTTTTTTTTGATGATATATACATGTTAGTGTAATGAATCAATTGATATCATTATGATGGTTTACGGACAATCAAGTATTGGTTTTAGCGCGATTCCAAAAATCGAATTTCACTCGAAAAAAAAGAAGTAGAATATGGTAGATAAACTACTTCTTTAAGATTACCTATAACTAACTCAAATAATCCTTAATCTTTGTTCATTTAGTAACCTGGGTTCTGGGTAATGGTGCCTGCCGACTTGTCAACTTCGCCCTGTGGAATTGGATACAGATAATTTTTGTCCTGAAAGTTTTTTCCAAGTCCTGTTAAAAATGCTTGGGCAATTCCCCATCTTTTTAGATCATTGAATCGTTGCGATTCAAAACCGAGTTCCACGCGTCTCTCATGCATTAACCAATTTTTTATTTGTACAGGGTCAGTAGAATTTGGTCTGGCCGCCAAGGTTCCGGGAGGTGTTACAGAGCCATCAGCAGTGGGTGTCGTTCTGGCTCTATTTCTTATATCATTTATCACCGCGATGGCGCCGCTATAGTCGCCTGTTTCATTCAGAGCTTCTGCTTTCCAGAGTAAAACATCTGCATAACGTATAAATATTTTATTGCTTGGTGCATCATCATTCCCTTTGTCATCCCCCACAGTATTTCCCAATAATTTTGAAACATTCTGGTTAGGTACGTCTACGGTATACAGCAATCTCGGATCGTTGGGCTCAAATTCATTTATAAAACTTTCTGTTGGCGCAACAAATCCCCACCCTATCAATGCATTCAAACCATTTCCTTTTCTCGGATTTTGATTTGAAATATGATCGTAAGCGAAAATCACTTCGTTATCGGAAAATTCTTTATCCACATCAAAATTGTCAAAATAATTGGCATTCAGACTATAAAAACCAAGCGCCTCCAATTCGTTTACGAAGCTAATGACGCTTCCCCAGTCTTTATTATACAAAGCCGCTTTGGCCTGCAAGGCAATGACTGCTCCTTTTGAGACTCTCCAAGGTTCAGCGGGGGATGGATATTTAGCATTTGGCAACAAGGCTTTGGCGGCAACCAAATCAGCATTTATCTGTTCCCAAACTTCAGTCTCGGGGACTCTGACCGCCGCCTCATAAGCCTGAGCAAAAGAAGTAAGAGGCTCTGTTAACAGTGGCACTCCGCCAAAATTGTTTACCAAATCAAAATAATAAAAAGCTCTTAAAAAATACGACTCGCCCAGCAATTGGTTTTTGCGTGCTTCGCTAATCCCAACCGACTGGATTATTTCTGGATTTGTCAAATAACTTACTGCCAGGTTGATTCTGTTAATCCCCTCATAATCATAAAGCCAGATCCCATTAAAAGCACCGTTATCTGCCGTAAAACTATAAGCACTTATTTCATCCATCCAGGCTTGATCTCCATCTGGATTCCATTTTTTGTTCATGTCTCCTGAGGCAATGTCATGCAAAATAAAATCATTCCGAGTAACCGTTCCATCATCCCACTGCCATTCGCCCACAATGTTTAAGGTGCTGGAAAGCAACTGGTAAGAAGAATTTACCGAAGATTCCAAAGTGTTTATGGTAGGATTGGTGTCCACCTGATCTAAGGTCAAAAGCCCGATGGGATCCTTTGTTAATTCGTCATTACACCCCACAACTATTAAAAAGGCACCTACAGCAATTAAACTTTTATATATTGTTTTCATAACTCGTATTTTTAAAATATTAAAACTTAACATTTACGCCAAATAAGACCGATGATGAGGATGGATAAGTGCCCTTATCAACCGTATCAGTAGATTCTGGATCTAAACCTGTATAGTTGGTTACTGTGAATAGATTTTGACCAGATATATAGAGACGGATATCCTGTACCCCCATCATCCCATTTAAGGTATACCCAATTTCCGCATTTTTAAGTCGGAAATACGAGGCGTCTTCAACATAAATACTGGATTCCTTGCTACTGCCGTTATCTTCAAACGTCACTCTTGGTATTGTATTACTACTGCCTTCACCATCCCAAGCTCCTAAAATATTTGTGGTATAATTGAAGGGTCTGGTATCATAATCCACTATTTTCCTAGCATCATTATATTTGTCAACGCCTTCTACGCCTTGAAAAAGACACGAAAAATCAAAGCGTTTATATTTTGCCGATAAAGACAGTCCATAGGTAAGATCTGGAATGGCGTCACCTGTAAATGTTCTATCAACCGAATTGATGATACCATCATTATTTAGATCGGCAAATTTAATATCTCCAGGCTTTGCAGTTGGGTTTGGGGTGCCGCTCAAATAGCTATTAATTTCGGCCTGATTTTGGTAAATACCAACCATTTTATAACCGAAAAAAGAATTTAATGATTGTCCAACCTCTCTCGTCTGCAATCGTTCAACACTGTTGATCAAGGTTCCAAAGTTTGCATTGATGCCATATTTAAATTCGTTATCTGAATTTCTATAGTTTAAGGTAAATTCGAAGCCTTTATTGAGCACTTCACCCGCATTTACAATAGTAGGTGAGACATCTCCAACAATACTTGGGAGGCCCACGGGCAACAAAATATCTGTTGTTCTTTTTACGAAATAATCCGTAGAGATGGATAATTTGTTATCAAAAAAACCAAAGTCAATACCAAAGTTGCTCGATTCAGAAGTTTCCCATTTTAAATCGTCATTTCCGTAGCGTTTTACAACAACTTTACCATCTGTTTGACTTATTAACGTTAAAAAGGCATAATTATCAATTTCCTGATTTCCCAATCGACCCCACCCTGCTCTCAACTTTAAATTCGATAGCCATGACACATCTTTTAAAAAGTTCTCATCTGATATTTTCCAACCTGCCGAAACAGAAGGGAAATACCCCCATCTATTATTCTCAGAAAAACGCGAAGAGGCATCAGCCCTAAAGTTTGCCGTCACCATATATTTGCTGTCATACACATAAGTGCCCGATCCAAAAAATGAAAACAAGGCCCATTCTGAAGCACTTCCACCATTCCACAAATCAGTTTCCGTACCCCCGTAATCTATATATCTAAAGGTTTTGTCCGTAATATCAAACCGCATTCTACTGGCTCCAATTGAGGAGTCATAATTATCAATAAACTCAGTCCCCACCAATACACTAATGTCATGTTTGTCATTGATGGTTTTTGCATAATTAAGCGTATTGTTAAAGGTAATGGTACGGGATTCGCCACGGTCTTCATTTAAATTATTTGGACGGTTCTGTCTTCCCAAACCTTGGTCTGTTTCATTTCCGCCGCCATCGTCATCGCCAAAGTTTTCATTAAATATTTTATTGTGAAAAAACGATAGATCAACCCCAATGTTGGTTCTAAAAGTGAGTTACTTCTCTTTTAAGAATGCATATTCAGCGTAAATATTTCCGAAAGTTCTAAAATTACGTCGTACATCGTCTGTAAAATATGCCAATGCAATCGGATTTTGAGACCATTCATACTTATCACTTTCCCAGCCGCCATTATCTCTATTTTTATGGACATAAAAAGGCAAATCAGTAAACGGATCTCTTACAGAATAGGTTGGGTCATTGATATCCTTATAGACGCCTAATACCGGCGGTCTTAATAAGGCATGCCTGATAATACCAGGTTCATCACCTTTAGACGATAATTTATCTTGGGTAGCGTAAGTCAATTGAAGATTCGTTCCAATTTTCAAACGTTCTGTGAGATTCACATTGAGGTTGGTTCTATAGTTTAATCGCTTATAGCTGTCATGATCATATACCACAATACCATCTTGATGATAATACCCCAATGAGGTCAAAAATTGAATTTTATCACTTCCGCCACTTGCTGTAAATTGCAAGTTTTGGGATTTTCCTGTTTCAAACAATTCATCGAGCCAGTCTGTATCTGAGAAATCAGCCCTTCCTCGATCTGCAGTATAAGGATTGGTGCCCGTTCTACTGGAATTATTCCAAGCTTTTTCCACCGTATTGATATACTGTTCTGTATTGAGCATTTTTGGAAGATTAGAAACATAATGGATCCCAGTATAATAATCCACATCAAAACTCACTTTCCCTACCTGGCCGCTTTTGGTGGTAATCAACACGACGCCACCAGAGGCCCGCGATCCATAAATAGCGGCCGCAGAAGCATCCTTTAAGATGGACATGGACTTGATATCCGCTTGGTTTAAAAAACTGATGTCACGCGTAGGAATCCCATCTATAACATATAACGGATCGTTATTCCCTATGGTCCCTTCGCCACGAATACGCACTTCTATGGGGTCTCCAGGAGCTCCTGTACTGGCAGTTACCTGAACCCCGGCAACTTGACCTTGCAGGGCTTGTGTAACATTGACAACTCTCGTTTTTTCAAGATCGGTCATATCTACCACAGAAACAGCACCAGTTAAGGTTGATTTCTTTCTTGAGGAATAGCCCACAAGAACCACCTCATCCAAGGCCTGTAAATCTTCTGTCATTAAAACGTTAATTACAGTCTGCCCATTTACAGCAACCTCCTTGGTCTCATACCCCAATTGGCTAAACACTAAAATAGCCTGAGGGTCAATGATGGTAATGCTATAACTTCCATCAAAATCGGTGGCTGCACCATTGGTAGTTCCTTTTACAATAATATTTACCCCGGGCAATGGACCGTCAGCTCCTGAAACAACACCTGTAACAGTTTGTGCATATATAGCACTTCCAAAGCACAAGACCACAATTATTTGTAGGCAATACTTAATTTGCGTTTTCATAATAAAAGTGAATTAAACCAGTTAATAATTTGAGTATTCTTTTTCATGATTTTAGAGATATAGGTGATTTGACATAACCACTATTGTTGTTTATCAATTGAGAGAACAAAGCGTTACCTAAAGATATATGGGAGTCCTAAGAAATACTGTACACTATTTAATCAAAAGTGTACACCAAATATTTAATACTCTAAAATTAAGATAGTTAACTATGTGTCACTGATGTGTTTGTTGCGAAGTTGAAATTCTTTGGGCGTCGTATTATAGGTTTTTTTGAATTCCCGATAGAAGTAAGATCGGTTATTAAATCCGGATTGATAACACACTTCAGATACGGTAAGATTGCTTTTTATTAGGAGTTCTGCCGCATGCTTTAAGCGAATGGTCCTGATTAAATCTCCTGGCGAAAATCCAAATATTTGTTTGATCCTTCAATATAATTGCGAACTACTTATGGCTAATTTTTCTTCAATATAGGAGGCGTGCAAGTGTTCATTCTCGATATTATCACGAATAATGTCAATAACCTGAACTAAAAACTCCTTATCATCAGTATCTACAGGGAGTTTAATAAGGCTTTCGACGATAGTATCTCGAGTAAAATGTTTTAAAATCATTTCTTTTTCCTCAAGAAGCTTATCAATTCTAACTAATAAATGGTCCGGATGGAACGGTTTTGGAATATAAGCATTTGCCCCACTTTCTAGGCCTTGTATGCGGTGTATCACGTTGGTTTTTGCCGTGAGCATAATAAAAGGAATATGGCAGGTTTTGATATCGCTTTTAATTTTACAACAAAGTTCTATCCCATCCATTCCGGGCATCATGACGTCACTAATTATGAGATCAGGTTCATCATCTTGTATAATTTTCATGGCCTCCACGCCATTAAAAGCAGTAACTATGTTATAGTGGTCCTTTAATAATTCATTTAAAAACCCATGGATTTCTTTCTCGTCTTCGACAATCAAAATAGATCTTTTTCTATTTAAAAGGTTTTCGAGAGCAGATATTTTTTTGAGACCCAAATGAGACCTTCCGGTTACATCTTCTATCATATTTTGTAAATGGTCCGAAATCAACACCTGAGCTTCATCATAATCCAATTCTTGATCCTTAAAAGCAGATTGACTACAAGGCAGCCAAACTTTAAACGTAGTGTCTCTAAATTCTTCGCTTGAAACACTTACGTCTCCTCCCAATAGGTTCACCAATTTTTTTAAGTACGCCAATCCAATTCCTGTTCTGAACTTCTCAGTACCCGCTGTATTATCAGCCAAGAAGAAGCGGTCAAATATGGATTCTAATTTATCTTTAGGAATGCCCTTTCCTGAATTGATCACTTTAATGTACAAAGTGTTTTGTTCACTCCCTTCCAGAGCTAAGATCAAAGTGATCTTTCCGTTTTCAGGAGTATATTTAAAGGCATTGGACAACAGATTGAATAGAATGATTTCAATTTTATCTTTATCATACCAACCCCATAATTCTGAAGGAATTTCCACGTTGTAGTCTATATTCTTTTGAAATGCCCATTCATCAAACAATTCAGCAATTTGCTCAGCCAGATTCACAAGGTCAAACTGCTTTATGGATACTCCCAAATGTCCAAATTCCGCCTTTCTAAATTCGAGCAGCTGTTGGGTCAAAAACAGTAATCTTGAAGCGTTTCTTTCAATCATCCTGACAAACTTTTGATCTGTGCTGACCATATTTGTAGATTTTGAAAGCTTCTGAATGGGGCCCAAAATCAATGTGAGGGGTGTTTGAAATTCGTGGGCAACATTGGTGAAGAAATTAAGTCTGTTTTGATGAATTTCTTCTTCTCTCTGTTGAGAAACAATGTTTTGTCTCAATTTATACTGCTTTCTAAAATAGCTCCACACGAAAAGAAGAAAAAGGAGCAGTAAAACACCGTAGCCCACTATTGCTACATTAGATTGCCAAAACACAGGCCTAATTTGAATATTGATCGCGCGAACTGGCGCCCCCCAAACACCATCGCTATTGGACCATTTAAGCCATAACGCATAGTCTCCCTTTGGAACGTTGGTAAACGAAAAAGTGCGTCTATTATTTATGACATTCCAGTCTTGGTCAAAATTATCCAGTTTGTAAGCGTATTGGCTCTTTTCATTATTGATATAGGTTAAAGCCGATAATTCGAGATCAAAGAAATTTTGATCATGGTTTAAAACAATAGAAGGACTTGTATTTGAATTTGGAGCTATTACCAAGCCTTGATAGTAGGGAACGTCCTCATTCTGTCCGCTAATTTGATCAATTAGGATGTTAGGAATAACGTCTGACTCTTTAATACGGGAGGATCTAAAGTAATTAAAGCCTTTAACACCTCCAGCAAAAATATAATCAGACCCGGGAGGTTGATAGATGGCACCATCTGAAAACTCATTATCCTGTAAGCCTTCGTTCTTTGTATAATTAATGAATTTTGAATCTTTTACAATGAAATTAGACAACCCGGAATTTGTACTTAGCCAAAGATTGGAGCTTTTGTCTGACACAATACCATGAACCGTATTATTGCGAAGTCCGTCTTTAGTTGTGAAATTTTGAAATATAGGAGCGGAATCTCCCTTAATTTCCTTTAGCAAATTGAGTCCTAAACTCGTCCCGACCCAGAGTCTTTTTTCTGAATCTGTATGGAGGTATAAAATATCATTGTTTGATAAACTTTGTGAATTGTCTTTAATATGTTTGAAGGTTCTAAATAGATGGGTATCCTTATCAAAAAGATGTAATCCACCCAATCTGGTACCAATCCAAAGTTCATCATTATTTTTAGGCACAATTGAAAAAACGATGTTGCTACTTAAAGCCCCCTCTAAGTTGCCTTGAGCCAAATAATGTTTAAAATCAGCTATTTTTAGATCATCCCCAAAACGGGATAACTTAAAACGAATCATCCCATAACCATTGGTACCCACCCAAATAAATCCATGTTCGTCTTGATAGATAGCATAGGTAGATTTAAAAAAGGAACAAGATACACTCCCTATGATCTCTGCCCAACTGATGAGCTTATCCCTTTTCAGATCAAAAACACTAATGCCATTGCCATCAGTACCAATAAAAACAAGATCATCTTGACCTTTACAAAGCGAAAACACAGCGTTGTTTATGGAGCTATTACTTTCATTGTAATTTTGATAGTTTAAAGTTGCATTGGGGTTTAAATAAAAGTTACTGGGGAAACGGAGCAAACCATTTCCTTTTGTCCCTATCCAAAATGAATGCCCTTCTATTTCCAGAAAAGAACGTATGATGCCGCCTTCTATTTCAGGGACTTGTGATTTGGAAATTAAATGGAATACTTTTTTTTGTGGATAGGATTTAAAAAGTCCGTCGCCATCTGTTCCTGTCCAAATAATATTTTCAGTGCCCTGTAAAACCGTTGTTATTTTTTGTTTTTTAAGTTTCTCAATCCATGTATTAGAAACAATTTCACCAAGATTATTTACCATAATATAGCCTGAAGCATTATGTAACAAAACGCCCTCTTTAATTTTGGAGATGATACTTTCGGAATGGATTTCTTCTAGCAGTTGGTGTGTTTCAACTTGAATGGAGTACAACACTAAATTTTTGGATTCCGTAATATAGCAAATTTCATTTTTGGAGAACAGCTCAAAGTCCGTTGCACGATTAGAAATCTCATCAATTTGGGTCGCTTTTTTAACGCCATCAGAAGACGTTTCAATTTGAACGGCAAAAAACCGATTGTTGTTCAGTAAGATAAGCAGTTTCCCGGTTGGAGCAAATGCCATTTTCTTAACGGAATGTTTCGGAAGCCCCTCACCCTTCAGTTTTTGAAATGCCGTACCATCATAATAACCAATGCCCCAATCTTTAACGGCACAATAGACATTTTTGGAAGCGTCAAGTGCCATATGGAATTCTGATTCTGACAGTGGCGGTTTGTCATCTCTCGAGAAGAAGTATCTTTTAAAGGTGTTCGACTTTTTATGGTATTTATTTAATCCATGAATGGTCAATACCCAAATAAACCCAGACTTATCTTCATCAATTTTAAGTATGACTTGGTTGGTAAGACTATTCTCATTGTTCAATTCCGGTCTAAATATCTTAAAACTATTCCCGTCATATCTGTTTAAGCCATCCCACGTACCGATCCATAATAAATTGTTCGAATCTTGAAAAATAGTGTTCACTGAACTATTGGAAAGTCCATTGGTGTTATCTAATTGTTCCGTTGAATAGGTGAGATCAAAAGAAGGGTTTTCCAGAGGAGCTGATAATTGGGAAGAATATGAGACCACATCATTTCCTGAAGGATAGCTTATTAAAACAGTATCATTTTTTCTATTACAACCAATAATTGCAATAAAAATAATAGTCTTTATTAATAAGTTAGACTTCAAAATCTTACAGTTATTTATTGTTTATCTCATAAAGCTAACGAAAAAAATAGATCCAACTATTAACTATAAGTCATAATCAACACAAAAATAAGAGTTTAGCGAAGGTCTATTTAAAAGAATTGTTTTTGTCAAGGGTTATAAAACATACAATAAGTTACTTAAATAAAAAACTAAAATGCCAATCATAAAAATGACCAGTCGATTAAACACCCTACAATATCAAACTTTTAAACTTAAAAGTTACTGACTGATTACAGTTCTCAAACATCATCCCAATCCAACCGAAAGTAAAGTCAAATTAGGGCCTTCAAGACGAGATTAATTTAAAACATGATTTTTATCATCAGTGTCCGGTAAAACAGGTAAAAAGTTTGCAAACACCCATTAAAGCATGACCTGGTAAGAGAACTTAAAAATGACAACTTGTTTTTGAAAGCAATTTCACTTAGAGTGATTGGGCAAATTTAATTTAGAATAACGACCGTTTATCAGTCAGTTAAAATCAAGTCTTTGTTCTTTTCCCGATATAGCTATCGGGACTATAAGCGCAGCGCCTGCCTGCCGGCGAGGCAGGATCTTAATTCTTTATCGGACAATAATGGATTTTTATGAAATGACCTACGTCATTTTAAATATGCAACTAAAATGCCAACTTTATAGAATAACCGCTTAAGACAAATTATAATGACAACAAAAATTTTATACAACGACAATATGCATTTTGAACACCAACAATGGAAAGGAGAACTCGATTTTTGGAAGGATGAGTTGAAATCCTTTAACCATAGATTGAGTGAGTTGGTGACACGCTGGACAGACAAAGACATCCTTGTACAACTAGAACATTACCAAAATCAATTTATCCTTCATGGAGGTGTAATTGAAGATTTAGAAGAAACCATTGAAAAGCACGAAACACGTATTGCTGGACTAAGCGAAGCAGGTTCGGATGTTTTAGACACACGATTAGCGAAACAACATTATGAGTTTAGAAATGACATCGAAACGCAAAGGGATATATATGCAGAACTTAAAAAAAAGTTTTTTAGATTTCTTGAAAAGTATATGTAAAGCAATGATTACAATTAATAGCGCTAAGCTTTTCTAAACTAAAATTCATCTAAACCCATCATATTCAAAAGGCTTCAATTTAAAATTTACATAATTAAGCAGTCTGATAAAAAACCATTTCAATGGGAAAGGCTAATACTAATTTTGATTATTAACCCTTAAAATAAAATCATTATGAAAAAGGTAGTAATTTTATGTTTTATGTTCATCATTGCTCCACTTCTTATAGTTGGACAATCTCTTGAAAATGTGGAATTCATTTCACCATTTCATGATGATGTTGCAGCCATTAAAAAAGATGGAAAATGGGGCTTTATTGATAAGCAAGGTAATCTCGTTATAGATTTTAGAACCGATTTGGTCAATACAAAAACTGATGACGGTGAGTATCCAATGTTTTCTTACGAAAGATGCAAAATAGTTGAGGTTAAAGCTGGAATCTCATATTTCGGATTTATAGATACATCTGGAAAAACAGTTATTGAGCCCCAATTTTTAAATATCACCAACTTTAATAAAAATAATGCGATTGCCTTAAAGCTGGACAAACAAATCATTTCCAGAAACACGGCTTTAGATAAGGATATGGTAAATTATAGATATTTTGAAGTGCTTATAAACACAGAAGGAGAAATTACATATTATCTTACTCAAGACGCTGTTAATATTGTTTTAGACAAAAGTTTTTTGAGAGCAGCACCTCAAATTACTTCTAAACTTCTAACGGACGAGCTTTATGCAGTTATGGGCAAAAACAAAACATGGAATATTATTAAGGTCAAACAAGAACTGTAAATAGGTTGAAGAGAATAGTAAAATTAAGGTAAAAGGGTTTTTGGTGATCATGAAAAACAAAATTTAAAACTTAAAAATCCAAGCTCTCAAGTTTCAACTAAAGTTACTCATCTTGATTCCTTCTCCTCTGATGAAAAATCCATATTCATGTTTTTCAATACCTAAGGATTATCCATGTTTATTTCTAATGAAAATACTTCTGAGGTTTACTTAGACGACAGACAAGTCTTTATTTAATAAATGGTTTGCTCAATACTCCATATTTAAACTTTGATTAAAATTCATTATTGTCCGATAATGATAAACACTAACGTTTTTCCTAAATATTAGCCATTGCAACATTGGATTTTAAGCGTTATATTTTGAGTTGATTCAAAGTAAGAAGATTTTTGATTTTCCTTTTCTTACTAGTATGACAAAAAGCGGAGATACAAATAAAATAAACAGTCTTTCAATTTAAAATAAGTCAATAAATATGATTGATAAAATAGGTGTTCTAGGCTTAGGGAAAGTTGGTAGTCTTGTGGCTACCTTGCTAAGCACAAAATATATAGTAGAAGGGATGGATCGGGGTGAACCTGATAATACGTTTCCTTTTAAAATGATAAAAGGAGATGTTTCCAAAGACGAAACCATTCGCAAATTTCTTAAAAACAAGCAAGCGGTAGTTTCTTGCTTGCCTTATTTTCTCAATATAAAAATAGCCCAAACAGCGGCCGACATGGGTGTGCATTACTTCGATTTAACCGAAGATGTGCCCACACTGAACGCTATTCGCAAATTGTCAAAAGGCAGTAAAGCTGTTTTGGCGCCACAATGTGGTTTGGCGCCCGGTTTTATAGGAATTCTCGGGGCCGGATTGTATGCCCAGTTTTCTGAAATTAGATCTGTGAAGCTGAGGGTCGGAGCCCTTCCCCTTCACCCTATGGGGCAATTGGGCTATAGTTTTACGTGGAGTGCGGAAGGCGTTATCAATGAATACCTTAACGATGCCGAAGTGATTCACAATAGCCAGCGTAAAATGGTAAGTTCCCTCGACGATGTGGAATCGATCAACATAAACGGACGCCAATACGAGGCTTTCTCCACTTCAGGTGGGCTGGGGACTATGTGCGAAACATTAGACGGTAAAGTGGATACCTTAAATTATAAAACCATGAGATACCCAGGACATCGGGACGCCATGAAATTGTTGCTTTACGACCTCCTGTTAAAAAATGATCGAAAGTTGGCAAAGGAAATCTTAAATAATGCCTTGCCTCTAGTTGATGATGATATTGTTTTAGTTTATGCTGCTGTTGAAGGAACGATAAATGGCAAGTTAAGAAGAAAAGAATTTAGCGAATCTTACCGCAAAATCAATTTGGATGGTAAAGATTGGCGCGCTATTAGTTGGACCACTGCCTGCAGCATTTCGGCAGTTGTCGACCTGATTTCTGAAGGTAAATTAAAAAATAAAGGTTTTATAAAGCAGGAAGACATTCCTCTCGATATGTTTTTACAGTCGCATTTCGGATCTATGTATGAAACCTATAAAGACCCTAAATAAATCGAAAAAGTGTTTTAAAACGTGTTAGCCTGTGATTGATCGTTTTATGATATTTTAAAACATTATTGTCCGATAAAGAATTAAGATCCTGCCTCGCCGGCAGGCAGGCGCTGCGCTTATAGTCCCGAGCTATCGGGAAAAGAACAAAGACTTAATTGTAACTGACTGATAAACAGTCGTTATTATAAATTAAATTTGCCCAATCACTCTAAGTGAAATTGGTTTCAAAAACAAGGTGTCATTTTTAAGTTCTTGAACCAGATCATGCTTTAAGGGGGTTTGCAAACTTTTCACCTGTTTTACCGGACACTGATGATTAACAGAGAAAAACTATATTTTTTACCTATCCTAAAGAAGTATTCGAAGGAGATGGCACTATGATTATTCTACCTTCTTTTTTCCAGTTTAAAATTTTGAGAATTTGCCACTAGAAAGGAGGTATTGCTCGATACAAATCCATTTCTACGAAGCCCCACATCACCTGATAGTGCTCATCAGTCAAAAAGCAATAACCTCTGCGTTCCAAAGGCTCAACGTTCCTGAACCAAAGGAAACTAGAAAAATCAGGTTTAGATTTTGCATTTCAGGATGGATCCAAACAAACAGGCTAAAAGAAATCAGGCCCGTACTAAAGGTATGAAGAACGTAGTTTAGTTATATGAAGTTATAAAATCCACACTATTAATACAGATACCTCTTATAGTCATTATTGATGTTAATAGTTCTTATCCATAATACCAAAACACGCTTTGGTAATGGTTCTATATTTCACAATCTTATTGTTTTCAACAGTAGCTAGCACCTCTTTGACTATCAACAGGTTTAATATGATTTATCGTTTTAGAGGCTTTTACAAACCCCTACCTTACCGTATCACTCAAACTTTCGGAAGAGTTTCCTAATACCACTTTTACTTTTAGAACTGACGTAGCTTATAAGTTTAACTATCCATATGTAACTTGATTCACGCAGCAAAATATTAATCCACTGACCTGCATCATTTTAAGACATCCAATATTGAAGTATTTTTAACCTTATTAAAACTAAAAGTATGGAGACACGTATAAAAAAATTCGGCGAAGTTGGTATTAAGGATGTTGGTAGTGTTGGAGGCAAAAACGCATCTTTAGGAGAAATGTATAATGAATTAACCTCAAAAGGTGTCCGTATTCCAAATGGTTTTGCAACAACCTCGTTTGCTTTTTGGGAATTTCTGAAGAAGAACGATATTCAAACACAAATAGAAAACATTTTAAATGAATTGGACAAAAATGCCTATTCTAATCTCGAAGACATCGGAAAACGGACAAGAGATCTTATCTTAGGGGCTACTATTTCCTCAAATTTTAAAGAAGAGATTATATCTGAATATACTACTTTATGTGGTAAAGAATTAAAAGAGGTTGCCGTGCGAAGCAGTGCTACAGCCGAAGATCTTCCAGATGCCAGTTTTGCTGGACAGCACGACACCTATTTGAATATAAAAGGAAACGACGCCTTAATTCAGACTGTTAAAAAATGTTTTGCTTCTTTGTATACCAATCGCGCCTTAAAATATAGAGAGGATAAAGGTTTCAAACACCACGATGTTGCTTTGTCTGTTGGTGTGCAACTTATGGTAAGAGCAGATAAAGGATGTTCTGGAGTTGGGTTTACCATCGATCCGGAATCAGGATTTGAAAACATTATGCTACTGTCCGGGGTTTGGGGATTGGGAGAGAATATTGTTCAAGGTGTTGTTACCCCCGACGAATTCTATATTTTTAAACCGAGTTTGGCACAAGGTTATTACCCAATTGTTCAAAAGAATATGGGTGATAAAAAGTTAACCATGGTGTATGCTAATGAAAAGGAAAAAACAACCATTGTAAACATAAAAACAACAAAAAAGAAACAGCTGCGATTTGTCTTGTCAGACAATGAAATCATCGAATTGTCAAGGTGGGCAAAAATAATCGAAGACCACTATAAAAAACCGATGGATATAGAGTGGGCAAAAGATGGCATCACAGATGAGATGTTCATAACACAAGCCCGTCCAGAAACAGTACACCAGACAGGGAGTAAAAAACTCATTATTGAATATACACTTTTAAAGAAGGGGCAATTATTATCTCAAGGCAATGCCGTAGGGTCAAAAATAAGCATCGGTAAAGCCCAACTGTTAAAATCTCCAAGAAATGTAGGCATCTTACCGGTCGATACCATTATTGTAACCGATACCTTAACTCCAGATTGGGATCCATTGTTAAAACAAGTAGCCGGCATCGTTACCAATAAAGGTGGCCGAACAAGCCATGCCGCCATTGTGGCTCGTGAGTTAGGTGTCCCCGCAATTGTAGGCTGTGGTAATGCCACAAGAGCCATTGCAGAAGGTGAAGATATTACTATTTCATGTGCAGAGGGGAATGTTGGGTATATATATCAGGGAAAAGGCACATATAGCAAAAAGGAAATAAATTTTTCCAATATTAAAACGCCTAAAACTGAAGCAAAACTAATACTCGCAAATCCCGATAGTGCTTTCCAACTATCCCAATATCCTAATAGTGGTGTAGGTTTATTACGTATGGAATTTATCATTACCCATCATGTTAAAGTACATCCTATGGCATTGGTAAAATTTAATAAGATCACAGACAATTCAATACAGAAAGAAATTAAAAAAATTACCGAAACATACCCAGATAAGGAGGATTATTTTGTCGATAAATTATCGCAAGGTATCGCCACTATCGCTGCGGCCTTTTATCCAAAAGAAGTGATTGTACGTTTAAGCGATTTTAAAACCAATGAATATGCAAACCTCATTGGTGGAAAAGATTTTGAACCTCATGAAGAAAACCCGATGCTAGGTTTTAGAGGTGCAGCACGGTATTATAGCGATTTGTACAAAGAAGGTTTTGCATTGGAATGTAAAGCCATTAAAAGAGTACGCGAGCAAATGGGATTAACTAACTTAAAGGTGATGGTTCCTTTTTGTAGAACCATTGAAGAAGGCAAAAAGGTATTGACTGTAATGGAAGAAAATGGATTAAAACGCGGTGTCAATAACCTTGAAATATATACAATGGTAGAACTCCCTAGCAATGTGATTTTAGCCGAACAATTTGCCGAGATCTTTGACGGGTTCTCAATTGGCTCCAATGATCTCACACAACTTACACTGGGTATTGACAGAGATTCTGAATTATTGATGAACCTCTTTGATGAGAATAATGAAGCACCAAAGCAGTTTATTAAAATGGCCATCCAGTCTGCTAAAAAAACAAATACTAAAATAGGGTTATGCGGTGAAGCACCAAGTGACTACCCCGAATTTGCCTCATTTTTGGTCAATGAAGGCATTGATAGCATTTCTTTCAATCCAGATGCTCTTTTGCAAGGCATAGAAAACATCAATAAAGCTGAAAAACAAATGGCTAACAAAAATATGGTTCATGGTTAGAGAATTAAACGACTATCATTTTCACCAATCAATCCAACTCATATGAAAGTTAAAAGCACTACAGTTATTGAAATGTTATCTCGAATGCGTAAATATTTTCAAAAGCGCAATGCCTTTTTAAATTCTACTGCGTCAGATCCCATTCGCTCAGAATTATACAACTTCGACCAAATGATAACCCATGCCAGTATAGTGGCACGGTCTCATAAAACCTTCAAGGGCAAGCGCAGTGATAAGCTTTTAAAAAGATTGGATGACAATGAAAGCACCCTCATTGAGGTCCGGAACTTATTGGTTGAAAGCATTCAATTAGGCCAGGTAATCACACCTGCGGCAGAATGGCTCCTAGATAATTTTTATTTAATTGAGGAACAGATTGTTACTTCTAAAAAACACCTACCTAAAAAATATAGCGAAGGTTTGCCTTATCTGGCCAATGGAAGCTCCAAAGGTATGCCCCGGGTGTATGATATCGCTCTCGAAATAATTGCACACAGTGATTGCCGCATCGACTCAAATGGATTAAAAGGTTTTATCTCGGCTTATCAATCAGAAAAAATTCTGACCCTAGGAGAATTATGGGCTATCCCGATCATGATGAAGCTTGCTGTTATCGAAAATCTTAGAAGGATTGCTGAAAAAATAGCTCTTGATATGATTGACCATAACATAGCAGATTATTGGAGCGATAAAATGATCGAAACAGTAAAAAAAGATCCTGTCGATTTGGTATTGACCATTGCAAATATGGCCAAATCCGACATTATTTTAAATAGTCCGTTTGTTGCGGGATTTATCCGAAAACTGCAAGGAAAAGGCCCCGCCTTTGCTTTACCGCTAAGCTGGATGGAGCAACAATTATCCAAGGAGGGGATTGTTGGTGCTGACCTGGTTTATCACGAAAACCAAAAACAGGCCGCTGATCAGGTATCCGTTAAAAATAGCATTGGCACGTTGCGCTTCATCGGAACAACTGACTGGCGTAAATTTGTAGAAACCTCAAGTATAGTAGAGCAAACCTTACGGAAAGACATCACAGGTATTTACCCACAATTGGATTTTACTACACGAGACAGATACAGGCATGTGATTGAAAGTATTGCTGCGCACAGTGCTCTTTCTGAAATAGAAATTGCAGAGAAAACTATTGAATTAACTAAAAAATCCCATGCAACAGCTATACATCCTGACAGACAAAATCATGTAGGTTATTACCTGATAGGTGAAGGCTTTTACCAATTAAAGGATGCCACGAAGATGCGCTTTAATTTAAAGCAAAGTCTGACCAGTTTCATGGAAAAAAGACCAGTTTTCATTTATCTTTCTTTAATATCCTTTCTTACATTGGCTTTTGCTTTTGGGTTGCTCTCGGTAGCTTGGATCCATGGCGATTTTAGCTGGCAATTCCTTATTCTGTTAGCGCTTTTATGTATGGTTGGCTCGGCTCATTTGGCTATTTCCTTCTCCAACTGGCTGGCAACTTTATGGATAAAACCAAAAATTTTACCTAGACTGGATTTTTCAAAAGGAATCCCTGTTGAATACCGCACTTTGGTAACAATTCCGTCAATGCTTTCAAGCAAAAAGGAAATTGAAGATAACGTGGAAGCACTCGAAATACGCTTTTTGGCAAATCGTGGCGAAAACTTACACTTCAGTCTTTTAACCGATTTTACCGATGCGGACTCTGAAACAAAACCCGATGACCAGTCGTTTCTAAATCTGGTGAGTGAAAGAATCCAACAATTGAATGAGAAATACAACCAGCCAGGACAGCCGGATATTTTTTATCTTTTCCACCGTGCGAGAAAATGGAACCCAAAAGAAGATAAATGGATGGGGTATGAGCGAAAAAGAGGGAAACTGTCCGCCTTAAATGCACTGTTAAGAGATGAAGATAAAAATGATTTTAGTCGGATTGTTGGAGATTACGGAGATCTAAAAAGTATAAAATATATAATCACTCTTGATACAGATACTAAGTTGCCAAGGGATACCGCTTGGAAATTAATTGCCACTATGGTGCATCCGTTGAATATTGCGGTCTATGACGAAAGAAAAAAGCGGGTGGTACAAGGGTATGGAATTTTGCAACCAAGAGTAGCCTCAGATTTTCCTAAAAGTAAAACGTCTCTTTATTTGCGCCTACAAGGGGACATGAAAGGGATAGATCCTTACACCCGGGCGTCTTCTGACGTTTACCAGGACATCTTTGAAGAAGGCTCTTTTATTGGGAAGGGTATCTACGATGTCGATATATTTGAAAAAGTTGTGGGCAACCTTTTTCCCGACAACCGGATCCTTAGTCATGATCTATTAGAAGGATGCTATACGCGATCAGGTTTGTTAAGCGATGTTATATTATATGAAAAGAATCCTTCCAGCTATGAAGAGGATATAAAGCGCCATCATCGCTGGATCAGGGGCGATTGGCAAATAGCCGCGTGGATATTGCCCTTTGCGAGAAATAAAAAGGGTGAGTTTGTCAGAAACAACCTTTCTCTTTTATCGCGTTGGAAAATTGTGGATAATCTGCGCAGAAGCGTGTTGCCTCTTTCTCTTTTATTGATTTTTATTCTTGGCTGGTTCATCTTGCCCAAACCATGGTTTTGGACACTTACCGTTACTATTATTATCCTATTACCAGTAATGGCTGCAGCTTTTCTGCGGTTAATACGTCGTCCGGAAGATATAGACTTTAAAGCCCATCTTTCCGAAGTAGGTAACTCTGTCAAGGAAGTATTATTGCGCTTTATATTTGGGATAGCTGTATTGCCGTATGAATCGTATCGGTTCACAAATGCGATCATCCAAACCAACTGGAGAATGATTGTTAGCGGTAAAAAACTTTTGGAATGGACACCATCTGCCGCCGCTTCCAAAGAATCAAAAAATAATTACTGGTTCATTTATCGAAAAATGTGGATTGGGCCAGTGTTGTCTTTTATCTGCCTTGTATTATTTCTATATTCAAATTTACCGGCGTTTTTTGTTTCCATTCCTATTCTTACTTTATGGTTTCTTTCGCCCACTATTGCCTGGGGATTAAGTCTGACGGAAAAAGAAGAAGTTCCCGATCTTACCCGGACACAAAAAATATTTCTTCATAAAGCGGCCAGAAAAACATGGCGCTTTTTTGAACACTTTGTGAATAAAGGCGAAAACTGGTTGCCACCGGACAATTTCCAACAGCATCCTAATCCAGTAATCGCCCACCGTACCTCGCCTACCAATATAGGCCTCTCTTTGCTGGCTAATCTTACAGCATATGATTTTGGGTATATCACAATGGGGCAAATGCTTTCTAGATGCAACAGCACCCTCAAAACATTACATGAGATGGAGCGCTACAAGGGCCATTTTTATAATTGGTATGACACCCAATCCTTAGCTATCATGAGACCCGCGTATGTATCCACAGTGGATAGTGGCAATCTGGTGGGGCATCTTCTTATTTTGCGACAAGGTATTTTAGCGTTTAAATCCAATCCAATTTTCAATATTGAAAGCTATAATGGTCTTTACTCTACAATAGGAGTTATAAAGGATTTGCTGAAAGATGAAAAGGATGAAACTATAGAAACTATAGAAAATTTACTAGGCAATGCTATTCGTGAAAAGAACAAATCTTTGTCAGTAATAAAGAGAAATTTCGATGACCTGATGGCTCTCGGCGAGAATCTCACAGTGTTTGATGAGCATTTGGAAATCGGTAAATGGATGCTTCAATTAAAAAATCAAATTGAAAACACTCGAGAAGATTTATACAGACAAATTCCTTGGTTGCATCTATTGCCCATTCCGGAATCATTTACTGGTTTATCAAAATTGGACTTTAATCATTCGCTTCTCTCTCTTCGAGAAATAAATGGTGAGTTAAGTCAACAAATTGATCAATACAAAAATGAAACAAGCGGGGAGGCTGACTGGCTGATAAAAGTAGAAACTGCTTTAAAAAATGGAGTCGATTTTATTCCGGAAAAACTCACTTATATTGAAGAATTGGCCGAGCAATTGGAGCAATTGAGCATTGTGGATTATGAATTTTTAATAGATAAAAACACTTATCATCTTTCCATAGGTTATAATGTGGATGAGTTGCGGAGAGATGATAGCTTTTATGATATGCTGGCTTCAGAAGCGAGAATGGGCGTTTTTGTGGGCATTGCACAGGGACTATTATCTCAGGAAAGCTGGTTCTCCTTGGGCCGTTTACTCACCGATTCGAAAGATGGGGCTATTTTACTCTCTTGGAGCGGATCGATGTTCGAATATTTGATGCCTCAATTAGTTATGCCAACCTATGAAAACACGTTATTACATGCTACCAATATTGCTATGGTAAAACGGCAGATAGAATACGCTAAAAAACGTGATGTGCCTTGGGGCATCTCCGAATCTGGTTATAACAGTGTGGATGCCAGCTTGAATTATCAATACCACGCTTTCGGGGTGCCAGGGTTGGGATTGAAGCGCGGATTAGAGGAAGATCTAGTCATAGCACCGTATGCTAGCATGCTGGCTTTAATGGTTGCGCCTAAAAAAGCCGCATCTAATTTAGAACTTTTATCGGAGAAAGGTTTAGAAGGGGAATACGGTTTTTTAGAAGCCATTGATTATACCAAAACACGTTTACCTCGTGGCGAAAACCATGTGCTGATCAATTCCTTTATGGCTCATCATCAGGGGATGGGATTCTTATCTTTTGCGTATGTCTTATTAAACAAACCAATGCAAAATCGATTTGCAGCGGAATTGCGCTTTCAGGCGACATTGCCACTATTGCAGGAACGGATTCCTAAGCGATCCATTTTTCATGCGCATACGGCTAAAATTACTGAGATACACACTACGGAAGCACATGCACAATTAAGAGTCATAAATACACCCAATACACCTATACCCGAAGTACAATTACTCAGTAATGGTAAATACCAGGTCATGGTAACCAATTCAGGAGGAGGCTACAGCCGCTGGAAAAACATATCAGTAACAAGATGGCGTGAAGATGCTATTAAAGATAATTACGGCATTTTTTGTTATATAAAAGATGTCGATAGTGGGAATTTCTGGTCTAACACCTACCATCCCACCCTTCAGTCTTCCGAAAATTATGAAACTATATTTTCTCAGGGAACCATCGAGTTTCGACGGCAGGATTTTGGTTTTGAAACTAAAACCCAAATTGTGGTTTCCCCTGAAGATAATGTAGAAATAAGAAAAATAAAAATTACGAACCGGTCGAAATCCTCAAAAATTCTGGAAGTTACGAGTTATACAGAGATTGTTTTGGCAACCCAGGCCTCTGACGAAGCTCATCCTGCATTCAGTAATCTTTTTGTTCAAACAGATATCCAACCTGAATATAATGCTGTTTTTGCCACAAGAAGACCGCGTTCCAAAGATGAAATGCCACCCCATTTATTCCATTTAATGGATGCCTATGGAGCGGAAGTGGAAGAAGTGTCGTTTGAAACAGACCGCATGCAATTTATTGGTAGGGGAAGAACCTTGGCTAATCCTCAGGCGCTTGATATCGGTAAATTAGCTGGCAACCAAGGTGCCGTTTTAGATCCTGTAATGGCTACAAAATACCGGATCACCATTAAGCCATTCAGCACTGCAACCATCGACCTTATATATGGTATTTGTGAAAGTCGCGAAGAAAGTGAATCGCTCATGCATAAATACAGGGATAAGAATCTTAAAAAACGAGCACTGGATCTTTCCTGGACGCATAGTCAGGTTTTGTTAAGGCAAATAAATGCCACGGAAGTGGATGCCCAACTATTTGGAAAATTAGCCGCTTCGATTATTTATTCAAATCCGGCTCTGCGCGCCAATGAGACCGTGATCAAAAACAATTTCAGAGGTCAGTCAGGACTTTGGAGCCATTCAGTATCCGGCGACTTGCCGATCGTTTTGTTACAAATATTCAACTCGGAAAATCTGGATTTGGTTACACAAATGATTAAGGCTCACGGGTATTGGCAACTAAAAGGCTTGACCGTAGATCTCGTGATCTGGAATGAGGACCATGGTTCATACCGACACGAATTGCAAGACCAGATCTTAGGAATGATTTCAGCTGGTGACTCATTGACCAGCCATATCCCAGGAAAAATATATGTAAAATCAACCGATCAAATTTCCTCAGAGGACCGTATCTTATTTGAAAGCGTTGCCAAAATCATTATTACCGATACTGATGGCTCCCTATCAAAGCAAATATCAAGGCAGTACAGAGAAATAGGTTCGTCACCTTTATTAGATGTTAAACACCAAACTTCCGAAAAAATTAGTGTTGAAAATGTAGTGATGCCACAAGACCTTAAATTTTTCAATGGAACGGGAGGTTTTACGTCAGATGGAAAAGAATATAAAATTCTAATTGATAAAGAGGTAACTACGCCGGCACCCTGGGTGAACGTTATTGCAAATCCTACTATTGGAACAGTAGTTTCTGAAAGTGGCTCAGCCTACACTTGGGCCGTGAATGCACATGAATATCGCATTACTCCCTGGCATAATGATCCGGTGACAGACATGGGAGGTGAAGCTTTTTACCTGCGTGATGAGGATACCGGACTATTTTGGTCGCCGGCGCCATTTCCTATAAAAAGCGAATCGAATTATATGACGACACATGGCTTTGGTTATACCGGTTATGAACATATAGAAAACGGCATAGCATCCAAAATGAAAGTGTTTGTGGACAAGGAGGCACCCGTAAAGTTTGTAGTGCTTACCATAAAAAACAATACAGACCGATTACGAAAACTTTCTGCTACAGGCTACCTAGAAATTATATTGGGTGATGTCCGCTCTAAAACCAACATGCATGTTCTTTCAGAGTATGATGTACAGTGTGGCGCTTTGTTCTTTCGTAACAATTACAATGATGCTTTTGCCAACCGGGTAGTGTTTTTTAAGATTATTGGTGTGAATAAATACAGTAATACCACTGACCGTTCGAAGTTTATTGGCCGAAACAGGAATCTTTCCAATCCCCAGGCTTTATACCGTCAAGATCTTAGAGGGAAAATTGGGGCCGGACGAGACACCTGCGCTGGTTTACAAGGAAAATTTAATTTATTGGCAGGAGAAGAAAGAGAGGTTGTTTTTCTTATTGGTAGTGGCGAGGACAAGGCCTCAGCTATAAAACTCACTCAGGATTTTTCAAACCTGAATGTAATTAAACAATCTTATGACCAGATGAAGGACTACTGGAATGAGATCGTAACTACGGTGCAGGTTCAAACCCCAAATGAGTCTTTAAATCTTTTGGCCAATGGATGGCTTACCTATCAAACCATCGCTTCTAGATTGTTTGCACGTAGTGGATTCTATCAATCCGGAGGCGCCTTTGGTTTCAGAGACCAAATTCAGGATGTGCTGTCCTTATTGCACAATAAACCTGAGTTTGCCCGTAAACAAATTCTTTTAAATGCCTCCCGACAATTTACGGAAGGTGATGTCCAGCATTGGTGGCATCCACCGGTAGGAAGAGGCGTGCGCACCAATTGTTCTGATGATTTGTTATGGCTGCCATTTGTGGTTTATAGATATTTAAATGCTACTGGTGATTTGGAAATACTGAATGAGCAAACCGGATTTTTAGAATCCAGACTGTTGCTTGAAGGCGAAGACTCCCTATATGATTTACCAATCAGTGGAACTTCAAGTTCCAACTTGTACCACCATTGTCGTCTCGCTATAAATCATAGCTTCCGTTTTGGAAAACACGGCTTGCCGCTAATCGGTTCTGGTGATTGGAATGACGGCATGGATCAAGTAGGGAATGAAGGCAAAGGAGAAAGTGTTTGGCTGGCATTTTTCCTTTATGATATTCTAACCAATTTTGAGCAAGTCGCCACTAAATATGGTGATACTAAATTTGCTTCAACCTGTAAAGAAGAAGCCATTAAATTACAATCCAATATTGAGAAGTCTGCTTGGGACGGTGAATGGTATAAACGCGCCTGGTTTGATGACGGAACACCTCTAGGATCAAAAGTAAATGAAGAATGTCGCATTGATGCCATCTCCCAAAGTTGGTCTGTATTGACTGGCGCTGCACCAGAAGACAGAAGGAACCAAGCCATGGATTCCTTAAATAAAAACCTGGTCAAAAGAGATATGAAAATCATCCAGCTTTTAGATCCGCCGTTTGACACCTCTGATTTGAACCCGGGATATATCAAAGGATATGTGCCAGGCGTAAGAGAAAATGGAGGGCAATATTCGCATGCTGCTATCTGGACTTTAATGGCTTTTGCAGCGCTGGGAGACAGGAAGACAGCCTATGAACTCTTTAGTATGGTACAACCTGTTAATCATGCCTTAAATCAGGAGGATGTGCAGACTTATAAAGTCGAGCCTTATGTGATGGCTGCTGATGTTTACGCCAATGAAACCCATCGAGGCCGTGGCGGATGGACCTGGTACACCGGTTCCTCAGGTTGGATGAATCAATTTATTATTGGTTCCTTGTTAGGTATGGAACTTCTCGTGGATAAACTGAAGTTCACACCCTGCTACCCTGAAGAATGGCCTTCAGTAACTATTAGTTACCGTTTTAAAACTACTCCGTACAATATCACAGTATTTCAGGAAAAAGACACTGAAGGATCGTGGTGGAAAATGGAAAATGAGCAGGGCAAAGGGAATATTTTCCCACTAAAAGATGATGGTATACTCCATGAGGTCGAGGTTCATATCTCGATTTAGGAGATGCCCCATCTTCCTAACCTTTTCAATACTGAAGGTTGTCACTCATTACCATAAAACAGAAAGTTCAATAACATAAAAGCAGTTATAAAATGGCGACACTGACCTGGGTCATTTCCAAAAGCAACAAACCATCGTAAATTAGCAGTAGAATTAAAGATTACAATGTTCTTTGATGATATAAAATAGAGATTCCTTGCTGTAGCTGTACAGAGGAATCGCAGGTGTCAAAAAATTCTTAAGGATTGAAGTTACTATGTTGACTTTCTATAAGGTGCATATAACATTAAAAGATTCTAAAGAATAATTTGCACCAAGAATCTGGGACGGTAAAATGTCCCAGATTCTTTTTAAAAAATTGATTATAAACTACTGTAAAGCAAGTGTAACCAGTATGAGGCCATTGAATTTATTTTACCAGAATCGACGATTTCTAAAATTCTAGAAATGGAAGATTTGATTGGTTGTTTGGTAGAGATAAAATGAATCGTCTCAAAAAGAAACTGGAAGTTTCGGCTTCCAGTTTTTATTAAAAAAAAGATCCAAACTGATTCAGGTCATTTTATATGGGGGTAAACTGCTTTAAATTAGCAATTTAATTAAAGATTGGATAGTTCTTTGAATTTGAAAATATAAACAAAGGTTCCTTGCTGTAGCTGTACAGAGGAATCGCAGGTGTCAAAAAATTCTTAAAGGTTGAAGTTATTATGTTGACTTTTTATAAAGTGTATATGATATCACTAAATTCTAAAGAATAATTTGCACCAAGAATCTGGGACGGTGAAAAGTTCCAGATTCTTTTAAAAAATTGGTTATAAACTACTGTAAAGCAAGTGTAACCAGTATGAAGCGATTGAATTTGTTTTACTAAGATTGATTTGTCCAAGTATTTTAGAAAATAAAATGCGTAAAGAATTGATTGGACGTATAAATAAAATGAATCGTCTCAACAGGAAACTGGAAGTCTCGGCTTCCAGTTTCTATTTTTAAAAATTTGACGTCTATTTTACGTCATTTGTCCATTTATCTTATAGCGTTAAATGACAACCTAATTACCGAGATAGTAATTTGAAAACATACAGGTTCCTGGTGTGAGATCGAGCAACAGACCTAGTTGGCAAAGCGTTCTTAAAAGCTTTAAGCGTATCGTATTGACTTTTTATTAAGTGTATGCAATACCTAAAGGTTTTAGAGAATGCGTTGTACCAAGAATCTGGGGCAGTAAAATGTCTCAGATGATCTTAAAAACATTGATTATTTATGCTATAATCAATATGAAGCATCTCTTATAGATCATCAACATTTTAATTTGTTTTAGTAGTCTGGAAAGATATTATTTTAAACACTTAAAAATTGGTAAACATATGAGAGTGCTTCATAAGAAACGAGAAGTTTGGGCTTCTCGTTTTTTGTTTTTATGCTGTGTAAAGCAGCAAAACTATTTTGAGTTATTTAAATTTCGCATATTCTATAGGATTATTTAGTAGCTCATCCAATTCTTGTGTTTTATCTTCAAAACCTCTTAAAATCAATAAGTATTGTCCACTATTCAACTGTTTCAGATATGTTGTTGCTTGTGCTTCACTCCCACCCATTCCTCTAAAAATACCATATGGTCCAGAAGATAAGGTAGCGAGACACTTCCCGTTTATTTTATGAAGAAATGTGGTTACTAAAGCGCCTGCAATAAATACAGAACCACTTTCTGGATTGTAAAAACTTCCAAAATTCACCCTCTCTCCTAATAAATCTTCCCAATACGCTTTTATCATATTGGTATCCTTTGAGATTTCTATGTTTTTATCACCATAAAATTGAGCCACGCTTCCCAGTACTGAAACCTGAAAGTGAGAAGTCTTTTCTTCTAAGTGTTTTAAATCATTCTCTAGTTGTGAAAGATCTTGATAAGCTCTTAAATAAATCTGTTTTTGCTCTATGTTGCAATTATCTGTCATCCTTATAAAAAAATATGTATTGAACCAAATATCAATCGAATATAACCTAAACTAAAAATATTAAAAATGATGTAGGTCAATCGCCCAAAAACCAGTCTATACTCATATGGTTAAAAAATAACCTACCCAACATTAACAACTGATCTACATCATTTTATACCAAACCATCTCTTCATACATTTACCGTACAGAAATTACCATAACTTAAATAATCAATATCATGGAAAACAGAAACAGAAAAATGGCGCTGGTCCTGTTAACAGGTGCAGCTGTTGGTGCAGTAATTGGCGCAGGAATGGGAGTTCTTTTTGCTCCACGCAAAGGCAGTAAAACCAGAAGAATAATAAGACATTCAGCAGTAGGTACTAAGCATGACGTTTCAAACTGGTTGAAACATGCCAAAGATGAACTCACCAAAACTGCACACGAAAAAAAGGAAGCCTTTGCTAAAAAATTAGATGAGACTGTTTCTAGCATGAGCTATAAAGCAGAAGATATCATTACATCCTTAGAAGCTAAACTCGAAGATCTTAAAAAGAAAAACGCGCAACTACAAAAATAGAGCTATATTGCTTCTGTTGAATTTAAAAAACGCGATGCACTAACGGACATCGCTTTAACTAAATTTGAGACCACTTAACAAACCCATAATCAGGCTTTTTTTCTCTACATGGTATTTTGATGGATTATGACCCCAAAACAACACCATCGTTTTGAAGAAAAGGACAAGCTTAGATGCTCCAGAGTTGTCAGATTTTAAAATAATTTTGGTTATCTTTTAAGAGCTTTTGAATAAATTATCAATACTTAAAAGGCATTTAAGGCCTTGCTGGATAAGAACTCGGCTCGCTTTGGGAGCTATCCAAATTAGAGCTTTGAAAGGTCTCAATCATGATAGTTTTACCCAAATAGTGCAATAGCCTTAAGGGCCTCTTTATCTTCTAATACTATTTTTCTGGCATTGCCTATGGTTATTAAACCTTCATCCTTAAATTCAGTAAGCATACGGATGGCTGTTTCTGTTGCAGTACCAATAATACCTGCAAAATCTTCTCTAGCGATGCTTATCCCATTATCTTCCTTATTCATTAAAATACCTTTATTATGTATGTCCAATAATGCTTTTGCAACACGCTGTCTTACGGTGGCATATGCCACATTTACCATTTGGTCCTGTACATCTACCAAATTGCAGGATATTAAACTTACAAACTTATTAGCCACATCTTTGTTTGAATTTAGAAGCGTTATAAAATCTAATTTGGGAATTTCATAAAGGTCAGCATCTTCAAGTATTGCAGCAGATTCAATATAGATGCCATGATCTGATAATAGCGATAACTGCCCCACAAAATGACCGGCGCCACTCAAACCTGTCACAAACTCCTTCCCTTTTTCGGTCGTTTTGTAAGTTTTTACAGCACCATTTTGTATATAATATAAGGAATTGGCCGTATTGCCTTCCATATAGATTACCTCTCTCCTATTGTATTTTTTTGGCGTATAATCTCTGGATAAATGGTCTAAATCCAAATAGTTTGAAGCGGCTTCAATAAATTGGGAAACGCCTTCAATGGTTTGAGAGTACTCTTTTTTTAAAAAGTCATGTTTTTTCAATCGGCATTCTATAGCCTCCAATAATTCATTTTCACTAAATGGTTTGGTCAAATAATCGTCCGCACCTAAATTCATACCTTTTCGTATGTCTATTTTTTCTGTTTTGGCAGTCAGAAAAATAAATGGAATACTGGCTGTTTTGGTGTTCTTGTTTAAATCTTGCAATACCTCATAACCATCTAATTCTGGCATCATAATATCACATACAATAATATCAGGGAGAAGTTGTTTGGCAATCGCAACCCCTACTTTTCCGTTTTCGGCTGTAGCAACTTTATAACCTGCAAGCTCTAAAATGTCAGCTGTGTTCTCACGCACATCTGCATTGTCTTCAATAATTAGTACTTTTTTCATAGAACAGTTATTTTTTATCACCAAGTTATAGGGAATCTCATTAGTTCATTCCTTCTTACCTATTGGAAACTCAACCCAAAAGGTTGTGCCACTATTTAATTTACTTTTTAAACGAATGGTCCCATTCATTAATTCAGTATAGTTTTTCACAATATTTAAACCCAACCCTGTACCTTCAATATTGACCGCATTTTTAGCTCTAAAAAAACGGTTAAATAAATGCCCTTGCTCTTCTTCTGGAATGCCAATTCCTTGATCTGAAATTTCTATGACTACTTTTTCTTGGGTTTGGAATATTTTAAAATCTATCTGGTTGGCATCTGATGCATATTTTGAAGCATTAGACAAAAGGTTATTGAGGATATGACGTAATAATTTTTTATCTAAAGACACAAAAAGCAATTTTCTATCACTCTTTAAAACAATATCTTGTCCTTTTTTTAAAGTTGGATTAATTCCTTTTATTATTTGTTTAGAAAAGGAAACTAAGTCAATCCGTTCTGGTGTTGAAACAACTTTTCCTTCTTCTAATTTGCTTAATGAGAGAAAGTCATTAAGGATAACCACAAGATTATTTACATTTTTTTCAATTTGACTCACATATTTTTGTCGTTTAGCCTCTTTTCCATGTTCATTTTGCCTACCAATTAAAATTGCCGATGTAAGTATAGCACTCAATGGGGTTCTAAATTCATGAGATGCCATAGCCACAAAGCGCGACTTCAATTCATTTAATTCTTGCTCTTTTTTTAAGGCATTTTGAATTTTGAACTCAATTTCTTTTTGGTGAGAAATATCGTTATATACATGCAGTGCGCAGCTTATTTGATTATTTTCATTAAATAAAGGGGCTGTATTTGTAGCAAAATATCTGCTTTTATAACAAACTTCAAAAGCGAGATACTGCCCACTAAGTGTTTTTCTGAAATTTTCCTTAATTCGAGATTTTCGTTTTTCAGAAAAAACAGTGATATCATTAACAATTGTACCGTTAGTAATAAACTGTTTTAATCCTAATTGAGCCAATGCTTCACCTTCAGCAAACAGCACTGTTAAATCTTTGTCCACAACAACAACAAAACCATTTGGAAAATTTTTAGCAATTTCTGAAGCAATATTTCTACTGGTAATCGCCTCACTTTCTATTTGTTTGGTAATGAGTACTTGATCTTCCAGATTAAGATTGGATGCTACCAATTCTTTTACGGTTGCCACAACTTCTTGTGTGCGCTCTTGCACTTTGTCTTCCAATTCTTGAGCGTATAGTTCTAACTGCTTTTTATTTTTTTGCAGGATTATAGTGTGATTATAATTTTCTATGGCAATACTTGCCAGATAGGTCATATCTAAAAGCATCTTTTTTTCGTTAGCCAAAGGTTGCCTTACAAATGCACTATAAACACAAAATGTTCCCAGCACTTGATCTGAAGATGACATAATAGGAAATGCCCAACATGATTTTAACCCATTTTTCAAGGCCTCTTCTCTATAATCTTCCCAAAGTGCACTTGTTTCTATATTAGAAACGATGACCTCTTTTTTTAAGAATGATGCAGTACCGCACGAACCTATTTTAGGACCAATAGCGCCCCCTTCAATGTATTCGCAGTATGCTTTTGGCAAATTTGGTGCTGCCAATTTGTGTAATGTTTTAGTTTCCTGATCCAATAGTAAAATAGAACCAACACAATCTTTAAGATGTATTTCTGCCGTATCAATAATTGTTTTAGCAATAGTTTTTAAAGGCTTGTATTGGGCAATTAATTCTAATATTTTTTGCATTCTATCTTTAAGATCTTCTGCTTTAGCCTTACTTGTAACATCGCTTTGTATCCCTATAAAGTGTGTTAATTTAACTTCTTTGTTATATACTGGTGTAATGGTTACATCATTCCAAAAAAGTGTTCCATTTTTTTTATAATTACGTAAAACCACATGACAAGCTTCGCCATTTGCAATCGCTTTTTTCATTATGTCAATCTCTTTTTGATCTCTGTCATCAGATTGCAACATATTGCAGTTTCTACCCAATATTTCTTCTTTGTTAAATCCTGTTAGTTTTTCAAACGCTTCGTTACAATAAATTATGGGTATCCCTAGTTTTTGTGCATCAGCAATTATGATACTATTACCTGCAGAAGCTAAAGCTCGGTCTTTAATGAGCAATTCTTCTTCTTGAGCTTTTTTATTTGTAATATTACGTGCAATGCACAGTGTTTTATTCTTACCAAATGGAACTAAACGGGCTTCAAAAATCATGAGTCCAGATAAAGTATCTCTTTCTATCTCAATAATTTCCATGGTTTTCGTTGACCCGACTCTCCTAAAAGCTTCAATAAGTTGTTTTGAGACTATCAATGGTGCTATTTCCATGATATTTTTGCCAAGCATCTGTTCTTTAGGCTTCGGCAACCACATAGGGTTTGGGGCATGCAATTCAAGGATGTTTTGGTGTTCATCTTGTACAGAAAACAAATCTGGAAGTGCGTTTAAAATAGCTTTACTTTTTAATTCTTCCTCCTCTATTTTATCTTTTAGCTTTTGTTTCTCTGTCGTATCTCTAACAATGGTTAAAAGCTTATGGTCGTTCATAAGCACCACACGTGCCTCATAATGTTCAATTCCATTTTTTCCTTGAACGCTATACTCTGTAGTCTGTAAGTCACCAGAAGTTATGACATTTTGATGGGATATTTTTATTTTTTTATAGATATAAGACGGTAATAGGTCTTTCATGTTTAGACCAATAAATTTTTCTGGTATCATAAACAATTTTTGAGGACTGTTGGCATACCAATCAAGATACACACCTTTGTGATCTTGGATAAACATCATATCAGGAACAGCCTCTAATAAAGCTTTTATTTTTGCTTCGCTACTGCGTAATTCCAATTCAGTTTCTTTCTGTGGTGTAATATCACTTATAAAACCTTCCAATGCTACAACTCCACCTTGGTCATTATAAACTGCCTCGCCTCTTTCCCAAACATATTTATTGGTGCCATTTTTATGGGTAATGTGATACTCAACACTGTACGGTTTTTTCAGCTTTACTGCACTTTGTATTCTTTCCCAAACAGTATCACGTTCTTCTACCAAAATGAGTTGACCATAAGCTATAGTGTAGTCTTTAAATGACTCAAAAGGATAGCCGGTAATTTCTAAACAGCCTTCGCTGATATATTCTATATCATAATTCCTGTTGTTTTTAGAACGGAACACAATTCCCTTTTGGTTATTGATCAAAGCATCAAACTTTCGGTTACTTTCTATCAGCTTGGCGTTTGTTTCTTTAATTGTTTTTAAATCGTTTTTCTGTTGCGTAGCATCACAAAAAAAAGCGATGGTTGCATTTTTACCGTCAATTGCAGTAGGACTCAAGCCGATGTTGACACTAAACGTGCTGCCATCCTTTTTCGTCCCCAACATATCAGTATTTTTTTCTGGGTGAGTGACATGCTTTTTGATATGAATTTTATATTGACGCTTGAGTTTTTCGGGAATAAGAATTTCGATATTCTGACCTAGTAATTCACCGGATCCATAACCAAATAGTAGTTCGCACGCAGGATTTGCTATCAAAATAAGCCCTTTTTCATTCACTACAATAATACCTTCTACCGAGGCTTCAAAAATATTCTGAAACAAATCTTTATTGTGAGTTGTGTTTTTCATCCGTATTAAATATTTTGAAAGAACAGAAAAATACTACATTCATTTAAGATGAATAATGACCACCAGAGTCTAAGAAATCTACCTGGCAAAATATTTAACTATAAATTTAGCAATGAAAACATTGATTTATAACCACTTATAACTATGTAAAGTTAATGGACTTAGAAATCATTTAACATGATATTCATCATAATAAATGATCTGGGTCATTATCTTGGTGAGAAGCCAAGACTGTTAATTTAGGGGTGCGGGGCTATACTATCTTCTAAACTTAGCATTCAAAATAAGACCTATTAATTTAAACATCAGTGTCCGGTAAAACAGGTGAAAAGTTTGCTATCCCCTTAAGCATGATCTGGTTCGAGAACTTA
>NZ_JAEHJZ010000088.1 GCF_016469035.1 Gelidibacter salicanalis | reverse complement strand
GGGGAGCGCAGCGCTCTTTTAAGTTCTTATCGACGATAATTGCTTGAGGTCAGGTTTAGAGATTTTAAAACAGTCTCATAGCTCAGCTGGTTAGAGCGCTACACTGATAATGTAGAGGTCGGCAGTTCGAGTCTGCCTGAGACTACTAAAAAGATTTAAGATTTACGAAAGTAGATTTGAGATTTTAAGACGTTCATTACAAATTGAAAGGAAATTTTAGAAGTTGAGTCACAATCAACAATCGTTAATCGTAATTCAGCAATCTGAAATTCATTAATGGGGGATTAGCTCAGCTGGCTAGAGCGCCTGCCTTGCACGCAGGAGGTCATCGGTTCGACTCCGATATTCTCCACCAAAGTCCCCGCGGAAGCGTGGGACCTCATAAGGGAAGCTGTCAATCTGATTGAAACAGGCCCAAAATGGGATCTCCAATAGATTTGGAGATTGCAACGTTCATTGACATATTGAAAAAAGATACATAAAAAATATTACTGTTGCGGTCTTAGGACTGTAATAAAGTAACATTTAGATTGATTAGGGTTTACGAGCTTTTAATCAATCTAATAAAGTTTGGTTTATGGGATTAACGATCGGATATCGGTACTTGTACCGAAAACTGAGAGAAAAAACTGTAAACTGAATAGTAACTCATTAA
>NZ_JAEHJZ010000087.1 GCF_016469035.1 Gelidibacter salicanalis | reverse complement strand
GGATACCAATGTAGATGCAAACCCAATGGGTGGAGTTACGACATTGGCCCCTGGAGCATCGACAACTTTTACTGCAGATTATACCGTAACCCAGGCAGATATCGATACAGGCGGCAATGTAAGTAATACTGTAACGGCAAGTTCTGATCAGGCACCGGATGCAACAGATGATCTGGACATCCCTATTGCCCAGGATCCATTGATGACCGTGGTCAAGAGTTCAACCACTACTGAAGTAACCGTAGCCGGTCAGGTAATTCCGTATTCTTACTTAGTAACCAATACAGGAAATGTTACCTTAACAGGAATCAGTTTATCGGATGATAATGTAGATGCAGACCCGGCGGGTGGAGATGCTACATTAGCTCCTGGAGCAACGACAACTTTTACTGCAAATTATACAGTAACACAGGCAGATATTGATGCAGGAGGAAATGTTACCAATAATGTAGTTGCTAGTTCTAATGAGGCACCAGATGCACCAGATGACTTAGACATCCCAGTTAGTCAGAATCCATTGATGACTGTGGTGAAAAGTTCAACCACTACTGAAGTAACCTTAGCCGGTCAGGTAATACCGTATTCTTACTTAGTAACCAATACAGGAAATGTTACCTTAACAGGAATCAGTTTATCGGATGACAATGTAGATGCAGACCCAGCGGGTGGAGTTACGACATTAGCTCCTGGAGCAACGACAACTTTTACTGCAAATTATACAGTAACACAGGCAGATAT
>NZ_JAEHJZ010000086.1 GCF_016469035.1 Gelidibacter salicanalis | reverse complement strand
TCAACCACTACTGAAGTAACAGTAGCCGGTCAGGTAATACCGTATTCTTACTTAGTAACCAATACAGGAAATGTTACTTTAAACAACATCAGTTTAGTTGATGATAATGTAGATGCTCAACCAACTGGTGGAGTTACGACATTAGCTCCTGGAGCAACGACAACTTTTACTGCAGATTATACCGTAACCCAGGATGATATCGATGCAGGCGGCAATGTTACCAATAATGTAGTTGCTAGTTCTAATGAGGCACCAGATGCACCAGATGACTTAGACATCCCAGTGACTCAGAATCCATTGATGACTGTGGTTAAGACTTCAACCACTACTGAAGTAACAGTAGCCGGTCAGGTAATACCGTATTCTTACTTAGTAACCAATACAGGAAATGTTACTTTAAACAACATCAGTTTATCGGATGATAATGTAGATGCACAACCAACAGGTGGATTAACAACATTAGCCCCTGGAGCAACAACAACATATACAGCAGATTATACAGTAACCCAGGATGATATCGATGCAGGAGGAAATGTGACCAATAATGTAGTTGCTAGT
>NZ_JAEHJZ010000085.1 GCF_016469035.1 Gelidibacter salicanalis | reverse complement strand
CATGTGTTAGCTACAATTTCCACGAAACCCCTAAAAAATGGAAAAAACATTGAATTTTAAAGCTTTTAATTTCTCACCTATCTTTTGGTGGAAAGCTATTGAAAAGTCAATTGAACTCACTGATCTTTTTGGAAAAGAAATTGAATCAGATTTTAATTTTATTAATTGGTTTAATAAAGCAAACATTGAAAACGATACTGTTGAATTAATAAAAGATGTATCAAGTTCTGTGAATAACGAACAGTATTATAAGGCTACACGAAATGAATATTTTCATAAAATAATTGGAATTAATATTTATGGAAGAGAAGTTTCTGAAAGAACAGAAATTGAATTATTTAAAAAGCACGATATTGACGAAACTAAATCTCTGAAATATAATTTCAATATCTATGACTTGAATCATTTAGCATTTGTTCATTTTCATAAATGGTTAATATTTGACAATTTTCACGACTGGGTCAAATGGCAATTGTATTTTGACTTCATCGTCTCAAAAATTGAAACACCAAAAAAAGAACTATACATTTATTTGTGGAAATTGATTTTTTCTGAAATTGATTTTCGAGACAACTTATTTGAAAATATAAGTCAATATAAAAAATTTAGAGATAAACTTCACGAATTTTCTGAAGACTCAAAATTTGTGGAAGAAAAAATAAGAGAATTAAGAAAGAAGAAAAAACTGTAGCTAATAACTAAGAATTCGGCTCGCCGCACCTGTCCCGCTTTAGCGGGGTAGGCCAGAGCGGACTATTGAGGTGACGCATCCGGTTGATTTGCCGTCTATGGGTAAAACGTTGGGTTAAGGAGAGGATAGTTGGAAGTTGTGCTGTTTTGGGCGGCCAAGTAGTATAGAACCCTCTTGTTCTATAACTTGTTAAGTGCTTTGTTTGTGGTTTGAATTTAGGATCCCTGGTTTTTACCGTTTGGTTTTAAAGTTGGGGCTTATTTGGCCCCCAATTAGATGGGAGTGCTATTTTAGATTTCAAATTGATACATTTGAGATATGAACTATAAGAAATGGTCTTGGATGCTTTTCAGGAACCGGGTACATTTGAGAACGAC
>NZ_JAEHJZ010000084.1 GCF_016469035.1 Gelidibacter salicanalis | reverse complement strand
ATTGCCTCTTTCCTTGACCCTGATGGCTGGAAAGTGGTTTTGGTTGATAACGCCGACTTCCTGAAGGAACTCCAGTGAAGATGAGAGATGGCCCAAGTTCTGTGCTAGGAGGCAAAGCACAAACCTTATGTAGTAATGCCAGTGCAATGTAATAAAGAAGCGGTTTCCGCTCTATGAACAAGAATAAATTCTGGCACATGCGTTGTGCTTATGCTAGTACTGTCTGGGTTTGGC
>NZ_JAEHJZ010000083.1 GCF_016469035.1 Gelidibacter salicanalis | reverse complement strand
TTTATTTCGTCTGGCGATAAGATTACACAAGGACGTGTTTTTTTGATTTCACTACCGATTGTTGGGTCTAGATTTACCAGAACGATGGAATATTGGTTTAATTCCATTCCTCAAAGTTTTCATCCTCGAACACATCACTGAACAATAAACGATCATCATTGTTTTTCCTCATTTTTTCAAAAGCCTTGTCCCAATTCTTTCTCGGACTATCGATTGGTTTCAGGATTATTTGTCCTTTTTCCAAAATCATTTCGACCTTGTCCTTGATATTATACTTTTCCAAAATGGTTTTGCTCAAACGCAAGCCTTTGGAATTTCCGATTTTGATGATTGCTGTTTCCATAACTTTATTGTGTGGCTACAAAGTTATTACATTTTATGGAGTTTACAAATTTATTTGGTATTAATGACAACATATGTATATATAATATAGAATGACATATATCTCCCCTATGCACCCCATGCCATTTCTGTTTGCCGTTCTCAAATATACCCGATTCCTATAAAGCATCCAAGGTCCATTTCTTACAGTTCACATCTCAAATGTATAAATTTGAAATCTAAAATGGCACTCCCAACTAATTGGGGGTCAAATAAGCCCCAACTTTAAAACTAAACGACAAAAACAAGGGATCCTAAATTCAAACCACAAGCAAAGCACTTAACAAGTTATAGAACAAGACGGTTCTATACTACTAGGCCGCCCAGAACAGCACAACCTCCAAATTTCCTTCCCTTGACCCAATGTTTTACCCATAAACGGCAAACCAACCAGATGCGTCAACACAGTATTCAGCTCTGGCCAACTTACTCATGACCGAAGGGA
>NZ_JAEHJZ010000082.1 GCF_016469035.1 Gelidibacter salicanalis | reverse complement strand
TTAAAAATTTATAGAAACTAAAGTAACTGCAATGAATCCCGATAGCTATCGGGAGTAGGGTTTTAACCCTTAACTAGATAATAAAAAGCCAACAATTTCTTGTTGGCCTTCCTCTTTCTCATAGCAATGATTTTTATAATCACAAGAAAGTTATTAATTCGTATTTCAATTAGAGACCAACGTATTAATCTTCAAAATAAACGGCGGATGCACCAGCAAGATCCTTGTTCATAAAAGGTGCAATATCGCCACCATTACCAAAACCCTCAAATGCTAAAACTCGTCCTCCAGCATTACCTGCTTCGGCAATAAACACTGTTCCGGTCTCACCATCATAAGCAACATCTACCGGATTGCCTAAAAATGTGTTTGGTCCAGATATCCGTATTTGATTTGCTATAGTTAAGGTATCACCATCTGCAAGCGCATTAAATTTTCCTGTAAATCCAGTAATCACATGAAAACCGCCATCATCCTGAGTGTTGGCAGCATCTCCAATATCTGTCATTACCATAGTATCAGAATCGTCATCATAGGTTAAACCATGGGTTCTTATAATACCTTCAACCACCACACGTTTTGAAGCCATCAGCTCTCCATCTGTGGTAGTACTTAAAAAGTTAGTAAACACCGCCAATTCATTATCGGCATCAACTACCGCATATAAATCGTTGCCATGAAAGGCAATTCCCCAAACTTTAAAATCAGTAGTAATTGTATTTCTTAAGGTGAATATATTGGCAGTGCGCTGATACACAAAAAAACGACCTTGCGCGTTGGCATTATCAGCTACCACATAAAAATCATTTTTAACGGCCATCTCTCTCGGACTTTCCATGTCTGAAGTTCCTAAAATGCCTGGCGCTATGGACGCATTATTTGATTGTAATGAAAGATTCAGAAAGCCCTCTATAGCTATTTCTGAACGCGACACCTGCACGATAACATCTTGGTCTTCATCATAATAAATACCATCAGCGGCGGTAGATGCCGTTACTAATGTGGTTGAACTGATCGCGTCCCTATTGGTGACATCATAATAGGAGATATTGCCATCTGCTGTGTTTGATGTGAATAAAGTTTTTGTCTCTAAAATTGGCTCTTCAATTAGTGTGTTGTCATCATCCGTACACGAAGAAAGAACTGCCGCAGTAGCTACTGAAAGACCTATTAGTTTGAGTGAATGTATAGTCAACATAGAATTTTTGCTTAATTATATAGTTATATACGGATTGGTGTAGAAAACGGTTTATGTACAATTACAGTTTAACAAAATATTAGGGATGTACAAATTTAGGTGGTCAGGAAACAAAAAAGCCACCTTATTAAAGATGGCTTTTCTATAATTCAGATTGTCTGGTGTTTCTCTTTAGGGACAAAAAAAGCTGTTTACTTTATGTTTCACCACTCAATCTAGTATTGGTATGCCAAATTGTGTGCCAAGTTATGTTTTAAGATGTTTTTAAACTTAAAGACTAAGAATAAGAGTGAACTTTACCTCTAACGCCCTCAAAGAAACTGCGCATGTATTTAAAATCAGCTTCCAAATCATCGGTTGGATAGAAAGGTTCTGAAATTTTGTTTTGTTTATTTCCAAAATCGAATGTAAACATGATAATGGGCACATCTGCTTTTTTTGCAATATAGTAGAATCCGGTTTTCCACTCCTCTACTCTTTTTCTGGTGCCTTCTGGAGACAGTGCCAGTCTGAATTCGTCTCTGTTTTCAAACAATTTTGCAATAGCTTCTACTTTATTTTGTCCCGGCCGACGATCTAATGGGGCACCGCCAATAGCTCTAAAATAATAGTTAAATGGCCATTTGAAAAGTTCTTTTTTCGCTACAAAATTTGATTTGACGCCAATTACCTGGCGCATTAAAAGTGCAATATAAAAATCTTCCCAACTGGTATGCGGAGCGGCAATAATCACTGCCTTTTTAATCGTATCTTTTGACATCGTAACATTACCTACCACTTTCCATCCTAAGATTTTGGAGTATATAAATTTAGATAACCATCTCATGCTACATTCTTTCGTATAGTGATCTCAATTTGTCCCTAGTAATGGTCTGTTTCCAGTTTTTACCGATGGCATTTTCCCATAGCGGCTCCAGTCCTAAAGCGACATCAATCATTATGTTAAATTCATCGTCACCAAGTTCAGAACAAATTCCTTGAGGAAGTTGGATGCCATGAAGGGTTTTCATCTTTTTAAATAAGGCAACACCTTCTGGATAAAATTCTTCCAAATTATCAAAAACAATACAGTTTCCTATGCCGTGTCTGGTGCCTAAAAGATAACCTAAACCATAACTTAAAGCATGGGCAACGCCTACTTGAGAATAAGCAATGCTCATTCCCCCGTGCCAAGAAGCCATCATAAGCTTGTCTTGCTGCTCTTCTTGTGAGCCCTTATCATCCATAAATATTTCTTTGCACAACTCGTAGGCCTTTTCGCCATAACTTTGACTAAAGGCATTTAAATACGTACCATTCAGAGATTCCACACAATGAATAAAACAATCCATACCCGTATAAAACCATTGGTCTTTTGGTATGCCTGTAGTTAACTCCGGGTCTAATATCACTTGGTCAAATGGAGTATAATCTGAATTGATGCCCAATTTACGCTCCGGACCGGTCAATACAGTAGTCCTAGAAACTTCTGCTCCAGTGCCAGAAATGGTTGGTATGCCCACATGATAGATGGCAGGAGATTTCACCAAATCCCAGCCCTGATAATCTTTAGACTCGCCTTTATTAGTGAGCATTAAGGCTACTGCTTTAGCCAAATCTAAAAGCGTTCCGCCACCAATCCCAATGATTCCTGAAGGTCGGTCTTTATGGTTTAAAATAATTTGTTCTACCAGATCATCCACTTGTGAGGTTGTAGGCTCTTGATCTGCTGAAATAAAAAGCAGCTGATCTTCATAAGCCAAAGAAATTCTGGAGGTCAACCATGCATTTCCTTTAAATACATCATCCACTAAATATATAAATGGTGCTTTGACGTTTAATCGTTTTGGAGCTATAATGTCGCTTAATTGATTAAAACTGCCACGTCCATAAATTACTCTGGACACCATTGGGTAATTTTTATAAGTCATTCTTTAGAGTCTTAATTTTAGATTGGGGATTTTCTTCAACAAAGGAAGGACATCCAATACACTGGTCATGGTTTTGTATTTCTTAGGGTATTTGTCATTGGTAATTACCTGTTCATGAATCCATGTAGTATGAAATGGCACATGAATGGCGTGTGCTTTGATATTTATCAAAGGCAAAATATCTGATTTTAATGAATTGCCGATCATTAAAAATTCAGAAGGTTTAATATCTAAATGATTTAACAATTTAGAATAATTAGCTTCTTTTTTGTCACTAACCACTTCAATATGATGAAAGTAATCCATTAAGCCAGATTTGTACAATTTGCGTTCCTGATCCAACAAATCGCCCTTTGTTACCACAATCAATCGATAATCATCTGATAACGTAGCCAACACCTTCTCCACCCCGTCAAGTAATTCAACTGGTTTATTAAGCATGTCTTTACCTACATTAAGAATGGCTTCTATAGTGGTGTTGCCAATAGAATTGTTTGAGATTTCTAAGGCAATCTCAACCATGGATAAGATAAAGCCCTTAATCCCGTAACCGTATAACGGCAAATTTTCTATTTGTCTTTTAAACAGTTCTTGGTCAATTTTATTGGCCGTTTCATAAGGCGCCAAAAGTTTTGCAAACTCAAGTTCAGCATCCCTGAAGTAGGTTTCATTGACCCAAAGCGTATCATCGGCATCAAAACCAATGACCTTTATATTTGTGTAGTCTATTTCCATAAACGTTTTGCCCGTTCTAGGTCTTCAGGAGTGTCAATTTCAACACCCTCTATGTGGGTCTCAATCATTTTAATTCGTTTGCCATATTCTAAATAACGAATACATTCTATCTTTTCAGTAGCTTCAATAAACAGCATTGGTAATTTATAAAAATCGAGAAGCGCCTGTTTTCTAAATGCATAAATTCCTTTATGCTTAAAATACCGGGCACCTGCGTTTTTATCTCGTGGATAAGGGATGGGACTTCTCGAAAAATAGAGGGCGAAATTATTCTGGTCTACAATTACTTTTACGGTATTGGGATTACTGATCTCCTCCCAATCATGGATTTCTACCATCAGTGATGCTAAATCAATTTGTTTATCAGGGTCATCTCTAAAGGCATTGAGTACCTTTTCCAAACTTTCACGTTCGGTAAACGGTTCGTCACCTTGTACATTAACCACAATATCAACATCCAAATCTTCTACAGCTTCTGCAATTCTATCGCTGCCAGATTCGTGTTCCTTTTTACTCCTGATGGCTTTCCCGCCATTATTGACAATTTCATCGTAAATGATAGTACTGTCCGTGACCACATACACATCGTCAAACAAATTGGTGGCAACGGTCGCTTCGTACGTTCTAAGAATAACGGTTTTACCCGCTAGATCCTTCATCAATTTGCCAGGAAATCGTGTTGCGCTGTACCGCGCCGGAATCATTGAAATTATCTTCATAGTTGACCGTTAATTCTATTCAAAAATAAAACTTTTTAGGGTATTTCAGGGGTTGGAAGGTTTAATCTTTTTATAAAGTTTGAAAACGACAAACAAAACAAAAATCACCAGTACAAAAGCGATGATGGGCAAGAAGATTGAAAAAATGGACATGACTATAGAACTGCCTGTCTCTATGGTTGATATTACGGGATTACCAACTCCTGCGGTAGAAACAGTTGATGTTAATCGGGACGCTCCAGCCGCACTTTTAATGGTGGCTGCGGTACCTCCACCGGCAATTATGGCCAATGCCCAAGTAATGACAGGGCTTAAATCGGCCACTGTAGACATCATAACTGCGGTTCCTGCCACTGCGGCCAACGGAATGGCAATGGTGTCCAATAAGTTATCGACTATTGGGATGTAATAGCCCAAAATTTCAATGAGCGTTGCCACACCTAAGGTAATAACTGCGGTGAGACTGCCTATCCAAACCCACGAAGAATTCAATTCCCATATATTAAAATACGAGGCTAAGCTAAGAGCAAATAAGGGTAAGAACACTCTAAAGCCTACAGAAGCTGCTAATCCGACGCCAAGAAAAATACTAATAATAGTTTCAGTCATATAAATGCAGAAATCCTATGAATGGACTTTTTGTATTTAGTTTATAATCTTTAAAGTTATTAAATTCATAATGCCCTAGCGCGATAAAAAAGAAAAAAGATATGTTTCTAATGGGTTGACAATTAAGAGCTGAAAAACTCATCAGGAAATCCTATCAGATATAATTTTTCTTTAGCTCTGGTCATGGCGGTATAGAGCCATCTTAAATAATCTTTATCAATGCCATTGGGCAAATAAGGCTGTTCCACAAAAACCGTATGCCATTGCCCACCTTGCGATTTATGACAAGTAATAGCATAAGAGAACTTGACCTGTAAAGCATTAAAATGTTTATTATTCTTAATTTTTATAAATTTTTTATAGTTGGATGTTTCGTCTTCATAGTCTTTTTGCACCTCCTGATATAATCTATTGGAGTCTTCATAAGGTAATGAGGGTGATTCCGCTTCAATAGTATCTAAGATCAATACAGTTTCAAACGGAGCCATTTTTGGATAATCGACCATCTGTACTTTAACTTCAGCAAATCTGAATCCGTATAAGTCTTGGATACTAAAAATTTCCAAAACCTGAATGATATCTCCATTGGCAATAAAACCAGCCTCAGAAGTTGGTTTTACCCAGAAATAATTGTTCTTTACCACCATTAAAAAATCGCCTACAGTAAGTTCATTCTCATTGTTTAAAATACGCTCCCTAATTTGCTTATTGTATAAATTGGCGCGCTTGTTACTGCGCACAATAATGGCAGTCTCTTCCTTTCCCTGATCGGAGTAGCCGTCATTTATGGCATCCATAATCTCATAGCCATCTACCAATCTCACAATATCAGCATAGCCGTTAAGATCAAATTTAAACGCTTCATAAAATTCGCCTTCCAAAACCTCACGCAGATTGGTGGCATTCATTAAAATTCCGGAATCCTGCCCTTGCCGTACCACTTCATCCAGTTCCATGGTAATGACATTCTTGTTGTAATTAAGATTGAGCTGCACACTATCTAGGGCCGGACTCAAATCAGACTTTACAGGCGGTAATTGCGCTTTATCACCGATGAGTAATAGTTTACAATTGTGTCCGGAATAGACATATTGCATCAAATCATCCAATAAGGAGCCGTTTTCAAATAATTTTGAATCAGAAGGCGCATCAGGAATCATAGAAGCTTCATCCACTATAAAAATAGTATCACGATGTTTGTTGGGCTGCATAACAAATTTAACACCACCACCTTTATCCTTTTTTGGAAAATAAATCTTTTTATGGATGGTAAATGCTTCCTTGCCTGAATAATTAGAAATAACCTTTGCGGCTCTTCCTGTGGGGGCCATTAACACGGCACTTTTTTTAATATGCCATAAATTGGAAACCAAGGTTCCAATGATGCTCGTTTTTCCGGTACCGGCGAATCCTTTTAAAAGATAAATTTGATTGTTATTGGTGTCAAAAACAAAATTGGAAAGCTGATCTAGGACTATATTTTGCTTTAAAGTAGGTTCAAAAGGAAATTTTTGTTTTAATTGTTTATAAAAATCGGAGGCATTCATATTTCAAACGTTCATTAATCTTAAGCCGGAAAGATAAGGTTTATAAAGAATTGTTGTAACTTTATACCGTGCTTTTTGCTAGCTTTTTACATTATATAAAAGCTCACCTTTTTTAATTTCATCATTTTTATGGGGTTTGGTTTTCGTGAATAAAAAAAAATTGTAGATTTGCGTTAGACCAATTATAAAAATAAACTCACAAACTATGCTAACAGTAATTCTTGCTATTGTAATTGTTATCCTTCTTACGATTGGAATCGTTTGGTTGATTGACAAATTTGTTCCTCAAAACCTTAAGCCAATTTTACATATCATACTCTGGGCAGCAATTGCTTTTCTTGGCTATTCCACCTTTATGTCAGTGTATGGAGAAATCCAATTCAATAAACTTAAAGACAAACGCTATGCCGTTGTTATTGACAAATTGATTGACATTAGAGATTCAGAAATGGCATACAAACAAGTAAACGGCAAATTCACCGATAATTTTGACGCCTTAGTAAAATTTATTGATACTGCACATTATACAATTACACAACGTAGAGATTCAACCATTATTGATGCAGAAGCAACAAAACGCTTTGGTGGTGTTACCATGACAAAAGAGATTATTCTTATAGATACCTTAGGAATTGTACCTGTGAAAGATTCTTTATTTGGAACAGACACACGTTATAAAACCATGATGAATGTACCTGTAGGTAAAAAAGGTGCTAAATTTACATTAAAAGCAGGTATGTTAGATAACATTCCTGTGTTTGAAGCCAGTGTTGATAAAGCGATCATTCTTGATGGTGAGGATAAAAACCTAATAGCAAAAGAAAAGCAAGTTGTTTCTGTGGATGGTGTTAATGGACCAAAACTTATGGTAGGTTCTATGGATGAAGTGAAGACCAACGGAAACTGGCCTAAAAACTATTCAACAAAAGAATAAATTGGAATTGAAAATCTTAAAAAAACTGTCCATTCAAATTAGTTTGAGTGGACTTTCTTTTTGTATCCTTAATAGTGCAGACAATAAAGTGGACTATTTAAAGCGCATTGACTTTAAAAACAAACTCACGCCAGAAGCTGTTTTGGAACATTTAAAAAACGCCATCCATGGAGAACCGCTTTTGAGCGATACTTTTGATAGCGTTTTAGTGCTTTTTCAAAATGATCTGTCTAATTTAGTTCCAGAAATTTTTTTTAGCGAAGACCATTCAGCAGACTATTTAAAGTTCAGTTCAAAAATAATCAAAACTGATTTCATTTCGCACGACACCATTGAGGCAAACAAAACTGTTAACGTTTTTGTCCCTTATATGAATATCAATAATTATGTGTTTGATGTGTATGGCGAATTTGAATATAAACATGCCTCCACCATTTTATTGGAACACGCCTTAAAGCAAGAACAAGGGTCTGAGGATGACAAGGTGTATATAAACGTTGCCCCCTTCCATTATGAAATGTTGGTGGTTAGCAAAGGACAACTGCAGCTTTACAATACATTTGAATATCATACCAAAGAAGATTTTATCTACTTTATATTGTTTGCCATTGAACAGCTCAAGTTGAATCCTGAAACCCTTATTGTTAAATTAACGGGGGTTATTGAAAAGGATGATGAGTTCTTTAAAATCCTGTATACCTATATTCGATTTGTAGAGTTTGATAAGTCTTCCAAAACATATACGTTTGATAGTATTGATATCCATACTTCCAGACATCAACACACCCTTATTTTAAATAGTTTCAGCCCATGCGAATAATTTCAGGTCAATTTAAAGGAAGACGTATCACGCCGCCAAAAAAACTACCAGTACGTCCAACTACTGATATGGCCAAGGAAGCGCTGTTTAACATCCTGAACAATACTTACTATTTTGACGAGATTTCAGTCTTGGATCTATTTGCGGGTACAGGAAGTATCAGTTATGAATTTGCGTCTCGCGGAACAGAAACTATTACGTGCGTGGATGAAGATGCGGGGTGTATTAAATTCATCAATCAAACTGCGGAAGATTTTGAAATGGATATCAAAACTGTAAAAAGTGATGTCTTTAAATTCTTAGAAAAAGCAAAATTACAGGCCACCGTTATTTTCGCTGATCCACCTTATGGATTTAGCATTGAATTGTTTTCAAAAATTCCGGAGTTGGTTTTTAAAAATGATCTTTTAGAAGCGGATGGAGTGCTTATTGTAGAGCACGCGAAACAAATGGATCTTTCTGAACTTCCTTACTTCAGTTATTCAAAAAATTATGGGAGCAGCCTATTCAGTTACTTTGAGAGACCTGCATTGACCATAACCTAGGCAATTTAGTGTTAACACAGCAAAGCGTGGCGCTGAATAACGTGATCACAAAAGCAAAGCCCTTTGGAACCATCCAAAGGGCTTGTATATTTAAGTAGATCTATAAGCCGAATTCTGTACTTCTTCATTTCAAAAAAAATTCTAAAACAAAAAAGCCCTTATCATTTATCTGAGTGTACTGTTACCAGCACACTTTAGCTGTCTACCCTCCAACAATCGAGCGTGCCGCCCTCCCGCCTGCCACCATCTGTTAAAAACAAACGGCGGGCAAGCAAACGTTGGTATACATGACATTGCACCACATAGAGTTTACCTGGTTTCACTACAGCATTACCTGTACATACTTTCTGTTGCACTTTTCCTGATCTCACGACCGATGGTCATTAACCATTATGTTGCACTACGGTGTTCGGACTTTCCTCCAAATGTCCAATCAAGTTGAACATTCAGCGATAAGGCGATTTACTTGCCCGCAAAGATACTTTAAAATTTATTTGCTTAAAGTTTTTATGTGTCAAAATTGGACCTTGAAATAAATTGAGCATTTAAGGGAATTTTCATCCCTAAATCCTCTAACAATTTTTGTTAATAACTAATACTAAAATCGTTCATTGGGGCTGCGTTTTTAGAACTGATTTTATAACTTTGTTACTTCTAGTTTGACATCTTAAAATGTCAGATTAAACAGAGACTAGTTAATGGAACATTTCATCGTATCGGCACGCAAGTATAGACCTCAAACATTTAAGGATGTTGTGGGGCAGCAGGCTATTACCAATACCTTGTTAAATGCCATTGAACACAATCATTTGGCCCAAGCCCTACTCTTTACTGGTCCGCGCGGTGTTGGTAAAACCACCTGCGCACGTATTTTGGCCAAGATGATCAATAGTGATGGTACGGAACAAGAAGATGAAGATTTTGCGTTTAATATTTTTGAATTGGATGCCGCGTCCAACAACTCGGTAGATGATATCAGAAATTTAACGGACCAAGTTCGAATTCCGCCACAAGTTGGAAAGTATAAAGTTTATATAATTGATGAGGTGCATATGCTCTCTCAAGCCGCGTTTAATGCGTTTCTGAAAACTTTAGAGGAGCCACCTAAACACTGTATTTTTATATTAGCCACAACAGAAAAGCACAAAATCATTCCAACGATTTTATCCCGTTGCCAGATTTTTGATTTTAAGCGCATTACTGTTAAAGACGCCAAAAACTATTTAAAATACATTGCTGAAGAACAAGGTATTGATGCTGAAGACGATGCGCTCCATATTATTGCCCAAAAGGCAGATGGTGCCATGCGCGATGCGCTTTCCATTTTTGATAGGGTGGTCAGTTTTTCCGGTAAAAACTTAACCCGTCAAGCGGTCACTGAGAACTTAAACGTTCTTGATTACGAAACCTATTTTACAAGTACTGACTTAATTTTAGAGAATAAAATTCCGGAATTGCTCATTCAGTTTAATGAAACCTTATCTAAAGGTTTTGATGGCCACCATTATATTGCTGGATTGGCCTCTCACTTTAGAGATCTTATGGTATGCAAAAATGAGCACACCATAGAACTTCTGGAGGTTGGTGAGGATACCAAACTAAAATATATAGAACAGTCCAGAAAGGCCTCCTATGAGTTCCTGATGAAGGGCATAGAATTAGCCAACGACTGTGATCTCAAATTTAAAAACAGTAAGAATCAACGCTTACTCGTTGAACTGACCTTAATGCAGCTTGCCTCTATCACTTTTGATGGAGAAAAAAAAAATAGCAATCACTACATAATTCCAGCCTCTTATTTTAAGGCGAAGGGCATCAAGCCTATCCCTGTAACCCTTCCCAAAAAAGAAGTTGCAGTGGCTCCACCTGTACAAACTGCACTGGAGCCTAAACCGAAAGAGCCCCAAAATCCTTATGCACAACAATCAGTTCCTAAAATTGATTTAAAATATGATAGCAAACGGACTTCAGGTCTTTCTCTAAAAAGTATTAGGGCTAAAAAGGAGCATCTTATCAAACAAATGGAAGTGGTCATTGACCCTAACGATTTGCCTACAGAAACGTTTACTCAAGAAGCTTTTGATAAGGCCTGGGAAACTTATATTGGTACTTTAAATACAAAGGGGGAAAAGATTATGGTATCTATGTTAGAAATGGGAAGGCCTGTGTTAAAAGGCACTGCAATCCATGTAGAATTCCCGAATGAATCTCTTAAAATAGAATTGGAACGCGCACAGTTTCCATTAATGGAACACCTCAGGAAATCACTCAGAAATTTTGATCTATCTTTAGAGATTCACGTCAATGAAGAAATTGCTAAAAAATATGCCTTTACAGCACTAGAAAAGTATGAAAAGCTAAAAGAGAAAAATCCAAATATTGAGCTTTTAAAGAAGACTTTTGGTTTGGATTTATAAGCTTTTTTATACCCGATTTTAGGAATGATAATTTGATTATATAGTCTGTTTATGAAAAATATAGTACTAGTATTTGCTTTACTTTCTGTGGTGGTTTTAAGCTGTGATGGCCGGCAGACCAAAAAGGAAGCTTTAAAACGGGCAGTTTCTGAATATAATAGCAAGACTTCACAAAGTCAAATGGTCTCTTATCATCCGGAAGCCTATGTAGAGATTGTAACCGATACTCTTATTGCGAATACGGTAAACGTGCGGATCAAGAATTATTCCCTAATGGACCAACAGATTCTGATTTCAAATGTTTCCACTACTAATACAAAAACGATTAATTATCAACGTGTATTTGAATCTGAAATACATATTTCTACGGTCACCAAAGATATTTTGACCACCCATATTTCTGCTCAGCAATTTAAAGTGCTTGATGCAGATCCGTTTTGGAAGAATGCCACACTACAGCATACTTGGGTCAATCAGGAATTGTCCTCTTTACAAAACATAATATTGGATATCTCGTTTATCAACCCTAACACTGCTGCCTCCAAATTATATAGAATGTCCATTAATGTTCATGGTCAACAAACGCTAAATTTAATAGAAGAACACAGTTAAATTAGTGAAACTCAATTTTTAATTCATTTCTTCGCAACTTTTAAAAATTGATAGTTGAACTAATCCCGCTTT
>NZ_JAEHJZ010000081.1 GCF_016469035.1 Gelidibacter salicanalis | reverse complement strand
GTCGTTACTCTCGGCACACATATGAGCTGTGGCGTGTTTCGGCACGAACCTCTCTAAATAAAAGCTGGCTTTGGAAAATCCGCAGGATTTTCCAAGTGAGGACAGACCAAGCCATAGCTTATATACTGTGTTGAACGAATCCTCCCTACCGGTCGGAAGCCCTCCTGCACCTTTCAGATCGGATGTTGTTTTTGTAAATGTAATAGATTTATTAATTTGTAGCTAAATTTTAAATCTAATATCATGTTTAAAAAAAAGTAAAACCATTGCTGAACGTGCTTTTGAGGAGGTAGCGGGTTTCAGTACACTCCAGAACAGATTGGAGCAAAGCTTTTCCATTAACGGCAAGGCCAAAAGCACCCTGAACAATTACCTCCGATGTCTGGCACATCTTGCCCTGC
>NZ_JAEHJZ010000080.1 GCF_016469035.1 Gelidibacter salicanalis | reverse complement strand
CAGCGGTTACCTGTTTATTGGTTGGGCGGCAGGCGTCATTTAGGAGGCATGACCATTATTCGGGCTTGTTTACGGAACTCGGGAACCTGAGCCAAAATGCAAAGTGAAATGCACAATAGCACAAACTAGAGGCAGAATAGCGATGTTTGGAACAGGGGCGGACTCATCCGTAGTAGTGAAGAAGTTTCTGTAATGGAAATGGAGCAAAGGGATGAGCTAATTTGATGTACAGCCTGCCAACTTGAAAAAGGATGAGCTATTTTTGTATATTACTTTAGAAGAGCCGTATGATGGGAGACTATCACGTACGGTTCTGTGAGAGGCTCGGGGTGAAACTCCCCTTGTCTACTCGACACTAAACGTTGTAGGTAATTTTAGGAAAATCTACCTTCTAGTTTTTCCTCTATTTTGAATATCCTTTGTTGGCCAAAATTGATGTTCTTTATCTAAAAATACAATGTAAAATATTTCATCTTCAACATAACCAACAACTACTTCTTTACTTTTAGGTTTAATATGTATAACTGCCCAATACGCAGGAGATACGTGTTTTGGCTCTTCAAATTCGGAATCAGGTGGAAACCCAACTTTAGTATATTGTTTTATCGTCTGATTAGCATATACTTGAGTCGTATTATATTGTCCAATTTGTCGCATCATTTGACAAAAAACAGATAATAGCCCTTCCTTTTCCCACGAATCTATAGATTGACCTTGATTAATATCAAGTTTAACCCAACTAAAAGTTATTGTTCTGATTTTTAATCCAACAGCATCTCTTTTTCCGCGTTTTCTCTCGTATCTTCTTGAATTATTACTCATAACTTATTTAATACATTAGTTTTATAAGTTCGTCTGTAATTTCTAAAGTTTCGGCTGCACCAAAAACACTATCAAGGTACTTCTTCCTAAAATCAGAGCTATTTCTAACTACATCAGCGTTAAATTCTGACATAGAATATAATTCAGAAGCACCAAATTTATTTCTATCAACAAACCAAATTTGGTCACGTCTGAACAGGTCTTTATCTAATAATACAGCATCGTGAGCTGTAAATATAAATTGAGCATTTCTAATATTCAATCTATGAAATAATTCTAATAATTTTTTCGATAAATTAGGATGTAATTTTGAATCTACTTCATCTATAAATAGTACTTTACCTAACATTAATGTATCGTAAACAGCACCTAAAAGATAAATCAATTTTTTAGTTCCTTGGCTTTCCTCTCTCTCAAAATCAAAAGCAACTGAATCCACAATAGCATCGTTTTGATCAAACTTATTATGATAAGTAATAATGTTTTTGTCTTTACTTGTGTTTATATTTGTTATTTCTAAAAACTTAACAGCGAGAGATAACCAAGCCTTAAACTCTGGAACGTCATTTAATAAATTCTTTGTGACATTTTTATAATGGCGGTCGTCAAGACCACTAACTACATTTACACTACGAAACCATTTAAAAACTAAACTAGCAACATTAGTGTTGTTTTGTGCTAAATGACTTAAAAATAAAACATTTGAATTAACGTCTTTTTTATATTTATTCCCTTCAGCAAAGCCACTAGCGTTAATCCTAAATTTATTTTCATTCCTTTCAAAAAGAGGTGTTTCTGACTCAACCTTTTTAAACAACCATTCTTTTACAATTTTGTAACCTTTAATTTCAAAACCGTAACGGTATATAATATCATCTTCAGAAAGAAAAGAAACTTCAAAACAAGTTGGTGAATCTTCAGATTCTTCAGTTAATTTAAAGTTAAAATCTTTTCTTCCTCTGTCTTCTTCCTTTTTCAAAGAATCTGCAAATGAATTATGGATTGTTTTTTTCATAAAACCCATAGCAGCAATGAAATTACTTTTACCACCACCATTCTTACCATATACAGCAGCTGTTTTCAATAACTCAAAACCTTTATTTGTTTTAATGATATGTGTATCTCTATGCTCTTTGAATGATTTAACTGGAGTCATCAAAAGCGTTGTTTCATCCTTATAGGATAAAAAATTTGAATATTTAAATTCTATTAGCATTTTTATTGATTTAGCAAGACAAATATATGATTTAAAATAACAAAAATGCCATTTAATGGTAATAATTAACATTAAGATAACAAAACTACCTACAATAACTAAGGATTCGGCTCGCCGATAGGCCAGAGCTGAATACTGTGTTGACGAATCCGGTTGATTTGCCGTCTATGGGTAAAACGTTAAGTTGAGTGAAGGATACTAGAAGGTTGCGCTGGTATTTGTGTTGTCAAAATGTATAGATCTATATTATTGTCTACATTCTTTACAGTTTTCTATTTGTTATGGTTGACAATCCCTGGTTTTTATCGTTTAATTTTAAAGTCAAGACATAGCAGGGCCAGTCCGCATGTGCAGATAATTTTTAATTACTCCTATTCAATTTTCTGTCTTTCAGTAAAACTCGCCAATTTTCGGGAGGCCCACGGTCATTGAACAATAGTATTGTATGCAGTCTTCCCTTTTTACAGAGAGGACACCGGCGGTGCAAAAGCGGCTCTTTTGTTCTGACAGGTTCCACCTTTACCGTAGCCAGTTCTGCCTGTAGTTTTGGCAATTTCTCCTTTTTCCAACTACTGCTCAAAATGCCATAATGACGTATTCGGGTAAATCCCTTGGGTAAAACATGCAGGGCAAAGCGTCTGATAAACTCCTGGCTCGATACCGTTAAATTGACTTTCTTACCT
>NZ_JAEHJZ010000079.1 GCF_016469035.1 Gelidibacter salicanalis | reverse complement strand
TTTGCCGTCTATGGGTAAAAGGTTGGGTTGGGCTAATTATATTTACGATTTGCCAACTTGCAAAAGTAGGAGCTTATATTTGTAGATTAAATTAGAAGAGCCGTATGATGGGAGACTATCACGTACGGTTCCCTGCCCGTCCGGCAGGTGGGTGTGAGAGGGGAAGGGTGAAACTCCCTTTTCCTACTCGACACTAAACGTTGTCATTAATACCAAATAAATTTGTAAACTCCATAAAATGTAATAACTTTGTAGTCACACAATAAAGTTATGGAAACAGCAATCATCAAAATCGGAAATTCCAAAGGTTTGCGTTTGAGCAAAACCATTTTGGAAAAGTATAATATCAAGGACAAGGTCGAAATGATTTTGGAAAAAGGACAAATAATCCTGAAACCAATCGATAGTCCGAGAAAAAATTGGGACAAGGCTTTTGAAAAAATGAGGAAAAACAATGATGATCGTTTATTGTTCAGTGATGTGTTCGAGGATGAAAACTTTGAGGAATGGAATTAAACCAATATTCCATCGTTCTGGTGGATATTCTGGTGATGCTGACCCCCCATTCTGGCCATACTGACCCCCCCTAAGGATTTTGGTCAAAAAGATAAGTTAATGACAATATTACAGTTTTTTTCTTAGACTTTCTCCCTTTAATTCTATCCGATGGGAGGTGTGTACCAATCTATCTAATATCGCGTCAGCGATACTTGCTTCCCCGATTATATCATACCAGCTTCCCACTGGTAGTTGACTGGCAATAATGGTAGATGATCTTCCATGGCGGTCCTCAATGATCTCCATCAGGTCCATTTGCTGTTTTCCGTCCAGATGGGCCAGTCCGAAGTCATCCAGGATCAACAGGTTTGCCTTTGCCAGCTTATCAAAGAATTTCAGGAAGCTTCCGTCTATACGGGTCATTTTGGTTTTCATCATTAATTTTTGGGTATTGTAGTACAGCACTTTATATCCCTGACTACAAGCTTGGTGTCCCAGGGCCGAGGCCAGAAAACTCTTCCCGCAACCAGTAGCTCCGGTCAATAGGATCGACTCTCCTTTTTTAAGATAGGAGCCACTGGCGAGTTCTGTGATCTGGGTTTTATTGAGCCCTCTTGAGGAGTCCAGGCTCAGTTCTTCCACGCTGGCCTGATATCTAAATTGCGCCCCTTTTTTCAGGCGTTCAAAACGTCGGTGGGTGCGGTCTTCAGCTTCCGCCTGCAACAGCACCTCTAGGCCTTCTCCAAAGGAGAGTTCGTGGTGCTGCCGGGTTTCTACCATGGCCTTCCAACTGTTGTGCATGCCATTGAGCCGTAGCTGTGTCAATTGATCTTCAATAGTACTCATATGTGTATTTATTTAAAAGGTTACTTATTTATAGGATGATGCCCCACGGATGTTCCCATGGTCCGGCAGGGATTTGACTACAGGTTCCTCTGGGTATTCGGTCATCCGGTTTTCCAGGACCTGTTTTAAGAACTTGTAGGAATAGTTCTGATGTTCCAGCGCTATATCGCAGGCTTTGGTAAAGGATCCGGAATCCGCCTTACGTGATAGGCTTAAGATGCCGTCACAGGTCTTATAAAGCTGCTCGGGATATTTATCCTGTTTGAACAGGGCTTCCATATACTCATATAATGCCTCGGAGTGATTATAGCCACGCTGCATATAATAAGTAGGGCTTCGCTCTTTGTAATACTGATGGTGGGAGCACAGATGTTCCTTTCGGGTGGTATATCCTCCTTTGCGGTGGTTCCTGGGATGGGCAGCAATAGGATTTGTCTTATGGTATATCTTTACCAGGGACCGGGTGTAGACCACCTTGACCTTCATTCCGATATAGGTAAAGGGTACGCTGTAATAATGCTTGTCCATACCCAGGTAAATATGATTGTTCTTGGCCACCTTGTGCTCTCTATAGTACTTGATCTCAAAGGGCTGTGCCGGTAAGGGCTGAAGGGTGTGCTTTTCATCGGCCAGGAATTTCTCTTCCCTGCAGTACTCTTTTTGTTGCATCCGGGTCTGGTTGTGCTCTTTGACTTTCTGGGCAATTGCCCGGTTCAGCGAGGGAAGATCAAAGAAAGTAAGCTTGCGAAGTTTGGCATATACCCGGCTATAGATAAGTTTCACCTGGTTCTCAACCAAACTTTTGTCCTGCGGTCTCCCGGGTCTGGTCGGGGTCACCGAAGTCCCATAATGATTGGCAAAATCCTCCAATGCACGATTAATATCAGGTTCATAGGGATTCGCTCTGATCACGGCAGCCTTAAGATTATCCGGCACCAGGGTCTGGGGCACTCCACCCAATTCTTTTAAACAACAGCCCAGGGCATAGATGAAATCTTCCATCTTTTGGCTGGGCACCGCCATAGCGAAGCAATAGTCGGAATACGGCAGGCAGGCCACAAAGACCTGGACCTTGATTTCCTCCCCGGTCTGCCTGTCGACATAAGATAAAAGTTTGCCGGCAAAATCCACGTACAGTTTATCGCCCGGTCTATGGTCCAATACCATGGATGGTTTGCCACTGCGCAGGTATTGCCGGATATGGTAACAGAACTGGGCGTAGCTGTAGGGATCTGGGTTTCCTGCCCTATATTCATCCCATAGCACCTGTCGATTGACACCTATTTTCTTAAGTTCTTTTCTAAAATAATCCAATTGGGGTTTAAGTTGATCGTAACGCTCGTCCTTGTAGGCGGGGTTTCCAGGATTTAATTTCCCCTCTAGCACAGGATCCTCCAAAGCCAACAAAACTTCCAACAAGAGGTTGCTCGTTTTAGCTTTTTGAATATAATCTTTCACGGTGTTCTTGCTCACCGATAGGGTCCTGGCAATGGTTTTAATTCCTTTTCCCTGATGATACAGGCGAAGTATTTGTTTTACTTGACTCATTGGTTTTAATTTTCCGGCCATTGGTTATCTTATTTGATGATATCCATCAAATAAACCAAAACCAGAAAGAAAATAGCCAGGGGGGGGTCAACATGCTCCCAAATAAAACATCCAGAGGGGTCAGCATGCTCCAGAATAATTTAAAAACTTGGCTATCTTCTTTTTCTAAGGGGGGGTCAGCATCCGCCAGAACGGCAGCTACCTATAAGTTGGGCTTTAGAGGGGTCAGCATGCTCCAGTATATCCATGTGTTAGCTACAATTTCC
>NZ_JAEHJZ010000008.1 GCF_016469035.1 Gelidibacter salicanalis | reverse complement strand
CCAATAAACAGGTAACCGCTGGACTTATAATGTTTGTCATACTTCAAACACTTTTGACAGAAGGTTGCACTTTCTCAGCCTGCCCCGCCCTTCAGCGGGGACACTTCTTCAGAGGTTCATTTGCATTCATCTCCATTATCTATACCTGACCACGCTCGTGGCGCAGCCTTTTCCATAACGCTCAATACCTTGGCTCTTTACCAAAGCACCTTATGGGGGTTTGATGCTCTCCCCTGTAGGACAACACCGGTGGGTCGGTTCCACCATCTTGTAAACAGTTGTGTAACGACTTTCAGCCAGTCGTTACTCTCGGCACACGTATGAGCTGTGGCGTGGTTCGTCACGGACAATTGCAAACAGGTACTTTCCATAGGAAAATCCGCAGGATTTTCCAAGTAGGCGAGGACAAGCCATTGCTTATACACATTGTAGCCTTTCGTTATTCATTTTTTTGGTCAACTTTAAATGTTATGTCATATTTAGCTTGTAAATAATCAATCATTTTTTCTTTTCGTTTTTCAATAAACTCAATTGGTCTTTCCCAAATGCTGTCATCAAAGTCAATTTGATTGTTACTGTTAGTTGGAAACAAAAAATCATATTCATTAACATATTTACTACCAACTATAATTTCCCCTTTCCCATTTTTAGCCTTATCCGTAAAGAATAATTTTGGATGTATGTTGGTTTTAAAACCATTTATTTCTCCTTTGGTCGGTTGCATATTCCAAACTATATCAACAGTATTATCATAATCAAGATTTCTGTTTTTTAATTTTCTTGGGAATAAGTGGTCAATTTCAGGATTAAAACGCCCTTTAATATCTGGTTCAAATTGATAAATTCGTTCAGGTGTCAGTATTTTTAAAACAAACCAATTGTATCCAGTAAAAGTGTCTTCATAAATTTCGGTATTCCGTTTTTTCTTTTCAGATATAAAAGATTCAATCTCTTGTATGGGAAAATCGAATAGTTTATCTGTTTGTTTTGATTTATCAGCAATTAGCTTACTAAAGTTATCAATATAACTTTGCAGATTCCAGTCGTTGATTTGAGATTTTATAAAATATGTATTAATACTTTTCAGATTCTGTCCTGAAATATTCTTAAACTTATAACCTTTACTATATATTTCATAGAAATAAACCATTATTGGTAGTAATGCCAAATTCCTTGGAATAATTGAGTTATTGTTTATTTTGAACTGTCCCCACAAATAATCTGTAAAAAAAGATTGCAATGGGGCTTCTAATTTATCCCAAGTCGATTTAAAAATATTAATTTCATTTGGTTTAACTTTCTTGGGGTCAATTCTCACACCTTTTTTTACCAACAAGTAAATTAGTTGAAGAATATTGTACGCATTAAACAAATAACCCTTTCCAGTTGAATTATATATTTCTTTTGAACAACCTTGAAGTTTTTCTTCAAAGTCATAATGTTCAGACTTAATTTTAGAAAACAATATGTCTGCTAATGAGAGAGCCATTCCACCAGTATTTAGCCTTTCAAAAATTTCGTTTACGACTTTTTCATCAGCAGTTTTAATTGGAAAATAAGCAAGTGATTTGGTATCTGTTTTAACAAAAATATCCCAAAGAATATCAATGTTATTTTCAATTAACTCTTCCTCTTTATCATTTATGTTTTCATTCAATTTAAGTATTGATTTTCGATATGTGCGTTTTTCTTCATCAGGTTGTTTTGAAAATAATTCGTTCATTCTGATGAAATTCCATTCAAGGTCTGAATTCTTTGCTACAAATGAAAAACCAATTTCTTCGGGGTCGTTTCCATTATTTAAATCAAATAGCAAATCGTAAACAAGAATTTTACCGTGAAATGTATATTTTAAACAACTATAGAGAGTTTGAATTCGCTGTTGTCCATCATAGATGAGCCATTTATCAGGTCGTTTGTGCAAACCTTTATCAACTAATTTCGGGATTTCATCAGGCATATAGTCCGAGATAAATTCCCTGTAAGGTATTTCTTCATCTGTGTTCCAAACAATAAGTCCACCTATTGGATAACCTTTTAAAATTGAGTCAAATAATTTGCAGATGTATATTTCATTTTCATATCTGCTACCCCAAACATAAGGTCTTTGTATGGCAGGAAGAAACCAACCATTTGTTCCATTATTTGCATTATTTATCGCTTCTTTTATTGATATTCCTAAATATGACATTATTTCTCTTTTGTGTTACTGTTTGCTCGTTTTCTTTAATGAAGGCTAACGTTTGGTGTCGAGTAGACAAGGGGAGTTTCACCCCGAGCCTCTCACAGAACCGTACGTGATAGTCTCCCATCATACGGCTCTTCTAAAGTGGTGTACAAAAATAGCTCATCCTTTTTCAAGTTGGCAGGCTGTACATCAAATTAGCTCATCCCTTTGCTCCATTTCCATTACAGTCCCGATAGCTATCGGGATCAATACTACTACGAATGAGTCCGCCCCTAATTACAACATTGGTATTCTACCTCTAGGTTGTGCCTATTGTGTATTTCCCTTTGCATTTATAACCAGGTTCCCAAGTTCCGTAACTAAGCCCGAATAAAGTTCTTGCCACCTGAATGACGCCAGCCTTACAGAAAATAAATAGGCACTCTCTGTAATTAATGCTATTGCTAACATTACTTTTCACTCCGTATCATACTTCGTAGCTTTTGACTGGGGGTAGCAACTTCTCGACACCTCTTCAGTGGTTCACTTTCGTTCAACTCCTTTATCCCTACCTGCCAACCTCATGGATTGGATTCTCCTAAACGCTCAGCACCATTGCTCTTTACAACAGCACCTTTAGGTGGTTTAGAGCCATCGCCTATACAACGACCCTGATGGGCCTACCATCATCTCAATTACAGCATGCAGCCAGTTTATTGCCGTGGCTGCTTCTTGGCACACTAAGAATAGTTGCGGTGGCAAGCACCTAAAATACTAAACATTGACCAAGCCTGTGGAAATTCCGCAGGAATTTCCAAGTAGGCGAGAACCAAGCAATTATTTTTACACGGTGTTGAACGAATCCTCCCTACCGGTCGGAAGCCCTCCTGCACCTTTCAGATCGGATGTTGTTTTTGTAAATGTAATAGATTTATTAATTTGTAGCTAAATATTAAATCTAATATCATGTTTAAAAAAAAGTAAAACCATTGCTGAACGCGCTTTTGAGGAAGTAGCAGGTTTCAGCACACTCCAGAACAAATTGGAGCAGAGCTTTTCTATCAATGGCAAAGCCAAAAGCACCTTAAACAATTACCTTCGATGCCTAGCACATCTTGCCCTGCATTATAAACAGAGCCCAGAAACGCTTTCGGTGGAAAACATTCAGTCTTACCTTTATTACTGCCAAAAACTCCACAAAACCCCATCTGAAAGTTTCTTTAAACACACCATTTTCGGACTCAGGGCCGCCTACAAAGTCATGGGCATGGAGGCCAAGCGGGTAGCTTTGCCCCAGATCAAACGGGATTTGAAACTGCCCGTCGTATTGAACAAAGACGAGGTAAAGCGCCTTTTAAAAGCGCCCAAATACCTAAAGCACCGTCTGATCATCGGGATGCTCTATGGCTGCGGACTTAGGAGCTACGAACTTTGCAACCTCAAACTGGCGGACATCGACTTTGATCGCAGAACGGTCTTTATCCCCAAGAAAAAAGGGAAGATCGACCGCTACGTTCCTTTAAGTACATATCTGGTCAGGGGACTGAAGAAATATATCAGAACGGAAAATCCCCAGACCTATCTTTTCAACAGTCAGGTCACCAAAGATGGAGTAGCTCGGGGGTTGACCACCAATGGGATCCGATGGGTCATCAAGGAGAACCGAAGCAAAATAGGCAGTTCCAAAAAGATAACCGCCCACACCTTGCGGCACACCTTTGCCACGCATCTGTTGGAATATGGTGTTGACATTGTCAGCCTAAAAGAACTTTTGGGCCATGCGCATATCGAGATGACCCTGACCTATCTGCATGTGGCCAATCTGCCCAGTGGTTCGAAGTTCTCTCCACTGGACAAGCTCTACGACTGATGCGCCCCAAACATACGGTGGCTGACATTTTAGAAATGGAACAGCTACAGCTCAAAAACTTGGGCCTGACCTCATGGCACTACCGAGCCTTGCATGCCATAAGAAGGTGCCGCACCAAAGCTATGGGCGGACATATTGATAAATGCGATTGTTGCCACGGACTTCACATCAGTTACAATAGTTGCAGAAATAGGCATTGCCCGACCTGTCAGGGACACAAACGCGAAGAGTGGATCAGGGCAAGGGAAGGCGAACTCTTGAACGTTCCCTATTTTCATGTGGTGTTTACCCTTCCAAGCGAGTTTAACAGTTATGCATTGAGCCACGGCAAAATAGTGTACGGCAGTCTGTTCAGAGCTGCCTGGCAGACCTTACAGCAGTTTGGTGACAATCCCAAGCACCTTGGTGGGAGAATGGGGATGATTGCAGTGCTCCATACTTGGGGTCAAAATATGAGTTTACACCCGCACTTGCACTGCATTGTCCCGGGCGGTGGTTTGAGCAAATCAGGACAATGGAAAAAGGCAAAAAACAATGGCAACTACTTGTTCAATGTAAAATCCATGAGTCAAGTGTTTAGGGCAAAATATATCGCAGAGCTTAGAAAAAGTGACTTAAAGATCCCTCAGAAAATTTACAATGAAGTGTTCGGTAAAAAATGGGTGGTCTATGCCAAACAACCTTTTAGAAGCCCAAAATATGTAATTGAATACCTGGGCAGATATACCCATAAAATAGCGATCAGCAACCATCGGATCACAGATGTAGATCGTAAAAGCAGAAGTGTGAGCTTTACCGCCAAAGATTACCGTCGTGCAGGAAAGAAAGTCCCTTTGATCTTGTCAAGCCAGGAGTTTATCAGGCGCTTTGCCCTGCATGTTTTACCCAAGGGATTTACCAGGATACGGCATTATGGTATTTTGAGCAGCAGCTGGAAAAAGGAGAAGTTGCCAAAACTACAGGTAGAACTGGCTACGGTAAAGGTGGAACCTGTCAGAACAAAAGAGCCGCTTTTGCACCGCCGGTGTCCTCTCTGTAAAAAGGGAAGACTGCATACAATACTATTGTTCAATGACCGTGGGCCTCCCGAGAATTGGCGCGTTTTACTAAAAGATAGAAAATTGAATAAGAGCAGCTAAAAATTATTCTGCATATGCGGACGGGCTGCGCTATGCCTTGACTTTAAAAATTAAACGATAATAACCAGAGATCGTAAATTGAAACCACTAAAAAGCCAAGGTGAATGTTATAAAATAATCGACTTCTATACTTCTTGACTACACAAATACCAGCGTAACCTCCAAATATCCTTCCCTTAACTTAACGTTTTACCCATAAGACGGCAAATCAACCGGATTCGTCAACACAGGATTCAGCTCTGGCCTATCGGCGAGCCGAATCCTTAGTTATTAGGCATAGTTTTTATTCAAATGAATTCGGTTTAACTTCAAAAATAAATTCTAATTTTTTTTCAGAAGTTTTATTCCGATTCCATTTTTCTATATTCATTATATTAACATTTGACAATTTTGATTCTTTATATATTTCGATTTTTGTAAATACATCAGTTATATTTACGCTATCAGTTACCTTTATTCTACGCAAAGAAAGAGTGTCTCCAGATAAGACTAAATCGCTAATGCTTTCCTCGCGATTTCCATCCGAATATCTAACAAGTGCTGAACTGTTAACTTTGATAGTATAATCACATTGATTAATAAGGAAAAATTCAGATGGATAATAAACTTTATTTTCGCAACTGCTCAAAGTGATAATAAATATTATTGTAAAGACTATTTTTTTTATCATAATTAATCTTGATTTAATTGTATTTCGCGTTTTTTTAATTATGCCTAACGTTTGGTATAAGCGCAGTAGCGGGATTTGCGCACTTATCATTCGGTTTATAACTGGGCTTAAATCTATAAAATTACTTTTGGTTTAAGCACTAATCCGCTATTGCGTTTATACTCGTGTTGTACCCAGTGTTTTATATTCCATATTTATTTTCTCTATTTAAAAAAGCTTCTCTACCACCTTCAAGTTTTAATAATTTTTCTCGATTTTCAGTATTTTCGATTGTAGTTGAAGTTTTATGAGTGTAAACATTATTGTTTGGTATTTCAAGAATATGTATTAGGGCTGAATCTCCATTTATAACGAAATTTGAATTATGACTCGCAAAAATTATTTGTCTGTCGAATTGCTTTTCTTTTACTAAACCTACCAGATAATCAGCTACAAGTTTGTTGTCCAGGTGTGCTTCGGGTTCATCTATTATTAATGGTTTAACACCTGTCATTAAAAGGGTTACGATTACAGCAGTACAACGTTGGCCAAATGAACAAGATTCAAGTTCTCTACTTCCGTAAAACCCGTTAATTTTGATATATTTAGATAAGTTATATCTGTGTTTTTTTAAGAGATTTAAGTAAATAAGATAATTACCTTTACTTGAGAAAATGTCAGTTACAATTTTTACATAGTTATTTTCTTTTCGGTAATTATTCTCTATCAGTATGTTGTTTAGGCGTTCAATAAAATTAGCATAGTTAACATTTAAAAGTTCCAAATCTGGTTCAATTAGAAATAGTGCTTCCTTGACCCTAGAATCCGAAGTTCCTGAAATATGATAAGCACTGAAGGTGTTGTAAAACTCTCTGAAAAGTTCATTTTTGTAAGACTCATTGTCAAACTCATAAGTGAAATTAATATCTAAAACATTTTCATCATTAATTTTAAGTTTGTTATTTATCTCGGAAAGATTTGAGCTAATTAGAGTGTTGTTTCTATCGTAGAGATTGGAAACATTATTTATGATTTCCGTGTTTTCTTGATAGCTAGCACGATAGCGATTGTCTTGAATTTCCAAGTTCTCTATATCCGAAGTTATTTTAGAAAGTGTTTCTGAAGCTTTTTGAGAATCTTTGATTGTTTCTTCATTTGTTCCTTTTTCTAGAAAGAACGCTCTAAGATTTTGAGATTCTAAAATTAAGTTTGCATTAATCTCGTCTATTCTAGAATTAACTGTTGCAAATTCTTTTAAGACAACATTAATTTGCTCTTCTGTTTTATTTATTTCATCAATTCCAATTATTGTAGATATTATTTCTTGTGTTCTAACATCAATTTCATTTGCGGTTTCTGACTGCTGATAATTTTGAGCTAATACACGTAATTCGTCAAGAAGAAGTTTATAATTCCTTTTGCTGTTTTCAATTGTTGTTAATTCCTGTTTCAGAGTTTTAATTCTACTAGTGATTGCAATATATCTTGCATCATTTATGGAATCAATAATTTTTTGAATTGTTAATTTTTCTTTCGTTTTCTCTTTTTTTGTTCTTGAGTTTGAAATTAACTTGAATAGTATGGCAATATTTTCATCAATTTTAGAATTGATGTTTTCATAATCAGATTCAATTTGAATGAACTCACTTTCAATCTCCTTTATCCTTTCTTCGAAAATCAGTTTTGTTAGTTCGTTGGCTTCTGCTAATTTCTCTATTTTACCTTGACTAACGAATTCTACTTCGTTAGTTCCAACGATTTCAATGTAGTTATCCAAATCGTTCTCAATGTCATAACTTAAGCCATTTATTTTCAGATCTGAACGATTGAAAAAGTCTGTGTTTTCATTTAATTTTTCGGCTAAAATGTTGATTATCGTACTTTTTCCTGTTCCTCGACCACCAATAATACACGTGAAATAATCACTAAAAAAGATTGGTTGCTTTAAGTTTTTTAAACAAAAATCTTGTTGTTCATTTGAATTTTTTCTTTGAATAAAAGTACTCGCAGGGAAGTTGAACTTTATACTTTCGATTCTTCTAACAGGTTTTCTCGGCTCGTGTTCTGCAATTAATACTCTGTGTATTGGTTCATATTTAATCTGCTTTAAACCTTCAAAAGTTAAATCAGCTTTTATCCAAGTTACATCTTTGTAAATTTCATTTTTTCCGTCTGGATTTTGTCGAGTTACAAATTTACCTAAATGATTATCAATGTCTTCAAATGAATGAGCGTCACAACCACAAACAACAGGACAAGATTTAGCTATTTCATCAGTCTCATATCTATCTGTTTTGAGATAATATTTTACATTTTGTCTGCCACCAAAAAATCCGTCACAGATTTTATCTATCTCATCAGTTATTGCTAGTTTCCTAGGTGAATTGCTCACAGGTCTTAATCCTGCGTTATTTGCCGCTGCAATTATTAAATATGGTTTTTCTTTGCCAAAATTTTCTTTAAGGCAACTTATTAAATTATTGTGGTTGACGGTAGCACTTACAAATTGTTCGGGTTGTAAATTTCTACAAGATATTTTTGTTCCTCCAGCATTGGAATGATTTGTTTTCAAACTTGAAAGAAAATCATCTATCACAGTTTTTGACAACTCGTTGGAAAAGATAATATGAATGTTTATTTCTTCCGCTTGTTGATTTACGGATATATCAAGTCTAAACTCAATGTTTGGAAAAAATACCTTTGTAGAATCAGGATAATATTTTTTGAATTCTTCCAAAAAGATAAAATAGTTCTCACAAGAAAAATAGTCAGTTATTCCAAATGCTGCCACATCCGAATTTTCAATTTTATCACAATAGGTTTTCCAAATGTCATCTTCTCCAACTTTATTAAAGTTATCGCTTAACTTTGTATTAGGTGTATGAAGGTGTAAATCCCATTTTCTCCAAATAGAACCTTTATCAGATGTCAAATTTTTATTAGTCATATTCTATTTGTAGTATGTTTGTTTACATTGGGTACAACATGTGTATATATAACATATGACACGAGGAGTTACGTATATATCACCTATGTACACCATGCTATTTTGGTTTATCTTTCTCAAATGTACCTGATTCATACAAAGAATCCAAGGGGCTTGTTAAAGTTTTGTTGTTTATTCCTACAACCCGAGTATAAATCTCAGTAGTTTTAGTGCTGGAATGCCCCAATGAACTCTGAATATAACGGATATTTACACCTTGCTCCATAAGATGTGTAGCATAGCTATGACGTAAGGTATGGGGCGTACTCCATGGATTGCTTTTAGTGTCTTTTACAGCCTTCCGATATATACGTTGGATGCTCTGTGTGGTATATTGACCCCCGTTCTGTCCTTCAAACAACCAATAGCTAGGCTTGTGCTCCCGATAATATTTCCGTAAAATATCCAATAGAAAAGGGCTTAGAGTAGTATGCCTGTCCTTCTTGCCTTTAGAGTCTTTAATGAAAAGATAACCGTCTTGGCTACGAACGTCCGCCACCCGTAAACGTACCACTTCGCCCACCCGAAGACCGGCGCCATAAAGAACATGAAGTATGGCTTTATGCTTTATATTGCTCGGGCAGTTTATAATAGCGGCCACCTCTTGCTTACTTAATACATCTGGCAGATCTTTGCTCTTGGTGGGTCTTGTAATATTGTAATACTCACGAGGCATGCCCAAAGTGTGTTCATAATAGCATTTTATGGCATTTATGAGCTGGTTTTGCTTTTGCTCACTTATCTTGTACTTGTTGATAAGGTAATATACAAAGCCTTCTATCTGTTCCTTGGTTATTTCTCGGTATGCAACTGATTCGAAATACTGAAAGAACTGGATCAAATTACTCTGATAATTACGTATGGTAGCCTGGCTAAAACCTTTAAGAATCATTTTTTGGTGATTGCGGTCCAATTCTGCCTGAGTTGCTTCCGAAATCTCAGTTTGTGGAATGGAAGTAGGAGCTTCTGTACTTTGTTTGATTAGTTTCTCGCCAAAAAACGTTTCTAGCCTTTTTACATTTTCTTCGGTATTGACTATGCTCCACAGCTTTTGATGGAAATGGTAAAAAGTGCCGTTGAGTTTCTTAAAGGTCTCCCGTTCCTTAGTCATTTCATATGGAATTCTTAGCTTGATCCGACCAGCTTTGGCTTGGGGGAGGTAAATGACAATCTGAGTTCTATCCTTCCTTTCCATTATAGACTTTTTAGAGATGTATTCAAATTTAGAGAAATTGGGTAACACAAATATCATTGTAAACGATATTAAACGTGTTTATCCGTTAGGAACGAATGTGTATATTTACCTATATAACAACGGATTATATGGATCATAAATGTAAAATATGTGAGAAACCGATCAAAGGTCGATCAGATAAGATTTATTGCTCAACCCACTGTAAAAATATATATCACAAAAAGCTTCGCTATGCCTCTAAGGTCGCCGCGATAGAAATCAATGGCTACTTAAAACGTAATTACTCGATTCTTTTGGAGGTATTGGGTAAAAACAAAATACAGCTTAAAGTATATAGGAATCTATTGGAGAAGAAAGGGTTCCGCTTTAAGTACCATACCCATTTCCATATAAATTCAAAGGGCAAAACATTCTTTTATTTATATGACATAGCCTGGATGGAGTTTTCTGATGATGAGATCCTGGTTGTACGAAGGATGTAATTAAAACACTAATTTCCAGATAATAGTCGGTCGTAATATCCTTGAAGCAATTGCTTCTTCCGGAAAAGAAAACTCTCCTTAGGTTGTCTGTCTTGTCCTAAAATAGGTATAGCGTATCAACTCCATAGATACTCCATGGATAGTGTATGAGCGGGATACTAAGCAAAAGTGATATAGTACGAATTTAATGACCCAATTCAACTACTGTCTTCTTTCCATTCAGAAAAAGCACAGCTTGTGCATGATATATATCCTAACCTTCCAATAAAGATTAATGAGTTCCCTATTTTACTGCTTATATTTCATTGTTACGAGACTCTTGTATTAGGTTTATTATTTCCAAAATGTTGCTCCATAATATTTTAACACAATATCAACTATCCTGCTTAACTCTTCTTTTCCTTCTTGACCCTAATCCTTTTTCTTCGGATCATCTAATTTCTTATTTTGTTGTTTTTCAATTATTTTAACGCTATCAACAGCTGGTAAGTCTTCGGGCATAGCGCCGCCTAGTTCTTCAATTGTTTTTCGTACTTTCTTACCTACCTCAAAATGGGCTTTATTTGCATTTTGTTTTCCTTGAATATTTTCTCTGCGCAATTTTTCTTCCGCTTGGGTTGCCCGAAATAAATTGGCTGCCAATTCGGTACTGCCCATATGATCTAAAATTTGTTGACTTTTTCTCAAGCCTTTTTTATGATGGATTCCTTTTGCATCCAAACCACCATAAAGTCCTTTATATCCATGATTCTGGAAAATAGCATAATCTATTGGTTTGACCACACCTGAGTCCTTCGCTGCTGCTGCCAATTGGGTATTGTGCTTCGCTAATTCATTTCTTAAAAACAGTCTGCGCTCATCTTCCGTTGACAGATTGGTGTATTCATCCATCTGACTGATTTCTTGAATACGTGTCTGCACAGCAAAATAGGTTTGTCCTTGGGCAACAATTTCCTTTGATGGATCGGCGTTCTGAACTATTAAATAAGATGCGTAACGAGATAGCTTTACCGTTTCTAATTCTCGCTTTGCACCCGATCCGATTGTAACCATTTCGAGGACATCCTCGAAATGGTCTGAAACTTCATACCCACTATTTACACAAGCATCTTTAGCTCTTTCAATTACTGGTAAAAAATGACGATATTCTGAATACTCTAGTGTTTTTGCTAAATCTCTTGCGCTCCAATATTCATTACCCAGGTTATCAATTCTTTTTGATTGCTCAAATACTGTGTCCGATGGTGCATTCTTTGTCATAGGTTATGGTTTTAGATTAAACTTTTTAAAATATCGATCAATTCAATAACATGTTTTTGCTCAAAATTATAGTATTCTCTTATTATTCATCTAACTCTACTGTTTTCAAGATTCATAAGTTATATCTAAAATATTTCAACCTTCTTATTTCTTATTAAGCTTACCCTATATCCTTTGTAATATGTTCTAACTTAACATCAAGTGCAGCACAAAGTCTTAGTAACGTCGAGAACGTAAAATCTTCTTTACCGTTTTCCATATCACTTATTTTTGACCTATCCATTTTAGGCTCGACAAGTAACGCTAGTGATTTTTGTGAAAGATTACGCATCTTTCTTAGGGCTTTAATATTCTCTCCAACCTTCTTATATATATTTTTAAATTTATTTTCGTCCATATTATAAATATTTGTGGTTTTATTGCCACATATTGAATAATGTTTTATATATTTGAAATATCATTATTGATAATTAAGTCTGTAAAGACATAATTAACGATGTTTTCTCAACCATAAACAGCAAATTTTACATTGAGAGAATCGTGATATCGCTCCATGCTTAAAAGTTTCGTACTTTTGCCAACGGCATGTGGGCGGTTCTCACGTAACTTTAGATGTAAACTTCACAACTTAGTTTTATTACTAGGAAGTGAAGAGGGTTTTTGCTGACCTTTGGTCTAAAGTGTGAGTCCGTCCTATTGCTTTTGTGCAACTGTACACTTTTCATATTTTATAAGAAACATCGTTCCATAATTTCAATTGTGAGAACGATTTTTTGTTTCTAGCCAGTAGTCTTCACTACTTTCTTAGAAAGAAAATGGCTTCAAAAAATCATACTCACAAGGGATGCTGTAACATGAGGGTGTGACACTTTAATATTACAACATCCAAAACCGCCCTAGGTTCCCTATTTTTTGGAAGAAACCCAGTTTGGTGCTTATTTTAAAACGCGACAGCTTAAAAGTAGTATCAATCTTAACGTTTTCCAAATGTTTTGAGGTTTTACCTAAAATATAGGACAGAAAGGGGGTTTACAAAAACAATACTAACATTTTAAAACCAACTCATTTGCCTATGCTTACACCTCATAACTGATACTATACAAATGGAGCTTGCTATTAATACCTCGCTGTGCCAATTGCAATCCTCCATCCCTAAGAAATGGCAGCACTATAAAAAAATAGTGCAACATAGCGAGCAATTAGATTTAGTCTTTTGGGAAAGGGCTGCCGGTTGATGGAGATCTGGTTAATGCCGGCGGCCCCGCTTCCCTAAACACCTAACATCCACGTGCCTATGACGTAAAAAACACAAAAAATATAGTGGTCAAAAAAAATTGACCAAAAAAAAGACCCGCTCCCAGTTTTCGACGACGTTGGAGCAGGCCAAAAGTTAAAATAAATGTATCACTTTAACCAATTACAAAACTATGACAAAAAATCATAACTTGTGTAGGCGGCGGCGTATATATGCCGGCTGTCTCTTCTTCCTAAGCATTTCACTGACCCTTTCTGCCCAGGACCTACTGGTCTCCGGCCAGATTACCAATGGGCAATTGCCCATCTCTGGCGCCAATGTTATTATAAAAAACACCAATACGGGCGTGGTATCTGATTTTGACGGGCGCTACACCATTACTGCCAGACCAACGGACAGCCTTCAAATTTCCTATTTGGGCTATACCACGCTTATTATCCCCATCCACAACCGCAGTACCATCAACATCATCTTGCAAGAAGATGCCACCGCCCTGGGCGAGGTCCGGATCAATGCGGGCTACTACACCACTACTGACCGTGAGAAAACGGGGAGTATTGCGCGGATTACTGCTAAGGAGATTGAGGGGCAGCCTGTCAACAATGCATTGGAAGCTTTGCAAGGGCGAGTGCCCGGATTGGAAGTCACACAAACCACTGGCCTAGCAGGTGGTGGCTATACGGTAAGGATACGCGGACAGAATAGTATAGCAGCAGGAAATGAACCACTTTATGTTATTGATGGGGTGCCTTATGATATCAACTCTTTGAGTAACCCTTCGTTAGCCGGGCTAGTATTGCCGGGAGGAATTATCAACCCTCTAAACACAATAGATCCATCTGCCATTCAATCCATTGAGGTTTTGAAAGATGCTGATGCCACCGCAATTTATGGCTCAAGGGGAGCAAACGGGGTTGTTCTAATTACAACAAAAAAGGGGGAAATAGGTAAAACTACTATGTCCTTTGATGTTTCTACTGGTATTAACTCTGTAGATACAATGACCACTTTGTTAAATACCGAACAATATTTGGCCATGAGAAAAGAAGCCTTTGCCAATGAGGGCATTACTGTATATCCTGCTTATGCATATGACATTAATGGCACATGGGATCAGAATAGGTACACCAACTGGCAGGATAAATTCATTGGCAACACAGGATTGAACAATACATTCAAGTCTTTAATCTCTGGCGGAAATGAAATGACTCGTTTTGTCGTTGGAGGGAGTTTCATGAAAGAAACCACAGTATTTCCAAAGGATTTTAATTATAGGAAAACAACTTTTTTTTCCAATCTAGGGCATCAATCTCCAAATAAAAAATTCAAACTACAATTAACGACGAGCTATGGACAGGACAAAAACTATTTACCAACAAGCGACCTGATAAGGGTTGCTAAATTTTTACCCCCAAACGCACCACAAATCTATAATGATGAGGGCAATTTGAACTGGGAAAATTCAACGTGGAACAATCCTTATGCCGCGTTGGAAAGCACCTATAAAAATAAAACAGGCAACCTATTGGCCAACTCTGTCATTAGCTACAGGTTTTTTGAAGGTTTGGAATTTAAAACCAATCTGGGTTATAGCCATTCTAACCTGGTTGAAAAGCAAGCCAACCCACATACCATGTATAATCCTGCATATGGCCTGACAAGTACTTCATCCAATGCTTTGAAAAATGAAGGCAAAAGAAGTTCCTGGATAATTGAACCACAGCTGGACACCTCACACAATCTTGGCAAGGGAAAGTTGACTTTTACAATGGGAACTACTTTTCAGGAGCAGAATATGGAGCAGTTAGGATTATATGCTTCTGGGTTTATAAACAATCAACAGATCAATAATTTTAGTTCCGCACAGAATTTAAAAATTTTGAATGAGGCCAATTCCCAGTATCGTTATTTGGCGCTTTACTCTAGATTAAATTATAATTGGCAGCAAAAATATATCATTAATCTTACCGGAAGAAGAGATGGGTCGAGCAGGTTTGGTGAAGGGAATCGATTCGCAAATTTTGGAGCTGTTGGTAGTGCCTGGATATTTTCTGAAGAAAATTTTTCAAAACATTTAAAATGGTTAAGTTTTGGAAAATTCAGGGCCAGTTATGGTACCACAGGAAACGACCAAATAGGCGATTACCAATATCTCAGCAACTATAATGTTTCCAACAGCAATTATGACGGACTCATAGGTCTTTATCCATCCCGCTTATATAACCCGCATTTTAAATGGGAAAAAAACAAAAAAATTGAGGCGGCCATTGAAGCACAATTATTGGATGGCCGCATTAGTTTTGAAGTGGCCTATTATCACAATCGTTCTGACAATCAGCTCATAGACATCCCTATGCCAGGAACCACGGGTTTTAGTGGTATAAAATCAAATCTCAATGCCATTGTAGATAATAAGGGATGGGAAATGGGAATACAATCCCGTAATTATGAAACTGATTTTTTCCATTGGAATAGTTCCTTTCAGTTGACCATACCAAAGACTCAATTGGTGTCATTTGAAGGGCTTGAAAATTCAACTTATTCCAGTCAACTGGTATTGGGACGGCCCCTTTCCATTTATAAGTTATATCAATATTCAGGAATTAACCCTGGGACAGGTCTATATGAGTTTGTCGATTACAATGGAGACGGGGAAATCACGGCAAAGGAAGACCGTCAATTAATTGCAGATGTATCCCCTAAACTTTATGGAAACCTTTCCAATTCAATCCGTTATAAGAATTGGAATTTAGATATCCTATTCCAATTTGTTAGAAAAAACGGACTCAATGAATTTTATAACACTGAGCCACCGGGTTTTATGCAAAATCAACCCGTTGGCGTTTTGGATCATTGGCAAAATACCAGCAATCCCGGATATTTACAGGCCTATACTTCAGGGCGCAATTTTAATGCGTACTATGCCCATATCAAATTCACCCAAAGTGATGCCATTATTTCTGACGCTTCATTTATAAGGCTTAAAACACTTTCCTTATCATATAAATTGCCATTGAAAAAAGAAAGTGCCACTTCATGTACACTTTTTCTTCAAGGTCAGAACCTTTGGACGCTTACCAGTTTTAAGGGAGGAGACCCCGAGCAAATATCAGGCTTTCTGCCTTCCCTGAAAAGATATTCCTTAAGAGTTAAAATAGAACTATAAAAACCATACATATGACACCATTTAGATTTATAAAGGAAATTAGATTTTTTATGAAATGTATCACCTTATGCTCCATACTACTATTATTTCTTGGGTGTGAAGCTTTTCTAGAAGCCGATTCACCAAACGACCAAATAGACCAAAGCGACGTTTTTCAAGATGAAGCCTATGCAACAGCCGCTGTTACAAACTTATATAGTGCACTTCGAGACGGCGTTTTATTAACGGGAAAAACTAATGGGCTGAGTGTTCTGTTTGGGCTATATGCAGATGAATTAGACTATTATTCCAGTTCAGGCTCCGCATTTGAAGCTTTTTACAATCACCAAATAATGGCATCAAATACTAATGTCAAAAGTATTTGGGATGCTTCTTATAATTTGATTTTTATGTGCAATTCTGCTCTAGAGGGATTAGACAGTTCCCAGAACCTGTCGCCATCTGTAAAAAATCAATTGAAAGGTGAAGCTTTGTTTGTAAGGACCCTAGTACATTTTTATTTAAATAATTTATTTGGTGAGATCCCTTATATCACATCAACCGATTATGTACAAAATCAAAAGGTATCCAAAACGGAACTGGAAAAGATAAATCAAATGGCCATTCAAGATTTGATTGAAGCAAAAGCCTTTTTAAATGACACCTACCCTTCAACAGAAAGGATAAGAGCAAATCGGTCCGTAGTCTCCGCTTTACTGGCAAGGGTCTATTTATACAATGAAAAATGGCAAGAGGCAGAATTGGAGAGTTCTTATATCATTGACAATACCGCTATATATAACCTTGGACCATCACTGAACGAAGTTTTTTTAAAAAGTAGCAAAACGACAATTTTACAACTAAAACCAAAAAAAGCAGGAGATAACACAGATGAGGCGGTCTCATTTCTTTTTAGCTCCGCTCCACCTCCATTTATAGCTTTAAACCCTGACCTTGTTTCTTCGTTTCTAGACAATGATTCAAGAAAAAGGGACTGGATCAAAGAAGTGACCGATGGGGACCAAATATGGTATGCGCCTTTTAAATACAAACAAAACCAAAACACCAAAGCAAGTCAGGAGTATTCCGTGGTTATGCGTTTGTCAGAACAATACCTGATACGTGCAGAAGCCAGAACTCATTTAGGGAATTTAATTGGGGCCAAACAAGATTTAAATATGATTAGAAATCGGGCCGGGCTAGAGGATACGACCGCTTCAAATAGCTCAGATTTAATTGAGGCCATTTTAACTGAGCGCAAGTTTGAATTTTTTGCAGAACATGGCCATCGCTGGTTTGATCTAAAGAGACTAAACAAGGCCGAGGAAGTTTTGGGACCAGTAAAGAACAATTGGAAAATAACGCATATCCTTATGCCCATTCCAGAAACTGAACTTCTATTGAACCCTAATTTAGCTCCACAAAATGCTGGATATTAATATGGACAAGTCACAACAGATCCTTAGTCTCAATCCTATTGTTTTTTTTATTTACTTCTTCAGCGCTTTAGCATTGGCACAGGCACCTGCAAGTAAAAAATTATATAAAAAGGAATTGGATACAGTGTGGAGCAAAAATATCTATATTCAAAATTTGAGTTCTGATGGACGTTGGGTGACATTAAAGAAATTCAACTATAAAAATAAGGAAAGCTATCTCCTCCTGAACACTGAGAATGCAGATACCATCTCATTGGGCCATGTTTCCTCCATCTCCTATTCCAACAATAGCGCGTGGACTGGATATATGGACAAAGATCGAACATTTACATTATTGAATCTAACAAATGGGGTAAAGACGAATTACAGGAACGTCAATAAATTCAACTTTGACAGTACAGGTGGCTATCTGGCTTTACTGATTCAAAATTCAGAACATTTAAATGTTCTCCAGGTGATCAATTTAAATAACCTGAGTATCTGGGAGGAAAATGGAGTGGTCGATTATCAATGGCTTCCCCATCTTCCTAAAATTGTGATCACTAAAAAAGTCCAAAATAATTCAAAGATTTCCTTGTATGATTTTAGGGATAATATCGCAAATACCATTAAAGAGTACTCTAAAAATTCTTATTCTCATATCACAATAAGTAAGGAGGGACAATCAATTGTTTTTTTGGAAAAAGAGAACAATTCATATTCTTTAATTAGTTACTCCTGCCCAACTGGAAAAAGTGAGGTTTTGAACAATAAGGAACTACAGGTACAATTACCAATGACTAATATTTCTAATAAGGATTTATATATTTCCGATAATGGACTAGCTATATTTTTCTATAGAAGATCTGCAGATACAACTAGCGTACCACAGACTGCGATGGAAGTATGGAAGTCCTCTGATCCTTGGATTCTCCCACGAATGCAACATTACAGCAAAAATGAACAGACATATTTATTGACTGTATGGGATATAAATACAGGCAGTATAACTCCAATTTCCGACATGGAACACCCCACGGTGCAATATAACCCAAATCATGACCACGCCGTAGTTTACGACAAGATGCTCTATGAGCCTCAGTACAAACAATATGAAGATGTTGACCTATATCTTAGGGATTTTAAGACAGGAAACAAGAAACTCATTACAGAACGACAATATAACGAGCAGGGTTTCATATCATTATCTCCCAATGGAAGATATGTAGCCTACTTTAAAGATCAGGTATGGTGGGCCTATGATTCAAAATCATTTAAAACAATCGCGTTAACTCAAAATTTGGATATATCCTTTGAACGCGATAACAATTCTGGCGTCAAGGACAATAGCCCTTATGGTATTCCCGGTTGGTCAGAAGATGAAAGGTATGCTATAATATATGACGAATATGACATTTGGTTGATTGAAATCAATGGGAGCTGCAAAAAAAGAATAACAAATGGTAGGGAGGAGAATATAGTTTATAGAATTAGCAGAGATCAAGGAAGAAATGATATTCAATACTTGAATCTTTTAAATAACCATTCAGGAATAGGTTATAATTTGAATGAAGGATTTATTTTAGAATTGACAAGTGATAATTTTGACACAGGTTATTCCTTTTGGAATGAAGGATCAGGCCTTAAAAAAATTTTCTATGAGAATGCAATCGTAGAAGATGTCTTAATAAAAAATGACATCATAGTCTTTAAAAGGAATGAATTTAATATACCATCTGCAATTTTTAAAATGAATGTTAAAAATATGCAATTAGAAATGCTTTATCAAAGCGATTCAGAACTATTAAATTATGATCTCGGAGGCAAACGATTTATCAACTATAGAATAGCTGATGGAACAACTTTAAGGGGGCTGCTTTTTTATCCAGCCAATTTTAATTCAACCAAAACCTATCCAATGATTGTGAAACTGTATGAGAAGGTAATCAAGCACGATCTATTGTATTTTCCGCCTTCAGATTACGAGTATACTGGTTTTAATTTACTTAGATATCTCACCAATGACTATTTTGTTTTTATTCCAACTATAGCTTATGAGATTAAAAACCCTGGAAAATCTGTTATAAAATCGGTAATGCCGGCGATAAATAAAATATTGGAAGAATTTCCCATAGACAAAACTCGAATAGGATTATTTGGGCATTCCTTTGGTGGTTATGAAGCCGCTTTTTTAGTTACGCAAACAAATCTTTTTGCTGCTGCGGTAGCTGGTTCGCCAGTTACCAATTTAACGCAATATTATCATGACATAGGATGGGACTGGAGGAAAGAACAAATATGGCGTATAGAAAACCAACAATTTCGCATGGGTGATTCTTACTATAATTTAAAAGAAAATTATAAAATGAATTCCCCTTTGAATTATATTGAAAAGCTGAACACACCTCTTATGTTATGGACGGGAAAGAAAGATAATAATGTCAATTGGACCCAATCCATAAATATGTTTATGGCCATGAAACGATTAAACAAAATAGGTGAACTGGTTTTGTTTGAAAATGAATCCCATTATTTGTTAAACCCTGAAAATCAAGAAAACTTATCTATTAAAATCTTCAATTGGTTTAAATTTTATTTAAAAAAAGAATGGAGTGACTAATCACTCCATTCCATCAATTATTACAATCCATTATGTGTCAGAGGAACAATACACGAGGTACTGTTCTCCTGCTCTGCATAAACTTGATTTCCGTTGTAAACACATGGTATTAAAGATACCTGATTACAATCTTTAGGTGCGGGCACACAAACGTTATCTTGAAAAATGTAACCAGTTCTTAAACTGTTACCATCTTCAAATACTGTGCTCTCTGAAGCAAAAGCAAATGCTATTGCCATTAGAAACGCCATAACTGGCATTCCTGATTTTAAGATTCTCGTTTTCATACTATTAAAATTTAAATTAATGGCCTACAATGTTTTACAGGTATTCGGCCTTACTCCTGATACTGCGCAGTATATTATTGAACGGGCTCCGGTTTTAAACGGTACACCCATAATTTATCGTTTACCAATCCTATGATAATATCACCAAACACTTTGAATTCCCTTAACTTTTCTCCAGGTTGGTGATAGAAATAAAAGCTGTGCACATAGGCATTGTCCTTTATATCATATTGGTCAATGATGCCAGCAGATTTAAGGACCTCATCGTCTTCATATTTTCCTAAGCGGTCACTGTTGATATATAGATTTTCGCCATAAGTATCCGCATAACGGTTTACCAAAACTGCATTACCTAATTTTGATTCGTCATTGGCGGTATAACGTGCAATATCCAATTTGGCCTTACTGACCGTATCAATGGTCTTGCCAGTAAACTCAAAGGTCAAGTCCTTGTCCGCTACTTCATATTGATTGCGGTAATAATAGATATAGAGCACCTGTTTTGTCTGGTCGTTCCATAGGAGCATTCCGTCAGTGTCAAAAGTGCCATCCAATTGGTTTTTGAGTACTTGTGGGTGCAACTCTAGGTGCACATCATCTTGATCTTTATGTAGGACACCTAATGTATTGGACTTTGTTTTGGTGCTCGTCGTCAAGATGGCCAATGATGTGCTATCCATAAAAGCGAACTGGTAGAAAAATGCATCGTCCTTAGAAAATGTTTTTGCTTCCCAGTTTTTTGTCTCTCCCTTAAAAAGGATCGGTACCGTGCCATCTCCAATAAAAAAGTGAGGTGGTGCAACTTCAATCCTTACGCGTTTGTAGGGCAGTTCGTAAGTGTCGATCTCTATTTTAAGATCACGGACCTTTTTTAAATCCCTGCCCAGTTCCTTCAAATACAGGGGCGCATTATAATTGCCCAGGTAAATAGCGCTGCCATCCACTCCCGCAAAATAAAATGCATTGGACTCCAGTTGGTACTCTCCAATCTTTTTAAGCGCATGGGGAATGTATTTTCTTTGAAATGCATTGTTTCGTTTAATTTCTTTTTCTGAAGTCAAGAACAGCACAATCATCATCCCTATTCCCATAATCACCATCACTGACAGCCTCAAAACAACTTTTTTTAATGAGGCCTTATCCATAATATAGATTGCCCATATTGCCAATGCAATGAAAACGATATTCAATACTAAATGTTCCGTCCATCCCAAAGCTTCCAGCACTCCACCACAGGAACAGGGCACAAAAGGCGTAAAATTTAAGATAATGACGATATAAGAAGTGAACAGAACCATTAAGAGGAAAGCTATATAAAGTCCCAAGAGTCGCGTTTTATGAAGGCTCAATAAAACAGCTATGATAATTTCCATTAAAATAACTCCCCAAGATAAAAACCCTGCAAATGCCGCCAGTATTGGAGATTGGCCCAACTGGGTCTCAAAGGTCTGAAAATCCAAAAATTTACTGACTGCCGCATACACGAACAACAGGACGAACAGCAAACTGACCACCCATGGTATTTTTTGTAGAAAGGATTTTGGAACTAACATATCATTTGATTTGATATGGTAAAGTTCCAAACTTAAATTTGATTAAAAAGGAGTATTACTTGCCTAATCGGGATTAATTTACTTGTAGTCAATACTATATGTCTTTGAAAAATCAATTTTTACGGAGCTCACTTGGAGAAAACCCATATTTGTTTTTGAATGTTCTTGAAAAATGGGCGGGACTCTTATAACCTGTCCTGTAGGCTATATTCTTGATAGCAATATCACTGTACTGAACCATCAATTGTGCCTTCCGCAAACGGGCATCCGTATGAAATTTATAGACCGTAACACCATAAAGTACCCTGAAACCATATTTCAGTTTAAACTCGTTCATGCCAAACTTGGCTGCCAGGCCCCTTATCGGAGAATAACTTTTTTCTGGATATTTGGAAATCAGTTCGCGCGCCTTCCTTATTTGGCGAATGTCCTCTTGGGTCAATGCGACACTTCTTTTTGGGTTTTCAAATTTGGTCTTCTCAATTTGTATTTCCACTATTTTCTTTGACTTCATGACCTTATCCCTCAACTCATCCTGTAATTTCTGCTGATGGGTTGTATGGTGGATAAGCGTGACCACGGTTAGTTCCTCATTGTCCGAGTTTCCGACCATACGGGAAACATACATTTTTTTTGGCAGGATCAGATGTGATTTGGTCTTGAGCGACAACACCATATCCATGTCAAATGGAGCCCCTTCCCCCAAACTCCGAAATTCTTTCCAAGTTTTCTTAGACCCGTTGTTCAAAAATTCAATAAATGCTCTTTTATCGCCATCTTTCCAATCTATGTCCAAGATTTCCAGACCCTTTTGGCTGGCATGCCATATAAGATCATTTTTGTCAAGGATGAAACTCATTTGTACGATGTCCAATATTTCCGAATCTTTGTTGCGAAGACCCTCATGAACAATCGAATCTCCAAGCTCTTCCGCCAACATGTTCAGGGTCACGACCAACCCCTCGATTTCATCATTGTGCTCTGAGCGTTCAATTCGATATTGGAAATTGCTACTGGCCAATTGCAACAACATCTGATGGATAGCACTTATTCTAAGTTTGTTTTCATGGTTCATATCATATAGGATTAGTCATAATTATTTAGTCTTCAATAAAGGTTTTTAGAAACTCCAATGCGTCATCAATATCCACAAAGATTTTTGAAGGCACGGAATGAGAGTTGGCATGGAGGTAGTAAGATGACAAGCTTTTGGAGACTGGAGGCCCTACAACAAATGCCACGGCCGTCAAAAAGGTCGAGCCTTCAAGCGCAAAATAGGATCGGGCAGATTTATTTATTTTCCTGACCGCCCTGATATCGCAAAGCACCGGCATGCTAAGTCCCTTTTGGACCTCTAGCCTATCCCTTACAATACACAAAGCAGCATCATGTTCCAGAATAATTTGCTTAAAATTGACATGCAAAATCCCATCAATACAATCATAAGTCGCAAAGTCATTCTGAAAGACCATGAAAATTATTTAAAAACTGGTACTGACGAAATTACAAAATTAACATCAGTAAAAATTGACTAAAACGGATAACTATTTGACTAATAAGGATTAATAATTGACTAAAACGTAAAAAGATTTGACTAATCGGGATTATTATGCACAAAGGCAATTAAATTATGTCAGAACATATTAATTTCTATCCCACAAAAATAATTGGTCCCCATTTCAATCGAAATCTGGGCAAATCTTATCAAAAGACAAATCCTAGGCCGATGAAATATCAAAAGTTGAGATCAGAGTTTGAGATGAATTTGGAAGTGTTGGAATCCAGAACGGATGACATCTTACATATGGCCAAGCATGGCATCTCTCACGATTAAACGAAGCCACACAATCCTTCATAATCTCACGGGTGTATTTTTACAGATCCTCGCTATGGTCCTGCAACCGTTTCAGTTCGTATTTTGAAGGATTTACGGTAATAGAATAAAACCGTGGTTCGGGCTTTTCAAGTTTTGCGGTATTGCCATCTATTTCCCTGACCACTTCCTCCGCTAAAATGCCCTCGCCATATTGGTTAAAGAAATGTTCCTTTTCCTGTTGCTCCAAGCCTTGGTTTTCCTTCTCCAGATAGCCAACAAAATCAGCCGAACTTTTAGAATAATTGCCTCCCATTTTTTGAGCTGTGATCGTGACGTACATTACCTATAATTTAAAGTTCATTTTTGAGATTTTGCTTTTACCGCTTCGCTCTCCCTTTGGTCGTGAATCTCGTAGACTCGATTTCGCGAAAGTGAACTTCCTTTCTTTCCTCGGCATATTTCTTTTCCACTATCAAAGGTTTTTTGTTTGGCTGTTCTGTCTCAAAAAGGGATTGAATCATTGCAACCGTAGGCTTGGTTTGGGTCTTTTCAACATCCCTCATTATAGCGATTACTGCATTGATTCTTTTTAATAGTTTGGCTTCGATGGTTCTCCCTGTCGGATCTAATTTTTCTTTTGGTGATATCTCGTTATAGAAGAAAAAATCAAGAATGGTTTCCATCGTTTCCGTATGTGTCTTGAAGTGCTTTTTTGAAAATTCCTGAAAACGTTTGGCAGTTTTCCTTTTGAACCTGATGGTGATGAATGCATCCATTTTTTTTCGCTTTTTTGTGCATTTGACGCAAATCCATCCCAGTTTACAGGTGGTTTCGGGGCATTTGACGCAAATTGATGAAATCTAAAAAATCAATTAATTTTCAAGTAATTGAAAATCAATTATTTATAAACGAAAAGGAATGTGTAACGTGGCTCTGCCCGTTACCCTCTTGCTATTCCTTTTCGTCACGCCAAAGCGTGACAAAAATTTCATACAATCTGGCTAAAAAGCCAATTGCCCCTTTAGGAATTCGGAAATTCCTATATGTAAAATATAGATGGATACAGCTACCAGCGAAAGTTGAAAATAGGGTAGCTATATTAATTATGTGTGCTGAATTTCAGCGAAATAAAGATACGGTTTTTTCTTGAACTGGAATTACTTGAACAGAAAAAACACCTCCAAAATTTAGAGGTGCCTGATTATTAAGTTTAGAAAATTAGATCTTGAATATGAACTTATAGGAATATAAATTTCGTAAAGCTTCTTCCTCTATCATCGTTTCAAAACAGGTATAATTTTCCCTTACGTATTTGCGAATATCATCGCCAAATTTTCGTTCCACATCGTTGTTGTAATTTTCCAAAAGACGGTTTTGAGCCTCTTCGCTCAAGTCTGTAAAATTGAGATATACCATAGCTTTAAATTTTAGTATTCGCTTGGTAACATCAGCGTATCATTTACAAAAAATAACCGCAATTTATCGAGCGGAAAATCGGTTGCCCGATAGCCGTGTTTTTCAAGAATATTATCATTTCCGTCCGTGTAAATTATCTCGGCTTCATAGCCTGTAAAATCTTGTTTTTTTTTGGACAATCTTTTAAAGTCTATGGTTATAAATTCGTTATCACGACTCGTGATAACGAATTTTATCCCAAGTAAATCGTTATCCAAAGTTATTACCCAATAATTTCATAAACACCTGTAAACCAACATTACTTTTGATAATAATATCGTGATAATATTTGTTATTCTCAAGTGAGTGCAATGTTGCATTCCAATAAAAAAATAACAAATGGACACAGAAAAAGAAATCAAATCCCTGATCAGGGATTGTGTAGCCTACCTCAGGGAGGAAGGCTACAGCGAACCCCGAATTAAAGATTACCATCAGTTCTGGCGTAATGGAATTGAGCAGTACATGGATAAAAACCTTTTGGTAAACTACCATGCTGGAATTGGTGAGAAATTTTTAAGCGGTATCCCGCCAATGAGCGACTCACACATGCGCGCAATCCGTCGCAGTGTACACGTACTGGATGACTTTCTATTTTATGGGAAAGTCAGGAAAAGAAGCGTAAAATATGTGTATCATGAGTTGCCCGGTAAACTAGGGGAAGTCGCTCTCGAGTTTATAGTATCCCAAGAAAGGCTCCGTCGCTGCAAACCTATCCTTAATACGCACCGTCGTATTTTGAGTTACTTTATTGCCCATCTTACATTAAGGTCGATAGACCAAGTTTCGGCCATTGGTGAAGATGATGTTCTTACCTTCATATCATCAGTTCAGAATTGCAAGGACAGGTATCTAAATACTATCCGACTATTTTGCCGGTTCTTGTATCAAAAAAAATACATTGACAGAAATGTGGAATACTTCATCGGAAGAAACAACTATCCATTGCGTGAAAAACTGCCCTCAGTCTACAATGCCGATGAGATAGGGCATATCGAAAATAGGGTAGAGCAATCCAGTACGGTGGGCAAACGTGATTATGCAATGCTCCTTCTGGCCACACGGCTTGGTCTCCGCTCTTCGGACATAGCGGGGCTGACCTTTGGGAATTTGGATTGGCAACATAATCTCATATCCCTGATGCAGTGCAAGACAAAGAAAATAATAGAACTCCCGCTTTTGACCGATGTCGGCGAAGCCATTATCAACTACCTGAAATTTGGAAGACCAATATCCGATTTTCAGCAAGTGTTCCTGACTGCCAGTGCCCCCTACCGTCCCGTGAACAGTAGGCTCATCAATGGAGTGGTAAGCAGAAAAATAATAGCATCTGGCGTTGATATCAAAGGCCGTAAGTTCGGCCCCCATGCCATGCGGCACACCCTGGCCAGTCAGTTGTTACGCAATGGAACTTCGCTTCCGGTCATATCCGAAACACTCGGACACTCCGACACGCAGGCCACCATGAACTATTTGCGCATAGATATAAACAGTCTTATGCAGTGTGCACTTGATGTACCCTTAGTACCGATAAATTTTTATGAGCAGAAAGGAGGTGTTTTTTATGGATAAGCAAGTTAAATATGAAAGTGTGTTTGCCCCCTATTTTGATAGCTTCCTGAAGATGAAGGATACCATGGGTTATGGGCTTTACAAGTACGAACGTATCTTTTTAGATCTTGACAGGTTCTTTTTAAAATCCAGAGCCACAGCGACCTACATAAGCAGTGAACAGATTGCAGCTTGGAGGGCAACCCGTGTAAACGATAAGGCCCGGACGCTGTATGACAAATACTCCGTATTGTCGCAGTTCTGCAAGTATATGTGCCATCTTGGCCATGAATGCTACATCCCACGGCTCCCCAGGAGAAAGGATCTGGACTTTATCCCCTATGTTTTCACTCATGAGCAAATGAGATGTATTTTCCAGGAATGCAATAGATTAAATCTGTTCCGCGGCAATATGAACACAGCTCTTGTTGCTATACCTGCTTTAATACGCTTCCTCTACAGTACCGGGGCAAGGATCAATGAGGCCTTATCCATTAGGAACATGGATATCGATTACCAGAACCATCAGGTCATTATAAGAAAAACAAAAAACAAGATGCAACGAATAGTTCCGATAAACCCATCCCTGGAGGAAGTAATGAAGCAATACGAAGGATATAGGGACCGTATGCCTGTTGAAGGCCCGGCGGACAAGGAACATTTTTTCTTTATGAAAGCGAATGGGAAGACATTTACAAATAGTACTGCATACAGGTGGTTCAAAAAGGTGCTAAAACAGTGTGGGATACCACATATAGGGAAGATGCAGGGACCTCGTATACATGATATCCGGCATACCTGTGCGGTTCACTCCCTTTAAAAAATGGTGAAAAATGGAGTGGATATTTATTGTGCGCTCCCAATCCTATCCACTTTTCTGGGACATACGTCCATAAAGGGAACCGAAAAATATGTTAGGATGACAGAGGAAATTTATCCAGAAATCATCAAAATGGAAAACCCACTTACTTCCTTTGTGTTCCCCAACCAAATCAAAATAGACATCAATTATGGAAACAATCACTGATTTTGCGAAATACCTTACAAGGTTCTTTACAGAGTATCTTGTTGGCGAAAGGGGAGCCAGCTCCCATACGATAAGATCGTATAGTGAGACCTTTACCCTTGTACTTACCTTTATGGATAAGGTTAGAGCTAAATCTGCGGACAGGCTGACCCTCAACCATTTTAACAAGGAGACTGTTCTTGGCTTCCTTGATTGGCTAGAGGAAAACCGGAAATGCTCCAACTCGACCCGAAACCAAAGGTTGGCCGCTTTGCATTCATTTTTCAGATATATGCAATATGAAGATGTCAAACGTCTTGGACAATGGCAGGACATCCTGTCCATTAAAGTCAAGAAACAGGGAAAAAGAACTGCTGTCAATTGCCTGACCGTTGAAGGCATCAAATTCTTGCTGGAACAAATACCGGTTAACACCAAAGCAGGGCGGCGGAACTTAGCGCTGCTGTCATTGCTTTATGATAGCGGGGCAAGGGTGCAGGAACTCATAGATCTGACCCCGGTATCCCTGCATTTGATCAAACCATATTATGTTACTCTTTTGGGAAAAGGGTGCAAAAAAAGAATTGTTCCCTTGCAGAATGAACAGGTAAATCTGCTGATGGCTTATATAAAGGAAAATCGCCTTGATAACCTGGCATACAACCAACGGCCCTTGTTTGCTAACAATAGGGGTGAAAAGCTGACAAACTCAGGAGTGACATATATCCTAAATCTTTATGCAAAGAATGCAAGGATGCTCAGGCCGGAGATAATACCTAAAAAAATGAGCCCACATACGTTGCGCCACAGTAAGGCAATGCACCTTTTGCAATCCGGGATAAACTTGGTGTACATACGCGATATCCTCGGACATGTATCCATCCTGACTACTGAAGTTTATGCTAGGGCTGACTCAAAACAAAAACGTGAGGCATTGGAAGCCGCTTACGTTAATGTCATACCAGTCAAAGCAAACGAAGCGAGCTGGGAAAAGGACTCGAAACTTAGGGAGTGGCTAAGGAATTTTAACAAATAATCAATATCGTTATCCAAAGCTGTTCTAAAAAGTAAACAGACTAAAGCATTGATTAACAAAAGGTTAGTAAAAACACTTTGGATAACGATTTACTTGGGATAAAATTCGCTTCGGTTCATCAAATTTTTTGCAATTACCGAAGTGTCTGTAATGAGCCAAAAACAATCTGCTACATTAGCAAGATATTTTAGTCCGTCCGTAAAGCGTGTTCTTAATAACGGGATTTGATAGAACATTTCTGTTCCGTGAAAATGTTGCAATCCTTCTTTGATTTCGTTAACTTGTGCTTTCATTGTGCATATATTTAAAGTGTGAATAATGAATAAGAGGGCGCTACTTTCCACGGGAACGCCCTCTTAAATTTTATCGCTGTTATTCAGCGTTTCCGTTGTCCTTGGCTCCAAGTAACAGGATTTCATCGGCTACCACTTCGGTAACGTATCGTTTCTCCCCAGTTTCGGTTTCATAAGAACGGGAAGTCAATTTGCCTTCTATGGCAACTTCCTTGCCCTTGCCCACGTATTTCTCAACGATTTCGGCAATCTTACCCCAAGCAACAATATTGTGCCATTGGGTGTTCTGCACTTTTTCGCCATCTGAATTTTTATAAAACTCATTGGTTGCAAGTGAAAAATTGGCGACTTTCTTGCCGCTCTCTAGGGTCTTGGTTTCGGGGACATTTCACACGTTTCCAATCAATTGTACTTTGTTTTTTAAAGTGCTCATAATAAAAGAATTAAAGATTAATTAAAATGCTATCTGAACCATTCAGACAGTAAGTTTTTATATTTTTTTTGAAATGATTTACTTATTATATCTTGAGCGTTTTCCTTTTTTGTTTTTGTTGGTATCGCTTCCTTTGGCATGTTTTTGTAAGATTTCATAAGTTTCATTTTAGATTTACTTCCCATAGCGCCCTCGCTGTACCTTTTTTTGTTGCTGATACATTTTCAATATTTGGAATTGTTTAGGACTTATAAAAAAGAGCGAGGTACAAGCCTGGTTTATGCAGTCCGGTCAAGTTCCAAATGTTGGTATTTTGCTGGCAAAAAAAGGTTGGACAGTGCGGGTGCGGATGTAGATCTAAAGGCTCATGTGAAGTATAAAAACATAGGAAGTGGCATCAAATCCTTAAATGGAATTCCTATTTGGCGGACGCTATTTCCAATTTTAGATAAGGAATGCCTGTGCTGAGCCAAGTCGAAGTGAAGTGTTCCTTCCCGGCATAGCGGGAAGGGTTAACGGAATGGAAAGCTAAAATCGGGGATTGTGTCCAAGACCTCTTAGGGAAGCTCTTTTCCCGGAATGGAGCTTTTCGTGCAATGTAGGGGAATGTGCTTCCTGTGTTATGATAACGGATTTATCTCGTTTAGCCGTGTTTAAGCGGACTTGACTTCAAAGTTGGAGGTTGCAATGGAGTTTGTAAGCTTCCCGACTTTTTTCGGGAATGAGCGAGCAGGTGAAATGGAAATCGTAAACTTTGGAGTTAGGTCCAAGACTTTTTAATGAAGCGCTTTGCCCGTAATGGAGCATTTCGCGGAATGAAGCGGCAATGGGCTAAAATGTGTGAGCTCAGTTCTTCTATTGTCGGAAAAGTTTAAGCTTTCTTAAAAATTCTAAAAATATAAATGTACCCTGGATTATAAAACAATAATAAGATCCAATATCCCCATTAAAAATATACGCTACTAATCAATTATAAACAGAGTTACCAAACATCAATTCGTAAAAAACTGAGAATAAATCTTTTACCACCTGTTGAAAACATATTATATTTATACCACAACTGAAGCATTCGTACATTTCTTACTCTTTAATTATTAGTCAATTTTAAAAATTTTGACCATTTAAAAAACATCAAATGAAACTTCGCTTATGGTTGAGACTAAAATATTAATCCAAGAAAAACTACTTTTAAGTCAGTTTTTTCTTTTTAATCGAAAAAAATAATTAAGTTTTACTTGACAAAAACTTAACACACGCGTATTAGTCTGCTCTACCGAGTAATAAATATTTAACAATTATTAGATTTGATAAATCAATTTATTACAACAAATATATGAGACTAAAGCATACATGGGTATTATACGTATTAGTGATAGGTATAATTGGGTTTGTGGTTTATCCATTTAAAACTAAAGATTATAGAAAAGTATGGGATTATAAATCTGAAGTTATTATAGACAACTTTGAAAGCTCTAGAATAAGTGAGAATTTAAATTCTATCAAATCTACTATAGAGCTAAGCACAAAAGAATACACCAGCGGAGAACAGTCTTTAAAGGTGTTGTTTAAAGGCGATGAAAAGCTTTCAGGGTTCGACATCACACCGAAAAAACCTTGGGTGCTAGATAAAAACAAAAAATTTAGTTTAGTTTTTGACGCAAAAAGTTTAGGCAATGAAACCACATTCTTATCAATCAATATTAAAAATGGAAAAGGTGAAAGTGTAAAAAGAATCACAAATATTGATAAAGGAGACTTTAAATCGTATTTCTTTGAAATTACTACCGACATTAATGATATAGAAAGTGGATTAAGAGATACTCCCCCTGCATGGGAAACAGATGCTATTCACATGAAAATAAATGGCCTGCTATATGATATCGATTTCTCAGAAGTATCTTCCATCGCATTCTTAAGATTAGAAGGATTAAAAGACAAAACCTTTTTAATTGATAATATCAGAATTGTAGAAAGTCCAGAAAGAGATCCTAATTACCTAACAGGGATTGTAGATAAGTTTGGACAAAATGCGAAAAAAGATTTCCCTATAAAGGTACATTCTGATCAGGAGCTACAGAACATTGCTGATAAAGAATTGAAATCTTTATCGGAATACACGCTAATGCCTGACAGATGCGAATATGGGGGATGGAAAGATGGACCACAACTAGAAGCTACTGGCTTTTTTAGAACAGAAAAAATGAATGGAAAATGGGGATTAGTAGATCCAGATGGTCATTTATTTTTCTCTATTGGCTTAGCGAATGTTCGCATGGCAAACTCTACGACCTATACCGGAATTGATTATACTGATGAAAGCCTTTATCATAGAGATCCTGAAGACGTTACTCCAGAGGATTCCAAAGGAATCATAGATATCCCAATGGAAACTATGAAAACAGGTCATGTAGTCAACAAATTACGACATGATATGTTTCTAGAACTTCCGAAACTAGACGATCCTCTGGCTAAACATTACAGTTATAGAAAAGTATCGCATTTTGGTCCCATAAAGCATGGACAAACATTTAGTTTCTACAGATCTAATTTAGAAAGAAGATATGGGGAAGAATATCCAAATTCATTTTTTGACAAATGGTTAGAGGTCACCGAAAACAGAATGCGTAATTGGGGTTTCACTTCTTTTGGAAACTGGATTGACCCTGCTTTTTATCACCGAAATAACGTGCCATATTTTGCAAACGGATGGATTATTGGAGATTTTCAAAAGGTATACTCTGGTTCAGATTACTGGGGTCCAATGCCAGATCCTTTCGACCCGGAATTTGAAAGAAGAGTAAAAAAGTCTATTGAGGTAGTATCAGAAGAAGTTAAAAACAATCCTTGGTGCATTGGAGTATTTGTAGACAACGAACTCAGTTGGGGCAATGAAAGCTCGACTAAAGCACATTACGGATTGGTTTTAGACGGATTATCTAAAGGGAAAGACAGCTATTTAAAACAACAGTTTATGACCATCTTAAAGACTAAATATCAATCAATAAAAAGCTTAAACAAAAATTGGCAAACTAATATTGCTAACTGGGATGAGCTAGAAAACGGAGTTAACTTTAAAAACCAAAATGAATTTAACGAAGGAATGGTTGCCGATTTTTCAATCATGCTTGAAACTTTTGCTACAAAATATTTCAAAACTGTTCATGATGTTTTAGAAGAAAAAATGCCAGATTATATGTACATGGGATGTCGTTTTGCAGTATGGGGAATCACAGAAGAAGTACGTAAATCAGCAGCTAAATTTGTAGATGTATTCAGTTACAATTACTACAAAGAGGGAATAGGTGAGAAATATTGGAAGTTTTTAGAAGAAGTAGATATGCCAACTATTATTGGTGAGTATCATATAGGCGCTCCAGATTCCGGCTTATTTCATTCTGGTCTGGTGCATGCTACTGATCAAGAAGACAGAGCTAAAATGTGGGCTGATTATGCATACTCTACTATAGATAATCCATATTTGGTTGGTGCCCATTGGTTTCAATACCTAGATTCTCCAATTACAGGAAGAGCTCATGATGGTGAAAATTACAATGTCGGCTTTGTATCTAACACAGACATTCCTTATCCCCCAATGATTAAAAAAGCAAAAGAAGTTAATTCAAGCCTATATTTAAGAAGATTCGGAAAATTAGGCAAGAATAAGTAATACAGTTACTACTCTATGATAACCAATAATTAACTACTCTATGATGACCAATAAATATTTAGCTATTTTACTTTTATTTATTAATATAAGTAATGCCCAAGATGAAAGTATAATAAGATTACCCGATAATATTAAACCAGAAGATCGTATTGCTTTTGCAATGTATACAGTTCATGAGAACACATTAAAGTTAACAGCTCAATTTCACCCGCTTAAAAATTATACTCCCTTTTCTGCTAGTTTAGAAATTGAAGAAAACGGCAAGTGGATCGAAAAAGCTCAAACTGAAATTATCTATCCAGGTTATACCGCACCATTTAGAATTGAAGATTGGGACGATACAAAGAATAAAAAATATCGTGTAGCATATAACAATGAAGCCTATTATGAAGGACTTATTAAAAAAAACCCAATAGATAAAGAGGATTTTGTATTGGCAGCTTTAACCTGCAACTCTATGTATCCAGAACATGGTGGTGATTTGCCCAAAGATGATATTGTAAAAAACATCTTAAAACTAGATCCAGATTTGATATTCTTTTCAGGAGACCAAGTTTACGAACACAACGAACATTATTTAGCATGGTTAAAATTTGGAAGAGAATTTGGTGAAACTTTCAGAAATACACCTGTTATCATAACACCTGATGACCATGATATAGGTCAAGGAAATTTTTGGGGTGAAGGTGGAAAAAATACAGATGAAAGAAGAGGAGTTTATGGTGGTTACTATATGCCTGTTGAATATATAAAAGAAGTTGAACGTGCACAAACCGGTCATCTTCCAGATCCTTATGATCCAACCCCTATAGAACGTGGAATTGGAGTTTATTATACAGATTTAAAATGGGGAGGTATTAGTTTTGCCATTTTAGAAGACAGAAAATTTAAATCAGGTTTAACTGCTTTAGCAGATGAGTATCCAGAAATATTTCCAAATGGACCTTACGAAGCCATTTTTGATAAAGATATTGACACTAGAAAATTTGATTTAGATGGATTAACCTTGTTAGGAGAGCGTCAATTGAAGTTTTTAGAGGCATGGACAACGGATTGGGAAAATGCTGAAATGAAAACTGTCTTGTCACAAACTGCTTTGGCAATGGTAGACAATTATACTGGTAAATTCGACAGAGAGTTTTATGCCGATTTTGATTCAAATGCTTGGCCACAAGCTGAAAGAAATAAAGCATTGAAAATTATTAGAAAAAGTTTTTCTCCTACGATTACCGGAGATACACATTTAGGTGCAGTTACCAAAATGGGAGTTGATGATTGGGGAGATGCTGGTTATAATTTTACAACGCCAGCAATTGCTAATTTTTGGTTAAGATGGTGGCATCCTCAAAATCCCGGAAAAAACAGAGATAAAAATGCACCGACTTATACTGGTGAATTTTTAGACGGATTTAAAAACAAAATTACTGTAATAGCGGTAGCAAACCCAACATTGCCAGAAATTAAAGAAGGGGGTAAATTATCTACAAGAGCTGCGGGCTTTGGAGTGATAAGATATAATAAACCGAATAGGACAATTACCTTCGAAGCATGGCCAAGAAATATTGATATTCATGACTCAAACTCAAAACCATACCCAGGTTGGCCTATTACCATATCTCAAGAAGATAATTTTGTTATTAGAAAGGGTTATGAGTTGCCGAAATTATTTATTTCAGAGGCAGATCAAGTAGTAACTATAAAAGAGCAATATTCTAGAGAAGTTGTGTCTTCAATACGTATAAAAGGTAATGATTATCAGCCGAAAGTATTACATAATGGCGAATATATAATTGAAGTAGGTGAAGGATCTAACAAAAAATATTTTGAAAATGTAGAAGCGTTGAATAAAAACAAAACATCAATAAAAGTTTCGCTTAAATAACCTAGATCCATCTGAAATGAATACAAAATATTCCATCTCTCTTTTAGTATCTATTTTCATTATTGCTTGTGCAAAGGTTGATGAAAAGGAACCTGTGGTAAAGTTTTATGAAGTTACAGAAAAAGTGGGATTAAATACAGATAAAAACTGGAAATATGGTGGCCCTACAGTAGCAGACATTAGTAATAATGGTAGGTACGATCTTTTGCTAGGTAATCATGACACCAGTCCAATTCAATTATTCTTAGCCAAACCTGACGGTACGTTTACCGAACAAAAAGGACTTTTCCCTAGGGCAGATTTACATGGAATAGCTGCTGGGGATTATGATAAAGATGGTGATTTAGATCTCCTAATTGCATTAGGAGGTGGAAATGGTTTAACACCGCAACCTCAACGATTGTTGCGAAACGACAATGGTCGATTTGTTGATGTTACTGAAGATTCTGGTTTATCTGAAATGGGAGCTCGTGGTCGTTCGGTAAGATGGATTGATTTGGATAATGATGGTGATTTAGACTTTCTTCAAATTAATGCAGAGCAGATGGCGAATGAAAACATTCCAAGAAATATTTTGTTTGAAAATAATGGTGATGGAACTTTTACATATCGAAAAAGTATAGCATTCGAGAATATTGATGCAGAACGACTATTAATTTCTGATTTTAATAATGATGGCGTATTAGACATTATAACTTTTAGCCCCTATAATCCAATTGAATTCTGGCAAGGTAATAATGATTTCACATTCACTGATGTAAGTAAACAATGGCTGCCTGAAGAATTGATCAGTACCAATCAAGTATTGGCCGTAGCAGAGCTGGATATAGATAACGATGGATATTTAGATTATTATTTAGCTCGTGGAAAATCAATCTATCAAATTGCAAATAATTCCGTAAACTTCAATGAAGAAAAACAGCGACTAGATTTACGAGATGAAGGAAATAAAAGTCACGATGGTATTACATTTTATTCTGAAGGCGATATAAAATTATTCGATTTTTATCGCTTTCCAAGAGGAGCAGATAAACCAACAATACCTTTATTCATAGGGAACAGCAAGACCATGCAAGTAATGCCTTCAGAGGCGATATCTGTTGCAAAAGAAGTAGCAGAGGGCTTTCCTGAAGAGCTTGAAGAAAGTGGATGGTATCTTGGATATTTAGGTAGGGGAAAATGGCGTTTAGAATGGCTATTAAAAAGTGATTTAGCTTGGGATCTCAGGGCGTCAATAACAGGGGTTACCAAGGTGGAACCAGATTGGGAACCACAAAACCTTGGAGTACAAGATATTCTTCTTAAAAACGATGGTACAAAATTTACTGATTTTACAGATATACTTCCAAAAGAAAGTTCAGAAAACAATCAGGGTGTGATTTCTGGAGATTTCAATAATGATGGACATAATGATTTATTTATTTATCGTTTTGGAGAATTAAAACAGAGAATTCCTGATGTTCTTTTTATCAACGATAAAATTGGTGGCTTTTCAACAATGTTCAACCATGGTGCTACTCCGAAAGTACTAGGAGATTCACACGGAGATATGGGCGCGGCTTTCGATTATAATTTGGATGGAAAACTAGACATCTTAAGTGGAGATGACGATAATGGTCAATGGCATTTATATCAAAACGACACTTCACCTGATAATAATTACTTACTGCTTAGAGTAGGAAGTTCTAAAACTGGAGTTGATACGTATGGAGCCAAAGTTAAAATCACTACTCAGTCAGGAAGTCAACATAAGTTGATTGGTTCAGGAAGCGCCTCACACTCACAAAGTCTTTTAAACATAGTGCATTTCGGACTTGGTAAAGATGATATTATCAAAAACATTGAAGTCACATGGAGGACTGGAGAAACCGTTTCATTAAAAGATGTCGCTGTAAATCAATTGAAGTCTATTCCTAATTAACAATAAATGGATATAGAAAAGAATTTATGAAAACAATAAGTCTAAAAATAGAAAATCGTGTTGGCTATATCCTAATTAATAAGCCAAAAGCTAATAGTTATGATATTGACTTCATGAAATTAATGGCAGAAACAATCGATCAAGCTGTTAAGAATGAAAACGTAAAAGTGATTGCTGTAAAAAGTGAACTAGAAAAATTCTTTTGTGCGGGTGCAGATGTTAAGGCATTTCAACAAAACACAACGGCTCAAAATAAAGAGATGGTAAAAAACGCCAATTTAGTGGCTAAAAAACTTGCAGAAAGTCCTAAAATAACCGTTGCGCTTTTAAGTGGTCATACCTTAGGAGGTGGATTGGAACTTGCTTTGGCTTGTGATATAAGATTAGCTTCTGATGGTCAATATTTCATTGGATTGCCAGAAGCCAATTTAGGATTAATGCCTGGAAATGGTGGTACACAACGATTAATCCGACTGGTTAATCAAAGTAAAGCATTGGAATTATTGATTTCAGGAGAATCAATTATGCCTGATGATGCTTTTGATATGGGTTTAGTAAATCAGTTATATCCAAAAGCCGAATTTGAAAATTCTTCAAAAATCTATTTAGAAAAACTAGCTTTAGGACCTTTGCAGGCAATGAAAGCTATAAAAGAAAGCGTTTACAAAGGAATTGAATTATCTCTGGAAAAAGGGCTCGAGTTAGAAACTAAACTTGCCGATGGATTATACGAAACTGAAGACGCCAAAGAAGGATTGAAATCTTTTGTGGAGAAAAGAAAACCAATATTTAAATAAAATTAATACTACAGATATATGGAACCAAAAATTTATAACACTTACATCAATGGTGAGTGGATTAAAAAAAGCTCCGGAGAAAAAATAGATGTTGAAAACCCAGCTAATGGGGAAGTTTTTGCCTCTATGTATATTAGTTCCATTGCCGAAACGCAACATGCTTTGGAATCTGCAGAAAAAGCGCAGTTTTCGTGGCAAATGTTACCGCCTCAGGAACGTGCAAATTATTTATATGCCATTGCAGATAAATTAAGAGAAGAGAAGGAACACTTTGCCAAACTATTGGTGATGGAGCAAGGAAAAACATTGGTCGAAGCCCGATATGAAGTGGATGACACCATTCGGTACATGACGTATTCTGCAGAAGCAGGTAGAAGAATTCAAAGCGCTATTTTCCCTTCGGATGTTCCCAACGAGCAACTATCTATCCACAAAGTTCCTTATGGCGTTACCGTTGGGCTTATGGCCTTTAATTATCCTTTAGCATTGATTGGTCGTAAAATTGGCCCAGCATTAATTACAGGAAATACAATGGTCATTAAACCTTCAGAATTAACACCTGTAACAGCTTCAGAATTCTGTAGAATTGTTCATGAAGCGGGATTACCAAAAGGCGTTATTAGTATGGTTGTAGGATATGGTCATGATATAGGTTCTTATTTAGTAGAAAACCCAATTACCAAGTTAATTTCTATGACGGGCAGTACGCGGGCAGGACAAGCTATTTACAAAGGCGCTTCACAAAACATTGCAGGTTTGGTTTTAGAACTTGGAGGGAAAGCACCATTTATTGTATTAGAGGATGCCGAAATTGATAAAGCCGTAGAAGCAGCTGCCATATCGCGTTATGCAAATTGTGGTCAGGTATGCATCTGTAATGAAATGGTGTTTGTAGATGAAAAAATTGCCGATGAGTTCACCGAAAAATTGATTAAACGAGTACAAAAAATTAAGGTAGGCAACCCTATGACCAATGTAGATATGGGACCCAGTTTAAGTCTTGATGGATTAAAGCGTATTGATAGTATTGTAAAAGAAAACATAGCGCAAGGTGCAGATTTAGCCCTTGGAGGAAAGCGTCCTCATGGGAAACAGTTTGAAAAAGGAAATTGGTATGAACCAACCATACTTACGAATGTTAAACCTGATCACGCAACTGTACAAGAAGAAATGTTTGGTCCTGTTTTGCCAATTGTAAAAATTAAAGGCTATGAGCAGGCAAAAGCATTATTAAATAAGCGAGATGATAGTTTATCGGCTTATTTATTTACCCAAAATCACAAATTGATAATGCGCTCCATTCAAGAATTTCAAATAGGGACCATTTTTATCAACAAACAAATAGTTGGTTATATACAAGGCTACCATTCAGGACATAAAAAAGCCGGATTTGGCGGTGAAGATGGCATTTATGGTATCGAACAATATTTACAAAAACGAACCATTTACATGAGTTACGAATAAATTATGAAACTTCCATAACTATGATTTTATACTAAAATGAATGACTAAAATGGAAGCTACCTGTAACCTATAAAAAGCAAATAAGAAAAATACATGAAACAACTAAAAGGAATTACATGGAATCATAGTCGTGGTTACACTTCAATCGTTGCTTGTGCGCAACGGTTTTCAGAATTAAATCCAGATGTCGATATCGTTTGGGAAAAACGATCATTGCAAGCATTTGCAGATGAACCTATAAATGAATTGGCAAAACGCTATGATTTTTTAATTATTGACCATCCATGGGCTGGTTTTGCAGCTAGAACAAAAGTCATTTTAGCTTTAAATGATTATTTGTCTGAAGCCTATTTAAAAGACCAAGAAAAAAACACAGTTGGTAAATCTCATGAAAGCTACTCCATTAATGGAAAGCAATGGGCATTGGCTATTGATGCTGCAACGCCTGTAGCCGCGAGCAGACCAGATTTGTTTAAAAAACTTAATTTAAAATTTCCAGAAACTTTTAATGATTTAATAGAATTGTCAAAAACAGGGATGGTTTCAATTCCTGGGATTCCGCAAGATTCCTTAATGAGTTTTTATATGATATGTTCAACTATAGGCGAAGATGTTTGCCAGCGTAAAGAACGAGTTATATCAGAGAAAACGGGAATAAAAGCGTTGGAATTACTTCGTGAATTAGGTAAAAACATAAAGCCTGAAAATTACGATTTCAACCCTATTAAAGTCTACGAAGCTATGACTTTAACAGATGACTATTTATACAGTCCTTTCGCTTATGGCTACACCAATTACTCACGAAATGGGTATGCCCGAAAACATCTGAAGTTTCATGACATGGTGGCGATTGGTGGTCAAAAACTAATTACAACATTAGGAGGAACAGGATTGGCTATTTCTGCAGAAAGTAAACATAAAGAAATAGCAGGAAAATTTGTTGAATATGTTGGTTCAGAAGCTACTCAAAAAGGTGTGTTTTTTGATAATGGAGGCCAACCAGGACATAGACAAGCTTGGTTAGATAAACGGTCGAATGAGCTTACTGATAATTTCTTTCAGCACACATTACCTGCATTAGATAGAGCATTTTTAAGACCACGCTATCATGGCCATATGTATTTTCAAGATAGGGCAGGAGCACCCATTAGAGACTATATGATGAAAGGTGGTAACCCTAGCGATATTCTCAAAAAGCTAAATGAATTATATATCCAATCTTTAGAACAATAATATGAAACTTCCCTTAGAAGGCATTTTAGTATTAGAGTTTGCTCAATTTATGGCGGGTCCTTCAGCAGGATTACGTTTAGCAGATTTAGGTGCAAGAGTCATTAAAATTGAAAGACCAGTTCATGGTGAAGCAGGAAGAGGTATTGCTTTAAAGAACTTATTTTTAGACGGCAGTAGTTTGGTTTTTCATACCGTTAATAGAAATAAAGAGTCTTACACCGCAGATTTAAAAAACCCTGAAGATTTACGACGTGTCAAAAAATTAATTGAACAGGCAGATGTTATGACTCATAATTTCCGACCTGGCGTAATGGAGAAAATCGGATTGGATTATAAAACAGTTCAAAACATCAACCCTAAACTCATTTATGCTACCGTAACGGGTTATGGTACAGAAGGTGAATGGGTTAAAAAACCTGGGCAAGATTTACTTATACAATCCATGTCTGGATTTGCTAAGCTAACTGGAAATAAAGATGATAATCCGGTACCTGTTGGCGCAGCGGTTTCCGATTTAATTACAGGAACACATCTTTCACATGGTATTTTAGCAAGCCTTTTAAAACGATTAAAAACGAATAAAGGTGCTTTAGTGGAAGTTAGTTTGTTGGAATCAACTTTAGATTTTCAGTTTGAAGTTATAACCACTTATTTAAACGATGGAAATAAAAAACCTGTAAGAGCAAAACAAGGTAATGCGCACGCGTATTTAGGCGCACCTTATGGTGTTTATAAAACCAAAGATGGGTATCTCTCTTTAGCAATGGGGTCGGTAACTAATATAGGTCGGGTTTTACAAAGCACTGAATTGGAATCGTATAAAGATTCTAATTCATGGTTTGAAAAGAGAGATGAAATTATGGATATTCTTCGTTCAATTTTAATTGAAAAGAATACACAAGATTGGTTAGATATTTTGGAAGCTGAAAGTATTTGGTGTTCTGATGTTTATGATTATAAAAAACTCTTAAATCATGAAGCCTATAAAGTTTTAAAAATGAACCAGAAATTGCCATTAATTTCAGGCGAAGAAATACATACCACACGTTGTCCAATCAGGCTCAACGATGAAAGGTTATTTAATTCTAAATCAGCTCCAAGAGTTGGGCAACATACAGAAGCACTAATTAAAGAATTTAATCTATGAACGATATGAAACCATTAGAAGATATATTAGTTATAGACTTGAGTCAGTTTTTGTCTGCACCTTCTGCCACCTTACGGTTGGCCGATTTAGGAGCAAGAGTGATAAAAGTAGAACGACCTTTAGAAGGAGACATTTGCCGGAAACTATATGTTTCCAATGTCAATATGAATGGAGATTCATCTTTATTTAGAGCCATCAATAGAAATAAAGAAAGTTTTCAAGCCGATTTAAAAAATGAGGTTGAAAAACAGCAAGTTTTAAAATTGATAGAAAAAGCGGATGTTTTAGTCCATAATTTTAGACCTGGAGTTATAGAGCGACTAGGCTTTGATTATGACACCATTATAAAAATAAATCCAGAAATTGTTTATGGTGAAATTTCAGGCTATGGAAAAGAAGGTCCTTGGAAAACTAAGCCAGGACAAGACTTATTAGCGCAATCATTATCAGGTTTAACTTGGTTAAATGGAAATGATGGAAGTGGACCAACTCCGGTTGGATTGGCGATTGCCGATATTTTATCTGGCTCACATTTGGTTCAAGGTATTTTGGCTGCTTTAATAAAAAAAGGCAAAACTGGAAAGGGTTCCAAAGTATCAGTGAGTATGTTAGAGTCTATAATCGATTTTCAATTTGAATCTATTACTACATTCTACCATGACGGCGGACAACCAACCACTCGTCCAAAAAGCAATAGTGCGCATGCCTACTTAGGAGCTCCTTATGGAGTTTATAAAACACAAAATGGTTATTTAGCTTTGGCAATGGTTTCAATTCCTGTTATTGGTGAATTGATTGGTTGTGAAGAATTAACAAATTATCCAGAACCTGCAAGTTGGTTTACAAAACGAGATGAAATAAAAGTGATTTTAGCCAATAAGTTAAATACAAATACTACTGAACATTGGCTATCCATTTTAGAACCAGCAGATATTTGGTGCGCTAATGTAATGGACTGGGAAACACTTTTTAACCGAGATGGTTTTAAAGCATTAAATATGATTCAGAATGTAAAAATGGGTGATGGTTTTGAATACAAAACTACTAGGTGCCCTATAAAAATTGATGGGGAATATTTAACATCATCCTTAGGATCTCCTATTTTAGGTGAACACAATGCAAAAATTGCAAATGAATTTAACGTTTAAAGAAACTATTATAAAAATAGTAGTTTTAACATTTGATTCTAATAAAAGAAATTAAAAAGTAAACCTTTCTTTATTAAGAGAGGTTTACTTGTTTTTTGTAACTATTATAAAACTTAAATGCTTTAAGAGATAGTGCCTTTTTTTTTTACCTAGAAATTATGATTAATGGAAGGATTTCATCTTCATACATATTTCCATCACTAGAAGTAAAAGTAACTCTAAGTTGATAAAAATGATTTTCTTGTAATTGGTTAGACGGCATATAATCTTTCAAAGAGAAAGTCATATTTGCTGTTCCACTTGTTGTTTTTAATGCGTCTTTATTAACAAGAACCACATCTTTTACAGGTATCCATTTACTTTTAAAATGACGTAACCAAAAACGAATTCCTCCTTCATCTGCAGAAATAACACGATTACCAGAACCTGCATGATATTTAACCGTCACTTTTAAATTATCACCCACTTTTACCTGATTATTCTCATACTGTTCTTTGTTTAAAATTTTAACATAAGGTGCAGTATAAGGTGCAACAGTAACTTTAATTTCTGATGAAACAGAATTATCTTTTGATGCTGCTTTTACAACCACTCTTCCTGGTGCAATTGGTGTTACATTCCCATTTTTATCCACAGTAAGAACATTTGAATTATTCGATGTCCAAATGAGATCAGCATTCATCTTATGTTTTGGTAAAATAGCAACATCCAAAGTTAAGTTTTCACTAGTATACAGTGTTATATCTTTTGTTTTAAAAGAAATTGAAGCGACAGGTAAATCTTTATTAGAACCATTATTAACATTATCTGTATTGTAAATTTTGTTAGCTTCTTTGTTTTTAAACTCTACAGTTTCTCCATTTCTCCATCTAACTTTAATACTTTTTATTTCAGACTCATGTCCCAATCCAAAATGCACAATATTCATTAAACTTTGAGAAAATATTTCTCCTGCAGATCCAACACGTTTTCTATATTCATTATTTGCTGTTTTTACAATAACTTCCGCAGAAATAGGATCTACATTAGATTTTGGAGAATAACCAACTCTAAGAGCTACGTAATTATTTTCTGAGTTTGTTTCATTTTTATATAAATACCATTCTCCGTTTTCACTACCATTTAATAAATCTAATTGCCCATCTAAATCAAAATCAAAAGCTTGCCCCATATCTCCATTCCCTGGTCCACCAACATCATTTGCTCCATGCATTGTTGTTGTTTCAAAAGAATTATTACCTGTATTTAATAACATATAATCAGAAATTCTTGCTCCTACTCTACCCCATCTATACACAAAAAGATCTTGGTGACTATCATTATTAAAATCTCCAGTTGTAACACCTAAAGCGTTTCCGCCTTTAGGAATATTCCATGCTTTAGAAACATCAGTAAATTTATCTCCATCGTTTCTTAATAAAACATCAGCATTATTTCTGTTCTGCGGAATAAAATCTGGAGTAACACTTGTTACACCAGAAAGACTGAATCTATATTGCCAAAAGATATTATCGTCTCTTACTAAAATAGCTTTCCATTGTGAGTTTCCTATATGACCTAAATAGAATCCTTTTTCCGAAATATCATCTGGCCAACCTTGAGCCATTTCAAGTGTAACTTCCAATTCTTCGCCTGAATCTACATTCTTTTCTATTTTATTTTTCCCAAAAAATATTGGATAGGTTTTTCCAACTAAAGAACCCTGTGCGAGGTAGTAATATTTATGCAACCTTATGTTGCCATCCAATGTAAAATCAAATGCATCTGATCCTTTATAACCTCTCGTTTTTATTGATAATTCAGATGTAATCGGATTAAAATCAAGTGAGGGCGTCTCTCCTACCCCGCGCTCAAAAACTAGTCCTCGAGCTAAATAGAGGTCCAAATCGCCATCATTATCAATGTCAATATCTGTTATTGCCATAACTCGGTTTAATGAACGGATGTGATCGGGAATAAGTTCAGTTACATCTGTATAAGTGAAATCCCCATTTCCTTTCCATAATGTTAGTGGACTATAAAAAATCAGGTCATCAATGTTATCATTATTAAAGTCTGTAACCAGAACTCGAGACTCTTCCACATCTTGTATTTCTTTTACAGATTTATATACAAAAGTCCCGTCACCATTATTTTCATAAAAAAAATGTTGAGGCTTGTCATACTTAAGACTAGATTCGTTAACGAGCAACAAATCAAGATCCCCATCCAAATCCATATCTATCCATCTAGCACCACGACCTCTGCCTCCTCTATCAATTTCCACATCACCCGTAAACAGTATTAATTTATTTTTATTATTATGATATAAATTAACCTTTGAAGGATTTTCACCATAACTACCTCCCTGTGTTAATACAAGATCAAGATCTCCATCATTGTCATAATCGCCAAGAGCTGTACCGTGCAAATCATGCTTAAACCATCTTGAAAGGTTTTTATCGTGCTTGGTTACAGTTCCATCACCATTATTCCAATAAAGCTTACTTGTTTCTTGATTGTGGTTGTTGACTATAAAATCATAATATCCATCATTGTTTAAGTCGGCAACTGAAGGTCCTCCATATTTTAGGGAACTGACTTTATCTAACCCCGCCTTAACAGATATATCTTGAAAACTTGGCAACTTAAATCCTATGATGTCTTCAAAATGGAAGCTATTTATGGTTAATGTCTCATCGAATGATTGTAAACGGATTTCAACAGATCCTTTTTTACGAAAGCTGACAATACCGGATATCGTTTGATCTCCCTTTTTCGGAATATTGAAGTCGTCCATTATAAGCTCATTGTCAGCAAACACACTTAAACCGGCGTACAATCCAGGATTATTAACGTTTAAAACAAGCTTTTTTGTCAAACTCCCGTTTATTTTGTGATTTATTATTATAGGCTGTGATGGATCCACTAAAATGGCATTAAACACCTCTTCTTTTTCTTTATGTAAAGGGTTTGAAGTTTGGGCATTTACCCTAAAAATTGATGACAACAGAATCGTAAGTAAAACTTTTTTCATTACACTGCATTTATACTATGCAAATTAGCAATTTTCTAATCGAAGCCCAGATTTTACGCCGTACAAAAAATTGACATGTCAATATATTGTCCGCTTTAAAAACCATCCTTTATGCTTGAAAAACACCCTTTATAAAAATCTGAACTATCATTATATATTTTACCTGATCCCTAATTGTTCAGTTTTTGTCAAGTTGATTTGATGTATAAAAACATTTGATCCTTTATCTTTAACCCAACTAATAACTGTGAATAAATGAAAAAATATTTATTATTAGGACTAACTTTTTTTCTTGTTTTAAACTGCTCAGAATCTAATTCTGATGATCAAACTAAAATAGAGGAAGTCCCTGAAGAAATTGAAGAAACATGGATTACGATTCCAGTGCCCGCAAATCCAGGCACTGGAATGAAATGGGAGTTTCAAGCCAATGTGTCTGATGACTTTGAATATGAAGCTCCAGCAGATGGGAAAAGTGCTACATTTTTAAGTAAATGGAATGATTGGTATCATAATGCTTGGACTGGCCCTCCACCAACGGAATGGAAACGAAGTAATTCTCTGGTTACAAATGGCAAATTAAAGATATTAGCCACACGTCCTGAAGGTACTGCAATAACCAATACTGGAATTATCACCTCTAAAACTAGAGTTCAATACCCCGTTTATATTGAAGCTCGTGTAAAAATAATGAACTCCGTTTTGGCAAACGCTTTTTGGCTATTAAGTCCTGACGATACCCAAGAAATTGATATTGTTGAAGCTTATGGAGGAGACCGTTGGACCAATACTTGGTTTAGCCCAAAAAGAGTTCACTTAAGCCATCATGTGTTTATTCGTGATCCGTTCCAAGATTGGCAACCAAGTGATGAAGGCAGCTTTTACACCGATAACAGCACCGTTTGGAGGAACGACTACCACAGATTTGGAGTGTATTGGAAAGATCCATGGAATCTAGAGTATTACATAAATGGTCAACTGGTAAGAACGCGATCAGGGGTCTCTGAAATAGATCCATTAAATTATACAAATGGGACAGGACTAAATAAAGAAATGGATGTTATTATAAATGCTGAAGATCAAACCTGGCGCGCAGAAATGGGTCTCACACCTACTGATGAAGAACTTCATATTCCAGACAACAATACGTTTAAAATTGATTGGATCAGAGTATTTAAACCAGTTAAAAATTAAGATAACTATTTAGTTATAATTGGAACTGGAAGACTAATCTAAATTATCATGGGACTATTTTGTTTAAAGCTGAATAATTAAAATATTATTCAGCTTTTTTTCATTAAAATCAGCTACTTATCTGAATTCCATTTTACCATTGGTGTAATCCGGTGCAAGAGTCCATGAACTCTTTCATTATTTCCAACTTCTGCGCTACGACGGCTATTTCATATCTCAATTGAACAAATTTGAAATTTGAAAAATCACTCCCAACTTAAGAGGAGCTAAAGTTTTAGGATATCAAACTATTTTATAAATTTTTATTTCAATCGCTCTATTGATACATTTTAAAAGAATCATATTTATCCGTCAGTATTGATTTTATAAATAAGAAGTTTCTAATGAAAACAAAAAGCCGTTTCAGTTTATGAAACAGCTTTTAATGTATACAAAAGAATTATCTAGTTGTAAATTTACAATTTATATGAAAAGTCTAAATTAAATTACCAATCCTTTATTTTCAGTAGTAACATTATCTCCAAAACCTCTTGCAACTGGCATTTCTTGATCTGCTTCCAAATAACCTTCTTCGCCACCCAAACTCGGATAATATCTAAAGTAATTTGCCCAACCAAATTTTTCCTTAGTTTCAAAAGCTTCTAAACCAATGGCTCTTAATTCTTTTCTGTCTTTTTCTTTATCTGCAACTAATAACATATAGTCGTTTTCAGAAATAGAATTTCCATCTGCATCAACCAAAGAAATTTCAGTATAGAATCTATCTCCTATTTCTCCTGGAACTTTACAAGAAACATCAACAAATTTACCTGAACTATCCCCTTTTATTTCAGAAATATCAAACGTTTCTTCTTTAATTATAGTCTTGTTATTATTTAAGAATTTGATAATAGCTTTACAATTGTTATATGATTTATAGTAATCATTTACAACCCATAGCTCTCCTTTAAAATCTTCTCCAGGCAACCAACGTCTGTCATAATGTTTCATAGTAATTAAAATAGGTTGATATGCTTTTCTCACGTAGTCAAAAGATATTTTCTTCTTTTGATAATAATCTACAATACCCCATTTCATATCTGGAGCAAAAGTGATATAGTGACAAATACAAACTGCACTTGTTTTTGGTTTTCTTGTTCTAAAGTGTTCTAATGCATATTGAAAGATAACCCCTTGTGCAATTTGGGTAGCTTCAACAAATTTTTCTAATCCATCTCTACTTTGATCTCCTAGAACTTCAAAATTTAAAGTTCTTAAAGCATCAAAATCCGTCCAGTGATGTCCCCAACTTGGTCCTGGAGGCCATACTTCATCAGCAGGAATAAACTTCTTAATACTTTCAACATTTGGACATGATGAAATTGCTAATTCAGGAATTACTGCAAAATCTAAACTAGGGAAATACTCTTCCATTACAAACTCTCCTTCACCATAGAATAAATCATTAGCGTGGAAACTTTCGTTTGGTTTAAAACCTAAATTTAAACCAACCTCATCACTTAAAGGAGAAGAAGGAATAAAATGTAAAGGAGTATAAGGTTTAATAGCCTCACCCAATGCATTTACAAATTCTAAATTGTGTTCTGGATCAGAAGCAGTCATGAATAACTCTTCAGAACCTTCTAACAATACTAAACAAGGATGATTTCTTTGTTCTTTAACTGATGCAATTGCTTCTGCAAAAACAGCTTGTTTAAACTCTTCATCTTTTGGTAAAGACAAACTTGCTAATGGTAAAACATCTTGCCAAACTGTAATTCCGGCTTCGTTACATAATTTGTAAAACAACGGAATTTCTTCTGGATGCCAACCAAATATTCTTAAGTTATTAAAGTTACATTCTTTTGCTAAACGAATTAACTCTACATATTTACTTGGATGTGCTCGACCCATAAAAATATCTGGTGGTCCTCCCCAAGTTCCTGAACGCATAAAATGACGTTTGTCATTAATCATAACTGTCCAAGGGTTTTCTACTTGTTCTAAAGTAAACCCAGGATTGTGTACCATTTTTACTTCACGAATTCCAAAAGAAGTATCTGTTGTATCTAATAAACTATCTTCACCTTCAATAACAGTAACTTTAGCTATATATAAATTTTGATCTCCTAAATCCCAAGGCCACCAAAGTTTTGCATCATCAATATCTAAACTGATTTCATAGTTATTTGTTCCTTCTGAAACCTTAACTTTTTTATGAACTTGATATGTTTTAGATTCAAAATTTTCGCCTTCAACTTCAATGTTAATTGCTACTTCTCTTTCTGCATCTTCATGATTTTTTAACTCAACTTCAATATCTAATCTTGCAGAATCTTCCGTTAAAATAACAGGTTTTACGTATGTATCTTCAATAGTAACTTTACCTGTTGCTTCTAAATAAACTGGTTTCCAAATTCCTGTTGGAGGTAAACTTACCCAATAATCTCCATGCCATGCAGGTTTACGACCAGCAACTTGACTGTATCTTCTTGGTGCTGGATGCAAACGAACCATTAAAACGTTGGTTCCAAAACGTAAATTTTCAAAACGAATATCTTCAGAAACGTCAAACTTAAATTTAGAAAACATTCCTTCATGAGATCCTAAAAACTTCCCATTTAACCAAACATCGCATCCAAAATCTACACCATCAAAAACCAATTGAATATGTTTATCAAACATGGTTTTTGGTACATCAAACTGGCGTTTATACCACCATTCGTTTTCTGGAACCCATTTTGCTTTTACACTATTTCTTCCAAAGTGAGGGTCTTCAATTCTACCTGCTCTCCAAAGATCTGTATATACATCTCCTGGCACTTTGGCAAAAGACCAATTAAATGAATCTCCAGTAATGTCGAAGTTCAATTCATGAAAACCAACTTTTACACCTTCATCTGGTCTTATTCCTTCAAATTGCCATTTATTTCCGCTTAAATCGAAAACAACTTTTTCGTTAGATTCTTTGCCTTGTTGAGCTAAATACTCTCTCTCTTCTTGACTGATATTTTTCATTTTATTGTTTTTTGTTTTAGTAAAAAAGTACTACAAGTCTTCTAATGTCCATGTTCTAACCCAATCAATTCGCATCGTATTAATAGTGTCATCATTTAAATCTTTTTTTGGAGGAAGACCACCGAGATAATCAGCTTCGTTAGTCCACAAATCGAAGATTATTTCTAGATCACGAGTAAATTCACGACCATGATATATTTCTCCAGATCTATCCTCACCAACAACAACAGCTCCTGCTGGCTCTCCATTTAGGTAAAATTGTATGTGTTTAGAGTCTTTCCACCAAACTCCAAAAACATGATAGTCCTCATTCCATTTGACCCCCTTTTGCGGGTTTGCATTTGATAAATATGTGTTTGAAAAATTACTCGCATTTCTAATGGTTTCTGGCGACATACTGGAATCCGCATGAAAATACTGTGAATTCATTTTATTTGGAAAATCGGGTTGGCATCCATCACAAGAGGGTTTTGCATTATTCTCAATAATATCAATCTCATCTCTGTTATTGATATCTCCGTTATTCAGCCAATATGTATTATAGGCAGAGATATAAGATGACTTTATCCTTGCCTCTGTGTACATTGGATATTTAATTTTAGCTTTAGAATGTATTCTCGCCGTTTGAAACCACCTTCCCTCAGGATTGCTTTCATTTAAAGTTGCTTTTATCCACAATTCACCATTTATAACACCTGAATTTATATCGGATGTCGACATGTAAACAGGAACCTCATAATTCCAAGTAGATTTAAACCATTTTGAACTATCCCAAAATTCGAACTCATCGGACATGTCCTCCAATTTGACCCATTTCTTATCCTCAGGAGTGGTATCATCTAAGGAGACAAAAGAAGGATAGTCCGGATTTAAATTCTTAAAATCATCGATTGAAAACCCGAAATCACTCTCTTTAATAGTTGAAGACATCTCTTTAATCTTCTTTGAATTTGTCGAACTAGATGTGTTTTTACAGCCCATAAAAAAAAGCAAAGAGCCCAGTGATACCATCAAAACACTATGCTTCCATTTATTTCGTTTCATAATTCTTCTAATCAATTTATTGCTTTTCATCTGTAGTTGTATTAATTCTGTAATCATACATGGAATATGTAGTTTCTTTAACTTTAGCTATTAATTCTTCATAAGGATTATCGCATATATCTAAAAAACCCACATTGTAATTTTCTCCATCAAAACGCCCTGTATTTGGTTCATCGATATATTGAAACCAATGCGCGCCAACAATATTAGGGTGTCTTAAAGCTCCTTGGATATAATCTTGATACATCTGACCACGTTCAGCTTGATCTTTTGCTTTTTTGATACCTATATGAAAACTTCCCCTATCCAATGCACCGAAATGAAATTCTCCGATCATAACCGGCATATCAACACCTTTAGGTAATGAGAAATTCTCGATGCTATATTCGTATTTATTAAAACTCATAATGTCTAAATATTTACTTGCTTGAGATAACACAACATCATTATTTGCCCAAGCGAATCGGCATCCTAAATAGTTTTGATGTGGTGCTATCTTTTTAAGTTCTTCGTTTATAGTTTTAAAGTAAGTATCAGCTATTTTCCCATAAAACTCCACTAGATCTTCGTTCGCTTTTTTCTGATTTGGAGGTGTCGTAGATTGTAATAATGCTTCCCAAGTTTTATGACTGGTTCCCCATACTGCATTCAGATTTTCAATTTGCGAGTATTTTGCCTTAAGGTCATTTACAAACTCGATTTTAGCTGATTGGCTAGCTGGACTTTTTAATGTGCTAATCGACAAAGATCCCAACAAACCCCATGACAGCTCATTGTCTACAAAATAACCGATACAATATGGATCATTAGCGCCTTCTTTTTGAATTTCTATAGAATTACGCACCGCATATCTAAAGGTAGGATCGAATACATCATGGAATTTACCCCAAAAACCTTCAGATCCTTCAATTTTCGGGGTTTCATAAATCCAAATCGAACCAACGTAAGGTGTTCTAGCCTGGCGTGTTGCACCAAAATCCGAAACGAAACCAATGGTGTTCATCCCCCAGTTTTTTATGCGCTTATGAGCTAAATCTTGAAATGTACTTAACCAGTCTTCACCATATTTTCTATACAAATTACTTTGATAGAAGTTATAGGTTTCATAAGGATATTTATCTTTGTAAAAACCATGTGAAGCATTTATTCCTTGACCATAGAATTGATGAAATTCGCCATCTTTTTCAGGCAGATTTAAAAAATAATTTTCACGACTGGAAACGCCAGTAGGAACTGCATCTGATGCAACGCAATTTAAACCTGCAGTCCAGAATAGATATCCTTCAGGATCCACAATCCACCATTTCCCATCCTTTTTTTCCGTCCTAAAAAAACCAGTTCCTTTCAACTTCGGACCTGCAGTCCAGCCTCCAAACTTACCTCGATCCTTTGGGCCCGTAGCTTTTGATAAATATTCTAATTCTCCTTTTGCCTTATCCTCTAATTCTTCGTCAGAATGAATTTTACCCTTCCAGTCATCATGAATATATTGACCATATTCGTCAACAAATGGAAAGAAATTTCTAGGATTTCTTTTTTCATACTTGCCTACTGCTCTAACATTATCTATTGTAAAATTATTAGGTTCTGTTGCATATCTCGAGCAAAATGTCAACTCCGTTATTTTTGTCAAGTCGGCTTTTAATTGGCCTGGAATCCCTCTCAGTCCCTTAACCTCAATCTGTGGTTCAAAAATCCAAGGTGTCCAAGCCAGGTCTACAGAAATAGTTTTACTTTCACCAGGTGCTAGATCTACATAATCAGAACAATACCATCTTTTCATATCATCTGGATCATTCCCTACAAATAATTCAACCTGTATAATTTCTTCTCCGAGATTAGTGATATCAGCTTTTACTTGAAAATAACTTGATAAATCCCATGGCTCATGCTCTGGACTAAGCAGTCGCACACCAGCCTCTCTTAAAGTTGTTCCCGTAACTACATTGACATGACTATTCCCTTCATTTCCCACCAATTCATAGGTGGCATCTTGAGGTTTTATGAATTGAGTTTGCGCTAGATCTTCGAAATCAAACAATAACAGCTTGTGTTCTTGTTTTTGCTTTCGATCTAGTTCACTTTTACAATTGGTAGACATTAAAAAGATAACTATCATCATCATTACCAGTCTTGCCCATTTCTTCAGTAAAATCATCTTGAATGTGTAAATTTTTAATTAATATGTTTTATTTAACTAATAAAGTCTCTAACTCCTCCAATGATTTCCCTTTAGTTTCTGGCACTTTAAACCAAATAAAAACTAAGCCTATGACTGCTAATACACCGAATATCAAAAAGGTCACAGAATTGCCCAACACCGAAAGTTCCCATGGAAATAAAAGCTGTACTAAAAAAGCAACTCCAAGGTTAACCAATCCAACAAATGAAATAGCAACACCTCGAATTTTATTTGGAAATAATTCGGAAAACAACACCCACATTACAGGGCCAATGGACATAGCAAAAGCACCAACGAACCCTATAATTCCCATAAGAATTAAAAGCGTGTTCATTTTAGCTGATGCAGTAACTAGGGTTCCTTCATGAACTCTTGCATTCTCTTCACCTAAAGTTGAGATTATAGCTGCTTTGAAGTCAAGATCGTTTTCAAATACCTTATCCTGAAGTTGTGAAATTTGTTGTTGGTTAATTTCTTTTGGAAGATTTGCTATAGCATCTTGAGTAAGTGTGTAGGTCGCCTCGTTAAACCCATAGCTCAGCAAGAACAAACAAACGGCAATACCTATCATTCCAAAAATTAGCAAAGGTTTTCTCCCAAACTTATCTATGACCAACATTGCTACTATGGTAAAACCTAGGTTTGTAACCCCTACCAAAGCAGCTTGGATAAATGAAGCATCTGTTCCAATACCCGTTTGCTCAAAAATCATTGGAGCGTAAAAAAGCACTGCATTTATACCTACTATTTGTTGAAAAACTCCAACAATTAACCCTATTATAATTACTTTTCGCATTGACTTTTTAAAGACATCTCCAAATTTTGCTTTCTGATTATTTTTATCTTCATTAATACTTTGCTCTACTGCATTAATTTGGAAAACTGCAGCTTCTTCAGAAACCACCATTTTCATGACTTCTAATGCCTCTTTTCTTTTATTTTGAGTCATTAACCAGCGTGGACTTCTAGGCACAACTTTTAAACTTATATAATACAATATAGCAGGAAGGGTTTCAATACCTAACATCCACCTCCAATTCCATTTCTCAAAACCTAACGTTTTAGTCCATTGTGCGTCTGAACTACCCCATTTGAGAATAAGGTAATTGGTAAAAAAGGCTACTGAAATACCAATAACAATATTTAGCTGATTAAATGACACCAATTGCCCTCGTTTTTCAGGTGGCGCAACTTCAGCAATATACATAGGTGCAATAATTAAGGCGGCACCAACACCTAATCCACCAATCATTCTAAAAATGATAAGCCAAAAGAAACTTCCTGCTAAGGCAGAACCTAATGCAGAAATTGTAAATAACAGTGCGGCATATTTTAGTAGCTTTCTTCTCCCATGTTTATCACTCATGGGACCAGCAATTATCATACCTAAGGCTGCTGTTAATGTTATAGAACTTACCGCCCAACCAAGCTCAATTTTTGTAAGGCTAAACTCTGGTTCTATAAATTTCACGACTCCCGAAATAACCGAGGCATCAAATCCTAACAAAAAGCCGCCTAATGCAACTATTGCCGAAATGCGTATTGTATATAACTGCTTACTTGACATTCTAAAAGTTTATTTTTTATTGATTAATCTCTCTTATTTTTTTTATTATCTTTAAGGTATTTCGAATTACCCTCTCAATATTGTTATAATCAAATTGTCCATCCGAATCCATTGCAATAAGTTGAGACCCCATACCTACACAAGTTACCCCAGAGAGAAACCAACTTGTTAAATTTTCTTCTGTTGGAGATACACCTCCTGTAGGCATAATGCTTGTCCAAGGTTGCGGTCCCTTGATTGCTCTTACAAATTGTGGCCCGTAAATATCTCCCGGAAACAACTTTACTATTTCACAACCTAATTCTTCAGCTTTTGTAATTTCTGTTAGACTTCCACAACCCGGTGACCAAAACACTTTACGTCTATTACAAACATTAGCTATGTCCTCTCTTAACACAGGCGTAACTATAAAGTTTGCTCCCAAGTGCATATATAATGATGCACCAGCAGAATCGGTTACAGAACCAACACCTAAAATCATTCCTGGTAGTTCCTTAATAGCATACCTTATCAAATCAGCAAACACATCATGAGCAAAATCTCCTCTCGAGGTAAACTCCAATAAACGGGCGCCACCATCGTAGCAGGCCTTCAAAACAGCTTTGCATACTGAAATGTCTTCATGATAAAATAATGGAACCAGACCAGAATCTTTCATTATTTGCGCTACTTCTATCCTTGTAAATTGTGCCATACTTAGTTGATCTGTTTTAATAAATTTTGAAAGTTGATTTTACAACTTTCCAATAAATCCTCCTCTGTTTGGTGCTTATGGATTTGTACATGTTCAATAAATTGTGCCTTGTTGTACATAAACAATGGTTGAAAGCATAATGGCCGCATCGACATTACCATCTGTAATTTCTAGCAAAAACTCCTTTTACTTTTATTTCTTTTTCAAAGGATTGGTGCAACAAAATTCGATATCCATATTTGGAAACTGATTTCTCAATATCAAATAGGGAGTTGCCATAAGACAGATGGTTTACGTGTGAGATAATCACGGCAATCATATTGGTTTTGCTCCTTCTTAAAGGGTGTGGTGTATAATTGTACTCAAATGCAATATCTTGAATCATCTTTTTAGTTGCGTTGCTGATATCAAAACTATTATTAAGCCCTTTGGACACTGTTGATAGTGAAAAGTCGGTGAGATATGATATTTTTTTTAAGGTCATCATAGTGATTTATCTTGAAACTTTTCCGCTTATATCACCTTGGAGCATTTTTTCAATTTCTTGAAGCGTTGCTAAATTATAATCTCCGGAAATTGTATGCTTTAAACAGCAGGCGGCTACTGCAAAGTCCAATGTTCTTTGCAAATCTTTATTATATTCCAAAAGTCCATAAATCAATCCGCCCATAAATGCATCACCACTTCCAACTCTGTCCACAACAGGTCTAACATCTTTAATGTCTGAAGTAAAAATTTGATTTCCATCATACAAGATGCCTCCAATTTGCTGATATGAAGCACTGATAGAGTTTCTTAATGTTGTGGCAGCAATAGTTAAATTTGGACACAACTCAAACAACGTCTGGTATAGCGGAGCCAGTGCTTTTTTATCCTGATATTTTGGTTTGATTTTCTCTTTTCCCAACATAAAAAAGGCAGTCTCAAGATCACCAAGCATCACATTGGTGTATTGGAGCAATTCAGGCATAACGTCTTTAGGGAATTTTCCGTATTGCCAAAGTTTAGATCGGAAATTAAGATCTGAAGAAACAGTGACTCCTAATTCATGGGCTGCAATTACGGCCTCTAAACAAACTTGCGCAGCCGAGTCCGAGATAGCAGGTGTAACCCCACTCCAATGAAACCAAGTAGCGCCCTGAAAGACTTCCTCCCAATTGATAGAGCCTTTTTGAATGGTTGCCATAGAACTGTTCGCTCTGTCATAAACCACATTACTTCCCCTTGAGCTAACACCTTGTTCAAGGTAATACACACCTAATCGATCCCCACCAAACTGTATTTTCGTAGACTCCACATTAAATTTCCGCATTTCCTTCAAGGCACAATGCCCAATATCATTATTAGGAATACGTGTCACAAAGACTGTTGGGACACCGTAATTAACCAAAGAAACCGCAACATTAAATTCACTACCACCATAAGTTGCTTCAAAGAATTTAGCCTGCGAAAATCGTAAATGATGTTCGGTTGAAAATCGCAGCATTATCTCTCCAAATGTGACCACTTTTTGCATATTCACTTTAAAATTTTACTTCTTATAATTTTAACTTTCTTTTTCCCCCTTAGCTGTATGATGCTTTATTTCCCAAGTGGTAAATCTTCGAATATATTGATAGTCATCATTCATATATTGATGAGTCAAACCCCATCGTAAAATATGCGTTGGATGTATCTCCGCATCTACAGTTCGGTTTAATCCAATGGCATGGGGCGCTCCCTTAACAATGGATTTTATTTCAAAATTAATTCCATCAGGAGCCCATTGGACTGTGTTTTTTTCTGGACCATCTGTGGTTATCAGAGAGGCTATGCCGCCATTATACTTCCAAACACAAATCTCATGACCGCTATTGGAGATCGGATTGTAGGGAGATTTTATATAAGGCCCCTTTGGATTCTCAGCAATAGCAACGCCATGCCTAATTTGTCGGCCACCAAAAGTTATAGCTTCGCCCATTTGCTCTCCTTTATAGTACAAATAAAACTTTCCTTTATATGGTATTATACAAGGGTCATGGGTTTTGTGACTATCAAAATCCCCCTTTTTCTCAACGGCAAATCTGCTATCTATATCATCTTTCCAAATGCCATTATTTGCAGGACTTAATATTGGTCCAACACTTTTAGTCCAAGGACCATAAGGTGAATTTGCCCAAGCTAAAGCCACCTCTTCTTTTACTCTCACTGTATAAGGACATTTTACGGTTTGATAAGTAAGGTAGTATATTCCGTCATGCTCCATAATTTCTGGAGTAAAAACAGAACGATCATCATAAGTCCCAGCTTTTCCTCTAGCTACAGCTAAACCTTCTTCTTTCCATGTAATTCCATCATAAGATGTTGCATACCATATATCACACCTATCCCAAGGAAACACTTTACTGTTTTCAAGATTACCAGCAAAACCGTCAGTAGGACCTACAGATTTCGAATACCACACAAAATATTTATTATTATACTTAATCATCGCGCTAGGATCTCTCCTTACAATGCCTTCTTCGTATGCTAAATCGCCTTTTACATCTTCAACTTCATACTCAAAAAACCATTCGTTTCCTAAATCCATTGGCCATTGTAATGCTCTCTTACTAGCTGCGCTTAAATAATCTTTATTTGTAATTCCCAAAAAATCCAACTGTTCGTCTGTTATTTCTATTCTCATATATTTATTTTTGTTCAAATGGCTCTAATTTCTCCCAGTTAAAAATCACTCCAATCCCTGGGTTTTCTGGCGCAACCGCTCTGTAATCTTTAACTACCAGAGGTCGCATCGTATACTCATCAATAGGGAAACTATGCACTTCTAACCATCCAGAATTAGGTTGTGAAGACACTAGGCTCACGTGTAACTCTTGCATGCCGTGAGAACATGCTGGAATATCGTATTTAGCAGCCAATTTAGCGGCAGCCAACCATCCAGTAATACCTCCACAGTTAGAGGCATCTGGTTGAATAAACGCTAATTTTGATTGTTCCATGGCATATCCAAATTCATGAATAGTATGTAGATTTTCCCCCATAGCCAAAGGAAATCCAGTTTCATCAACTATCTCACCGTAACCTTTGTAGTTATCAGGAATGATGGGTTCTTCAAACCAGGTGATATCATATTGCTTAAAACCCTCAATAGCATTGATAGCTTCCTGTATGGTCATAGAATAATTGGCATCGACCATAAATGTGACATCTGGACCAACATATTCTCTTACTGCTTTGATACGTTCCAAATCTTCATTTAAATTTTCTCGACCAATTTTAATCTTAATCGCATTAAAACCACGTTCTAGATAATTTTTTATGTTGGCTAAGAGTTTTTCCAAAGGAAACATTAAGTCGATTCCGCCACAGTATGCTTTACAAGTATTTCCCTCACCACCTGCCATTTTCCATAATGGTTGATCCGCTTTTTTACAACGAATATCCCAAAGCGCGATGTCTACGGCAGAAATTGCAAACGATGCAATTCCACCCCTACCGACGTAATGGATATGCCATTCTAAAAATTCGTAGATTCCTTCAATATCCGCACCATCTTTACCTATAAGCGCACTAGTGAAATCGTGCTCTAACATAGCCTTAATGGCAAAACCACCTTTCCCTCCTGTATAGGTGTACCCAGTACCCTCGCTCCCATCCTCCAAAGTTATACTTACGGTAACTAACTCAAAATGATAATGATCTCCGTGTTTTGCATCAGAAAGGACTTCTAGCAAAGGAACCGTAAACAACTGGGTTTGTATTTTAGAGATTCTAGTACTCATACTTTAACTATATTTTATGTTTGATATAAAAAGTTTTCTTTTCTAGATATTGTTCAAAACCATATTTACCGTCTTCACCTCCTGAACCCGATAACTTATAGCCATTGTGAAAGCCTTGATGTTGTTCGCCATGACCTCTATTTACATAAATCTCTCCATATTCAAGTTCTTCATTACACTTCATGATTGTATTCATATCATTGGTAAATATCATGGCGGCTAAACCATAGTGACTGTCATTGGCATAGCAAATAACCTCTTCAAAGGTTTTGAATTTCAAAACTGGTAGTATTGGCCCAAACGATTCTTCGTGCACAATAGTCATGTCCTGAGTTACATTAGTGAGTACTGTTGGTTCAAACCAGAATCCATTATTAAACTGCGCCCCTTCAGGACGCTTTCCTCCTGTTGCTATTGTTGCTCCCTCCTTGACACTTATTTCTACTAAGCGCTCCATGTTTTTCAATTCTGCATCATTAATCTTTGGTCCCATATCAGTATCATGCAACATGGGATCTCCCACTTTCAGAGCTTTTGCTGCTGCAATGAACTTTATCATAAACACATCATAAATCTCTTCATGAAGGTACATACGCTCATTACAGGTACAGACCTGTCCGCAGTTGTCAAAACGTGAATGCAAAGCAGAAGCTACAGCAGCATCAATATCTGCGTCCTCAAACACTATAAAAGGAGCCTTTCCACCTAGCTCTAATTGAACGTGGGTTAGGTTAACGGCCGCATTCCGTGCAATTTGCTGTCCTACTGTAGTAGAACCTGTCATTGTTACCATTTTGGTTATAGGGTTTTCTACCAAGGCATTACCCATAAGACGTCCAGGTCCAGTTAAAATATTGATTACTCCCGCAGGAATACCTACTTTGTTGGCGAGATACCCTAATTCTAAAGTCGCTAAAGGTGTTTCCGAAGCAGGCTTTATTACAATAGTATTTCCTGCAATTAAAGCTGGCCCCAATTTTCTTGCAGCTAACGCTAATGGGAAGTTCCATGCGGTTATAGCAACAACGACTCCTCTAGGAATTTTTTGAATCCAGATCTGTTCATTTGGATTATCGGAAGGAACGATATCTCCTTCTATTCGGCGCGCACCTTCACAAGCGTATTCTATAAAAGAAGCAGCTGCAGCAACCTCCCCTTTCGCAACTTTCAATAATTTCCCTTGCTCTTTAACAAGCAATTCAGCCAAATATTCTGAGTTTGCTTTTATTTCAGCGGCAAGTTTATATAATAAATTTGCCCGAGAACGCGCTGGCAGCTTCTTCCATTCTTTCTGTGCACTTTCAGCCGCTTCTAATGCTCTAGCAGCTTCTTCTTCAGTTCCGTTTTGTACGCGTGCAACAATTACTTCAGTTGATGGATTAATAATATCTATTGTTTCCCCTGAAGTTGACGCTACCCACTCTCCATTTATAAAAAGCTGATAAACTTTTATTTCTGTCATGATTTTCGTTTTATTTTTTAATTCTGTTTTCTATGTATATCCACCCTTCAGCAGCTTCATAATAATTTTTTCTGCATGATTTCCAATCATTCGTCTAGAGTAAGTTCAGATAATTTCTTCTACATTTATTTCCTTTACCCTTTAGTGATATTTGGAAGACAGATCTTTCACGTCTGAAATATTTTCACCTCATAATTAAAGCTCTGCCGTTCGATCTGGAAATATAGACTTCAACCCCCACTTCGTAAAGAGCTTCCCTTTTTTTTCCAAGATAAAGTTACATTTGAGTAACCGAATTGTTATATATGATTAACAACAGTGATAGAATCTAAAGAGAATTCGATTTCCGCACCTTGCGATCACCATTAACACCTAATTCTTGGCACTCTTTTATATTCTAAGTAATTTCTTTATAGCAATTCCCTGTTTTAAGTCTCGCATGGTATGGCGAACAAACAGTACTATAATTTAAACCTATGTCAATCTCACTTCTCTTGAAACTGATTTATCTATATTAGGGATATGTGATGTCTACTTTATCGAAAACCAAAATCAGAGCATCCCGTATCATCCGATGAAATTGCTACTATCCCCATTAGTTTTTATCTGACTATCTACCCATCCAACCACCGTCCACAAGAACAATCGCTCCATTCATATAACTGGCAGCTTCCGACGCTAGAAACACGGTGGGCCCAGCAAAATCTTCAGCTTCCCCCCAGCGTCCTGCCGGAATACGAGATAAGATCGATTCTGACCTTATAGGATCCTTACGTAATGCCTCGGTATTGTCTGTAGATATATACCCCGGCGCAATGGCATTTACGTTTACACCTTTTGCAGCCCATTCATTAGCAAAGGCCATCGTCATCTGTCCAATAGCACCCTTACTTGCAGCATAACCGGGCACTGTAACTCCACCTTGAAAGGTTAATAATGAAGCAGTGAATATTATTTTTCCAAATCCACGAGCTACCATTTCCTTGCCAATTTCTCGAGTTAATATGAATTGTGCATTTTGGTTTACTTCAATTACCTTATCCCACAATTCATCTGAATGTTCAGCCGCGGGAGCTCTTAAAATGGTTCCCGCATTGTTTACCAAGACATCAATTTGTGGATGGTCTTTTTTTACTTCAGCAATAAATTGGTACAATGTTTTTCTATCTGAAAAATCACATTGGTATGCACTGAATTTTTTTCCACGGGCTACCACTTCTTTTTCTACGGCACTTCCAGACAATTCTAATGATGCCGAAACCCCAATAATATTTGCACCGGCTTCTGCCAATCCAATAGCCATGGCTTTGCCAATTCCTCTTTTACAACCTGTAACCAATACTGTTTTACCTTCTAAACTAAATTTATTTAATACACTCATTTCTATTTTTTTAATTATGATTCAATTCTATAAGCTACAATCCATCAACACCTTCATGCCGTCGGGATTCTTATCGATATTTTCGAAAACCTGCTGAATGTTACTCAACGGCTGCACATCCGTTATCATAGCCTCAAATGGTAATTTGTTAGCATTTATTAATGCAATTGATTTTTCATAATCCTCTTTTTCATAAACACGTGCGCCAATTAATTTCAATTCTTTCCAAAAAAACTTAAATAAATCAACAGGTTTTTTTTCTCCATGAATTGCCACCATAACTATTCGGCCTCTTATTCCAGCCACTTCTGTCATAACATCTAGAGCAGATTGAACTCCAGCCACCTCAAAAACCACATCGGCGAGCCTTCCTTCAGTCTGCTCTTTCACATACGCAACCACATCAACCTGCATCGGATTAACAGTAGTTAATCCTAATTCTTTCGCTTTTGCAATTCTTGTTTCGTTTATTTCTGAAACAATCACTTGAGCACCTGATTCTTTTGCCACCAAGGCAATTAGTAAACCTATTGGACCCCCACCTAATATAACTACCGTTTCGCCCGCCTGTAAACCACTCATTCTAACATCGTGAGTAGCCACGGATAATGGCTCAATTAGGGCTGCTAATTTAAGATCAGTATCATTATTTAATTTATGAAGAACGAATGCTGGAACATTCCAATACTCTTGCATTGCACCGGGACTATCAATACCGATAAATTTCAATTCTTCACAAATGTGATTGAAACCCTTATCAGAAGGCTTAACTTTTCTATCATCCAATGGTCTAACTACAACTTTGTCCCCAATGACAAAATCTGAGACACCCTCTCCAACTGCGTCAATTACTCCTGACATTTCGTGCCCAATGGTTACTGGAATATTCACACGTTTATCCATCATTCCATGATAGATATGTACATCAGTTCCACAAACACCTACAAATGCGACTTTGATGCGTACTTCATTTTTAGATGGTTGCTCTTTTTCTTTTTCGAATATCGTAAATGTTTTATTGCCCTCATATTGGGTTGCCATCATCTTAGTTTTCATATACATTGATTTATAAGTTTTAAATTTATTTGATCTGATTTTAGAAAAAAGAGACCCCCTCTTCGTCATTAAAATGAAATACCTTTTGTATTAAATCAACAACCAAAATAGATTAAAACAAATGCACGAGCAGCTTTAGCTACTTGACAAAAACTTTACATGTAAACAAAACAAGGGTGTGCAGAAAATGTTAGTTGTGTTTTAAAGTGAATTAATGAAATCTTCTAGATTAACACTTCGCGCTAAATCCATTTTTTTTCTGATGCGATGCCTTGAAGTATGCACGGATTCCACAGAAATACCCAGAAGCCGGGCCATATCTTTACTTGACAAATTTAATTTTATCAAAGCGCATATTTTTTGATCGCCTTGACTAAGATTAGGATATTTTTCATAAACTTTATCGTAGAATTCCTTATTCACATCAATAAAGCGCAACTTGAACTCCTCCCAATTATTATTGTTACCACTAGAAACAGTTCTTAGGACCTTATTTATTTCGTGAATTTTTATTTTATCACTCCCTACTCTAATTTTTGACTTTAAGTCTTTTAAAAACTCATCCTTTTCTATAAGCTGAAGTGCAGAAGAAGCAAGCTCTTTGTTCTTCATCTCAATCAACTCCCGTTGTTTTTGAATTTCTAATTCCTTATTTCTTGCAATTAATTCCTTTTCTATTTTATGCCTTGAACGCAGGTACTTAAAATAGGCGAAACCAATAATAGTTATAAAAACTATTGATCCTAATAAAATGATTAATTGAAGTTTATTTATCTTATCCTCTTGCTCCAACTGTTTTAAATACTGATGCTGTATAAGCTTTTCTTGGCGATCTTTTTCTACAAGATAATCATTCCTTATTTCAAGTAAAGATTGATTTATAGACCCTCTAGCATCAAAATATTTAGAATCTAATTCTTTAGCCTTTCCTTGACTTTCAAATGCGCTTTTGTAATCATTTTTCTTGACATATATTTGTGTAAGTTTTTCATATACTAGCGGAGTAAAATCAATATGACTTTTATTATATTCAGAAACTTTTAGAGATTTTAGATAATATCCTTCACTTTCATCAAGAAGGGATAAATTCAGATACACATCCCCTAAGTACTTATAAAATAAGACGAGGTAAGTTGGTTCATTTTCTTTAAACCACGGATAAATACTATCCATAATTTCAATGGCTTTTTGATTCTCATTATTTAAGGCCAATAAATTCGCTTTTTCAAACTCTAAGTATTCATAAGGTAAAATTTTATTATCATTTGAATAATATAAATAGGAACTGTCTAAATAAACCTTTGTTAATTCTTTACGCTCCAACTCTCTGTTTGTAACTGCAATTGAATAATAATAAGGCACTAAATCTGATGGTTTAAGATCAGAATTTTTCACTAATTCCTTTTGAAGTTCTAAAGCTTTTTTAAGATACTTAATTGACTCCCTTTCTCTTTTGTAATAGCTGTAAATTCTTCCTAACCTATAATATATAACAGACTTCTGTCTTGCATCGTCCGTATTATCAATCAAAATGAGTGCACTCCATAAAGCATCATAAGATTGTGCGTATTTAGCATTATTCTCTAACACCATTGATTTTTCAAGCAAACTATTGGTTGCATTCGTTGTGTCATTTAACTGTAAATACTTTTTGTAACTGTAATCAAATAAAGCTACAGCACTATCTGGATTTTGAGACCTTATTTGCAAACCCTCTGTAAAATATTTATCAGGCTTTGTCACTTCCTGAGAAAACCCAGAAGCAATTATGCAAAAAGCACTCAAAAAGCAAACTTTAAATTTGAAAGTAACGGAATTGCTAAAATTTCTGAAAAGTATTGTCATTCTAATATAATATTATGATTTATTTAAAAAGGGTGTTATACTAATATGGAAAGATAATCAAAGTCTGAAAAAAACAAAATTACAATACCCCAAAAAAAAAAAACAAAACTAGAATGCTCAAAATTAATGACTTAAACCCAAACCATTGATTTAACAGAAAAACACCAGTGACCTCCTATATTATTTAGCATATAATCCTCCCATGTTTTTTTGCTTGCTGAACATTAGAAACATGGCTATCATCCAAACCTATCTAATTAAAAAAGCCAGCGATAAAAATTGGAGATCATACTCATTTTTAGTAGAATCACAATTTAAAAGTTTTGCATATAAATAAGTGCTCATTGCAAAAGGACTGTAGTCCATAAAAATATATGAATCATAGGTAAAAAAATGCTTTAATGGAGTTTCAATTATGAGCACTTAGCTTTCGGAGCTAGTTCAGATTTTTAAATAATTTAGAAGGATTGGAAACAAACCTATATTCAATTTATAGATAAATATGCAATAAAAGAATTTAAAGAAAACAACACTTACAAAGTTAAGCTTCCTGAAATAGACTCAACATAGGTCATTTTTTAAAAAACTTCACCTAGTGGGTGGGGATATTTTGAGATAATGATTTTAAAAATGTGCATACTAAGCAGAAACTGTCGAACAATTATATTAATACACAAATCAGAGTTTTATAATACGTAAGTTAACCCATGATACAAATTGAATGATAATTAGTGCTCGAATATCACTAAAAGCCCTTTAATGCTAAAGTAATGAGAATGACTCTTATATGTATAATTCTAATATGCAGGCAGAATCAAGTTAATTAAACCCAAATAAATAGAGTTGTTCAGTTTTTGTCAAGTAGCACAATTTAATTATTGTTAATATTTTAACAATATTTGAGAAGGTTTAATTAAAATTCACAAAAAACATGAAATCAATATTACGAATACGTAATCTCAAACAATGCGGCATAACCGCACTGATGTTAATTAGTTTCAGTTTAATTCAGGCCCAGAGCCTAGGAATAAGCGGAAATGTGACGGCTGATGGGAAACCAATCCCTGGGGTCAATATCATTGTGAAAGGCACAAACAACGGTACCATTACAAATTTTGATGGCAACTACCAGATTAACGCCAAAACTAATGATGTTTTATTATTTAGTTATATAGGGTTTAAAACCAAAGAAATTACGGTAGGGAACAATACGACAATAAATTTAGTATTAGAAATCGATTCTTCCGAATTAGATGAAGTAGTTGTAGTAGGCTATGGAACTCAGCGAAAAATAGAAGTAACTGGGGCTGTCAATAATGTTAAAGCCGAAGACATTATCAGAACTGCTGTTTCAGATATTGGAACAGCACTACAAGGTCAAGTAGCGGGCGTGAATATTCAAGCATCAAGTGGAAGACCAGGAGAAGCTGCCAATGTTCAGATTAGAGGCTTGGGTTCTGTCAATTCTTCAGCATTAGGCCCATTGTACGTAGTAGACGGTGTGCCTTTAGGAAACAGTGATCCTGGTATTGCTCCAGAACAAATTGAATCCATTGACATCTTAAAAGATGGGGCGTCTGCATCCATTTATGGCGTTAGAGGTGCCAATGGTGTAATTTTAATTAAAACAAAAAGAGGTACAGCGGGAAAATTGACGATTGACCTAACTACTTATACAGGGATACAAAATATCACTTCAGGGACACCTTTGATGAATACATTACAACAAATGTATGCTGAAGAAGTAAAACTTGAAGCATTAGGACTAGCTCCTTTAATATTTTTCTTTAACCCCAATGCTTTAGATTATAATTCCGATTTTGTTGCCGAAGTTCAAAATGATAATGCGATAACACAAAATTACAACCTGCAACTATCTGGGGGAAATGAGGATTTAACTTTAAGTTTTAATACAAATTATTTTGATCAAAAAGGAGTTTTAATAAATTCTGGTTTTAACAGATTAAGCAATAGATTAACTGGTGAATTTAAAAAAGGTAAATTCAAAGCCTTTGCGACTATAGGGTTCACAAAAGAAAATAGAGAGGAAGAGCCTTGGTCGTTATATGAATACGCAATTGGCCAAAGACCTTGGCAACCCGGATTAGATCAGCTTCAATCGGTTGGTGACAACGGAGTCATAATTCCCGTTCGAAATGAAATTTTATATAGTTACTTATCTCAGCAACTAAAAAATATTGATGAAAGAGAAGTAAACAGCACTAACATTGCCTTTAATGTAGAATATGAATTGCTTGAGGGTTTGAAATATAAAATTAGCCTAGGTAGAAACATCTGGAACTATCAGAGAAAATTCTTTAGACCTCAATATTTGGTATATGGAATCGATGGCACTTTAAAACCCACAGCTTCTCGCGAGCAAGCGCTTTTAAATGAAGACTTTATATGGTCAGAAAGAAATTCTATAGAGAATATTGCAACCTATAATAAAAGCTATGGAGCCCATAGTTTTGACTTAACTGGCGTGTTAGCGTATGAAAGTTTGGATAATAAAACTCTTGGAACTGGAGTGATCTTTAGCGAAGATGCTACAAATGATCTTCAAAACTTAAGCTCTGGAGCAGAAGCATTAACACCAGTTGGAGTTGACAACAGATCTACTCTAGCAGGAAAAATGTTAAGACTTCAATACAATTATGATGATAGGTATCTACTTTCAGGAAGAATAAGACGCGACGGATCTTCGAAGTTCTCAGATTCAAACAAGTATGGCACTTTCTTAGGATTTTCGGCAGGATGGAACATTAGCGAAGAGAAATTCTTTGAAAACTTAAATTTACAATCATTAAATAATTTAAAAATAAGAGCAAGTTGGGCAGAGCTTGGAAATGATCAAATTAGAGATTATGCGTATCAATCCGTAATAGAAAGCGGTATAAATTATCCTTTTGGCCCTAATGAAGAACTAGGTTTTGGTTATGTACAAAAGAGGTTTTATGATAAAAACATTAAGTGGGAAACAACTATTTCAAAAAACATTGGAATAGATATCGCCATGTTCAAAAATAAATTAAATTTTACAGCAGATATTTATTCTAACGACAAAAAGGATTTCTTACTTGAAGAACGATTGGCACCTTCAACAGGTACTTCGCAACCACGAGCAAGTGGCGTTTATGATGTTAAAGTGATTAATGCAGGGAACATGATTAATAAAGGGATGGAGTTTGCATTGAGCTATAAAAATATAACTGAAAAAGGCCTCAATTACCAACTTTCTGCAACCTTTACTAAAAATAAAAACAAAGTTACAGATTTAAATGGAATTCAAAGAGGTTATGCAAATGGTAGACCTGTATTATCGCAAGGAGAAAATATAGATTATACAACCTATTTGGCAGTAGGTCATGAAGCTGGAGCATTTTTCTTAGTGAAAAATGCGGGGGTTATAAAAGACGTTGCAGAATTAGCTGAATATAGAACAATTGATGCAAGCGCACAACTAGGGGATATGAGATATATTGATCAAAATGGAGATAATAAGATTGATGATAATGATAGAGTCTATTCAGGATCCGGACAATCTGAATTTGAGGCTGGGTTTAATCTAAATCTTGAGTATAAAAATTTTGACTTTTTTGCTCAAACATATTATGCTCATGGTGCAAAAATTTATAATGGAGCAAAACTATATGCTTACCAAATAGGTCGACACACGGACCAATTCTATATGTGGACTCCGCAGAATTCAGATTCTAACATCCCCACAGATAGAGAAAATGCTTTTCATAATAATGTAAGGGCAAGATCAGATTATTTCTTAGAAGACGGAACTTACTTGAGGATAAGAAACCTTACCGTAGGTTACACCATTAATAATTCAAAAGAAAGTGTTGGTATAGAAAAGGTTAGGATTTATCTCTCTTCAGTTAATCCTTTTACATTTACGAAATATGAAGGTTACGATCCTGAAGTTGGTGGAGATGGTTTATTCACAAGAGGTGTTGACAGAGGAAACTACCCAGTTACTCGTCAATTCTTTATAGGTTTTCAATTAAGTTTTTAAAAAATAGAATTATGAAAAAAATAAAAAACATCAGTTTATTTTCCTTTTTCCTTTTCCTTTTAACATACACGAGCTGTAGTGAGGAGGAGTTCTTAGAAGAAATTAACCCAAATGCTATTACTACAGAAACATTTTGGGCTACAGAAAAAAATTTTAATGCAGCACTAACAACTGTATATGGTGCCTTACAATTTCAAAGTATCAGTGGAGGCTCACTGCAGTATGATTATGTGCGTGGAGATATTGCGGGCACAGAATCTTGGTATCGACCATATGCCTTTAGAAATCTGACCTATAATGATGGGATCTATTATGTATCGGATAAATGGAACGAATTGTACGTTGGCATCTTCAGAGCAAATCAAGTTATTGAATATATCCAAGAGGCGGACGACAGCAAGTTTTCGGGAAACAGTAAATTAGAAATTGAAGCCCAAGCAAGATTTTTGAGAGCGTTTTTTTATTTTGAAGTTGCTCATAATTATGGCGGAGCAGTACTTCGAACACAAGTAAGCGATGAATCTTTACCTTTTTCGTCAATAGAAGAAGTAACTAACACTGTTATTATTCCTGATTTAGAATTTGCACAAAACCACCTTCCTAAGTCTTGGGATGCTAGCAGTTTAGGAAGAGTTACTTGGGGATCTGCAAAATCACTTCTAGGGAAAGTATATTTATTTAATGAAAATTGGCAAATGGCTTCAGATATGTTTGAAGAAGTAATCAACTCAGGCATATATGCTTTGACACCAAAAATAATGGACAACTTTACTGATGAAAATGAATTTAATTCAGAATCTATCTTTGAAGTGGCTTACTCTGCAGAATTAAACCCTGGAGCAAGTGGAGATGCAGTTGATGATAGCCCAACTGAAAGTGGAGCAGAAGCTTCAACAATAGCATCTGCTATCGGACAATTAAGTTTTGGAGGTTATAATACGGTATTACCTTCTTATTATTTGCATGAACTGTTTTGGTACGATGAAATTGACCCAACAAACCCTATAAATAATTCTGGCAATTTACAATCCAAAAGGATGAACGCCTCAATAGTGCCTCTTAATGGCGAAGGTTTGTACTACGGTCTTAAGATAAATCAACGACCAGGATGGGGGTTTGGACAAAGCGCTTATGTTAAAAAATATACAAACTGGTATCATTTAAGTGCTGAAGATAGCAATAATCGATCTGGCATAAACTTCAGACATATTAGGCTGGCAGATGTGTATTTAATGTATGCGGAGACCCTTATTAAGAATACTGGAGATTATTCAAATGCTATAATCTATATTGATAAGGTCAGAAAAAGAGCAGGTGTTAAAACAATTCAGAAGTATTTAGATGAAAACTCAAACACATTCCCTCAACTTCATGTAAGTGCTCAGGTGCATGGCGTACATCCAATGGTTTCACCCACCTCAGAAACAATAATGACGCATTTACAACGTGTGGAGCGTCCGCTAGAATTATGTTTCGAAGGTCATAGATGGAAGGATTTAGTGCGTTGGGGAATAGTAGATAAAGTATTTTCTGAGCTGCGTGAAGATGAAATATGGAGAGAGAATAACCTTGATTTACTTCAATTAAATAATAACGGCATTGCTCCATTATTTATTAGAGAAAGAGTTAGACCAGATTTCTTTTTGGCAGCGCAAAATTATACGTCAAGTCAGCATGATTATCTTCCTATTCCTTCGAGTGAAGTACAAACAAATAATCAATTAAACAAATAATAGCGATGAAGATTTATAAGATAACAAAAATTAGCATATACCTTTTACTTTTTTTAAGTATAAGCGCATGTGACAACTCTGATGACAATGATTTTAGCGAACCTAATCATAGGGTTATTTATACATCTCAAATGAATTTTGACAATAAAATTGAAGTAAACGGAGAAATTACATTTGGAGACGTATCTACGGGTATAGAATCTAGAACTTGGACTTTTCCATCAGGAGCAGCAAATATTGAAACATCTTCTGAATCAGTAGTTAAAGCAACTTTCAACAAAGTTGGCTCACATAATGTCACTCTACATCAAATATTTAAAGGAAATGCATATGTAGATAAAACTCTAAAAGGCAGAGAACTAGACACTACTATTGTAATTACTGTATTAGAACCTGTTAGCGCTATTGTTCAAGCCTTTAAACTAAATGAGGATGATTCATTGGGAGCTGAGCTTACTATGTCTGATAACGCAGAAAATGAAATTATTGCAAGTGAAAAAGTCAGATTCATTTATTCAGTAATAGGGCAGCCTGAAATATTTCAATGGACATTTGAAGGGGGAAGTCCTCAAACATATGAAGGAGCAAATCCTGAAGTCGATGTAAAATATAGAAGTGTAGGCACTTATGATATGCAATTTATTGCCTCAAGAGAGAGACCATTTGGCGGAGATACAATTCAATTTAAGAAATTAATTAAAGTTATACCTTCAACAAAGCCGGTTGATTTAGAAAGAGTTTTCGATATAGACGGGAAAGTTGCTCTTGAATTTAGTAGAGACATCGATCCATCAACACTTAACCCAGCTCAATTTGCAATAACTATCGAAAATGGCAGTGACGTTATAACGACCAATATTGAATTAGCAGAAGTTGACCCAAGCAATGGAAACATTGTTATATTATCTTTAAACAATGAAAGAATTTATAATGATGATACGATAAAGGTGTCCTATACCCCAGGGACTTTAACGACTTTAGATGGGATGGCCGCTACAGCATTTACAGATGAGATTTTGCTGTTCAATTTAAACAATATTTTAAAAAGTGAAAACTTCGATTATAGCTTTGAGAATTCCACTGCTGCACAATGGCCATACCAATGGTGGGGCGGAACGTGGGGAATGTATGACCTAGCTATCTCTTCATCCCGAGCTCAAGATGGAACGAAAAGTGCTTACATTGAATATCATGAACAAGGAGGCATGATTATTGGTCATAATACTATTGGCGGAACCCCTATTAAGGTGACATTTACATCTGGACAAACATATGAAATTGGAGTTTGGGTGTATGTTGTAGAGCCATGGTTTACTCCAGGCAATTATCCTCTTCCTGGACTTTTTGCTTCTGATCTTAGGATTTACCCATCTAGTTTCGACTTTGAAGCAGTACCTGTTAATTTCGATGAAAATTTCCCGATAGGAGAATGGGTTTATAGATCTAGTTTTATAACCGCAGATTTTTCTGGAGCTATTGATTTAGTTTTGAGAGGATATAATGAGGGCGCAAATCAAAAGTTAAAGTTTTATTTAGACAATTTAACAATAGCCCCGGTAAATTTAAGGCCATAAAACTAAACTAACTTCTTAACATATTAATGAAAAGATAGAGAGTCCCTTTTGGTACTCTCTTCTTTTTTACTCAGTTTATATTACCCACTATAAATGCAAACGTAAATTTTAAAATTTTGTGTATTGGTTTTTGAACACTAACGGTGAACATTTCATGAATTTATGAAATTGCCTGTAAAAAAATGGGAGACTTTCATAACCGCAATCGTATGCAATTTGGCTCACTTGCTTATTGGTTTCCAAGAGCATTTTACTTGCAAGATTAATTCTATACTCATTTACGAATGTAAAAAACGATTTATTTAATGTTTTTTTAAAGAACCTACAGAAAGCTTCATTTCCCATAGACACCAAAGTTGAAACATCATCTAATTTAATTTTATTATTATAATGCTTTTCTACATAATCATACACCAAATCTATCCTGTGATTTGCTTTTAAGTTTAGATTAGGTGAAAATCCTGCAGTGGTCAATAATTCCCTATTATCAGCATCGCATAAACCTTCTAGTAGATAAATAAAGCTTAGCAATCTATCCAACGGTGTTTTTTCCAAAATACTCATTAATTTATTCAGTTTTCCTTCCGAAAAGGATCTATTAAATAGAACACCTTTTGATGCTTGTTTAAACAGCATATTTATATTATAAAATTCTGGCTTTTGAGCCCAGTCTTTACCCAATAATTCGTCATTCCACTGAAATACAATTGATTTTACAGAACCTTTGTGTTGATCTGTGTTTTTCCAACAATGCGGCAAGTTTGCCCCTAATAAAACAAAATCTCCCTCCTCAAATTTTTGAATATTGTTGCCTACATAGCGCATTCCCTTTCCTCTAACAATATACGTTAACTCATACTCAGGATGAAAGTGCCATGGAGCGTCAAATTCTACATCCTCATAAACAAAACAGTGTAAACCGTTTTTATTCGAACTTATTTTTTCAAATTGTGCTTTCAATTAATCTTAAATTATAATCAATTATGTTGTTCAAAAGGCAAAGTTAACTTTTACTTTATCAAAATAGGCACCTTAATGGCTAATAAAGTGTAATAAGCACCAAATTAAAAGGCTGATTTTTGTGAAGCAAAGAATCTTAATTTAAAACACAAAGACTAACACCATGAATGCAAGTAAATTTTTAGACCCTTTTGAAAAGGAAAGACTTGAAAAAGGATATGGAAAAATGGATGACCAAGGTGAAGAAGTTACCATGGTCTTAGGTCATAAAGATGTTCGAAGATGTGCACATAATCATAAAATCTATCAATCTGGAGCGGCTCCCGGCAGAATTGTAATACCTTCTGAAGAAAATATTAGAGAAACACGTCAAATACCTTTTGAAGTTGATCCACCGTTGCATGGGGGGTATAGAGCGATTTTAGATGCTTGGTTTAAACGACCATTAAAAAAAGAGTATACTTCAAACCTTGAAAGTCAAATACAATCTTTAGTGAAATCCGTTTTGAAAATGGACTCTTTAGATGTGGTGAGCAAATTCGCATTGCCATTACAGTCTCGAGCTTTAACTCTACTACTCAATACCGCATATTCTCATGCAGATACTTGGGTTTCTTGGGGTACTCATGTGTTTAGAAGTGAAGATACCGCTTTAGATGGCGATAAGGCTAATATTTTATATGATTATATTGATAAAGAAATCGATAGAGCAATTGCTAATCCTACCGACGATTTATATTCTGTTTTATTGGCATCTGAAGCTAATGGTAAGAAATTAACTAAAGAGGAAGTTAAGGGGGTCATAATATTAACTTTTGCTGGAGGAAGAGATACGGTTATAAATGCGGTAACAAACTCTATTTCTTATTTTGCAGAGCACCCAGAGTCACTTGAAAGACTTCGCAAAGAACCAGAAATTCTAAATTCAACAATAGAAGAACTTATTCGCTATTTCTCTCCATTAACACAAATGGGAAGAGTATCTACCGAAGGTGCTTCAGTTTGCGAACATGCCTTAAAAGCAGATAGTAAAATATCGTTATGTTGGGCATCTGCAAATCGTGATGCAAGCGTTTTTGAAAATGCAAATGAAATCGTTATAGACCGAAAAATAAATCCGCATGTCGCATTCGGGTTCGGGACACATAACTGTTTAGGAGCTACACATGCAAGACAAATAATGAAAGTTCTTATAAGGACATTAATAAATGAAGTGAAATCTATAGACATTTTAGATTATAAAGAAAACATTGAAGATTTAGGGGCCTTTAAACGTAAAGTAGGATTTGATAGCCTGCACGTTAAATTCAATTCAAAAAAAATAAAAAAATAAAAAATGGCAACAATAACATTTATTACAAATGATAATGAAACTATAATTGCAGAAGGTACTACTGGTAGTGTTATGGAGCTTGCAGTCCAAAATAAAGTAAAAGGAATAGACGGCGACTGTGGCGGTGTTTGCTCATGTGCAACCTGTCATGTACACGTAGAAGCCGAGCATTGGGAGAAAATCGGAGCGCCAAGTGAATTAGAAAATGACATGCTTGAGTTCGACGAAAATGTAAGCGAATATAGTCGTCTTTGCTGTCAAATCGATGTAACAGATGCAATTGATGGGGTAGTTTTAAAAGTAGTAAAATAATGTTGACGGAAACATCAAATAAAATTTGTGTCGTAATCGGCGCAAGTCATGCAGGGGTGAATTTCGCATTCGCGCTACGAAAAGAAGGTTGGGAAGGTGAGATTATTTTATTTGATAGTGATCCTGATTTCCCTTACCACAGACCGCCCTTATCCAAAGCATATTTAACGAGTGAAGAAGGCACACAACACGATTTATTGTTTCCGAAACAAAATTACGAAACTGATAATGTGACCCTGAAATTAGGGCAAACAATCAGCTCAATTCATCGTAAAGAAAAAAGCATCTCAATTTCTGATGGTTCAGTTCAGCACTACGATAAATTAGTTATTTCAACAGGGTCACGACCTTTCATTCCATCAATAAAAGGGTTGAATACAGCAAATAATGTTTTTGCAATGCGAACCGCAGAAGATGCTATTAATATTAGAAATGCACTTAAAAAAAACCATAACAAAGTAGTCATTATTGGTGGTGGATACATAGGTCTAGAAACTGCTGCATCTTTAAGTAAAAAGGGCGCTTTGGTAACTGTTTTAGAACGCGAAGAACGTGTGCTTTCTCGTGTTACCGCTCCTGAAATGTCTACCTATTTTGAAGAGTTGCATCATAATCATGGGGTTTCCATTTTATCGAATAAAAATGTAAAATCAGTTGATTTTCATAATAAGATCAATGAAGTTCATTGTGATGATAGTTCTAGCTATAAAGCAGATATCATCATCGTTGGCGTTGGTATTAAAGTAAATACTGAATTAGCTGAGAAAGCTGGTTTAGAAATTAAAGACGGAATAAAAGTTGACGCCTACTGCAAAACCAATGACGAAAACATATATGCTTTAGGTGATTGTACCTATCATTATAATTTGCACTACAAAAAATATATCAGATTAGAATCAGTGCAGAATGCGGTGGATCAAGCAAAAATTGCGGCAAAATCTATTTGTGGTGAAGACATAGCATATAACTCCATTCCTTGGTTTTGGTCAGACCAATATGATGTGAAATTACAAATGGTGGGTTTATCACAAGGGTACAATCAAACTATTAAGCGAATAGAAACAGAAAGGGACAACTGCCAATCAGTTTGGTATTTTAAGGATGATGAATTACTCGCAGTTGATGCCATTAATAATGCAAAAGCGTATATATTGGGAACTAGATTTATTCAAAAAAATCAGATAATTGATAAAAATAAACTTTCAGATATTTCCATTGGTATAACACCAACCAGCTTTATTTAAATTCCGTACTAAAATGAAAAATATGTCGATACAGTCAAAATGCGCAATAGCAACAGGCGATGGTAATTTTATCATCGACACAGTCTCTATCGCAGAGCCTAAGGCAGATGAAATAATCGTTAAAATAAAAGCTGCTGGTCTTTGCCATACCGATCACGATTCTCTAAAATGGGGCAAACCAATTGTTATAGGTCATGAAGGCGCAGGTATTGTAGAACAGATTGGCAGCGCTATTACAGATTTTAAGATTGGCGATAAGGTGATTTTAAATTGGGCTACCCCTTGTATGAAATGCTTTCAGTGTCAAGAAGGCAATCAACATATTTGCGAAAATAATTCGCCTGTAACAGCTGGCGGAAATGGCTACACACCCGGTCATGCCCATTTGGAAGGCACAAAATGGAACAACGAGCCTATAGAGCGTTCTTTCAATATCGGTACTATTTCTGAATACGCTTTGGTTAAAGAATCGGCTTGTGTTAAGTTAGAAAGTGATATGCCTATGCCCTCGGCAAGTATTATTAGCTGTGGTGTAATGACTGGTTATGGATCGGTAGTAAATTCTGCAAAATTAACTCCAGGTAGTTCAGCGGTTATTCTAGGTACTGGGGGCGTTGGTTTAAATGTTATTCAAGGAGCAAGAATTTCTGGTGCATTTAAAATAATTGCAATAGACATTAATAAAAAGCGTCTTGAAATGGCTGTAAATTTTGGTGCTACACACACCATACTTGCAGATATAAATGATATCGGATTATTACAGGCATCTGAAAAAGTGAAAATATTAACCGAAGGTAGAGGTGCAGACTATGCATTTGAATGCACTGCCGTACCAGCCTTAGGCGCAGCCCCTTTGGCCATGATAAGAAATGCCGGGACAGCAGTTCAAGTTAGTGGTATAGAAGAAACCATTTCAATTGATATGAACTTGTTTGAGTGGGATAAAATTTATATTAATCCGCTTTACGGCAAGTGTCGTCCACAAATAGATTTTCCAAAATTAGTGAAACTTTATGATAAAGGTGATTTAATGTTAGATGAAATGATCACTAGAACATATACTATTGGTGAACTGCAACAAGCTTTTGATGATATGTTGGCAGGCAAAAATGCCAAAGGTGTAATCGTTTTCGAATAAAATAATATGTCAAAATTCAGAACCACAGAAATTTCCGAACCAGAATTTGAAAATAATCACGTTCGATTTATCACAGTAAAAACTCATAATCTTAAAGGAAGAGGTGACATTTGTGTATTTGTTCCTCCTGGTGAGGATTTAAAAGACTTACCCATAGTTACACTTTTACATGGCGTTTATGGTAGTGCCTGGGTTTGGACCCAGAAAGCAGGCGTGCATCTTACCGCTTTAAGAATGATAAATAAAGGAATAATAAAACCAATGGTGATTGCCATGCCATCGGACGGACTATGGGGTGATGGTTCTGCGTACATACCACATAACAATCTTGATTTTGAGAAATGGATCGTTGAAGATGTAATTGATGCAGTTATTGAAAACATTACCTGTACTAGCTCAAAATCAGATTTGTTCATTTCTGGATTATCAATGGGAGGTTATGGTGCATTGCGACTTGGCGCAAAATACCCTGAGAAATACAAGGCAATTTCAGGACATTCTTCAATCACCAATAAAGACCAGATGCATTTATTTATAGAAGAAAATGAAAACCATCACTATCTAAACAGCAGGAAGGATGACAGTGTTTTCGACATGATGAAAAAAAACAAAAAAAACTTACCCCCCATCCGATTTGATTGTGGAAGGGATGACTTGCTAATTGAACACAATAGAGAACTGCACAGAAAACTCGATAAAATAGCTGTGAATCACATATATCAGGAATTTAATGGTACTCACGAATGGTCCTATTGGCAAAAGCACATTCAAGATACTCTGTTGTTTTTTGATTTTATAAAGAAAGAATCATAAGTTCTAGGTTTTGAATCATATTAAACATAAAGCAGGGTACATCTTTCTTCGTTTGTAGCCCTTTATAAAGTTGGGATGAAAAGAGAAAGTTGAATTCAATATTAAAAAATTTAATTAGAACACTTTTTTTATAATCAAACATTAGCGGGGGCCGGCCCCCGCTATTGTTTTAACTTACACACTTTATCAGATAGTCCCTTTCACAATAAAAAAATTAATGCTGCACCAATGTTGCACCTGAGCAAAAAAAACCTAAAATTGAGAGACTCTCTACGACTATCATCACCTTTAAAAGGTACTGGCGTGGAGATTCAAATTTCCGCACCTCGTGCCACCAGATCCTAAGTCTAGCGTTTCTGTCAGCTCAAACACCACGACCGCTTTTTCAATAATTTACGGACATTTATTTGGTTAAGCCCTATGTCTTTGATACTTTGTTTTGACCAAACTTATTGACCATAAATTGCGTCATATCTCACGAGTTGAACACCTCAATTCAGTCCATTAAATAATTCATCTCAATGTCACTCCAATATCAATTTCAATTTTTCCATATCCTGACTTACCTTTTTTTCCACTACCTGTGCATAAATTTGGGTTGTTGTCAATTTAGTATGACCTAGTAATTTAGAAACTGTTTCGATTGGCACTCCATTACTTAAGGTCACAATCGTAGCAAAGGTATGTCGTGCCATATGAAAAGTAAGATTTTTTTTGATACTACAAAGATCTGCTATTTCCTTCAGATAGCTGTTCAATTTTTGATTGGACAGTTTGGGTAAAAGATTATCAGTTTCACAAGTCCTTATATGCTCACTGTATTTATCAATTAAATATCCAGCCTTTGCTAATAACGGGATTTTAAACGGAGTTCCAGTCTTTGTTCTCGTAGCCATTATCCAAGGATTACCATCTATTCCACTCACAATGTTTTTGCTTGTCAATTCCATGATATCACTATAGGATATACCTGTGTAGCAACTGAAAACAAATAAATCTCGAACAATAACCAGACGTTCAATTGAGGAATTTAAATCTTCAACAGCTTGTAGTTCTGCCTTTGTAAGGAATCCTCGCTCTTTCTTCTCAATCTTCATTTTAAAATTGACAAATGGATCTCTATCAATCCATTCCATTCGGTAACCAAGAGTTACCATTCTACGCAAACGTTTAATATGCTTCATTGCTGTATTGTTTCCAATTTTGGGTTGTCCAATCTTTGGGATGTAGGAACGAAGAAAATTCTCAAAACCTATTACAAAACCATAGTCAAGGTCAGAAAGAGGCATATCTGTTAACTTGTATTCATCAGAAATATACAATAACATATACTTTTGGCTAGTTTTATATTGGCCTTTCGTATTTATGTGCAGCTTGTGCTGCATCTTATTGTTATAATAATCAATAAGAGCTCGAAAGGTAAAGTGCCTTTTATCCTCTCCTAGAAATTTAGCCTTAATCATTTGAGAGGTAAACGGCTTATCTGCTGTTTTTAGTTCTTCATAAATCCGATAGATTTTTGATTGCACTTCATTCAAATATAAATTCAAAATACGTGAATCCTTATCTTTCCCTTTCGCTCTTTGAGATTTTTCATCCCAAGTAGCAATATTGATTTTCTTTTTAAGACTTATGTTGACACGTTTTCCGTTTGAAGTAATTCGCACGTAAATGTTTGCTTTGTTATTTACGGCGCGTTTACCGTATGCCCAAAACAGTACTGAAAATGTTGAAGAAGTTCTCATAGTTGTCGTCTTTAATGGTTAAACATTATATAGACGAAAGTCAAATCAACTAAAATATGGTATTAAGATACATCATTCTGTCAACATAGTTAGGAGAATCAAAAGATGTTGACGATTTGTGACCTTTCAGAATCAAATAGAACCAAATTCTATGATTTCCTGAAAAGCATAAAACCCCGTAAATCATAAGATTTACAGGGTTTTGAAGGCTTTTAACAACCTCTTCCGCGGTCTGGACGGGACTCGAACCCGCGACCTCCGCCGTGACAGGGCGGCATTCTAACCAACTGAACTACCAGACCGTTGCGTTAATGCAAGCCTACCCGACTAAACTTATCGTTTTCATCGCTCAGGCGGGTGCAAATATACACTGCATTTTCAATATCGCAAATATTTTTTGCGGTTTTTTAAAAAAAAATTTCCTACTTAAATTTCCCGCGCTCTACCATGTATGTTGTCAGGATCTTATCGAAATTCTTTGTGATGTCTGCCTCTACATATTTAATTTGATATTGACCACATTTCAGCCGTAACGCGTCAAAATAAGAACTTACCGCCTTCTCATAAGCCTCTTTTATAGTTTCTGGATACATATTGATCTGTGCACCTGTCTCGACATCTACAAACTTCTTAGGCGTGTTTTCAAAATCGAACGTCACCTCTTTACCTTTATCAAATACATGAAACAATACCACTTCGTGCTTTTTATGTCTTAAATGCCGGAGCGCCTCAAACACCTTAGAGTCGTCAGTGGTTGTTTGGAACATATCCGTAAAAAAGAAGATCAATGATCGTCTATGAAGTTTCTCGGCAATTTGATGTAAATACGTATAGGTCTCCGTTTGTTTTTGAATGGGTTTCTGAACGACTGTTTTACTCAGTTCGCCCAATAACATGTGATGGTGACGTTCACTCCCTTTTTCTGGAGCATAGTAATCATAAGCATCACTATAAATACTCATGCCCACGGCATCACGCTGCTTTTTAAGGATGTGCATCAAACTTGCTGATGCCAACGCTGCAAACGCTATTTTGTTCAGCTTATCAATCGAAAACGATGTCATCTCAGGATAATGCATTGAGCTACTGTTATCAATAATCAAATGGCACCGTAAATTGGTTTCCTCGTCATAGCGCTTGGTAAACAACTTGTCGGTTTTGGCATACAGCTTCCAATCAATATGCTTGGTACTTTCACCTTGGTTGTAAATCTTATGTTCCGCAAATTCTGCTGAAAACCCATGAAACGGACTTTTGTGCATCCCCGCAATAAAGCCTTCCACTACCTGTTTGGCGAGGAGTTCGAGGTTTTTAAATCCTCCGGTTTTATTAAGTTCTGCCTGTAAATTCATTGAATAAGATGTTAGACCGCTTTGCTTTTAGTATTAAGTATTAAGATTATTAAAACACCGTTTTATACTTTTAGAAGCCATATCTTAATGCTGGTAATACCCATTAGATCTTGCAAAATTTCATCACAAAAATTTAAAATATATAATAATGTCAGTTCGAGTGTTTTTAGATAACCTGCTCAGCAGGATATCTAAAAATATATCGAGAACCTTTAGTTATTTCCATTAGATTCTCGATACATTCTTAATATAGTTCATTTCGAAACAAACACTCCAATTCCTATTATTTCAAAATTTCGTCAACAATGCCATAAGCCACAGATTCATCGGCACCCATCCAATGGTCACGATTAAAGTCTTTCATGACCTTTTCCAACGTCTGACCACAATTTTCCGCTAATAAGCGTGCACTTAACTCTTTAGTTTTAATGATTTCCTGAGCCGTAATTTCAATATCACTTGCAGGTCCACGCGCACCACCACTTGGTTGATGAATCATCACACGGGCGTGAGGCTGAATAAAACGTTTGCCTTTTTCTCCTGCTGACAACAAAATTGACCCCATTGAGGCTGCAAATCCAGTACAAATGGTAGAAACCTCACTCTTTAAAGACCTCATACAGTCATAAATAGCGAAACCTGAGGTCACGTAACCTCCCGGACTATTGATATATAAATGAATGTCTTTGGTCTCTAAAGCATCCAAATACATCAAACGGTCAACCACATGTTTTGCCGATTTGTCATCTACCTGTCCCCAAAGGAACACTTTACGCTCTTCTATCAATTTGCTGTCAATAGCATCTTGTATTTTCTTTTTATCGCTCATTATTCTTAATTTTTTATCTAAATTAAAAAAAGGTTTACCATAACAGCAAACCTTTTATCATTTTATCTGATTATTCTATTGTTACTAACAGAAAATGGATCATACATTACCCTTAGCACATATAAAATGGCCTTAGCGACAAATGCCAATTCTGTTAAAAAACGATCTATAAAAGTCCGTCAATAGCGTCAGTGTAAGCATTTTTAGGAGCTACACCTACTTGTCTTCCAACAACTTCTCCGTTTTGGAACACTAATACGGTTGGGATGTTACGCACACCATACTTGGCAGCAAATTCCTGATTTGCATCTACGTCAACTTTACCCACTAAAGCTTTACCTTCATATTCTTCACTAATTTGGTCAATGATCGGGCCAACCATCCTGCATGGTCCGCACCAAGCTGCCCAAAAATCTACCATTACTGGTTTATCACTTTTTAAAACCATTTCTTCAAAGTTTGCATCTGTTATTTCTAATGCCATATTTTCTATACTTTAATTTGTTTCACTTCTATTTAATGCACAAAATTAGTCAAAAATTTTAGCAATCCTTACACGCTTAACATTTGTTTTGGTTATCGTTGGATGTGTGCTAGTTATGACTGCTTTTTGTGCGCATAAAACCGGGCTTTCCGTTATACCTGTCCGTTCGTTCAGGCGGGTCTTTTTACTGCTAAACTGTAGCCAAAAGGATGCCACTGCAATCCCTTGCGCAAAATTTGAACTAAACATTCTAATTCAATCTATAATACACATTCTGATAGTTCAATTCGTCCAATAATTCCTGGGATATTTTCACTTTTTGTTTTCTACTCGGCATATGCAATTTCATCTTTTCTTCGTTGTCATAAACCACAAAACTCAAGGCATGATTGCCTTCATGCATACTCAACACCTCATCGAGTGCTTTGATTTTACTTTCTTTCAAATCTTTAATTTCCAATTGAATGGACAACTTCTTAGCATAGGTATCCATCACATCATGTAACAACTGGAAACTGGTAAACTGCATCCTCGGCTCACTTTTCTTTCCCGTGTCTTTATTGGTCCAGCCTTCCTTAACATACACTTTCACGTACACAAAAGAGCTTCTAACCAAAAAATGTCTAAACCTCAGATACTCTTCTCCAAAAATCCGAAACTCAAAACTATCTGTATAATCTTCAATAGTAAACATGGCCCAACCCTTGCCTTGCTTACTTACGCGGTGCTCTACATCTGTAACCACACCTCCAAAGGTGAGTTCTCTATTAACATAAGGGTCAAGATTTGAAAAGAGTGCCAAAGCGGCATTACAAAAGGTTTTCATCTCAATTTTAAAATCGTCCAGTGGGTGGCCAGAAATATAAATGCCGACCACTTCCCGTTCTTGGGCCAATTTTTCCATAGTCCCCCATTCTTCACAGGGCGGCACTAGAGGTTCTGCAATCTGAACATCACTGGCATCTCCAAACAAACTGACTTGGGCTGAGTTTTCATTTTCTTGATGTTTGCTGCCGTACTTAATTGCTTTTTCCAAAAAGGTAATCCCATCACCTTCATCCTGGAAATACTGCGCTCTGTGAGTATCACTGAAACAATCAAATCCTCCCGCCAAAGCGAGGTTTTCAAAAGCCTTCTTATTGGCTGCCCTCAAATCGACACGCTTGGCAAAATCAAAAATAGATTTATAATGACCATCTTTCCTGCGATTTTCAACAATGGTCATGACGGCACCTTGCCCCACGCCTTTAATCGCCCCCATTCCAAACCGAACGGCATAATCTTTATTTACAGAGAACTTATAATAGGATTCGTTAACATCTGGCCCAAGCACATTCAACTTCATACGCTTGCATTCCTCCATAAAGAAGGTCACCTGCTTGATGTCGTTCATATTATTACTCAATACCGCCGCCATATATTCGGCAGGATAATGGGCTTTTAAATAGGCGGTTTGGTAGGCAATCCAAGCATAACAGGTAGAATGCGATTTATTAAAGGCATAACTCGCAAAAGCTTCCCAATCTTTCCAAATTTTCTCTAACTTTTTGGCATCGTGGCCTTTTGCTGCTGCTTGAGTAATAAACTGAGGTTTCATTTTGTCCAAAACCGCAATTTGCTTTTTACCCATAGCCTTACGTAAAACGTCAGCCTCACCCTTGGTAAACCCTGCCAATTTTTGAGACAGTAACATCACTTGCTCTTGGTATACCGTAATTCCGTAGGTTTCCTTAAGGTATTCTTCCATGGCAGGAAGGTCATATTCTATCTCTTCGTCGCCATGTTTACGTCTGGTAAAACTCGGGATATACTCCATTGGTCCCGGGCGGTACAAGGCATTCATCGCAATTAAATCCTCAAAAACAGTCGGCTTTAATTCCTTAAGGTGTTTTTGCATACCGGGTGATTCATACTGGAACACCCCCACAGTTTCTCCCTTTTGGAACAACTCATAAGTCAGTTCATCGTCTAAAGGAAAGGTATCCGGATCAAGTAAAATATCGTGTTTTGCTTTTACGATTTTTACCGTATCCTTAATTAAGGTCAAGGTTTTTAGTCCCAAGAAATCCATTTTCAGCAACCCCGCATCCTCCACCACGGAGTTATCGAATTGGGTCACATATAAATCAGAATCTTTTGCCGTAGCTACTGGTACGAACTTCGTAATATCATCAGGTGTAATAATCACCCCACAGGCATGAATTCCCGTATTACGCACAGAACCTTCCAGCATGCGTGCCAAATTAACGGTTTCCGACTCTAAGCCTGACCCTTCAGCGATATTGAGGAGCTCGTTTACTTTTTCTAAATCTTCTGATCTAAAGGCTTTACTCAACTGCTTTTCATCATACCCAAAAATTTTGCCCAATTTGGACATGGTCGGGATGAGCTTTGCAATCCTATCCGCATCAAAAAGTGGTAAATCTAAAACCCTGGCGGTATCTCTAATGGACGACTTAGCCGCCATGGTACCATAGGTAATAATTTGTGCTACCTGGCTACTGCCGTATTTTTTGATGACATAATCCATAACCCTACTTCGACCTTCATCATCAAAATCAATATCAATATCTGGCATACTGACACGATCGGGATTTAAGAAACGCTCAAAAAGCAGATTGTACTTCAATGGGTCTATATTGGTAATCTTTAAACAGTACGCCACCACCGATCCTGCTGCTGAACCACGTCCCGGCCCCACAGAAACATCCATATTACGTGCCTCCCGTATAAAATCCTCAACAATCAAGAAATACCCTGGATATCCTGTGTTTTCAATAACGCTCAACTCAAAATCAAGCCGTTCTTTAATTTCGTCCGTCAGTTCAGGGTAACGTTTTTTGGCGCCTTCATAGGTGAGGTGGCGCAAATAGGCATTTTCACCTCGCTTCCCTTTGTTAATTAGATCTTCGTCATGTTTAAACTCGTCAGGAATTCCAAAGGCCGGTAATAAAACATCTCTAGCCAATTCAAAAGGCTCAATCTTATCAACCACCTCCTGAATATTGGAAATCGCGTCAGGCAAATCCTTAAAGAGTTTTTTCATCTCTTCAGACGACTTGAAATAATATTCCTGATTTGGCATTCCGTAACGGTAACCACGCCCACGACCTATTGGTGTGGCCTGCTTTTCACCGTCTTTTACACACAATAAAATGTCATGCGCATTGGCATCTTCCTTCTTACAATAATAGGTATTGTTGGTGGCCACCAATTGGATTTCATGTTTTCTGGCAAAGTCTACCAACACCGGATTAACCCGATTTTCATCTTCCTGATTATGGCGCATCAACTCAATATACAAATCAGCTCCAAATTCTTGTTTCCACCAAAGCAGTGCTTCTTCCGCTTGATTTTCGCCAACATTCAAGATTTTACTCGGCACCTCGCCGTAGAGATTCCCCGTCAGCACAATCAAATCTTCTTTGTACTGTTGGATCAATTTTTTATCAATTCGTGGTAGATAGTAAAACCCATCTACAAAGGCATGAGAAGATAATTTGGCTAAATTGTGGTAGCCTTTTTTGTTTTTTGCCAACAGCACAATTTGGTAGCCATTATCTTTTCTACTTTTATCTTTATGGTCTTCACACACAAAAAACTCACACCCTAAAATAGGTTTAATAATCTTTTCCTTTGGAATTTCGCCGCGTTCTTCAGCAGTTTTATTTCTGGCTTCGACCCCTCTATTATGATTGCTTACCGCTTTTACAAAATGAAAAGCCCCCATCATATTGGCATGATCCGTAAGCGCTACAGCAGGCATATTTTGCTGAGCTGCGGCAGCAACCAAATCAGGCACGCTGATGGTAGATTGCAAAACAGAAAATTGAGAGTGGTTGTGTAAATGCGCAAACTCAACCTCCTTTAATTCTTTAATATTTTGAGCAATCTCCGTTTTGGAAGGCTCATCAGATTCCTGCAACGCCTGAATCTGCTTTTTGATTTTCGCACTTTCTGCCTTAAGGTTGATATGCTTTAACCCTATTAGCTGAATCGTTGCCGGATTCTCCCTCGTAAAGTTCTCAAAATAATCTGAAGGGGCGTCTAACTGCTCAATGGTATACTCTTCACGTCTGACCAATTCTAAAAAACAACGCGTGGTTGCTTCAACATCGGCAGTGGCATTATGTGCTTCTGCAAAGGGTTGATGGAATAAAAATTGGTGTAATTCTGTTAAGGTTGGTAACTTAAATTTACCATAACGTCCTCCTGGCAGTTGACATAAACTTGCAGTATGTTCCGTACAGGTATCCAAAACCGGAAGTTTCTGCAAAACATTGTCAACGTTTTCACGGTGGAATTCCGCGCCCATGATATTCAAGTCGAACCCCACATTCTGGCCCACCACAAACTTCGTTTTAGCCAACGCCGCATTAAATTTCTCCAAAACTTCGGCCAACGGAATCCCTTGCTGCTGGGCAAGCTCGGTAGAAATACCGTGGATTTTCTCGGCATCATAAGGAATATTGAAGCCCTCAGGTTTTACCAAATAATCCTGATGCTCAATGCAGTTGCCCAAAGCGTCATGTAATTGCCATGCAATTTGGATGCATCTTGGCCAATTGTCAGTATCACTAATGGGTGCATCCCAACGTTTTGGTAATCCTGTGGTTTCCGTATCGAAAATTAAATACATGCTTTTTTTAATCTATATATTGTGAATTCTTATATACCCTTGTCGTTTCTTTCTTTATAATCTGTCAGTTGAAATCGCTTATAAATTATTGGGGTCGCGACTACTTCCATACCATCAAAGAAAAGCTCTTCCAAGTGAATGCTAACGTCTCTATTTACAGAGACTCAAATCGACACCCCTAACTATTAAATCGTTAAGTAATGTTTTTTTTTGAAAGAAAAGTTTTTAAAATTACATATAATTAACGCTTTTTGAAACGAAAGTTATAAACAGTTTCAAATAAAAATTGGAACAATTCCTGATGGCGCGTCTTCATTAGTTTAGCGCGCTCTTTGATCGCTATATAAGTTCACTGAAACTACTTGACAGGTTTTATCTTTAGGAAGTGATTGTTGAGGATCTGAAATAACTGTTGATTTAATAGTTCTTTCTCTCGATTTAGTGTGAGGGCCATCATCAGTAACGACCTAATATCCCATAGCGGCACTTTAGGTAACAACCTCACACCAAACCACATAAACTGTAAAAAAATTACTTACATTTAGATTTGTAAGAATATTAAAACGCATGTTTATTTGCAACAAATTACACATCAATACAAATTTTATAGTATCTTTGCGCCCGCCTGAAGGACATAAATTGTTTATGTCGGGCAGGCTCTTATTATTAATAATAGAGGTCGCGAACCTCACTAATTAATTTTTTATGTCAGTTAAAATTAGATTACAAAGACGCGGAAAGAAAGGGAAACCTTATTTCTGGATTGTTGCAGCTGATGCACGATCAAAAAGAGATGGTAAATACTTAGAGAAAATCGGTGCTTACAATCCAACCACTAACCCAGCAACTATTGAATTAAACGTTGATGATGCTGTTAAGTGGCTTCAAAATGGTGCACAACCTACGGATACGGCAAGAGCAATTTTGTCTTACAAGGGTGCCATGTTGAAAAATCATCTTGCAGGTGGTGTCAGAAAAGGTGCTTTAACAGAAGAGCAAGCAGCAGAGAAATTTACAGCTTGGTTAGATGAAAAAGCAAACAAAGTTGACGCTAAGAAGGATGGTTTAGCAAAAGCGCAAGCTGATGTTAAAGCTAAAGCTCTTGAAGCTGAAAAAGAAGTAAATGCTAAACGTGAAGCTGAAGCGGCCAAGTTAGTTGCTGACGCAGAAGCTGCTGAAGCGGCTGCAAATGCTCCTGCTGAAGAGGCTACAGATGTTGAAGCTACTACTGAAGAAGCTCCAGCGGATGATGCTGAAACAAAAACAGAAGAATAAAGAATTTATTTTTTATACTTTTAAACTCCGATATGACCTATCGGAGTTTTTTTTTGTGAAATAGCATTCTATTTTTTTAAATAGAATGCGTGATTGAACAAATCCCGCCCTTTGGCGGGATCTCATAAATAACGGGATCTCATAATTCTTCAGTAAATTTCAGCGCTTTTAGCGAGATCTCATAATAAATAATTAGGATTTCCGTCTTCGCGGAAATGAAAATAAATAGTTTCAATGGATAAAAAAGACTGCTTCTACGTTGGTAAAATTGTAAAAAAATACAGTTTTAAAGGTGAATTACTGATAAAATTGGATACTGACGAACCAGAGATCTATGAAGATATGGAGTCTGTTTTTGTAGAGCTTCGCAATAATTTAGTACCCTTTTTTATTGAATCTTCCCAGTTGCACAAATCAGAATTGTTACGCATCAAATTTGAAGATGTAGACACCGAACAGGATGCCGATGCCCTATTAAAATCTGACATTTATCTTCCTTTAGAATTTCTTCCGAAGCTAGAGGGTAACAAATTTTATTTTCACGAGATCATCGGGTTTACTGTTGAAGATGTCAATTTCGGAACCGTGGGCATTGTCAAATCGGTTAATGACTCTACGGCGCAAGCCCTTTTTGAAATTGATCGTGACGGTATTGAAATCTTGATTCCGCTTAACGACGCTTTTATTAAGAACGTTGATAAAAAAAATAAATTGATTGTAGTAGAGGCGCCTGAAGGATTGATTGATCTCTACCTACAATAAATTGACGTTTTCTATGAAACCTTTTCAATTCAAACAGTTTACAGTCTACCAAAACCGTTGCGCCATGAAAATTGGTACAGATTCAGTCTTACTGGGCGCTTGGGCATCTTTAGACGCCAACCCCTATTCAATTTTAGATATTGGCGCGGGCACAGGAGTTTTGGCCTTAATGATGGCGCAACGCAGTGCAGCAGAACTTATTGATGCCATTGAAATAGACGATGCGGCTTACGTACAGTGTGTGGATAATTTTGAACAGTCGCCATGGGCCGATCGACTCTTTTGCTACCATGCTGCTTTAGACGAGTTTGTTGAAGATCTTTCTGATGACGAATCAGGGATGGATGATTCGTACGATTTAATTATTTCCAATCCGCCGTTTTACACTGACACTTATAAAAGCGATAATCAGCAACGCGATTTAGCACGGTTTGCAGATGCGATGCCCTTTAGACATCTGATAGAAAGTGTTTCAAAATTACTTTCTAAACAAGGTCTGTTTTCTGTGATCATTCCATTTTCAGAAGAGAAAGATTTTATGGTGTTGGCATCTAAAGAACACTTGTATCCGCAGCGAATTTTAAGAGTGAAAGGAACTCCAGAGTCCGAAATCAAACGCAGTTTAATTGAATTTTCGTTTCAGGAAACGACTGTCAATCCTAAGGAATTAGTTATCGAAACCGCTAGACACCAATACACTGAGGATTATATTGCACTGACCAAAGACTTCTATCTCAAAATGTAATTTTAAATTGTACACTGCAAACGATTTCGTTACTTTTGTAATTGACTAAAATTAAATTCAACAGCATGAAGCCAGATTTGTTCCAAGCACCAGATTATTACAATATAGACGAGTTATTAAATGACGAGCATCGTTTAGTGCGTGATGCCGCAAGAGAATGGGTAAAACGTGAAGTGTCGCCAATAATTGAGGAATATGCCCAAAAAGCAGAATTCCCTAAACAAATCATCAACGGCCTTGCTGAAATAGGCGCTTTTGGACCTTATATTCCTGCAGAATATGGCGGTGCAGGACTAGACCAAATTTCTTACGGATTGATCATGCAAGAAATTGAGCGTGGTGATTCGGGCGTGAGAAGTACAGCTTCTGTGCAGTCATCATTGGTAATGTATCCAATTTGGAAATATGGCAACGAAGCCCAACGCCAAAAATTCTTACCTAAACTTGCTAGTGGCGAATGGATGGGCAGTTTTGGACTGACTGAACCTGATCACGGCAGCAATCCTGCCGGCATGACTACTAATTTTAAAGACATGGGCGACCATTACCTTTTAAATGGTGCAAAAATGTGGATTTCAAATGCCCCTTTTTGTCAAGTAGCCGTTGTTTGGGCCAAAAGTGAAGAAGGTCGTATTCACGGATTAATTGTAGAACGTGGTATGGAAGGCTTTACAACTCCAGAAACGCATAACAAATGGTCGTTGAGAGCCTCTTCAACAGGAGAGCTTATTTTTGACAATGTCAAAGTTCCAAAAGAAAACTTATTACCAAATAAATCTGGTTTAGGCGCACCGCTGGGTTGCTTGGACTCGGCTCGTTATGGTATTGCTTGGGGCGCTATTGGTGCAGCAATGGACTGTTATGACACAGCCTTAAGGTACAGTAAAGAACGCATGCAGTTTGGAAAACCAATCGGTCAATTCCAGTTGCAACAAAAGAAATTGGCTGAAATGATTACTGAAATCACCAAAGCACAATTGTTGGCTTGGAGGTTGGGTGTAATGAGAGAAAATGGAACAGCTACCTCAGCCCAAATATCTATGGCAAAACGTAACAATGTGGATATGGCAATTACCATTGCGCGTGATGCACGGCAAATGTTAGGCGGCATGGGTATTACTGGCGAGTACAGCATTATGCGCCATTCCATGAATCTTGAAAGCGTTATTACTTATGAAGGGACACATGACATCCATTTACTGATTACAGGGCTTGATATTACAGGACTGAGTGCCTTTAAATAAATTTACCTGTACCAACAGTAATCTTGTAATTTGAATTGAAAGACTTCTTTAAAACAAAAAATGCTTCTCTTAAGGGAAGCATTTTTTTGTATTTAAAACCATGAGTGTCCGGTAAAACAGGTGAAAAGTTTACAAACCCCATTAAGGCAAGACCTGATACGAGATCTTAAAAATGACACTTTGCTTTTTAAGACCAATTCCACTTAGAGTGATTGGGCAAATTTAATTTAGAACAACAACCGTTTATCAGTCAGTTACAATCAAATCTTTGTTCTTTTCCCGATAGCTACCGGGACTAGAAGCGAAGCGGTCTTAATTCTTGTCGGACAATAATGTATTAAAATTCAAAACTGAAAGGTGAAAGGTTTTACCTTCGTATAACGTTATTAAGATTCAGGCGCCAGTTCCACCTCTAGGCCTTCCATTTCTGGAGTGATTTGAATTTGACATCCCAATCTTGAATTGTCTTTTACATAAAATGCTTCAGAAAGCATTGCTTCTTCGTCATCTTGCATTTCTGGGAGTTCAGTAGCACTCACCACATAACATTGACATGAGGCGCACATGGCCATTCCGCCACAGACTCCAATAGTCCCTTCAGGAGCTAGCTCATAACTTCTAACCACCTCCATAAGATTCATGGCCATATCAGTAGGCGCTAACACTGTATGGGCAACCCCTTCTCTATCCGTTATTTTTATAGTAATATCCTGTTCCATTGTTAATCTATTGCTTTAACTACTTGTTTGGGGGCTTCTTTACGTGTTCCATCAAATCCATTCACACCACTCACGGTGGTATATTTTAAAACATATTTTTTTCCCGGATTGATAATTTGATACGCTGCTTGGCACATCAAGGTCGCTTCATGAAAACCGCAAAGAATCAGTTTCAATTTCCCTGGATAGGTATTGACATCGCCAATGGCAAAAATACCAGGAATGTTGGTTTGGTAGTCCAAGGCATTATTCACCACAATCGCATTCTTCTCAATATCAAGCCCCCAATTGCCAATAGGACCGAGTTTTGGAGACAACCCGAATAAAGGAATAAAGTGATCACATTCCACCTCAAATTCTCGTTCGATATTTTTGGATTGCGCCACTACCACAGCTTCCACCTTATGATCTCCTACAATATTAATCACTTCTGCAGGGGTGATAAGATTGATTTTGCCTTGGTTTTTTAACTCTTGAACTTTGTCCACAGAATCCAGCGCACCTCTAAACTCATTACGGCGATGGATTAAGGTTACTTTTGAAGCGATATTAGAAAGAAAAATGCTCCAGTCTAAAGCAGAATCGCCGCCGCCAGAAATCACCACACGCTTGTTGCGGTACATTTCAGGATCTTTTATAAAGTACTCAACCCCCTTGTCTTCAAAATAACCAATGTTGGCAATTAAGGGTTTACGCGGTTCAAAACTACCCAAGCCACCAGCAATTGCAACCACCGGCGCTTGATGTTGTGTGCCTTTATTAGTGGTAACAATAAAGCTACCGTCGGCTTGTTTTTCTATAGTTTCTGCGCGTTCTCCTAAAGTAAATCCAGGCTCAAATTGCTTGCACTGCTCCATAAGATTAGTGGTCAAATCTCCCGCCAATATTTCAGGAAAACCAGGAATATCGTATATGGGTTTCTTGGGATAAATTTCAGAACATTGACCTCCAATCTGGGGTAAAGCGTCAATAAGATGGCATTTCAATTTTAATAATCCAGCTTCGAACACAGCAAATAATCCTGTTGGTCCTGCGCCAATGATAAGTATATCTGTTTTAATCATATAATAGACCCAAAAAACGGGTAACTCATTTAATTCAACTTCATTTTAGCATGCAAAAATCCAACTAATGAAATTTAAATTTTATGATATTAATCATATTAAAAAATCATTAGGATTTGCATTTGGAACTCCTATTTCTCTGACAAACTTAGGTCTGCCAAATTGTAGTCAGCAATTTAATACAAATAGAAATTATCCCTCAACATTGATGACGTGTTCAATTTGTGGTGCGTATTTTTTGATGGTCATTTCAACACCAGACTTTAAGGTCATTTGATTGACTGAACATCCTACACAGGCACCTTCTAACTGCACTCTAACTAGATTATCATCTTCTATGGACAACAACGAAATATCGCCTCCATCGCTTTGAAGAAATGGACGTATCTCATCAAGTGCCTTTTCAACATTTAATCTCAATTCTTCAGTTGTCATCTTTCTCATATTAAGGTATTAACGAAACCTTTTAAAAGTATCGTCGTTTATTTTTTTACTGCTGAACAACCAGCCATGGTGGTTATTTTTATCGCTTCAGTAGGTGGTAAATCGTCATTACGCCTCACAACTTCTTCCACAACATTCTGGGTTATTTTTTCAAAAGCCAATTGTAATGGTGTAGCGGTTTGCATAGCTGCAGGACGCCCAATATCTCCAGCTTCGCGAATGCTCTGCACCAAAGGTATATGCCCTAAAAAGGGTACATTTAAATCTTCAGCCAAGTTTTTGGCACCATCTTTTCCAAAAATATAATATTTGTTTTCTGGCATCCCGATAGCTATCGGGACTTCAGGTGTAAAATAGGCCATATTTTCAATAATTCCTAACACTGGCACATTAATGCTTTCCTGTTGGAACATGGCCACACCTTTTTTGGCATCTGCCAACGCTACATTTTGTGGGGTACTCACAATAACCGCTCCCGTTATTGGCAAGGACTGCATGATGCTTAAATGAATATCTCCCGTTCCCGGTGGTAAATCAATGAGCATAAAATCCAGTTCGCCCCAATGCGCATCAAAAATCATTTGATTTAAAGCCTTTGCTGCCATTGGTCCACGCCATACTACGGCTTGGTCCGGTTGGGTAAAAAATCCGATGGATAAAATCTTAACTCCATAATTTTCTACAGGCTTCATCTTCGATTTTCCATCAATGTTGACCGCCATAGGACGTTCTTTTTCTACATCAAACATAATAGGCACTGAGGGCCCATATATGTCGGCATCAAGAATCCCCACTTTAAAACCCATTTGAGCCAAAGTAACCGCTAAGTTCACGGTAACTGTAGATTTACCTACGCCACCTTTTCCCGACGCCACGGCTACAATATTTTGAATTCCGGGAATGGCTTTTCCTTTTATACTGTTGGCCAAAGATTTTGCAGGCGCATCAACTTTTACATTGACTGTAATTTTGGCTTTTTCATATACTTTTTCATGAATGGCTTTCATGATTTCAACTTCAGTTTTCTTTTTGGCCTGTAACGTTGGATTGTTTATGGTAATGTCAACAATAACTTCGTCGGCAAAAGTCACCACGTTCTTTACAGCACCGCTCTCTACCATATTTTTTCCTTCTCCTGGAACAGAAATGCTTTCGAGAGCTTTAAAGATATCTTGTTTATGTAATTTCATGTTTTCTGAGATGCTAAAAAGTAAAAGAATAGAGACGATGTTGCAAATTCGTTCCCATATTCTTTGCTTATATTAATTAAGAATCATTCTAAAGTACAAATATAATTAATATAGCTGGAAGAAGGAAGCTGGACGCACGAAGTTTTCAATGATAAGATTGACTAATTCTATAAATACAAACCATTCCAGAAACATCTCATTTTAGACTAATTAGAGCGTCCAGCTGTCATCTTGAAAGCGTCGCATTTTAAATTCCGTTTTAAGAACTAACGTGGTTTGGAATTTTATACATCACTGCTCTAAATTTTATAGTTCTAAACGCGGGTCCCAAAACACGGCGTCAAAATTTTGAATCTGATTATCCTTTATAACAATGCCTTCATTTTCTAATAACTGTTGCATTAAATTGGTGCCATCAAAATGATGCTTACCAGTAAGCAAGCCTATTCTATTGACCACCCGATGCGCTGGAACATCTTTTTCAACAGAGCCATTTAACGCATAGCCCACCATTCTTGCGCTTCTTGCCGCCCCCAAATAATTGGCAATTGCACCAAAGCTGGTGACACGTCCATAGGGAATTTGCTTGGCCACCGCATACACCCTATCAAAAAAGTTCAGTGTTTCAGGTTTCATGATTCCGTTAAAATATTGATTAGCGTCACAATGGCTATAATGCCTGTAATACTCCCAATGATATAGTTCATATTTTTTTGAGAGGTCAGATTTTTATTCTTGATTTTATCAAAAAAGAAAATATACATATATAACATTACAAATGTACCACATACGGCACCCGACACATAAGAAATAATCATGGTTCTATTGAACTCCAACCATCCAAAAGATGCCAAAGTAATGGTCATATACGCCTGATAGGGAATAGGAAATACATTGATGGCTGACAGCAAGAGTCCGTGAAAAAATCGGCTGTGCTTACTTTTAGATTGTGGGTCGATTTCTGTTTTGGAAGTCGCTTTTGCAATCAGAAGATAATACACCGTAATGAGTACAAATATCACTAAGGCCACCCGTTGCAACACCTCAACCACATCTTGATGGTTGGTTAAATACCGGGCAAACATGGCGGCAATATAGGTCTGCAAAAACACAATCACACAAACACCAATAGAGAACATAACACCTCTTACATGCCCTTCTTTAAGACTTATTTTAGCCGCGGTCATATTTAACAATCCGGGTGGAATAACACCAACAAGAGCGATAATCATCCCGAGAAAAAATATGACAGTAATATTCAAGACTATTTGATTTTAAACCTAATATAAGTAATTGCTTTGTTCTTTTCTAAATACTGACCTTCATAATAGGTCTGTATTTCAGTAACCTCAGCAGGGCTACCCTCTTGTTTATACACATTATGGTTAGCATAAAGCACCTCATGCCCTGCACCGTGCAGTAAGCCTAAGGTGTACCCATGCATAAATTCGCTGTCCGTTTTTAAATGCACCACACCTTCTGGTTTAAGGATGGATTTATAGCGCTCCAAAAACGTGGCATTGGTCATGCGGTGCTTGGTGCGCTTATATTTTATTTGTGGGTCGGGGAAGGTAATCCAAATTTCATCTACCTCATGCTTACCAAACGCGTGATCAATAAGTTCAATTTGGGTTCTTAAAAAAGCAGCGTTAGAAACACCATCCTCAACCGCAGTTTTTGCCCCTCTCCAAAAACGGGCGCCCTTAATATCGATACCAATGAAATTTTTATTGGGATACTTCTTTGCCAGCCCAAGTGTGTATTCCCCTTTTCCACAACCCAGTTCTAAGACCAGAGGGTTGTCATTTTTGAACACTTCAGCATTCCAATTGCCCTTAATTTGAAATTCACCCTTAACCAGTTCATCTCGTGTTGGCTGATAGACGTTTGAAAACGTTTCATTTTCTCTAAATCTTTTGAGTTTGTTTTTACTTCCCACTTTGTTATTGTTTCAGGTTTCCTATTTAAGGTTTTAAGTTTGAACGCGATCCGACTACGCTTGTCTTTTAAGAGTTGGCAAAATTAAGGAAATATATGGAAGCCATTATATTCTTATCTTTGAATGTTATCAGAAGTTTTGAATAGGTACTCGATTTGCGCGAGGGGTTGCAGCGGCATCCTTTTTTTGCCTGGTCCTGATGATACAGCCAATTACCGCTTATTTGGCAAAAAAAGATACAGCGAAAAACCCGACCACTCGTTTGGCTTTTATGGAGAGGGGTGGTCGCGCCCATATAAAGATGAAAAAAAAGATACTCATTGCACCTCTCAATTGGGGATTGGGTCATGCGGCACGCTGTATCCCCATTATTAATGCACTTTTGCAACACAATTTTATTCCTATTATTGCAAGTGACGGTGCTGCTTTGTCTCTTTTAAAAAAAGAATTTCCTGAGTTGGAGACGGTCGAATTGCCTTCATATAACATTAGCTATTCTAAAAACGGCTACTATTTAAAACTTAAGCTGCTGATGGACACGCCTAAAATCCTGAGAGCCATTAAGCAGGAACGGCGCGCTATCAATACTATTGTGAAAAACCATGCCATTGTCGGCATCATTTCTGATAACCGTTTTGGGATTTATCACCAGGATATTCCTTCCGTATTTATAACACACCAGTTAAAAGTGCTAAGCGGAAACACCACATGGTTGAGCACTGCCCTGCATCAAAAAATCATCAGACGGTTTGATGCGTGCTGGGTTCCTGATTATTCCGATACGCCTAACTTAAGCGGAACTATGGGACATCGTAATAAGGCGCATCCTAATGTGACTTATATGGGACCACTTAGCAGGTTCCAAAAATTGACATGCCCTTTTGAGTTTGAGATTATGGTCCTCCTCTCCGGTCCTGAGCCGCAACGCGATATTTTAGAGAGAAAATTGCTTGATCTATTTAAGGATTATGATGCAAAAGTCCTTTTTGTTAGAGGCGTTATGGAAAATGAGCAAACGTATTACACTTCTAAAAACCTGACCATCTATAACTACATGACTACGGAGATGCTAGAAAAATCACTTAACGCCAGTAAATTGATTGTTGCGCGTTCCGGTTATACCACCATTATGGATTTAGCAAAGTTGGGTAAAAGGGCTTTCTTTATTCCTACTCCTGGTCAACCTGAACAGCGCTATTTAGCAAAAATAATGATGAAAAACAATTGGGCGCCGAGTTGTGAACAAAAGAATTTCAGTTTAGAAAGATTAAACACTGTAGGGGGCTATAATGGATTTGAAACTAAGGATCAGGAAACTAATTTTAAAGAACTATTTTGCCTTTTCGAGGGTAAATGAGAATTCACTCCCCACACTCAGCTCACTTTCAATATATATTTTTTCGTCGTGCGCTTCAATAATGTGCTTTACAATGGACAAGCCTAAACCTGACCCCCCTTCTTTACGCGAGCCACTTTTATCGATTCTATAAAATCGTTCAAAAAGACGCGGAATATTGGCTTTGGCAATACCTTCGCCATTATCGGTGACTCTCACAATTACCTTGTTTTTTATTAAATTTTCGATACTGATTTCAGTGGTGCCTTTAATTCTGCCGTATTTAATAGAATTGACCACCAGATTGGTCAGCACCTGACGGATGCGTTCCTTATCAGCCTTTACCAATATAGGATTGGGATACAGCATATCAAAAGTGAGGGTGATTTTTTTCTTGGCAGACTTCATTTCCAACAAATCAAAAACGCTGGCCACTAACTCTACAATGTCAAAAATTTCAATATTTAAACTTAAATCACCTACCTCCAACTTGGTTATCATATCCAAATCCTGCACGATATAGATTAAACGCTCCACGCCCTTATTGGCTCTCTCTAAATATTTTTCCCTTAATTTCTCATTATTCATGGCGCCATCCAACAAGGTTAAAACATAGCCTTGAACGGTAAATAATGGCGTTTTCAATTCGTGGGACACATTTCCTAGAAACTCTTTTCTATACTCTTCCCGTACTTTGAGCGTTTCAATTTCGAGCTTTTTATCTTTTGCAAACTTGTCAATTTCTTGAGTTAACGTGGCCATGTCTGTAGTAATGGGCTGTTTGCGCAATGAGGCAGATTCCAACAACGTTAAATCGTCATATATTTTTTTGACGCGTCTGTATATAAAACGTTCCACACGGTATTGGATGATAAGAAATGAAGTGATATAGCAAAACGCAATAAAACCTAAAAGCACCCCAATATTAAAAGCTTCAGATACAATTAACACCGCAGTGATGAGCACTGTTATAACCAGTGTAATATAGAAGGCTGTTTTGGTCGCGAACTTATAGGATTTTTTGATGGTTTTTTTCATTAGTCAACAAACTTGTAGCCCACACCTTTTACGGTCTTAAAGCAGTCGTCGCCAATTTTTTCCCGTAACTTTCTGATATGCACATCAATGGTCCGGCCACCAACAACAACCTCGTTACCCCATACTTTTTCTAAGATCTCTTCTCGTTTGAATACTTTATTGGGCTTTGTTGCTAACAAAGATAGCAATTCGAACTCCTTTCTGGGCAAAATAATCTCCTGACCTTGATTTGAAATCTTGTATTCTTCTCGATTAATGATCAATCCGCCAATTGTCAAAATGGCTTCTGAGGGCTCTTCCTCTTTTAAGCGCCTCAATAAAGCCTTCACTTTACTGGTCAGCACTTTAGGTTTGATAGGTTTTGTAATATAGTCATCAGCACCCACATCAAAACCTGCCATTTGTGAATAATCTTCTCCTCTAGCAGTTAAGAATGTGATAATGGTATTGCGGAGTTCTGGAATTTTGCGAATTTGCTCGCAAGCTTCAATGCCATCCATTTCAGGCATCATAACATCTAAAATAATAAGCTGGGGCCGTTCTTTTTTAGCCTTTTTAACGGCTTGGACACCATTTTCTGCGGTAATGACGTGGTACCCCTCTGCTGAGAGATTGTAACCAATTATTTCTAAAATATCTGGCTCATCATCAACCAACAGTATTTTTATGTCCTTTTTTTTCATCAGTGTTTCAAGATTATAAGGTAAAGATAGGATTATTAACACATAGATAAAAAAACCAAAGCATTGGTAACAATAAAATAACCCAGAGGAAACATTGGCGTGACTCTGCCATAAAAAAAATAATTGTTTAACAGTATTTTGGTACGAGTTTTGTAATAATTCATTACTTTTATTAAAAGACCGCATTTGATGAAAAACTACCTTTTTATTCTTTTTTTGACGATTGGCCTTGGTTTTGGCGCAACGGGTGTTTCACAAACAATACCTTCTAAAATCTCTACATCAAATGACATTGCTAATTTGGTCATTTATCCAAACCCTGTAAGCAATGGGAAGATCTATATTACCACAAAACAAAACCTGTCAAAACAAGTTGAAATCTACGATGTCTTGGGGAAAAAAATTGTTTCCAACGCTCTTTTTGGAAAGGAGCTGAATATTTCTAGACTCACACCCGGCATTTATATTTTAAAAATTAAGGAAGGTGTTAATTCTGCGACTCGAAAATTGGTGGTGCGTTAATTACTACCCCATGCTATGTTGGTAAACATTTAATTCTATGCCACTAGATCAGCGACATCCATGATGAACTAACACATTTTAAAATAATAGAAAAGCGTTATCTTATATAGGTAGCGCTTTTCTTATTTTCTATATTTTTGCAGTATGATTAGGACCAACGCTATTTTTAATATTCAAACAGGGGGGCAATTTGAATCGGTGTGCCTAGAGGTTTTTAGATATCAATTTGAAAACAATAGCGTGTACCGTTCATTTTGCGATTTGCTCTACATCCACCCTAGTGATGTGACCAAAATAGAGAACATCCCTTTTTTACCGATCCAATTCTTTAAATCTCACGATGTATTAAGCAGTGCACAACCCGTTGAAAAGGTATTTACAAGCTCAGGAACTACGGGCGCAATCACCAGCAAGCATCAAGTAACCGATATTGCGGTTTACAAAGAAAGCTTTAGACGTGCGTTTTCACATTTTTATGGCGCTATTGAAGATTATGTCGTATTAGCACTATTACCGTCCTATTTGGAGCGCGACGGCTCTTCATTGATCTATATGGTAGACGATTTAATCAAACAGTCTCGACAACTAGCGAGTGGCTTTTATCTTGATAACTTATCAGAACTGAAGGACATATTGATTTCTTTAGATGCGCAAGGAAAGAAGGTATTGCTTATTGGGGTCTCTTTTGCGCTTTTAGATCTTGTTGAATTGTATCAATTTCAATTGAAAAATACCATCATCATGGAAACTGGGGGCATGAAAGGCAGACGTAAGGAATTGATAAGAGAAGAACTTCATGATATTTTGCAAAAAGGTTTTGGCGTAACCGCTATCCATAGTGAATATGGAATGACTGAATTATTGAGTCAGGCGTACTCTAAAGGTCAAGGTATTTTTGAATGTCCAAAATGGATGCAGGTATTGACAAGAGATCCTGAAGATGCGCTGACCATCCTTCCAAAAAATAAAACTGGCGGCATTAATGTAATTGATTTGGCAAATATCAATTCTTGTGCTTTTATTGCCACTCAAGATTTAGGGAAGTTATTGCCGGGCAACCGATTTGAAATTATTGGCCGATTTGACAACTCAGATATTAGAGGTTGCAACCTCATGGTATTATAAATCTATGTTAAAGTCTGTAATGCCAATGGGTTAGATACGACTGACCCTATACTTAAAAAGCTAACTTTGGGAAACCAAAAAAAAGTATTCTATAATTGAAAAAGAGAAGTTTTTAAGTTGATTGGTTGGTTTTTTAAACGCCTAATTGAAGTTTACTTCGTCAGGCGTTTTTTTAGTTATACAGTAATCTTACAAAGCTTCAAAGCAACTTTTTAAGATGGCGTAGCTAAACTAATCCCGCTTTTAGGCGGGATCTCTAAATGAAAATTTAAATCATATCATTTTCGCCCATAGGTGAAATGACTTCACACTAAGCGTTCACTTTTATGATATAGGTATTCTTTTTTCCTTTATTAAGAATGATATATTTACCATTAATCAAATCATCAGCAGACAATATATAATCTTCGCCTACCTTTTCTTTATTCACAGAGATCGAATTTTCCTTTAATGCACGGCGGGCTTCACCATTAGAATTTAAAAAATTAGTCTTGGCCGCAAGTGCCGCAATCATATCTACACCTTCATCAAATTCTGCTTTAGAAATTTCTGCTAGAGGTACCCCTTCAAAAACTTCTAAAAACATGGCTTCATTTAAGGTTTTTATGTCTTGCTTAAAACTGGCACTAAATAAAATATTGGAGGCTCTTTCAGCATTTTCAAAATCTTCCTTAGAATGCACAAAAGTGGTGACTTCGTCTGCCAAACGTTTTTGCAACAGACGTAAATGTGGTGCTTCTTTGTGTTCAGCAATTAAACTGATTATTGCTTCTTTGTCTAAAAACGTAAAAATCTTAATGTATCTTTCAGCATCTTCATCACTCGTGTTCAACCAAAATTGGTAGAATTTATATACAGATGTTTTATCGGTATCCAGCCAAATATTTCCGCCCTCACTCTTTCCAAACTTCGAACCGTCTGCTTTAGTGATTAACGGACAGGTCATGGCGTAAGCTTTTGCTTCTTCGCCCACATTCATACGTCTTACCAATTCAGTTCCGGTAGTTACATTTCCCCATTGGTCACTTCCTCCCATTTGCAACACCACATTATGGTGCTTGTGTAGATAGTAAAAATCATAGCCTTGGATCAGTTGGTAGGTAAATTCAGTAAAGGACATCCCAACACTGCCTTCTTCTCCAGAAAACCGCTTTTTAACGGAATCTTTAGACATCATATAATTGACGGTAATACGCTTACCAACATCTCTGGCGAAATCTATGAAGGAGAAATTTTTCATCCAATCATAGTTGTTCACTAATACGGGGGCGTTTTTTTCTTTGGAATTAAAATCTAAAAACCTTGACAACACAGACTTTATTCCTGCCACATTTTTCGCTAACGCCTCTTCATCAAGCAAATTACGTTCATCGCTTTTGCCAGAAGGGTCACCAATCATTCCTGTTGCACCCCCAACTAACGCATAAGGTTTATGGCCTGCCTTTTCCAAATGCACCAATAGTATGATAGGTACCAAACTCCCAATGTGCAATGAATCAGAAGTAGGATCAAAGCCTATATAAGCACTGGTCATTTCTTTATTGAGTTGCTCTTCTGTTCCCGGCATGATATCGTGGACCATTCCTCGCCAACGTAAATCTTCTACAAACGCATTTGTCATGAATTCTTTTTATTAATTTTCAAATATTCTGCAAAGATAAACATCACTAGAGAATTAGGAATTAATATCTAATAATTCTTTATTTTAGTCACATGATATTAGTTACAGGAGGCACAGGATTAGTAGGTTCCCATTTACTTTTTAAGTTACTGCAAACCAATGCCAAAGTGAAAGCAATTTACAGAAGGGAACAGAAATTGGATTTGGTTAAGAAAGTCTTTTCATACTACACTGAAGACGTTGAATCGCTTTACAAAAGAATTGAATGGCTAGAAGCTGACATTACTGATGTACCATCTTTGGCAGAGGCTTTTAAACAGGTCAACTATGTATACCATTGTGCTGCGCTTGTAAGCTTTGAACCTGATAAGTACCGCCAACTTCGCAAAATCAATATTGAAGGTACAGCAAATGTGGTGAACCTATGTATTTCTAACCAAATTAAAAAGTTATGCTATGTGAGCTCTATAGCCACCATTGGCCATCACCAAAACCCGGGGCAAGTCATCACGGAAGAAACGTTTTGGAATCAAGACGACGATAACAGCACCTACGCTATTACAAAATATGGCGCTGAAACTGAAGTATGGCGCGGTACGCAAGAGGGTGTTGATGCCGTGATACTCAATCCGGGAATCATTATCGGGCCAGGCTTTTGGAACAGTGGCGGCAGTAGCAGTCTCATCAAAAAGATTTACAAAGGCATGGCGTATTTTACGCATGGTGTTACAGGCTATGTAGATGTGGATGATGTGGTTAATGCAATGCTTCTATTAATGCTCAGCGATATAAAAAACGAACGTTTTATTGTCATTTCAGAAAATCTATCGTTTAAAGAATTTCAGCACCAAACGGCTTTGGCACTCAATGTAGAGCCCCCAGCAAAAGAGGCCACAGCTTTTATCCTTGCACTAGGTTGGCGTTTGGATTGGCTATATCAGTTGCTAACAGGCAAACGCCGAAGATTGTCCAAACAAATGACCAAAAGCGCAAAGAGCATCACAACATATGATGCCTCCAAGTTAAAAAATGCTTTGGATTTTCAATTCAAACCCATGGCTATTTCCATAAAGGATACCGCTAAGTTATTCTTAAACGATTTGAAAAAATGAGCCTTATTGAGGTAAAGAACGCTCTAAATCCACCAGCGTATCTTTCTTTTTTTTGTTAAGTTTAGTTATCGAGTCTTTAACTTTTTGTTCTTCCACATTCAATTTTTCGTAAAGGTCCTTATTTTTTTGGAGGTCCTTTTTTACTTTTTCTATGATTGCCAAATAGCCTTTGGTATCATAGGCATAATACGTATTGCTCTCTGCAAATTGCAAGCTGTCAATATTGTACTTCTGGTAGAGATATTCTAAGGGCATGATTCCGCTGGCCTCTAATATTTTCCTATTGACCCCTTTAGCGGCATTTAAAATGTGCAGATCATACATGATCTCTGCCATTTTCTCCTTGGCGATTAAATTTTTAGGTTTTTTAGGTTTATCCATACCGCTACACCCAACCATTATCATTAAAACCATTATGTAACAAATGTGTTTCATCTTTTAAAAGTTAATCGTTTTCCCGCCTTAACGTCTAGAAATTTAAAGTTTTTGTACACTAACGACCCATTTACAAAGGTATGGGTGATTCTCGATTTAAACAACACGTTCTCAAAAGGAGACCAACCACATTGGTATAAAATATTATCCTTTTTAACCGTCCAAGGGCTGTTAATATCTACAATGGCCAAATCAGCATAGTAGCCACGCTTGACATACCCACGCTTTTCTACTTGAAACAATATGGCAGGATTATGACACATTTTTTCAGCAATCTTTTCTAAACTTATCTTCCCTTTATGGTACGCTTCAATCATAGCAACCAACGCGTGTTGAACCAAGGGACCGCCAGACGGAGCTTCTGTGTAGATGTTTTGTTTCTCTTCCAAAGTATGCGGTGCATGGTCGGTAGCCACCACATCAATACGACCGTCTAAAAGGGCTTTCCACAATTCATCACGATCGTGCGCCGTTTTTACTGCCGGGTTCCACTTAATTAAGCTGCCTTTTTTCTTATAATCTTCATCACTAAACCACAAATGGTGAATACAGACTTCAGCGGTTATTTTTTTATCCTTTAACGGAATTTTATTCGTGAACAATTTGGTCTCCTTAGCGGTCGAAACATGAAATATATGCAAACGTGCACCAGTTTTCTTAGCTAATTCTATGGCTTTAGATGACGATATATAACAAGCCTCCGCACTTCTAATATCTGGATGGCATTCCATAGGAATATCATTCCCGTACTTTTCAATATGCTCCTCAAGGTTTTTTTTGATGGTGGCTTCATCTTCACAATGCACAGAAATCAAGAGGTCCGTACTTTTAAAGATCTTTTCCAAGACCTCGGTATTATCCACAAGCATATCACCTGTAGATGATCCTAAAAACAATTTAAGACCCGCCACATTTTTGGAATCCACTTTTAGTATTTCTTCCAAATTGGTATTGGTACCTCCAAACATAAATGAGTAATTGGCATAAGAGGTATTTTTAGCAATCTCAAACTTTTCTTCCAATTTTTCAATGGTTGTGGTTTGAGGCACCGTATTTGGCATTTCAATAAATGAAGTAATTCCACCAGCTACTGCTGCTCGAGATTCTGACGCAATGGTTGCTTTGTGTGTCAACCCTGGTTCTCTAAAATGCACTTGGTCATCAATAACACCAGGAAACACATAGTTACCTTCTATATCAATCACTACCACATCAGGAGTCTTTGCGCTAATTGAAGTATCTATCTCCTTAATAAATTCGCCTTCAATCAAAATATCACCTTCAAAAATGTGTCCTTCATTAACAATTTTAGCATTTTTAATCAGTACCGTTCTTGCTTTCATGTGTTTATTTCTTTTGTTCTTTAACGGACACATGCTGTTTGCAATTAATCATTCCCATGGGTGGTGATTTTTTTAGCATGCTCGTTTCATATTACTTGCCCAATAGGCTTTTAAATTTCATGTTTATAACTCCAAAAATGGCTTCAGAAATAATTCCACCGCTCATTTTCGATTTTCCTTTTGCACGATCCGTAAAAATCACAGGAACTTCTACGATAGTAAATCCTTTTAAATGGGCCTTGAATTTCATTTCAATCTGAAATGCATAGCCCACAAACTTAATGGCATCCAAATTAATGGTTTCTAAAACCTTATTTTTATAACAAACAAAACCTGCGGTGGTATCTTGAATGTTCATTCTTGTAATGAAGCGGACATATTTAGAGGCGAAATAAGATAGTAAGATTCTATTCATTGGCCAATTGACCACGTTAACACCCGTAATGTAGCGGGAGCCAATGGCAACGTCAGCTCCCTCTTCAGCACAGGCCTTGTACAGTTTTACCAAATCGTCTGGATTATGCGAAAAATCGGCGTCCATTTCAAAGATGTATTCATACGCTCTTTCAAGACTCCATTTAAATCCTTCAATATAGGCGGTACCTAAGCCTGTTTTATTCTTGCGCTTCAGCAGAAACAATCGGTCAGGAAACTCCGCTTGCAAGGATTCCACTTTTTCAGCGGTCAAATCTGGAGAGCTGTCATCTACCACAAGAACATCGAAGGCCTTATCTTGCGCAAAAACTGCAATGATAATAGCTTCAATGTTTTCAATCTCATTGTAAGTTGGAATGATGACAATGGCGTCTTTCATCGATAAAAAATTTTAGCAAAAGTAAGTTTTTTTAAAAGATTAATTTTATTCAAATCAACAGATAAAATATTCTTTATAATTTAGCGGCATGCTAAGAGACGTCATATCTTACGAATGGTTTACCATTTTTATGGTTTTGGGATTAATTTTCATTACCATAGCAAAGGTAACTTTTACCAATCGGTTTTTAGATTTCCTAGGAGTCTTCGGAAATTCAAAATATCTCAAAATTTATACTAAAGATCAAAAATTTATTGATGTCTTTGATGCGCTCCTATTTTTTAATCTTATCATCTCAATTTCTACTTTTTCATATCTTTCTTATCTCACTTTCGAACCTACGCAAACCTTTGCGCTGACAGTGTTTTTGAAGTTTATTTTTGGAGTAGGCACCCTTGCGCTCATCAAAATTTTAGTGGAGCGCCTCATAGGAAGTGTGTTTGAAATTGACGGAATAATTGATGCTTATCTCTTTCAAAAAATAAGTTATAAGAATTTTACCGGCCTTATTCTTTTACCTATTAATGCGCTGTTATTGTACACTATAGCCCCTTCAAGGATCCTTATTATTGTTGTTATATTCCTACTATTAATTATAAATGTAATTGGCTTTATTACCTCCTTTAAAAATCATCAAAAGACCGTGATTAACAACATATTCTATTTTATTTTGTATCTTTGCGCACTTGAAATTGGGCCATATCTGATTTTGTATAAAATAATTGTAGAATATAAAGCTTAAAACAATCCCAAGCCTATGAAAGTGAAAACAATTTTAGTGTCACAACCTGAACCTAAAATCGAAAATTCGCCTTACTTTGATCTCCAAGAAAAGCAAAAAGTAAAGATTGACTTTCGCCCATTTATTCATGTAGAAGGTGTCGCGGCAAAAGACGTCAGACATCAAAAAGTTGACTTAACACAATACACTGCAATTATTTTAACCAGCAGAAATTCTGTGGATCATTTTTTTAGAGTGGCAGACGAAATGCGTTTTAAAGTTCCAGACACCCTAAAGTATTTTTGTCAGAGTGAAGCCGTAGCGTTTTACTTACAAAAATATGTGGTTTATAGAAAACGGAAAATTTATGTGGGTAAACGTAATTTTGAAGACCTTTCTCCTTTAATTAAGAAATATAAAGACGAAAGTTTCCTATTGCCTACAACTGATAAATTAAAAGACGAAGTCCCTGAAATCCTTAATGCATTAAACATTAAATGGAAGGAAGGCGTTTTTTACAAAACTGTAATTAGCGATTTATCTGATCTTGCAGATGTGTACTACGATATTTTAGTATTTTTCAGTCCGTCAGGGATTGAGTCCTTATTCCATAATTTCCCAGACTTTAAGCAAAACGACACCCGTATTGCTGTTTTTGGAACTACTACAGCTAAAGCTGTTGAAGAGCACGGCTTACGAGTTGATATTCTGGCTCCGAGCCCCGAAACCCCGTCAATGACTATGGCTCTGGAGAAATATATTGAAAAAACAAATAAAGGAAAATAAACTAATTTTTAAAGCATTAAAAAAGGCGATTCAAATAATTGAATCGCCTTTTTATATTTATTGAAACTGTGGAATGAACAACCTCGACCCAAGGGTACGAGGTATCAAGTAGAAGTTCCTTTTNNATCCCGCTAAAAAGCGGGATTAGTTCAACTAACAATTTTTAATTCATTGCTTCGCAACTTTTAAAAATTGAGTTTCACTAATTAAAACGCGTAACGTTGTGGGCCACCTCTTCTGATTTCTTCACTAGAAAAGCTTTCGAATTTCTTGAAATTCTCTCTAAAGGCATTAGACAATTTAAATGCTGTCGTATAATAGGCTTCATCATCATTCCATGTTGTTCTTGGACTCAACACTTCCGTAGGAACTCCTGGGCAAGATCTTGGCTGCGCCACTCCAAATACAGAATGGATATGATAATCTTCGTAAGTATAATCTTTCAAATCACCGTTTAAGACCGCATTGATCATGGCTCTGGTATATTTCAGTTTCATTCTGGTACCTACGCCGTAAGGTCCGCCAGTCCAACCTGTGTTTACCAACCACACATTAACACCGGTTTCCTGAATTTTATTACTTAACATCTCAGCATACTTGGCAGGATGTAACGGCATAAAAGGAGCACCAAAACAGGCTGAAAAATTTGGTACTGGTTCCACCACTCCCGCTTCAGTACCAGCAACCTTGGCCGTATAGCCTGAAATAAAATGATAGGCAGCTTGACTAGGTGTCAATTTTGAAATTGGAGGCAATACTCCAAAGGCATCTGCTGTTAAAAAGAAAATATTCTTAGGATTTTCACCGATTGAAGGCACTAACGTATTTTCAATATGATCTAAAGGATAACTTACACGTGTATTTTGTGTGATAGAAACATCGTCAAAATCGACTTGACCATGAGCATCTAAAATGACATTCTCCAAAATAGCACCCTTCTTGATGGCTTTAAAGATATCAGGTTCATTCTCTTCACAGAGATTGATCACCTTTGCATAGCATCCGCCTTCAAAATTGAAAACGGTATTTTCTTTAGTCCATCCGTGCTCATCATCGCCAATTAAACGTCTGTTAGGATCTGCTGATAATGTTGTTTTTCCTGTACCTGACAAGCCAAAGAAAATAGCAGTGTCATTATCTTTACCTACATTGGCACTACAATGCATTGGTAAGGTGTTTTTAAATACTGGCAGAATGAAATTCAAGGCAGAAAAAATTCCTTTTTTAATCTCTCCAGTATACCCTGTTCCTCCTATTAAAGCAATCTTTCTTGTAAAATCCAAGATTGCAAAGTTATGTTGACGTGTTTTATCTACTTCAGGATCTGCCATAAAACCAGGTGCGTTGACAATGGTCCATTCTGGAGTAAAGTTTTCCAATTCTTTTTCTGTTGGACGCAAAAACATGTTATACGCAAATTGATTGCTCCAGGCATATTCCGTAATTACTCGAATGTTTAATTTGTAATTTTCATCCGCACAGGCGTAGCTATCTCTTACAAAAACCTCTTTCCCTGAAAGATAATCCGTCACCTTATCATACAACTTTTGAAAATCATCTGGATCAAATGCAATGTTGATATTTCCCCACCATACACGGTCTTTAGTTACCTCATCTTTAACAATAAAACGATCCTGGGGTGAACGTCCTGTGAATTCCCCAGTGTTTATTGCCAGCGCGCCAGAAGATGCTTCAACACCTTGCCCCTCGGCAATAGCAATGTCATGAAGTCTATCTGGGTGCAGTTGATAATGTACTTCGGCATTTTTAATACCGTAATCATCTAACGAAATCGATTTCGTAGTTTGGGTGTTATTGGCCATAATAATATTGTGTTGTTTGTGGCTACAAAATTAGCAATTATTTTAAAGTATGCACTTCTTTTTAAGAATTATAACGTTTCTCCTTTAAAAAAGCGACCATCATGAGAACCCATGCAATAATCAAGAAAAGCCCGCCAATTGGCGTCACAAAGCCTATGGTTTTAAAGTTAATACCAGTTACCTCCATGGTAGCCAACCCATAGATTGACCCTGAGAAACATAGTATTCCAACGACTACCAAATAATAAATAATGGTTTTTGATTTATCTTTCAAAAACGTTGTCGTTCCAACAAATAAGAGCATCAATGCATGGTACATTTGATAACGCACACCCGTTTCAAACGTCTGTTGTGCCTCTATAGAAATTAATTGCTTTAAACCATGCGCACCAAAAGCACCTAAAGCGATGGCGATGATGCCAAAAGCAGCTGCAGTTATCAAGATCGTTCTATTCATATATTTATATTAATGCCTTCAATAAACAAGAGTTATTTAGTAAATTCGTATTTATTAAACACAAAACTACTCAAGAATTCCCATTATGCGAAAAATATTAGTCATAGGTTCAGGAAAATCTTCTTCATACCTCATAAAATATTTACTGGAAAAATCAATACCCGAAAACCTTCATATCATAGTTGGTGATATCGACATCCATAACGCCAGCAAACTTATTAATAATCATAAGCATGCCCAGGCTATTACCTTAGATGTATTTGATAAACAATCACGACAAAATGCTATCGAGAATGCTGATATAGTCATTTCAATGCTCCCTGCCAGATATCATATTGAAGTCGCCAAAGATTGCCTTACTTACGGTAAAAACATGGTCACCGCTTCTTATGTGAGTAAAGAAATGGAAGATCTAGACATGGTTGCTAAAAACAAAGGGTTAGTGTTTATGAATGAGATTGGTGTAGATCCTGGTATCGACCATATGAGCGCCATGAAAGTTATTGACAGCATCAGGGCTAAAGGCGGCAAAATGGTGTTGTTTGAATCTTTTGCTGGCGGATTGGTTGCTCCTGAAAGCGACAACAACCTCTGGAACTATAAATTTACGTGGAACCCAAGAAATGTTGTTGTAGCCGGGCAAGGTAGTGCCGCAAAATTCATACAGGAAGGCAATTATAAGTACATTCCTTACCATCGTTTATTTAGAAGAACTGAATTTTTAGAAGTGGATGGTTACGGTCGTTTTGAAGCCTATGCCAATAGAGATTCTCTTAAATACCAGAGCGTTTATGGTTTAGATCACATTAAAACACTATACAGAGGCACGATGCGCCGCGTTGGATTCAGTAGAGCATGGAATGTCTTTGTACAACTGGGAATGACGGACGACAGCTATACGATAGATGATAGTGAAAACATGAGTTATCGGGATTTTGTGAATGCGTTTTTACCGTATAGCACTACAGATTCTGTAGAATTGAAATTCAGATTGTCGCTTAAAATTGATCAAGACGATATTGTTTGGGAGAAATTTGAAGAATTGGATATTTTTAACCGAAACAAAATGGTGGGTCTTATAAAAGCCACTCCAGCACAAATCCTTCAGAAAATACTGATGGATAGTTGGACACTTGACAATGACGACAAAGATATGCTAGTCATGTACCACAAGTTTGGGTATGAACTTAACGGGAAGATGCATCAAATTGACTCTACTATGGTCACACTTGGTGAAGACATGACCTATACAGCAATGGCAAAAACCGTTGGACTCCCGTTGGCAATAGCCACATTGGCTATTTTAAATGGCACTATTGTGACGCCTGGCGTTCAAATACCTATAACTAAAGAAGTCTACGGCCCGATTCTATCAGAACTAGAGGCGTTTGATATCAAGTTTACCGAAAAAGAAGTGCCCTATTTAGGATATAATCCATTAAATGCATAAGCGGTTTCAAGTGAAAGATTAAAATTAAAAAGATTCCCGTCTTCATGGGAAGTGAACATGAAAATAGTCAATCAAAATATACAAATTGATGGGATCGATAAAAAGATCCTCCGTGCCTTAATGGAAGATGCCAGAACGCCTATTTTAGAAATAGCCCGTAATGTAGGCATCTCTGGGGCAGCTATACATCAGCGCTTGAGAAAACTAGAGAAATCAGGTTTAATATCGGGTTCTAAATTTGTTATCAATCCGAAGGTATTGGGGTATACTACCATGGCATTTGTCGGTATTTATTTAGACAAGGCTATGAGCAATCCAGAGGCAGTAAAGCAACTTCAAAAAATTCCTGAAGTATTGGAATGTCATTACACCACAGGAAACTGGAGTATCCTAATAAAAATTCTTTGTAAGGATAACGAACATTTGATGCATTTGCTCAATAAGGAAATTCAATCAATTGCCGGGGTTTCAAGAACAGAAACCTTTATTTCCTTAAATCAGCAAATAGACCGACAGATTCAAATTTAAGATCTTTTCTCATTATTGTCCGATAAAGAATTAAGACCGCTGCGCTGATAGAATAAACCTGCCCTTGCCAGTCAGGCAGGGAACAAAGATTTGATTATAACTAACTGATAAACAATGCTTATTCAAAGTGGAATTTGCCCAATCACTCTTAGTGAAATTGGTTTCAAAAACAAGGTGTTATTTTTAAGTTCTCGAACCAGATTATGCTTTAAGGGGGTTTGAAACTTTTCACCTGTTTTACCGGTCACTGATGGCCTTTTTTTAATAAAAAAACTCCTGAAATATCAGGAGTTTTTTATTATGATGTGATTATAGCTTAATCTCTCGACATAAAAATCTGAAGTACATACCAGAACAAAAGCATCAAGGAGGCAAAAAGTCCTAAAGCCGCAGGAATATAATCTTCAGTAGAATACTTGTTCACTAAATTGGAAGTTTGGTATAAAATGGAGCCGCCCGCCAATAGACACATCCCTACAGAAAACCACAATCCGAGATTAAATCCGAATAAAATTCCTGCCACAATCAATCCGATGGCAATAAAAAAGCCAACGGTCAAGCCTGTTTTAAGGAATGAAAAGTCTTTTTTACTGACAAATACAACGGCAGATAGTCCCGTAAAAAGCGCCAAAGTGACAATGGCAACTTGGTTTAAGATCTCAGGACCAGAATCCATGTAAAACGCAGCGATATAAATTAGGGGTACGAAGATGAATGCTTGAGCCAGAATATAAATTCCGAACGCTAAGTATTGTTTATTTTTATCAGGCGATTTCATGGTCATTCGTTCAGCATAACTGGTAATAAACATAAAGCCTCCCAGCATAATGAGCCATTTATATCCTTCTGTCATTGACAAGGCAAAATTGACAATGGTTTCGCTTTGTAATAAAAGATATTCAAATACAATAAAGACCAAAACGCCGCCTGCCACGTGCCCGTATGTTTTCTTATAAAAGTCGACACGTTCAGCATCAGAAGTATGCACCAATAGTTTCGCATCAAAACTATCAAAAGGACTCTCAGGAAGTTGTCGTTCCATAAATAATAAATGTGTTTCGTTATGTTAGAAGATAAAAATAGCAAAAATAATAAGCCGAACAACAAGTATTTGCGTTCGGCTTATTTCTATTATCATATTATAAAACGGTTAGTTTCTACTACCAAAAACTTGCATAGCCCAGTATAATAAAGAAGCTAAAGCACCAATTGCCGCTACTAAATACGTTCTTGCAGCCCATTTAAGTGCATCTTCTGAACCTTTATACTCTTCTGGCGTCAACATGTTTTTTCCCTTTAACCAAGCCAATGCTCTATTACTGGCATCATATTCTACCGGTAAGGTAATAAAACTAAACAAGGTTGCGAAGCTCATAAACACTAATCCCGCAATGGCAATATAATAGCCAAAACCGGCGCCAGCAGCGGCACCAAGAATCAAACCTCCAATAACTAACCATTGTGACATTCCTGAAGTCACACTTACTACAGGAACCAAAGCGGAACGCAATTTTAAGGCGCTATACGCTTGCGCGTGTTGCACCGCATGTCCACATTCGTGGGCAGCAACGGCGGCCGCAGCAGCATTACGCTGCATATAAACAGATTCACTTAAATTAACCGTTTTATTTGCTGGATTATAATGGTCAGTTAATTGTCCTTTTACGGAAATAACTTCCACATCAGTGATGCCATTATCAGCGAGCATTTTTTCAGCAATTTCCTTTCCGCTCATTCCATTTCTTAAATGAACTTGCGAATATTTTTTGAATTTCTTTTTTAATTGATTGCTTACCAACCAGCTAATTAGTGCAATACCACCAATTAAAACCCAATAGCCCATGCCTATTCCTCCCATTTTATTTTGTTTTAAATTTCATTTAAAGATAACAAAAAGCACGCCAATTTTACATCAGGTAATTTTGTCAGTTATTTTTAACTAGAGTGCTTTTAAAAAAAGTGATATTAATTACTATAGCCACTTTAAACCACCTCGTCTTCTGTTTATTTTCTGAAACAGAAGCCACTCCTCCTTGAAAAGGAGGAGAATTTGTATATCCGTTTTTTGTCATACTCGTATAAAAATCTGCGAAAATCTCTGTAATCAGCGGGAAAAACAACTTAGTGTATGGAAAAATTGTCCCGCAGATCTTGCTGATTTACACGGAACAAAGACAAATATTTGCTTCTTTTTGATGAAATATACAGGTTATTATAATGAATCAACTTAAATCATTATGATGTTTACTGACACTCAAGGGAGAATTCTCCATGAGCACATCTAACCAACAATATTCACAATTTTTCCAGGAACGATGATTATTTTTTTAGGTGTTCTGCCCTCTAATTGAGCAATGGTTTTATCATGAGCCATGACGGTTTTTTCGATGTCGTCTTTGCTCATATCCATTGGCAGTTCTAAGGTAAATTTCATTTTTCCGTTGAAAGAGATGGGGTAATTTTTACTGCTTTCTACCAAATGCTTGGCATCAAATTCTGGAAAAGGCACTGTGGCAATAGATTCATTATATCCTAATTGATTCCACAATTCTTCCGTTATATGAGGCGCATAAGATGAGAGTAGTATTAAAAACGGTTCTAACACGGCCTTACTCGTACACTTTTGAGCTGTCAATTCATTAACTGCAATCATAAAGGTTGATACGGATGTGTTGAACGAAAAGTTTTCAATGTCTTCTTCCACCTTTTTGATGGTTTTATGCAATGTTTTTAAGTTGTCTTTTGTTGGTTCGGTAGTAGTAACATTTAAACGATTTTCCCCCACATACAATTTCCATAGTTTTTTAAGGAAACTATGAACGCCAGTAATTCCGGCGGTATTCCAAGGTTTTGCTTGTTCTAACGGTCCAAGGAACATCTCGTATAATCTAAGACTGTCTGCGCCATAATCTTTTACAATCTGGTCTGGATTGACCACGTTGTATTTGGATTTGGACATTTTTTCGACTTCGCGGGAAACTTTGTAAATATCTGTTTCTTCAGTAATAAAAATTGATTCGTTGTAATCTTGATACAAAGGATGGTTTTTGAATGCCCGAATATCTAGTTCATCTGAAGAGTTTACAATATTTACATCTATATGAAAAGGCATAGCAAGGCTAAAGCTCGTAAGTTTTGGTTTTAAATCAAATGAGATATTAGGTCTTGAATCTTCCAATTTACGCCTTACTTTCTTCATTATTTCTGTTTCTATTCTACCGTCAACACCATCGTCATTAATAAGGTCTTGCTCAATTAAGACTTCTTCCGAAATACTTATTGGTTCATTAGAAATGATAGAACCATTTATATCTAAATATTTAATTAAAAAATCATAATCGACAATATGTTTAAAAGCCAAAGCACTCGTCCCCAAGATCATTCCTTGGTTGATCAGCTTTTTAAAAGGCTCTTCAATACTTACAAAACCTCTGTCCTTTAAGAATTTTACCCAAAAACGAGAGTAAAGCAAATGACCCGTGGCATGTTCACTTCCTCCAATATATAAATCGACACTTTCCCAATAGTTGAGCGCCTCTTCACTGGCAAAAACCTCATCGTTTTGAGCATCCATATATCTAAAGAAATACCAAGAACTCCCTGCCCAACCTGGCATCGTGTTCAACTCCAATGGAAAAACAGTGGTGTGATTGATATTCTCATTAGCAACCACAGTGTTGCTTTCCGTACTCCAAGCCCACACATCAGCGCGTCCTAAAGGTGGCTCGCCGGTTTCAGTAGGTAAATATTTTTCTACTTCAGGCAAACGGATTGGCAAATGTTTTTTATCAATCATTTGTGGCATGCCGTTGACGTAATACACCGGGAATGGCTCACCCCAATACCGCTGACGCGAAAACACAGCATCGCGGAGGCGGTAATTGGTTTTTCCTTCTCCTTGGTTTAATTTTTCAAGTTCTAAAATGGCTTTTTTTGTAGCTTCTTTATACGGCAATCCGTTTAAAAAGTCGGAATTGGCAATAACAACATTTTCCTTCGCGCCGTAGGCTTCTTCAGAAATATCAATGCCTTCAAAAATATTAGGAATCGGAATGTCAAAATGTTTTGCAAAATCGTAGTCCCGCTGGTCACCACAGGGCACCGACATTACGGCGCCTGTTCCATAACCTGCCAATACGTAATCGCCAATCCAAACCGGAATCGGTTCTTTGGTAAAAGGATGCTCAGCATAAGCACCTGTAAAAGCCCCTGTAATGGTTTTGACATCTGCCATACGGTCGCGCTCACTACGTTTTGAAGTAGCTTTTATATAGGCTTCCACTTCCGGTTTCTGTTCACCAGTAGTGATTTTTGAAACTAAGTCATGTTCTGGAGCCAAGGTCATAAAACTCACCCCAAAAATGGTATCAGGTCGTGTTGTAAAAACATCAATCTTATGAGACGTCTCGACGGCGCCGGACGAGTCATTCGGAATAACCTTGAACGTCACACTGGCACCCACCGATTTTCCAATCCAGTTGCGCTGGCTTTCTTTTAGCGATTCTGTCCAATCAATTTGATCCAAACCTTGCAATAAACGTTCAGCATAAGCAGAAATTCGCATGCTCCATTGGGTCATTTTCTTTCTCATCACGGTATGACCCCCACGTTCAGAAACACCATTGACAATTTCGTCATTTGCCAAGACAGTTCCTAAAGCAGGGCACCAGTTGACTTCAGTTTCCGCCAAATAGGTCATTCTGTATTTAAGAAGAATCTCTTGCTGTTTTGTAGCATCGAAAGCATTCCATTCGGAAGAAGAAAATATTTCAACATTATCATCACATATCGCTTCTACGCCCTCGTTTCCTTCTTCAGAAAATACTTTTATTAATTCTGAAATATGAAAAGCTTTATCGGCATGTTTACAATACCAAGATTCAAACAATTGAATAAAAATCCATTGGGTCCATTTGTAATATGATGGATCAGAAGTTCTGACTTCCCTACTCCAATCAAATGAAAATCCTATTTGATCTAATTGACGCCGATAGGTTTTAATATTTTCTTCAGTAGTAACCGCAGGATGCTGCCCAGTTTGGATGGCATACTGTTCTGCAGGCAAACCAAAGCTGTCATAACCTTGGGGATGCAACACGTTAAAGCCTTTATGACGTTTGTAACGCGCATAAATATCGCTCGCAATATACCCTAATGGATGTCCAACGTGCAGTCCTGCCCCACTAGGGTAAGGAAACATGTCCAACACATAATATTTTGGGGTATCACTAAAATTATCGGCTTTAAACGTTTGATTTTTTGCCCAATGGTCTTGCCATTTTTTTTCTATCTCGTTGAAATTGTAATTCATATTAACGCCTGTAAACACAGGTATCTTTAGTTTATTCCTTTTATTTTCAATTGCTCTTAACTGATGCTTCTTCCAAAGAAAGCCCAAACCAGAGAAGATATTAACTTTTTCAAATAACAATAGCTTATAGTTCTGTTATTGCAAATAAAAAAATTGCAATACTAATCTTCCTACACTGAATCAAATTAGAGGCGCAAATTTAAGAATTAGCGCCTAAACTGCCTATTAAACAGCACACAACTATTTAAAACAAAAATAGCGTGATGAAATTCTTAGACGCTTTGTAGATTTAGATTTTTTTTGGATTAGAATTTATATCCTAGAGAAAATTGAAACACACTGTTATGGAGATCGCCCAAAACTTTTTTTATGCCGTAATGATACCGTGCCTGAACAAAAAGATTGTATTTAAGCTGGTATCCCAAACCGAGATTGACACCTAGATCAAAATTTTCAGCGCCAGTTTCCGTTTCGGTCTCAAGGTCATCTGAAAATTCTCTTTTGTCATTTACAAGAAAAGAGGCTTGTGGACCAGCTTCGAAACTTAGGGCCTTAATAGGAAAAAACTTAAATAGGAGCGGTACGGAAACGTAATCTAAGGTTGTTTTATATCCATCTCTTGCTTTTGAACCTTGGCTAGAATAGAGAAACTCAGGTTGAACCCCAAAACGCCCCCTTCTGAAAATAAATTCTGAAATAAAGCCAAGATGAAAACCAATACTATGATCTCCCTCGGTATGACCACCATTGAGGTTTGTGATGTTAAGACCCGCCTTGGCCCCAAAATTGATTTCTTGTGCGTTACTATAGTCCGAAAAGCCTAATATGGTCAACACTGCAACAATTAAAATTCTATTCATAATCGCTAAAATTTATCATAGGATGCACTTAGCAAACAAAAAATTAAAAATAATATTGCATTCTATGATCTCCTAAAATATAAAATTAAATCTAATTCCTATTTATAACTATCTATAATGCCAATTATTGGAACCCAATTGATCAAAGCGTCCACTTAATACAACAGTATTGAAATTTTAAACGTTGTAAACCCAAAGGGAACAGATTTCTTTTATATTTTTACAACTTCAACTAAAATTGTATGAGTACATCTTTTGACAGATATCAAAAACGTAAGTTAATTTCGTCCTACTTTTCTGTAGTAATTAGTATTGCATTGGTCCTATTTTTATTGGGATGTTTGGGACTTTTGGTTTTGAATGCCAAAAAAGTTGCTGATCACTTTAAGGAACAGGTAGTTGTAACCATCTATTTAAACGATTCTGCAAAAGAAGTTGAAGTAAACCAGCTTGAAAAAAGTTTGGCAATGGCAGAATATACCAAAAGCACAGAATACGTGTCCAAGGAAGCTGCTGCCGAATCTATGAAAGCTGAAACAGGTGAGGATTTTATGGATTTTGTGGGCTACAATCCGCTGCAAAACTCCATTGATGTGCATTTAAAAGCCGATTTTGTTACTACAGAAACCTTACTCTCTATTACTGAAGAATTATCCAACAAAAAGTTTATTGAAGAAATTCGGTATGATAATGATTTGGTGGAATTGATGAATGACAATGTTAAAAAAATCACCTTTTGGGTGTTGGTCATTAGCGCCATATTTACCTTAATTGCCGTGTTGCTGATTAATAGTTCTATTAGACTGGCAGTGTATTCTAAACGTTTTATCATTAAAACCATGCAAATGGTGGGGGCAACAAAATCATTTATCCGCAGACCTTTTATCTATAAGAGTGTACAGTTGGGGATCATTGGTGCCATTATCGCATTGATCGGAATGGGTATTGTATTGTACTATCTCAATCAAAGCTTCTTAGAACTGCAACTATTATCCAACCCAATATTACTTGGCGGACTGTTTGCTGGTATTTTCCTTTTGGGGATTCTCATTACATGGATCAGCACGTTTATTGCGACGCAACGTTTTTTAAATTTGAAGACGGATGCACTGTATTATTAAAACCTGTTTGTCAACTGACTTGACTGGAAGGTTTTAAAATCTATGGTAAAACCCAAGTATTTAGATACTATTAACAAAAAGCTTTAAATAAAACCGTTAATTTGCAGCCTATTATTATTGCAATTGTCATGGGAGAAAAAAAACGCAAAGAAAGCGCTAATAACAATTTCATTTTCGGAAGGAAAAATTACAAATTTATGCTAATTGGCTTGGGCATTATCGCCTTAGGTTTTATACTCATGTCTGGTGGTGGTAGTGACGACCCCAATGTCTTTAATCCTGAAATTTTTAATTGGAGACGCATCCGATTGGCCCCCACACTAGTGCTGATTGGTTTTGGCGTTCAGATATATGCCATTTTATTGAACCCCAACAAAGACGAAGCTCCAAAGACTTAAACTCCCCTTAAATACTGTCCTTATTTCTCAAAATTGGACCCCAAAAACTTACACCCGAGTACCCTATGGATTTATTAGAAGCTATAATTTTAGGCATTATACAAGGTCTTACAGAATTTTTACCTGTATCCTCCAGCGGTCATTTGGAAATTGGAAAGGCTATTCTAGGTGATAATTTTGAAGCTAAAGAAAGCTTGCTCTTTACAGTGGTGCTGCATTTTGCTACAGCTTTAAGTACCATTGTTGTATTTAGGAAAGATATTTGGAGCATCCTAAAAGGTATCTTAAAGTTTGAATGGAATGACGATATGCAGTTTGCTGCAAAAATTGCGCTCTCCATGATTCCTGCAGTTGTTATCGGATTATTATTTGAAGAAGAATTAGAATCTCTTTTTGGAAACAATATCTTATTTGTGGGATACATGTTATTAGTCACCGCACTGCTTTTATTTTTAGCAGATAAAGCTAAGGATACTGACAAAAAAGTGAGTTTCAGCAATGCTTTTATCATTGGCATTTCTCAAGCTATTGCAATGCTGCCTGGAATCTCACGTTCGGGAGCTACGATTTCCACCTCAGTCCTTTTAGGGAACGATAAAGGTAAAGCAGCGCGTTTTTCTTTTTTGATGGTTGTGCCATTAATTTTTGGCAAAATGGCCAAAGATGCTTTAAGTGGTGAAATCTCCTATGAAAGCTCAGGTTCATTACCGCTACTGGTTGGATTTATCGCTGCTTTTGTTTCAGGATTATTTGCGTGTACGTGGATGATCAAATTGGTTAAGAAAAGCAAGTTGACTTATTTTGCCATTTACTGCGTTGTGATTGGGTTAATTGCGATTATCTTTTCACTATATAACAACTAATGGTCACAGCTGAAGATTACCTTACAGGTCAAGTTTTATTAATTGACAAACCACTACATTGGACGTCCTTTCAAGTGGTCAATAAATTGCGTTGGGAGATTCGACGTACTTTCAACATCAAAAAAATAAAAGTTGGACATGCCGGAACTTTAGATCCTTTGGCAACAGGTTTATTGGTAATTTGCACGGGTAAAATGACCAAAAACATTGATAGTTTTCAAGCACAGATAAAGGAATATACAGGCACTTTTGTTTTAGGAGACACCACACCCTCCTATGATTTAGAAACAGAAGTGGATCACACCTACCCTACAGATCATGTAACTGAAGAATCAATCTATAAAGCAACCCAACAATTTATTGGGGACATTTCCCAATTTCCTCCAGTATTTTCTGCACTTAAAAAAGACGGCAAACGCTTGTACGAATATGCAAGAGCGGGTGAAGCGGTGGACATTCCGTCGCGACAAGTCCACATTTCAGAATTTGAAATTACACGAATTGAGCAACTCGAAGTTGATTTCAGGATTGTTTGTAGCAAAGGCACCTATATTAGATCTTTGGCCAACGATTTTGGAAAAGCACTTCATTCTGGCGCTCATTTATCGGACCTAAGACGAACAAAAATTGGCGATTTTGATGTTGACGATGCGGTAACCGTAGAAAATTTCATCAAAGCTCTTCCTTCGGAATAATTATTGATACTTCTTTAGTACCTAGAACCTCTAGAGTTATAAATTTAGGGTGAGCGATCGAACCTATGATTAAATTTAAGAAATTATCAGGTCATCAATTTCAATTTTACAAGAAAGCACTTGGTCTGATAGAGTTTATGGTTTTTTGATCTTTTTTTCCTATTTTGACGTATATATCAATGCAACGCATTCGAACCTATTAAACATATCTTTTTTTTGGAATTTATAGAAAAACATAAAGCCTTTATCATTACCGCCCTTATCAGCGGTACCCTTATACTTGCTATGTTTGCCATTGGCATTAAAAAACAGGCAGATGTAATGGCTGAAAGCTATTATGAATTGCCGCCAACTCCATCACCTGAAGAACAAAAAATCCTTGAGGAGATGGCTATGAATGATCCTAATATTTCAGAAACCAACAAAGCTTACAATTCTGCAAATGATTTTAAAGAGATCATGAAAAACTTCAAGTCGGTTAATTCTAATGAGCTTGACAAGAACTCTAAACAGACAGAAACTGAAGACACTGAAGTACCAGAAGAAGTTACTGATGTAGAAAACACACCGGCTACTGAAGAGCATTCGGTGAGTGAAAACGAGCTTTCTTCGTACAGTAAAATTAATAATGTCATTGCAATGCGTTCTGCCAAAAAGCGTGCCTCGGCCAAATCAAACGGTAATAATTCCACTAATAATTTAGCGAGTAACTCCTCTGTTAACACCAATAGTAGCGTGTCTTATAGTTTGGTAAACCGCAAGGATAAACACTTACCTCCTCCAGTTTACTTGTGTGAGGACAGCGGGAAAGTAGTCATCAACATTACGGTAAATGCATCTGGAGAAGTTATTGATGCCTACGTGAACAACTCCTCCACCTCAAAAAACGCATGTTTAATTGACAGTGCGCTACAGTATGCGAATGATGCGCGTTTTAGTCCAGACGCCTCTAAAACCAAGCAAATTGGGTCCATTACCTATTATTTTAAAGGAAAAAATTAAACCAACCGCATCTAGAATTGCAAAAAGGAGTTATCACCTCCCTGCCGGAAGATAAAAACTCCTTAAAAAAACTCTTGGAATCTGTAAATTGAAATTTAAGAAACCCCTAAGATTGTCAATAAGTCTTCAATAGTATTCTGACCTTTATCTTTATTGTACCACGCTTGTAAGATTTCCTTAAATTCTTCAGTAATCATACCGTGTTCTGCTTTATAATCTTCTACTAATTTAGCAGCACTGGTTGGTCTTGGACCAAAAGTATCCAAAACTTCCCCTGAACCATTGTCAATCATAATCAACTTAGGAATTGATTTTCCACCATTGGTCAAAAACTGCTGCATTAAATCTTCATTTTCGTCACGTACAACCAATTTCAAATCGATATTTGGGCTTAATTCGGCTACCTTATTGATAACAGGAATAACATGTGCCGCATCACCGCACCAGCTCTCGGTCAATACCAACCACGTCACATCACCTTTAAAACTTGCTATCTTTTCTTGAGCTTCTACTGATACTTTTAGAGTTTTATCCCAACGTTTCATCCGTTGCTCATTTAAAATAGTGTACCCCACCATGTCCACACTTGGGTCCAATCCTGTGGTTGAATGGGTTTCCACCAACTCGCCCATTAAAGATCTATAGTCCGCATAAAACATGCTGCTGTTTAAGCTAGTTTTTAGTATATTGTTAATGTTGTGTGTAATTGTATCCATGATTATATTTTTGTGCAAATTTAACTCAAATTAAAACAATCTTAAGTAACTGTTGTTACATTAGTGGCATTAAACAAAATACCTTACAAAATGGAAAAACACAGATGTGGTTGGTGTAAAGGCGATGCGCTCTATGAGCAATATCACGATCTTGAATGGGGCGTTCCTGTTAAAGATGACGACACCCTTTTTGAATTTTTGATCCTTGAAACCTTCCAGGCCGGTTTGAGCTGGATTACCATTTTAAAGAAGCGTGAAAACTTTAGAGCTGCTTTTGACAATTTTGATTATAAAAAAATAGCGTCCTACAACCAGGATAAAATAGACAATCTGCTTCAGGATGCAGGCATTATCAGAAACAAATTAAAAGTACATTCGGCTGTTACCAATGCCCAAGCCTTTATAAAAGTTCAAGAAGAATTTGGTTCGTTTTCAAATTATATTTGGGGTTTTGTGGATGGCAAACCCATAAAAAACACCGTTAAAAATTATAAAGAAGCACCTCCAACAACAGCCCTAAGCGATACCATTAGCAATGATTTAAAAAAGCGAGGTTTTAAATTTGTGGGCTCTACAGTGATGTATGCACACATGCAAGCCACCGGAATGATCAATGATCATGAGGTGAATTGTTTGAGATATGGGGAAGTTTAGTGACTTGAATAGAAAAATGCAAACTTTACTATTTTAAATTTTTAGCTCCGAATTTTATAAATACCTCAAAAACTCATCCCTATCAATTTCCTCGGCACCCAAACTTTCTAAATGCCTGGTGTACACTTGGCAATCAATTAGTTTATAATTGGTATTCTGCACAAAGGTGATAAAGGCTACTTTACTCGCATTACTTACCTTGGCAAACATGCTTTCGCCACAAAATACACCGTTGCCCAAGTCGACACCATACAGACCTCCTACCAATTGATTATGTTGCCATACTTCAACAGAAGTTGCATATCCTAACAGATGGAGCTGGTTGTAGGCCCTGATCATATCTTCCGTAATCCACGTACCTGGCTGCCCTGAGCGTTTTGCTTTGGAACATTCTGTAATAACCGTTAGAAAATCTGTATTGACCGTGACCGTAAAATCTGTGTTCCTTAAAAATTGGCGCATACTTTTGGAGACTTTTAACCGGTCAGGAAACAACACAAACCGCGGACTTGGAGACCACCATAGAATCACTTCATCATCGTCAAACCACGGGAAAATACCGCTTTTATAGGCCAGAATGAGGCGCTCCGCAGACAAGTCGCCACCAATAGCAAGCAACCCCTCTGAAGTGGCTCTGGAAACATCTGGGAACTCGAGCTTATCTGACAATACTACCATTCAAATTTATTGTTTTAAACATGAGTGTCCGATAAATAATTAAGACCCTGCCTTGCCGGCAGGCAGGCGCTGCGCTTCTAGTCCCGATAGCCATCGGGAAAAGAACAAAGACTTGATTGCACCTTACTGAGAAACACGCGATATTCTAAATTAAATTTGCCCTATTACTCGAAGTAAAATTGGTTTAAAAAGCAAGGTGCCATTTTAAAAATATCGTACTACATCTTGCTTTTATTGGGGTATGTAAACTTTTAATCTTTTTTACCGGACACTCATTATTTTTAAAGTTAAATATCACGAAAAAAACCTCAATGCTATCAACATCGAGGTTTTTTTAATGAATGTTCACATTCTGAAAATTTATAAAAACTAATTTTCAAAAGTGTAAAATTCTGTTAATTTAGAACGGAAGATCGTCGTGATCATCTTCGTTTAAATCGTTTGCTGGTTGAAATGCTTCAGCTGGAGCTACAGGAGGCATGCCGCCACCAGAAGCACCTTCTTGTACACCTTCAATACGCCATCCTTGGATAGAGTTAAAATATTTGGTTTCACCTTGTGGATTCACCCATTCTCTTCCTCTCAAATTGATGCTCACTTTTACGTTCTGACCTACTTGGTAGCTGTTTAACAAATCTGTCTTATCTTGTACGAACTCTACCATTATATGCTGAGGATATTGTTCTTCTGTAGTCACTACCACTTCTCTTTTTCTGAACCCGTTACTTCCAAAAGTTTGGGTTTCTCCTACCATTTTGATTTTTCCTTGTACTTCCATTTGACTGTTTTTTATTTCTATTGTAATTACTATTCTCTTATTTTTTATTACGTATTGTTATTATCGAACTTACGACAACAACAATTTCCACGCACTTTCAACATCGCCATAACTCAGATAGCTCTGGGCCATTTTATGTTTTTCTCTATGCGTCATTTCATTAATATTAGCATGATGCTCTCCAACACTTTTTACAAAATCTGCAATAATTTCAGGAGTGGGAAGTACTTCAACATTACCCAACATCCCTAAATCATTACCTGTAAAAATCATGCTATTTTTAATCTCATCTGGCATCGCATCAATTCCTATACCAAGTGTTTGCAATGGTTTTGGAATCTCAAAAAAACCGTTTTTAGCACGGTTGTAATAACTACCACCCGCTCTTGCTACCAAATCTAATTTTTCCTGAATAATCATTTGATTCCCATCCAAAACGTCTTCAGAAATATGAAGCTTTACAACCTCACAAATTACCAAATTACCAGCTCCGCCCTCAGTACCCAATTTAATAATGTCGTTGACCTTGCACTCCATTTGTATAGGCGACTCTGCAACTCTAAATGGTTTTACAAGATCTGATTTTAACATGGTCAAACCAGCCTTGTCAAACTCGTTAACTCCTTTTGCATACTCCGTGCTACTTAATGAAGCTTGGTGCACCAACTCATAATTAACAACGTTAATAACCACCTCTTTAGTAGCTTCCACATTATCCAATGTGTGTTTTACGCTATTATCTCTAACCCGTCTCGCAGGCGAAAAAATGAGTATTGGCGGATTGGCGCTAAATACATTAAAAAAACTAAACGGTGATAAATTCGGATTCCCATCTACATCTACAGTACTTGCGAACGCTATTGGCCGTGGTGCTATAGCACTCAGCAAATAACCATGTAATCTACCAGTAGAGAGGTCTTTAGGATCAAATGTTACCATCTAAAAAATATTATGTGATGCAAATGTAACCATATTGTTAAACCTATAAAAATGATTTTGCGCAAGATTCATACAATAATATCAACATAATTGCATTAGTTAAATAGCGCACTAAAATTATAGCTTCAAAGATTTTCCATTTGCTGATTTCTTTACCTATATTTAAAACTACTAATGTATTGATGTCTTACACTATGAACCGAAATATTTTACGGTGGATTATTATTGTTTCGTCTTTTATCATCATATCATTAATTTTATGGAACACGTATATCTTTTTCCAAAATTTTAAAGCGGAAGAGCGCATTAAAATGCAAAATTGGTCTTTTGCACAATCTGAACTCTTAAAATCTGACACTAACGAAAACGTAGAACTGACCCTAAAGATATTAGAAAGCAACCATACCACACCAATGCTGGCTATTAACAGGGACGGCAGCTTAGGAACCTTCAAAAATATTGATAAAAAGAAAGTAAGTGACACCCTCTCCGTAAAAAACCTCATTGAAGAATTTGAGAGCGAAAACAAACCCATCGATGTGTATTTTGATAAAGAGATTTACTACACTATTTATTACGGAAACTCGCCATTAATCAACAAACTTAAATACTACCCGTTAGCCTTATTATTGATTATTGTTTTGTTTGCTGCCGTGGTTTATTTTTTCTATCGCAGTTCAAAAATTGCTGAACAAAACAAGCTCTGGACCGGAATGGCAAAGGAAACGGCACATCAAATTGGCACACCTTTATCGTCTTTAGTGGGTTGGACTGAAATATTACGATCTGAAGATGTTAATCCGTCCTATCTTTTAGAAATTGAAAAAGACATCACACGCCTACAAACCATTACAGAACGCTTCAGTAAAATAGGATCTGTTCCTACGCTTAAACGCGTAGATATTGTTCAAGAAACTGTCGATTCTTACGAATATTTAAAAGCACGCTCCAGCACCTTGATCAATTTTGAAATTACGGCTCCAGAACACCCTATTTATGTAGCTCTTAATCAGCAATTGTATAGTTGGACCATAGAAAATTTAGTAAAAAATGCCATTGACGCCATGAGAGGAAAAGGCAATTTGAGAGTGTCGGTAATTGAGCACGACAAACACGTTAAAATCACGGTAACAGACGCGGGTAAGGGACTCCCTAAAAATTTGTATTCTAAAATTTTTGAGCCTGGTTTTACGAGTAAAAAACGAGGTTGGGGCTTGGGTCTGTCCTTGGCCAAACGTATTGTTGAAGATTACCACGACGGCAGGATAAAGGTGCTGCATTCAGAAATCAATAAAGGCACAACCATGGAAATTTCATTAAAATTAATTCCGTAAATTTGGCCCATGGAAGAAAAGTTTTTCACGTTGAGGGAGGTCGAATTAAACAACAATTGTCCCGAATGTTATTCTAGAGACGGATTGCAATTGACTTTTAAGCAACGTTTTATTGAAAATTCTTTTTACAAAGCCATTTCCAAAGAAACCGCTCACTCTTTATTTTGCAAGGTGTGCGAAACTACCATCTTTCCTGCACGATGGACCGATGATATTGATAGGGTTTTTGAGTACCAACAACGCGCTTCATCGCCCAAGCCAACGTCGTTCAAATTAAAGACCTTCTCTTGGATTTTAATTCTGGTGCTAACCGCCCTCCTCATAATTACAACGCTTTTCTTTTTAGGAATTTTTGAAGACCAGATTTTATAAACGGTCCGCAATTTGCTTGGCAATAGTCTCAAACGCTTCTTTTTCCAAATGCACTTTACTGGTAAAGCGAGCATCTTCCATAGTATGCAGCGGAATTAAATGCACGTGTACATGAGGCACTTCTAAGCCAATAACGGACATGCCCACACGCTTGCAGGGTACCGCCTTTTTTAGAGCAATGCCTACACGTCGTGAAAACTCCATCAACCCAACATACGTAGGCTCATCCAAATCAAACAATTGATCTACTTCAATTTTGGGGATACAAAGCGTATGCCCTTTCGTATTGGGATTGACGTCTAAAAATGCCAAGAAGTCTTTAGTTTCGGCCACTTTATAACATGGAATTTCACCATTGACTATTTTTGTAAATATAGATGCCATCGTTATTCGTTATTTCTTTATTCGTTATTCAATCCTGCTTATAATCAAGTTAAAAACCACCTCGTCTTCTACCTCTCTTCGGAAGCAGAATCCACTCCTCCTTTACCAGGAGGAGAATTTAAGAGGGTAGTTAAATAATAAAATAATAAAGCAAACAAAATAATGGTCAATGTCACCCTACTGTACTATTCAACTTTTGGTATTTATGAATCGGGATTCGGGATTCGATATTCGAGATTTCTCTCTCTGAACTTCTCTATTCTCTATTCTCTATTCTCTATTCAATCCTACTCATAATCAAGTTAAAAATCACCTCGTCTTCTGCCTCTCTTCGGAGGCAGAATCCACTCCTCCTTTACGAGGAGGTGAATTTAAGAGGGTAGTTAAATTTTAAAATAAAGCAAACAAAATAATGGTCAACCACTGTCTCCCTACTGCACTATTCAACTTTTGGGATTCGTGAATCGGGATTTGTAAATCGGGATTCGTTGTTCGATAATCGAGATTTTCTCTCCTCTCTCCTCTCTCCTCTATTCTCTATTCTCTATTCTCTATTCTCTATTCTCTATTCTCCATAAATATAAAAAGAAAATTCCTGTTAGATGACCTCTTAACAGGAATGTTTATTTATATAGTTTAAGGTCCTTCTGAAGGTATCCCTAAATTTTGTAGCGACCCAAAATCCGGATGCTGCGCTCTATTTATCTCGAAATTTCCAAGACATCAAATTTAATAATGCCGTTAGGCACCTGAATATCTGCCACCTCGCCTACTGATTTACCCAAAAGGCCTTTGCCAATAGGAGAATTTACTGAAATTTTACCTGAAGCCAAATCCGCTTCACCATCAGCCACCAAAGTATAGGTCATTTCCATCCCGTTAGTTTGGTTTCTTATTTTTACTTTAGAAAGCACCAAAGCTTTAGAACTGTCTAATTGCGATTCATCAATTATTCGTGCATTTGATAATCTTTCCTCTAATTTAGATATTTTCATCTCCAACATGCCTTGTGCTTCTTTGGCAGCATCATACTCGGCATTTTCACTTAAATCTCCCTTATCCCTTGCTTCACCAATTGCTTGAGAAGCTTTTGGGCGCTCCACGTCTTTTAAATGACTGAGTTCATCCCTCAATTTCTTTAAACCTTCTGGGGTGTAATAAGATACTTTACTCATAATTCCTCCGTTTTACTGTATATAAAATATGCTGAAACCCCGTTGTGGGAAACAGCATAAAAAAAATCCCGTTGACACGAGACATTAAACAAATATACAAAATATTTACTTCAACTTTGGGATTGTTGTAAATTGCGTCACAATTTTTATCAGATGAAACACTTTTTTTTATTTATAAGCTTGATTTTATTAACCGCCTGCAGCAGCAACACTAGCAATGATAATTGTAAATTTTTGGTCAACGCCCAAGTAAATGCTTCGGTTAATATGAATTTACCACAATACAGTCAATTACAATTTACGAGCAATTCTGTGTATTTGGCCAATCAGGGCAATAAAGGCGTGATTGTTACCAATGTAGGCGGTAATTTCCGTGCTTGGGATGCTGCAGACCCCAATCATGAACAAAGCACCTGCTCCCTACTTACAATTACTGGCGCCAACGCGGTGTGTGGTTGCGATGACGCCAATACTTATAGTTTGTTCACCGGAGGTTCCGTGGGCAAGCAACTACCCTGCGGACTTAAGGAATATCGCGTAAACGTTTCTGGAAACACCCTTATTATTACGAATTAAAACTTTAAAGTGGCTCCAACCAAAAAATTTGTGGTTGCTTGTGGATAATAGCCCGCACCTTCTATAGTTGTTATGTCTCCTGGTACCGAAAAATCATCATCATAGGCATAGTAATACCCGTTGGAAACATACTTTTTATTAAAGATATTGTTCACCAAACCGGATAAGACGATGCTTTTAAAAACGCTTGTCATTGGAATTTCGTAGGTGACATTAAAATCATTGACGAAATAACTTTTCAATTTAGAGCCTTCAGAATCGGTATTGCCCATATATTGATCGCCTACGTATTTGCTCAACAAAGACATCTGTAGATTATCATTTGGTTGAAAAACAAAGGCATTGGCCGCTACAATTTCTGGAGCAAATGAGATGTTTGTTTTACCAAGACTGACCAGTTCTCCATCAATTGAAGTTACGGTTTCCTTGTTCTTATTAGAACTTAGGGTCAAATTAGGTTGGAGTGAAAATTGTTTACTCAACATAATGGCAGCTTCTATTTCCAAACCTAAACGGTAACTATCACCACTATTGGTTCGAATTGGGTTTCCTGATTTATCAATATTTCCAGTCAATACCAATTGCTCATTGTACAACATATAATACGCGTTTATATTAAACCGCAACGCTTTATCTGTATGTCTCCACCCCAATTCAAAGTCGTTAAGTTGTTCTGGTTTTACAATATCATTATTTTCAAAATCGTCTCTGTTTGGCTCTCTATTGGCTCTTGCATAAGAAAAATACAGGTTATTGGCGTTGTTCATTTTATAGGTAATGCCCGCCTTAGGATTGAAGAAAGTGTAGTGTTCATCAATATTAAACGGTAATCTATCTGAATTTAAACCTGTTGTTTTATAATCCACTAAGCGCAGTTGCAAATCGCCATAAATGCTAACAGTATTATTCAATCTATAAGTCGCTTTAGAAAACATACTGAGGTCGTTCTTCTTACCGTTGCCATCATAATAACGATCTCTAATACTGCTATTGCTTGGATACTGAGCCCAGATAATTTCTCCAAAATGGTCGCCATCATAGGTGCTGTAGGACCCTCCAAAGGTCATATTGATAGCGTCATTCTTATAGTTAGCGTTCGCATTCAGGACATAAAAATCATTGTCCAACCAACGGCGTCTGATTAAATCTGTAGATGAGATGGCTTCTCCATCAACGGTTATTGGCTCAAGATCATAATCTTCAAAATCTTGATCGTCCTTATATTGCTCAAAATAGCCACTACCCTTCGTGTAATTCAGGGCGATATTGGTAGACCATTGGTTAGAGAACCGTTCATTCCAATGCAACTGATAATGATCCTGGCGGTAGTTGTCTACTTCATTATCATAAAATTGAGTGACGCCATTTTGATCGGTATACATGCCTGCCGTATTGAAGGTTCGGTCATTTTCTAATAGCTCTAGATCTTCCAAGCCATTCCAAGATTGGTACGTCACCTCTTTGCCACCAAAAGTGATTGCTTTTAGTAAGGTATTGTCATCAACATAAGCGCCTTGCAAGAAATACGATTTTAAATCAGAAGACGCACGATCAATATAACCGTCAGATTTTATATTGGACAGTCGTCCTGCAATTTCAAAATGATCATTTAATCTGCCCGTGCTGAATTTTACGGTATGTTTTCTGGTGTTAAAACTTCCAAAACTATTAGAGATTTCTCCATTTGCTTGGTCAGAAACAGCATCGGTAAGCACATTGATACTGGCACCAAAGGCACCTGAACCGTTAGAAGAGGTTCCCACCCCGCGTTGCAATTGCAGACTTTCTACAGATGATGCGAAATCATTTAGATTGACCCAGAATGTCCCGAGAGATTCGGCATCATTATAGGGAATCCCGTTGATGGTAACGTTGGTTGATTGCGCATTGATACCTCGCACCCTGATGTAGGTGTACCCGACGCCAGCTCCGGCATCAGTGGTAGCTACCACAGATGGTAAGTAGCCCAAGAGCACAGGAATATCCTGTCCTAAATTACGTTTGGCAAGCTCTACTTTGGAGATGTTGGAATGGGTAATTGGCGAAGTGGCTTCCACACGCACCGCTTTAACGAGAACTTCATCTAGTTTTTCAACAACGGTGGAATCTTGCCGTTTTTCTTGTGCATGTCCTGAAATACCAAGAGCCAATACACATACAATTTGAAATTTTTGCCTGAATAGGACTTTTCGGAAATTGAATAAATTTTTCATACGATTACGTTATAATCGAATAAAAAGAGGTCATTATTCTTGTTAGTAAATGTTTCTTTTAATTTTATTAAATGCTTCCGGAAATCGAAAACTACTCCATAAAACTAATCGGCGATTATCGCCCCTGCCTGATGTTAGGCAGGTTCCCTAAACAGCATTACCTGTTCTAGGTTCATTGGGTATGATCTCAGCCGTTTATAGGCACCCCTTTTGTGAGAACGCTGCAAAGATAGAAATGAAATAACAATTAAAAATTAAAATTGAAGAATTTTTTTTGTATATCCACTTTTTGTCATACTAGCAAAAAAAAACTGCCAACATCTCCATAATCAGCGGAAGAAAAATAAGCGTATGGGAAAATCATCCCGCAGATCTCACAGATTTACGCGGACAAAAACAAATATTTGTTTTTTTTATATATTTGAATGAAGCCCTCTTAACTTTATCAGCACCGCGCACAATAATTTAACAAACCTTATTCAATTTCGGGCGGTTTTCTATTGGTCTTTTTATCGGAAACTTTGCGTTTTGTTTTCAATCGTTTTTTAACAGCTGCTCTCGGAGTTCTGGTAGGAATCCGTTTTTTAGGGACAATTAATCCTTCTTTGAGCAACTCAAAAAAACGCTGGATGATAAGCTCTTTATTGGTATGCTGACTTCTGCTTTCTTCGCACTGCAACAACAGCACATTCTCTTTTGTAAGACGGTTAGCAATGGTTCTGGTTAACAAGGTTTTCTCATCTTCTGTTAACCCTGAAGAGTTCTCCAAATCAAAACTAAGCTCCACTTTTGAGGCTACCTTATTTACATTTTGACCACCAGCGCCCGAGCTTCTAACGGCTTTAAATTCCAGTTCTGATTGTAGCAGGTCTTTATTCATGTTGTTATGTTATCTGATGCGTAGGCTTCAATAAATCTGTAACTGTTTTTACAGGATTGAACGTCATAAGTGGCACCTCAACAAAAATCGTATTCCAATAGGCCATACTTCCGTTCCATAGTCCAGGAAGCTCCAAGGCTTTCAAATCTTTTCCTGCGTTGGTTTTCATGGTTATAAAAGCAGTTTTAGGGTCTACAAATTTTTGCAAATCAAAAACATCGCCTCTAAAATTCTTGATACCACACACCAAATCTACAGGATTAAAATGGGTGGCGTTTTGAAGTATTTTCTTTTGCGCCTTATTGTCGTTATCAATTTGCGCAGATTCTATTATTTGAAGAGAGATTTGACCACTTTCGCTCTTTACCCAAAACGGGCCACCTCCTGGTTCTCCTTCATTTTTCACCATCCCACAAACACGAATTGGTCGGTTCAATTTATCAAAGAGATATTCTATTTGGTATTTTTTGGAATACTTTTCAAATTCCGTACTGATCATAACGTTTAAATGATTCGCTAAAAACTCAGCAATCTCAATTAAATCTTGTTCAGAAAGTTCACCGTTTTCCAAAATCTTCAAATACTTAAAGACCTGATGCTGCTTCTCCAATAACATTCCAGCCAACATCTTTTTATATTCAGCAACCTCATCTTCATACTTATAAACCACCACGTTGTCTATATTTTTTATAAAAATAACATCGGCATCCAACTGATTCAAGTTCTCCAAAAGTGCGCCGTGACCTGAAGGCCTGAACGTTAATTCGCCATTATCTTCTCTAAATGGTTCGTTCTTTGGAGTGACCGCTATAGTATCTGTAGATTCTTTTTGATAGGAAAAAGAAATTTTAAATGTGGTGTTTGTTTTAGATTCAACAATACTTTTAACTTTCTTAAACTCCTGGTCAAAAATAGTGTCGTGGCGCTCAGAGATGGTAAAATGCAACTTTGCGGTATTATTGGTGGATGCATAAAGTGCCGCCTCAAAGAAATGTTCTATAAAAGCGGTGGCCAGATGGTCTTTATATTTATGAAATGGCAGTAATCCTTTTGGATAGAATCCGTAATTCATTTTATCCTCATCTAACATGGTTTTGACAAATAATAATTTTTGTTTATCACTGGTCATGGAATTATAATTTGGATAAAATCCTTTTAATTGCTCTAATACCCGATGATAAAAAGGAAGTTTTTCTAAGCCTACAAGAAACAACGTCAAATCAGTGTCTTTAGTTCTGTTGATAAAAGAATTGATGGTTTCATTTTCAGGAATATACTCTTCAATAAACCGGAACAATGATTTGAACATGCGCGTTGCTGCCCCAGATGCAGGGACAAATTTTGCTAATGAAATGTTATTTCTCTGATTCTCGAAGAAATTGATATAATGCTTCTGTTCACTTTCAGAACAGCGTATTATCCCATTACCAATAGTTGCCGCGGCAGTAAGATCTGCAAATGGCATACCGGTTTCAAATAACTCCACTTGAGATTGAACCTTAGCCAGGGTCAAGCCTTTACTTTCAATTTGTAAGATATCTTGGTCTGTAAATTTCACGATTTTAGTTTTAAAAGTTCATCAATATGGTCTATGGCTATTTTAAAACGTTCCTCCATAGATCCTTTTAACATTATATAGGTCTTTTTATAGCTTTTTAAAGCACTTTCAAAGGCTTCAAACATCATCTCTCGTTCATTTGGCTTATCTCTCAAATCATCCGCTTCCCAAGGGATATCAATATAAGTCAAAAAATAGAGATCATAGGTGTTTTCTAGGGCATATTTCTCCAAAACAGGATCACAATACCCATTGTAATAGGCTTCAGAATACACTTTGGTTTCTAACAGATCAGTGTCGCATATCAGCAATTTATTTGCCTTAGGCGTCATTTCATTTTCAAGTCGCATCTGCCCTTCAGCAATAGGCATCACATCCTGTTTGGTTAATGTTTTATTACGCAATAATTGTGCTTCGGCATGAATTCGGGAATACTCAGGCACAAAAACCGTATTATAATAGTCTGCCAACTGCTTGGCCAAAGTGCTTTTCCCTGTTGATTCAGGACCAAACAAAACTACTTTTAGGCAATCTGAGGGGTCTTGTCTAAGCTTTTCTTCCATGCTAAATATCCATAAACTGCAATAATCGTAAATCCGAAATACTGTATACTCGTAAATGTAAATCCTTTGTAAAAATAGAGAGGGATTGATATGAGGTCCCCAATAATCCAATAAATCCAGTTTTCAACTTTACGTCGTGCCATGAGCCACATGCCTACAAAAAAGATCGCGGTTGTAAAGGTGTCCACATACGCCACCCAACTTGTCCACTTATCAAAAGTCTTATAAACTATAAAGACAAAACCAAGTGTCGCTATAAAAATGATAAAGCTCATTTTGTTTTCCCAGGCAGTCGTTTTTGAAATTGGAGTAACATGATCTGCATCCACTTTTCTAGTCCATATATACCAACCATAAACGCTCATTATGAAATAATAAGCATTGATCATCATATCTCCAAGAAGTTCCCATTTTAAAAGCAAGTATACAAAAATACTGGTACTGATCATCCCAGTGGGAAATACCAAAATATTGTTTTGTTTGGAATACCACACCGAAAGAAACCCAAATATGACCGCCACTATTTCTAAAACAATATCAATGGTATCATACCCTGAATATTGCCCAAATAGGAAATCAAAAATGAGGCTCATAGTCGTGTCGGTCAGATTTAACGATTTTCATATAAAGCAAGCCCCGTTCAATAAGCGTAAATGCCTCCTTTATTTCTGTTGTCAAGAGCTGCATGACTTCATCATAATCACCATAAACCTGAGTACTTAAAGGATTTTCCAAAACAATAAGTCCTGAATCTCTCAATTTTTTTATAAACTGAATGATGCTTGGCTCATAGTCATCATGTAAAGGCGTTAAGGTCAATTCCACTGATATTTTCATAAGACTCAAATTTAGTACAAAGTTATTTGTTTAATTCTTCAAAAAATGATGCATTCTCTTCAAATGCTGTTCCAATCACTACTAAATCTGCTCCAGCATCATAAGCATTGTCGAGTTGTTTTTTAGAAGTGATGCCTCCACCAATAATTAACGGAATGGTCAATTCTTTTTTTACGGATTGAATAATTTTTGAATTTATGGGTTCTATCGCACTGCTTCCTGCTTCGAGATAGATGCATTTCATCCCTAAAAGTTGAGACGCTATAGCGGTATCTACAATATGCTGAATGTTATTTCGGGGTAAAGGCTGGGTTTGGGTGACGCGTTCTACAGCGGTCTCCTTCCCGTTTTCTATGAGCAAATAGCCTGTGGGAATGATTTCAAGTTGCATCGTTCTCAACACTGAAACGGCTTCAATTTGCTTTCCAATCAAATAGTCAGGATTTCTTCCGGACACTAAGGACAAAAACAGCAAAGCATCTGCATGTGAAGATAATTGTGATACATCTCCAGGAAAAATCACGATGGGTAAGTTTGTCAATCCTTTCAAGCACTGGACTAAATCATCCGTTTTAAAAGCTTCAACAGTGCTTCCACCTATAAAAATATGGGTCGCTCTTGAAGCATTTATTTTGTCCGCAAATGATGGCAATTTTTCAAGTTCCATTTTTTCAGGATCAATTAAAACGGCTAAAAGCTGTTCGCCTTTATTTATGGCACTTAGTATATCTTGATGTATGGCTTTGTTCTTAATCACGACTCAGACAAGTTTTATGCTCTACAATAGCTGATTACGAGCAATTACAGATTTTTAAATTTTTGAATCAATTCTACTCTAATCAACACACATAAGCACAGGTAAACCCATCAAATTCAAGGAAACGGGTTTCATATCTGTATTTTCTATCATTATAATCAATCCACGCAATGGTCTCTTCGTCCTTCACCATAAAAGGAATCACTAAAAAATGCTCCCTGAACAACATGCCCGGTGTGGCAAACAATTTATAAAGCGACTCTTTAATGCACCAGATAATTGTGAGTTTATTGATATAATCTTCAGCAGTGTTTAGTAAATAATCAAACTCATAGCCAATAAACTTATGAGCGATGACACCAATTTTTTGACGTTGTTTTTCGATATCGATACCAACTTCAGTATCGCTTACAATAACTCCTGAAAAAGTAAATGAATGCGTGATAGAAATGTATTTCCCATCTTTTAAATGGGGTTTGCCGTTTTCGTCATAATACAAATCGGCATCTGTATAACCAAATTCTGCTAAAAGGTGTCGCACACTTAAAAAGCCGCGTTGGTGAAGCTCACTTTTCATGCCCAACACACGTGCCATGCTCTCGTCTCTGAGTTTAACGGGCTGCAGGAGTGCCTCATAGCTTTCAGTGATGTTCCAGATTTTAACAGTAGTTTGTGAATTTGGACTAAGGGTTTTATATAAAGGCATTTAAGTTTCTCGAAGTTATTAATTATCTTTGCAGTCGCAAAACGAATAATAGAAACAAATATACAATTATGTAATTCTTTAAACAACCACGCTTGTTCAGAAATATTAGAATTACAGAATTGCGTTTATTGAATCCAAAAAAATATTACAGATGAATACGAAAACAGTGCCTTATGTACCTTATAAAGTCAAAGACATGTCACTTGCGGCTTGGGGAAGAAAAGAAATTGAACTGGCTGAAGCTGAAATGCCGGGGTTGATGAGCCTACGTGAAGAGTATGGCGATTCTCAGCCACTTAAAGGTGCGCGCATTGCAGGATGTTTGCATATGACCATTCAAACGGCTGTGTTGATTGAAACCTTAACAGCTCTTGGAGCAGAAGTAACTTGGAGCTCTTGTAATATTTTCTCTACTCAAGACCAAGCAGCGGCGGCAATGGCTGATGCTGGCATACCCGTATATGCTTGGAAAGGTATGACTGAGGAAGAGTTTAACTGGTGTATTGAGCAAACCTTATTCTTTGGTGAAGACAGACAACCATTAAACATGATTTTAGATGATGGTGGTGATTTAACCAACATGGTGTTTGATAAATATCCTGAGTTGATGGAAGGTATCAATGGACTTTCCGAAGAAACAACTACGGGCGTTCACAGACTTTACGAGCGTATGAAAAACGGTACCTTATCGATGCCTGCAATCAACGTGAATGACTCTGTAACCAAATCTAAATTTGACAACAAATACGGCTGTCGTGAGAGTGCGGTTGATGCTGTACGCCGTGCAACAGATTTAATGTTGGCAGGAAAACGCGTTGTTGTTTGTGGTTATGGTGATGTTGGTAAAGGTACAGCAGCGTCTTTTAAGGGAGCGGGAAGTATTGTAACGGTGACTGAAATAGATCCAATTTGCGCATTGCAAGCAGCTATGGATGGTTTTGAAGTTAAAAAACTTGAAACCGTTGTCGCTAATGCTGATATCGTGATCACAACTACAGGAAACAAAGACATCGTTCAAGGGAAGCACTTTGAAATGATGAAAGACAAAACGGTAGTTTGCAACATTGGTCACTTTGACAATGAAATTGAAATGTTGTGGTTGAACAAAAATTATGGTGACACGAAGGTAGAAATCAAACCACAGGTTGATAAATATACCGTAAACGGAAAAGACATCATCATTTTGGCTGAAGGACGATTGGTGAATTTAGGCTGCGCTACTGGCCATCCAAGTTTTGTAATGAGTAACTCGTTTACTAACCAGACTTTGGCTCAATTAGAACTGTGGACCAACAGAGATGCTTACGAAAACAAAGTCTATATGTTGCCAAAGCATTTGGATGAAAAAGTAGCCAAATTGCACTTAGAAAAAATTGGTGTAGAATTGACTGAGTTGCGTGATGAGCAAGCTGAATATATTGGTGTTGCTGTAGACGGTCCTTACAAACCAGAATACTATCGTTACTAAAATCCAAATAAATAAATTCAAAATCCCAAGCAGTTAATGTTTGGGATTTTTTGTTTTTCATTATTCTTAATTCTTGCCATTGTCACTTCGAGTGATTTTCAAGAACGGTAGTGATTGGAAATAGTATCGAGAAGCGTATTGAAACCTAAAATTTAACAACGTAAGGTTCTCGATACATCCAGAAAGTTTAAATTATTATCGATTCTTAAAATACTCGTGGGAGCTTTCAGGACACTCGAACTGACAACCGACACACATTGTCACTTCGAGTGATTTTCAAGCACGATAGTGATTGGAAATAGTATCGAGAAGCGCACTAAAATTTAAAATTTAAAAACGTAAGGTTCTCGATACATCCCGAAAGCTTAATGTAATTAACAATTCTCAAAACATTCTTGGAGCTTTTGGGACACTCGGTTCTCGATACATCCCGAAAGCTTAATGTAATTAACAATTCTCAAAACATTCCCGAAGCTTTTCGGGACACTCGAACTGACAACCGATACACACATTTGTCACTTCGAGTGATTTTCAAGCACGACAGTGATTGAAAATAGTATCGAGAAGCGTATATTTATACATGAAATTTAATAGCGTAAAGTTCTCGATACATCCTGAAAGCTTAATGTAATTAACAATTCTCAAAACATTCCCGAAACCTATTGGGACACTCGGTTCTCGATACATCCCGAAAGCTTAATGTAATTAACAATTCTCAAAACATTCCCGAAGCTTTTCGGGACACTCGAACTGACAACCGATACACATTGTCACTTCGAGTGATTTGCAAGCACGATAGTGATTGGAAATAGTATCGAGAAGCGTATCTTTAAACATGAAATCATACTACGTCTATATTCTAGAATGCTCGGATGAAACCTATTATACTGGGTTTACATCAAACCTTGAACAACGGTTTGTGGAACATCAATCTGGCAAATATAGAGAAAGCTATACACATAATAGACGACCTTTAATCCTTGTGTTCTACCAAGAGTTTGTGGATCCAAATCAAGCTATCATGATTGAAAAACAGATCAAAAAATGGTCAAAAGCAAAAAAAGAAGCCTTGATCAATAATGAATTTGAGAAGTTACCTAATCGGGCAAAGAAGAAGTTCAAGTAAACTCATGCTATTTAAGAGGTTTGGTAAAACGGATTAATGATAAGCTAGAAAGGTTCTCGATACATCCCGAAAGCTTAAAATAAATTTATTGATTTTTAAAACACCCCAGAAGCTTCCGGGACACTCGAACTGACAAACGTTACACACTGTCACTTCGAGTGATTTGCAAGCCCGGCAGGGATTGGAAATAGTATCGAGAAGCGTACTAAAACTTAAAATTTAATAACCTAAGGTTCTCGATACATCCTGAAAGCTTTAACATAATCTTCGTTTATCAAATCATTCCCGAAGCTTTCAGGACACTCGGTTCTCGATACATCCCGAAAGCTTAAATTATTATCGATTCTTAAAATACTCGTGGGAGCTTTCCGGACACTCGAACTGTCAAACTTTATATATTATAGTTATTGAGAAGCGTACTAAATTTTCAATTCATTCAAATAATTCATAACTTACATTATGTTATGCCCTACGATGAACCCAAAATAATCGTCCCAAGATTCAATGAAGAATCTGGTTTTTATACCACCAAAAAACGCTCAAAAATCATGAGTCGTATCCGTGGGAAGAACACCAAACCTGAACTTTTATTTAGGAGAGCGTTATGGTCAAAAAACATTCGCTATCGTATAGACAGTAAAAAATTACCTGGAAAACCTGATATCTCCATAAAAAAATATAACCTCGCTATTTTTATTGATGGTGAGTTTTGGCACGGCTACAATTGGGATGAGCGAAAAGACAGCATCAAAAGCAATAGAAAATTTTGGATTCCCAAAATTGAACGCAATATGCAACGTGACCGACAAGTCAATCAAGAACTTTTTGAAATGGGCTATACCGTGTTTCGGTTTTGGTCAAAGGAAATCTCAACCGATTTGGACAAATGTCTTAATGACATTCTTGTATTTATAGCCACAGGTAAAAACACCTAACGGGTTTTTTATATAAAAAAAAGCCCTTTCAACATAGTAAAAAGGCTTATTCTATATAAAAACACAAATTATTTGCTCTTCTTGGCTTTTTTAATTTTGATAGCCTTTTGATTGGTCTTTGGATGCACCAAAGTCATTTCGTCAATGAGGTGTATCGCACCAGCATATTTATCAACGATAAATAACACATAGCGTAAATCGACCATGATGTTTCTACAAATTTCCGGGTCGTAATAAATATCACTCATGGTACCTTCCCAAACACGGTCAAAATTCAAACCGACCAAATTTCCATGGGCATCAATGGCAGGACTCCCCGAGTTTCCTCCTGTGGTGTGGTTTGTGCCGATAAAATTCACCGGTACTTTCCCTGAAGCATCTGCGTACTGACCGAAATCTTTATCTGCATATAATTGCTGTAATTTTTCAGGTACGTCAAATTCATAATCGCCAGGCACATATTTCTCCATAACCCCATCCAAATAGGTCACTGGCTCATAATATACGGCATCTCTAGGCTCGTAGCCTTTAACCTTACCATAAGTAACACGCAAAGTTCCGTTAGCATCTGGGAAATAACGTTGCTCTGGCAATACTTCCATTAAAGCCGTCATATATTGTTGCTCAAGCGCATTTATCTGCGGATTAAGCTCTTGGAATTGTGGCTCTATAACCGTATAAAATTCAATGATAAAAGGTTTCAAATATTGATACGCCGCATCATTATTTAATTTTTCCAAAACTTCCGTAGAATTGCCTTCTAACACTTTCAACGCACTTTCCAAATTGGTAAACGCCGTTTTATCATATATAGTGGCATCAACAGTATCTGTATATAATGGCATGACCGCTTCAAAAACCCCTCTATCTACTGTAGCATTATAATCTTTGTAAATGCCTTTCAATCGTCCAACATTCGCATCTCTTTGTTTTTCAAACGTCTCTTCTCCATTAGCCGCCGCACCTTCAAGTTGTGCAAGATTAAACAGCACAGGTGTAAGCTCATTGGTTCTTAAAAAGACTTCAATAAAACTACGACGTTTTACATTTACCGCTTCAATCTCGTTATATAGACGCTCAAGTTCCGGCAAAACCATTCCGTATTTATCTTCGAGACCTTTCGCTTTCAATTGTTTTGTAAACTCAGCTTCCTGTGCTTCTTTAATGGCGATGGCACCACTCTTTTCAATTCCTAAATTTTCACCAATCCATTTTTTCCAAGCATTCGCAATACGCGCTTGTTTGGAAGCATATTGAATTCTAATTTGATCATCCGCTTTCATGTTGGCATCAATCACCTTTAAAGCAGCTTCTCTGATGGCAATAGTTTTAGGGTTAATTTTTTCTACAATTTGCGCTACGGCAACGGCGGGTAAATATTCGTCCGTCGTTCCTGGAAATCCGAAAACCATGGTAAAATCATCTTCGCTAATACCGTCTAAAGATACTGGCAAAAAGTGTTTTGGAGTAAACGGCACATTATCCTTTGAATACTTTGCAGGACGGTTATTCCTATCGGCGTAAATTCTAAACATTGAGAAATCGCCGGTATGACGTGGCCACACCCAATTATCAGTATCACTACCAAATTTACCAATACTAGAAGGTGGCGTTCCTACCAACCTGACATCTTCATAGCGTTCAGTGACGAAAAGAAAATATTGATTGCCTTTATAAAATGCTTTTATTTTAGTGTCTTGCCAATCTTCTTTCTTAGCTGCTTTTTCAATTGCAGTGCTATTGCTTCCTCTTTTAGATTGCTGCTCCCTGTCTGTCATCTCAGCAGTAACACCTTCTAAAACCTGATTTGTAACATCTTCTATTCTGACGATAAACTCTACGTATAAACCTTCATTTGGTAATTCTTCACTAAGTGTTTTGGCCCAAAATCCATTTTTTAAATAATCGTTTTCTAAAGATGAATGGGATTGGATTTGACTAAATCCACAGTGATGATTGGTTAAAATCAAACCTTTTGGTGAAATCACCTCACTTGTACACCCCCCATTAAAATGTCCAATGGCATCTTTTAAACTTGAGTTATTGACATCATAAATGTCTTTTGCAGACAATTTGCTGCCAAGGCTTTGCATTTCGCTTTCATTCATTCCCTGAAGTAAGGACGGAATCCACATGCCACCCTGTTGGGCAGAAACCTGAAGGGTAACAAAAAGGACTAAAATTTTAATAAGTTTCATATCTCACAATGGTTTTTAAAAGATGTCAAATATAAGCAAGCCGTCACTAAAATTAAACTATTTACCAACGAATTGCAGCTTTAACCAATAGCTATCTAGCAAGGGACCATCTGCAACATTGCAAATTATTTTGTTTATATTATCTCCAAATTTCAAAACTGGTACAAAATGCAACACCGCTCAAAGCTCCCAAATGTGGGCACCACAATATTTTCTGTAATGAGTAGCTTGGCCCAAGACAACCAGGCATTGAATTTGTCTCAAGGATTTCCAAACTTTAAGAGCGATCAAAAGTTAATTGATTTGGTGAGCAACGCCATGAATTCTGGATACAACCAATATGCGCCCATGGCTGGAACCATGGAGTTGCGACTGGCCATTGCCAATAAATTTGAAAATATTTACAATTCCTCCTACAATCCGGATTCAGAAATAACCATTACCGCTGGCGCCACACAAGCCATTTTTACAATTATTTCGGCTTTTATCAAGCAAGATGATGAGGTGATTATTTTCCGGCCCGCTTATGATTGTTATGAACCGGCTATTGAACTTAATGGCGGCAAAGTTATCTCAGTGCAGTTGCAGGCACCAGAATATAAAGTGAATTGGGAGGAGGTTAAAAGAATCATCACGTTCAAAACGAAAATGGTCATCATTAACACACCACAAAATCCGAGTGGCACCATCTTTTCTAAAGAGGATATGACAAAACTACAAGATTTACTCAGGGGAACAGATATTATTCTATTGAGCGATGAAGTTTACGAACATATTATTTTTGATGGTGAACAACATCAAAGTGCCTGTTTATATCCAGATCTCAAATCGAGAAGTTTTATTGTAGCATCTTTTGGGAAAACATTTCATAATACGGGTTGGAAAATGGGCTATTGCTGTGCTCCAAAAGAGTTGATGGCCGAATTTCAAAAAGTGCATCAATTTAATGTCTTTTGCGCCACCCATCCCATACAAAAAGCTCTGGCCGACTATCTACAGGAACCTCATCATTATCTCGAGCTCTCTACTTTTTACCAACGAAAACGCGATTTATTCTTAAGTCTCATTGCCAATTCTCGTTTTAAATTCACCCCTGCGCAAGGTACCTATTTTCAAGTGTTGGGCTACTCAGCCATTACTACGGAAAATGATGTCGATTTCGCAAAACGATTGACCATAGAACATAAAATTGCGTCCATTCCATTATCCATTTTCAACACACATAATTTGGACCATAAAGTTCTCCGATTCTGTTTGGCCAAAACGGATGACACCCTAAAACAAGCCGCTGATATTTTGAATATCATTTGATGGTTACCAAATTAAAAATGACTTTTCGAATATGCCATGATCACTTTTATCATTGCACTTTCAACTTGTTTCAAAAGATTTACACCCCATTTAATTGAAAATATTGACCTCTTAAAAATTCGATATTGACCCATAAATTCACTACTTTTACAAGGTTCTAACCGCAGGTATATGACTCTGTTTTAAGCAGCTATGCGGTATAGAAAAAACCTAAAAAGTGTATTATGAAAATTTGGATACTAGTACTGTTTTTAAGCTTAGGAACTTTCGTGAATGCTCAAGAAGTAATTAGTAACGGAAAAGCTTATGAAGTTAAGGGAAAAGCTGTGTTTAAGGATGGGATAGACATTACAGCTACTCTCGCTCCAGCAGAAAAGGATGCCATTTTCAAAACCTTAAGAAATCAAGCCAAAGAGATTAAAGACGCTGAGAATGTTAGAAAGAAATTGGAAAATGCCGCTAAAAAATCTGATAAGGCACAAAAAAAAGCTGTAAAAGACTTAAAAAGGAAACAAATAGCACAGAGTAAATTTGAGAAAGCCGCAAAAAGACTTGAGCAAAATCAGGAGAAATATGAGAAACTCAAGATGAGAGGAAAACTGTCTCCCAACGATGAAGCAAAATGGCTTAGGAATTTAGAACGCTATAAAAAAGATTTAGACAAGGCAACAAAAAACCTTAGACGCTCATAGTGTCTGAGGTTTTAAATATTGCCCTTATACAATCTCAGTTAGTGTGGGAAAATCCGGCGCAGAACAGAGCTGATTTTTCAAAAAAAATAGATGCGCTAGATGATGCCGTAGATTTGGTGGTATTGCCTGAAATGTTTACTTCTGGCTTTACCATGAACCCTTCCCATATTGCAGAAACCATGGAAGGGAAATCCATTACCTGGCTAAAATATTTAGCTAGCAAAAATCAAATTGCCATTACCGGAAGTTTAGTCATTGAAGAGAACGGCAACTTCTATAATCGGATGGTTTTTGTGCATCCCAATGGTACATTAGAACATTATGATAAGCGTCATACCTTCACACTTGCAGGAGAAGATAAAATCTATACATCTGGCAGTAAAAAGCTCATTGTAGACTATAAAGGCTGGAAAATCTGTCCGTTAGTTTGTTATGACCTGAGATTCCCGGTGTGGTCTAGAAACGTGGAACATTACGATCTTCTTATTTATATAGCCAATTGGCCAACCTTGCGTATGACGGCTTGGGATACCTTATTAAAAGCGCGTGCCATTGAAAACATGAGCTACTGTGTGGGCGTAAACAGAGTGGGTACAGACCATAACAATCACGATTATTCAGGCCATTCTGCAGCCTATGATGTGTTAGGCAACAAATTAGACAGCATTCCTGTGAATGAAGAAGCTATTGAAGTTGTAGAATTAAGAAAGAAAGCTATCGCGACCTATAGAAACAAGCTTAGTTTTCTATCGGATCAGGATCAGTTTTTAATAAAGTAAATGTATACACGGTATCCCATCCAGCTCTGGCCTCTACTTGCTCAGTATAATAACTGATACGCTCAGGTTGGACTTTCTTTAGATAACCTCCCGTATCCCATTTTCGATTCCCATTGCTGTCATACACCACCCGCAAATAATAATTTGACGGATTGATGTGCCTAAAATCAAACAATCGGGGTGCTTCTGCATACTGTTCATACTTCACCACACCTTTATCATCTGTCAGCTGTACAATGACAGGATACACAGCATCTATCAAAGTCACGCGAACATCAGAGAGTTCAGAAAACTTCTTCGTCTTAAACTCATACCTTAAGGTGTCATTTACAGTTCCGAAGAAATCCGTGATGGCTGTTGGCAACATCTCTATTTTGTAAGCATTGGCTTCTGTTTTATCAAACTTAAAGTGAAACCTATTTTTAAGGGTATCAAATTCTGTTCTAAATGCTATACTAACGGAATCTTTATCGATTATTGTCACTTTGCTTTCATCTAGCAGCTCAAGAGGAACATTGGCTTCAATGGAGAAATCATCATCAAAATTGACAGCACCTGTAACCGTAGGTTTTATATTTAGAGAATCTACTTTTAAATCTCTAAAACGATGTTTTAAGGTATCCGTGTAGGAATTGTTCTTTACCACAAAATAAGTGGTGTCCATCTCCACATTTGGTTTGTACCAATAGTAGAGCGTGTCCTTTTGTGAATCTTTAAGAATGCGATGTTCAAAACCCGATGGTTTTTCGCCCATCATTTCTATGCTTGTATTTTTATAATCGCCTCGAAATCCAAATTCAATTTTTTGTTTCGCTACTTGCAATGGACGTTCTACCTTGAACTCAGGAATTTCCTTAAATAACTTTATTTCATAAAACGAATCAGTTGGTACCGTAATCTCCTTATCGTAAAACCCGATTTTATCCGACTTCTGTTGATAGGTATAATTTCCGTTCTCATCTTTTAAAGCGACCAAACGGTATTTGCCTGCCTTGATATTATCAATACTAAAAGTGCTCACACTATCTAACGTATTGGTCACGTATTTAGGCTGCTTCTTATAAATTGTAGAATCTGAGTAGGTCGAATCGACCTCGTAGAGCATGACCGTCACAAACTTTTCTGGCTCGCGTTTTTCAGCATCAATAATGGCACCTTTTACAGAGAGTGAATCTATGTAATTGCCCGTAGACAACACGTATTTGTAATAAGAATACGGATTTTCTTCATTGTTGTCCACGATGCTTTGTCCAAAATTAAAAGCATAGGTTGTATTGGCCTGTAAAGTGTCGTTAATTTTTATGGTAATGAATTTGCTTGCACTTCCAAGAGGAAAAACATCTGGTTGTGGATCCATTGGAGGAGAAATGATCAGCTGTTTTTGGACGTTCTTGATCTTGATATATTCGTCAAAATAGATCTTTATTTCCGTACCCTTAAAATTTGTCGTGTAATTCTCTGGTGATGATCTAACTATTCTTGGAGCTTGTGTGTCTTTTTCGCCTCCGGAAGGTGTCCCTCTATTGGCGCAATTGACAAGGGTTACAAGAATTCCGAAAAATAGAAATAGTTTATAATAGCTCTTAAACATCAGCAAATAAAAATTTTAGCAAATTAACGACATATTTAGTTGAAACGAAAAAATTACTCGGCAATTGCCATTGTGGCCACACTTAATGTAACACCTTCAATTTTCAACAACACATTAGCACAAGTCTCGAGAGTTGCACCGGTAGTAATAATATCGTCCACCAATAAAATATGTTTTCCTTTTAAACTCTCGTATTCAGTTACAGAAAACACGCTATCATCAGCGTTCCAACGTCTTAATCGATCTTTAAAAACTTGTGTCTTGGTGGCTTTCGTCTTTTGTAAAACGCTGGTATTAAAATCGCAGTTTAAAGCCTGAGCAATTTCCTTTCCAAATTTATGGACTTGATTATACCCGCGTTGTCGCAGACGTTTGGAGTGCAAGGGCACAGGTATGACAACATCAACCAATTTAAAACCCGGGTGATGGTACAGCTCTTCTCCCAGCCATTGGCCCAAAAACTCACCAACCTCTTCATGCCCCTTGTATTTTAAGTTATGGAGCAGCCTTTGTACAATGCCTTTTTTTGAAAACCATAATAAGGATGAGGCATAGCTTAGCTGCACCCGTCCGTACAGAATTTTGGTGACTTCATTTTCTTGAATATTTTCAAAATCAGTCAGAGGCAATTCATGCCTACATACTGTACATATGTGTAGTTCATTATCCTCCAACTGGCACTCACATGACAGACAAATCTTCGGAAAAAACAAGTTTAACAAATTTTTTACCATTTAGTCGATTAAAATTAGCTGAAACAAAATTAATATATAAATTCATAAAATTAATTAATCTTATTTCCCTTAATACATAATAATGATAGTTAACCCTCAATTATTTAACTACAAACTCATTATTGGTTCATTGATTGTTGCAGTAGTCAGTTTAAGCGTATTTGGTTTTACCACTTACGAAACCGAAAAAACACAGCAACAATTTTTGGAACAAGAGAAAAAACTGGTGGAAGGCGAGTTGTCTCAAATGCTGGAAAACTACGATGAGATAACAGAAAGTAGTGTCATACTTTCCCAGCAACTTCTTGTCGCTAAAAAACACACCACATCTGCTCTAGAGAAATTAAGACTCCTTAAGAGTGACTTCTCCGTCTTTGCACGCTTCAAAACTGAATTTTATGAACTTAAATCCAGAAATAATTTCCTTTTTAAAACCGTCGATTCCCTAACGGTTTTAAACGACCGTTTAAAACGAGATAAAATATTGAGTGATGATAAGCTAGACCAACAAAAAAATGCAAATAAATCGCTTTCAACACTTAATGCATCTCTGAAAAAGACCATTAAAAAGGGCGCGTTATTAACCGCAAATTCTTTCCATGCAAAAGCGTTCAAATCTGAGACTAAAGAAACCACAAAAGCATCACAGGCCAACCGCTTCGAAGTTTGCTTTACATTGGCGGAAAACACACTGACTGAAAAAGGAGCAAAAGAACTTTACATTCAAATCTTGAATCCGCTAAACAATGTCATTGCCGATAAAGGCACCGCTCAATTTGGTGAGTTCCTGCTTTTTTATAGTAACAAGCAGCACATCAATTACAATAACAAGGTCATTGATGTTTGCACCAATATAGAGGCACGACACAATGATAAACCTTTTATAAAAGGCGTGTATTATGTCTCGGTGTTCCACAAAGACCGCAAACTTGGCAGCACCCAAGTTGTTTTAGACTAAATCCAAAAAATATATTTATAGAATCCGTTCCTTTAATTGGTACGGTTTTCTATTTTTGCAGTTATGACAAATCAGGACGACCAATTTAAAAAAGTTGTATCTCATGCCAAGGAATACGGATATGTATTTCAGAGTAGTGAAATATACGACGGCCTAAGTGCAGTTTATGACTACGCACAAAATGGGGCTGAATTAAAGAAAAACATACGTGACTACTGGTGGAAAGCCATGGTACAAATGCATGATAACATTGTAGGCATTGACGCCTCAATTTTTATGCATCCAACCACTTGGAAAGCGTCAGGACACGTTGATGCATTTAACGACCCTTTAATAGACAATAAAGATTCTAAAAAACGTTACCGTGCAGATGTTTTAATTGAAGACTATTGCGCTAAAATTGAAGGTAAAATTGACAAGGAAGTTGATAAAGCTGCCAAACGTTTTGGAGAGGCTTTCAATAAAGAAGAATTCATAACCACCAACCCTAGAGTTGTTGGCTATTACGATAAAATAAAAACCATCCTGTCGCGTATGGCAAAATCTTTAGAATCTGAAGATTTAGCCGACGTAAAAGCGCTTATTGAGGAATTAGAAATAGCTGATCCGTTAACGGGGAGTAGAAATTGGACTGAAGTAAAACAGTTCAACTTGATGTTTGGCACCAAATTAGGAGCTTCAGCAGAAAGTGCGATGGATTTATACCTCCGTCCAGAAACCGCCCAAGGTATTTTTGTTAACTTCCTAAACGTTCAAAAATCTGGACGTATGAAGATTCCTTTTGGAATTGCACAAACAGGCAAAGCGTTCAGAAATGAGATTGTGGCAAGACAGTTTATTTTTAGAATGCGTGAGTTTGAACAAATGGAAATGCAGTTCTTCATTAAACCAGGCACCCAAAAAGAATGGTTTGAGCACTGGAAAGAAGCGCGCATGAAGTGGCATTTATCTTTAGGGATGGGCACCGAGAATTACCGTTTCCATGACCATGAGAAATTGGCACATTATGCTGATGCGGCTACGGACATTGAATTTAAATTCCCATTCGGGTTTAAGGAATTGGAAGGTATCCATTCTAGAACCGATTTCGATTTAAAACAGCACGAAGAATTTTCAGGCAAAAAACTTCAGTATTTTGATCACGAAACGAATGAAAGTTACACACCTTATGTACTAGAAACGTCGATTGGTTTGGATCGAATGTTTTTAGCAGTGTTTTCAAATGCTTTGGTTGAAGAAGAGTTGGAAAACAATACCACAAGAACAGTATTAAAGTTACCATCCGTTTTAGCACCCGTTAAAGCTGCAATTTTACCATTGGTAAAGAAAGATGGTTTACCAGAGATTGCACGCCAAATTATGGACGATTTGAAGTGGGATTTCAATGTGACGTATGATGAAAAAGATGCTGTGGGCAGACGTTATAGACGCCAAGATGCCAACGGGACACCGTTTTGTATTACTGTAGATCATGACACTTTAGAAGACCAAACGGTAACCATTCGTCATAGAGACACGATGGAACAAACACGCGTTAAAATTGAAGACCTACGCGAGATAATCCATCAAGAAGTTGATGTAAAAACGTGGTTAAAGAAAATGTAACAGTCCTGCTTACACAGTAATTTTAATACCTAAAATCCAAATTCCAATACTGAGCTATTGGAGTTTGGATTTTTATGTTTTAGGAAGTCTTTAAAAGCGGTAGCCTAAATTAAATCCGAATTTCCCTACTATAGGAGAGTAATCGTAGTATTCTGAACTATTGGTGTTAAAAAAATTCCTGCCGATTCCCCCATTGACCTCAAATACAAATCCTCCAGTAGTAACCCATTTTCCACCCACGCCAAAACCCAAAGCAAAATCGGTAACGTCTTCATCCCTATAATTATAATTACCTTCAGTGGAGGTTATATATAATTTTTGTTCAATGGAATTTAACATTCCAAAACCTTCAAGAAAAAAACCTGCGGCATATTTTCTGCCAAAAAAAATGCGGTAATAAGGGGAGATATAATAGTTAATATCCATCTCAAAATTCGTTTCATCAAATGGAAGAAAGGCTGAAACCCCAATAGAGGACTGCTCTGTTAGATTATATTCATAACTTGGCTCAAAAGATCCAAATAAAAGAAACACAGCGTTTAATTTAAGTTCGTTTTTACCAAAATTATTTTTCTTGATACTATCATTTTGAGCTTGAGCACCCACAACTGCAAAAAGCATCAGGAATACAACAACATAATTTTTCATAAGAAAGCGTTTTAAAATCTTTAAGGGTGCATATTTTAGAAATGCAATATATATGAAAAATTACGTCCAAAAAAGTTTTTTTGTTGTACGAATAAAAAATAGTGTCCACTTATTTTTCAGAATACGCCAATAAGCGCAGCGCATTAATAACAACCACTAAGGTAGACCCTTCATGAAAAGCGACTGCCAGCCCAATGTTGGTCAAATCTAAAATAGTAGTAGGCACCAATAAGGCGACAACGCCCATGCTGATCCAAATGTTTTGGGTAATAATCCGTTTGGACGCTCTACTCAAACCAATTACAAAGGGTAACATTTCAATTTTATCAGACATTAGCGCTACGTCTGCAGTTTCTAAGGCCACATCACTTCCTGCCGCACCCATGGCCACACTTACAGTACTGTAAGCCATGGCAGGCGCATCATTCACACCATCGCCTACCATGGCAATTTTTCCATCACGTTTCATCAAACCTTTAATAGCGTCAACTTTGTCTTCTGGAAGCAAGTTACCTTTGGCTTCAGTCAACCCAATTTGTTGGGCTATGGCATCTCCAACATTTTGATGATCTCCTGTAAGCATCACCATCCGTTTGATGCCGATTTCTTTTAACCTTTTTAAAGTGGCAACAGCAGTCTTTCTTGGCACATCCATCACACTAATTAGCCCGACAACTTCATTATTATACGCCACTAACATAGCAGTATGCCCGCCTTGTAGCATGCCTTTCATTTCTGAACGCAATTCAGGAGCAATGGTCATACCCTCATCGGTCATTAATTTTTCATTCCCTATATATACTGTCTTTTCCTTAAATGTAGCACTAATCCCCTTACCTTGAATAGCATTGATGTTAGATGCCATGTTTTCATGATCCAAGACATAGAGTAACTTCAAATCTTTAGCAATAGCCTTTGCCAGCGGATGGTTACTCAAACTCTCCACTTCAAACACTAGGCGCGCTAGACCGGTTTCGGTATACTTATAAGGCACTAGGTTTGTAAGTTTAGGTTTGCCTTCTGTCAGTGTTCCGGTTTTATCAAATGCAATGGTGGTAATAGAACCCAGATCTTCCAACGCTTTCCCGCCTTTAATTAACACGCCTTTTTGCGCTGCTCTTGCAATACCACTTAACACGGCACTCGGTGTTGATATGGCCAAGGCACAAGGGCTTCCCGCCACCAACACTGTAATAGCGCGATACAAACTGTCTCCAAAAGGTTCGTCAACCACTAAGTAGGCAAAACACAGTAGCATCACAACCAAAATGACAATAGGCACATACCACTTTTCAAACTTTTTGGTCATGCGTTGGGTAGGCGACTTTTGGGTTTCTACCTCACTCACCATTTTAATAAGGCGTGCCACGGTAGAATCATGGCTTAATTTAAGCACAAGCACTTCAATACTGCCGTCGCCATTGATGGTTCCTGTAAAAACAACATTTGAGGCATCGATATCTGTGAATTGAGGCAGATTATCAATAGATGCAATTTCGGTTTTATCAATGGGCATACTTTCTCCAGTAATAGACGCCTGATTAATGGCGCTGCTCCCTTTAATAATCACACCATCTGCCGAAATTTTAGAATTAGGCTTGACTACAATAATGTCATTAATCTTCAATTCTTCAACGGGAACTTCTTCAATTTTCCCATCGCGCTTCCGCAATGCCGTCTTCGGACTTAAATCTCCTAAAGCTTCAATAGATTTTTTAGCCTTATTCATGGCGTAACTTTCCAAGGCATGCCCCAAACTGAATAAAAACAACAGTAATGCACCTTCTGCCCAACTTCCAATATAGGCCGCTCCTATAGCCGCCGCAATCATTAGAAAGTCAATTTCGAAGCCTCCTTGCTTGATTTTATCGTAGGCTTCAATGGTAATATAATAGCCACCAAAAGCATAAGAAATGATAAAAGGCGTGAGATACAACCACATGGATTGGGCTTCAGATCCGAGCGTTTGGATTAAAAAGCCTATTAATAGAAAGACGCCACATAGTATTGAGAAATATAATTCTGTCCGTTTACCGAAAACACCATCGTGATCATGTGAATGATCATGGTTGTCCTTAGAATGCTCTGCCATAGATAAATTTTAATGGGAATGTCCGCCACCATCTGCTTCATTGAGCAGCATATAGGTACCATCCATAACTATTTTTTTATTTTTCAAAGGTACTGAATTTAACACGTTGACCACAATGCTTAGAAGTGAAGTTAGAGAACGAAATGCCTTTAAACACGTATACACAGTAATTGCATTTTGACATTACTAAAAATATGCTTTTAACTGAACGGTGCCTGTATGAATTGTTTTGGAAGTTTCCGTTTTACGTCCGAAATAATTAAAATTTAAATCTAAAAATGCGGTCAATTTTTTCTGTGCCAACAAGGTCCATGTGAAATTTTTCCCGGCTTGTAATCCTTCCAATATTTGATACGACACTGGCGTGTTCGCGTTCCCTGTAAAAGTGTTGTCAAAAAAATTGACTTCCCCAGTAAGCCCTAGTTTTTGAGCGTTATTATAGGTGAATGACATTCCGAAATTGTTTTGGAGCAAACGTTCCATATGGCCTATAGTATTATCTTTGGAAGTATATTGATAAAACACGTCAAAACGTACATTTTCGTTGAGAAGATAGGACAGTTTTGGCTTTACACGTGCCTCTTCAATTTGATAATTTCGGGATACAAAATTTTCACTCAAACTCTCATTTTCTTCTGAACTGCCCTTTACATTTAAAAGCCAACTCTCGGCAAACTTATGATTGAAATTAAGTTGATGACTTTTCAGCTTACTTTCTTGAAACCCTATAGAAAGCAAGTTTCTTGCTGTATTGCTTAAAAAAGTATAGGATGTGGTGTAGTGTTGTTTCCCTCGGTTAAAAAACAGGACATTCCTGACGCTTTTGTTTAATGCCAATTGCCGGTCATCAGCTTTTGCAAATGGGTTGAGATCAAAAGTGTTCTCCTCTCTGTTTATTTTCCGATCTACCAAATACGAGGTTTGGTTATAAAAATGAGACCAGAATTTTTTAACCCCATCTTCATTTACACCCCACTGCTGCGGATTGATGGTAAGCGTTTGACTCAGCCTATTTTGATGCGTTTTTACAAACACTTGATTAGGCAGTAACACCCGGATATATTCTCCTTGATCTTGAAATTGTGCGGTTTCAAACTCATTGAGCTCTTGTACACCGTTGTCATTATAGTCTATCCAAGTGTAGGCTCCTTGCCCGGGCTCAACTCTAACATAGGTAAAATCCTGTTGTGGCAGACTCCCCGCATTGGTTTCAAAAACGGTGTTCCATTGCACGATTTGATCAAACAATTGCTTGTTAAACGTCATCCGAGAATTTAAGGATTGTTCATCCTGAATAGACCTATCCACAGATTTTAATGTCCGATAATTGATAAACACCCCCAAATCAGTAGTCGTGTTTTGGATAAGTTTAGACTTAAAATAATAGGTATTTGAGCTGCTTACTTTTTCTAGGCTATTGCTTCTTAAACTATCATTGACCCGATGTTTATAGCCCACTTCTGCAAATACAGTGGTACTATCACCAATGCCGTAAAATACTTCAGCCGATTTAAAACGCTGACTCAATACGGCTAATTGATCGGTTACAATGTCGTGTTGCTCATTGTCTTCCGCTGCCAGTTTGGTGCCGACCCACTGCTTTCCAAAATTGTAGGTGACGCTATTAAATGTTCTTAAAAATGTGGATTCAGAGCGATTGCTTTTACTCTTCAAAACACTAGTGTTGGTAAACAATTGCCATTTTCCGAATTTCAAGCTGGCAAATGCGCTGTGGCGGTTGCCATTAAAATTTTCAGAATAGGTAAGGTGCTCAAATTTATAGGATGCAAATCCATGGTTTGGATTGAAAAGTTCTAGACCGACAGTCAACAAATTTTGATTCCCTAGTGGCATCTCCAAGTTCCAATCTCTACTAAATTCAGCGTCATATAAACGTTGGATTGTTTTGAAATCGTCTTGAATGACATCTGCATCAAGAATAGCGGAAAGATTCCATAAGCTGTCTGTTTTGATAATATCCTGTCTCACACGTAGCTTTCCGGCAAAACCATCATTATTGGCATCGTCCAGATCAGAAAAGAGATTTAAATCATTTTTACTTCCTGCGGCTTCAAAATAAATTTCCGTACGTTCTGTAGGTTGATAGGTGCCGTTTACCACGGCGACTTGCAATTTTGTAGGCGCAATCAATTTCACAATAGGCGCATAATTACCTTGAGAAACCCCAGATTCTGGCGCTAGATATTCATAGATATTGGAAACCGCATTGCTATTTACTAATACATAATCACCTTGATTTTCACCCACCAGACGAAATTTTACACTGTACAATTCGTCTTCAGGATTGCTTGAAAACACGTACACTTCCGCCCCGCCAACAACCTCCTTTCGGTATAAAATCCGGTTTTCGTTATATACTTCAGGCACACCAGAAGGTGCTACCATTAAGGAAGATTCATCGCCAGCATTGGCTAAAATATGAACCTGATCTGGTGAAAGGTTTTGTTGTAGGGGTTGATTTTTAGAATCGACTTCGGAATAGACTGAAGCGCCAATCTTGAATTTCTCAGTTTCATAACCACCGCCTCCAAACACTGTAAATCTAGAGAAATTACGTTCACTAAACTGGTAATCTACCGTGATCCGCATTTCGGAAGTTATCGGAAAGGTGGGATTGAAAATAATCTCCCCTGCGTTATAATCGATGGTGTAATCTTGATTTTCTCCACGTTTTATAGGTGTTCCGTTCACGTAAACCGTTTCGCTCCCAGAAATCACCAACACATACAATTCATTATTTGGGCCACGTAATTTATAAGGCCCCTGGTTGCCTTCTTGCGCCGTAAATTGACTGGTGGTAAATTGGCCCCGCACTAAAGCTCCTGCAGCAAAAAGATTAGTTTTGGAGGCGTCATGGTCTAAATCAACTTCTACAAACAATCCTTGAACACGTTTACTGAAACTCGTAAAATAGGAATTGGTATTGATCAAATCAATATCTCCTGCCCTAATACGCCAATCGTCACTAAACAATTCAATAAAAACCTGATCAAACTCGTCCAATCGCTGAGAATAGCCACTCTCTTGCAAGGGGATATTGGCATCCTGAATGGAAGCTCGCAAAGAAACTTTATCACTCAACTTTCCTGAAATTTGAAGATCCAGTTCGCTGTTTAAAACGGAATTCTGATTGCTTCCAATAGTCACGCCTCTTGAAATACTTCCTGAGGAGGTCAACCCATCAAAGGGTGTAAAATTTCTGGTCAAGGTGGATTGTTGCAACCGGTACAATTGCTGGATATTATCTGTATTATCAACAATAATCTTATCGTCCAGCTGAAAATATTTACGGGTGATAAAATCTGGATACCTCAAATAATTGATGATTACAGAATCCGTGGCAATTGGTCTTTTAAAGGTCAATAGCGCTTTTGAGAAATCAATGGTATAATAAGAACTGTCTATGGCTATTCCATCTTTGGTTTTTAAAGTAAACTGACTCGAATTGATACTTACCGAGTCTATTTGAATTGCGGCTTTAACTGCTGCTTTCTTCGTCCGATAATTGGACGTGGGTTGCTGGGCATACACCCCACAACAGGACAAAAAGAAAACAAGTGCAACAGCAATTTTCATTGGATGGTTTAACTTCTAAAGGCAGCAACATTGCAATCGTTAAAATGCCTTTAAAATTATCGTATAAAAGTACAGTATTATTTAATTTAGCCGATATATTAAGGTTTAACTAAAAGATTCCCATTTTCATGGGAAATACATATGAAAATTATCTCTTATAATGTTAACGGTATTCGTGCCGCACTCAACAAAGGTTTTATTGAGTGGTTAAAAAGCGCCAATCCGGATGTCATTTGCCTGCAAGAAATCAAAGCCATGAAAGAGCAAGTGGATGTACGACTTTTTGAAGATGCGGGGTATAAGTACCACTATTGGTTTAGTGCACAAAAGAAAGGCTATAGTGGTGTTGCCATACTGAGTAAAATTAAGCCAGATCATGTAGAATATGGTACAGGGATTCCGTCCATGGACTTTGAAGGACGGAATATTCGTGTTGATTTCCCTGCCCAATCATCAGACGGAGAAGGGGTATCAGTGATGAGTTTGTACCTGCCTTCAGGCACCAATGATGCGCGATTACAGCACAAGTTTGATTATATGGATATGTTTCAAACCTATATAGATGAGCTTAAAGCAAGCATTCCAAACCTTATTGTGTTGGGCGATTATAACATTTGTCATGAAGCTATAGACATTCATAATCCGAAAGGACTTTCAAATGTTTCTGGGTTTCTTCCTGTAGAACGCCAATGGATTGGGAGTTTTATGAAGCGTGGTTTTATAGATTCTTTTAGACATTTTAATAAAGAACCGGACCATTATACCTGGTGGAGCTACAGAGCCAATTCGAGAGCCAGAAACAAGGGTTGGCGCTTAGATTATGCCCTAGTGAACGCCCCTTTACAAGAAAAACTGAAACGCAGCGTTATCTTATCAGACGCGGTGCATAGTGACCATTGTCCGATATTGCTTGAGATTGAGGATTGAGGATTGAGGATTCACGATTTACGATTTACGATTTACGATTTACGATTTACGAAAATAATTACAACATATAGACCTAACAACAAAAAAACGATAATCATGTTTAAAAAATTGTCACTTATTGTATTGACGCTTGTATTGACAACGTCTTGTGTATCTAAAAAAATCTATACAGATTTAGAGAGTAAATATGTTGATTTGAAGAAAGAAAACCGTGAGATTACTGATGAAAATGCAGATCTTAAAAAAGATTTATTAGTTTCTCAAAATAAACTGATGCAGCTTCAAAGAGATTATGACGATACTACGGCCAAGCGCAATCAACTTCAAAGAGACTATGATGCCGCTAAAACGAGTCTCGACAATTTACAGAAATCCTATGAAGCTTTAGAACAGAACAGTTCTTCGGCCATTGCTGAAAATGCTAAAAAGAACAGGGAATTATTAGCCCAATTAGAAGCTAAAGAACAAGCATTAGCCACTGAAAATGGCCGTTTACAAAAATTAAAAGAGGATATGGAAGCGCGTTCACAACGGATTGCGGAACTTGAAAGTATGATCGCTTCTAAAGATGCCGCCATGAACAAACTTAAAAATGCCATTTCTAAAGCGCTGACAAACTTTGAAGGCAAAGGCTTAACGGTTGAACAACGCGATGGGAAGGTCTATGTATCGATGGAAAACAAGTTGTTGTTCCAATCTGGAAGTTGGGCAGTGGGTTCCAATGGGAAACAGGCCGTTAATCAGTTGGGTTCTGTTTTAGCAGAAAACCCTGAAATTGCCATTTTAATTGAAGGCCATACCGACAATGACCCTTATAATGGCACTGGAGTTATAGATAGTAACTGGGATTTATCCACAAAACGCGCCACAGCCATCGTTAAAATATTAAAAGAGAATCCAGCAATTAATCCAGAAAATTTAACCGCAGCAGGTCGGGGTGAATATGCGCCAATCGCGCCCAACGATACCAATGACGGCAAAGCTAAAAACCGACGTATTGAGGTGATTTTAACACCAAAATTGGATGAGATTTCAAAATTGTTAAACGAGGAATAAATCCAGTGGCAGGTTGAGCATAGTCGAAACCCTTTCATCAATGTCAGGTTGAGCGCAGTCGAAACCCTTTTCAGTAAAGAATCACCGTACTCAAAAACACCACTTATCAATATGAAACCTTTCCGTTCTCTCAGAGCTGAAAGGTTTTTTTTATCTTTGAACTCGTAAACGATTCATTTTAAAAGATTCTTACCCGCTCAAAAAATAGATATGACATACACCACACTACCACACACTAATCTTAAAGTCAGCAAATTATGCCTAGGCACCATGACGTGGGGACGTCAAAACACCCAAGCTGAAGGTTTTGAACAAATGAGTTATGCTTTAGACCATGGCATTAACTTTTTTGATACGGCAGAACTCTATCCAGTTCCTTCAGAAGCCAGAACCTATGCTGATACAGAACGTATTATTGGCAATTGGTTTGAAAAATCAGGCCATAGAGATCAAGTCGTATTGGCCTCTAAAATTGCAGGCCCTGGCGACTATACCGCACATATTAGAACGACAGGCTTCAGTCCGGAGGCTTTAAAGGACGCCGTCAATAATAGTTTGAAACGCTTAAAAACAGATTATATAGATCTTTATCAACTGCATTGGCCAGAGCGTAACACCAACACTTTGGGCATACGTGATTATAAACATGAGGAAGACCAATGGCAGGACAATTTTAATGAAATTCTCCACACGTTTGACGGTATTATCAAATCAGGTAAAGTAAGGCATATCGGCGTTTCTAACGAAAAGGCGTGGGGAACGATGCGTTACTTAGAGGAATCTAAGCAACATGATTTGCCAAGAATGTTAACCGTACAAAATGCCTACTCTTTATTGAACAGGTTATTTGAAGGGGATATGGCAGAAATTGCGATGCGAGAAAACATGGGGCTGTTAGCCTATTCTCCAATGGGATGCGGGGTGTTATCAGGAAAATATATCAAGGGCGAAGACTCAAAAAATTCAAGATTGAACCTGTTTACACGATTTGCACGATACAGCAGTGCATCATGCACAGAAGCTACCAAACAGTATCTTGCGATAGCTGAGGCCCATAATTTAAAATTGTCCCAAATGGCGCTGGCTTTTGTAACCCAACAACCCTTCGTAACCAGTAATATTATTGGAGCCACCAACATGACACAACTAAAAGAAAATATTGAAAGTATTAATTTGACTCTTAGCCAAGAGGTTTTGGATGCTATTGAGGAAGTACATAAAGTGATTCCAAATCCTTCTGCATAATACAATTTTAGGCGGTATTAAAAACAGAAAACGCGAATCTAAAGATTTGCGTTTTCTATAATTTGTAATCATGATTGGATTACACTTGCTCTGCACTATCTGTTTTTTCAAATGTAAATGTTACTTTGGTAGTTTTGACGTTACCGCTCACCTCACGCACATTTACAGTCGCATCATAAGAGAATGAATTGCCCTCCTCTTTGAGTTCAATATCAATTTTTTGAGATGCACAACTCGATACAAAAGTTAATACTGTACCAGTAAGACTCCAAGTTCCGGTTATACTCTGTTTGTTCTGGCAATCCTCAGCAAAATAGCCTTGTTTATATACATAAGCTCTAGTATCCATAAATTCATACACTAAATCACGGTCACACTCAGGGTACTGCGCATAAAGATCTTTAATAGGATTTTCGGTATTGTCAGCAGTAATGTCCAATGCATCTTCTGCAACCAGACCGCTAAATTCCCAAGATCCAGAAAATGCCGTTTCTGTGGCTGTCAATTCTCCTGTTAACGCGACAGGACACTCTATACCATCGTCAGTGTTACAACTGACCAGAAAAAGAGTGGTCATTACCATTAAAGATTTCGTGAGTACATTTAATTTTTTCATTTTTACTGTAGTTTTTTTTTTAAGTTCATTTATAAGATGCAAGAAACTTCAAAAGGTTGCTTTAAAAAAGTATAAAAAGTTAAATCAATTGTCCGAGAGGCCCCATGGCGACGTGACCCATTCATTATGAAGACGATAAGATAAGAAACAGGTTTTAATCATTTAAAAAAATTTTGGCCGTTGTTGGTGTTTTCCACTGGACATTGTTGGTGTTTTCCACCAACAACTTTTTACCAATAAGCAAAACTAAATCTCAAATTCTCTTACAGGAGGTTGATTTTAAAATCGTTCATTAAAGTAGGAGACAAAGTTAAGTTTAAACCTTGACTTTGTCGTCCTCTCACACCACCGTATGTACTTACGTGTACGGCGGTTTCCTTAAAGTGGGTTACAAAATAACTTCTGATAATTGGATGTGAGGCTGTAAAAGCCTTGTTCTACAAACCAGTTATTATTCATTCCTATATTTGAAGCTGGGCTGTTTGACAATCGCCACCACCCTTTTCCGCTTAATGCCAGTCGCCAACACAGAGTCTTTGCTACTTTTAGCTTTTGCAAGAATCTGACTGCTCCAATGGCCCGCTTACATTGTTTTAATCTAAAACATTTGAGCCGTCTTCGTAGCCATCCTTCGATTGCTATGAGTTTACTTTTCATTTGTGCCAAGTGAAAATACTGCAACCATCCTTGTGCAACAACCGTTAGTTCTTTCAAGATCTGCTCAAAACTGACACCTCGTTTTCGGTGGGTTATCGTTTTGAGTTTGTCTTTCAGACGTTGTTCACTTGATTTACTCAGACCCAATTTACCTCCGTGCAATAAACTATGTCCTAAGAAGTTCACCTTATAGCACGGTTTTATGCCACTCTTTTCTCGGTTTACCCTTAGTTTCATCTTGTTTTCTATAAATTCCATGACGCTTGCCTGTACTCTTTCGGCACTCTTCTGACTGCTTACAAGTATTTGTACATCATCGGCATAGCGGACAAAATTCAAACCTCTGCGGCTTAATTCTTGGTCCAGTTCATCTAAAACAATGTTGGAGAGTAATGGGCTTAGAGGACTTCCCTGCGGAGTACCTTTTGTCCGTTGTTCTTGAAGTCCATCGGTTAGAATG
>NZ_JAEHJZ010000078.1 GCF_016469035.1 Gelidibacter salicanalis | reverse complement strand
AATCAGTTCCTAACGATCTATGAAAAAAGGTTAAGCTTCAAAAAAAAGTCCAACCCCAGTTGTTTTAAACTTACACACTTAGTGAGATAGTGTCTCACAAAATTATTGCTATGTCCTAAGTATTGTTTTTGCTACTCGTATTTTCTACGCCCTTACCAAGGTTATTCATAAATTTGGTGAGTTCTCTTGTGAAATCGTCTAAAGTGATCGCAGAATTTTTCATATAACCAACTATTTTTTTCACCTCCTCTAAAGAATAATTTGTAGTTGAATCAAGCAAATTCGATATTCCTAGAATATGTGCAACAGGTTGTCTAACTTTATGGGAAGTTAAAAACATCATTTCTTCCAATCCCTTAATATAATTTCTTAGATATTCTTCTTTTTTCTTCAGTTCACCATACGCAATGGTCAACTCTGTTGTTAATTTTTCTTTCAGTTGATATTGAAAATCAAGTTCTTTATTGGCACTCTTTAGTT
>NZ_JAEHJZ010000077.1 GCF_016469035.1 Gelidibacter salicanalis | reverse complement strand
GTTTGCCGTTTATGGGTAAAAGGTTGGGTCAAGGTAAGGATAGTTGGAAGTGGCGCCGTGATTGATTTCGTGAGGTGTGTACATAAATAGTGGCTACTTATAGGAAAGTATCTTTTCTCATTTTGCTGGCATCATAAAATAAAAAGAGCTTTGGTTAAATTGTATCCTATCCTTAAAAGTAATATGTTTGATAGGAACATATAATAAATATAGGCGCAACTGGTTGCGTCTATACATGTGTTGTAAACAATTAAATAATGAAACAATCGATAGTACATATCGCATTAGTTGTAAGAGATTACGATGAAGCTATTGAGTTTTATACAAAAAAACTAAATTTCGAATTAATTGAGGATATCTATCAACCAGAACAGGACAAAAGATGGGTTGTAATATCTCCACCAAATTCAGTTGGAACGACAATATTGCTAGCAAGAGCATCAAAAGAGGAACAAGAGAGTTTTATTGGAAATCAAACAGGCGGAAGAGTCTTTTTATTCTTAAACTCGGATGATTTTTGGAGAGATTATAACGAAATGAAATCAAGAGGAATTGAGTTTATAAGAGAACCGAAAAAAGCGGATTATGGAACTGTTGCTGTTTTTAAGGATTTATATGGAAATTTATGGGACTTACTAGAATTAAACCCTGAACATCCGATTGCAAAAAGGATGAAATAAAAAAACTGGTTACAAGCCGTATATAAAAAATTGCTATTTTGACTAAACCAAAGGTCGTTGCTCTTTTGTTACGTCTGATTTCCCGAAGGAAAATCTTCGTACACAAAACCGTAACTTTCCATATAAACACGTTGGTTACAATTTGAAAAACCACGATACTGAATGACAGAGATTATTGATTTAAGTCAAGAAATTTACGAAGGAATGCCAGTTTATAAAGACCTTCCGCAAGTTAAAATGACAGTTCATAATTCTCACGAAGAATGGAATGGAATAAAAAATCCCGAAACAAAAACACCTGCTGTTCATAAATTAGAATTAGGAGAACATACTGGAACTCACGTTGACGCTATAAACCATATGGCAATTCAATATAAAGGGAAATCAATTGATAAAATGCCTTTATCTATGTTCTATACAGAAGGAATCTGTTTGGACTTTTCTCATAAAGGACTAAAAGAATTAATTGAGCCTAACGAAATCGAAAATGCTTGTGAAAAAGCTGATTTGAAAATAGAAAAAGGAGATACAGTATTACTTTATACTGACCATTATCGAAAAAATTTTAACGGAAAAGAATGGAGTAATGGTCCCGGAATTTCGACAAAAACTGCTCGATGGTTAGGCGAAAAAAAAATATCTGCTTTTGGAGTCGAAACTATGTCACCTGGAGTTCCTGGAATATCAAATAAAGAAGTTCATCATATTTGTGGAGAATTGAATTTTACACATTATGAAAATATGATAAACCTTAATTTATTAATAGGAAGAGGTAGATTTAGATTTATAGGTTTTCCTCTAAAAATCAAAGGGGGAACAGGCTCACCAGTTAGAGCGGTCGCAATATTTGAAAAATAAAAAATAAAAAAATGTGGGCAATAACTAAGAATTCGTCTCGCCGATTACTCCCTTCGGTCATGAGTAAGTTGGCCAGAGCTGAATACTGTGTTGACGCATCCGGTTGGTTTGCCGTCTATGGGTAAAAAGTTGGGTTTAGGGAAGGCTGGTTGGGAGTTGTGCTATAATTAATTTGTTCAACACTGGTAACCGTTGAACAACCCCATAGATTCATAAAAAGAAACTCATTTAAGCCCATTTTAGGGCTTTTTTATTGCCTTTTGCTGGTTAGGGTGTTTGATTAGGGCTTACTCTTAATTTGGTTCAGGAACTGGCACATGAACTAGGCTAGTGTGTATTTTGGTTGTAAAAACATAATTCTATTTGTAGGAAGTTTGGGGGGAAAATGGTATTTTGGGGATTATATAGTGTAGGTATATGCACCGGTGTAGATGCCAACATGTTTTAGATAATTTAAAAAAACAATATACTTATGAAAAAAACAATTTTACTCATCACTTGCCTATTATCTATTTTTAGTATTTATTCCCAAGTCAATATTGGAAGAAAAAGAGGACTTGGAAATTTATATGTTGTGGAACATAATGACAAACTTTATGATATTATAAAAAAAACGACGACTCACTTTGTTGTTCCTGATGGTTTAGATTTCAATGAGACAAAAAAAACCATTGAAGAAATTTGGACATTTAATAGTATCAAGTTTATATCTGAAGTTGATTATCAAAAAGACGAATTAATTTCAACAGACAATTCTATAATCAAATTTCAGGACAAGAATTACATCAAAACTAAAGAAACAATAGGAGCAAATGATAAGAGAATCGTTGGAGCAATTGATTTATATAAATTTCAAATGTTTTATTATGAGGAAGTTTCCGAAAAGAGTAACGGGAAAATCAAAAAAGAGATAGGGCAAATTGCTGAGATAATATTCACTCCTGATAACTATTATAGATTTTTAGGAAAAGAGGCTGGTTATACTGGCGACTTTGAAATAGGTTATGTTGAAAAACCTAGTTTGTTTAACTTAGGGGCAAATGAATTTACCATTAAAACTGAAGATGATGGCAATAGTTACACATACCTTAAAACGCCAGAATCATATAATTTTCACTTAGGTTATATTAAAAATTACTTTCAAACTTTGAATAATAAATTAACTGACAATGAAAGTTTAAAAATAAGAGATGAAATTAAAAATAAGGACAAGTTAAAAGAGTTAAAATCAAAAACACTTTATGTCCCAAATTGGTTATTAAAAGATTATAGTGCTTTTAAATTAAAAGTAACTAAAGTCCTAAAACCTGAAGAATTATTTGAAGATTATAAATATGACTTTAAAGTTCTTTCAAATGAAGAATTAAATTCAAAAATTTTAAACAAAGATGAATTCTATTATTTAATGCACACTACATATAATGGAGAAAAAGTCATATCAATTATTAACAGTCTGACAGGTGTAATAATTTATTCAATAGTTGATAATTCCAGTAATCTTATCGAAAAATCTGATTTGAAGGATATTAATAAGTTAATTAAGTAAAAACTATCTACAATAAGAAAGAAGTATTCGACTCGCCGCACCTGTCCCGCCTTAGCGGGGTAGGCCAGAGCTGAATTTTGTGTTGACGCATCCGTTTGATTTGCCGTCTATGGGTAAAGCGTTGGGTTAAGGCAAGATGGTTGGAGGTTGTGCTGTGATTGATTTGGTCAAGTGTTTACATACGTAGTGGTTACTTATGTGAAAGTATCTTTTCTCATTTTGCTGGCATCATAAAATAAAAAGTGCTTTGGTTAAATTGTATCCCATCCTTAAAAGTAATATGTTTGATAGGAACATCTAATAAATATTGGCGCGACTGGTTGCGTCTATACATGTGTTGGCAAACATTAAAAATTCATTCAAAAGTTTACGATTAACGAAACTTTTTATATATTTATATCAAATTTGATTTTATACCAAGAATGATAAAACGATTTGAAACGAAATTGCTCGAAGAGGCTTTTGAATTTATAGAAAAGCAAGACCTAAAAGCAAGATAGAAAATTTTTCAGAATATAAGAAGAGCTGAACAACAATCTGACCCAAAGTTTTTCAAAAAATTGACTGACGAAATTTGGGAATTTAGAACGCTATATTCTGGAATTCAATATCGTCTTTTAGCATTTTGGGACAAGGATAATAAAACCGAAACTTTAGTTTCTGCTACTCACGGAATTATTAAGAAAACGAGCAAAGTGGATAAAAAGGAAATCGACAAAGCAGATAAAATTAGAAAAAACTATTTTAAAAATAAAAAGAAATGAAAAGTTACACTTTAGACCAAGCAGAAGACCTTTTAATTGGAAAAAAGGGAACTGAAGAAAGAGATGAATATGAATTTGAGTTAAAACTTGAATTGATTGGCGATATGATAAAAACCGCTCGAAAAAAACGAAAACTGACTCAAGAACAATTAGGAGAATTAGTTGGAGTAAAAAAAGCACAAATATCTAGACTTGAGAATAGTACTGGAAATGTCACTTTTGAAACTGTAATGAGAATTTTCAATGCTTTAGGAGCGAAACTGAATTTAAATCTTCAAATGTAAAAATAGCGATTTGGCAATAACTAAGAAGTATTCGGCTCGCCGATTACTCCCTTCGGTCATGAGTAAGTTGGCCAGAGCTGAATTTTGTGTTGACGAATCCGGTCGGTTTGCCGTCTATTGGTAAAACGTTGCGTTAAGGGAAGGATAATTGGAGGTTGTGCTGTGATTGATTTGGTGAGGTGTGTACATACGTAGTGGTTACTTATGGGAAAGTATCTTTTTACATTTTGCATGGATATTTCGGTTCGATTTGTGCCAGTGATTTCGGTTTCATAGATAGTGGGGTCTTCGTCACTTTTGGTGAAGCAAATTAAGAGGAACTCGCCAGTACCATTCTTCTTAAAAGTTGAAAATCAGCTCTACCGTACATCATCCTTTTATGTTTTTCAGTTTGTTTACCTGTCCTTCGACCTGTCCATTATTGATAGTGCTTATCACGGCCTGATTTACGGCATCAAAATTCTTTTGTATTCCCTTGGCAAAATTTAGAAGTTCTGATTTAGGGTCAAGTGTAGGCTTCACCAAAAACACAGGCTCTCTCTATAAACCCTAACATGGTACAATCTGCAATTGATAACAATATGAGGACGACACTGGTCCTACAAGCTTTGTGAATAGAAATCAAGAAATTGAAATCTAGTCTTGTGCGCGTGTCATTTCACAATAGGTTAGGGGTATACTTTGGATGTGAAATGAAACAGACTTTTTCACCTATCTCAAAATCGTGTGTTTAATCGCTTAAATTTCCAAGCTTGTTTTTTAGCATTTCCATATCTTCACTAACTTTCTGTTCAATTACCCTTGCGTAAATTTGTGTAGTTGTAATCTTTGTGTGGCCCAACATCTTTGAGACTGTTTCCATCGGAACTCCGTTTGAAAGGGTTACGGTGGTAGCAAATGTATGTCTGGCCATGTGAAATGTAAGATTTTTTTTGATCTTGCAAGTGTCGGCAATTTCCTTTAAGTAGCTATTTAACTTTTGATTGGATAAACTTGGGAGCAACTTTTCTGAATACTGGGTTCGAGGGTGCTTCTTATATTTTTTTATTAGCATCTCAGCTTTCGGGAGTAAAGGAATCTTAAAGGGCACTCCTGATTTATTTCTATTTGACATGATCCAATTATTGCCGTCTATCCCTTTAACGATGTGATCTGAACTTAAATCCATTATGTCAGAGTATGAAATACCTGTATAGCAGCTGAACACAAACAGATCCCTGACCGTCTGAAGCCTTTTAATTTTTATTTCAAGGTTTTCTATGCACAATAATTCTTTATCTGTTAGATAGTCTCTTTCTGTCTTTTCCATCTTAACCTGATACCTTTGGAAGGGATGGTTTTCAATCCATTCGATGTCATGAGCCAATCTTGTCATCTTTTTTAATCTCTGAATATGTTTCATGATGGCATTGTTACCGATTTTTTCTTGATAATGACTAGGCTTATATGTTCTTAAAAAACTTTCGAAACCTAGAACAAAGGCATAGTTTAAATCTTGAAGATAGATATCTGGTGCTTTGAACTCTTTTTTGACATAGTTCAGAATATATTTTTGACTTGTATTGTAATGGCACAAAGTTTTAGCACAAAGCTTTCCAATCATGATATCATTATGATATTTAAATAGGTCTCTCATGGAGTGACAGGCTTTGTCCTGTCCTAAAAATCTTGCCTTGATCAATTGTGGCGTAACGACACGATGCTCATTCTGAAGGTCTCGATACGTCTGAATGAGACTGGTCTTGGTGTCATCTAAAAAAAGATTCACCTTTCGTGGGATTTCTCCATGACCTTTTACTCTTTGGTGCTTGGAGTTCCAGCGATCCACATGGACTTTGTGGTTGAGGCTTATGTTCGCTTTTTTTCCATTAATGGTAATACGAGCATAAATGTTTGATTCATTATTTATAGCTCTAGCGGTGTAGACCCAAAATAAAATTGAAAAAGATACAGAAGAATTCATAGTTGTCGTCTTAATTGTTAAACAATAATTGAGACGAAAGTCAAATCAACTAAATACTGTACGAGTATAAATATAAGTCATTTTTAAAGATGTTGACGATTTAAAAACCTATGTTGACGAATTGTGAACTAATTATATGATATATTTTGATATCAGTTAATTTGGTTAAAAACGAAAAACCCTGCCAATCAAACGATTAGCAGGGTTTTGTACCTAATTGGTATCTCTACCAGTGACCCGACTGGGGCTCGAACCCAGGACCCTAACATTAAAAGTGTTATGCTCTACCAACTGAGCTATCGAGTCATTTCCTTAATGAGGGTGCAAATATAAAAGCTTTTATTAATATACCAAGCCCTTTTTAAAAAAAAAAATTGTTTTTTTGTACTGCCTAAGGCTATGTTTTTAAGAATCAATTTATAAGGGTGTTTATGATTATAATTTTAATTGGATATATGGGGTCTGGAAAATCGACAATTGGTAAAAAGTTGTCGCAAACGCTCAATTTTGAATTTATTGATTTAGATGATTACATTCAAGAAATGGAGCAGTTGACCATTTCAGAAATTTTTAAAAATAAAGGAGAAATCTATTTTAGAAAACAAGAACACTTCTATTTAAAAGAGGTTTTAAAACGTAACAATGTGATTTTGTCACTTGGAGGTGGCACGCCGTGTTATGGCGATAATATGCAGGCCATTTTGACAACAGAGGGCGCGCACAGTATTTATTTGAAAAGTACAATTCTGAATTTGGTCCAAAGACTGGTAACTGAAAAATCACAGAGACCATTAATTGCACATTTAAAAACGGATGAAGCGTTGACCGAGTTTGTGGGGAAGCATCTTTTTGAACGCTCATTTTATTACAGCCAAAGTAATCAAATACTTTTGACAGATGGGAAAACAATTGAGGGCATTACAGAAGAAATTGTTGCCGGACTATTTTAAAAAGGCCTCGTAAGCTTTTCCGGTTAAAATGACCTCAACATGCTCGTGCAGGGAAGTGGAGAGCGAAATACCTTTATAATCTGCTTTAACGGGAAATTTTTTGTGGTTCCGATTAACCAGTACCGCAGTTTTAAATTGTTTTAACGGCACGTTCAAAAAATGTTTGACGCCATAAATAAGCGTGCTCCCTGAATTGAGGACATCATCAATAAGCACCACAGATTTATCTGTATAGTCTGAAGCATCAATGGAGGTCGTAATTTGGCTCAAAGGATGCTTTTTATCGATAACCACTTTGCACAGTACCGATTGTAAATCGGAGATCTTATCAAGATTGGCCTTTAGTTTTTTTGCAAGAATGTATCCATTGGAATCAATTCCAGCCAAAACAACTTCCGCTTCATCCACGTTACTCTCATAAATTTGATAGGCGATACGTCTGATTTTATGGTTGATTTCCTGATGGTTCAGTATTACTTGTTTGGAAGCTGTCATGCTGTTAATTGTTTGTTCAAAGATAAAAAAAGGGTTTATTTAATCCGCGTCATCCTCGTCTTTAAATTCATCAATATCACGCCGATCTTTTTTGGTTGGTCTTCCCACGCCTTTTTTGCGGTAATAGTCTTTAGAATATTTTAAGAACTCTTGAGCTTCAAAAGCTTCTTTTGGAGTGGTGTCCTTTATGTAAATATCTACCAGTTTTGCCCCCAAACGGCTTGGAGGAATGTCAAGGACCGTCAGTTGGTAATTGATCTGGTTTTTGCGTAATTCTATTTTGTCTGTAGCAAAAACTTCCCTACTGGGTTTCGCCACTTGACCGTTAATTTTGATATGACCTTTTTTACACGCTTCTGTAGCAATAGTACGTGTTTTATAGTATCTCACGCACCATAGAAATTTATCTATTCGCATATTAAAATTTTTAAAACAACGTTAATGTTGTTGTGCAAACATATTATATTATTGTATCTTGCCGGCAAAAATAAGCATTATTGAAACATTACTTGATACTATATTTTATATGGTTAAGTGGATGGTTTTAACCCCAATGCGTTTTGCTGTTGAAAATGAATAAAATTAAATTGATGAAATTAAAAACTTACGTCCTATCAACATTGTGTTTTTTAGTGTTGTTGTCCTCCTGTAAAAAAGATGATGATGATCCCATAGTACAAATTCCAGAGCGTGACCGCGCAGAACAACAAGTAATAGATCTTGATTCCTTACAGAACTATTTGAAAACCCACTACTACAACCGTGCGACCTTTGCAGAGTCAGGCAACCATAGTATTTCTGAGATAATTATTAAGGAATTGCCAAAAGATGACAGTGGTAATTATTTGGATATGCCAGATCCTGATAACAACCAAATGCTAAGTGTTGCGGTGGATATTGACAATCCAAAAACCATTAAGTATCGAGATGTGGATTACCAATATTATGTTTTGCAGATCAATGAGGGCGGAGGTGAAAACCCTCATTTTTCAGATGATATTAGAATAAGTTATTCTGGTTTTCTTCCAAATGGAACTGTTTTTGATGGTTCCGTAAGTCCTGTAAATTTTGGAATGGTTCGTGACGGCAGCCCCAATAATTTCGGGACTATCCAAGGATGGCAGACTGTTATTCCACAATTCAAAACCGCCGAAAGTTTTGTGGAAAACGCCGATGGTACTGTCTCATATGACAATTATGGCCTTGGTGTCATGTTTCTACCGTCAGGTTTAGGCTATTTTTCAAGCCCTGGAGGAAGTATTCCGGCATACTCCAATCTTGTGTTTAAATTTGAGCTGTATCAATATGAAATTATGGATCATGATGGGGATGGTATTCCTTCTTATCTAGAGGATCTTGCCGGTGATGGAAATTTGGAGAATGACGATACCGATGGGGATGGCTGGCCAAACTATTTGGATCCTGATGACGATGGTGATCGGATATTGACGATTAATGAAATGACGCGTCAAACTTATACTGTGGATACCAACAATGGCGATCAAGAACCAGTTTTGGCAGAAGGCGAATTTGAAAATAGCAGAGCAGAAAAGGCAGGTATTATTACCATAAAGACGCTAAAAATTGTGGATGCTAATGGTGATGGTGTTGCTGATCATTTGCAGGATTCAGTAAAGACTGATTACAGTGCTACCAATTAGTTTCTAAGGAAATTTCAGAGACACGATATAAAAAAAAACAGGCTATCATTGATTTGATAGCCTGTTTTGTATTTTAAAGTGCAATGGAAATGCTCAAGATCAATTGGTCTGGTCTTGTGTCAATCCTACTTGGAGGAACACCAACAGAATCATCAATAAAGGTTGCTTCGTTTTCACTAAACCCTCTTTCATACCTCAAATCAACACCAAAACCACTAAAGTTGGCGCCAATACCAAAATTAAGACCCACGCTAAAATCGTTCTCAACGTCGTCAATTGTAATGCCGTCAAATGATGTGTCTACAATATACTGTAAAGATGGCCCGGCAAAAACGCTCAATGGACCTAAAAGTTTCATCCCCACTAATAATGGTGCATCTATTTTTTTCATTTTAAAATCGCTACTGTCATATTCACTTTTGGTTTGGGTATACACAAGTTCGGGCTTAAAATAAAACCTGTCGCCCACCTTACCGTATAAACCCAAATGAAACCCTACGTTGCGATCCGGATGTTTGGCATTGTCACCAATAGACTGAAAATAATCACCATTACCATTATAATTTAAACCACCCTTGATCCCAAAACCGTTCCCGTTTTGTGCATTGGAGGCTAAAGAGAAAGCTATAAGTGCAAAGCTTGCTAAAAATAGCTTTTTGCCCGTCTTGCTGCTCCTTCCAAACTGTTCTTCAAATGTTTTTAAAATTTTCATAATTTTAGTTTTTAAGTTTAATGTTCCATATAATCAAAAACGCTGCCAAATGAAAATTATTTTCAGATGCGTTATTTTTTTAAAATACAAAGGGACTTTCTTTAACGTAAAGAAAGTCCCTTTGTGTGGTACTAATAGCTAATATCTAGAATTGATTTAAAAGCTTCGAAACGTTTACCAATTATTTTTTTCTTGAAATCACTTTTTCAGCAGCCTTAATAATAGACGCGCTGTTTAAGCCATATTTCTCCATCAGTTGCGCGGGCGTACCAGATTCTCCAAAAGTATCTTGAGTGGCCACAAACTCTTGTGGAGCTGGGTGATTTAAAGATAACACACGAGCGACACTTTCTCCCAATCCGCCCATATAATTATGCTCTTCAGCAGTAACGACACAGCCTGTTTTTCCAACGGATTTCAAAATAGCGTCATCATCCAATGGTTTGATGGTATGGATATCGATAACTTCTGCCGAAATTCCTTTTTCGTGCAATACTTTTGCAGCTTCAAGTGCCTCCCAAACCAAATGTCCGGTAGCCACAATAGTCACATCAGTACCTTCAGTGAGTTGTAAGGCTTTTCCAATTTCAAAGGTTTGATCCTCTGGGGTGAAATTAGGAACTGATGGGCGACCGAAACGCAAGTAAACAGGGCCTTTATGGTCAGCAATTGCAATAGTAGCTGCTTTGGTCTGGTTGTAATCGCAGGTATTGATAACCGTCATTCCTGGTAACATTTTCATCAATCCGATATCTTCTAAAATCTGATGGGTTGCGCCGTCTTCTCCAAGGGTTAAACCTGCATGCGATGCGCAAATCTTAACATTTTTGTCAGAATACGCCACACTTTGTCTAATTTGATCGTACACACGACCCGTAGAAAAGTTTGCAAAAGTTCCTGTAAAAGGAATTTTTCCACCAATGGTCAAACCTGCCGCTATTCCAATCATGTTAGCTTCAGCAATTCCTATCTGGAAGAAACGTTCTGGATGATTCTTTTTAAAATCGTCCATTTTTAAGGAGCCAATTAAATCGGCACAAAGCGCAACAACTTTCTCATTGGTCTGTCCCAATTCAGTAAGTCCCGCTCCAAATCCTGAACGTGTATCTTTATTTCCTGTATTTGTATATGTTTTCATATCTAAAATCGTAATTCGTAAATCTAAAATAGTTTAATAGTCGCCCAATGTTTCTGCATTCTGCTCCAAACCGATAGCTAATTGCTCGTCGTTAGGCGCTTTTCCGTGCCATGCGTGAGTATGCATCATGAAATCCACACCATTACCCATAACCGTTTTTAAAAGGACACAGACTGGTTTGCCTTGTCCTGTTTTGGATTTTGCAACCGCCATTCCTTTTAAGATTTCGTCTATATTGTTTCCTTGATTGATTTCTACAACAGTCCAACCAAAAGCTTCAAATTTTTCTTTCACATTACCTAATGGCAAGACAACATCTGTTGGTCCATCAATTTGTTGTCCGTTAAGATCAATTGTAGAAATAAGGTTGTCTACATTGTTTCCGGCGGCATACATAATCGCTTCCCAGTTCTGACCTTCTTGCAATTCGCCATCTCCATGTAGACTGTAAATCAAATGAGCGTCCTTATTTAGTTTTTTGGCTTGTGCTGCACCAATGGCAACCGACATACCCTGACCCAACGAACCAGAAGCTACACGGATACCTGGCAAACCTTCATGGGTTGTTGGATGCCCTTGTAAGCGGGAGTTGATCAATCTGAAGGTGCTCAATTCTTCTACAGGAAAATACCCTGCTCTTGCCAACACGCTATAAAATACAGGGGAAATATGCCCGTTGGAAAGGAAGAACAAATCTTCACCTATCCCGTCCATATCAAAAGTATCTTTTCTATCCATGATCTCATTGTACAGTGCTACAATAAATTCTGCGCAGCCTAATGAGCCTCCTGGATGGCCAGAATTGACCTTGTGTACCATACGGAGAATATCTCTACGTACTTGGGTTGTTAAATCTTCTAGTTGTTGTGTGTTTGACATCTTATAAAAGTTAGTTTTATGCTGCAAAAATAGCCTTTTTAAGCCCGAGATCAAAGTTGAAAATTGTGCACTTATTAACGAATTTTGAGCTTTTGCTAACAATTGTAGTGATAGTGGCGGCTCGCTAATTTTTATATTTTATGGATTCCACTTTTTATGTTAGATTTTTTTCAAAGTTTTCTCAAGAGCTCTTTATCTTCATAAGTGCATTGTATATCTTTGCCAGCTTATTAGTAAAACCCAGAAATTAAAAGCGTAGTGCCTTATGTTTTGATGGTTGAACTCATCTTGCTTTTTTAGCGGGATGCTAAGTCTAATTTGCCAGCTGGTACCTCGAAGCTTGCTTCAGGATGGAAAAAGGGTATTCCGTTGAATACTCATTGGGAGTGCCACGAGCATATGTATTGCAATTTTTAAAATTTAATCACATCTTCCCTCAACCTGATTATTTCAGATTGAAATAAAAAAGATGTAGGTTTACCACTTATGAAATTTGAACTAAAAGGAAAAGACCTTCAAAGTAAGGCTAGAGCGGGCGTAATTACTACAGACCACGGGGTTATTGAAACACCAATTTTTATGCCTGTAGGCACTGTAGCATCAGTAAAAGGTGTTCATCAAAGAGAACTAAAAAACGATATCAATGCGGATGTCATCTTGGGAAATACGTACCATTTATACCTCCGTCCACAAACCAGAATTCTGGAACAGGCGGGAGGGTTGCATAAATTTATGAACTGGGACCGTAATATCCTGACCGATTCTGGCGGATACCAAGTCTACTCACTCTCTGCAAACCGGAAAATTAAGGAGGAAGGCGTCAAGTTTAAATCGCATATTGATGGCAGTTACCATACGTTTACACCAGAAAATGTCATGGAAATTCAACGTACTATAGGCGCTGATATTATCATGGCGTTTGATGAATGTACACCATACCCCTGCGATTATAACTATGCCAAACGTTCCATGCATATGACCCACAGGTGGTTGGATAGGTGCGTTAACCATTTAGAAAAACTTCCGTTTAAATACGGATATGAACAAAGTTTCTTTCCTATTGTTCAAGGCAGTACTTATAAAGATTTACGTTTACAGTCCGCCGAATATATTGCCAATGCCGGAGCGGTAGGAAATGCCATTGGCGGACTTTCAGTTGGAGAACCTGCTGAAGAAATGTACGCCATGACAGAAGTGGTGTGCAGCGTGTTACCCGAAGATAAGCCCCGTTATTTGATGGGGGTGGGAACGCCAATCAATATTCTTGAAAATATTGCGTTAGGAATTGATATGTTTGACTGTGTGATGCCAACACGTAACGCCAGAAACGGTATGTTATTTACAGCACACGGCTCTATCAATATCAAAAACAAAAAGTGGGAAGATGATTTTTCTGCTTTGGATGAGATGGACATGACCTATGTGGATACCGAATATTCCAAAGCCTATTTACGTCACTTATTTAGCGTAAATGAACGGTTGGCCATGCAAATTGCAACCATTCACAATCTCGGATTTTATTTATGGTTGGTTAGAGAGGCCAGAAAACATATCTTAGCGGGAGATTTTAGAGCGTGGAAAGAGATGATGGTGAAACAGATGGATAAACGGTTGTAGAGGTTGAAGTTGAAGTTGAAGTTGAAGTTGAAGTTGAAGTTGAAGTTGAAGTTGAAGTTGAGGTGAAATTGAAACCGAAGTTGAAATTTTACACAATAAATAATAAATCATCAGTGTCCGGTAAAACAGGTGAAAAGTTTGCAAACCCCTTAAAGTATGATCTGGTTCAAGAACTTAAAAATGACACCTTGTTTTTGAAACCAATTTCACTTAGAGTGATTGGGCTAATTTAATTTAGAATAGCTACTGTTTTTCAGTCAGTTACAATCAAGTCTTTGTTCTTTTCCCGATAGTTATCGGGACTATAAGCGCAGCGATCTTAATTCTTTATCGGACAATAATGATAATAAATAATACAAATAAACAATAGTCTCCAGACATTGAAAATCCTAGATTGGTACATATTAAAACGTTATCTCCTCACCTTTTTGATGATGTTATTGCTGTTTATTCCTATCGGAATAACAGTGAACCTTGCTGAAAAAATCGGTAAGATCTTAGAGAATAACGTGCCCTTTGGAGAAGTGGCGTTATACTATTTGAACTTTACCATCTATTTTGCCAACTTATTATTTCCAATATTTTTATTCTTGTCAGTCATTTGGTTCACCTCCAAACTTGCAAACAATACTGAAATTGTAGCGTTTTTAAGTTCTGGCGTCTCTTTTTCGCGTTTCTTGAGACCTTATATTATTGGGGCGACCATTATTTCCATATTTGCGATGGTATTGGGCTTCTATTTGGCACCAATTGCAAGTCAGGGGTTTAATGAGTTTACTTACAAATATTTAAAGAGTTCGCGGCACCAACAGCCGGGGCAAAATATTTTTAGGCAAATTAACGATACTGATTTTATTTATGTGAGCAGTTTTGATCCAATTCAGAAAAGAGGAAACCATTTTACTTTAGAGCACATTGAAGGTAACGAACTAAAATATAAGATTTTTGCCAGTTCTATTGTTTATTCAGAAAGTGATAGTACCTATAAGATGTTTAATTATTTTAAAAGGACCATCACCGATAAGGGCGATATAATTGAAACCCAAAGACGAAAAGATTCCTTGTTTGCTTTTGATTTGGAAGATTTAACGCCCGTAAATTACATTGCAGAAACAAAACCGTATTCTGAATTGGTTGATTTTATAGATAAGGAGAAGGCTAGGGGCTCTTCAAATATCGGTCGTTATGAAATTGTAAAATATAAAAAATGGAGCTTGCCTGTGGCCGTTTTTATCTTAACCATTATTGCCGTTTCCGTATCTTCAATTAAGAGAAGGGGCGGAATGGGGGTCAATTTGGCCTTTGGTATTTCAACCGCCATGGTGTATGTGTTTTTTGATAAGGTTTTTGGGGTTCTGGCGGAGCAGTCAGATTTTTCGCCATTAATTGCCGCTTGGCTTCCAAATGTAGTTTTCGGTATTTTGGCTGTTTATCTTCTCTACAATGCAAAACGCTAAACTAAAAAATTACCTGCACCTTCATTTTTTAATTTTTATTGCTGGGTTTACTGCTATTTTAGGAGAATTGATCACCATCGGCTCTGTCCCTTTAGTATGGTATAGAATGCTTATGGCGGGACTGCTCATGTTGCTCTACATCAAGATTGTCAAACGGAAGATAAAAGTTGATAAACGCACCATGCTTAAGTTTTTTGCTGCGGGCATCATCATCGCCTTACATTGGATTACCTTTTTTGAAGCCATAAAACAATCCAACATCTCCATCACGCTGGCTATGTTTTCTACAGGAGCATTCTTTGCTTCTTTTATTGAGCCGCTGTTTTATAGGCGACGGATTATTTGGTATGAAATTCTGTTTGGAGTCATCGTTGTTATTGGGGTTTTTCTCATTACCCATGGCGAATTAAAATACATCAATGGAATTGTATTAGGGCTCGTTTCAGTACTATTATCCAGTCTTTTTGCAGTCATTAACGGCACTTTTATACAGAAGCATTCTGCCACGGTCATTTCGTTTTATGAGTTTGTCAGTGGCGTGTTTTTTTTGACCCTTTTCATTCTCATATTTAAAGGCGGATTTGATGTACAGTTTTTTACACTTTCAGGCTCAGATTGGATTTACCTTTTTATATTGGCCTCCATTTGTACGGCTTATGCATTTATTGGTTCAGTTAAAGTTATGAAGTTAATCAGTCCCTATACCGTGGTGCTTTCTTATAATCTAGAACCTGTATACGGCATTACTTTAGCGCTCATACTATTTCCGGAAACTGAAACCATGGGGGTTCATTTTTACTATGGAGCCTTACTGGTGCTGCTATCTGTGTTATTGGATGGAATTCTTAAAAACGTCATATCCTATCGCCATAACAAACGAAATCGCTGCAAAACCGATTAATTAATTAGAGTTGCATTGATTATCCGTACCTTTGTAAGAGTGTCTAAAAAATACCTTATTTTTCGTACTGTTGTGTTTATAACAACGGAAAAAATCCGTAGGTTTGTAGGCTTAACTAATAACTAAATCTTAAATTTCTATGGAGTATTTAGAATTTGAGCTTCCCATAAAAGAACTAGAAGATCAATTGTCAAAATGCCAAGTAATTGGTAAAGAAAGTGACGTTGATGTGACTCAAACATGTGAACAAATTGAGAAGAAGCTCATCGCTACAAAGAAAGATATTTATAAAAATCTTACGGCGTGGCAACGTGTACAATTATCACGTCATCCCAATAGACCGTATACCTTAGATCATATTAAAGCCTTGTGTGGCGATTCTTTTTTGGAATTGCACGGCGATAGGAATGTAAAGGACGATAAAGCCATGATTGGTGGTTTAGGTAAAATTGGCGATCAGTCTTATATGTTTATAGGACAGCAGAAAGGTTACAATACCAAAACAAGACAGTATCGTAACTTTGGGATGTCAAATCCTGAAGGGTACCGTAAGGCTTTGCGATTGATGAAGTCTGCCGAAAAGTTTAAAATTCCTGTCGTTACTTTAATTGACACTCCTGGAGCATATCCTGGTTTGGAAGCTGAAGAACGCGGACAAGGGGAGGCCATCGCCAGAAATATCTTGGAAATGACCCGTTTAAAAGTACCAATTATTTGTGTGATTATTGGAGAAGGCGCCTCAGGTGGTGCATTGGGTATTGGGGTTGGAGATCGTGTTTTGATGATGGAAAACACTTGGTATTCCGTAATTTCTCCAGAATCCTGTTCTTCAATTTTATGGCGCAGTTGGGAATATAAGGAACAAGCGGCAGAAGCGCTCAAACTTACCGCTCCTGATATGAAAAAAATGAAGTTGATAGATGATATTATTAAAGAGCCCTTAGGTGGTGCACATACCAACCGGGAGGAAGCCTTTTTATCGGTCAAAAAAGCTATTGAAAAATCTTATACAGAGCTTAAAAACTTATCACCAAAAGATTTAGTCAAAAAACGTATGGATAAATATGCTGACATGGGTGTCTATAAATAAGAACGCCCCATACCATAACAAGAATGAAAACTGGAGTTGTAAACTTCGGTTTTTTTTGTCCTTATTAACAATATAATCAAGTTATTAACAGTTACATTGTTGATGACCTGTTAAGATTGAAGGCGCTAAAAATGGCTTCTTTCTTAACAATTTATTTACTTTCGCATTCATGAAACAACCAAATCAGATACAAGGCTACAAAGTAGACAAAAGCACAATTATTAGCTTAGAGAAGGGGAAAATACCACCTCAAGCAATTGATTTAGAAGAAGTTGTGCTTGGAGCCATGATGATTGATAAAAAAGGTGTGGATGAGGTAATTGACATCCTCAGTCCGGATGCGTTCTATAAAGACGCTCACCGACACATCTTTGAAGCCATTTTTAAGTTGTTCGAAAACAGTGAACCGGTGGATTTATTAACCGTTTCAAGTCAACTTAAGAAAGATGCGAAGTTGGATTTGGTAGGCGGCGATTTTTATCTGATTTCTTTAACCCAACGCGTGTCTTCTTCGGCACATATTGAGTTTCATGCACGTATCATTTTACAGAAATTTATTCAGCGCAGCTTGATCAAAATTTCTAATGAAATTATTGAAGAAGCGTATGACGAAACAAAGGATGTTTTTGACCTGTTAGACCAGGCTGAGGCAAAACTTTATGAAGTAACGCAGGGCAATATCAAGAAATCGACTGAAACTGCTCAAAGTTTGGTCATTCAAGCGAAAAAGAAAATCGAGGATATTTCCAATAAAGAAGGCTTAAGTGGTATTCCATCAGGTTTTGACAAGTTGGATAAATTGACCTCAGGCTGGCAGGAAAGTGATTTGATTATCGTAGCAGCGCGTCCAGGGATGGGTAAAACAGCCTTGACCCTATCTATGGCAAGAAATATTGCTGTAACCCACAATATTCCCGTAGCATTCTTCTCTTTGGAGATGGCTTCAGTACAGCTCATTACGCGTTTAATTTCGAGTGAAACAGGTTTGTCTTCTGAAAAATTGCGAACAGGAAAATTAGAAAAACACGAGTGGGAACAGTTAAACGTTAAAGTAAAAGCTTTAGAGAAAGCACCTTTGTTTATTGATGATACCCCTTCACTTTCTATTTTTGATTTGCGTGCAAAGGCACGTCGTTTGGCATCACAATACGGCATTAAAATGGTCATTATTGATTATTTGCAATTGATGACCGCTGGTGGAAGTCAAAAAGGAGGCAATAGAGAGCAAGAGATTTCTACGATATCCCGTAACTTAAAAGCGTTGGCAAAGGAATTGAGTATTCCGGTTATCGCTCTCTCCCAATTATCGCGTGCTGTAGAAACACGTGGCGGTAGTAAAAGACCGCTCCTGTCTGATTTACGTGAATCTGGTGCCATTGAGCAAGATGCAGATATTGTATCGTTTATTTACCGACCAGAATACTATAAAATTGACGAGTGGGATGATGAAGAACGCTCACCTACAGAAGGGCAGGCAGAATTTATCATTGCAAAACATAGAAATGGTGGGCTAGAAAACATCAGGTTGAAATTTATCGGACATTTGGGTAAATTTGACAACCTTGATGACTTTGATACCCCATTTGGTGAATTCCATTCTAAAATGAACGCTGCTGCGAACGACAATACTTTTAATTCCGGTAATTTCCCGTCGCCATCAGATGCTTTCGATCCACCTCCAATGGACGATGATGAAGATAATGATGTTCCTTTTTAAAATCTTAAATTTTTATTAAGTACATGACAAAAAACT
>NZ_JAEHJZ010000076.1 GCF_016469035.1 Gelidibacter salicanalis | reverse complement strand
CAGCGGTTACCTGTTTATTGGCTGGGCGGCAGGCGTCATTTAGGAGGCATGACCATTATTCGGGCTTGTTTACGGAACTCGGGAACCTGAGCCAAAATGCAAAGTGAAATGCACAATAGCACAAACTAGAGGCAGAATAGCGATGTTTGGAACAGGGGCGGACTCATCCGTAGTAGTGAAGATCCCGATAGCTATCGGGACTGTAATGGAAATGGAGCAAAGGGATGAGCTAATTTGATGTACAGCCTGCCAACTTGAAAAAGGATGAGCTATTTTTGTACACCACTTTAGAAGAGCCGTATGATGGGAGACTATCACGTACGGTTCTGTGAGAGGCTCGGGGTGAAACTCCCCTTGTCTACTCGACGTGTGCTGTGAGTGGAGCATAAGCTTCACGTAACTATTTATAAGATGGTGGATCCGACCCACCAGAATCTGCTTATAGGAGCTGGTTCTAAACCACTTTTCTAATGCATCCAAAGTAATTTGTTTGTGTGAAGCGAGAGAAGAAAAGGCAGACTTGATCTGTCAGGTATTGATAAAAGAGATGAGCGAAAGCGAACCTACCGATGATGCGTCGAGAAGACAATACGTGTTGCCAAAACCGAGAAAAGTCGAGTTCTCAGGGACAAGGATAGCGGGAACCTATTTACTGGCTATTCGGCAACCGTCGTATAGGGGGCATGACTTTTATCTGGGCTTATGGATGGAACGCAGGAAGCCTTACATTAATGCAAAAGGGAAAAATCAAGCAGAGCAACTGCAAGATGATTACCAATGTAGTGTAAGGTGGCGGACTAACTCGTAGTAGTGATGATCCCGATAGCTATCGGGACTGTAATGGGAGTGGAGCAAAGGGGTTAGCTAATTTAAAATACAATTTGCCAACTTGAAAAAGGATGAGCTTATATTTGTAGATTAAATTAGAAGAGCCGTATGATGGGAGACTATCACGTACGGTTCTGTGAGAGGGGAAGGGTGAAACTCCCTTTTCCTACTCGACACAATCACGTTAGCTGGAATTTGAAAAAAGAACCTATGTAATGAAAGAAACAGAATTATTATATCATTATCCATATCGCGTGGACAAAGAACACAACTTTCGACACTTCGTAAAGGAATATAATTCTTTTGAAAAAACTGTTTTTTCCCCTTACAACGCCCAAATTCACGGCAACTTTTATGAGTATTTGCAAACACGAGACGATTTAAGCGAAACCGACAAATACAAAATGCTTTACCTAAACGGTAAATATCGAAGATGGGAGTGGTGGTACAAATACGGACAAAATATATTTGCCTTTTCTAAAGAACTACTCGAATTATTAAGTCATACAGACATTAACGAAGTTAAAGCGAACGACTTCAAACTTCCTTATGATATCTTTTACTTATCTCTTAAGCCTTTAAAGATTAAAGTCCAGCCAGACAGGAATGAAATTATAGAAGGAGTTTATGTGGAGACTAATATCTATGACCCAAGCGGAGTTCATAACGAAGGATATTTTGAAATTAGTTTGCAGTTTGTAGGCGAATTTGAAGACTACTTTGTAGAACTTTGTAACATTAAAGACAAAGAAGGCTTTCCAATTGGCGGTTTTTGGAATATGTTTTTTATGTTCTCAAAAGAAGAAGGAATAACCACAATGGACGAAGCCATAAAAGAATCAATTGAATGGACAAAGAATGAGCTTTTTCCAAAAACTAAAGATGGTAAAATTTCAGACGAATTTTTAGATTATTTTGGTTCTCACTTAAAACTAATTGAAAAGATTTTAAAATTAGTTATCAATTGCCTTCTTTACCTATCACAACCAAATGAAAAGGTTGATAATGAGATTAAAATCCCTGAAAATTTACCAAGTAATTTTGATAAGAAATTATCTTTTGCCAAGACTAAAAAGCAGAGAGATAAAGTGGTAAAAAAAATAACCGAAATAGGCTTTTCAAAGATTAACTTTATTGGTAATTCTTTTAAAAGTCATACTATTTCCAATACTACAAATAACAGAACAAACACTCATTGGAGACGTGGACATTGGAGAAATCAAAAATTTGGCGAGAATCTCTCACAATCAAAGTTGCTTTGGATTCTGCCAACAATTGTAAATAAGGAGAAGGGTGAACCAACAAAAGGACACCTATATTCGGTAGATAAAAACAACTAAATATGCTGCAAGGATACCCCACCAAGAGTGGGACGGGAATTTCAATTTTTGGTGATTATGGCGACTTGAGCAGTCTTTACTCAACGGTTCACGAAATCGCTAACTCACTTGATGAAAGTAATATTCGGTTAAAAGCTCAATCGCAATTGCTAATGAATTTTGCTTATGAAATACGCAAAGCATATTCAGGACAACGACTTACAGATAATTTGACATTTAGCGGTGACGATAAAGAAATGCACTATTATGGCTTTCATTGCGTATGGACGGATATGTTAATTTTCATATCAACTTTAAGACATAATGCGGGCTACGTGCAGACTGACAAATTATATCAGGCGAACTTGTATATGCTTGAATATGTAGTTGAAAAAGCAATGTTTGATTATGACCCACAAGGAGCCAATAATATTCAGCATTTCATTGGACAACGGATAAATATTACAAATCAATATGCTTTCATTATTTATCAAGCCTTACATATCACATTTGTTTCAGCTAAACCAGGCAAGCGAAGGTTTAGAAATATTCCGCTGCTGATAGGCGACCATTTTTCAGAATATAGACAAGACTACAAGGACTTGATACAATCATTTGAGATTTCAGCAAAAGAGCAAGATTGTGAAATAACAGACCTTGAGTTTAATGACTTTCCTGAAATAAAGTGGTAATAAAATTGAAAAAAAAACAGCTAACATTGGTAACCGTTGCACAACCCCATAAACTGACAAAAAAACGAACTCTTTTAAGCCCTTTTAGGGCTTTATTCTTTCTTAGTCTTACACGTTCAAGCTAAATCTTGGATGGCATACAAACGCGTCCATTAAGATTTGAAGTGCCTTTATTCCATTGCATAAAAAGGTAAGTGCCTTTGCGCCACTTTTTGTCACTTTTTGTGTGAACTTCAGGTACTTTTTAAGGTTGTAGGCCATAGCGGCCAAGTGCATGACCTTGTTTGCCTGCGCCAGTCCTATGGTGTTTATCTTTCTCAGCCCCATGAACTGGGTAAGCGTTCCAAAAACGGGCTCGACAGTGCTCTGCCGCTTGCCCTTCATGTACCTGCCCCTCGGGCTGTTGACCCGTTCAATATTGCGCTCATATTCTTCCCTGAAATAGGTGACCGAGAACTTCTTTTCCTTGGTTGTCCTGCCCAAACAGCTTGCTTTTATCGGACAGTCCCGACATTGGTATGTAGAACCTCGGTATTCCTTTTTTAGGGTATCGGTCCGGGAGTCCTTAAATACTTTCTTAAAGGGGATGATCTCACCCTGGGGACAGACATAGCAATCTTGATCTTCATCATATTTAAAACCATCCGGCCCACCTTTATAGGTGCCGTGCGGAGGAATAAAGCTCTGCAAGTTGACCTGTTCCAGAAATGCATAGTTCTCGCCACTGCTATACCCGGTATCGGCCACACAGTTGCGCCATAGCAATCCCGCTTGGTTCAAACGTGGCTTTAACCGGCCAACAATATCCTGTAAATACTGATTGTCCTTTTTGTCCGCACGGTAGGCCTGGATATCCGTGATGACATGGTGCCCCGTGTCCACGCTCAACTGGCTCATGTAATTGAGCTTTCTGGCCTTTCCGGGCTTCACACTGATGCGCGCATCCGGATCAGTGGGGCTGTAATGGGTCTTGTTGCTGGTGTATTTGCTGCCCCTGTTGCCCGCTCCCTGACGTTGGTCCTGATCCTTTGCCCACTTTTTGTTACGGCTCTTGATAGCGCCCAGTTCCTGGCTGTTTGCACTGATGGTCTGCTGTTCCATGCTGGCCCTGTTCTCTTTGCTCTTTCGTATCGGAGCTTCTTTGTCCATGGCGCTGATATGTCGGATTTTCAAAAGATGTGCCGCCAGATCTTCCTCGGGCACTTTTAGCTCCAGACTATCCATGGAGGCATTGGCTTTTATTGGCGCGGAATCTATGGCCTGGGTGTGACCGCTCACCATGCCCTTTTCAATGCACATCTGCAGCACATTGGTAAAGACCTCCTCAAATATGGATTCGGGAAAAAGTTGGCGCGTGCGGCTTATCGTGGAATGCCACGGCAGTTCATCTTCAAGGTCATAACCTATAAAGAACAGGATGTCCAGACGCATGCTGCAGTGCTGGATGAGCCTTCTGTCGCTGATAATGTTCTCCAAATAACCTACCAGGCACAGTTTGAAGAACACCGCGGGATCTATACTCTTTTGTCCGGTAGTGCCATAGAACGGTTCGGTCAGTCTGTAGAGGTAGTCCAGATCCAGTGCACTTTTGAGCTGTCGGTAGAAGTTCTGCTCGGGAACTCGTTCACTCAGTAGAAATCGCGTGAACAACTTTTCTTGATATGTCTTTTTTCCTTGCATATCAATAAGTTATAAAAATTATTAACTGATATCACATTATTCCCCTAACTTTATCAACAGAGTTGTGCAACAGGCACATTGTATAAGCGTAATACAGGGTTATCGTCTAAATATGAACACCTTACAAGCAATGAACTTTACGGTAAATTGGAAATCTGTGCTTCTAAGCCCTGTACTACGCTTATACTTGCCGTTAGGCACAATGCCGACAAAAATAACGGTTGAAATGAAACACAGAAAACAAATATTATTACGTAACCATAGCCCACCAAATGACTATCTTCGGAATACAATTACGAATTTAAAAAAAAACAATTTAACAATATGAAAACATTATTTTTCTTTTTAGTATTAGCTACATCCTTAAGTTTGAATGCACAAATAACAAAAGGCAATTGGCTTGTTGGTGGTAATTTTAGGTTTTACAGTGAAAATTCTGAAAACACTAGCAATGATTTTACCACAACCCAAAAAGGGTTCGGTTTTAATTTATCCTCTAATTTAGGTTATTTCTTAAAAGACAGACTTGCTATAGGACTTGTACCAACATTTGGCTATGGAAACCCAGAGGGTTCTGGAAATAGTGGATATGGTTTTGAAATAGGTCCTTTTGCTCGTTACTATTTTTTGGAAACTGATAAAAGAATAAACATTTTCTCACATTTAGAATACCAATTTGGGAATGGATATAGTAATGGAGATAAAGTTACCGAAAACCGAAACTTTAATATTAAAGCAGGTCCTTCTATCTTTTTCAATAGTAGTGTCGCTATAGAAATAACATTAGAATATGCTTATGGAAAAGTTACTTCTTTATCGGGAATTGGTAGTGAATCAAAAATTAATAATTTTAATATTGGAATAGGTTTTCAAATCCATTTAGAAAAATAATATTTTCATTAAAAAAAACAAGATTATGAAATCAAAAATACATCTCTTAACAATTTTAATTACATTTTGTATTTACAATACATATGGACAAATTACAACTACCCTTGATGAAGTCTATGTTAACGGGCAGACAAGTGTTACGAACTGTGGTACTATAGATTTTGAAACCACTGAAAACAATACATTAACATTCTATTATACTTTAACGAAAACATCATCTTCAACTGGAGAAGGCTTTTTGAAAATAAAGTTGAAATATAATTCTTCAAGTAATGGAGCGGAAAGAGGTAATCAATATATTACTTCCAACTTATGGAATAGTAATCAATATGTGCATACTATTGCAACTAATATTGATGCTTCAGAAGTACAAGTTAATGGTAGCTCTATATATTTAGAGTTCACGGAAGTTTCTTCCCCTTTTGACTATTATAATAGTTGTGAGCATCCAATAATAAAAACACCTGTCCCATCATTTAGTCTAACACCAAACAGTACAACGGTTTCTTGTGAAAGTACATCAGTGAAGAATTTTACTGTAACACCATCTAATATTCCAAATGGTGCAACTGTAACTTACCAATGGAACGTTGGCAATGGTTGGTTAAGAAATGGTAACCCTGCTTCAAACTTTACTACATCCACACCAAGTGTTACCTTAACCCCAAATGCCTTTCCTCCAGGTAATGTAAATGTTACTCCTGTTTTAAATGGAGATAGTTACCCAACTTTAACAAGTGCTGTTAGTTTGGGTAGTTTTAATCCAGTTTATCAAATTTCAGGTGTTAATGGTTTCTGTACTACAGCTACTTATACTGTCAACAATTTATTAAGTGGCACTTCTGTAACATCTTGGAGTGTGTCAAATAATAATATTGCAACAATTTCAAGTAATGGTAACCAAGCAACATTAACCGCCGTTGGTAGTGGTCTTGTTAGCATATCCGCCAACATAACTAATAGTTGTGGCCAATCCAAGCCATTTCATAAAATAAATATTGTAGTGGGCAACCCATACTTTCCAAACATACAAATGACTGGTATCGATGAGGTTGTGGAAGACCAAATAGTACACTATTCCGTTCCTATTGCCAGCGGTGCCACAAGCTACCAATGGTCCTTCAATTATTTAGGCTCTGGTAATCCCACTATTCCTTCTAATAATTGGCAAATTTTAAGCGGGCAAGGCTCTAGGAGTATTAGCGTGAAAGTTGGCAGTAGATCAAATACCGTGGTTGTTATCTGCAAGGCTATAAATTCATGTGGCAACACAACAAAATATAAAGATGTTAGCGTTACGGGAATTGACGATAATTGTGTTGGAGACAACCCTTGTTATGGAACTACTAGGGTCAATTCAAATCCAATGAAAGCAGGTTTTTCGACTAATATAATCGAATATATACCAAACCCTAACAATAAAAACGCTAAAGCTGGTACGGAAAATTATACTTTAGAAGTTTTTAACCAATTTAATGTCAATGTATATTCAAAAAAGCAAAATAACCCTATCTTTAATTTGAATAATTTGAATAAGGGGTTCTATATTGTTAAGCTTATAACAGATAAAGGACACGTGCTAACAGAAAAAATAATAATAGAATAAAGCACTGTGCCTAATAACTAAGAATTCGGCTCGCCGATTACTCCCTTCGGTCATGAGTAAGTTGGCCAGAGCTGAATTTTGTGTTGACGCATCCGGTTGGTTTGTCGTTTGTGGGTAAAACGTTCACTTTAGGGAGGGATAGTTGGAGATTGTGCTGTGATTGATGTGGTCAAGTAGTATAGAACCCTCTTGTTCTATAACTTGTTAAGTGCTTTGTTTGTGGTTTGAATTTAGGATGCCTGGTTTTTACCGTTTAGTTTTAAAGTTGGGGCTTATTTGGCCCCTAATTAGTTGGGAGTGCCTTTTTAGATTTCAAATTTATACATTTTGAAATATGAAATATAAGAAATGGACCTTGGATGCTTTACAGGAATCGGGTATATTTGAGAACGACAAACAGAAATGGCATTGGGTAGATAGGAGGTATGTATGTCACTTTGTGTTATATATACACATGTTAGCAAATATTTAAAAAAAATGAACAGTATAATTACAAAATGGAAACCTGAACTTTATAACGAAAAACATTCATTTGTTTATGGTTATGGAGAAAATCTTATAAAATTACTTGACCCTAAACCAACCGAAAGGATTTTGGATTTGGGTTGTGGTTCTGGACAATTAACGTCTAAAATCAATGAACTTGCCAAAGAAACAATTGGAATTGACAAATCTCAAGAAATGATTCACGATGCTAAATCAAAATTTGAAAACATAGAATTTCAAGTTGGGGATGCGGAAAACTTCAATTTCAAAGAAAAATTTGACTCGATATTTTCAAATGCTACCCTTCATTGGGTAAAAAACCAAAAGAAAGCCATAAAGTGTATGTTTGAAAACTTGAAACCAAATGGAAAAATAGTCGTTGAATTTGGCGGAAAAGGAAACGTTCAGACAATAGTAAATCAATTAAGAGAATCACTAAGTCAAAGAGGCTATTTAGAACAATCCGAATTGGACTTGTGGTATTTCCCGTCAATTGGGGAATATTCGACAGAATTGGAATCAATTGGATTTAGAGTTCTTTTAGCTGAACATTACGACAGACCGACGGAATTGGCTGACGAAAAGTCTGGAATAAAAGACTGGATTTCTATGTTTGCTCAAAATTTCTTTAAAAATGTAAGTCCTGAAAATATTGAAGAAATTAAAAACGAGGTGCAAGAAAAAGTGAAAGATAAGTGCTTAATAAATGGTAAGTGGTTCGCTGACTACAAACGGATTAGAATAGTAGCTGTAAAAGAAAACATTTGCTAATAACTAAGTATTCGGCTCACCGATTACTCCCTTCGGTCATGAGTAAG
>NZ_JAEHJZ010000075.1 GCF_016469035.1 Gelidibacter salicanalis | reverse complement strand
TACCTACAATGTACGCCATGTTATAGGTGTTGCGACATTTTATTTCTGGCAATTGCTTGACAAGGGCATGAATGACTTTATCTGTGGTGAATTGTAACCCGATATAACGTTTCTCTTTAATTAAAAGATGTTTTTGCGTAACACCCTAACTTTTTTCCACGAATCTTTTTATGCAATCTAATGGTTGTACATGATTTAATCGTGCCTTATGTGTATAGGTTACCTATAATCCTGTAAGATGTTTTTATGAAAATCACTAAGGAATGTCTTTATTGTGGCAAAGATTGCTTTTAATAAAAACTAATGGGTTTTGATCAAAAGCAACACGAATTTTCTACACCCGATTTTAAATTAGTGAAGCTCAATTTTTAAAAGTTGCGANNTGGGTCGAGGTTGTTCATTCTTGAAACTTGATTTATGCCACATACTATCCGTACTGGGTTATAATTTGAACAAAACATCCTGCACGGGAAGTGCAGGATGTTTTATGCTTTTAATCTATAGAATTCCCCG
>NZ_JAEHJZ010000074.1 GCF_016469035.1 Gelidibacter salicanalis | reverse complement strand
TTCAGAATGGACCACGCCCTTGCCTGCAGTCATCCAATTGACCGCTCCAGGTTTAATTTCAACATCAGAGCCTAGACTGTCTTTATGTTGGATGGAGCCTTCAAATAAATAAGTGAGTGTGGAGAGGCCTATATGCGGGTGTGGCGGCACATCAAGATGTTCGACCTTGCTCATGGCTGCTGGGCCCATATGGTCAATAAAGGTAAAAGGCCCAACCGATCGTTTTTGGCGGAAGGGCAATAAACGTCCTACCATAAAGTTCCCAATATCGGCGGCGCGTTCTTCTATAATTAATTCGGTATTAGACATGTATTATCTTTTGGTTTTAAGTTTGTTTTAGGCTAAGACGTCTCTAATGCTGTCATCCTTATCAAACCTGGCTTTTGCATAAGGGCAAAGCGGAATGATTTTCAAGTTGTTGTCGCGCGCATATTCCACGCCCGCCATGACGAGTTGTTTGGCGTATCCTTTGCCACCAAATTTATCGTCTACGCCGGTATGGTCGATGATGAATTTCTCCTTACCTGCCCAGGTAAATGTCATTTCGCCAGCTTCTTCATCATTGTCATAAATTATAAATCGTCCTTTTTTACCGTTGTCTTCTCGTTCTATTCTTGTCATAATATAGTGTATTTTTTAATTTTAAATTATCGAAATCTTTAGAGCATCCAGATATACTGTGCGACATTAATTTTTTTCTAGTTTGAACTTGAATTTCTCCGTATCCCAATCAGCGAGCTTGGCTGCATTGTCGTAACTACTGCGAAGAAATTCTAACAATACCTCCGATGGATTTTCAGATTTTTGAACATCTTCATATTTTAAGATAAATTCTCCTAAGTCGTCATGAAAATAAGCACTGCTTGGCTTAATGGCAGCATCTTTAAAACCATCAGGTGCTGGATAAATATAACTATAAAATGCTGCAAAAGGTGTGGCTTCATTACCTGGCCAAAAGCCACAGTTCATTACTTCGTGGGAGTAAGCCTCTTGCGTTACCCAGTCTGGCAGGTTGGGAATGCCACCTGGATGTAACGGTGCCTTTCGTCCTGAAAACCGCGAAATCGCCAAATCAAAACTCCCCCAGAAAAACTGGACATCGCTACTTTTACCCATAAATTCTGAACGGTATTGGGTAAACACCTGATTGACTTTCAGCAT
>NZ_JAEHJZ010000073.1:2119-2913 GCF_016469035.1 Gelidibacter salicanalis | reverse complement strand
TATCGGACAATAATTATATTTAATATACCTCAGTTTGTATTAGGTTGAATGAAGCCTAGAATCTCATTTATAAGTTTTGAGTACACACATTTATTATGGTCATCAAAGTCAATAGGCCTTTAGAATGATATGATTAATCATTCAGTAAATAACATCATTATGATAAACTCCTTTAGCCAATAAATTTATGAAAAATATAGTTCAAATAGATGCAGATTTTGTAGAGAAACATACAGATTTCTTAAATTTAATCGCGGACTTAGAATCTATGTCTGCGAACAAAGAACTTCTGGTCCCAATGAGGCATCATCATGATTTCCCCAATCCGGAAGTTGGTATGGAATCCACGCTATTACTGATGCCAGCTTGGAATCCTGGGAAGGACGCTGGTGTAAAAATAGCAACGGTCAGTCCAGCTAATGGAAAGTTTAATCTACCTGCCATTCAGGGAGTTTATATTTATTTAGATGCCTTAAAGGGCACAATAAAAGCTATTATAGAAGCTAAAAGTCTAACGGTAAAACGTACTGCCGCAGCTTCAGCATTAGCTTCAAAATTCTTAAGCCGAAAGAATTCCAAATCATTATTAATGATTGGAACTGGAGCTTTATCTCCAAATCTCATTAAAGCTCATGCCAGAGTTAGACCCATAGAACAGGTTTTTGTTTGGGGTAGAAACTTTGACAAAGCGAAGGCTATTTGTGACACCTTAATGGATAAAAATTTTAAAATAACTCCTATAAAAAATATTGAAGAAAAAATCAGCGCGGTAGATATCATCTCTTGCGCTACCC
>NZ_JAEHJZ010000073.1:0-2087 GCF_016469035.1 Gelidibacter salicanalis | reverse complement strand
TGATATTGTTATGCCGTTAAAGAGTGGGATATTGGCAGAAAAGGATATTAAAGCGGACTTATTTGTGCTGGCTGCCAAAAACCACGTAGGTAGAAGCAGCGATGAACAAATTACCTTATTCAAGTCCGTCGGACACGCCTTAGAAGATTTAGCGGCCGCAGCTCATTATTATAACTTATTTGGGAAATAAAAGAAGTGAGTATCGGTAAAACCTCATAATGCTATAAATTGATTNNAACAAAAATAAGCGTATGGAAGAATTATACTGCAGATTTCGCAGATTTACGCGGATTTTTTGACTAGTATGACAAAAAATGGATATAATTAATTATTTAAGATTTGACGGTTCTTATCATAAGATTTTATTCTTGTTATATGACATATTCTTGACTTTCATCAATGCAATGTTGATCCCTCAAAAAATGCGTCTTAAAACATATTCAAAGTTTCGGCATACGTTAGTAACACATCAACATATCTCTTTAAAACCACGTTAACTCCAACATAACTGTTATTCCAAATCATCAGTATTCGGTGAGACAGGTACCCCCTCCTTGAAACATGATCTGGATGGAGAACTTAAAAATGACACCTNNTCTTTTCCCGATAGTTATCGGGACTAAAAGCGCAGCGCCTGCCTGCCGGCATGGCAGGATCTTAATTCTTTATCGGACAATAATGATCCCAAATATAATAGGGAAACATTTTCTAAAAATTACAGAAATTAAGATTAAAACAGATAAAATAATTAAATTTAATGCGTCTAAAATTTATTTAAGACAGGATTGATCTTGGACCTATAAAGAGAACTCTAAAAACATAACTATGGACACAATAATCTCAGAAGGTAAATGTATATTCTGTGACAAAACTTTTAAAAAATCGGGTATTAACCGCCATTTCGGGAGGCACCTGGCTGAAAAGTCAATTAATGGAAAGCCCGGTAAATCCTTTCATTTAAAAGTGGAAACAAACAGTTATTGGGGAAGTACGCCTTATTTTTTGTCCCTTTGGGTGGACGGTAACATAACAATGGATCAACTGGATGATTTTCTACGCGGCATATGGTTGGAGTGTTGTGGTCACCTAAGCTCATTTGTCATCCCGAAAAAATTAAATGAATATGAAATGTTCGACTATTTCGAAGCAGAAGAGCTTTTCAATAGCGGTAAAATAGAGGAATACGAAGCCATGATGGAGCGGTCACGGGGCGAGATTCCAATGGGAAGAAAGGCATCCAAGACATTTTACAAGGGTCTAAAATTGCAATATCAGTATGATTTTGGGAGCACTACAGAGTTAGAGATTACCGTATTTAACGAATATCCAATAGCAAGCGATGAACCAATTGTATTGTTATCCCGCAATGAACCGCTACCAATATTGTGCGAAACCTGTGGAAAAGGGCCAGCAGTAACGATGTGCAGTATTTGTTATGGTTATGAAGGTGAAGGAATTTTTTGTGAAAAATGTGCTAAAAAACATGAAAAAAAGTGTGATGATTTTGCCGATTATGGTGAAATGCCGGTTGTCAATTCCCCAAGAATGGGTGTATGTGCGTATGACGGTGGTACAATTGACCTGGGTAGAGATAAAGCTAAGCATCTTAAGGTATAACGAATGCGTTTTTTGTCCACCTCTAAATGTTACAACTATTTTGTATTCATTATGATATAAAGAAAAGAGCTGTCATTTTTTTAATGACAGCTCTTTAAGACTAATTCAAATAAAAATAAATACTAATGAACAACCTCGACCCAAGGGTACGAGGTATCAAGTAGAAGTTCCTTTTTTATTTCGACGCAGAGCGTCGGGGAATAAAACCCAGGGATCCCGCTAAAAAGCGGGATTAGTTCAACTAACAATTTTTAATTCATTGCTTCGCAACTTTTAAAAATTGAGTTTCACTAATTTAATGACGTAAGGTTCTCGATATGCCTCGAAAGCTTTAACATAATCTTCGTTTATCAAATCATTTCCAAAGCTTTCGGGACACTCGAACTGACAAACATATTATTTATTTGCGAGCAGGATAATCTCATAATTCAGAATCACTGCGGTTCGCGGTTCGATTCCGATGAAGGATC
>NZ_JAEHJZ010000072.1 GCF_016469035.1 Gelidibacter salicanalis | reverse complement strand
TTCTGATAGATATGTACGCCAGCTTATGGGGATCGAAGGGGATTCTTATGGTTTTTCATCAGAAGCAAAGCAGTATAGTTTGACGGCATTAAAGGAAAATATTGGCTTGTTAAATCTAGAAACAATCGCACAGATCAATGATTTGGTATTAGAAGTAGGACAAGGGTATTTAAAAAAAAAGACCACCAAGCTCTTAGGCTCAAAGCCGATAGCTATGTGGTAAAGACCAATGTTCATTTTCCTACGGATCATAACCTGTTATGGGATGCCGCCAGAAAGTGTATTGAAATTGGCTGTTCTTTAGCAAAAACACAAAATATGGAAGGTTGGCGCAAAGCATTGGATTGGAAAAAGCGTGTCAAAATAGAATTCAGGAAACTACAAAAAACCAAAAGGTCAGGAGGCAGAAACAAGGAGCTGCGTTTAAAATATGCCACTGAAAATTATCTGGACATCACCAAGATACTTCAAAAAAAGATGGTAGAATTTCAAGCTGTTTTTGCCCCAAAAACACTTGCCCAAGAGCTCGCTTTTATAGAATTGGAATATTATCTTGAAATGCTGATCAAGCATATGGACCTGGTAGAAAGACGACTTGTGAAAGGTGAAAAAATCCCACATAACGAGAAAGTATTTTCTTTGTTCGAGCCCCATACCAAATGGATC
>NZ_JAEHJZ010000071.1 GCF_016469035.1 Gelidibacter salicanalis | reverse complement strand
TTCTGATAGATATGTACGCCAACTTATGGGGATCGAAGGGGATTCTTATGGTTTTTCATCAGAAGCAAAGCAATATAGTTTGACGGCATTAAAGGAAAATATTGGCTTGTTAAATCTAGAAACAATCGCACAGATCAATGATTTGGTATTAGAAGTAGGACAAGGGTATTTAAAAAAAAAGACCACCAAGCTCTTAGGCTCAAAGCCGATAGCTATGTGGTAAAGACCAATGTTCATTTTCCTACGGATCATAACCTGTTATGGGATGCCGCCAGAAAGTGTATTGAAATTGGCTGTTCTTTAGCAAAAACACAAAATATAGAAGGTTGGCGCAAAGCATTGGATTGGAAAAAGCGTGTCAAAATAGAATTCAGGAAACTACAAAAAACTAAAAAGTCAGGAGGCAGAAACAAGGAGCTGCGTTTAAAATATGCCACTGAAAATTATCTGGACATCACCAAGATACTTCAAAAAAAAATGGTAGAATTTCAAGCTGTTTTTGCCCCAAAAACACTTGCCCAAGAGCTCGCTTTTATAGAATTGGAATATTATTTTGCAATGCTGATCAAGCATATGGACTTGGTAGAAAGACGACTTGTGAAAGGTGAAAAAATCCCACATAACGAGAAAGTATTTTCTTTGTTTGAGCCCCATACCAAATGGATCAGCAAAGGCAAGGCAGGCGTTGTTGCAGAGTTTGGAGAGAAACACTTGATCGTAACGGATCAAAATAATTTTATCGTTCTTAGTCATATTATAGCAGACACTCCCGATGCTACTTTTACTGTTGACATCGCAAAACAACTTAAAGAGCAGTTTGGAAACAGAATGGCCTCTTTGAGTTTTGATAAAGGGTTTAGCTCTAAAGAGATCATAAAGGAGCTAGAGGGAATTATCCCAAATGCTGTTATAAAACAAAAAGGAAAACCAAATAAAGAGCGAAAAGAAATAGAGGGAACAGAAAATTTTAAAACCTTAAATAATGCTCACAATGCCGTTGAATCTAACATCAATCAACTCACTTACCACGGGTTGGACAAGTGCCGTGACAAAGGAAAGATCAATTTCAACAAATATGTCTCTCTGGCAGTTCTGTCCTATAACCTTCATAG
>NZ_JAEHJZ010000070.1 GCF_016469035.1 Gelidibacter salicanalis | reverse complement strand
TATTAACATTTGTTCGTTACTGCCTAACAACTATGCGTCTGGTTTTTAGCACCTTTGACCAATGTGTGTTTACTTTGGGTCAAACACAAAGAATTTGAACTCCGACAAAAATCGTATTGCAGAACTAGAGTCCAAAGTTATTCGATTGGAAGCGATAATTGAAAAATTACTTGATAAAATTGAAGACTTAACACATCGAAAAAACAGTCGCAATAGTTCAGTTGCTCCCTCTAAAGATGAAAATAGACCTCTAAAAAATCAAAGCCTACGCACTAAATCCGGCAAAAAAGTTGGCGGACAGCCAGGTCATGAAGGCACTACTTTAGAAATGGTCGGGGACCCAGATCAAACCATCGATTATAAGCCTGGCTTTTGTAATTGTTGCGGCAATGACCTGACCAATGCTCCCGAAGAGCTGCTCTTGAAAAGACAAGTGGTTGATATTCCCGTGATTTTTCCAAAATATACTGAGCATAGAACCTTTAAAAAAACCTGTTCCTGCGGACACCAGAACAAGTCTGTCTTTCCTGAGAATATAAGAACATCAATAAGTTATGGCGCCAATATTCAAGCAACAATTGCCTATATGCATACGCGTCAATATTTGCCTTTTGAGAGAATGAGTGAATTTTTTAAAGATGTCTGCAACCTGCCCATTTCACAAGGTACAATCTGCAATCTCTTGAATGGTTTTGCTTTAAAAGCACAGCCGGCCTACGATCTTATTGCTAAAAAAGTGTGGAACGAAAAAGTTGTTGGTACTGATGAAACAGGCATTAAGGTAAACGGTAAGAACAATTGGTTCTGGACTTGGCAAAGCAAGTTATCTACCTTTGTTGTGTTTTCAAAAAATAGGGGAATCGCAACTATTGAAACAAACTTTCCCCAAGGTTTTCAAAATGCGGTCCTGGTCCATGATTGTTGGACAAGTCATTTTCATACCCAATGCAAAACGCATCAATTATGCATTGCACATTTATTGAGAGAACTTATATTTCTGGAACAACGCTTTAAGTCCAATTGGGCGAAAAACTTCAAAGGATTATTGTATGATGCCTTAAAACTTAAGGGGGATCTAAACCAAGAAAAATATCAAGATCCACATACCGAAAGGGATAGAATAAAAATTGCCTTGGAAATTTTATTAGAAAACCCACTACCGGAAAATCAAAAGAAACTGCGTGCATTTCATAAGCGAATGATAAAGCACAAAGAATATATTCTTACTTTTCTGTATCATTTCCATGTGCCTGCTGACAATAACGCATCGGAAAGAGCAATTAGGAATGTGAAAGTGAAACAAAAAGTATCCGGTCAGTTCAAAACTG
>NZ_JAEHJZ010000069.1 GCF_016469035.1 Gelidibacter salicanalis | reverse complement strand
CGATGGTGACGTGCTAGAAAACATCCTCCATTTGCGAAGAGACACCCTAGACGATTATTTTAAAATGGAAGAAGAAAAAGTGTCAACCTTCATAAAGACAACCGCTTCATTTTTAATTTCATCGGAAACCCCGAGGCAGAGCCNNGGAATTCTTTACGATTAAATGGTATCTTCTAAAACAAAGCGAGCCACTTGCGACTTATAAAGAAAATGACCAGACTTTAATGCAGCATTATTTTAACTAAATGCGCCAAGACTTTCAACCCTATCCTTGTAAATTTGCAGTCCAGTTCAGACAGCAAATAACTGAATTACTTTAATAAAACAAATACCTAATACAAAAAGAATGAAAAGAAATTTTTTAACCATTGC
>NZ_JAEHJZ010000007.1:127476-197318 GCF_016469035.1 Gelidibacter salicanalis | reverse complement strand
CTCTTCGTGCCTCATTCGGAAAGACAAACCATTTTCAGAAAAGAATTTCATTCTTTTGTTTAAAACTATGGATTTCCAATTCATAGTGGTTTATTTGTTGCTTTATAGTGGTGATTGTACTAGAATTCAAAGGGTTGGGTTTTGGATAAAGTGTTTTTTTTAGGCAATAAAAAGAAGAGATAGGACTTCTCTTCTTTTTAAAGAATGTATAATTTCGAAATAAAGGATTATTAATTTCTAATAATAAATGAGCACAAATAATGACAATCGCAATTATGATCGTGACCAAGATCAACAAAGCAATGAACGCAATCAGAATCAAAACCAACATCAATCTTCACATCAAGATCAACGCGGTGATAGAAACACAGATGAGCAACGGGACAACTCACGTAACACCTCCTCTCGCGATATTGAAAGCAAATGGACGGATATAGAAAGCGATTACAGAAAGCGTTACACAAACCTGACGGACCAAGACCTTAATTATCGCGATTGGGACTTTGATAATATGACCGATCGTATTGCGCAACGGACCAATAGAAGCAGAGATGAGGTGAATGATGAAATTAAAAATTGGAAGAATTAATACCAAAGGGTTATACTGTTACCCCTGTTAAACCATTTGCAACCTTTGGTATGAAACCCCATCATAGATGGGGTTTTTTTGTTTCCAAATTTGTGTGTTCACCTCAATACGTGTTTAGGTTTAAAATATTACCTTTTGAGTTCATAGCAATAAATTTTGTGCCTTACCTTAGATTGATTTAATTAAATAACGATTATTATGAGCACAAAACCAGAAGACCCAGATAGAAGAGATGACTACCAGAATATTGTTAGTAACACTAAGGAACCTACCGGAGATTTACAGAAAAAATGGGCCGTTATTAAAGACGATTATATGCGTAAATATCCTGATCTGACAGAAAGCGATACGAGTTACCTTTTAGGCGAATTTGAGAAGATGTTGTCAAGTATTGCCACGCGTACAAAGAGAAGCATTGCCGAAGTTAGAAATGAGATTATGACTTGGAATGTTTAACTGTTCAACCCAACCACTGTACTCTAATGGATTTGCTTAAAAGAGGGGGTGAGTTGCTACATATAATTGCTTAGTTAAAGGTTAAAACTCTGCTCCCGATAGCTATCGGGATTCATTGCAGTTACTTTAGTTATATAAACTTTTAAGCGTATGTTGTCATTTCGACAGAGCGAGGAACGAGTGACGAGAAATCTTATAATAATATGATTCCTCTTCGTGCCTCATTCGGAATGACAAACTATTTTCAGAAAAGAATTTCATTCTTTTGTTTAAACCTTTGGATTCCCAATCCATAGTGGTTTATTGTGATTGCCATCTGAGGATTGCCACCTAATCTGTTTCACAATAATTTTTGAGCGCTTGTAATTCTGTTAAAGCTTTTTTAAGAGCATCAGAAGTTGTCAGGCCACAATAGGAGTTCATCAAGTTGTTCCCACGATATCTCCATCATCTCCATCTTTTTTTTAATACGCTCAAATTTTGGCATTGCTATCAAAACAAAATGACAGACCCCCTGTAAATAAATGTAGAAGTGTTTTAAATTAATTTAAAATCTTCAACACTCTCCATTTTTTGTTTCAGTTCTGGTATGTTGATACTATTTCTGATGCCATTATCCCTCTGAACTTTCTTGTCTTTTAAATTCCTTATGATCTCAGCATAGACTTGTGCAGGCGTTAACTCTTGTCCATTGTCTTTTTTAGATTCGATGATCCCATTTGCTTGGGCTACATTTATGGCTTCAATAATCCGGTTTTGATAATTGTCAGCAACTTCAAAAAAGTTTTCATAATAGAGGGTATATTTTTTAGCGAGCTCTACAAGCATATCAATGTTGTTGTTATAGTATTTAACATCCATCTCTTTTTGAAGCAGTTCAGAATAGTTAATTTCACCTCGATCATTCTTATATTTGTTTTCTATATCCGTAAGATGCTTGTTGCTTAATTCATTATTAAAGGACGTTAAAACTCTATTAAAATACGCGTCTATGGTTTCATTTTCTTTTCTGTCAGTAGCGGTAAATTTCAATCGAGGAGCGTCCTTTTTTAATTTGTTTAAAAGATCAAGCTGTAGATTTTCCAAAAGTACGCGTCGGTCGCCATTTGAAGATTGATTTAAGATGTTTGCCTTGTCTAAAGTTGTAAAGTAGGTGAGGTACTTATTGAGCTCGTTTTCAAATTTTCTCAGTTTTTCCAAATCGGCGTGTTTATCGTTCATTGATGAACCGTAGGCGATATCAAGAATTGAATTTGAGGCCGTAACGGCATTAGAAACAAAAGGAATACTTGATATTAGCGGACTATTCATAACGTTTTTGGCTATATCTATGAAGCGATTAAGCTTTGACTTTTTTTCAAAGATCCCAATTGAGGTCGCCGATTTTATAATAACATCTTGAAATGAAAATCCTAAAGGACCTTGTTGAATACTACTTAAGGATTTGATATAGCCTTGATACTCTTCATCAGTCAATCGGGACTTTAAATTGATGATATCATCACTAAGTACTTTATATAATTGCGCTGAACCATTGATGTTTCTCTTAATCGTGTTCCATTTGGTTTCATCTGAAACCTTTTTATCACGAACTAATTCGTTAAGCGTTTTTCCAGTAATTTCAAGACTATTTAAAAGTGTCTCATTATTTTTTTTCAGGTTCTCTATTTCTTTGGTAAGCCCTTCTAATTTAGTAGAGTCGCTTACTATTTGTCCAAAGGATAGGAGAGGGGTAATCAAGAACAAAATACTATAAATGGTTGTTTTCATATGTGCTGGGTTAATTGCTGCTAACGTGTTTGTTTATGGTTTGTTGTGTAATTAGCCACCCAATTTATCAAATGCAAACCGAATAGAATATCAATAGTTATAGAGATTTGCATGTGGGCTTGGCTGGGGGAGTTAAATTTAGGGATTTTGACTAAAGGTTATTCTATACTTAAGGACGTCCTATAAATTTTGCTGTTGCCATTATGACTTTGATTAAGATAGGATGTTAAATCAGAAATCGAACTGAATTTTCTGGACTTAAGTGTATTGCGCTTGCTTGTAAAATACAAGATTTGGTTTTGCGCATCATAAAACGGGCAATAGTCCATGTATTTGGAGTTTATGGGAACGCCTAAATTTGTTGGCTTTTTCCACTCTCCGTCGGCATCCTTCTTTGAAATGTACAAATCGCCACTGCCTTGACCATCTTTTTCGTTATATTTTGAATAGATTATAAAATCCTCTTCCTCTGAGATAAAGGCGTTAAATTCATAACCCTCACTATTAATGTTGTTGTTTAATAATGTCGGGTTAGAATAGGAACCGTCTTCCCATTTACAAACATAGAGGTCATCTTTTCCATACCCTTTAGGAGATACCATTGTAAAATAGAGATTGTTATTTTTGCTGACGGATGGATAAAATTCGTCCAACACTGAATTCACTGGTTTTCCCATGTTTTTGGGTTCTGACCAGGTCGCATCTTTACCACTCCTGTCACTATACCAAATATCAAAATCCTTTTTGTGATCAGAGGAGGCATCCAAAGGTCTATCCGATACAAAAAATAAGCGCTTATTGTCATAGGACAAAAAAGGTTCTAAATACATAAACACATCACAAAAGGGGAGCAGTTCTGGTTGTGACCATATATTATTTTTCATTGTAAGAGATGCTAATTGTGAAATTTCTTGTCCTGGGCTTTGTATGGTGAAAAATGCTTCAGTTCCATCTTTAGACATACAAAAATCACGGACATTCATAAACTGATTTAGTACCTCGTTAAATTGGGTGATTTCAGCAGAATTTTGGGCTGTTATTACCTGTGAAACAAAAAGGAGAATTACAAGTTTGATTATTTTCATTTTATGTTTGTTTAAAATAAATGATAAACCCTGTTAAGAGTTGTTGCCCACGGCAAGAGTAACCACTTTTTATTGTTTAAAATAGTCGTTAAAAAAGAGCAGTTGATATTGTATCGAATTTGACCAATACGCCCAATTGTGATTTCCGGGACGTTCAATATAATCATGCGCTATATTTCGCTCCATTAGTTTTTCGTGTAAACGTTTGTTGGCATCGTAAAAGAAATCACTAATTCCACAATCAAATATGAGTTTTAAACTGTTGTCAGTGAGTTTATAAACCATATTAATGACGGTGTTTTCCTCCCAATTGTCTTTATACTCGGCATAATTACCCAATCGTTTGTTGAGATCCCAGTTATTAGGAAACGGACGGATGTCTAATCCTCCGCTCATACTACCCGCAGCTCCCCAAATATCCTGATGTTTAAATGCGAGATAAAATGCCCCGTGACCTCCCATGCTTAAACCAGTAATAGCTCTCCCAGATTTTTCAGCCGTAGTGTTGTATGTGGTGTCTATAGCGTTAATGAGTTCTTTTGAGATATAGGTTTCGTATTTCATTTTTACATCCATGGGGCTGTCAAAATACCAACTGGTAAGACCGCCGTCAGGGCAAACAATTATAAGATTATAAGTGTCCGCATAGGCTTTTAACTTCGGAACTTTAGAAACCCAATCTGCATAAGTTCCACCCGCGCCATGAAGCAGATATAATACGGGGTAACTTTCTTGTTCAGCGGAATAATGATCAGGTAGTATGACTAAATTTGGAATAGATTTATTCATGGATGCGCTTGCCACCATGAGTGTGTCTACTCGCGATGCGCTAACGATTAATGTGTTGAAAGTTAAAAGGAGTAGGAGTAATCTTGGTTTCATAAATTATAATGGTTTTTAAAAATACAGACCGTTTTGAATAATAGCATCTATAGCATGTTTTTCGTGCTGCACTAATGCATTGTAAGCATCTTGTTCTAAATTGCTTTTCACACCAACGAAATTCAAAGCATACGCTTTCAAGATGGTATTGAAAATTAATTTCACCCTCTTTAGATGGTAATCAGAAGTAATGATTGTTAAGTTACTGTTTTCAAATTTTGTGATGATAGGTTTTATTTTTACGGCATCTTCAACAGTATTTGCGGACAAAGCAAAGTCCAAAAAATCGTCTTCCAAAACGCCTTTTTCAATTAAATATTGTTTGGCTAATGATGCGTGCGACGCTGTTGAAGTGTTAAAATGTACTCCCCAACCCCCAGTGCATAGGACACGGTTTCCCTTCTGATAGTGTTCAACGCAGTAATTCAATCGGTTTATTGAGATGGCACTCAATTGTCCGGAAGATGCATTGGGACTGCCTAAAATTATTAAAATCTCTTTGTTCATCAATTATTGAATTCTGGGCCAGTATTAAATTCCTAATGCCGGCATAAAAACTTTAGAACGCTACAACTTCGGTCTAAGCACTGCATCTTGGGGAATAAAAAATTCAACCTTTCCACACTCAGAACAATGGTATAAATCAAAAGACTCCCGGTTTTGTAACAATTCAAATATACTTCCAAAAACTCCAATTCTGTTTCCTTCGTGAAATTTGACCTGCCCAGAGGGTTTCATTGGAATGTCTCACCTTAAGCAATTGATCTCTCTGAGAGATTCAGTAGAGTCTACAAATTCAATAATTTTCTTATCATAAAAGCTGTAATTACAATTCCAACATAATTCAAAGTGGTCATCCACTTCTGATTTACAATTTGGGCAATATTTCATAGGCGTTCAAATATTTTTGCTCATCATGGAATCATTTAATTGATATACCAATTTCCTATATATGTAGTCATAGCATCTAAAGATAAATGTAATCATTTTTAATATATAAGGTAATGGCAACTATTTTACACTGTTCTGTCGTAGCTGTAGCTGTTCAAAGACTTGTTAACAATGAAGTCCTCTTCTTAATATGCCGTTTGCATGCCTACAAATACGCGGTATACCATTATAAATAATATTACATATTGTGCAGTAATATGTGGGGCAGGCTCTTTTTAAAAAAATCTAATTACTGTATCTTGCAGGCTTATAAAACGGTGAACATTATGAAAGTGAATAGAATACTAAATTATATTGCAAAAGTCCTAGAAAATATGCCTACTGATTGGTTGCGACTTACAACGCACCGCTTGGATATTTACAATGAAGAGTTAGCCAAAACCCAATTTTTACAGGAATTTGAAGACTTATTCAATAACAATAACTCTGAATCCATCGCATTACGCCAATTACCTACGGCTTACGATTATATTCGATTGGGCCATCCACTATCTTGTATCCTAGAATGGACAGTGGCTCATGTAAAAGGTATAAACCCCAAAAATGTCATCAGTTTTTCCTCAAAGACGATTCCTGTTTTGGCCATTCTGAGAAAAAATGCGTTAGACAATACAAATACCCAAATTTTTTACAAAGGAGAGCTACCTGCATCTTTTGACGCTGAACTGTTAAAAACGGTTTATGGGTATAATTTTGATTTACAAAAGGTCGAAAACGTTGAGGATGTTCCGGCCGGTAACGGCAGTTCTATTTTTATTTCAGAACAGGATGACTTTCAAAGCATTACGCTCACCAAAACCATCGACTTTTATGTTGGACTGCATGATCAGCTTGGAAGTGTTTTATTAGTAAATGGGGAACAGAACGACAATTATATTTCAGACATTCAACATGTTAGAAGAAGAGAGACCATTGCAATGACACCAGCTAATTGTTTAACAGCATTACAGTTGCTTACGCATACATCTAATCGTGATAATAGTTTAGAAAATAATTTACAGACCAATAAAGCACGTGTTCTGAAGTCCATTAAAGAGGTGGCCAACACGCCTACAAAGGCATTAGTTGCATCTAGCGGGCTCTCTATGCAATATGCGATTATGATGGGCCTGGTTCACGACGCCGTAGAAAACCATAACGGAAAAGACATCAAATTGATTGTGCCTCCAAATTGTTACGGTGGCACAAATGATCAAGCAAGGCGCGTTGCGGAGTGTCTTGACAATGTTGAGGTGGTAGACTTATTAGTGGATGGAGATAATAATATGGTTGCAAGTATTGATGCCGTTCTTGCTCAGGTTGCCCGAGAAGATGCCGTGCCCTATATCATTGCTGAAATCCCCACAAACCCTCGGGTTGAGGTTCCAGATCTATTAGCGTTAAAGGCTGTGTTAAGTAAAGAGCGTAAAACCGCCAAAGAAGGTATTGCCATAGAGCCTGTGTTTATCTTAGATCAAACATTTTGTCCCAATTACCATTTTTTGGGTGAAGGGGATCTCCTCTCAACCGTTAAAACCCTTTCTTATGTGAGCGGATCAAAATTTCCAAGTGGCGGTCAATGTACTGCTGGATATTGTGTAGGCAATCAGAAAACGCAAGGGCTGATGGAAAAAATAGAAACCCACTTACATCTTTGCGATAATGAGGCGACACCGCTTCAATATGAAATATTAGCAAAACAGATGCCTTTAATGAATCAAAGAATTGCAGAGGCTTATAGCAACACACGAGAGTTTGTAAACTTTATCCAGAAGGCCTTACCAGAGGCAAAAATCAATTTTGTTTCAGAAGAGTTGGCACAACAAGGTTTTACACCGTCAGTATTTTCATTGGGACTTCCCACAAAAGGGAATAGCGATGAAGAAAAAGAAGCTTATAAAAGGGCGTTAAATCTCAAGTTAATCAATCTAATGATTACTGAAATTCCTGATGAGAGCAAGTTTTGTGTCAGTTATGGCCAGTTAAAAGGAAGTTATTGGACCATTCCGGCCACATCTACTCAAGGCACCACCAAAGAAGGGGACAAGGATTATATTGTCCGGGTCTCATTGTCTCCTAATTTGGATCTTGAACGTCATAAACAAGTCCTTTTGGATTTTGTTAAAATTATGTAGATATAAAGTGGTGTGGATCTAATGGGCAAATAGAATTCCTTGGGATAGAATATGCTGAAAAGAGAGATGTCCCAGTTGGGTTTTTTTCAGATTCTAAAAAAAATTGATTTTTGACTTAATACTTAAAAAGAGGAGGTGAAATATTTTGAATTTCTCTTTTTGAGAGTTGGAATTTAAAACAAGCGGGAACCTCTTTTTATCAAAACTTGTTTTGTTAAATCCGAAGGATTTTCCAAGTAAGCACAGATCAAGCTATAGCTCATCCAGTGTGTTGGGTGTAATATTTTGAATCTAAATTTGAAATTCTACATCACTGTAGCCCGTCATGCATTTTGAATCGTTACAGGACATAAATTCAATTTCTGCACTAATTTTAAAATTCTTTTTTTCTTTTATTTTGATCTTTTGTTTAAAGGTAGCTTTTGTTTTAAAAGATTTAATTTCCTTTTTAAAGGTGGGGTCAAATGATGTATGTCCTTCTTCTTCAGACGTGATTCCAATTAATTCATAATCATCAGTTTCTTCAAAACTAAAAATTGTTGGCAAGGGTCCATTTTCTATTAACTCTTGGGAATATAAATGATAATTTGTTTCAATATTGGCAATAATTTTTAATTCATATTCTGTTTCTGATACTTTGTTAGTTTCTGTAGTCCATTTTACAGGCTCAATAATCATGAGGTCATTTGTGTCCGTGTCATTTATTATAACTGATTTTGAATTTAAGTTTTCGGTATTGATTTCGTTCTTGTTTAAGTCGTGTGTTTGTGTATCGCTTTTACAGCTAATTAAAGTAAAAATCAAGATTGAATATATTATTTTTCCCATAGTTCTATAATTTTTCTAACTCAAGTTTTTTCCGAAATGGCAGGAGTTTACAATTTATGAATTTTATTAGTTAATCAGGAAGGATAAAGGAGCAAATTTAGTATAATCTACTACAAGCTAAACTTCGGCAACATTGTTAATACTCTCTCTCTCTCTTCTTACGCAATTGCGTTCAGGTCCCAACTGAACCGACGCGTTATTAGGTGCCGATACACCGGCGACAACTACTAAGATTGCCATTGGACTTCAGATTTTATTTGGTTGTTTTTTGTTTTTCTTCCTTAATATTTTCACTATTCGACTGTACATTATTTTTGATAGACTACAATTATAACCGTCAAAGTCTACAGTATTTATAAATTGAATGACTACCGTATCGATGTCTTTGTGGTATTCACGCCGCTGTTGGTGTTTTTCCCAACAGCATTCATTCTCTATTCATTTGACATTTTACTATTTTTAGTTGAAGTGATTTATGTTTATTGGTCTCAGAAATAGTTAAAACTATGCACTTTAGTGCATCTCGCTTTAGCTTCTAAAAATACCTACCTTTGTTTTATGGCAGATCAAAGGGTAAATGGTCATACAGTCTCTAGGTTGACCGTACATATAGTTTGGAGTACGAAATATCGTTATCCTGTTCTGCTTGGTGATGTCCAGACGGGTTGCCGTAAGCTTTTGATACAGGTTTGTGATGCCGAGGGCGTGAATATTTTGAAGGGTGTTGTCAGCAAGGATCACGTTCATATGCACATAGAATACCGTCCTTCCCAAGATATAAGCAGTCTTGTGAAAAAGTTAAAAGGGAGAAGCTCAAGAAGGTTACAGCAAGAATTTCCTAAGTTGAACAAGCGCTATTGGGGACGCCATTTTTGGGCGATTGGGTTTGGATGTTGGAGTACAGGAAACATTACTGACAAAATGGTGAATGAGTATTTGGAGCATCACAGAAAATCCGATAACGACACAGACGCTTTTATACTTGAGTAATCACGTACTGCTGACTTTAGTCAGATTTAAAAACCTATGGCACTTTAGTCCATAGTGATTTAGTTTCAAGCAATTATTGGTCAAAACATCAGTTCTGTCTGTTTGTGAGCGGTCACAAGGTTAGATAGAAATTGTTGGTGGAAAACACCAACAATGGCTCCAAAGTCTACAGTATTTGTAAATTGAATGACTACCGTATCGATGTCTTTGTGGTATTCACGCCGCTGTTGGTGTTTTTCACCAACAGCATTCATTCTCTATTCATTTGAGAATTTGCTTTTTTTTAGTTGAAGTGCTTTATGTCTGTTTTCAAGCAATTATTGGTCAAAACATCAGTTCTGGCTGTTTGTGATGGGTCGCAAGATTATACAGAAATTGTTGGTGGAAAACACCAACAATGGCTCCAAAGTCTACAGTATTTGTAAATTGAATGACTACCTTATCAATGTCTTTGTGGTATTCACGCCGCTGTTGGTGTTTTTCACCAACAGTATTCATTCTCTATTCATTTGATATTTTACTGTTTTTAGTGGAAGTGCTTTATGTTTATTTTCAAGCAATTATTGGTCAAAACATGAGTTCTGGCTGTTTGTTGTGATGGGTCGCAAGGTTATACAGAAATTGTTTGAGGAAAACACCAAAAATGGCTCCAAAATAAGTTTTTGCATTTCAGGATTATTATAAAAATAATCCAGTTGATGTTGCAATATATAATCAATCATTTTTTTAGCCGCTCTACTTTCATTTTCATTCGCCATTTTTTCAACTTTTTAGAAATCCGCAGTCCTCGCGTTGGTTTTTCAGCACGATGTTCTGCTTTTTTAGGTGGTAAAATAAAGACGCATCAAAACTTAATGAAAATGTCTTTAAGCCATATGAAAGTAATTAAACCAGCAAACTAAAATACCGTGACCGATAGGTTACTCCGATCTAACAACTTACTCCATTTTTTTGCGAACCGCCGTATAGGACACCCGTACGCTCGGTGGTGTGAGGGGTGATGGCGGAGCCATCCACTCAACTTTACCTTTTTTTTTATTTTTTACGCTCTGTTTGTAGCGTTAGCAGGGCATACGCTGCCCACAAGTTTTGGCTAGTGCGGTTGGCTTTTGGAGCGACTTGGCAACATGTATGACTTTTAACGTTGGTATTTACACTCGGCTTAATTCATCCATTAGTGCTTTTCGTTGTGGATATTGCTTTCTAAACATTTCTATCAAATCTTTTACTTGTTTACCTCCACCTAATTTTTTCATTCTGCGCAAATATCTGCAAGCTGTTTGATAATGATTTCTTCCTATATATTTTTCTACGTAATTTATTATTCTTTCGCTGTACAATTCAATCAATTCAGAAGAATAATCTTTTGATAGATACGATTCGTTCTGTTCGATATTCTCCAGAGATATGTTTTGTTTGAGCATAAGAAATAACCTTTCCCACCACTCTTCCTTGATGTATATTTTTCGAATTAACTCTGTGTAAGTCCATCTTTGTTTAGGGGTGATTTCTTTTATTATTTCTTCTAAAAACGGATACCATTTTTCATCTTCAATAGTATCTTTTAAGATTTGATAATAATCTTGTTCAGGATGAAAGTTATCGATAAATAGAAATCTTGAAAATTCAATAATTTTTGGAGTGTCTTTTTGTGATTGAGCAACTTTTAGCAACCAATTGTACCACACTTTAACTAAACCAGGTTTGTCTTTCTCATCACATTTAATTCCGTCTTTTGAGAGTTGTAGTACTTTTTCAAAATTTTTACTTTTAAACGCCTTTTCTATCTCTTTCATCCTGATGGATGAGTTTGAAATGTGTTTATTGATGTACCTTTCTACTACTTGTTTATCTTTAAATTCCCTGAGTAAATCCAGCTTAAAGGATTGAGCTAATTCTCTTTCATAGTTCCCATCAACCGTATCTAAACAATCAAGAATAATATCAGCATCACTCTCTTTTTCTATTAATTCGCAAGCTATATGGAGCATTCCCAAATGCCAACCCCAACCCTCAAATAGCTTTTGGTTAAAGGAAGAAATGCAATATTCAAAGATTTCTTGTTTAAGTGTAGCCGGAAGTTTCTTTTGAACCAATTTTGAAAGTAACTCCATTGCCGATTCTACAAAATAACCTAAATCACCATTACTATCATCGCCATATTGAAAGGCTTCGGTCATTTCTTCTAATAAAGCTGTGCTGATATAAAATACATTTTCAAAATTGTTATTTGTCAAATACTTTTCGGCATTTTCTATAAATGGTTCTGTGGTGTTTACCACATATTTCATATCCGACCAATCAATCCAGCCATCTCTTCCTGCTGCTGTTTGTAATATGGAATGAATTTGTTTTTGATAGAATTCCTTAGACTGATTTTGACTTAAATGTCCAAAGGATGCTAAAAAGTAGTTTCTGAATTTTTTGTCCTTATTACTGTTTTTTTGAACAAACTCTATTAACTCTTCGTGCGAAATTGCTCTTAGCAATTCCTTGACTTGTTGAGAAATGGATTTTGTCTTTTTCTTTTTTGGAATTGTAAAATTAGGATGATTCAATTCCAATTCGTTTTGTTGCAAATAAAAAATTGCTGCAACTACGTGCTTACAAATAGGTCCCATATCATAAGGACAATCGCAATTATGGGCTACAATAGTATTGTTGCTAACCTCTAACTGAACGGTATATTCTTCTGTTCCTGAAACAATGGCTTCATATTCTCCGGTTGAAATTTCTGAAAAATCTGTTATTGCTCCTCCTTTAAAGTATGTCAATCCTCTTTTTAGGATTTTTTCATCAATAACTTGCTCAAATTCGTTTAATGGTATTTGCATATAAAAATGATTTTTATTAATACTTAGAAACGGGTTCTTTTTCTAAGTCGAAAATCATTGTCGATATATCTACCTGAAACCATTGTTTAAACATTTTGTAATTGCGTTTTTGAGGCCATTCCTTTTTATTGGTATGCCAAGCTTCTAATTCAAGCATAAATAATTTATCGAATTTCTTTTTAAGCCAACCTTCTACGTCTTCAATATCCTCACTAATTAAATACATATTTGTTTCTTTCATATCGTCTATTTCATCTGGATACAAATTAGAACACCAATCAAAAAAAGGTTGCAATGGTTTTAAAATAATCGCACTACGATTGATAAGGTTTTCTTCAAAATCTTCCTCCGAAAATTCTTCGTCCATAGTATTAAACATAGTAGAAAGGTAAGCATCTTCAGGTTGGGTGATTACTGATAAAACGTGATCCCTACTCGTTTCTTTCAATTCATAATCCACAATAAAATTGGAATATTCTTTGAATTTTTCAATTTTATAATCAATCATTCTACTTAACAGGTCAACATTGATGTCTTTTTCTCTTATAGAATTGATTGACGCATCACTTTCCCCCTCTGGCAACAAGGCTTTCATATTACCTAAATTCCAGGCATTTATGGCAAACTCCAAAATATCTTCCATATATTCTGAATCCTGAAATTCATTTGCAAATGGTTCTATAAATTGCTCTAATAACTGAGCATATTTTATTCCTTGGTTTTGGATTATGGTTTTGTTTTCAAATAAATTAATGATTTTATTTTTCATTTTTTTTCTGTTTAAAAAGCATTAAACTTATCGCTCATAGCGAGTTTTAGATTCCATTTTTTGGTGGTGTCTAAGGCACGTTCTAGTACAATTAATTTTTTGTCTGTATGGGTTTTAAAATGTTCTACGGTTTCGTCTGCAATAATTACATCCAAACAGATTAGCGTTTCTTTATCGCCCTGCCTGTCCGGCCGGCAGGCATCTGATGCTAAGTATATTTCATTTTTCTCAAATTCTTTTTGCTTTGTTAAGGTATGATTGAGTTTAAAACCGTTTTTGATGAGTATTTCGGTTGTTAATTCGTACAGATATTTGAACGAACACCGTCAATACAGGCATGGTCAAACGTGTTTTTGTCATTACCTTCAAAAACATTTACAACAGATTTGATTGCGGTTTCTTGATATTCTAATAGTTCTAATTTTAATTCCATCAATTTCCGCTTTTATTTTTGCTTATGCCTGTCTGTCCTTTTGATAGGTACTTCATTTTTTGCTCAGCTACCTTTAGTGCTTTGCTCCCAAGTTTTTCATCTTTTATTTCGTACAGCATTTTTTCGCTCAGGTATTGAATAATTAGATTGTCTTTGTCTAAATCCAATATTTCGGCAAGTTTTAGGATTTGTTCTTTTGTTGCTTTTCGTTCGCTTCTTTCTATTTTGCTGAGTATGGCTGTATCAATATAACGTGTCGCAAGAGCAACCCTTTTTCTTCTCTTTTTTCTCTAATAATTTCGCCTGTTGATTTGTTAGTTTTCATTTCTGAAATATCAATTGAGTAATTACACTTGACAGTTAATGTCAAATATATCCAGTGTTTTGGATATTCAATGATTTTTCTTTTCAAACTTATTAACAGGCTGCGAGCGGTGGGAAAAAATAACTCTTTTGGTTTTTTATGGATGGGGCGGGGCTAACCTTTCTACTTTGCTCAGGACAGGCTCTTTTAACATTAGTAAGCTGCAAGCCCGTCTACCGTGAGGTGAGGAGTGAAGGAAGCAGGACTACAATCCCGATAGCTTGGGACGCTACTGACGGACAGAATTAAACGAAGCGAATCTATGAACACAAACAAAATATCAAATCCGTTAATAAACAGAATATGAGGTATTTATGTATGGGTAAGCAGCCACATCAATGTAAAGCCCAAAAGAATACCAAAAGTGCATATATGTAGATGCGGCAGGGATCGAGAGAAACCACGCCTCTGGCGTGGCAGGAAAGATGCCATTACCTGGAGAGGTCTCTATAACTACGAGTCGGTAAAATAGAGAGGTCAGCACCTGCCCGACTGCGTCATTCAGGCGTGGATGTCATAGTAACCAAAAGAAACGTTAATAGTAAGTAAAACAGCTTGGCAAGCACTTAAACGCAAGCTCAAGTTCGCTACCAAGAAAACGCTGCCATTATCATTAGCGGAACGACTACAACGCTTAAAACTCATCTATAAAGGGTGGTTGAATAATCTTCGTTTAGGAAATATACAGACCAAACTTAAAAAGATGGATGAATGGCTACGAAACCGACTTCGCTACTGTATATGGCATGACTGGAAGAAACCAGAGCGCAAACGCAGGAACCTCATTAGATTGGGAATAAAACAGGGACAAGCCTTTGCTTGGAGTAGGACAAGAATGGGAGGATGGGCAGTAGCCCAAAGCCCTATTCTCGGGACTACCATTACCAAAAAATGTCTAAGAAAAAGAGGTTATGAAAGTTTGCTAGCGTATTACCTCCGTGTGAAGTTCTGAAATGACGAACCGCAGTCCGTTCCTAACTAGGGGCGGACCCGTCTACTCGATTGACGAATCCGGTTGATTTGCCGTCTATGGATAAAACGTTGAGTTAAGGGTAGGATATTTGGAAGTTGTGCTGTGATTGATTTGGTCAAGTGTGTAAATACGTAGGCGCAACTTGTTGCGTCTATACATGTGTTACCTACCATTTGACCAAAATAAATGAAATTATCGAAGTGTTATAGAAATACATTAATAATATTACAGTTTCAGAACTTTCATTCAAAATCAATGTTCTGTACAAATAGAATATAAAAAAGAAAGAAAATAGAATCGGTTATTGAAAATATATTATTAATTTCTAATTCGGGGAATGGGAGAAAATCCCTCGCCTTTAGGCGAAGACTTTAGTTTTGTTATTTTTGTGTTATGCACAAGTACAGAAAAACGTCTCATACCGTTTACGACATCAAATATCATTTGGTGTGGATAACGAAATATCGTAAAAAGATATTGACAGGAGAATTGGCAAGACGAGTCCGCGAGCTTATACGAGAGGTTTGCAAGGCTAATGATGTAGAAATTATAAAAGGACATGTTTCGGTGGATCATGTACATTTATTCGTGTCAGTTCCTCCACATATATCCGTAAGTAAATTGATGCAATATATAAAAGGGAAGAGTTCGTGAAAGGTCATGTCAGAGTTCAAAACAATATCAAAGATGTATTGGGGCAGGTATTTTTGGGCTTGAGGCTATTTTGTAGTGAGTTCAGGAGCGATAACCGATGAAATGATACTGGAATATATCGAGAAACAGGATATGGAGAATGAAGAAGGAGATTTTAAAATTACGAGTGAGTAGCTTTAGCCGCCTTGTAGGCGGAATCAAATCTACCAGCTTGAAGCTGGTAGTAGTTTAATTGAAAATGCATTTAAACATGGAGTTTCGGCAAGTAAGAAAAGTACCATTGAAATAAACATGACTACTAATGCAAAAACAGTTTTGTTTACTATTGAAAACGATAACTTTCCTAAAAAGACAGACGATAAAAGCGGTTCAGGAATCGGGCTTCCTAATATTGAAAAACGTTTGGAGTTATTATATCCCAATAAAAACAGTTTTAAAACGGTTGTAAAGGACAATCGGTTTGTGGCGCAATTAGAAATTGAAACCAGCTAGAAAATGAGCACTATAAAAATTACTTGTATTATTGTAGATGATGAGCCTATGGCGCTTAATTTAGTGGAAAGTTATGTTGAAAAAACGCCATTTCTTATTTTATAGAAAAAATGCAGTAGTGCTATTGAGGCGATGGAATTTATAAAGACAGAGCCTGTAGATTTACTCTTTTTAGACATACAGATGCCAGATTTAACCGGTATCGAATTTTCAAAAATGTTACCCAAAGAAACGCGTGTCATCTTCACGACAGCATTCGACCACTATGCTATAGATGGTTTTAAAGTAGAAGCCTTAGATTACTTATTAAAACCATTTGACTATGCCGAATTTTTGACGGCATCAAATAAAGCCCGCACGTGGTTTGAGATGGTAAAAGAAAAAAAGGAAACCGTCACTTCAGAACAAAAGGAATTTCTTTTTATAAAATCTGAATACAAGCAATTGCGGATTAAATTGGCAGATGTGCTCTATTTTGAAGGACTTAAAGACTATATAAAAATATGGTTAAAGGACAATCCAAAACCTATTCTAACCCTCATGAGCCTAAAATCTTTAGAAGAAGAACTTCCTCAAACAGCATTTATGCGTGTGCACCGTTTTTTTATTGTATCGCTTAAAAATATTGAAGTTATAGAGCGGAGTCAAATCATTATAAATAAACAACGCATTACGGTGTCAGAGCAGTACAAGCCAAAATTCTTGGAGTTTGTGAATTCTAATTCGCTTGACGAAGTGAAAAATATAGAATAATAAAATTTTTCTTTGTTAGCTTATTCATTAATCGTAATATTGAAATGAAGCAATGATTGCCTCGTGATTATTAATTTAGACTATGTATACAGATATGGAAAAGGAAATTGCTTTTTTTTTACAAAAGTCTTTGGACATCAGGCCAGAGTAGTTAGCTTACAACGATTGTTTGAAATTAAGTATAGTCATTTAATTCTGAACATCTTCCAAACCCCATTTGTCCAAACTTCTTAAAATAGGCTCAAGGGATTCCCTCTGGCACTTAATCCGTATTCCACTTTAGGAGGGACTACAGGAAAAACTTTTCTGGAAATAAGCCCATCTTTTTCTAACTCTCTGACAGTTTGGGTAAACATTTTATTTGAAATTCCCCGAATTTTCTTTTGTAATATTCCAGAACGCAAATCGTCTTCCAATAAATGAAATAAAATCAATGGTTTCCATTTTGTACCAATTAAATTCATGGTATAATTTAAAGGACAGCTATTTTCTTTATTCAAAATTATCGTTTTATAGTGTTGTTATACAGTGATTTACTGGTTTAGGTAACTATGGCACTTTTTGGTGAGTTATTGCCAATTAGGTAAATATAGAATAAATTTGTAATCTAAATAATAAGTTATGACAACAAATAAAAATTATCCCAAGTCCTTATTGATAATTGAAACGTTAAAAAGTGTTAATGTTTTGCCTATGTTGTACCTGCAATAAAAAAGGCAGTCACAAATTAATGTAACTGCCTGATTATCAAGTAGCGAGAAGGGGGTACGATCCCCTGACCTCCGGGTTATGAATCCGACGCTCTAACCAACTGAGCTACCTCGCCATAAAATTAAACTGTCAGGTAAAGTCAGAATTGAATCCGACGCTCCCCGCCCGAACGTACCTTTTCGGTGCGGGCTGGTAACCAACTGAGCCTGCCCGAATGAATTCGTTCAGGCGGGCTACCTCGCCATAAATTAAACTGTCAGGGAAAGTCAGAACTGAATCCGACGCTCCCCGCCCGAACGTACCTCCCGCCAGAATGACTTGTCGGGCTGGTGTCGGTACGGGCAGGTAACCAACTGAGCCTGCCCGAATAAATTCGTTCAGGCGGGCTACCTCGCCATAATTTGAGGCTGCAAAGATAAAAACAAATTCAATGTTCGCAAACATTAAGACAATTAAAAATCAGATAAAATAATTTTGCGTCATTTTGTTTTTATACTAAACAATTAATTATATATTGAGCGGGCTAACAAAAAACATCTATGGAAGAAAAAATTAAATTTGAATTGGAATTTCCCATTCATTCATCCCCCCAACTTTTATATCAATATATATCGACACCGTCAGGCTTATCCGAGTGGTTTGCTGACAATGTCAACTCGCGTGGAGAACTGTTTACCTTTATTTGGAATGACAGTGAGGAAAAGGCAAAATTATTGAGTAAAAAGAGTGGTGAGCGTGTAAAGTTCAGATGGCTCACTGATGACGAAGATAGTCAATCTTATTATTTTGAAATTAGAATACAAGTGGATGAAATCACAAAGGATGTTTCCCTTATTGTAACTGATTTTATTGATGAGGACGAAGTGGAAGAAGCAAAAATGCTTTGGGAAAATCAAATCTCCGATTTAAAACAGGTTTTAGGATCTGCTTAGGAAGACTCTTTTTTAATTGGTATATTTGTCTCGATTTTGTTAAAACTTCGAGACTTTTTTTATGGTTAATTTCAACGGCACACTCTACGATGCTTCATCCAATTTATTATCAATAGAAAATAGAGGCTACGCCTATGGCGATGCACTTTTTGAAACCCTTAAAGTGGTGCATGGAAAGGTGTTGTTCTGGGAGGATCATTATTTTAGGCTAATGGCGTCTATGCGCATCATGCGAATGGAAATCCCTATGAATTTTACCATGGAGTTTTTAGAGAATGAGATTTTGAAAACTATTGAGGCCAATCAACTCTCTAAAGCTAGCGCTAGGGTGCGTATTAATGTGCATCGCGTTGAGGGAGGCAAATACAGCCCTGTCTCTAATGATATTGAATACAACATAGTGTCAGAGCGTTTGGATGCCGATTTTTACAGCTTAAATGAGGCTTCGTACACTGTTGAACTCTTCAAGGATTTTTATGTGGCGCCAGGACTGCTGTCCACTTTAAAATCCAACAATAAAAGTATTAATGTATTGGGAAGCATCTTTGCAAAAGAAAATGATTTTGATAATTGTTTACTCCTAAATACTGAAAAAACGGTGGTGGAGGCACTTAACGGAAATCTGTTTTTGGTTAAGGATAGAGTGATTAAAACGCCGCCGTTATCTGAAGGTTGTATGAAAGGGATTATGAGAAAACAACTTATGGAACTTGTAGAAAAATTGGAAGGGTACACCTTAGAGGAAGCTGCAATTTCTCCGTTTGAACTTCAAAAAGCGGACGAGTTATTCATCACTAATGTCATTACGGGCATACAACCTATTACTAAATATAGGAAAAAGGAATTTACTACTGAGGTCTCAAAATTGTTGCTGGACAAGCTCAATACTAAAATAAGACTCTCTTAATTGTAACTTGGGTTTTCCGGTGCGTTGGACCAGATGCTATAGTCGCCGCCCAGTTCCAGCATTTTTTCTTTCCAGAAACTGTCATCTTTTTTTTCAATGATGGACTTTTTATAGATGTTTTCAGTAACAATCCACGAATTTGTTTCAAGCTCCTCTTCCAACTGAAAAGGTTCCCATCCTGAATATCCCAAAAAGAACCGAATGTCAGAGGCTTCAATTTTACCTTGATTGATGAGCGATAAAACCATGTCAAAATCTCCTCCCCAATAAATTCCTAATGAAATTTCGATACTTTCAGGTATCAGATCAGGAACTTTATGTATAAAATACAAGTTATCCTGTTCAACTGGGCCACCATTATACACTTTAAAGGCTACCAGCGTATCAGGAACCAGATCTTTCAAGGTGTATTCCAACGGTTTGTTCAATATAAATCCGATGGAACCTTCATTGGTATGGTCAGCTAATAAGACAACAGAACGATTAAAGGAAGTGTCGCCGATTATAGAAGGTTCGGCTATTAATAGATGTCCTTTTTTTGGTTTTATGGTAATCATAAATCATGATTTGAAAATAAATCTAAAACATATTTTCTAAAAATGCAATAAATTTGTTAAAAAAAACCAAAAAAAAGTCCACTCAAAAGAGCAGACTTTTCCCTATATCTGGTAACTTGTTAGTTTACAGCACCGCTCAAATCAGAACCAGCTTTAAACTTTACTACGTTTTTAGCTTTGATATTTATAGTTTTACCTGTTTGTGGGTTTCTTCCTTCTCTTGCTGATCTTTTAGAAACTGACCAAGATCCAAATCCTACTAAAGATACTCTATCACCTTTTTGTAAAGAACCTTCGATATCAGTTAATAAAGAATCCAATGCTTTTTTTGCTGCTGCTTTTGTAATTCCAGCGTTTTCAGCCATTCCATTGATTAAATCTGTTTTGTTCATAAAATTATAATTTTAATTATTAAATAATAGTTCGGTTAAACATTATGTCAAATCCTTCTACAAAATTATACGGATTATTCATTCACGCAAGTAATAGCAAGGGAAATCCAAATTAATGTTAATAACTTTAGTCAATTGTTAATAAAGTAGAGTAGGATTAACATGATTTTTACAATATCAGTGTACACAAGGGTTTACAGCATTTTGTCTCCTTCATTAAAACTATAACCGTTCAGAAGCGACTTTATTTCCATTTTTTTCTTTCCTGGCAATTGTATTTCTTTAATTAAGAGATAGCCATCTTTAGTAGCGACTTTTAAGTTGTTTTTGGTTGCAATAAGTGTTCCTACAGATTCTGATGGCTCTATTTTTTCTTTCTCAACTTCAAAGATCTTTACCATTAAGATGTCTGAATCTGTTTTAAGATGGCTCCACGCAGCTGGAAATGGATTGAGGCCTCTAATCTTGTTATAAATCTGATCTAAATTTTGGCTCCAATCAATTTGACAGTTGTCTTTATTGAGTTTGTAAGCCGTTTTAGGTTGTTCCACTTTTGGCTGGATGGTGGTTTTAACCTCGCCATTTTCAATAAGCTTCAAGGTTTCAATAACTAATTCACTTCCTATATTTTGAAGAGTATCGTGGAGTGTGCCTACGGTTTCATCGTCTTTAATGGCAACTTCTTTTTGTAAGATGATGGCACCGGTATCAATTCTATCGTCAATAAAAAAGGTGGTGACTCCTGTTTTTTCTTCACCATTAATAACCGCCCAATGAATAGGGGCAGCACCTCTATAATCAGGGAGAAGGGAGGCGTGTAAGTTAAAAGTGCCGTATTTTGGCATTTTCCACACGGCTTCAGGCAACATTCTAAAGGCTACCACAATGTGTACGTTGGCTTCTAACGATTTTAATTCTGTTAAAAACCCCTCATCTTTCAAATTAGTGGGCTGCAAGAGTCTTAAATCTTGAGACAGTGCATATTTTTTAACATCAGATTGGTGTAGTTTCTGGCCACGTCCCGCCGGTTTATCTGGCGCGGTAATGACCCCTACAATATCGTAATTGTATTCTACCAATAGTTTTAAGGTACCCACGGCAAACTCTGGGGTACCCATAAATACAATCCTTAAAGCGTTCTTTTTCATGTGTGTTTTATTTTATACGAATTGTTACTGGTGACCTCTAGAATATGATTTGAGAGCATCAATTTGAGGGTTTCTAAGATGTCTTTTTCTGAATATTCCAATTGCTCAACCAATGCTCTTGACGTGAGTGGTTGTGCTTCTAAAAGCAAAATAATTTTGTAGGATATGTTTTTTGATTTCGCGGGCTTCGTTTTTGTTGCTTTTGAAAGGCAGACGGTACAGATGCCACAGGGCGTGCTCTTTTTCTCCCCAAAATAATCCAAGAGTTGAATGCTTTTGCAAATGTCGTCATCAGAAATATAGTCAACTACGGCATCAATTTGACTCTCTTTTAAACCTTGTTGCTGCTCAATAATATTGGCAATTCTGTTAATTGTTTTGTCGTCTTCACGGGGTTGTAAGAAGGTCAATTCAGAATCAGTGTTGGAATGATGAAAATCAACAACCCCATCCCGTTCCAATTGCTGGAGTACACTTATTATTTTATCTTCAGGGAGCATCGCTTTTTCAGAGACTAAGGGGAGATTGATCTTCATGTTCTGATCAAAAATTCCGCCATAGGTCCTTAAAATAGCCTTTATAATAGGTTCAAAAGCCTTGTGGGTATTTAAATATCCAAATAAGGCCTGACTGCTGATTAAAAATTGAAGCTTGGTTTGGTAGTTAAACTGCTGCGATAAGCTGATGATGCTATTTCTATCTAATATTTGGACGGCATTGTAAGCGGTACTGGTTGGGAAACCGTAAGTCTTGCAAAACACATTAAAGTTAAACTGGTGCTGGGTTAAAAAGCCTTCGCCGTAAGAAATTTGAAAATAATTACATAATTTACGGTACACTTTCTTAATAAACTCTACTGAAGGCAAAGTGCTCAAAAATTGATGTTTTAATTGCTGCTCGTCCGTTGAGTTTTTTAAAATCACCGCAAAAGCTTTCTCTTCATTCCGTCCTGCGCGACCTGCCTCCTGATAGTAACTTTCCAAACTTTCTGGTAAATTTACGTGGATGACGGTCTTTACATCAGGCTTGTCAATGCCCATTCCGAAAGCTGTGGTGGCTACCATCACCGTTTTTTGGTTGTTGGTCCACTGCTCTAAATGATCAGTCTTTTCTTTGTTGCTAATGCCGCCATGATAATAGGTGGCTGAAATGCCCTTCGATTCTAAAAAGGAATGGAGTTCTAGCGTCGCCCGTCGGGTTCTGGTATAAATAATGGAGGGGCCGGGATATTTGTTTAAAATCTGACCAATTTTATAATGCTTGTCCTGCGTGTCTAAAACCATATACGCAATATTTGGTCTTTTAAACGAGGCCTGAAACACCTTTGGCGCCATAAAATCGAGTTCCGTCATGATTTCCTGCACCACTTTAGGCTTGGCTGTTGCTGTAAGCGCGATGACGTTGACAGAAGGATGCAATTGGCGTAAAATAGCAATGTTTTTATAGGCTGGCCGGAAATCATTACCCCACTGACTTATGCAGTGTGCTTCATCTACAGCAATCAGGTTAACTGGCATTTGCTGAATTCTGTCCTGAACCAAGGTTTGTTGTAAACGTTCAGGAGACAGGTATAGAAATTTATAATTGCCATAAATGCAGTTATCCAAAAGGGTGTCTAGCGTTTTATATGGAATACCGCTGGTAATGGCCATGGCTTTAATGCCCTTTGCCTTAAGCTGATCTACTTGATCTTTCATGAGGGCAATCAGGGGCGAAACGACAATACAAATGCCGTCTTTAATTAAGGCAGGTACCTGAAAGCAGATTGATTTGCCACCCCCAGTGGGTAGCAAGACAAATGTATCCTCATTGTTCATAACGGCATCAATGATCTCCTCTTGCAAGGGTCTGAAAGACGTATGATTCCAATAGCGTTCTAAAATAGTGATCGGGTGTGACATCACTATAAATTTAAGGATTCTATAATGAAATCAGTGCGTTTTGCTACAGTATCAAAAGGGATGTCTATTAAATTATAATTGAATTTTTTATAGGTTTTGAGAAGTTGCTCGTGGATGCGTTCAGCCTGTTCAAATGTTTCGTATCGGACACTGTCACATTTAAATATTTCTTTCCATGGCGCTAATATAAAAACCGCCTCATAGGTGTTGTTTTGGCAGACGTCGACAAAATCTTCCGGGTATGCACTGCCAAAGTAATCCATGTATGCCAAAACATCAGGTAAGCCCCGATCTAGAAAAACAGTGCTATTTGATTGATTATTCGCCTCCACAAACTGTTTGGCTCTGCCTTCTAAAAGCATCTGACTGAAGAGTAGTGGCTGGGTTAAAAATAGCTGGTCTACCCCACTTTTCCTGGCCTCAAGAGTAACTTGTCTCGAGATTTCATCAAAACAGATATGTCCTCTTTCTTTTAATTCGTCTATAATTGATGATTTTCCAGTTCCTGGGCCACCCGTAATAACAATCTTCTTAGTGTTCAATTTGGCAAGGTTTTGGTAACAAAAATCGTAATTTTAATAGGAATTAAAAAATGTAAAGTAAAATGTATCTTTACAGCTGAATTTGAATCATTATGAACACAGATAAAAATCAAGACGAATTTTACGATAAATTAAGGTCACAACTTTATGAAACGTCGAGTTGGCCTTCAGAATATCTTTATAAATTTATAGTTAAAACCGATGGGCAAAAAATAGAAAAAATAGAATCTATTTTTAACAATATGGGCGCCGTCATTAAAACAAATCCTTCAAAAAACGGCAATTATACCAGCGTGTCCATTAACGTGCAATTACCAACTCCTGAAGTTGTGATTGAAAAATATAAAGAAGTAGCCTCTAAGGTGGAGGGCGTCATCACGTTATAATAATGATGGTGACGTTTTTTACGTTGCCATTAGAGTAGTCTTCTGATTCGGTTAGATTGAATTTTTTTCTTTTATAGGTGGTAAACTTCCAGTAAATTCACGAACATTGCTGTGGTTTAGAGCTGAAACCATTTTATCTTTTAACGAAACTTTTAAACCACAATTAAAGTTTCTTTATTTTTTTTCGTATTTTGCAGGCTTGCACAACGTACTCCGCTGCAAAACAATTAATACTACACCATTTATATTTTGATAGACAATTTAGAATACAATACTGAGCGTGAACATTTGATCATTCCTGAATATGGAAGGCATCTACAAAAAATGATCAATTATGCCAAAGAGCGTCCGACATTAGAAGAACGCAATGAAGTTGCAAAAGCCATTATTTCTGTAATGGGCAATTTACAACCTCATTTAAGAGATGTACCTGACTTTCAGCACAAACTTTGGGATCAGCTATTTATTATGGCCGATTTTGATTTGGATGTAAATTCACCATACCCAAAACCGTTGAAAGAAGAGTTACAGGCACATCCTGAGCCGTTAGAATATCCACAGAATTTTCCGAAGTACCGTTTTTATGGCAATAATATCAAAACAATGATTGATGTTGCCAATACTTGGGAAGAAGGAGATTTAAAGGAAGCTTTGATTTATACCATTGCCAATCACATGAAAAAATGTTTCCTGAACTGGAACAAGGACACTGTTGAAGACGATGTTATTTTTAATCATTTGTATGAATTGTCAGGAGGTACAATCAATTTAAAGGAAGAAGATGAAGACTTGTCTGACGCTTCTACTTTAATGAGAAACAAGAAAAAGTACACCACTACAAGTAACAAGAAAGTACACAGTAAAAAAAGCAATACCAACCGCAACAGAAAACGCTACTAACCATACATGGCAACATTTATAATTGAAGGAGGTCATCAATTAAAAGGAAGTATCCAACCTCAAGGTGCAAAAAATGAAGCATTACAAATTTTATGTGCTGTTTTATTAACACCAGAAACTGTCACCATCCATAACATCCCAGACATTATTGATGTCAATAAACTGATTTCGCTTTTAGAAAAATTAGGGGTCAAGATCCATAAAATTGGTTCGGGCTCTTATACGTTTAAGGCAGATGAAGTGAATATGAAGTATCTCGAATCGCCTGAATTCAAAGAAGACGGCAAAGGATTACGAGGTTCCATCATGATTGTGGGGCCACTTTTGGCCCGTTTTGGTAAAGGGTATATCCCAAAACCAGGAGGTGATAAAATTGGACGTCGCAGATTGGATACGCACTTTGAAGGCTTTATCAATTTGGGTGCAAAATTTCGTTACAACCGTGAAGATCATTTTTATGGTGTAGAAGCGGATCGTTTAAAAGGGGCTTATATGCTTTTAGATGAGGCATCAGTAACCGGAACTGCCAATATAGTGATGGCTGCTGTGTTAGCAGAAGGCACCACCACTATTTATAACGCTGCCTGTGAGCCGTATTTACAGCAATTGTGTAAAATGCTCAATAGGATGGGCGCAAAAATAAGTGGGGTAGGATCGAATATGCTGCGTATTGAAGGAGTGGATTCCTTAGGAGGTACAGATCATAAAATGTTGCCCGATATGATTGAGATTGGAAGCTGGATCGGATTGGCAGCCATGACCAAAAGTGAATTGACCATTAAAAATGTCAGTTGGGACGATTTGGGACAAATTCCAGATGTTTTCAGAAAATTAGGCATTACCATTGAACGCAAAGGCGAGGATATTTACATTCCGGCACATAAAGAGGGTTACGAAATACAGAGTTATATTGATGGATCAATTTTAACGGTTGCTGATGCTCCTTGGCCAGGTTTTACGCCAGATTTGTTAAGTATAGTCTTGGTCATCGCCACGCAGGCCAGAGGTGCTGTGTTAGTGCACCAGAAAATGTTTGAGAGCCGATTGTTCTTTGTGGATAAGTTGATCGATATGGGCGCGAAAATCATTCTTTGCGATCCGCACCGTGCTACCGTCATTGGACATGATTTCAAATCGAGTTTAAAAGCTACAACAATGACGTCACCAGATATTAGAGCTGGGGTGTCCTTATTAATTGCCGCCTTGTCTGCAAAAGGATCCTCAACCATTCATAATATTGAACAGATTGATCGTGGGTATGAACGCATTGATGAGCGTTTAAGAGCGATTGGCGCGAAGATTACACGTGTGAATTGATATAGTCATAAAATACTATAGATAAAGAATGCCTCAACTCAACGAGGCATTTTTTATTTGAAATACTTTTTACTGATAGCCTTGTTAGTATTCCTGCCATTGTTGGTGTTTGCATGCCGTTGTTGGTGTTTTCCACCAACAACACAGAGACGTAAGCCAATGTCGTTGTCATGCCCTTGTTGGTGCTTTCCACCAACAACCCAACGTAATGAGCTGCAATAGTTATAATCATAATAAGGGTTTTCCTGCCATTGTTGGTGTTTTCCACCAACAATGTATTTAATGAGATCAGAAGATTTCCATGCCGTCGTTGGTGTTTTCCACCAACAACACAAAGACATAAGCCAATGCCGTTGTTGATGTTTTTATAAGCCGTTGTGGTTTTTTATATGCCATTCATGCCCTTGTTGGTGTTTTCCTCCAACAATTCAAAGACGCAAGTAACCGTAGTAATAACAATGAGGACTTAACTTAAAGCACGTTTATAAGTTTCCAAGCAGCGTTCCCGTGCTTCTTTATGGTCAACCATTGGTTCAGGATAACTCAACTCCTGAAACTCAGGTACCCATTTCTTGATGTATTTTAAATCTTTATCGAACTTCTCAATTTGGGTAGTGGGATTGAAAATGCGGAAATAAGGCGCAGCATCAACCCCACAGCCTGCAACCCATTGCCAATTGCCAACGTTGCTCGACATCTCATAATCGTGCAGTTTTTCGGCAAAATAGGCTTCACCCCAACGCCAATCAATGAGCAAATGTTTACACAAAAAACTACCCACGAGCATGCGGATGCGATTGTGCATAAATCCTGTGGCATTCAGTTGGCGCATCCCGGCATCCACTAGCGGATACCCCGTGTTGCCATCGCACCATTTTTTAAACTCAGCCTCGTTATTACGCCATTCAATTCGGTCATATTTGGGTTTAAAACTCTCCTCTACGGTATGCGGAAAATGCCATAAGATTTGCATAAAAAATTCACGCCAAATCAATTCTTGCCAAAATATCTCATTGTTTTCGGCCATTGCTTTCTTGATCATTTTACGAATACTGACGGTTCCAAAGCGTAAATGCGGACCCAAACGTGAGGTGCTATCTTGAGCCGGATAGTTTCTGGTTTTTTCGTACTCTTGAATGAGTGTTGGTGTCACGTCGTAGTCTGCAATCTTCTGGGATGACTTTTTAAAACCGAGATCAGACAAACTTAGATTGGGTAAGTGGGTATTTTTAAAAAGATTATTTAAATATGAGTTTGTATAAAAAATCTCCAAATCAATAGTGTTGAATTTTTCTTTCCAAACTTTCATATAAGGTGTATACACCATATACGGCGCGCCGTCTTTCTTGACAACTTCGTCTTTTTCAAAAATGACCTGATCTTTGTACGTCTTAAATTCAACGCCATGTCCTGAAAGATATTTCACTAGCTCCGAATCGCGTTTTTTTGCATAGGGTTCATAATCATGGTTTATGTACACGGCGGTAATGTTATAATCTTTCAACAGCTGTTTGTAGATATCCAATGGTTTGCCATGAAACAAGGCCAAACTACTTCCGTGCTTGTTTTGAAGCGTCTCGCGCATGGATTGGAGTGTGTCGTAAATAAAAGTAACCCTTGCATCATCTTCAGGAAGTTCGTCCAAGATTTCAGTATCAAAAATAAAAATTGGTAACACTGGGTGCTCCGATTTTAAGGCTTCGTAGAACCCGACATTGTCATCCAATCTTAAATCGCGACGAAACCAGAAAATTGTTATTGGTTTTTTCATTTTTATAATGCATTCTTCGTTTTGTAGACCCCAAATAATTCTTCTAACTTTTTGGTGCGGTAATTGAAAATCTCTTCCAATTTCGGCTTTACCAAAATAGGATGCACCATCTTTCCTAAAATTCCGAAGGGTAATTTATAATCGATAATATCTTCCATTTCTACGCCGCCATCAATGGCTTTAATAAAATGCTTGTGGTGCCATAAGGCATAAGGGCCAAAGCGTTGCTCATCTACAAAATATTCATTTTTGACACTGTGCGTGATTTCTGTAACCCATTTGGTTTTGATGCCCAATACAGGTGTGACGATGTATTGAATAATCTGACCAGCAAACATAGGTCTATCAGCCCCTGAAAGGATGTTGAAGCCCATATAATCCGGGGTAATAGTTTTTAAGTTTTTAGGATCGGATAAAAAATCCCAGGCGGTTTCAATACTAATGGGCAGCTTTTGTGTTTGATGAAGCGTGTAAATTTTCATTAAAAAGTGTTCATTCCTTAGTGAAAAGGGGTGGAATTTAATTATTGATTAAGATATAAAGGTTAAGAGATGTTGCAATAAAAATCCAAACCACATAGGGGAGGATGAGTAGGTTTTTAATTTTCATTACCCTGAAATAAGTGACTAGAAACACAGTAATTATAAAGGTCAATGCTATAATTATGAGTAACCCGACAGCGACAAGGTGCTGGTTGAAAAACACAAAATTCCAAGAGACATTGAGTATAAATTGAATAAAAAATAGGGTGATGACTTTGTTAGTGGGCTGCTTAAGATAGAGCAGTGCCATATAGAAGGAAAAACACAGCATAATGGTCATCCAAGCTGCTCCGAAAACCCAGTTTGGTGGTGTCCAAGGTGCTTGGTTCATTGACGTATACCACGCACTTGTTGGGGCATCTCCCATTAATAAGACACCAAGAGCTAAGGCGCTGAAATTAATAATAAAAAAAAGGAGGAATGGCTTTAAAAATTTCATGAATGCGAATTAGTTCAGATGTTTTATAATTTTGGAACTCCATGGTTCCGTAAGCGAATAAAAATAATCAATAAGCTGTCCTTCTTGATCAATCAGGTATTTCTGGAAGTTCCATTTCACTGAGGATCCTTTGATGCCGTTTTCTTCCTTTTGGGTCAACCATTGATACAGTGGATGCTGCTGCTTACCTTTTACATCAACCTTTTCCGTCATCAAAAATGTGACGCCGTAATTCAGCTCACAAAACGAGTGTATGTCATCAGCCTCTCCAGGTTCTTGATCTCCAAATTGATTACAAGGCACGCCGATAACCACTAATTGATCTTTATAGCGTTCATGTAAGGTTTGTAAATCTTTGTACTGCGGAGTGAAGCCACATTTAGAAGCCACATTCACTATCAAAATGTGTTTTCCTTTAAAAGTATTGAAATCAATGGGTTTGCCATTTAGGTTATTGATTTGTAAATCGTAAAATGATGCCAAATTAATTAGTTTTTAATCTTAGTGAGTTTTTCAGATCACGAACACTATTACTAGTATGCGATGATACATCGCAATAAATTTCGTAAAAAATCATATTATAAAAGGTGGTGAAGTAGCATAGCTACCCAAAGCAGCAGCCATCTTCACCACCGAACTATTTATATGGGCCAATTACAGCCTATGTTGACGTTATTGCACAAGTATATTGTGGGCATCTCAAATTAGAAATCTCCAAAAATTACAATTTACGCAACTAACGGCCTCCCGTTTAACCGTTTTTCAACTTTACGTTTTATAGCGGTCAAGCGCTTCATGATGTCCATAATCTGTTCATCTTTTTTACGTTTATAAATTTCGTTCAAGCCTAAAATTAATGTTTTAGCTTGTCTAGAAATCTCGATACGATCACTTGTTGAAAGTGATTTCATTTTACGTTGCTCAAATTCAAGTGCTTCATTAATAATATCCATAATCTTAATCTTTTAAATAATTTTGCAATTCGGCAATTTTTTCCGGTGTGCCAAATTTTCCACCGTAATATGAGGTAACTGTGGTTGAAGATTCATCTTTAATACCACGTGAAGCCACGCATAAATGTTTTGCGTCAATAATAACAGCAACATCTTCTGTTCCTAAAATATATTTCAATTCTTCTGCAATTTGATTGGTCAAACGCTCCTGAACTTGGGGACGCTGTGCATAATATCGAACAATTCGGTTCAACTTTGATAGACCAATTACTGTTCCTGAAGAAATATAAGCCACATGTGCTTTTCCAAAAATGGGTACGAAATGATGTTCACAATTGGAGTAAAGGGTGATGTTTTTCTCAACCAACATCTGGTTGTATTGGTATTTATTATCAAATAAGGTGATTTTGGGTTTGTTGGCCGGATTCAGACCTGAAAAAATCTCATCAACATACATCTTGGCGAGACGTTTTGGCGTACCTTTTAAGGAGTCGTCTGTGAGATCCAATCCTATCACATCCATAATTTCTTCAAACAATCCCGCAATACGATGCTTCTTTTCTTCATCTGAAAGTTTGAAGGCATCAGGTTTTAATGGGGTTTCTAAGCCTGTATATAAATGGTCGTCGCCTATATCTTCTAAGCTAAACCCATTTAATTTATGATCGATTTTGGGTGATGGTAATTCTTTTTCGGTAATCATTTATGGTCTTTTATAAGTGCTGTCTTTGAAAATTTAATTAACAAAGCAAAGCAACGTTTACATTTTAAAAGTAGCTGAGTGCACATACTATCACTCAGTAACCACTTCATGTTTTATTTTCGATTGTTATGGAAGCATGTTGTATTGCGTTGCATGCTTTACTTTTTCATCCAAAAGCTTATCGAAAAAAGCTTTATTTTCTTTAAAGGTTGTGTTCTGTTTAAAATGACTAAACTTTCCCTGCGCGTGAATGCTGCTACCATTAGTCTTATAAATAACCAATTGGTAATACGGAATCACCCAAGTAAAGTTTTTCAACCCTTTATTTATTCTAATTAATACCCCAAGCGGACGCAATTCCAAATTGGCATAATTAACATCATCAACCGTGTTGAGATACTGTTGCATATTTGGGCTAACAGCCTCAACCATCATGCGTTTAGAACCAATCCCTTTCATTTTAATGGACTGCACCAATCCAAAAGGTTTCCCAACTAAATTATTGATGAGTTTGGTGTGGTCTTTATTGGTATGGGTGGTATCCAAAATCATTTGACTAATATAGGAGATTTAAATCACTGTTTAAGTTTGTGGGTTAAAGATTAAACAATTTTTAACATTTGAAATGCTGTGTTTTAAAACCATTTGGTTTAGTAGGACAATAGAACCAATACTTACAGAATTTAGTAGTTATTTTAACTTCACGCCTTTTTTTCAGTATTAGGATCTAGAGATTTGACAAAACTAAAAATCATCTTCTAAGATAGAAGTCTCTAATTCGTCTAAGTGCCTACAACTTGATTGTCATTCACTTCAACTAGTTTATTGATCATACCTTTAAAGATAAACCCATGAAACGGCAATACACTGTACCAATATAAACGTCCCGCCAAACCGCGAGGTCTGAAGGTGGCGGTTTGTTTTAGCAGTCCATCTTCAATTTTGAATTCCAACCATGCTTCACCCGGAAGTTTCATTTCAGCATACAACAAAAGTTTTCGTTCCTCCCGATCACTGAAAATGACCCGCCAGAAATCTAAGGCATCTCCAGCATCTAATTTTGATACATGTGTTCTACCACGTCTCAGTCCAATCCCTCCGAACAACAAGTCCAGATAGCCTCTAATTTTCCACAAATAGGTGCCATAGTACCAACCTGTTGAACCGCCAATAGACCAAATTCTGTTAATAGTTTGGTCCATATCCACAATTTTACGCTCCTTATAATCGGTAAAACAGCCATAGGTTGGTACGTTGATATATTTATGAAGACTCTTTTGGAGACGACCACTGCTGACCATGGAATCTTTCCAACTGGACACAATACTGTTTTGTTCAATTTTTTCAAACGCTAATTCTACCGCTTCGGGATAGGTGATGGGCTGCACATCAAGAATGCTGTTGATGTCACTTTTATTGCCAATAATTTCAATTCCCATACTGTCTACCAAGGACGTGGCAAGTTTATAGGAGGTAGATGTTACAAAATAGAGCCAATAGGAGGACAGTTTTGGTGTCATTAAGGGTACAGTGAGGATGTGGCGCTTCAATTCTCTAATCTCCGCAAACTTTAACAACATTTCTTTGTAGGTCAGAATTTCAGGACCAAAAATGTCGAAAGATTTATTGTATAATTCTTCCCGTCCTTTTGCCTTGGATAGGAATGCCAAGACATCTCTAACCGCGAGAGGTTGCGTTTTAGTGTTCAGCCATTTTGGAGCAATCATCACCGGTAATTTTTCGACCAAATCTCTAATGATTTCAAAAGAGGAGCTCCCTGAACCTACAATGATGCCTGCCTTAAAAATGGTCAGTGCATAGCCTTCTGAAGACAATAAATCTTCAACATTTTTACGCGATTGTAAATGTTTAGAGAGATTTCTATCATTGGTAATGCCGCTTAGATAAATAACTTGCCTGACTTGTGTGGTAGAGAAATACTCTTCAAAATTTTCAGCACAGGTGGCTTCCAATTTCTCGAAATCTTTAGAGGTATTGGACATGGAATGTATTAAGTAATATGCCACATCAATATCTTTCGGGATGTTTTGAAGGGTTTCCGGTTTTAAAAAATCGGCTTCAACAATGGTGATGTTTGCATCCTCACGGTAGGTTTTATCTACTCGCAATTTATCACGTACCGCACATACCACTTCATGGCCTTCATTGATAAGTATAGGAATGATGCGCTTGCCGATATAGCCAGTAGACCCAGTAACGAGAATGTTCATATGAAATTTTATAATGTTGGTTTGGGCCGTCAGATGCAATTGAGACCAGAATGAGCTATTTAAAGGTAGTGAAATTATTGATATTGATGTCCTTTGCTTTTAGATCGAACATTAAATTATACAAACCAAAAAAGGTACGGTTCATATAAATAAAATGTTTGGACCCTCTATTGCCGTTCATTTTTCTAAGCTCGGTGTTTTTAGAATAGCGCTGGCCGAGTTCTGTTATTTTACCGAAAAACTCTCCATCGGAAAAATTGAATGTCTCGGTGTGGAACGGTTGGGTAAACAAGCTCAGCAATTCGTGAAACATTTCTGTGAAAAATGCTACCTCTTCTTTAGAATCGTCTTCGCGTAAAATCTCTAATTGATACAGTTTTTCTACAAAAAATACCTTGTTGGAGATATGTTCTGGTTTTGCCAATTCAAAATACGGCGCATAAAAATCGTCCGGAATAGTTTTCATACATCCAAAATCCAAAGCTATTAATTGGTGTTCCTTAGATACCAAAAAGTTTCCGGGATGTGGATCAGCATGTACTTTTTTGAGAACGTGAATTTGGTACATATAAAAGTCCCAAAGCGCTTGGCCTAACTTGTTGGCAGCCTCTTTATTGGTATTGTGCGACGAAAATTCAGAAAGATGTTCTCCTTCCATATAGTCCATGGTGATGATGCGCTCTGAAGACAATTCCTCATAATATTGGGGAAATTGCAGATGTGGAATATGGGCACAAGCTTCAGCAATTTCTTTACTCTGTTGCAGTTCCAAAATGTAATTGGTTTCCTCAATGAGCTTACCTTCAACTTCCTTAAAATATTTATCAGAATTCTTCCCTTTAATATTGAACATTTTCATGGCAATAGGTTTTACAAGGGCAAGATCAGATGAAATACTTTGGGCGACTCCCGGATATTGGATTTTCACAGCAAGTTTCTTCCCGTTTTTTTCTGCAATATGGACTTGGCCAATGCTTGCAGCGTTAACAGAAGTTGTGTTGAAGGAATCATAAAGCTCATTTGGTAATTTGCCAAAATAGGTTTTAAACGTTTTTAATACTAAGGCTGGCGATAAAGGTGGCACTGAAAATTGGGCCAAAGAGAATTTCTCAACATAGGCCTGTGGCATGAGGCTTTTTTCCATACTCAGCATTTGGGCAACTTTTAAGGCACTTCCTTTAAGTTGTTTTAAGCTGTCATAAATGTCCTCAGCATTATTTTCGTTGAGTTTTGATCGTGCTTCAATTTCAGTCTTCGTCAATTTATCTCCATAATATTTGAGGTAATTAACGCCAACTTTGGCACCTGTAGATACTAATTTAGAAGCACGCTGAATTTTTGATACTGGAATCTTATTTATGGTTTTCATTTAGGCATTTGTATTTTCTCCTTGAAAAGAAATTTCCCAAGGTCAATCACGCTTTTTAAGGGCGTTATATTGAGGACGTCAAAACTGGTGTTGACTGACTTTTCAATAAAAATATCGGTTTTTTCAAAAGAAGGAGAGCTGTCGTCCATCCAAAATTTTAGGGTTAGCAATAATTGGACCCAAGCCGATTCTTGCAGGGCGCGACGCTGCAATTTGTTGATGCGTTCTTCCTGGATATCTAAAGTTTCTATGTCTAAGGCATTGATATATTGTATAAAGCCTTTTTTAAGTTCGGACAACACTTTGAGCCCTTTTAGAGTATTTTGATGTTGCTTCAGTGCAAACAACACATAACTTCTGTTGGCCGTTAGGTTTTCAAAAAAGGTAAAATAGAAGCTTAACAATTTATTGCGGGCATCAAACAATTGATATTCCTCACTGGCATTCAATACAAGCACTGTATTGTCAAAAAATGCTTTAAATACTTGTTTTTCAATTGCTTCAAAGGAGCCAAAATGTTCGTAAAATTTGGACTCTTCAAAGTTGTTTGCTTTTACAAAACTATAAACCGAATGAGGTTGTGCGCCGTGTTCTAAAACATACTCCATATAATAGGAGATGATGTTTTGTTCTGAAATAGGATTCTTTTTTGCCATGATTTTAAATTATAGGTAAAGATACGTAATGTTTAACTTTTTATGATTTATATTAAACAAAGTTTAACAGCGGTTTATGATTTACGGGGTTTGATTTTAAAGTATTGAACTTCAGAAAGATAATATTTAGAGTATATTTTTTTTAAGTTTTCATTAACAATTGAGGGTTTTAAAAGCTGTAATTTTACATCATAGATCAAATAACCATCTAAAACATAGATTATTATGAAAAAAATCATGCTTTGTCTTGCTGTAATAGGGATGACCTTTTCGGCAAATGCACAAATTCAAACACCTCAACCTAGTCCTTTTTCTACAATAGAACAAAAGGTAGGTTTAACTGATGTCACTTTAGAATACTCGCGTCCTAATATGAGAGGTCGTGCCATTTTTGGAGATTTGGTTCCTTATGGCCAAGTATGGCGTTTGGGAGCGAATCAAAACACTAAAATTACCTTTAGTACCGATGTTACTGTAGGGGGCAAAACGTTAAAAGCGGGAACATATGCATTATATGTTACGCCAAATGACAAGTCGTGGGATGTAATGTTCTACACGGACTCAAACAACTGGGGAAATCCAGAAAAATGGGACGATTCTAAAGTTGCAGCTAAAGTAACTGCTGAAACCTATCAGTTGCCAATGGATATCGAAACGTTTACAATGTCATTTGATGATTTGACAAGTGGCGGTGCTACCCTTGGTATGATGTGGGCCAATGTATATGCTGGTGTTAAATTTGAAGTGCCAACGGATAAAATTGTCTCTTCTTCTATTGAGAAAGTGATGAACGGACCTGGCGCCGGTGATTATTACGCTGCCGCAGTGTATTATTTACAGGAAGGTAAGGACATGAAGAAGGCCAAAGAATGGGTTGATAAAGCTATTTCATTGACTCCCAATCCAGCCTTTTATCAGTTAAGACAACAATCTTTGATATATGCAAAAGCAGGCGACAAGAAAGGCGCTATTGAAATTGCTAAAAAATCATTGGCGGCATCTGAGGCTGCCGGTAACAAGGATTATGTTAAAATGAATCAAGATTCCCTAAAAGAATGGGGAGCAATGTAAAACAATAATTTCTTTTATTGTAGCCTCAAAATATTTTGTGAGGCTACTTTAAACCTGGCAGGTTTTTAAAACTTGTCAGGTTTTTTTTATTCGTATTTCAGATTGATCAGATGTCTCACATCATCTAAAATAAACATAAGGTTTCTACTGAAATTGTGGGTCATTATCGGGCTTTCAAGCTGATTGTTTCTTAACAGGTCATTAAAATGTTCCGTTTCGTAACTGTAACCGATAGTTTTATAATCAAAATTGTGAGTCGTTGATTTTCCTTTATGTGTGATGGTTACGGTAGACGGTTGATGAAATCTAGTATTGATTTTAATCGTGCCGTGCTCACAATAAAAGATCGCTTCTGTTGGCGTCTCTTCTAACAGCGTGCTTTTTAAGAAGGCCTTTACACCATTATTATAATTGAAAATAACATCGCAAGTGGCATCCACACCGTTGTCAAAAAATGTGGCTTTTGCTTCAATATCGACGGGTTGTCCTAAGGTGGATAGGGCTGCAAATATTGGATAGATGCCAATATCCAACAAACTTCCCCCACCGAGTGACTTTTTAAACACCCGAGATTCCATATCTATGGTGGGTTGAAAGCCAAAATCAGCTTCCAATTTATGGATAGCACCATACTTATTTGATTTCAATTCGTTTAACACAAATTGGTAGTGCGGTAAAAAGTACGTCCACAAGGCCTCCATGAACAGGACGTTGTTGATTTTTGCCGAAGCAATCATAGTTTCTACATCCTTTAGGTTCATGGCCAAAGGTTTTTCACACAACACCGCTTTTTTATGGTTCATACACATGATGGCATGTTCCTTATGATAACTGTGCGGCGTGGCAATGTAGACGGCATCTACATTAGGATCGGCAGCTAAATCTTCATAAGAATCGTATGCTTTTATAGCGTTGTACTGCTTGGCAAAAGAGTTTGCTTTTTCCTGGTGTCGTGATGCTACGGCATAGAGTTGGCAATTGTCAATAGTTTGAAGGTCCTTAACAAACTTATTGGCAATTTTACCAAGTCCGATAATTCCCCATTTTATAGTTTTCATGACATAGAATTTTTATAGATTAAATAACTAAAATAGGCCAATATGCTGACTAATAACAATAGAATTAACCTATTGTTATTGGTTGTTTTTTTAAAATCAATGAGCATGGCAATAATAATTGCTAAAAAGCATCCCACAAAATTCAACCATAAATACGGAAGATTGATGTAATTGTATTCATCTAAAAGGTACAAACTCAAAACAAGGGCTTGTGTAATGAGTGCGGAGATAAATACCGCATTCCCTTTGACGTGTTTGAAGAAAAAGGCCAGAAGAAAAATCCCCAAAATATTACCATAAAAAATGGATCCGATAATGTTGACCAATTGAATTAAATTATCAGCCAAGTACGCAGCAGATGCAAAAATAATGGCTAAAACGCCCCAAGTTAGAGTAAACCATTTTGAAGCTTTTAGATAATGATGTGGACTTTTATCTTGCGCATAGCTTCGCTTGTATAAATCCATAGTGGTAGTTGAGGACAACGCATTGAGTTCGCTCGCAGTACTCGACATGGCAGCACTTAAGATAACCGCCAATAACAACCCGATCAATCCACGCGGGAGGTTGTTTAGGATGAAGTGGATAAATACATAATCTTTATCATTGGTTTCTACAGAGAGCACACGTTCTTTATTGGCTTTACTAATCAATTCTTTGGCTGCGTTTCTATTGGCTCTATCGTCCTCATTATAAAGAGCGATTTGAGAAGCAAGGACTTCACTCTTTGTGTCTGCATATTGCATCATCACCGCTTTTTTATCTTCAAATATGTCATTTTGTTGCTTTTGCAGTTGGGTGTATGCATCTGCGTATGAAGAATTCATCACTGTTTCTGTGGCAGCAGGATTAAAATTAATGGGCGAGGTGTTAAATTGGTAAAACACGAAGACCATCACCCCAACCAAAAGGATAAAAAACTGCATCGGAACTTTTAACAGGCCGTTAAAAATCAAGCCCATTTGCATTTCCTTAACCGATTTTCCCGAAAGATACCGCTGTACCTGACTTTGATCTGTTCCAAAATAGGAGAGAGCTAAAAATGAACCCCCAATAATGCCACTCCAAAACGTGTAGCGGTTATCAAAATCAAATGAAAAATCGAGAATCTCCATTTTTCCACTTGCCCCAGCTATTTCTAAAGCTTTGGTAAAGGTGATGTTTTCTGGAAGGTAACTTACGATCAGAAAAAAGGCGATAAACATTCCTGTAAAAATAACAGCCATTTGCTGTTTTTGGGTGATGCTCACCGCTTTTGTACCTCCTGAAACCGTATAGATAATCACCAAAACGCCAATGATGATGATCAGCAAATTGAGATTCCAGCCCAATACAGCAGAGAGGATAATGGCAGGTGCATAGATGGTAATGCCGGCTGCCAAGCCACGTTGGACTAAAAATAAAATAGCGGTCAGACTCCTGGTTTTTAAATCGAATCGATTTTCAAGAAACTCATAAGCGGTGTACACTTGAAGTCGGTAATACAACGGAATAAACACCAAACAGATGATGATCATTGCAATGGGCAATCCGAAATAGAATTGCACAAATCCCATCCCGTCATGAAATGCCTGACCTGGCGTTGATAAAAACGTAATGGCGCTGGCTTGGGTGGCCATAACACTTAACCCAATGGTCCACCATTTGGCTTCGTTGCCACCTTTTAGGTAGTCTTCAACATTTTTGCTGCCGCGTGTTTTCCAAGTGCCATAAATAACAATGGTCAACAGCGTTCCGATAAGTACAATCCAATCTAATAATTGCATGTTAGAAGGATTTCATGATAAAATAAAACAAAACAATATAGAGCGCGTTGGCCACTAGGACTAAAGTGTACGATTTTTTCCAGCGCTCTTTTGGTGGGTGTTGTTTCATGTATAGATCTATTGTTTTAACTGTGTTTCTGTTTTTATGTTCTTTTTTCCAATAGAAAGCATATTTGCAAATAATCTAAAAGAGCCAGCAACACCTTCAGGAAATTCTCTAAAAAAACTTAAACCCGTATAAATATAATGTCCTTTTCCATATTTGGCCACTAATAAGCTGCCTTCTTTAGCCAATTCTCCTTTATCGTGCATAGACAATAGCGGTGTGAACTCTTCCGACCATTTATCTGGAAAATATAGTCCGCGCTCTTGGGTCCAGCCTTCAAAATCCATTTGGGTGATTTTGTTGGGATAGTTGAGCAGTTCATGTTGCGGATTTAAGAACTTCACTTCTGAATTTTCGTCCGTCACCCGATCTCGTGATAATTCTAACGGGTAAGGCGCTAAATCATCTACCACCAGGCCTCCACTGGTATTGTATTGTACAATTAAATTCCCGCCTTCATTTACAAATTCGAACAGTTGGGCTTGTTTAAATTTTAGAGCGTCTAAGGTATTATAAGCTCTAATCCCCACTACAATGGCATCAAACCGACTGAGATTTTCAGATGTAATGTCTTCGGGTTTTATAAGCACCACATTATAACCAATTTGTCTTAAGCTTTCAGGAACCACATCTCCGGCACCTTCAATATAGCCGATATTGTCGCCTTTTTTCTGAATGTCCAAGCGTACAATTTTGCTCTCGCTTGGTTCTGATATGATTTGAAATGGAATGTGATCGTAGTCCATTTCAATAAGATGTTTAGTAAACACTTCGTCGCCAATATGCACCATTGGAGTCAACAAGCCTTCACTTTGATTTTTGGGAGGGATAATCGTGAATATTAGGGTCTTTTTTTCGCCTTTATGTAAAAGAGCAACCTTTTGCTTTTCAGGATATACATTCCAACCCTTAGGATGGGCCAATTGTACAAAACCTTCTAAATTGTCACGATTGGCCTTCACGATAACTTGAATGTCTTTTTGTTGATCATCAGCAAAAATGATGACGGGTTCTGAAATATGCGCTGAAACTACAGGAATCACTTCAAACGGTTTGTAAATCTCTCCCTTTACAGTATCGTTGGTTTTGTAAATAACGGGTCTTACATAGGGAATTATCACACCATTAATTGAAACATTAAAAGTTGCGGTAACGCTTCTAGGTGTTTCTGGTAAGCCAATCAGGTTTTGGTCTGCTACATTATACATGCCTAAAGTCCCTTTGCTGTCCAACCAATACGGGGTAGAGTAGGGCGTGTTTTGAGCAATGTTCACCTCTGATTTAAACTGATGGGATACATTATTTTTTAAATCTCTAGCGTTTTTAATGGTGGTGCCATCTGACAATACTACAGATGCTAACTTAATGTGTTGCGGACTTCTGTTGATGGCTTCCAAACTTAATTTTACAGTGCTATTTGGTGTGGCGGTATTGGAGGCTGCTGCCACCTCAAGATATAAGCCCGCACAACCAGCAATAACGTTTTTAATGGCTTCAGATTTGACCTGTTTCCAATGCTTATCTTCTAACTTTTGAATCCGTTGATACGCTTCAACCAATTGCGGAATCGATGCTGATGGGTTGTTAAAATCATAATGTTCTTGAACACTTTTTAATAATTTACCGATAGGTTGTCCTCCTTTCACACGATTCCAACTGGTATCAATACCTTCAAAAATATTGGTTTGGTCTGTTGGTGAATCGCCTTTTATCAATTCTAAGTATTCAGTTTCACTCCCCCGAGATCCTGTGTTTCCAAAACCTTGAGATTGGTGTGAGCTTCTGCTCAACGCTGCAATTTCTGAATTGGACAAGCCTAGTGCAGGGTAGAAGTTACCGACTTCCAGTTCATAAAAGTATGTTTTATCTGCCGCATCAAATTTTTCCTGACTGCCATAAAACCACCATGACGGATTAAAAAACTCACGTTTTGGCTGCCAAACCTTTACATATTTAAGTTGGTCTGGATATTTTGTTGGGTCGGCCGCGGCATCAAAAGCTTCCATGCTCAGCATGGCAGAACTGGTATGGTGGCCGTGGGTTGAGCCTGAGCTACGGTGATCAAAACGATTGATAATGATATCTGGCTGAAATTTTCGAATGGCCCAAACCACATCGCTCAGCACGTCGTCTTTATTCCAAATAGCCAAGGTTTCATCAGGATGTTTAGAATACCCAAAATCATTGGCACGGGTAAAGAATTGCTCACCACCATCAATTTTACGAGCTGCTACCAATTCTTGGGTTCTGATAACGCCTAAAAGCTCTCGAAGTTCTGGTCCGATAAGGTTTTGTCCGCCATCGCCACGCGTTAACGAAAGATAGGCTGTTCTCGCCTTTACGCCATTAGACATATGCGAGATGAGTCGTGTATTTTCATCATCAGGATGTGCGGCAATGTACAATACAGACCCTAAAAAATTGAGTTTTTCTATCGCTTCATAGAGTTCTGAACTTGTAGGTTTTTTGGGTTGTTGGGCTTGTATCGAAAAACAATACATAAAGGTGATGAATGGCAATACATAAGATCTGAACATGTGTGGTGCATTAGCTTGAACTTCAAATATAAAAAAGAAGCATCGTAATTTTAGCTTTTAGTGCTTATTTAACTCAAATAATGACCCATAGAAGCCTTGAAGAACTGATTTTAAAATAGATTATAAAGGGCTTATAACCTTTGGATAAAAAATGAAATGCGCCTAAAACTTAAACCATATCGGTGTTGTCTTCAAATAATTCATCAATTGCATCTTTTTTAATTAAGGTGACTGCTCTTTGAAGCATTAAGTTATTGGGATACGTTACCAAGTCGCCATTTTCAATGCGTAAATGCAGTTGGAATGCTCTAATATCTTCAATAATGCCTTCAAGAGGAAAATCTTTATCGTGAATTTGTATTTTATCACCTACTTTATACGGAAATGAGAAAAACATAATGATGCCTGAAGTGATATTGCTAAGAATGGACCATATAGCGAACAGTCCGATACCAATTACTGCAAAAACAGATGAAAAAAGGAGTATTAAATCTTTGGCTTCCGTTCCAAAATTAAATGGAATAATCAATAGGGCAATAATGACTAGAGCGACACTAACATAGCGTTGCATTAAGTGAATTCGGGCAATATTAATCCCTTTTTTTCTTGAAACTTTACTGATAACCTTGTTTACGAAAAATCTTATTATCAGTAAAAAAATAAGGAGAAATCCCGTATAAATAAAACCTTGCTGATAGTTTAGAAAAAACATAGATTCTTTTAAATGTTAATTAACGGCAAAGATACGTAGAAAACGATTGAAACTAATCTAATCCAAGGCTTTCTCTTAAGCCAATATCTGCATTAGAATTTTTGTTCCAATAATCCGATTTGATGGATTTAATTCTGGTTGCTTTTGTAGTGAGTTCTTGGGCTTTATTACCTTGACCGCTGATAAAGGTCTCTTCCCAAGAAATGATGTCAAAAGGAGACTGCGGATTGAAGGTTATGCTGAAACTCCTGTTCAAATCTGGATAGGTAAGCGTATAAGTGTTTTGGGTCAATTCTGCGGAAGCGCTATAAGTCTTAAAAGGGATGTGTCTTAGTCTTAAAAACTCAAAAGAGGGGATGATGTCCACATTGCCAGTTGGCAAGCTCTTTGGATCGATGCGTAATTGTGTCCAAAGTTCATTTTCCAGAATGCTCTTATTTAGGCTGAACTCTTCATCGGCTTCGCCTTCAAAATAAGAATGCGAGCGCACTTCAAAATCTGAGCGGTTATTGAGTTGCATATACACTTGGCCGCACCATTCTTGCACAGAGCAGGAAATTTTTAAGGCATGTTGGTTGTTGGACACCGGATAAAACACACTCTGCATGATGCTATAAGGGTAGATGCCAGTGTTGAAATTTTTTGTTGCATTGAGTTTTAAAACGGAACTATTTTTTGAAGACGGTTGATCCGCCTTTACCTGTTCTGACTTCAAAAACGGTTCCGTAACAAACACTAACACAGCGGTACCTTTACGGATTTCACCATAACGTGCCTGCTCTAAAGCATAGGTGGTAATTTCAGCTTCTCCCTGATACCAATACGCTTTAAAATCTTCAGATAATGGCTCAGCTTTTCTTAATGTTTGAGGTGCTTTGTCTTCTTGTTTTTCAGTATGTTGTTGTGTGTTTTCTTCATTTTTACATGAGATAAAAATCAGACAAAAAGCAGTAACAAATAAGAGTGTAGTTGACAGTTTCATAGTGAACAGTTTTGATAAAAATACAATGTTAGATGGTGTTGACCATGTCATTTAACGTTTGATAAACAAGATGGGTGGGCAGGCCCATCACATTAAAATAAGACCCTTCAATTTTGGTAACGCCAATTTGGCCAATCCATTCCTGAATGCCATAAGCGCCAGCTTTGTCAAAAGGTTTGTAGGTGTTTATATAGTACATGATTTCTTCATCAGTCAAGTGTTTAAAGGTTACTTTAGTGACTGAATTTACCGTCATTTCAGTAGTGGTCGAGGTAAAGCAAACAGACGTGATAACATCGTGAGTGGTATTGCTCAAGGACTTTATAATCTCAAAAGCTTCAGCAGCGTCTTTTGGTTTGCCCAAAGCTTTTTTATGATGCCATACAATAGTATCACTCGTAATGAGGATATCCTGAGGATTGAGTTCTTTTTTATAGGGTAAGGCTTTTAGCTGAGCTAAATAATCGCTGATCTCAAAATGGTTCAAGCGTTGTGGGTACTCTTCTATAACCGGTTTTAAACGAATTTCAACATCCAACCCCAAATCTTTAAAGAACTGTTGTCGCCTTGGCGATTTTGAAGCCAAAATGATGTGGTAATCTTTGAGCGTGTCTTTGAGCATGTTTTTTAGTCTTCAGTGTTCAATATTTTCTAAAGGAGGTTAAAAGTTATAGAGTAAATTATTAATCGTGAATCGTCAATTGTCAATGGTAATTCGTAATTCGTGAATCGATTTCTGTTTAGCATTATTGCAAGAAAATTATTTCAAAACCATCGGATACAATACTAAAGACAACATTCCGAACAGCATCACTAATTTAAGCATTGTACTGATATGCCGGTACTCTTTTTTTGATTTTGCGCTAAACGTCCTAATGGCAATATAGATTAGCGGTGCAATTATAAAAATAAGAAAATAACCAATAAACAGTTCATATTTGAACAAATATGTGGCAACATAATATACAGAACCAAAAAGAGGCACTAGCGTAACCATAAAAGCAGCCTTAGAAGCTCTTGAGCGTCCGATGACGATGGGTAAAGTGTTCATACCTGCCTTGTGATCGCCATCTACATCTTCGAGATCCTTAATGATTTCTCTTGCCAAATTCATTAAAAATGCAAATAGGGCATAGTCCAGTAATATTTTAAAAAAAGTGAGTTGTGTCGCCTGATTTTGTGTTGTAATTACGGGAATCAATTCGAACACGCCCACAATTAAAATGCTCAGCGCTACCATTGTCGATATGATAATGTTGCCCAACAAAAGCGTGGGTTTTAAGTATGAGGCATACACATATAGCAATGCAGATATGATGACGAAAATGGCAAAAAAACCACTACGTCCTACCAAATTTGATAAATAAAAACCAATAAGAACGCCAATAATATTGAAAACGATAAATAAGATAAACGCTGTCTTTTCAGTAATTTTTGAACCTACAATGACTTTTGAAGGTCTATTGACGGCATCAGTTTCTATATCATAAATATCATTAATAATATTTCCGGCTGCTGCAATGCAAAGTGTTGAAAAGACCAGTAATCCAAAACCAAAACCATTGAGCGTGATAGTCAGATTGGTGGTTTCTAAGAACGGTTCAAAAAGCGCGTATTTTATGAGCAATTGCATAGTAGCAATCATCAATAAATTTTTCCAGCGGATTAAATTTAAAATATGCAAGGCATGGTTGTGTTGGTTATGTAACTATTAGGTTTCTAAAATGGAAAATTGGGGTTCAGTTATCAGTTATCAGTTGTCAGTTTTCAGTTGTCAGTCTTCAGTTGGCGGTTCTTATTCAAGTTAGCATATCTGAAATCAACAATCCTCATCCCTCATCCCTCATCCCTCATCCCTCAAACCTCAACCTAGATCAATCAAAAATCAGCAATCTTCAATCACAAATCAACAATGTACATCCCTCAAACCTCAACCCTCAACCCTCAAACCTCAAACCTAGATCAATCTTCAATCATACTTCGCACTAAAGTTCCCGTTCCATTTCCCTTGTACTTTTAAGACTTGTTCAATCACGTCTCTTACACAGCCTTGGCCGCCGTTTTTATGCGAAATGTATTTGGAAATAGCCTTAATTTCAGGCACTGCATCTTGCGGACAGGTAGGCAACCCGACACGGGTCATGACAGGATAGTCTGGAATATCGTCACCCATATACAGGACGTTTTCAGGTTTGATATGGTGAAGGTCCATATAGGCATCCATCTGCTCAATTTTGTTATGTGCGCCTAAATAAATATCGGTAATTCCTAAGCCTTGTAAGCGTTGGCGGACACCTTCATTACTGCCGCCAGAAATAATGCACACATTAAAGCCGGCTAATAAGGCGGTCTTCATGGCAAAGCCATCTTTTGTGTGCATGGTACGCAGCATTTCGCCAGTGGTAGTCAATGAAATTGTGCCGTCAGTCAGCACGCCATCAACGTCAAAAATAAAAGTGGTAATATGTTCTAGGTATTCTTTATAACTTTTTTCTTCCATGTGTTTTTTGGATACTTGCCGTTAGGAGTTCATAAATAGCTTTATGTTGCGCGCTTTCCAGCAGTTGTAAATGTTTTTTTATGGTTTTTTTATCGTTGCGTTTTGCAGGCCCTGTTTGTGCCATATAAGGAGAAATATCCTGTACTTTTTTGGCGGTTTCTAATATTAAAGGCTTTAAAATATCAAATTCTACACCTTTAGACTCGGTGATTTCGTGGGCCACACGATACAATTGATTGGTAAAATTATTGACAAATACAGCCGCTAAATGCAGTGCTCTGCGCTGATCAGTATTGACTTTATGAGTGGAACTACCTATTGTTTTTGCCAAGGATTTTAAAGTCTTGAGATCTGCTTTGTCCAACACCTCAAGACAGATAGGGACATTTTCAAAATTCAGGGTAGCAGCCTTGCTAAATGTTTGTAAAGGATAAAATACCCCACGTCGATTCTTTTTATCCAAATCATGAACATTGACAGATCCTGAGGTATGGACTACCAATCGGTTTTCAAAAGGCAATTTTGTAGATAAATTGGCAATGGCATCATCACTGACGGCAATAATGTAAACATCAGCTTTCTCCAACTGTGAGAGGTCGTCCGTTATCACAACCTTATTTTTATAAGACTGGATACTTTTGATGGATCTGTTATACCACTGTTTTACGTGTACCTGCTCTGTACCGTCAAAAGCGTTGAATAAATGAGCTGCAACATTGCCTGCTCCAAGAATAATTACTGAAATCATGCCGCTAAATTAATGAAGAATTAAGACATAGGAATTAAGAAATTACAATTTTCATGTGGATCATAGACTTCTTTGGTGATTACTGCACCACTATCTAAGATCTAATAACCTCTATAGGACTACTTTTCGGTCAATTATAGCCAAAGATTCTAGTTTTTCGAGCTTTTTTATGGCTCTGATCACCGTTTCTACCCGCAGACCCGTCAACTCTGAAATTTGTTGCCGCGTAAGTGGCACTTCAAAAGCTGTTTCAATTTTTGCATTGGTTTTAAGATGGTGCAACAGTGTTAAAATACGATGTTCAGGTGGGTATATAGACATTTCTCTAGCAATCTTTGCTTTGTAAATCATCCGTTTACAAATCATTTGCGTAAATGTCAAATGAATGTCCGGGTGAGATTTTAGAAGGTCAAAAAATGAAGTTTTAGAGAGCAGGTAAATTTCAGAGGCTACAAGAGTTTGTGCTGTAGCTGGATATTTAAAGGCACCAAATAACGGAGGTTCTCCAAATGAATTGTCCTTTTCAAAAAATCCCTGAACAAATTCTTTTCCGTCTTCTGTCAGGTTAAACATTTTTACATGCCCGGTTTTAATTTGGTAATAAAAATCAGCATGCTCTCCTTCATTAAAAATAGTGTGCTCTTTTGAATAGCTTTTTAAAGTAGCTCCAAAATGCTGAATGACCTGTTCCGGAATCATGATCTTATGATTTGAATCATAAAAATACGAAGAATGGTTTAGGAACTTTGTATGAACACTAAAAAAGAAAGCAAATGTCACTTTATAATAAAGGACTTCAGGATTTCACAGACCATCTCATATTATATATTCCATTGAGCATCATATTTCAAAGTTGTATAGGCTCTATTGCTACAATGTTAATTTTGATGACTAGCCAGTCAACGTTTCATTTTTTAGATTTGACCTTGGTGGTAACTTTTGCAATGGCTTATAACGGATCGTTGTATGCCCAATTGAAACCAAAGCTGATTTTTAATTTATTCATCGCAACCGTTTTGGTGCACATTACATTTATTATCATTAATTTGCTACGATTGGCATAAGTTAGAATGGAAAAAAAAGATATTGGAAGTAGGGAAGATGTGTTTTTACTCGTCTCAGAGTTTTATAAAAAAGTCAGACAAGATAAGGTCTTGGGGCCATTTTTTAACCGCATCATTAAAGATTGGGAGGCACATATTGAGCGCTTAACCACGTTTTGGGAAAGCAGTTTGTTTATGTCCCGAAAATTGGAGCAACGGTATCATGGCAATCCTTTAGAGGTGCACATTAAGGTTGATAAAGAAAATGATAATGCCATTACCCAAGAGCATTTTGGACTGTGGCTCAATTTGTGGTTTGAAACTTTAGACGAACTTTTTGAAGGTGAATATACTCAAAATGCAAAAAATAGGGCCCGGAAAATGGGAACGTTTATGTTTATGAACATATTTCAGGCGAGGCAGCAATAAGCCGCTGTGTGGCGGGGAATTTAGCAATATCAGCGGCATACTCCAGATAAAGTCATTGCGCTTCAATTTATGTGAGCTCATAAGAATATTGAAAGAGGATAGAGTAGCGTTATGATTACTTCTTTAAAGCAACCTTCCACCCATCTTAATTATCTCAACTTTAACATCTTTTAATTCCAAACCAATCAACAAAAATGGCTAAATTTGCACAGCTTAAAGGAAAGCCCAAAAAACCGTCCTTATACCATGCAAAAAAGACTAGCTAACATTCTTTTCTCCACCCGGTTAACAGCCATTTTATTTGTTGTTTTTGCCCTAGCAATGGCCATCGGAACCTTTTTAGACGCCAACGAAGAAACTTCTCCAACACCTTTTACACGACATTTAATTTACAATGCCTGGTGGTTTGAAGCCATTATGGGGATTTTTATGATCAATTTTATCGGCAATATGTTTCGTTACCGTTTACTCCGTTGGAAAAAATGGGCGACTTTAACCTTGCATTTATCCTTTGTCCTAATCATTTTTGGTGCATTTATTACCAGATATATTAGTTATGAAGGCATGATTGCTATAAGAGAGGGTGAAACCGAAAAACAATTCCTGTCTCAAAAAACCTATGTCACTGCTTATATTGATGGCGATTATATGGTAGATGGCATGGCCCAACGCAAGATTATTGAGCGTGAAGTCGATTTTTCATACCGTTTGAACAATAGCTTTAAGGCTGAAACCGACTATAACAACATTCCAGTTACTATAGAACTTGAAAAATATATTAAAGCGGCAGAAACAGATGTCATCCCTGACGAATCTGGAGAATCCTATCTGAAAATAGTTGAAGCGGGAGAAGGGCAACCCCACAATCACTTCTTGAAATCTGGAGAAGTTCAAAATTTACACAACGTCTTAATCGCTTTAGATAAGCCAACACCCGGAGCCATCAATATTATGAGTACCTCTGACGGGTTGACTATTGAATCACCCTATGAGGGCGAATACATGACCATGGCCACCCGCGCTACGGGTATTGTGGTAAAGGACAGTGTACAACCTTTAATTTTGCGGTCGCGTTACCAGATTGGTAATATGTCTATGGTATTCCCGAAACCGGTGATAAAAGGGGTTTTTGACGTGGTTAAAAAATCGGAAATGCTTAAGGGTGATGAAGATGGCGTAGTGATGAAAGTGACTGTTAATGGTGAAACAAAACGTGTCAATGTCTTGGGAGGCCCTTATAAAAACAACCCATTTGAGCAAGTAGAATTTGGAAATATTACAGTGGCTTTAAAATACGGTTCTAAATTGATTGAACTGCCTTTTGAAGTAAAACTTAATGATTTTATAGCCAAGAAGTTTCCAGGAACGGAAAAGAGTTATTCATCCTATGAGAGTAAAGTCACTGTGTTGGATAAGGAACAAGGCGATTTTGATTACCATATCTATATGAATAATATTTTGGACCATAGAGGCTATCGTTTTTTTCAGGCAAGTTTTGATCCAGACGAAAAAGGGACCATACTATCGGTAAACCATGATTTTTGGGGAACTTGGATCACCTACATTGGATACATTTTACTTTATATTGGGTTGATGGCAATTTGGTTTGACAAGAATACGCGTTTTGCCGACTTAAATAGGATGCTGGAAAAAGTTAAAAATCAAAAACGAAAGATGATTACTGTTCTCGTTTTGGCTTTTACCACCTTTGGGTTTTCACAAACGCATTCACCAGATGACGGTCATGACCATGGGCGTCCATCAAAAGCGCAAATTGATTCGGTATTAAGGGCTAATATTACTCCTAAAGAGCATGCTGATAAATTTGCACATCTGGTTGTACAGGATTATAGCGGACGTATGATGCCAATGGATACGTATGCTTCAGAGATTTTAAGAAAACTCAGCAAGCATGATTCCTATGAAGAATTTGATGCCAACCAGATCATGCTTTCCATTCAAGAAAGTCCACTGTTATGGTATAATGTTCCAATTATTTACTTAGCACCTAAAAAAGCAGACACTATTAGAAGCATTATTGGGGCGCCAATGGATAAAAAATACGTGGCTTTTATTGATTTCTTTACAGAAGATGGGACGTATAAATTGGAACCTTATCTTAATGAAGCTTACAGAGCCCAGATTCCAAATGGGTCTCAAAAAGAATTTAAAGAAGCAGATCAGCGGGTCAATTTATTGCACAATGCCCTAGAAGGTCGTGCCATGAAAATTTTCCCAGTGCCTAATGACGATAACAATAAATGGATTTCATCCAAAGAATTTAGGGAAGGGAATTATAGAGAAAAGATAGAAGATTCTCTTTTGGCTAATTTCATGAACAATGGCTTCAGTGCCTATTTATTGACACTTAATAAAGCGAAGCAGGATGGCGATTTTTCGAGAGCAGATGATGTACTGAACGGCATTAAAAAGACCCAAGAAAAATATGGGAGTGAAGTCATGCTTTCTGATCAGAAGGTGACCACTGAAATTGCGTATAACAAATATGATGTTTTTAAAAACCTGTTCAGTTGGTATATGTATGCCGGAACTTTGATGTTCATATTATTGATCATTCAAATATTTAATGGTAATAATAAATTTATCAATTGGGGTGTCAAAGTATTTGTGTTTATCATCTTAGGGTTGTTTTTATTGCATACCGCAGGGCTTGGTGTCCGTTGGTATCTTTCAGGACATGCGCCTTGGAGTGATGCTTATGAATCTATGATTTATGTGGCGTGGGCCACCATGTTCTTTGGATTGGCCTTTGGTAGAAAAAGTGACTTAACTATTGCCGCAACTGCGTTTGTGACGGCCATTATTTTGATGGTAGCCCATTGGAATTGGATGGACCCTGCAATTTCAACGCTACAGCCGGTTTTAGATAGCTATTGGTTAATGATACACGTGGCGGTAATTGTGATGAGTTACGGACCTTTCGCGCTTGGTATGATTCTAGGTACGGTGGTCTTGATATTGATGATTTGCACCACTGAGAAGAATAGAAGTAAAATGTTGCTCAGCATTAAAGAGCTCACTATTATTAATGAAATGGCACTCACCACAGGTTTGGTGTTATTAACCATCGGTAACTTCTTAGGAGGGATGTGGGCCAATGAAAGCTGGGGGCGTTATTGGGGTTGGGATCCTAAGGAAACTTGGGCACTGATCAGTATTATGGTATACGCCTTTGTAATCCATATGAGATTGGTTCCTGGACTTCGTGGTCGCTTCGGTTTTAACCTGGCGTCTATTATTGCATTTGCGAGTATTATGATGACCTATTTTGGGGTGAATTTCTATCTTTCAGGTCTACATGCTTATGCAAGTGGAGATCAAATTGTGAGCCTGAAATTTATAGCTATTACCGTTGGTATAGTAGCCGTATTGGCCATATTTGCTTACAGAAAGTACGCTATATATTATAAAAAATAAGAACTGAATACGATTATAATATGAGGCAGCCATAAACATTTTTTGTTTGTGGCTGTTCCAATTTTAATCATGAAAAAGAGTAAAATTGTTTAAAGTATAAATATTAAACCACATGAAATTTCTTAAAGAATTTAAAGAATTTGCCGTTAAAGGGAATATGATGGACATGGCCATTGGGATCATTATTGGCGCGTCTTTCAATAAAGTTATTGATGTCTTGGTGAAAAAGGTGCTGATGCCGCCCTTATCTCTAATGACTGATGGATTAAAATTTCAGGACAGGCGTTTTATTTTAAGAGATAAAACGACCGATGCCGCTGGACAGTTAATTTCTGATGAAGTGGCCATAGGGTATGGAGAGCTTTTTGAGACTTTTCTGGATTTTATGATTATTGGATTTACTGTTTTTATCCTTGTCAGATTTTTAAATAGTCTTAAAAATAAAGCTCAAGATCCTAAAGATAAAACTGTAAAAACCCCAAAGGATATCGAATTGCTTTCCCAGCTAAAAGAATTGATGGAAGAACAAAACAAATTGTTGGCACAACAGAAGGAGACTAGGTAAAAAAATTATTTTTGAGCCAGCTCTGTGTTAAGATGGGCTGAAATAATAGGATAGCCAATAGCTTTAAAATTAGTAACAACCAAATCGGCCAATTCATAATCCTGATCATGAGAATGTAGACTGTCATAGCCCACGCAAAAGATTCCTGCGTCTTTTGCTGCTCTAATTCCGTTTGTAGAGTCTTCAATCACGATGCATTCGTGACGCTTATGACCAGAGGCCAATGCTGCCTTTTCGAAAATCTCAGGATGAGGCTTGGAAGCTTTTAAATCGGCCCCACTCAATTTATCCACAAAATAGGGGTTTAAATCAAAGCGTTTAAAGATATTGTTGATATTATCCATAGAGGCAGAAGACGCCAAAACTAAGGTCAATCCGTTGTCATAATAATCTTTAATTAAGTCCAACACGCCTGGCAAAAGATCTAATTCGTCATCATTCTCAAATAAATATTTAAAATGATCTCGCTTAAGACCTATTAACGTTTGCGCACCCAATGACAATTTAAAATGGTCAACTAATATTTCGCAAATAGCTCTTGTGGATTGCCCCGTAAAGGACGTATATAAGGCTTCTGAAACGTTGATATTGACATCCTCAAACATGAGGTGATAGGCTTTGCGATGTAGAGGTTCAGTGTTTACGATAACACCATCCATATCAAATAATACGGCTTTCAGCATGTGGAGAGTAATTTATTAATAGCACTACGAATATAAGAGAAATGGACTTCAATCCCTAAAAATGATGTGAAGTTTTGATTATTTATGACATGGGGCTAAATTTTTGGAGATGAGCCATAATGTATTAAGAAGGACTTAATTGTTATTTATTTGAAAAACCAATGTTTTATGGGATGCATGTGTAACCATTTATTTGTAATTTTAAGCTTTACTAAATGTCAGAACTTATGTTAAAATCAAAATACGGATTAAATACTATTTGCACGCATGTTGGCGAAATTAAGGATGAACAGTTTAAAGGCGCAGTGTCTCCAATTTATATGTCTACATCTTATGAGTTTGAAGATGTGGATGTTAAACGCTATCCACGTTATTTCAATACCCCCAATCAAGAATTTACCTCTAAAAAAATCGCTGCTCTAGAGCATGCCGAAGCGGGTATGATTTTTGGAAGTGGAATGGCCGCCATTAGTACGGTTTTTTTGGCTTTTTTAAAGCAGGGCGATCATATAGTTGTTCAAAATACGCTTTATGGCGGCACCAGTAATTTTATTAGAGAAGAGTTTCCTAAATACGGTATCGATTTCACCTTTACTGACGGGTATGAAGTTTCAGACTTTGAAGCAGCGCTCCGTCCAAACACCAAAGTCATCCATATTGAAACACCATCTAATCCGCTATTGACGATTACGGATATTAAAGGGGTGGCTGATCTGGCGAAATCTAAAAACCTAATCACCACAATCGACAATACCTTTGCCAGCCCTGTAAATCAAAATCCAATAGATTTTGGGATAGATATTGTCATGCATTCTGCTACAAAATATTTGGGCGGACATTCTGATATTTTAGCGGGAGCGGTTGCGTGTAGTGATGCGCATATGAAGATCATCTGGAACGTTGCCAAAAACTTGGGTGGCAGTTTGAGTGACATGACCGTTTGGATGTTGGAGCGCAGTATGAAAACCTTGGCTTTACGTGTTAAGGCCCAAAACAAGAATGCTAAAAAGCTGGCAAAATTTTTAGAGACTCATGACGATGTCAAACATGTTTTTTATCCAGGGCTTAAAACGCATCCACAATATGCCTTGGCAAAATCGCAAATGAAAGGTTTTGGAGGCATGATGTCTTTTGAATTGGCTGACGGTTTAGATGCTTTGGTATTTCAAAAGGAATTGAAGTTGATCAAATCATCAATGAGTTTGGCAGGTGTTGAAAGTACAGTGCTGTCTCCGCATAAAACATCGCATTCATTGTTAACACAAGAAGAGCGTGATGCTATTGGAGTGAGTGATAATTTGATCCGTTTTTCAGTAGGTATTGAATCAAAAAATGATTTGATAGCTGATATTGAACAAGCCATCACCAAGGTCAAAAATACCAAACAATTAGCTTAGAATTAAAGTTGAAACATTACAAAAAATAGAACCCCACAAATTTGCACAAAAACTCTCTCCATAACAAGAAATACGATTTTGAATTACTCATCAAAAACCTTGAGGTCCTAAAACCTTATGTGTTTATAAATGATTATCAAACCAAAACCATAGATTTTTCAAACCCTGAGGCTGTAAAAGCATTAAATACGGCATTGTTAGCCACTCACTATAATATTAAATTTTGGGAGTTTCCAGACGAAAATTTATGTCCACCCATCCCCAGTCGGGCAGATTATATGCACCATTTGGCTGATGTTTTAAGGCGAAGTGGTTTAGAAACCAACGTTAATGTGTTGGATGTAGGAACGGGCGCAACCTGTATCTATGCTCTATTAGGGAATGCTATTTATCATTGGAATTTTGTGGGTACTGATATTGATAAAAAATCCCTTGAGATTGCCCAGAAAATAATCGATAAGAATAATCTAGAGGCTGCTATTGAGTTGCGATTGCAGAATGACTACCAACATATTTTAAAAGGAATTATCAAACCTACCGATAAATTTACTGCTGCGGTTTGCAATCCGCCGTTTTTTAAAAGTCAAGCAGATGCTTTTGAAGCCACCAAAACCAAACTGAAAGGTTTGGGCAAGGAAGGAGACAAAGTAGTGCGGAACTTCAGTGGCACGCCAACAGAGTTGTGTTATGCCGGCGGAGAGAAAGCCTTTTTGCACACCTATTTATACGAAAGTTCACAATATAAACAACAGTGTTTTTGGTATACAAGTTTGGTATCTAACGTCAACCACGTCGAATCGATGAGAGCATCCTTAAAAAAATTGGGCGCTACAGAGTTTCAGGTGGTGGATATGATTCAGGGTAACAAAGTGAGTAGGATAGTGGCTTGGAGTTTTTTAAGCGCACAAGAACAAAACGATTGGCATAAAAATTAAACATATGAAATTAGACATATTAGCAATTGGAGCGCACCCTGACGATGTGGAGTTGGGATGTGGTGCAACTATTGCCAAAGAAATCCATAATGGTAAAAAAGTGGGCATCATTGATCTTACACGAGGTGAGCTGGGCACGCGAGGAACAGCGGAGACTCGAAAATCAGAGGCTGAAGAAGGTGCCAAGATTTTGGGTGTTGCTGTTAGAGAAAATATGGGATTTGCCGATGGCTTTTTTATCAACGACAAAGATCACCAACTGCAACTTATCAAAATGATTAGAAAGTATCAACCTGAAATAGTTTTGTGCAATGCTATTGAGGACCGGCATATTGACCATGGCAAAGGCAGTCAGTTGGTAAGTGATGCTTGTTTTTTAAGCGGCCTGATGAAAATAGAAACGGAATTGGATGGCAGCATTCAATCGCAGTGGCGTCCAAAATTTGTGTATCATTATATCCAATGGAAAACTATTGAACCAGATGTAGTGGTAGATGTTTCCGGATTTATAGACAAAAAGATTGAAGCTGTACATGCCTATAAAACGCAATTCTTTGACCCTGAGAGCAAAGCACCACAAACGCCAATTAGCAGTAAAAACTTTACTGATAGCATTGATTACAGAGCTAGAGATTTAGGCCGATTGATAGGAACAGAACACGCTGAGGGGTTTACGGTGGAGCGTTACCCGGCCGTAAAAAGTTTATTCGATTTAGTGTAATTTTTTTTCAAAAAGACTTTGTAAACATTAGTAAATAATATACATTTGCACCTTCCTACCGGTATAGGTGGGAACGCATCTCAAGATGCGGCTACATGGTGGTTGTAGCTCAGTTGGTTAGAGCATCGGTTTGTGGTACCGAGGGTCGCCGGTTCGAGCCCGGTCTTCCACCCAAAACACAAGCCTTCAAAGTTATTTGAAGGCTTTTTTTGTATCAAATGTTTAATAAAAAATACAGGGCGAGAAGCCTGTGCTGAGCGTAGTCGAAGTGAGTGAGCCCGGTCTTCCACCCAGGATATAAGCCTTCAAAGCAATTTGGGGGCTTTTTTTGTATCCAATGTTTTATAAAAAATATAGGGCGAGAAGCCTGGGATCAAGAACAATTGTTGTGTTTATGGGATCAAGTCAAAAAGTTGTGGGATTTCTACGCCCTGTCATCCCATTGCAATTTGTCATTCCGACATTAGGAGGAATCCCATGACCGTGGAGGCTCTATGGTACAAAGATGATGTGATGTCTCATTACATTCGACATAACTAAAATGTTGAATGCCATTCCCTATCGACTTTATGGTTTTGTCATTCCGACGTCAGGAGGAATCCCATGATCATGGGTACTTTATGGTACAAAGATGATGTGATGTCTCATTACATTCGACATGACAAAAATGGGATCAAGTCAAAAAGTTGTAGGATTTCTACGCCCTGTCATCCCATTGCAATTTGTCATTCCGACGTCAGGAGGAATCCCATGATCGTGGGTACTTTATGGGACAAAGATGATGTGATATCTCATTACATTCGACATGACAAAAATGGGATCAAGTCAAAAAGTTGTGGGATTTCTACGCCCTGTCATCCCATTGCAATTTGTCATTCCGACGTTAGGAGGAATCCCATGACCGTGGAGGCTCTATGCTACAAAGATGTTGTGATGTCTCATTACATTCGACATAACTAAAATGTTGAATGCCATTCCCTATCGACTTTGTGGTTTTGTCATTCCGAGATCGTGGGTGCTCTATGGGACAAAGATGATTTGATATCTCATTACATTCGACATGACAAAAATGTTGAATGCCATTCCCTATCGACTTTATGGTTTTGTCATTCCGACGTTAGGAGGAATCCCATGACCGTGGGTACTCTATGGTACAAAGATGATGTGATATCTCATTACATTCGACATGACAAAAATGGGATCAAGTCAAAAAGTTGTGGGATTTCTACGCCCTGTCATCCCATTGCAATTTGTCATTCCGACGTCAGGAGGAATCCCATGATCGTGGGTACTTTATGGGACAAAGATGATGTGATGTCTCATTACATTCGACATGACAAAAATGGGATCAAGTCAAAAAGTTGCGGGATTTCTACGCCCTGTCATCCCATTGCAATTTGTCATTCCGACATTAGTAGGAATCCAATGATCGTGGGTACTTTATGGTACAAAGATGATGTGATGTCTCATTACATTCGACATGACAAAAATGGGATCAAGTCAAAAAGTTGTGGGATTTCTACGCCCTGTCATCCCATTGCAATTTGTTATTCCGACATTAGTAGGAATCCCATGATCGTGGAGGCTATATGGTACAAAGATGATGTGATGTCTCATTACATTCGACATAACTAAAATGTTGAATGCCATTCCCTATCGACTTTGTGGTTTTGTCATTCCGAGATCGTGGGTGCTCTATGGTACAAAGATGATGTGATATCTCATTACATTCGACATGACAAAAATGTTAATTAAAACAAATCATTCAACACCTTAGCCAGTCGGATGCCCGCAATTTGCATTTGCGTACGTGCTGTATCTAGATATTTATAAGAATACCCATAACTTAAATTTTCACCCACTTCAATAGAATTATAAATTTCTTTTGTAAGGTGTTGTGTTTCATTTACCCAATCCACAACATCGTCTTTTTGAAGATATTTTACTTGAGCTCTTGATAAATGATCGGCGTTTTCTGACAACTCACTATAACTCATCCCATAGGATTCAATCATCTGACTGTCCCACACTCTATGAAGGTTAGTGTCTTTATAAAACCATTTTAATTTAATATCATTGCCACCTTTGTCTTCCGCACGTCCTACATGCATTGGTTGGTGTAAGTCGCCAATGAGATGGATCAGCATTTTTAAATGGAATGCCTTGTCGTCATCTGAAGATGAATCATCTGTAATTATGCGTTTACAATAGGCTATTGCTGTAACTAAATCGCCTTCAGGATTTTTTTTTGAAGTTTCATAGGTGTCGTCAAAAGACATATTCACGTAGTGCCAAACATCATAGGCCTTAAAGCGCGGGTCTGCTTTTATATCATCACTATATGTGGATACAAAGGCCAAAGATTGGTTATTTAATAGTTTTTTAAGATGACGTTTGGTTTTATTACTCGTGTAATTATCTGCAATGGCGCCTACAACGCGATGCCCTGTAGCACCCCATTTTTTGGTAGAAAAACTCTGGGTGCTGAATACTAGTGCCACAGTTAATATTAGTAATGAAATTGGTTTCATAAAGTTTTGAGCGTGTTATTTTTTATTGCGTCTGTTGTAATTTTTGTCGCCTCTAGTTTTAGGCTTTTTATATTTCTTTACAATTTCTCGTCTATACGAACCTCCTAAGTTTTCTTTCTGGTTTTTTTCTTTTTTATCATGAAAAGCAGGCCCAGGAGCATCTTCATCACGTCGTTTCAGTGGGTTGTTCCGTTCTTTAAACTGTGGTCGCTCTTCTTCAAGAAGTTCTGTAGACATTTCAACACCTTCTGGAAGTTCTTTTAACGGAATCTCCATCTGCATCAGTTCCTCAATATTATTCACCAATTCCTGTTCAACTTCTGTAGAAAACATTAAGGCTTGACCTTCACGTTCGGCACGTCCTGTACGTCCAATACGGTGCATATAGTTTTCAGGGAAGTTAGGCGTGTCAAAATTGATCACATGACTGATATGGTCTATATCGAGTCCACGAGCCATCACATCTGTCGCAATCAGGATGCGGTTACTACCTTCTCTAAATTGTTCAATACTCCTGAGTCGGTAGTTTTGGGTTTTGTTGGAATGAATGACGCAGCTTTCATCGTGAAAGTGTTCCTCCACCTTATCAAACAGCAAATCGGCCATTTTTTTATAAGCCACAAAAATCAGCACCTTGTTATAGGTTTCTTTATCCGCCAATAGATGTTTCAATACATTCACTTTAGAGTAAAAGTTAGGCACATTATAACGCTCTTGACTGATATTTTCTAAAGGTGTTCCAGAAACGGCAATGGTTACTTTTTGAGGTTTGATAAAAAAATTGGTAATCAATTCATCCACATCATCCGTCATGGTGGCTGAAAACATAATGTTTTGTCTACGCTCCGGAAGAATGTCAAAAATATTAAGCAGTTGATGTCTAAATCCTAAATCGAGCATGACATCTACCTCGTCAATCACCATTTTTTGAATGGATTTCAATTGCAATACATGGCTAACCGCCAAATCGAACAAACGTCCTGGAGTGGCCACTACAATATCCAATCCTTGAGCCACGGCATATTTTTGCGTGTTGATATTCACACCCCCATACACACCAAGCACCCGCACATTGATGTATTTGGTAAGCTTTTCAATTTCATCCACCACCTGAACCACCAGCTCTCGGGTTGGTACCATAATAAGTACTCTAGGGTTTTCTTGTGTGGAAAACGGCAGATTTTTAAGAATTGGCAACATATAGGCATATGTTTTACCTGTACCTGTTTGCGCAATGCCCACCATGTCTTTACCTGAAGCCACCACATTAAAGGCTTGTTCCTGAATTGGTGTAGGCGTAGTGAACCCTAAATCGTCCAGGGCGTTGTATAATGGGGTGTTTAAGTTCAGGTTTTTAAAGCTCAAGGTGTCTGGTTTTATGTGTTTAAGATGTTGTAAAAAGTCAATGGTATACTGTTAAAAATAATTTGCTCCTTACAAGCGGCAAAGTTAAAGCTAATAATCAACTTATGCTAAATGCGCTTTATGTATTTCAATGGTGTATGAAGCGCTGTAAGTCTTGTGGTTATCAAGAGCCACAATACCTTCTTTGTCTTGTAAAATTTGATTGCTGTTTTCAGAATCGGCAACCCCTTGCCAAGGTTCTATACACACGAAATTTGCTTTTGATTTTGCCCAAATCCCTAAAAACGGGAAATCTGTAAAGCTTAAAGTTAAAATTTCTCCATGCGTTTTGCTGTTCAAGGTGATTTTATCCGATTTGAGATCTTTAAAAACCAGCGCATCTTGGTCAAAAATATGCTCGTGTAAAGCAATGGACTTTGGTGATTTGAACACCGGTTCCGTTTGTAAATTTAAGAGTCCATTACTCATGTTAATGAGATGGGTCAACGAGTGTTCTGCTTTTTCGAATTCTAGAGAATAATCACTATAAACTTCATTAGGATACAACGGACATTTAAATGCGGGATGTCCACCAACTGAGAAATACATAATTTTTTGGCCTGTATTTTTGACGGTGTAAGTGACCGTAATTTGATTGTCCACTAATTTATAGCTCACTAAATATTCAAAATGGAACGGATAATTTTTGAGTGTTGCTTCAGAAGATGTCAATTTTAATGCAAGATGCTGATCACTCTGGTTTTCCACTGTAAAATTAGGGTTGCGTCTTACAAAACCATGCTTAGGCAACGTGTAGTTCTTATATTCAAAGGTGAACGTATCTTCTTTTAAAGCACCAACAATCGGAAATAAATTGGGTGCGTGTCCTGCCCAAATTTCAGGATTACCATCCCACATAAATTCTAAATGCTTCTGCACTGCAGAAATTTTTTGTAATTCGGCGCCGCTAGGATGAATGGCGAGCTCTAAAAGGGCATTCTTTAGGATAAACATGATCTTTAATTTTTTAACTAAAGTACAAACTTCTTAATAAGTTTGCAGAATGTGATTAACTTTACTTCGCAAAATTGAGCCTTGAGAACACGACACACTTTTACAATAACGAATCCAGATTTTAAAGCACAACTGTTACAGTGGAGCCAGCAATTTGAGGAAGTGGTTTGGTTAGATTCCAATAGTCATCAGCAACACTACAGTACCTACGATACCGTGTTGGCGGTAGATGCATTTACCTGTATTTCTACAGATTGCCAACAGGCTTTTGATCAGTTGCAAGAGTACCAGACCATCACTAAGGATTGGATTTTTGGTTACTTTACCTACGATCTCAAAAACGATATTGAACACCTCAAATCTGAACATGTTGACGGTTTAGACTTTCCGGAACTGTTCTTTTTTCAACCCAAAAAACTTTTTTTAATCACAGGTGATGTTGTTGAAATGCAGTACCTAAAGATGGTCGATGATGAATTGGAATCAGATCTAAAAGACATTGCTGCCTATAAACTGGACCAAGAAGGAACACCATTAACACCTGTCAATATTCAGATGCGGTTGACTAAGGAACAGTATCTTGAGAAAGTCAATACTATGTTGGCACATATTCATAGAGGGGATATTTATGAAGCCAATTTTTGTCACGAATTTTATGCTGAAAAAACCGAAATTGATCCGTTGGAAACTTATATAAAACTCAACACCATTTCAAAAGCGCCCTTTGCTGCGTATTTTAAGAATCATCAACACTATGTGTTGTGTGCCTCTCCGGAACGGTATCTGACAAAAATAAATCAAAAAGTGATTTCGCAGCCCATAAAAGGGACCGCTACGCGTTCTACCGATACACTCATCGATGAAAACTTGAAAAACGAGCTCCAAAACAATCCAAAGGAGCGTAGTGAAAACATCATGATTGTTGATTTGGTGCGTAACGATTTAGCTCATACCGCTAAAAAAGGAAGCGTCACCGTTGAAGAATTGTGTGCCGTTTATACGTTTGAACAAGTGCATCAGATGATATCGACCATAACTTCGGAAGTTGATGCGAACATCCCCCCAGTCCAGATTGTGAAAACCACGTTTCCTATGGGGAGCATGACCGGAGCGCCTAAAATTTCAGCGATGCAAATTATTGAAAATCTTGAAGCAACCAAGCGCGGGCTTTATTCTGGAAGCATCGGTTATTTTACTCCTGCAGGTGATTTTGATTTTAATGTGATCATCAGAAGTATCCTCTATAATGCAGAGAATAGATATGTATCCTATTCAGTAGGTAGCGCGATTACTTCAAAAAGCGATCCTCTAAAAGAGTTTGAAGAATGCCTGATTAAGGCAAAAGCGATGAAGGAAGTGCTTGAAAATTAATTATATTTAGAGCCAGACGCGGTAGGGAAAATGCGAAGCGTTGCCATTCTAATTTTTAATGTTTTAACAAAAAAAGACATGCGAGACACTTTTAAGAAACACTTGGAGAGTAATTTGAATATGCTTCAGGACAGCCGCTTATTGCTGGCCATTTCTGGTGGTTTGGATAGTGTGGTCTTGGCGCATTTATGCCATCAATTAAACTTAAAAGTTTCGTTGGCGCATTGTAATTTCAATTTGAGAGCAGCGGAGAGTGATGCTGACGAAGATTTTGTGTTACAGTTGGCTGATGATTTGGATATGGAAGTGTTTATAGAGAGTTTTGAAACGGAAAACTACGCTAAAGAGGAGGGACTGTCCATACAAATGGCTGCTCGCGAATTGCGTTATACATGGTTTCAGGAACTCGCAGAGCAATTGAAATTCGACTATATCCTTACGGCACATCATGCGGATGATAATCTTGAAACGTTTTTAATAAACTTAACCAGGGGGACTGGTTTGGAAGGCTTAACCGGAATTCCTGAAGTAACGGGTAAAATTGTAAGGCCGTTATTGCCTTTTTCTAGAGAAGCGTTAAAAGTGTATGCCATTGACCAAAACATCGCGTGGCAGGAAGACAGTAGTAATGCGTCTACCAAGTACTTGAGGAATAAATTGCGCCATGATATCATTCCGATATTAAAACAGATGAATTCGCAATTGCTTCAGAATTTTCAAACCACCATCTCAAATTTACAGGACAGTCAAGATCTTATTGACGATAGTGTGGTGAGAATCCAGAAAAAATTGACCACCGCTGAGGATGATCAAATTAAGCTGGATGTTCTTAAATTAAAACAGCTGTCCAATCCGAAGGCGTATCTTTACCAACTTTTAAAGGATTTTAATTTTACGGCGTGGAATGACGTTGTGAATTTATTGGATGCCCAATCTGGGAAACAGGTATTTTCTTCAACCCATAGATTGTTAAAAGACCGCGAGTTTTTATTGCTGAGTGAAATTGCTTCTGAAACTGATCAAGCCCCTATTGCCATTCAAAAATCCGATCAAGAAGTAGTCGTACCTTTTGGAACCTTGCGTTTTGAACACGTTACTGCAATTATGGATACAGGAAACACCACAATATATGTTGATGCTGAAAAACTGGTTTTCCCATTGATCTTAAGAAAATGGCAGGAAGGTGATGTGTTTTATCCTCTGGGAATGAAAGGGAAGAAGAAGAAGTTGAGCAAATATTTTAAGGATGAAAAATTATCCTTAATTGAAAAAGAACACATATGGATTCTGGTTTCCGATGATGAAGTGGTTTGGGTGGTAGGGAAACGTGCAGATGATCGATTTAAAGTAACCGAGAATACCACTAAAATTTTAAAAATAGACCTACAGTAAATGAAGTTACAAGGACAAATAGTCGACATCCAAAATAAACGAATTTTTAAAGGCGAAGTCTCCATCAAAAATGGAAAGATTTCAAACATTGCCGAAAAGGGGCATGATGTTGAACATTACATTATGCCAGGTTTTGTGGATGCGCATATTCATATTGAAAGTTCGATGTTGGTGCCGAGTGAATTTGCCCGTTTGGCAGTAACGCACGGTACGGTAGCCACTGTTTCAGATCCGCATGAAATTGCGAATGTACTCGGCGTAGCAGGTGTTGAGTTTATGATTGAGAATGGTAAAAAAGTCCCATTCAAATTTAATTTTGGAGCGCCTTCTTGCGTTCCCGCTACAGATTTTGAATCGGCAGGCGCCATTATCAATGCTGATGGCATCAAAAAACTTCTTGAAAATCCGGACATCAAATATTTGGCGGAGATGATGAATTATCCCGGTGTTTTGTTCGATGATCCTGAAGTGATGAAAAAAATCGCTTGGGCAAAACAGTATAATAAACCTGTAGATGGCCATGCGCCAGGTGTTGTGGGTGATGCTATTACGAAATATATCAATGCGGGAATTACTACAGATCATGAATGTTTTACTTATGAGGAAGCCCTGGAAAAGCTTCAAAAGGGCATGAAAATATTAATCAGAGAAGGAAGTGCCGCCAAAAATTTTGAGGCTCTTATCGATTTATTGCCTGAGCATTTTGAAAACATGATGTTTTGCAGTGATGATAAGCATCCTGACGATTTAGTAGTGCATCATATCAACAATCTGTGTGCAAGAGCGGTTGCAAAAGGGATGGACATTTTTAAGGTTTTACAGGTGGCATGCCTCAATCCTATAAAACATTATGGATTGGATGTTGGTGCTTTAAAAGTTGGAGACGCGGCAGATATGATTGTCGTCCAAGATTTAAAGGTATTTAAAACCTTACAGACCTATATTGATGGGGCGTTGGTTTTTGATCAAGGCAAATCGTTGATTAAAAAAGTGGACTTTAAAAATCTTAATAATTTCAATACGTCTAAAAAGAATGTCAGCGATTTTAGATTTCCATCTACATCTAAGCACATTCGTGTAATTGAAGCTTTGGAAGGGCAATTGGTCACTAAGGAACTTGTTGATGAAAGTTTGATTGAAAATGGGAACCTCGTTTCTAATGTAAAAACGGATATTTTAAAAATGACCGTTGTAAATCGGTATCAAGATCAGCCGCCAGCCATCGCTTTTATAAAGAATTTCGGATTGAAACAAGGTGCTATTGCCAGTTCTGTTGGTCATGATTCACACAATATTATTGCCGTTGGTGTTTCAGATGAAATGATCTGTAAAGCGGTCAATGTATTGATTGAAACCAAAGGCGGTATTTGTGCTGTGTCTGATGCTGAAGAACAACTTTTATCATTACCGGTAGCCGGAATCATGAGCGATCGAGATGGAGAAACCGTGGGAAAAGATTATGCCGATTTAGACAGAATGGCCAAAGCATTGGGAAGTACGTTGAATGCCCCGTACATGACCTTATCGTTTATGGCACTTTTAGTCATTCCGGCATTGAAACTCAGCGATAAAGGCCTCTTCAACGGAAAAGAGTTTAAATTTACGAGCTTAACCGTTGAATAATGTTTTTTATAATTTTGCTCTATATTTCTCAATCAACAATCTAAACAATACTTATAAATGCCCGTTATAGAATCCACATTTAAAGCCCCTTTTTTATTCCGAAAAGGGTTTATTGCCACAGTTTATTCGGGATTATTTAGAACAGTCGATTTAGATCAAACACGCGATCGTTTGGAATTGGCAGACGGCGATTTTATTGACTTGGATTGGAGCTACGCAGAACAAAAATCAGAGAAGGTAATCATCTTACTCCACGGATTGGAAGGCAATGGCCAACGTCCTTATCTTACGGGTACGGCAAAACTGTTCAACCAAAATGGCATAGACGCCATCAGTGTCAATTTTAGAGGCTGTAGTGGCGAGCCAAACCGAAAATACTATGCCTACCATTCTGGCGCCACTGAAGATTTGCACGCTATTGTGATGCACGCTATTAACGATAAACACTATGCAGAGATTTATATTTATGGCATCAGCTTGGGGGGTAATTTGGCCTTAAAATACTTAGGGGAACGCGATGTGCCTTCTCAAGTGAAAGCATGTATTGGCATATCGGTACCCTGTAGTTTGCAACATTCGGCTAAGCAGCTGCACAGTTTAAAGAACAGATTATTTCACGACCGGTTTAAAAAGAAATTAGTCAACAGTCTAAAAGAGAAACAAAATAACTTCCCCGAGAAATTATCAGACGAGGTCTTAAATTCTATCAACACCCTAACAGAATTTGATGAAGTGTACACCTCAAAAGCCCACGGATTCAAAAACGCATTAGACTACTATGAACAAAGCAGCTGTTTACAGTTTTTACCCACTATTAAAGTGCCTAGTTTAATCATTAACGCGCTCAACGACTCATTTTTAACCCCCGAATGTTTTCCTGTAAAAGCCGCCAAAAACAATTCTAATCTCTATTTAGAAATGCCAAAACACGGCGGGCATGTAGGATTCGTGCAACGTGGCGGATTTTATTATACCGAGAAACGTGCTTTGGAGTTTGTTAAGGAACATTCAAAGTAATGACCCGCGCAAAGCCACGACGTTAGGATAGATTACATAATAAGATGGTCTAGCAATCTGTCACAAAATTGGAATGATCGCGTCGCGTAAATTAGTGAAATTCGTGTCTGTAAAATATCATCGTTTCAAAGCCTCCGGGAACCCTTCCACCGTCAAATCCCAGAGCAGGGGCAACATAAAATACACAAACAACGTGAGAATGACAATTGAAATAACATTCATCACAATCCCTTTCCTCACCATATCGGGAATTCTTAAATACCCCGAGCCAAAAACCACCGCATTTGGGGGCGTCGCCACGGGGAGCATGAAGGCACAGGAGGCAGCTACTGCCGCTCCAACCATCAAAATAAAAGGATGAATATCAACAATGACGGCCATAGGGGCCAAAACAGGCAACAACATTGCTGTGGTGGCTGTATTGGAGGTGATTTCTGTTAAAAAGTTGATTGCGGCAATCAGCAAGAGAATAAGAATAATTGTCGATAAACCGGCAAATGTCGTCATTTGGTTACCAATCCATACAGCTAATCCGCTAGATTCAAATCCGCTGGCAATAGCCAAACCACCTCCAAATAGTAGAATAACACCCCATGGCAATTTTACGGCATCTTCCCAAGTCATCAGTTTTTGTTTTTTATCTTTTGAAGGAATCAGGAACAGGACAATTGCAAAAATTAGAGCAATGATGGTGTCGTCTAATTTTGGAATTAATTTGTCAAATAAGAGGGAACGGGTAATCCAAAAGAAGGCCGTTGTTCCAAAAACAATGGCCACCAATTTTTCTTCATAACTGATCTTACCGAGTAATTTCAACAATCGTTTGATTTCTGTTTTGCCTCCTGGAAATTCCTTCTGATCAAAATTGAAGGCGTAAGAGGTCAAATATTTCCAACAAATAAAAAGTAGAACCACTGAAATGGGCAATCCAAACATAAACCATTGTAAAAAGGTGATTTCATAATCATAAATATTTGAGACCACCCCAACCAGAATTAAGTTTGGAGGTGTACCAATCAATGTGGCAATTCCGCCAATGGAAGCACTGTAGGCGATGGCCAGCATCAAGGCCTTACCAAATAAATTGGTTTCATTTTCAACTGTATTTGGATTGTCTTTCAGCTGTGTAATAATGGCAATGCCAATAGGTAGCATCATCACTGCCGTGGCGGTATTGGAAATCCACATACTTAAAAAAGCGGTGGCCACCATAAAACCCATGATGATTTTCTTAATATCAGAGCCAATAAAATTGATGATGTTTAAGGCAATGCGTTTGTGTAGGCTCCATTTTTCAATGGCAATGGCGATGATAAATCCGCCGATATATAGAAAAATATACTTATGGCCGAAGGATTCCGTAGTGGTGCCAAGATCCAAGCCGCCAGATAAGGGGAAAAGTACAATAGGCAATAATGCAGTAACCGCAATAGGAATCGCTTCCGTAATCCACCAAATGGACACCCATGCCGTGGAGGCTAAAATGGCTCGTGCCTCTGTGGAAAGGCCTTCTGGTTTGAAAAATAATAGAATTAAGATAAAAGCTAGTGGTCCTAATAGAAAACCGATGCGTTTAATGTTGCTCATAAAATCTGGTTGATGCAACTAAGATATGCTTTTTAGAACTTTGTTTAAAAAAATTAAAAGGATCTTTGCTGATGCATTAAATTCATCATTCTTGGGGTATTCACGCCTTTGTTGGTGTTTTCCACCAACAACCATATTAATTAGTTACGAAGCCGCTGTTGGTGTTTCCACCACCAACTATATTAAAGCGTTGTTGATGTTTTCCGTTTTTGGTATTTTCATTAACGTAATAAACCTATACCATTGTTGGCTTTTTCAACCAACAATTTCTCAATATGGTATCTGTCCTAAAAACATACTATTTTTAAAAATAGTAGTATATTATTTCTATCCCAATTTTCTGTTTTGTATTTAGAAGCTTTCTTCCTACATTTAACCAAATCAATACCTTATGCTCAAAAAAGTTTTCGGAAGTGCCGTTTTTGGTGTGGAGGCCACAACAATAACTGTTGAGGTCAATGTAGATAACGGTGTGGGGTATCATCTTGTTGGACTTCCAGATAATGCGATTAAGGAAAGTAACTTCCGTATTGCAGCAGCCCTTCAAAATAATGGCTATAAAATTCCGGGAAAGAAGATTATTATTAATATGTCGCCCGCCGATTTACGTAAGGAAGGCTCCAGTTATGATCTGACTTTGGCTATTGGGATTTTGGCCGCCACGGGACAAATTCAAGCTGAAAATTTAGAGGATTATCTGATTATGGGCGAATTATCTTTAGATGGTAATTTACAACCTATCAAAGGATCATTGCCAATCGCCATTAAGGCCCAAGAGGAAGGTTACAAAGGATTTATTCTACCCATACAAAACGCAAAAGAAGCGGCTATTGTATCAGATTTGGAAGTGTATGGCGTTGAAAACATTAAACAGGTGATTGAGTTTTTTGACAAAAATGAGCCTATTGAGCGCACGATAATCAATGTGCAAGAAGAATTTTACAAAAACTTAGATTTTCCAGAATTTGATTTTTCTGACGTTAAAGGTCAAGAATCTATCAAGCGATGTATGGAAATTGCGGCGGCAGGCGGACATAATATTATTTTGATCGGACCCCCTGGAGCCGGGAAAACAATGTTGGCAAAACGCTTACCGAGCATTTTACCACCCATGACCATGCGGGAAGCCTTAGAAACGACCAAGATCCATTCCGTAGCTGGGCGCGTCAAGGACAATACAGGATTGATGTCTCAACGGCCGTTTAGAAGCCCACATCATACCATATCAAATGTTGCCTTAGTTGGTGGTGGTAGCTACCCTCAACCTGGAGAAATTTCACTGTCTCATAATGGGGTGTTGTTTTTAGACGAATTACCAGAGTTTAAACGCGATGTTTTGGAAGTGATGCGCCAACCTTTGGAAGACAGAGAGGTCACCATTTCCCGAGCGAAATTTACAGTGACTTATCCATCATCATTTATGTTGGTGGCAAGTATGAATCCAAGTCCGGGTGGGTATTTCAACGATCCCAATGCACCAGTGACCTCGTCTCCTGCTGAAATGCAGCGCTACCTGAGCAAAATTTCAGGTCCGCTTTTAGACCGTATAGACATTCACATTGAAGTAACTCCTGTGCCTTTTGAAAAATTATCCGACGAACGCAAAGGCGAAGCATCTATAGAGATCAGAAAGCGTGTCACCTCAGCTAGAGAGCGCCAAACCGAACGCTTTCAAGACAGCCAAAATGTGCATTACAATGCGCAAATGAATACCAAGCAAATCCGCCAATATTGTATTTTGGATGACGCTTCCAAAAACCTTTTAAAAACAGCCATGGAACGTTTAAATCTTTCTGCCCGAGCTTATGATCGCATTTTAAAAGTCTCAAGAACTATTGCCGATTTAGAAGGCGTAACAGAAGTAAAAGGATCTCATATTAGTGAAGCCATTCAATATAGAAGCTTAGATAGAGATGGTTGGTTGGGTTAATCTTGTTCTTTATCGGACAATAATGATAAAGAATTAAGATCGCTGCGC
>NZ_JAEHJZ010000007.1:0-127460 GCF_016469035.1 Gelidibacter salicanalis | reverse complement strand
ATTTTTAAGTTCTCGAACCAGATCATGCTTTAAGGGGCTTTGCGAACTTTTTACCTGTTTTACCGGACACTGATATATCAAATACTAAAAATTAAACAATCTTAATGAAATCACTACTACTCACCATTCAATTTTTATTGGTCTTAAACTGTAACCAATCCGAAGAAAAAAAAGAAATAGAACCCACAACAACTACTGCTGAAGTTGAACAGGTATCCGCACCTACACTTCATTTGGAAGAAGCCAATAGGTTAGCGCAATTACCCATCCATTGTATACACACAGAATATCCTAATAAACTAGGGCAAACTATAGGTAGTAAGGATGATTTACAGGAGCCAAAAGCACTTCACCCGGCATTTTATGGCTGTTTTGACTGGCATTCCGCAGTACATGGCCATTGGAGTTTGGTGAGTTTGTTAAAACAATTTCCTGAGCTTGAGAATACAGAAGAAATAAAACAAATGCTTCTGCAAAACATCTCTAAAGAAAATATTCAAAATGAAGTCAATTATTTTTTTGGGAAACATAATACGAGTTACGAACGTACTTATGGTTGGGCGTGGTTACTGAAACTCGCTGAAGAGCTGCATACATGGGATGCCCCTTTAGCAAGAGAATTAGAAACCAATCTGCAACCGCTAACGGATTTAATTGTAGAAAAATATATCGAATTTTTGCCAAAGTTAAATTATCCTATTCGTGTTGGCGAGCATCCTAATACAGCCTTCGGACTGTCTTTTGCCTTTGATTATGCTGTAACTGTAGGAGATGAAACCTTATCATCACTTATTGTAAAACGCGCCAAAGATTTTTATTTACAAGATGCTAAATGTCCATTATCGTGGGAGCCAAGTGGATTTGATTTTTTATCGCCGTGTTTTGAAGAAGCGGCATTAATGAAACGCATTTTGCCTCAAGAAGAATTTGAAATTTGGCTCGCTGATTTTCTGCCACAATTAAAGGATAAGAACTTTAAGTTGGAACCTGGCATAGTGAGCGACAGAACTGATGGAAAATTGGTGCATCTAGATGGGGTTAATTTTTCAAGAGCATGGAGTTTATATGAAATAGCCAAAGATTTACCAGACTATGCACATCTTAAACACACGGCAAATGCACATATCAACTATTCCTTACCAAGCATTGTGGGCGATAGTTATGAAGGCGGGCATTGGTTGGGCAGTTTTGCTATTTACGCCTTAAATGCCATAACGCGTGATTAAAAATTGGTTTAGAAACATTGGTCCTGGTCCTTTAGTTGCTGCTGCGTTTATTGGTCCAGGAACGGTGACGGTGTGTACTTTAGCGGGTGTTAATTTTGGCTTTGCCTTACTTTGGGCAATGGGTTTATCAATTTTAGCCACTATTGTGTTACAAGAAATGTCAGCACGTTTAGGTATTATTACTCAAAAAGGGCTGTCTGAGGTTATTAGAACTGAAATTAACAATCCTATTCTTAGAGGACTCACTATACTCTTAATTCTTTCGGCCATTGTTATAGGTAATGCAGCGTATGAGGCAGGAAATATCAGTGGTGGCGTTTTAGGGTTGGAAACCATTGTAGGCAATCCATCAATGGCCATTGGCAATTTTAATTTAAATGTTTTAAGTCTAGTTATTGGTGGTATCGCGTTTTTAGTGCTTTATATAGGAAATTATAAAGTTTTGGAAAGGGTATTAGTGTCTTTGGTTATTTTGATGAGTGTAGCGTTCTTGCTAACTGCCATCATAACAAAACCGGATGTGTCGGCTATTTTCAAAGGACTTTTTGTCCCCAAAGTGACAGAAGATAACTTACTAACGATTATAGGGTTGATTGGCACCACGGTTGTGCCTTATAACCTTTTTTTGCATGCCTCTTTGGTTAAAGAGAAATGGCATCATGAAACCGATTTAAAATATGCAAGAAAAGATACCATAGTGGCTGTAGTATTGGGTGGTATTGTATCTATGTGTATCATCATTTCAGCTGCCGCCATTGATGCCCAAAACATAACAAGTGCAGCTGATTTAGCAAAAGGCTTAGAGCCTCTGTTTGGTCGGTTTGCCAAGTATTTTTTGGCCATCGGACTGTTTGCAGCAGGGATAACCAGTGCCATTACAGCGCCTTTGGCAGCAGCTTATGTAACGACAGGTTGTTTGGGATGGTCCACAAATATGAAATCAAAACAATTTAAGACCGTTTGGATCAGTATCTTGGGTCTGGGCGTTTTGTTTTCTTCCATTGGATTCAAATCGATTGAAATCATCAAATTTGCCCAAATTACCAATGGTTTATTGTTACCAATTATTGCGGCCTTTCTGTTGTGGGTCATGAACAAATCAAGTATTTTAGGAGCTTATAAAAATACAGTTGTACAGAATATTATTGGCTATATCATTTTAGGATTGGCGGTGTTTTTAGGGGCAAAGAGTATTTTAAAAGTTTTTGAGATTATTTAGAAGAATTTGAGATGTCACAATTTTTAGACTTGTAGGTCAGTAAAACAGCATTATAATAACCTGTTAACTCATCAAAAAAATAACAAATATGTGTTGTCGTTTAGCGTAAATCTGCGAGATCTGCGGGCTAATTTTTTCATATGCTTATTTTTGTTTCCCGCTGATTACGGAGATGTCTGGGGATTTTTTAGTAGTATGAGAAAACAGATAAACAATTCTTTGGAAAACGTTTTGAAATATCAAATCAATACTTAAGTTACAAAGGACTATAAATTTAAATTAGTGAAATTAGTATCCGATATAATGCATACACACTCCATAGATATAAACGCTGATGTAGGGGAAGGCTTTAATAATGAAGCACTTATGCCATTCCTGTCTTCATGTAATATTGCTTGCGGTGGTCATGCGGGTGATGAACCTACAATGCAGTCAGTAATTAATCTCGCCAAACAGCACAAGGTGAAAATTGGGGCACATCCTTCATTTCCTGACAAAGAAAATTTTGGAAGGAAAACTATGGACTTGGATGACAGCACACTTTTAGAATCATTAAAACACCAAGTTAAAGAGCTTTTAAAGCATCTTGAAGTTGAAAAGGAAATATTACACCACATAAAACCTCACGGAGCGCTTTATAATTTAGCCAATATAGACGATCGCTATGCAAAAGTGGTGGCGGCGTTGATGAAGCACTTTGGTGCAAGCATCAAACTTTATGCGCCTTACCAATCGCGTGTTGCCGAAATAGCCTCTCAAGAAGGCATTAATGTAGTTTTTGAAGCCTTTGCAGATAGAGCTTATAATGAAGATTTAACCTTAGTACCACGACCCGTCAATGGTGCACTAATTACTGATTCAAATCAGGTTTGCGATCATGTGCTTAATATGGTACGGCACGATCAGGTTAAAACCGTAACCGGTAAAACAGTTTCCATAAAAGCTGAGACCGTATGTATTCATGGCGATCATCCTAAAGCTGAGGCCCACTTAAAAAAGCTCACGGAATGTTTAACCCGCAACCACATCACTATTTTGTAGATTTTGAGCCCTTATAAACTCACATATACGCGTTTTTCAGAAAAGTCCATCTTGATACAATGGCCAGAAAAAATTGATCCAGAGATTCTAGAAGACCTACTTTTTTACAAAGAAAAAATTCTGAAGAGTACCACTCGATTTCGTGTTCAGGTTATCAACACGTATAACACGTTACTGGTTACTTATGACACTAGCGATTTTGACTTTAAAAAAGAGATTACACGTTTAAAATCCGTCAATACTTTAATCATGGACGTAAAGCCGTCTCAACATCAACTCTGGAAGATTCCCGTCTGTTATGATGCCCATTTTGGATTAGATTTAGAGTATTTGGCAACAGTGAAAAACATCTCAACTTCAGATCTTATTAAATGGCATACTGCAGCACGATACAAAGTTTATTTTATAGGGTTTCTTCCTGGATTCTTATATTTGGGAGGTTTAGATAAGCGCCTAATAATTCCAAGACGGAATAGTCCGAGGCATCATATAAAAAAAGGAGCGGTTGGCATTGGGGGCGAACAAACTGGTATTTATCCAAACGCAAGTCCAGGAGGTTGGAATATTATAGGGAATTCGCCAATTTCATTTTTTGATTCTGAGAGACAAAATCCATGTTTCGCAACTGCTGGAGATAGCATTCAGTTTGTACCTATAAATTTGGATATGCATCGTATAATATTAGAAAAGATTGAAAATCGTAATTACGTGTTAGAAAGTGAGGTGTGTGATGGTTGAGGTTTTAAAAACGGGTTTATATGATAGCATTCAAGATTTAGGACGTTTTGGGTTTCAACATTTGGGAGTGCCTACTTCAGGAGCCATGGATCAGTACGCTTTTACATTGGCAAATTCCATATTAGGAAATCAAGACAATGCCGCAGCATTGGAATTTACATTATTAGGCCCCACCTTAAAATTTCATATTGGTACTGCTATTTGCATCACAGGAATGCAGAGTAATGCTCAATTAAACGGACAGTCAATTGAAACAAATTCCGTCATCAATATCAAACCACATGACGTGCTATCATTTGGTCAAAGAATTTTAGGATGTAGAGGCTATATTGCGGTTTTAGGTGGGTTTCAATCCGAAAACCTTATGGGAAGTAGGAGCATGTATCAACATATAACTTATGAACATCGTATTAAAAAACATGATCAATTAAAAATTCTAGAACAATCCTTACCTTACATCTGTTCAAATGCTCATGTTAAAACTCCGATTTCGCATTTTGAGACTGATATACTCAACGTATTTAAGGGGGTTGAATTCGGTAGGCTTTCCAAAAACCAACAAGAAGCTTTGTTTCAACAAGAATTTACAGTATCAAAAGATAGTAACAGAATGGCTTATCCACTAGACGGGATTTTAAACAATTCATTGGATGCCATAATAACAGGTCCTGTTTTACCGGGAACTGTGCAATTAACACCTTCAGGGCAATTGATTGTATTGATGCGCGATTGTCAGACAACCGGTGGCTATCCAAGGATAATACAGCTTACAGAAATGGCCATAAATCAGTTATCTCAAAAAGCGCCAAGTGAAAAATTTACATTAAAAATTGCGCATTAATAGGATTAAAGCGTAAATCTTGATAGTTTAGAGGTTGATATTAGATTTTCATTTAATTTTCAGTGTCTAATTAACTTAAACCAAGCAGATATGAAAAATTTTTTACTACTCATTTTAGGAATACTCATTGGCGCATTAATCTCGTTTTTCTATTTTTCTAAACCTGATGCAGATCTCACAATAACGCCTCCCAAAGGACTCATTACGCCTGAACAGGCTAAAATTTTGGACGAGGCTTACAACCCTAGGTACAAATTAATCAGCGACTCTATAGTGACCATGCAAGGTGGTGATAACCGTTCGTCTTGGTATGCATTGGGTCAAGTGCGGGATTATCTTATCTATGCTGAGAACCAAGCTAAAGAATTAGGTTATACTATGAACGGGGTCCGTATTTATTTGGGTGCCCACCCTAATCACAATGGAAAAGCCGGCAATACGACTATGTTTTTTATTCCAACCGGAATACCACATACGGCAGATGCGTCCATGTTTAATTTCTCCTTGCAAGAAGATGGAGGTGACATTCCTGATGCTGAGGGGTTGAATATGGGTACAGATGGAAGGCCGCCGAGCGCTAGTTATCCTCAATAGGCTCAAAGATGGATGAGTTTTTAAGACAAAATTATAATACGTTAACCCATTCTGTTGAAGTGTTAGGAGCGGCTACGGGCATAATTTGTTTCAATAAATATAAAAAAACGGGAGTAAAATATTTTATTTTGTTTCTGATTTATGCAACAATTGTTGACTATTTTGGAAGCTATCCTGTTTTTCTCAAACGGCTCAACAGGTTTGAACTTATCGAAAATTCAATTTTCGAAAAGAACTATTTGTATTTTACTGTTTTTTGGGGTATTGGAAGTGCATTGTTCTATACGTTTTTTTATAGGAAGATTTTGAATAATAAGGGTAGAAAACGTTTTTTACGCTATGCGGCTATTTTATTTTTGATTGGTGCAGGATGTCATATATTTTTTAATCTCCATTCCTCGAGCTCTGAATATCGCATTATTATTTTTGTCTTTGGTTCTCTCCTCATATTGTTGAGTGTTTGTTTCTATTTTATTGAGATTTTAGAAAGTGACAAGGTATTGACCTTTTATAAATCAATATATTTCTGGATCAGTTCAGTAATTTTAATTTGGTTTTTGATTACAACACCCTTATTGTTTTACGAAATCTATTTTTCTACTGCTGATTGGAATTTTGTATTCTTAAAATGGCAGATTTATTTGGCAGCCAATATGTTTATGTATTTATCCTTTACTTTTGCTTTATTATGGTGCAAACCGGAGAACGCCTGATTAGTACAGATGCCCAGAGGTATTTGTTGATGTATATGATTGCTGTGTTAGTAATTGTAACGGTGCTTATTATTGTCTTTTTTATTGTATTTCAAGAGCGGAAAAACAAGCTCTTATTAGATAAAATAAAGCAGCAAAAGCAATTTGAAGAAACAGTAGCCAAAACTAAAGAAGAGATTCAAGAGCAAACCCTTAAATATATAGGGCAGGAACTTCATGATAATATTGGCCAGTTACTCTCTCTTGCCAGTATGCAGCTGGGAATGCTTGGCACAAAAATAGGAGCAGATATAAAAGAACCGTATGTTGAAACTCAAAAAATCATCAAAGAAAGTTTAGGAGAAGTAAGGGCGCTATCTAAATCTTTAAATACTGAAGTCATCCAACAGAGAGGATTCGTAGAATCTATTAAGTATGAAATTAAACGGCTCAATCGCATGAAGTTGATTGCTGCCGATCTTGTAATTAGTGGCGAGGTTGTAGCTTTTGAAGCTTCTGACAGCATCATCATATTTCGGATTTTACAAGAATTTATTTCCAATACCATAAAACATTCCAAAGCAAGTGAACTTATAATTTCATTAGATTTTAAACCAAACCAGTTACTGATAGAAGCAAAGGATAATGGCCTCGGATTTTTAATGGATGAAATTAAAGTCAGTTCTGGTTTACTAAACATGAAGAGTAGGGCAGAGCTTGTAGAATCCATTTTTAAAATGACCTCTCAACCTGATCAGGGCTCTCAATTATCAATTATTTACCCAATTTCAAAACGTGCTGAAAGAATTATAGATGTGATGTAAGCTATAACGCGAGAAAAGAAAATGAGTAGGATGATTTTTTTAACCAACTTTTCTAAATTTAAGAAATAATTTTTTTATTTTCTCTACAGTAATCCTTGGTAAAACTGCTGTTATGTGATGACTCATTGCATTCGACATGACAAACCATGCCCGTGTCATTCCTGTTGCAATTTGTCATTCCGACCTAAGGAGGAATCCCATACAGTAATCTTCGGTAAAACTGCTGTTATGAGATGTCTCATTGCATTGGGCATGACAAACCGTACCCGTGTCATTCCTGTTGCACTTTGTCATTCCGACGTTAGGAGGAATCCCATACAGTAATTCTTGGTTAGACTACTGTTATGAGATGTCTCATTCCATTCGACATGACAAATGGTGTATTGGTCATTCCGTCTTGATTTTGTCGTTCCTTCTCCACTTTGTCATCCCCTCTCTACTTTGTCATTCCGACCTAAGGAGGAATCCTATTCCAGTCTACACACTCGGCTTAATATTATGAGATGTCTCATTCCATTCGACATGACAAACGGTGTATTGATCATTCCGTCTTGATTTTGTCGTTCCTTCTCCACTTTGTCATCCCTTCTCTACTTTGTCATTCCGACCTAAGGAGGAATCCCATACAGTAATACTTGTTAAGACTTCTGTTATGAGATGTCTCATTCCATTCGACATGACAAACGGTGTATTGATCATTCCGTTTTAATTTTGTCGTTCCTTCTCCACTTTGTCATCCCTTCTCTACTTTGCCATCCCCTCTTCACTTTGTCATTCCGACCTAAGGAGGAATCCCATACAGTAATACTTGTTAAGACTTCTGTTATGAGATGTCTCATTCCATTCGACATGAGAAACGGTGTATTGATCATTCCGTCTTGATTTTGTCGTTCCATCTCGACTTTGTCATCCCCTCTTCACTTTGTCATTCCGACCTAAGGAGGAATCCCATACAGTAATCCTTGGTAAGACTTCTGTTATGAGATGTCTCATTCCATTCGACATGACAAACAGTGTATTGGTCATCCCCTCTCTACTTTGTCATTCCGACGTTAGGAGGAATCCCATACAGTAATACTTGTTAAGACTGCTGTTATGAGATGTCTCATTCCATTCGACATGACAAACAGTACCCGTGTCATTCCTGTTGCACTTTGTCATTCCGACCTAAGGAGGAATCCATAACATTTTTCTCTTCTCTCTACTCCCTTCTCTCTCTTCTAAAGCCTCCATTCATCAAAACAATCTATCAAAATTCACAAGCATGCATCCCAAAGTGGATCTTTAGGTAAAGGTGCTTCAACATGAATAGATTCATTAGAAACTGGATGTACAAAAGATAAAGTTCTGGCATGTAAAGAAATGCTCGCATCTGGATTGCTGCGGTCAAAACCGTATTTCAAATCGCCTTTTATCGGGGAGCCAATACTTGATAATTGCGAACGGATTTGATGGTGCCTCCCCGTTTCTAAAGCCACTTCAATCAAGTAATAATTATCAAGATTCTTAAGAACTTTATAATGAAGAATGGCTTTTTTACCATCAGAAATTTCCTTTGTATGGGCGGTAGATTTGTTGTTTTTTGGATTTTTTTTCAGCCAATGGATCAGCGTATCTTCCGTTTTTGGAGGCATCTGTTTTACAAGTGCCCAGTAGGTCTTTTTGGCGTCCTTTTCAGCGAATAGTTTATTAAGACGCGGTAAGGCCTTGCTGGTTTTTGAAAATACAATAACGCCTGTAGTGGGGCGGTCTAACCGATGCGCCACGCCCAAATACACATTGCCCGGTTTGTCATATTTCTCTTTTAGATAAGACTTAACCACCTCGCTTAAAGGTTTGTCTCCGGTTTTATCGCCTTGCACAATATCACCAGCACGTTTGTTAATGATGATAAGGTGATTGTCTTCGTATAAAACTTGTAAATTGTCTTTATTTGAAAGCACTTTAGCCACGGAATTTGTAGATTGATTTTTGAACACGAATGATACTAATTTTACAAAGGTGCCGAATTACTGATGTGGTCAACTGCAGACTGAAGACTGCCAACTGCCTACTGAAAAAAACTGCCAACTAATACTGTTCCTCGTCATTAGGGAAGTCAACAGCCTTCACGTCTTTTACATATTGCGAAATGGAGCTGGTCATGTCTTCGTACAAATTCATATAACGACGTAAAAAGCGTGGATGGAATTCATGGGTCATTCCTAACATATCGTGCAAAACAAGCACTTGTCCGTCTACACCATTACCAGCACCAATGCCAATAACAGGAATGGAAATACTTTCAGCAACTTCCTTCGCCAATTTTGCAGGAATTTTTTCTAATACAATAGCAAAACAACCGATGCGCTCAAGCATCAATGCGTCTTCCTTAAGTTTATCAGCTTCTTCTTCTTCCTTAGCTCTTACGGTGTACGTTCCAAATTTATAAATGGATTGTGGCGTAAGTCCTAAATGTCCCATCACCGGAATCCCCGCATTTAAAATCCGTTTGATGGATTCCTTGACTTCCTTACCACCTTCTAATTTTACGGCGTGACCGCCGCTTTCTTTCATAATTCTAATCGCAGAACGCAACGCCTCTTTTGGATCACTTTGATAACTTCCAAAAGGCAAATCGACCACTACTAAAGAACGTTCAATGGCACGTACAACACCTGCAGCATGATAAATCATTTGATCCAACGTAATAGGCAAGGTGGTTTCATGACCGGCCATAACATTACTTGCAGAATCACCTACCAAAATCACATCTACTCCAGCACCATCCACAATTTTAGCCATAGTATAATCGTAGGCAGTAAGCATGGATATTTTTTCGCCATTGGCTTTCATGTCCACCAAGGTTTTCACGGTGATCCTTTTATAGTCTTTTTTTGCTACAGACATAGTATTTTGTTTTGTTGCTGTAAAAATAGTGAGATTATTTAAATGAAATCAGATTTAGACAGGAAATCCCCAATGAAGTCACGAGGCAGCCATTATGCGCCTATAAAAAGAGTTACTGAAATTTAAAACTGAAAATAGATGAACGGTTGAAAATCCGTAGAAAATGCCTGATAACAGATAATTCCTACACCGGTTGCTATCATGACTTTGGCAACCCCAGGACTTTTGGCATATAATTTTTCAATCTTTGTTTTGGTGGATTCTGGCAACCAGTGGGTCACATAACCCAACAGCATGACCCAAAACACCATTTGGTAATGTGCCAAAATATCCAAAGCATAATGCCAATCCATATGGTAGGCTACTTGATTGTACCATCTTGCAATATGATCCATGCTTTCACCTCTAAAATAAATACGGGTAAAGGTGATAAACGTTAAGGTTACTAAAATTTTCCACCAGCGAGCATACCATTGTGTACTGGCTTCATACGGACTGACCTTTCGCCAAAACTTGTAGACCACAATACCCAAGCCGTTGAGTCCACCCCAAATAGCAAACTTCCATGAAGCGCCATGCCAAAGTCCGCCAATAAGCATGGTGAGCATCAAGTTGATATTGGTGTTGATTTGTGTCTTTACCGTCATATTAAAAAGAGACAGCACATACAGAAGGAGTACAGTGGCTAAAACTATGGAGATGACCAATAGGTCTTGATAGGCATAGAGCACTCCAAACAATATAATACTCAAAATAATATAGGAGGCTGTTGTGCCTTTGCGATTACCGCCTAATGGGATGTATAAATAATCCCGCAACCAAGTAGAAAGTGAGATGTGCCAACGTTTCCAAAAATCGCCCGCATTGGTAGCTTTATAGGGCGAATTAAAGTTGATTGGCAGCTTGAAACCCATCAATAAAGCCAATCCAATAGCAATATCTGTATAGCCTGAAAAATCGCCATAAATTTGCAAGGAATAGCCAATCATGGCCATTACATTAGCAAATCCGGAAAACATTTCGGGGGCATCAAACACCCGATCTAGAAAATGCATGGCAATAAAATCAGCAAAAATCATTTTCTTGATCAACCCTTTTAAAATCATAAACGTGCCAGCATCAAAATCAGCTTTTGTAATGACAGTAGGTTGGGAGATTTGAGGAACAAAATTCTCTGCTCTAACTATTGGCCCAGCGACTAATTGCGGAAAGAAACTGACATAGAATCCAAAATCGAGAATCGATTTTAAAGGAACTAATTTTCTTCTATAAATATCCACACTATAGCTTATGGTTTGAAAGGTGTAGAACGAAATTCCCACAGGTAAAATAATTTTATCTATGCTGAAATAATTCTGATCGTTAAAACTATTGCCCCAGTGCGCCAACCAATTGACCACTTCAAAATTGGTATGGAACAACATGTTAAAGGAATCTGTAAAAAAATAAGCGTACTTAAAATAACACAATACCGTTAAGTTGATGATGACACTTAAACTAACCAGAATATAGCGTTTGGTTTGATGTTCACTTTTATAGATGCTTCGCCCAATGCTGTAGTCTACCAGCGTACTAAAAATCAGAATACCAATAAACAATCCGCTAGTCTTGTAATAAAAGAAAAGCGAAATCAGAAAGAGAAAAATGTTCCGTAGCTTTATTTTCTTGTGCACAAGAGCGAACAAAAAATAGGCGACCGCAAAAAAGATCCAAAAATTTGCTTGGGTAAAGATGAGCGGAAAGTCTTCCGTAAACGTAAAAATATCCTGGAGCCTATTCATTTAACGTTTTATAGTGCTTCAATAATTCCTCCTTATTTCTATGGGTAGATTGGACCCAAGCATCTATAAAGGCATCCATAAATAAATCGGCTTTTATGCTATAGCCCAATGATGTAAAATGGATGCGGTCTCTGGGCATTAATTTATGTTGATACCATTTGTTGGAAGACCCAAGTCCGCCCATGATAGCGTATAAATCCCAAACAGCCATATGATATTTTTTAGTCAACTCCATAATAACTTTTTGTTGGGTGGCGGTGTTTGGGTTGGGAATTTTCCGTTTGTAATAATCGTCATTAGGAACCGTCAATAAGATGGCGCAATCAGGATTTACGCGTTGAATCATCCTTATAAACGCTTCGTAATAGTTTCGAAATTGCTCGGCATCAAATTCGCTTTTTGGCATATAACCATCGTTGGTACCAATGGAGATGATAAACAAGTCAGGTGTGTAAAGTTGCAGTTGTTTTTCAAAGTACGCAGCACGGTTAAAATAGGCAAAACTCCCACCGTTAACCCCAATGCTCGTATATTCTATGCCGTCGTCATCATTCATAAACTCCATGCCCATCAATGCAAATTCAGGATCTGTTATAGTGGAATCTTTTAATTGCAAACAAAAAGTAACTTCGTCTATTAATTTATTAAAACGAAACTCCCGATACATGTTATCGAGATTTAAAGTATCAGAGATGACGAGGTCAGGATTTAGGACCGTCAAGTTATAATCTGATTTCCAGGTATTATAGAATACTCTTAGTTTATTAAATTCGTAAGGCTGGTTGGTATAGTTCCTGTAGTTGGATTTTACATAAATAGTATCTGACTGCTCTCTGAAGGCTGCGGTAATACCAGATAATCCCCAAGCAATGCTGTCTTTTCTTACTGAAGAGCGGTAGCCTTGCCATTTTGATTTAGTGGCCTTTATTTGATAATTGGTCGGATTGTTGGTGTGTGCCAGATGATACGGAAACACAAAACCACGTTGGCCTTGAGAAACGGTATTAGTGTTTTGAAGATAGGTTCTAATTTTGTTGGAATAAATATCCGCTTGGATATGGGAGCCGCCGATATGAAAAATATGTAGCTTTTGTTTTTTACCTGTGTAAATGGAATCCATTTTAGCGAAAAACTGATGGAATGTTGGAGCGTTTTCCGCCATCTTAAACGTATTCTCTTCAAAATTAATCAGATGTCCAAATTTAGGTGTAAGACTGTCCAATACATAATGCTGTCCGAAAAACGTCGTGGTACATGCTATAAAAAGTGCTACTACTGTATATTTCATTTATGATCATTTAAATCTAAGTACAAAGCCAGAAAGAACAATTCTGATATAATTTTAGTGCCGGAAGGTGAAAAATGGGTGTAGTCATTTGCGGCCAAACCCTCATCAACCCAATGTTGCATGGCGTTTTTTCCTCCCATGGCATCGTACATACTCCAAAACGCGATGCCGTTTGTTGTACATATCTCTTTTAAGGTCTGGTTGAGATAAGGTAGTAAAGGATAGGTTTTCATCTGCCCATTTTCAGTAGTGGTCATGTCTGACGGCCCAATAAAAATAACATTGGCATTAGGGGTTTTACGTTTTACCCAGTTGATGTGGTTTTTTAAATATCCTGCGTATTCATTTACTTGTAACGAATCTTTAAGATAAGGTACGGAGTTGCCCCCATATTGAAAGATCAATACTTTTGGTTGTAACTGTTGTGCCATGCTTTGAAAATTGCCGCTATCAGTACCCGCGAAAACAGTTCCTGAAGACCCTCTCATAGCCACGTTATCTAATGATATTCCGCTTTTCCCATCTAAGGTAAGTCCGTAAAAATCTGGACTCATCTTACTCTCCAATTCTATTTTGAGATTGGAAGGCGTCGAGGAAAGCTCTATGCTGAACTTATGATAAGCCCCATCAACAATTAAATTCTCAGAGGAGATTAATGCACCGTCATTGTAAACCTTTACAGATGTAGGTGCCACAGTGTTGCCATAATGTAATCCAATACTGGTAAAGGTTCTTAAAAGACTATAGGATTTTGTTGGAATCCCAATGGTGATTGTGGCTTTTCTTGTTTTAAGTGAATCTAGGAGCAGACTATCCGCAAGGCTATATGCTTCTGTAAAGCGTGATAAAGAGGCATAAACGCCGTATTTTTTATGTGAAAACTTTTCTTGTGTGGGATCAAAATAAGCGTGTCGGATCCAGTTGTCAGAATGGGTAACATTGGCACTGATTTGCTCATATACTTGAACAATGGGAACAAATCCAGGTCCACTGCCACCGTAGAGGCTTTGCAACCGATTTCTCAGATATCCTGAAATTCTGTCGCCCTCCAATTGCGAATCGCCATAATGGATAATGCGGGAACGCCCGTTCGTTAAATTTTCCCTCAATTGGGTAATAAAATTCAATCGGTTGTCAGGATATAAAATGCGATGCACCTTTGAGGTGTCAATTTTTTTGAAATTGGGAATACTGGATTTTGTTTCGGTAGTGTTGTTGTCAAGGTCTTTTACCAGACCTTCAATATTGGTTACAATACTATCCAAACTCTTAATATTAGAGCGATCCTGCCCTTGGTTTTGAAGAAAACTCGTGTGTGTGGGGTACTTAATATTGATATTACCAATAAAAAAGCCCTCTTGAGTTTTACCATTATCGAGTATTTTGGAAGAACTTAGATACGTCACTCCAAATAATACCAATAAAGTAGCAACAATATATACTACTATTTTAAAAGGCGAATAGCTCATGAACTATAGTTAGGTAAACCTTGTTTTTTTTAAGCTTGAAATATAATATAAAAATAGTTACCAACTCATAGAACAACGGCATACACATTCAGCAAATAGTATTAAAAATAGCAGTTGCACTATTAACAATCCGAAAGATGTACGCCTACTGCTAACCCTCCTGTTGAGGTCTCTTTATACTTGGTATTCATATCCTTGGCAGTCTCCCACATGGTCTGAACAACTTTATCTAAAGGAACCTTAACGTTTTTCGGATCTGTATTTAATGCCAATTCTGCGGCATTGATAGCCTTTAAAGCCCCCATGGCGTTGCGTTCTATACACGGTATTTGGACCAGACCGCCAATAGGGTCGCAAGTCATTCCCAAATGATGCTCCATCGCAATCTCCGCAGCAATTAAAACCTGATCAGGAGACCCTCCTAAAAGTTCGCAAAGGGCGGCGGCGGCCATTGCAGAAGACACGCCAATTTCTGCCTGACAGCCACCCATAGCTGCTGAAATAGTGGCATTTTTTTTAAAAATACTGCCAATTTCTCCAGCCACTAAAAGAAATTTTTTGATGTGTTCAAAATCAGCCTCATGGTTTTCTATTACTAAATAGTACATTAATACAGATGGGATAACACCCGCACTTCCATTGGTAGGTGCTGTAACTACACGGCCTAAGGCAGCGTTGACTTCATTAACGCCAAGTGCAAAACAGCTGACCCACTTTAAAATTTGCCTAAATTTAACCTCTGTTTGTCTGATGGTTTCCAGCCATTCCTGCGGATTGCTATAAGGGAGATCACCTTTTAAGTTTTGGTGCATGTCATAGGCGCGACGTCTGACATTTAATCCACCAGGCAGATTACCTTCGGTATGACAGCCTGTGTACATACATTCCAACATCGTATCCCAAATCCGTTTGAGTTCAAAATCGATCGTCTCCATATCCCTGATCGATTTCTCATTTTCCAAAACCACACTTGAAATAGGTAAGTCTAATGCCTTGCAATAAGCGAGTAGTTCCGTTCCTAATCGAATAGGGTAAGGGAAGGTGTTTTCGAAAATTTTAACATTCTTTTTGGACACCTTTCGTTCTTCTTTAACCACAAATCCGCCGCCAATAGAATAAAAGGTCGAACTGGATTTCCTGCCGTCAATCATTGCTGTAAATTTCATACCATTGGCGTGAAAGGGCAAGAATTTTCTATTAAAGACAATGTCTGTTTTAGGATCAAATGCAATAGACATTTCATTGTTAAACAACAAAGTATGTGTGCTTTTAACGGTAGCAATGATGGCTTCAAGAGAGTCAATAGGAATTCTTTCAGGATCTGCACCATAAAGCCCTAATATAATGGCATAATCAGTAGCATGGCCTTTCCCGGTTAGCGATAAGGAACCATACAGATCTACGGTGATACTTTCAACCTTATCAAATTTATTGCTGTCCTTTAATTCTTTAATCCAGCGTTCAGCGGCACGCCAAGGCCCTAGGGTATGGGAACTTGATGGGCCAACGCCAATCTTTAACATATCAAATACAGAAATACACTCCATTGACGAAAACGATTTAGAGGTGCAAATATAGCCTCTTTTTATGTCAAAATAGAATTGATAAGAAGGAGAAATGAATTGTCAATTTATCTTATTGAGACTGTATAAATTAGGTGGATTTATTGTCAAAAAATGTTGAGATGAAGTGTTTGAAGAAACTACTATAAAGCATGAAAGAGAAGCAGTCCTACTTTATAACATGGAGGGTCATCTGAATTAAGGGTTTAGGCCTATGGTAAATTGACGGCAAACACAAGAAGTAAAAGGGATGTCATAAACATCTCTGAGAAAAATTATAGACGCTTCTCGAATCTATTTGAGTTCAAAATGTTCAATATTGTTAGCCTTCATGACGAGGTTGAGATCGGAAATGTCAACACCATCTACATTATCTGCAGGAATGACAACTACTCTAAAGGCTTTTTGTGTCCATTTAGCATCTAATGTATTCAAATTGGTGGTGCCTTCTAAAAAGAAACGCACATCAGTTTGGGTAAAAGCGAAGTTGTACACCAAAGTGCCGTCATCAAAATTTGCGCTTTGCGGTAATAAACGCCACACATCTGTTCCGTTATCAATTTCCCATAAAATATAAACTAGGGTAACGTCAGAAGGAAAAACTTCAAAGCCATAATCTTCTTTATGCGAAAAATTATTGGCAGCATTAAAATTGATATCAATTTCAAAGGCAGATGAGGTAATGATGCCGCCATCAGCCCCGTCAAGTCCTGGAGGTCCTGCTGGGCCTTGGTCGCCGGTGCAAGCAGTTAAGGTAAGTGCCAATACAAATAATAAGGTTGCGATCTTTTTCATGCGATTTCGTTTTAGGTTATTTGTAAAATTACAAATCGTATCGCTATATAGTGGTATAACGATGTCAAAATATTTTATATAAATGACACCTTGTCATATTTTATGTCATGGCACAATGATTGACATATACAAAGAGAAATAAAAAATTAATAATTCAACACAAAACATATATTATGAGTAAAATAATTGGAATCGATTTAGGTACAACCAACTCTTGCGTTTCGGTAATGGAAGGTAACGAGCCAGTTGTAATTCCTAATGCAGAAGGTAAAAGAACTACACCATCTGTCATTGCTTTCGTAGAAGGTGGTGAAATTAAAGTTGGTGATCCAGCAAAACGTCAAGCGGTAACAAACCCTACAAAAACGGTTTCTTCCATCAAACGTTTTATGGGTAACAAGTATTCTGAGTCTAAAAAAGAAGCAGAACGCGTACCGTATAAAGTGGTAAAAGGAGACAATGACACGCCAAGAGTAGATATTGACGGTCGTTTATACACACCACAAGAATTATCAGCAATGATTCTTCAAAAAATGAAGAAAACTGCTGAAGATTATTTAGGTCAAACAGTAACGGAAGCTGTTATTACAGTACCGGCTTACTTTAATGACTCACAACGTCAAGCTACAAAAGAAGCAGGAGAAATTGCCGGTTTAAAGGTGCGTCGTATCATTAACGAACCAACTGCAGCAGCTTTAGCTTACGGGTTGGATAAAAAAGGAGTAGACCAAAAAATTGTAGTTTTTGATTTTGGTGGTGGAACGCATGATGTCTCAATCCTTGAATTAGGTGATGGCGTTTTTGAAGTATTGTCAACAGAAGGAGATACCCATTTAGGTGGTGATGACGTAGATGAGAAAATCATCGATTGGTTGGCTGACGAATTTAAAAAGGAAGAAGATATTGATTTACGTCAAGATCCTATGGCGCTTCAACGTTTAAAAGAAGCCTCAGAGAAAGCAAAAATAGAATTGTCTTCTTCAGCACAAACTGAAATCAATTTACCTTATGTTACAGCTACAGCTAGCGGACCAAAACACTTGGTAAGAACGTTGAGTAGAGCTAAATTTGAGCAATTGATTGACGATTTGGTAAAACGTACCATTGAGCCATGTCAAAATGCAATGAAAGCTGCAGGTCTTTCAAAAGAAGATATTAATGAAGTTATCTTGGTTGGTGGATCAACGCGTATCCCAGCAGTACAGGAAGCCGTTGAGAAATTCTTTGGTAAAAAACCTAGCAAAGGTGTAAACGCTGATGAAGTTGTTGCAGTAGGTGCTGCAATCCAAGGTGGTGTGTTAACAGGAGATGTAAAAGATGTATTACTTCTTGATGTCACACCGTTATCTCTTGGTATTGAAACAATGGGGAATGTGATGACGAAGTTGATTGAGGCCAATACTACGATTCCTACTAAGAAATCTCAAGTATTCTCAACAGCGGCAGATAATCAGCCATCAGTAGAAATTCACGTATTACAAGGTGAGCGTGCTATGGCAGCCGATAACAAAACTATTGGACGTTTCCATTTAGATGGTATTCCACCAGCACAACGTGGAACACCTCAAATTGAAGTAACGTTTGATATTGATGCCAATGGTATCATTCACGTAACGGCTGGAGATAAAGCAACAGGAAAAACACAAGACATTCGTATCGAAGCGTCTTCTGGATTAACTGAAGAAGAAATCAAAAGAATGAGAGCTGATGCTGAAGCAAATGCTGAAGCTGATAAACTAGCGAAAGAAAAAGCAGACAAATTAAATGCTGCTGATGCAATGATTTTCCAAACAGAAAGTCAGTTGAAAGAATTTGGTGAAAAATTATCTGATGATAAGAAAAAGCCAATTGAAGATGCGCTTGAAGAATTAAAAACAGCTTTTGAATCTAAAGATATCGCTGTAATTGATCCAGCTCTTGAGAAAATCAATGAAGCATGGAAAGTTGCAAGTGAAGAAATGTACAAAGCGCAAGCAGATGCTCAGGGTGGTGCACAACCAGGTCCTGACGCGGGAGCTAACCAAAACGGACAGCCTAATGAAGGCAGTGATGTTGAGGACGTAGATTTTGAAGAAGTAAAATAAGCTAACAATTCATCCCGATAGATCATCGGAATGTGTTAATAGCTAATGCCAAGCTTAGCTTGGGATATCAATTAAAGAACGCAATCATGTATATGGTTGCGTTTTTTTGTTTTGTACGTCTATAAATTATAATCATTATTGTCCGATAAAGAATAAAGATCGCTGCGCTTATAGTCCCGATAGCTATCGGGAAAAGAACAGAGATTTGATTATAACTGACTGATAAACAATCGTTATTCTAAATCAAATTTGCCAAATCACTCTAAGTGAAATTGGTTTCAAAAAGCAAGGAACCATTTTTAATATCTCTTACCAGGTCTTACTTTAATGGGCTTTGTAAACTTTTTACTTGTTTTACCGGACGCTCATGAATTATAATGCAGCGTAATCACTTGATTTTAAAATATGACCTTCGCAAGTCACTTTTAAATTCAATTTTTCTTTACCTTTTTTAATTTGTAAATGATACGCTCTGTCAACACCTTTATTGTTGGCATACTTTACTCGGAACACCGTTTGGTCAAGTCTCCAACCCGGATATTTGCTTGAAAGTGATACTCTCACTTTTTCCGGCAATCGAACATTTTTAAATTTCTCTACAGATTTTAGGAGTACACCATCTTTGTCATAAATAGTAATGATTTTACCAATATTATTGGAGAACATAACGGTATAAGAGTTAAATTTTTTCCCAGATATTTCAGATACGGAGATGTCGTATTTGGCAACTACGGTTTCTAAATCTCTTACTTCTTTTGCTGCATATGGATCATAAACAGCATCATAATAACTGGTATTCTTAATTGGAGAGATGAGGACCTCTTTCAATTTTACGCGCGATATAGAAGTTTCAGTACTCTGAGACTGAACTAGGTTGGTAAGACCTAAAATAACTACACCGATTAACATTTTTTTCATGATTTCTATGTATTTAATTGTTGATATTATCTAGGATGCAAACCACAAACACTCCGTGAATTAAGCTTATTTTTAGGGGAAGATGGGTGGGTGATAATTTTGGAGTGCCAGTAATAAAACACCTCTAAAATTAATGGAAAATCAAAACTGACCGTGCTACTTTTGTAGCATTAAATGCATATTTAACACTAAATTTTAAAGGTATTTGTTCTTATAAGAGGGGATTAAAGTTGAGAGCATTTAGTTGAAATAGAATACGTTTGGCTTTTAGTTGCCTCACACTGCGTGAATGGCGTGTACATCTATTTAATTGGGGACCACTAGCGCTAAAGGGCAACAATAAAACGCAACCTTTTAATAAGATTACGTTTTTTTTTAAAGATTAATTATGAACTTTAATTCTCAGCTGTCTTATGAATTTAAAACAAAACTTTCGTATTTAATTTTTAAATTAGTGAAACTCAATTTTTAAAAGTTGCGAAGCAATGAATTAAAAATTGTTAGTTGAACTAATCCCGCTTTTTAGCGGGATCCTTGGGTTTTATTCCCCGACGCTCTGCGTCGAAATAAAAAAGGAACTTCTACTTGATACCTCGTGCCCTTGGGTCGAGGTTGTTCATTTTTACTACTGATTTTAGTAGTTCATCATTTTTATCATATCTAGTAATAATTTTACCCACATGATTAAGAACATAAATATATAAGAGTCAAATCTCCCGTACAATTCAGAGGTAGAGATGTCATATTTGGTATCAATAGTGTCCCAGTTTCTTATTCCTTTTGCTGCGTATGAATGATGAACAGCATCATAATAACTTATGTGTTTAATTGGAGACACTATGACTTCTTTTAAATTTACGTGTGCTATATAAGGCGCAAGGCTCTGAGAATTCACTAGGATGGTAAGGCCTAAAAGAGCTATACCTATTAATAGTGTTTTCATAATTTCCAGGTTTTGAAAGTGACGTATGGCCTTTGGTATTTAGCCTTTTTTTGGATTTAAAATAACCCCTTTACAATCAATTTTCAAGTTCATTTTTTTGTTGTCTTTTATTAACTGCACTTCGTACACCCTTTTGACATCCTTGTTCATATTGTATTTTACACGGTATTCAGTAGTGTTAAGTTTCCAATCTGGGTAGCTGTCTCGAAGCGCAATTCTTACCGTTTCAGGTAATCGAATGCCTTCAAATTTTTCATAAGAATTTAACAACTCTCCGTCAGCGTTAAATGACGCCAAAATATTTCCATAAGCACATTCAAATAACACATCATAATTCATATGGTTTTTTGAATATACGGTTGCACTTGTAATGTCGTATTTACCAACTTCTGATTCTAACATTTTGGCTTGAGTGGGTGCATTTGGTTCATATACTGCATCCATGTAACTAGGGTTTTTAAAAGGAGATACTACTACCTCGTTTAATGCCACTTGGTCTACCTGTGAGGTAAAACTTTGGGAGTTCATTAGGCTGGTCAGACCTAGAAAAAGACCAATCATAATTGCTTTCATAATATATTTATTTAAAAGCAGGTAGTTTAAAATGAGAAAGAATCTCAGCGCAACTCATAGATTAACGCTCATTAGTCAACAGTTCAATGCAAAATTGGGGCATTATAATGTTGGAGCCTTGACACATAAAATGCGACGTAGCTTACTAAATTTAAAATTGGCTATGATGATTCTTAATAGGGAATATATTATAATTTGGAATGCGTGGGGAAGAATATTGGGGTAAAGGTAAGGGAATCTTGAAGAGAGTTTTGCTACTAGAATAGCATTCCGTTTTTTTTAACTTTTTTTTAACCCTAGGTATAGGGATCTTTTGTATGACTTTGTTTTTGCAACAATGGAAGATTGAGTATTTCAATATGTTTACGACTAACGTCTATAATGCCCTGTTTTTTTAATCGTTGGATGTGCCGATTAAATACTGCCCTTGATGTGCCAATCAATTGTGCCAATTCATCGTGAGTCAAATTATCAATATCTTCAATTTTACAGGTTTTTACATTATAGTATTTCAATAATAAATTTGCCAATCGTGCAGTAATCGTATTTGTGCCGATATCCAAAATTTGGGATTCGAGTAATTTAAATTTTTGGATGGTATATTTAAAAAAGGCACTTAAGGTATCCGGATTGTTTTTTAGCCATGTTCTCATAATATCCGTGGAGATTACCAAAAGTTCCAAATCTTCCAATATTTCATAACACACATCATGTTGTACGGTATTAATGAGTGTAAAAACGTCGAAGACGTCATTTTCAGAAAGTATAAATAATGTAAAATGCTTATCCGATTGGTTGAGATTATAGACTTTAATTTTGCCTTTAATGATAAAGTGAAATTTGTAGAAATTATTTTCTTTATCAATAGTATGCTCGCCTTTCAGAAGATGTTTCAAAGTGCAATCAGCTACCAACCTTGAAATGGACTGTTTGGTAGTAGTTTCAAAAATTGAATTGCTTCTTAAGAGGTGCGTATAGAAATCAGAATTATTTTGGTCTGCCGCCATCTTAAATAGTTGTGTAAGCGGCCCATAGTATGAGGGGTGGTTTTTTTTAAACGCTATTAAAATTACGTTTTTAATGTGAATAAAAAGCATGTTTATAGTTTAATTTGAAATACTATGCATGCATAATAATTCTTATATTTGTAAAAACTGATCGTATTACAATGCCAAAACTCAACCAACTTCTCAACCTCAAATATCCTATCATTCAAGCACCAATGTTTCTGGTTTCCAATACCGCCATGGTTATTGAAGCTATGAAAGGCGGTATTGCGGGATGTATTCCTGCATTAAATTATAGAACCTTGCCAGAGCTAAAAACGGCTATTCATGAGTTGCAATCGGCAAAGGTAGAAGCCCGACTGCCGGACGGGCAGGGCGGTGCTTTTGGGTTCAATTTGATTGTGAATAAATCGAACATCAAATACAGAGAGCAGTTGCGGGTGCTGTGTGAAGAAGGGTGTGATTTTATAATTACGTCTTTAGGAAGTCCTGAAGACACCATTAATGAAGCGCACAAAGTAGGCATTAAAGTGTTTTGCGACGTGACTGATCTAAAATTCGCCCAAAAAGTGGAAGCCTTAGGGGCTGACGCTATTATTGCGGTCAATAATGAAGCAGGTGGACATCGTGGTGAAATTTCTCCAAAGGATTTGATTGAACTCTTAAAAAGCAATTGTAACATTCCGGTTATTTCGGCAGGAGGTGTGGGTACTAAAGAAGATTTAGACAACATGTTGCGTTATGGTGCTGATGGGGTTTCCATAGGCAGTCCGTTTATCGCATCAGTGGAAGCGGGTGTAACAGACGCGTATAAACAGGCCTGCGTAGACTATGGTGCAAAAGATATTGTGATGACGCAACGTATTTCGGGTACACCCTGTACGGTCATCAATACGCCCTATGTTCAGAGAATAGGAACCAAAGAATCTTGGATAGAATCTATGCTCAACAAAAATAAAAAGCTCAAAAAATGGATAAAAATGATGCGGTTCTCAATTGGTATGAAAGCTACGGAAAAAGCTGCTACAGAAGCCACATATAAAACCGTTTGGGTTGCAGGGCCAAGTATTGAACATACAACAGGAATTCTTCCCGTTAAAGAAATTATTCAAAATTTGACAGTTTAAACAATTGGGATTGGGTTAATGTTTTAAGCAAATGATGGCGTAAAATCGTCTAATTTTGGCTTTTTCTAAATATGATCTTATGCGCTTAACTTCTTCTGAACCTTTTTGGCTGGTTAAAAATGGTATCATTCATTCTTACCCTTCGTTAGATCGAAATATTGAAACGGATATTGTCATTATAGGTGCTGGCATAACTGGCAGTTTAATTGCACACCAATGTATAGCCGATGGTTATAAAACCGTCATTATAGATAAACGTGAAGTATGCCACGGCAGTACATCCGCAACAACTTCAATGTTGCAATACGAGATTGATAAACCCTTATATGAGCTGATTAATTTAATTGGTGAAGAAGGCGCAGTACTTAGCTATAAGGCCTGTTTTGATTCTATAGATCAACTTCAATCCCTTTCAAAATCTATAAAATCGACTTGCGGATTTACAAAAAAAGAATCCCTATACTTTGCGTCTCGAAAAAAAGATGTTGCTTGGTTGAAAAAAGAGTTCGAAGCACGCCAAAAACACGGCTTTCCTGTAAAGTGGTTAGACGGGGCTGCCATTAAGAACGCGTATCAGCTTGAAAGCGCCCACGGAGGCATTCTTTCAGACCAAGGCGGGAGCATAGATGCATTTCAAATGGCACATGATTTGTTGCACTATAACCATAAAAAAGGTTTACAAATTTTCGATAAAACCGATGTGGTTGATATAAAGTATCGCAGTAAAGATGTGGTCATCCACACTGAATTTGACAATACTATAAAAGCGAAAAAGGTGATTTTTTGTAATGGTTTTGAAAGCACTGAAATTATTCCAGAAAAAATTGTTAACCTCTTATCTACTTATGCCGTTGTGGGCGAACAAAATGAAGATGATCAATCCCACATTGAAAACACCTTGTTCTGGAATACGGCCGATCCCTACAATTATATGAGAACTACTGATGATAAGCGCTTGTTGATTGGTGGAGAAGATGAAGATTTTGTAAATGCTGATAAACGAGATGCGCTCCTTAAAAAGAAGTCGGCCAAGTTGGAAAAAGTTGTAGAAAAAATCCTTCCAAAATATAATTTTAGAGTCGATTTTGGCTGGGCCGGAACGTTTGGAGAAACCAAAGATGGGCTGCCGTATATTGGCAAACACCCTGAGTTTAAAAACGCCTATTTTGTATTAGGGTTTGGTGGCAACGGCATTACTTTTTCGGCTATAGGGATGGATATGGTGTCTGCAATGCTTAAAGACCAACCTCATGAACTTTCAGAATATTTTAAATTTGGAAGGTAATGTGTGTCTTAATAATGTGCGGAGTATAGAAATTTAAAGGCGTTTGTTGACTAATCAATAATTAAATCCAACAACAATTCCTTTTTTACTTCATGTCCGCCTACAAAGGGAATGATGCGCAGATTGCAATGTCCAAACAATTCAAAAGCTCTATTTTTTTCTGAGACCAGACGGTCTTCATCGAGATACTCATCAGAGTTTCCATAAATCAAGGAAACTTTTGTGTTGGGATTAAGAAATTGAAAATCGCCAGCCACCAATTCTTTGGGGATGCCTCCTGACATCATCACAATTTGAGCGCATACCAGCTGTCTTTTGGCAATGTATCGTAAGGCAACAGATACGCCTTGTGAATATCCTAAAACAATTAAATTTACATTGTTGGGAATCTCTTCCGCTTCAAAGACAGCATCAAAATACCGCAAGACATTTTCTGTTTCTTTAAGCGTATTCTCTTTGGTTAACCAACTTGCTCCCACATGTCTGAATTTTGGAGGTGTGTAATATTTACTTTGTGCCTGTGGGGCAACAATGTAGTTTTCCTCCGGATTTAAATCGCTAAAATACTTTAAAAAATACCGACTCAAGTAGCCCATACCGTGGCACACAAACCAAATGGTCTTGGTGTTCTCAGACAATTGATTTAAAGTGGAGTAGGTGTTTGTGGTTTGATAGGAGATGTCTTTTTCGTTCGAATTCATCATACTTATGGATATAGAGGGTAAAGGTAATGAGATATTAATGACATCTCCATAATTCTGGATTCCAAAAAAGACAGTGAGCCAGCCCTCAAAAACTGTTCTCATCAGATATTGTTTTGTACCTTTACTTTTGGTTTAAAAAACACAGCACATCTATGCAATTAACTAAAGAAGACCTATTGGCCAAGGCAAATGCGGCCAGTAAAAACACCCTAATGGAAACGCTTAATATTGAAATGATTGACTATGGTCCCGATTTTTTAGTCGCTAAAATGCCAGTCAATACGCGCGTTTATCAACCAGATGGAGTGCTCCATGGTGGTGCCACAGCTGCTCTAGCGGAAAGCGTTGGAAGTTTTGCATCCCATATTTTCTTAGATACGGAACATCTGTTTGTGCGCGGACTTGAAATTACGGCCAACCATTTAAAATCTGTAAAAGACGGCCATGTGTATGCCAAAGCAACCTTTCTTCATAAAGGCCGTACCACACAACTTTTGGATATCAGAATTACGGACGACCATGATAATTTAGTGTCCATCTGTAGGTTATCTACCATCACCTTACCTAAAAACAAGTAGCATGCTATCGGATTATTTTTTTGAGCAACTCCAAGTACAATTTGACCATCAATTGCCTTTTGTTGCCTTTAAAAAACCAGATACAACAGTAATAAAAGGACTACTTCAAGAGGATGATCAATTGCATTATAGCTTGGACTTTACCGAAAGTGGATTTGTCTTTGCACCTTTTGATTCTGAAAACGACACCTTTTTACTGCCATTTGAAAACGCTTCCATAATTACGCATGATTTTGTAAAAGGCAACAGCAATGGGCCCTCCAATCATATAGATCATTCTAAGAATGAACAAAAGGAATTTCATATCGATCTCGTTCAAAAAGGTATAGAGGCCATTAACCAAGGCAGTTTTAAAAAGGTGGTGCTTTCCCGATGTGAAGCCGTAGAAACTTCTGATACCAACCCTATCAATTTATTTAAAAGGTTGTTGGACACCTACCCAACAGCTTTTGTATATTGTTGGTACCATCCAAAAGTGGGATTGTGGTTGGGGGCGACTCCGGAAACCTTATTAAGCATTCGTGGGAATCGTCTTAAAACCATGGCTCTTGCAGGTACACAAGCTTTTGAAGGTGCGACCGATGTGGTTTGGAAAGAAAAAGAGCGAGAAGAACAGCAAATTGTTACTGATTTTATTATAGAAAATCTGCGTGAGTCAGTGGGCAGGTCTCAGTATTCAGTTGGCAGTCTTCAGTCTTCAGTTGCAAGCGTTCATTCTAGTGATTTAAAGATAGAAGTGTCAGAACAACATACCGTAAGGGCTGGGAATTTGTTGCACTTAAAAACTGACATCGAACTCCAATTAACATCAGGAACTAAAGCTTTAAAGCCCATTTTGGACGCTTTACATCCAACACCTGCGGTTTGTGGATTTCCAAAACACAGGGCCAAAAATTTCATTATAGAACATGAGGGCTATCCGCGAGAATTTTATGCTGGATTTTTAGGCGAATTAAATCTGAAGGAATCCCGGACCAGAAATACCAACAGGCGCAACGTTGAAAACAATGCATACGGGGTGTCAAAAACGGTTTCTAATCTCTATGTCAATTTACGCTGTATGCAAATCAAAAACGACACCGTTCAAATTTACGTTGGTGGTGGCATTACTAAAGATTCTGATGCTGAATTGGAATGGGAAGAAACGGTTCATAAATCTCAAATTATAAAGCGGGTGCTTATTTAGTCACAATTATAGTTTTGAGCAATTCAGACCGCAATAATACTTTACGGCATTCTGTCATGAAACACCCTACTAGTACTTGTTTTCACTTCAAATCATTATTTTTTCAGTCCAAATAACGGTATTTAGCTGACCTAATTTTGTATTTTTGTTACAAGATTAGCTATGAATGAAATATCCTAAAATTCCCCTTGCACAAACCGTTATTCAGCTTTGTAAAGCAAAAAATATCAAACATATTGTTATTTCCCCTGGAAGTAGAAACGCACCGCTGACCATCGGCTTTACCAATGATCCGTTTTTTAAATGCTACAGTATTGTAGATGAGCGTTGTGCCGCTTTTTTTGCTTTAGGAATTGCCCAACAAATTAAATTGCCCGTGTTGGTAGCCTGTACCTCCGGGAGTGCATTGCTCAACTATTATCCGGCGGTGGCTGAAGCGTTTTACAGTGAGATTCCGTTAATTGTTTTATCGGCAGACCGACCTAAACATCTGCAAAATATTGGGGACGGACAGACCATTAATCAGAAACATGTGTTTGAGAACCATATTCTGCATTCGGCCAATTTAAAGTTGGACCTAAAAGACGAACTCAACATTCCTGTTACAGAAGACATTCCTATTTTTAAGAATATTGAGGACAAGTTGGAACGCTTATTAGGGTTGCAAAAAGATATTCAGAAACATAACGAGCAAGAGTTAAACGATGCCCTCAACAAAGCGGTCATTAAAAAAGGACCAGTACACATTAACGTGCCTTTTGATGAACCTTTATATGACATGGTTGATGCTTTAAAGGTGGCACCAAAAAACATTCCGATAGAGGTTGAGGAGCCAAAAATGGATACTTATATCTTGGATCAATGTTTAAACGATTGGCGAAAAGCGAAGCGAAAAATGATATTGGTAGGAGAATTTGCCCCTAACAAAATAGAGCAAAAGTGGTTAAATTTATTGGCTAAAGATGAGAGTGTGATTGTGCTGACAGAAACCACTTCTAATTTAGATCATGGCTCATTTATCACGAGTATTGATAAGTTGATTGCCCCATTGAAAAAAGATGATTTCTTAAAATTACAACCTGAAATTCTCATCACATTTGGCGGGATGATCGTTTCTAAAAAGATCAAAGCATTTTTAAGGGAATACCAACCTAAAGAACATTGGCATATCAGTGAAACCAGAGCCTACGATACCTTTTTCTGCCTGACCCAACATATTAAGGAAACACCCAATTACTTTTTTAGTGAGTTTTTGCCAAAAGCAAAACAAGTAAAAACTTCCTATAAGAATTATTGGACAGGAATTAAATTGGACCGCGCTAAAAAGCATTTGAGTTATGTAGAAAATCTTCCATTTTCTGATTTTAAAGCCTTCGACATCCTCATTAAAAATTTACCAAATGATACCATATTGCAGGTGGGCAACAGTTCAGCCATCAGGTATGCGCAATTGTTCGACATTCATAAATCTATAGAAGTTTTTTGTAACAGAGGCACCAGTGGTATTGACGGTAGCACGGCTACCGCCATAGGTTGTGCAGTGGCGCATAAACGTCAGACCAATTTTATAACCGGCGATTTAAGCTTCTTCTATGACAGTAATGCCCTTTGGAACAATTATATTCCTGCGTCTTTTAGAATTATTATTATTAATAATGGCGGCGGCGGTATTTTTAGAATTCTGCCAGGGCATAAGGACACTGAAAATTTTGATACGTTCTTTGAAACCAAACACGCCTTGACCGCACAGCATTTGGCAGAAATGTACAATTTCAAATATAAAAGGGTGTCTAGTCAAACTGATTTAACCAATGCGCTGAATTCGTTTTTCAAAGAAAGCAACCAACCAAAGATTTTGGAAATTAATACTGTGGGTCAGCCTAATGACGATATATTGCTTAATTACTTCAAACATGTGAAGTAGCGAATTATTTTAATATTCCTGTGGAAGTATCTCAAATTTTGTTATCTTGAAGCTTGATAAATAATTAACTATAAAATATGAGAAATGAGCAAAAGAGATGAATTAATCACAAAATACGCGGCAGATTTAAAAGAAAAATGCGGTGTAAATGCTGATATGGATTTATTGACCAAAGTAGTTATTGGTTGTGGTCCTTCAATTTACAATGCAGATGCTGCAACCGTTTCCGGTTCTGACGCTGCTGAATTGGCAACGGTAAAAAACAACTTTTTGATCAAAAAACTAGGATTGAAAGATGGAGAAGAGTTAGATAAAGGCATCGATTCAGTTATTGAAACCTATGGTAAATCCAATAGAAATAAATACAGAGCAGTAGTGTATTATTTATTGACAAAGCACTTTAAAAAGGAAGCGGTATACAAATAAGACTATAACACATAAATTCAAGAAGCGATACCTCTGTAACCCCAGAACTGTATCGCTTTTTTTTATTGGATAAACACTAATATTCTTACCTTTGCACCATGATACATATTGGAGAGTTCAACACCCTAGAAATACTACGCGAAGCCGAGCAAGGCCTATATATTGCAGACAATGAAGGCAATGAAGTCTTGCTGCCCAATAGATATGTTCCTGAAACCTTTCAAATTTGGGAAAAAATTGAAGTATTTGTGTATTTAGACAATGAGGAACGTCTTGTTGCCGTAACAGATCGTCCATATATAATACGTGGCGAATTTGCCATGTTGCGCTGTAATCAAGTTACCAATCATGGTGCGTTTTTAGATTGGGGCATGGTTAAGGAGTTATTTTGTCCGTTTAAAGAACAAGCTTTTAAAATGAAAGCTGGTGGTTGGTATTTGGTGCATTGTTATTTGGATGAAAAAACGGGCCGTTTGGCAGCATCCAGTAAAACCAATCATTTTCTTGATAATAAAGAACTGACTGTAACCCAATTTGAAGAGGTTGATGTTATTATTTCTCATCCTTCAGAAATTGGTATGAACGTTATTGTCAATAATAAACATGCAGGATTGATCTTTCAAGATGATATTTATAAGGAATTGAGTGTTGGCGACCGTATGAAAGGTGTCGTTAAGAAAATAAGACCTGACAATAAATTGGATATCACCCTAGAGCAGATTGGTTATAGAAAAATAGAACCAAATGCAGATGCAATTATGTATGAGTTGGAAGACAATGGGGGGTATCTCAACTTAACAGATAAATCAAACCCTGAGGATATTAAAACGGTTTTACAAATGAGTAAAAAAACCTTTAAAAAAGCCATCGGTACTTTATATAAACAACGGTTAATAGAAATTAAGGAAGACGGGATCTATCTTATTTAATCCGTATAAAAACACACTATATGAGTCAAATTAAGTGGGAAACTGTAAAGGAATACCAAGATATCACCTATAAAAAATGTAACGGCGTTGCCCGAATAGCGTTTAACCGACCTGAGGTTAGAAATGCATTTAGACCAAAAACCACTAGCGAATTATACGATGCGCTTTACAATGCCAATGAAGATGTAAATATTGGCGTGGTACTATTATCTGCTGAAGGTCCCTCATCTAAAGACGGTGTGTATTCATTTTGCAGTGGTGGCGATCAAAAAGCCAGAGGCCACCAAGGTTATGTAGGCGAAGATGGCTACCACAGATTAAATATCTTGGAAGTCCAACGTTTGATCAGATTTATGCCAAAAGCAGTAATCGCGGTAGTTCCGGGATGGGCAGTTGGCGGTGGACACAGTTTGCATGTAGTGTGCGATTTGACCTTGGCAAGTAAAGAACATGCTATTTTTAAACAAACCGATGCTGATGTAACCAGTTTTGACGGTGGCTACGGGTCTGCATATTTGGCGAAAATGGTGGGTCAGAAAAAAGCACGGGAAATCTTTTTCTTAGGAAGAAATTATTCCGCACAAGACGCTTTTGAAATGGGGATGGTGAACGCAGTCATTCCACATGCTGAGTTAGAAGATACCGCTTATGAGTGGGCCCAGGAAATATTGGCAAAATCACCTACCTCCATAAAAATGTTAAAATTTGCTATGAACATGACCGATGATGGCATGGTTGGGCAGCAGGTTTTTGCAGGAGAAGCAACGCGTTTGGCCTATATGACCGATGAAGCCACTGAAGGACGTAATGCCTTTTTGGAAAAACGGAAACCTAACTTCGAGAAAAAATGGATTCCTTAATCCAATCAGAACTTTAGAATGAACAACATTAAACCTTGGTTATCGGCGTTCAGGTTACGGACGCTGCCATTATCTGTTTCTGGAATTATCTTAGGAGGATGTTTTGCGGCCTACAATGGTTTTTTCGATGCTCTTGTATTCGCCCTAGCGTTATTGGTTACGGTTGCTTTACAAGTTCTATCCAATTTAGCCAATGATTATGGCGATGGCGTGAAAGGAACAGATAATGAAAATCGGGTCGGGCCAATGCGCGCTATTCAAAGTGGCAAAATCACCCCAACGCAAATGTTTAAAGGGCTAAAAGTCAATGTTCTCATTGTAATTTTATTGACCGTATTGCTCATTTATTTCGCTTTTGGTCAGGGTTATTTTTTTTATTCTTTGTTCTTTTTTGTGTTGGGAGGCCTTTCAGTTTATGCGGCACTTAAATATACCATGGGCGAATCGGCTTATGGTTACCGCGGCTTAGGCGATATTTTTGTATTTGTGTTCTTCGGACTCGTCAGTGTTGTGGGCAGTTATTTCCTTTTTGCGAAACAATTGGATCATATTGTAGCACTACCATCTATAGCAGTAGGCTTGTTGAGTGTTGGTGTTCTTAACCTGAATAATATTAGAGATATTGAATCTGATACCCTCTCTAATAAAATCACAATGGCGGTAAAATTAGGGAAAGAAAAAACAAAACAATATCATTTGTTTTTAGTGATATCTGCTATGGTCCTAGGGATCGTCTTTGCGATGTTATACTATACCTCACTTTGGAATTTGATCTTTTTGTTATCTTATATCCCACTAACCATTCATATTATCAAAATCAGTAAAGCAGAACAGTCTTCTGATTTTGATTCCCAATTGAAAGTGCTGGCTTTGTCAACGTTCCTCTTTTCCTTATTGTTGGGTGTGGGCTATCTTTTATGACCATCAAAATAATTAAACGTACATTTTGTAGTAATTCTTCCCATTTTAGTGGTGTTCAAATAGGGTACACCAAAATATTTTGAATATATTTAAGTCGTTCAAAAATTAATACGTCAAAATTTCCAATCACATGAAAATCACATATTACGGTCACGCAAGCTTAGGTATAGAAGTTAATGAGGTTAACATCTTGGTTGATCCTTTTATTTCTGCTAACGAAAAAGCCTCAGATATTGATATCAATACCTTAAAAGCAGATTATATTCTGCTGACACATGCACATCAAGATCATATTTTAGATGTGGAAGCCATTGCCAAACGTACAAATGCAATGATTGTATCTAATTTTGAAATCGCCAGTCATTTTGAAGAACTGGGTTTTGAAGTGCACCCGATGAATCATGGAGGATCCTGGGATTTTGAATTTGGCAATGTCAAATACGTGAACGCTATCCATACGTCGTCTTTTCCTGATGGTAAATACGGCGGACAACCGGGCGGTTTCGTAATTGAAGGTGAACATAAAAATATCTATATTGCTGGAGATACCGCGTTGACTATGGATATGAAACTGATCCCTATGTACGTGAAGCTTGACTTGGCAATTTTACCAATTGGCGATAATTTCACCATGGGTATTGAGGATGCCATTATTGCCAGTGATTTTATTCAATGCGACAAAATTATGGGCTATCATTATGACACTTTTGGGTATATAGAAATTGACCACGAAGAAGCGAAGCGCAAGTTTTTTGACAAGAACAAAGATTTGATGTTGCTGGAAATTGGTGAGAATATTGAATTGTGATATTATACTTTTGGATCAATCAACTAACGGTGCTATCTATGTAAACCCTAGTATAGCGTTGCTTTAATCATTGAAAGACTGAAAACGTCTCACACTGAAATGGTCAAAATAAAGACATATCATACGATTATTACAGGTGTTTTCTCAGTCTTTATTTAATCGTAAAAGATTCCTCGAGGCTCTGCCTCGGGGTTTCCGTTGATCCCGATAATTATCGGGAGTCATTCCCGTGAAAACGGGAATCTAAATACAGAATTTTGGTTTTTGACCTTTTTCAGGTCTAAATGAAACCGGCGAAATACCTCTATGGCTCTGCCTCGAGGATAGTTGGTTTCAAAAAATTCTTTATTAGCGTTAATCTCATTTTTTCTGTGGTGCGCCATCCAATATATTCCGAAAACATGGTCTTCGTGACCGAACGTTTAGTCCGATTTTTAAACCGAAAAACCAGATAATAATCAATTTGCGACGTAAGAGCCAATTAAAAGACCTTTATCCTTAAAAAAACTGAACTAGTATTAAACAATTAGCTAAAAAAACCGCCAACGCCGAAAGAAATAAGAAAGCTGTTCTTTTTCCGCCCAAAATTTCGGATAATACTGAAATTGAGACCTTTAAATGCATCGCAGATATATTACAATAATTTTATTATCCAACTACCACAATAATTCTTTACTTTTGCGTTTTAGTGTTATATTAGTATTATAGAAGAACAATGGAGTACAAAAAACAGATTGGTAAAAATATAGTAGCATTGTTGCTCTTTGTAGCTTTAATGCTTCCTACTGCCATTCAGTTTCTTCATATTTTTGAAGGGCACGAACATATTTCTTGCACAGATCAGGTCACCCACCTTCATAACTCCGATGTTAAATGTGAGATAGGCCATTATTACTTGGTATCTTTCAACTACGATATCGCTGAATACCCTGAATTATTTCTATCAGCAATTCCTTTAAAGGTTGAAGCCGACTTTGCTTCCTTACAATTCCATTCCTTTAAAATAACCAATACCCAGTTACGCGCACCCCCTGTATTTTCTTAATAAACAACAAATATTTATTTAAATGTTAATTAAGAATTTCTATGCGGAACTATGCGTTTTTGATACTGCTATTCAGTAGTATTTCATCTATTTCACAAAATTGTGACAACACACTTTCTGGCACGGTAACAGACCTTCACGACGGCTCATTGCTTATAGGGGCAACTCTCATAGTTGCTGGTACTGAACAAGCTGTGCAGACAGATTTTGATGGAAAATTTATCATTCCAAACTTATGTAATGGTACCTATTCCATTCAGGTGTCGCATCCCTATTGTTTGACTAAAGGGTTTACCGTTAAAATATCTGGCAATACCACCAAATCCTTTAAACTGGAGCATCACTTAGAAGAACTCAACCAAATTACGGTTGAAGGAAAAGCCTACAGCATCAAGTCCAAAACAATCCTTGAAAACACTATTTCAAAAGAAGAATTGGAGCGTTTCAGTAGTGGTTCACTTGGGGATGCCCTAAATAGTTTGAGTGGTGTTTCTTCCCTAAATACTGGAAACACGGTTATAAAACCGCTCATTAATGGTCTTCACAGCAGTCGGGTAGTCATTATAAATAATGGTGTTCGGATGGAAGACCAAGAATGGGGAGCCGAACATGCCCCAAGCATCGATATTAATTCTGTAGGCAACCTTACCTTAATAAAAGGGGCGGGGGCGTTGCAGTACAGTGGCGATGCCGTTGGTGGTGTAATTGTCGTGGAAGCTTCAAAAGTTCCTGTAAAAGATAGCCTCTACGGCAAAACCCAATTTGCAGCGGCAAGCAATGGGCGCGGTTCTTCCCTGACATCGCAATTGACCAAAAGTAATCAAAACGGTTGGTATGCATCTGTTCAGGGAACATTAAAACGCTTTGGCGATTTTGAAGCACCAGATTATGTTTTGAGCAACACCGGCATTTTTGAACGCAACGCTTCTTTAAATGTGGGGCTAAATCGGTTCGACTATGGTATCGAGGCATATTATTCACTCTTTAAAAATGAAATCGGAATATTGAGGGCTTCACACGTGGGCGGTGCGCAAGACCAAATTCGAGCAATAAATAGCGATAGGCCTTTAATCATTGACGATTTTACATATCAAATCAATGCCCCAAGACAAAATGTAACCCATCATTTAGCTCGGATAAAAGGTTTTAAACGATTTGAAAACTTAGGAAAATTGAGCCTACAATATGATTTCCAAAGAAACAATCGCCTTGAATTTGATATTAGGCGTGGTGCGAATAAAGATAACGCCTCAGTAGATTTGCAATTGGACACCCATACACTGTTATTGGATTTGGACTCCCATTTAACAGATATAATAACCCTGAAAACTGGTGTCACGGCAAAATATCAAAACAACTTTGCCGATCCGACAACTGGCGTGCGCAGATTGATACCCGATTATGACAAATACGACTTGGGAATCTACGCCGTAGCAGATTACCGATTGAACGATCAATGGCTTTTTGAAGTAGGAGGGCGTATTGATTATACCTCTATGGACGTTTTTAAATTTTACCGTACTTCTTTTTGGGAAGCACGTAATTATGACAACCTGTTTCCAGAAATAGTGGTCCAGGTACTGGACAATCAGGTTTTGACCAATCCGCAACTTAATTTTTATAACGGTTCAGGAACACTGGGAGCGACCTACTCTTTTGGCGCGGATTATAAATTATTTGTCAACTATTCAATTGCTTCACGAGCGCCAAATCCTTCAGAACTTTTTAGTGAAGGCTTGCACCATTCCGCTTCCCGAATTGAGCTGGGTGATTTAAGCTTTAATTCAGAAATTGGACATAAGGCATCGCTAACATTTCAACGGGATAATGATATCTTCAGTTTCTCAATAAATCCCTATGTCAACACAATTTCAGACTTTATCGTTATTGAGCCTACTGAAATTCAGCAAACGGTACGGGGCAATTTTCAAGTTTGGGAATACCGTCAAACCAATGCACAATTGCTGGGGGTAGATGTGGACGCGTCCTATGCTTTTGCTGAAAATTTAAAATTTACCCATCAGTTTTCTTTGGTAAAGGGGTATGACCGCACCAGGGATGAGCCCTTGATTAGTTTGCCCCCCGTAAATACCCAAAATGAAATCGTTTATCAGAATCCACAATTTAAGAATATCCGCTTGTCATTGCAGAGCGAATATAACTTTAGACAAAATGAATATCCCAATAATAATTTTGAAGTATTCATTCCAGAAACACAAACAATGGAAGTCGTGGACCTAAGCACCCCAACAGATGCGTACCATTTGTTCAATTTTAACTCAAGTATCGATTTTAGGGCCACTGAGAAAGCAATCCTTACAGTAGGTTTTAAAATTACCAACCTATTGAATACTTCCTATCGAAATTACCTGAACCGTCTGCGGTATTATGCAGACGATTTAGGCAGAAACTTTTTATTAAACTTTAAAATCAATTATTAATTTTTAAAATCAAATCAAAATGAAAAAAGTAAAATTTTTAAGTACAGTAGTATTAGCAACCCTTTTATTTACGGCATGTTCCAAAGATGACGATAATCCGGAACCGGTTAATGAAGAAGAAGTTCTTACTACAATGACGGTCACCTTAACCCCACAGGCAGGCGGAACGCCAATAATGCTTCAAACAAAGGATTTGGATGGCGACGGACCTAACGCACCAGAGGTTACGGTATCTGGAAACCTTACGGTAGGAGCAATTTACAATGGCGTCATTGTGCTGCTCAATGAAACGGTAAGCCCACCAGAAAACATTACCGAAGAAGTGGAAGAAGAAGCGAAAGACCATCAATTTTTCTATACCATAGGGAGCGGACTTGATGTAACCACAGAACCTAGTAATTTTGATGGCGACGGAAATCCGCTCGGAACGGAATTTACGTTAACCGCGACTACGGCCAGTTCTGGAACACTTACGTTTACGCTACGTCATTTGCCTACAAAACCAAATACAGGTCTTGGTGATGCAGGTGGAGAGACGGATATTGCAGCTACATTTAACGTAACGGTACAATAAATTTGAATTGATCATATTTTTTTTGCCCAAAGGAATGCCCTTTACACGATTTCTGTAAGGGGCATTTTTATTTGTTGCTCCTGTACACTAAGGAAGTTGAAATTTCACTATTTTTCAAAGCCTATTATATGCTTTGAAAAATTGACCTATGGGACTAAGTGGAGAGAATTTGATTTAGCGCGAAAACTGAGCTAAAGAATGGAAAGAAAGAAATTTTAAAAATTAGGGAAGATTTCTTTTTTAGACTGAACCAGGGCGAGTTTATAATTGATGTGGCTATATAGGATAGGAAGCTGCAATTCAAATTTGGCAACATTCCAAGAAAGTCACCACAAGCATCGAAGCAATTTATCAAACGGATTATGAAGTAAATTTGGAGATGATTGATGATGAACCACGGGCGGTTTTAGAGAAGCGGATTTTGTTAAGCGCTCAATATTATAGCTTTATCCGCATTAAATTATCTGGATATTATTTATATTTAGTGCATAGTTTAAGGATGGATTGCTGCCCAAAAAAATGTTAACTATAAAACCTGAACTGAGAAAGACACCCTTCATTTTAGCACATTTGGTTTTACCCGTTGCACAATACCCATGTTTTAACAACCAAAACAGATAAAATGTCCATCGCAATAACAATGAATTCCAATATTAAAGTAAAAGACGAGGCTAAAGAACAAAACTCCATAAAAATTGAACCTTTCAGAAAAGAGGTGCGAACCACTTCCCCGCACAAACACAACAAGTATTTAGAAATAATATATCTGACCCAAGGTAGCGGGCATCATATAATTGACGACCGGAAATTTACAATCAACGTACCTGTTGTTTTTATCGTACGCACCGAACAAGTACATTGTTGGGAGATTACGTCAGAGCCTGACGGCTTTGTTGCCATCATTAAAAAAGAATTTGCAATGACCTGTCTGGACAATGAAATCAAACAGCTTATCGCAAATATCAGCTCATATAGCTGCCTCTTTCCAAAAGATACTACCAGTGTATCACAATTGTTTCAACTGCTTTCAGAAGAATACAAAACAGTCCATTCAAATAAAACAATAGTCATTGAAGGCTTATTAAAGGCCTTATTGGCAAAAATGCTACAAGAATCAGGCTTTGAAAGCCCATTTACACCAACAGCCCAAACTTGGTATCAACAATTGAGATACCTGCTTGCCCAAGAAAAAAATCTCATTAATAAAGTTTCGCATTATGCCGATATTTTGAATACTTCTCCCCAAAACCTCAATGCAAGTTGCCGTAAAGAAAATAATCAATCGGCTGCCGAAGTGATTTCGGAATATACGATCAACGAAGCAAAACGGTTGTTGCTCTACACGACCTTGAACATTTCGGAAATATCTTTTAAACTTAACTTTAGCGACAATTCCCACTTCACAAAATACTTTAAGAAATATACCGGAAATACACCTACGGCATTTCGGGATCAGTCAAACTAAACACCATTATTTTTTCAAATAGACCATAGTTTCATAGTTATGTTGTATAATTTTACAACATAAAATAGCCGATTATTAAGGGACAAAAATAGAAAAAAAACCATTGAGAACGGATGTGAACGAAGACTCAAATGTGCAAAATCTGAAGAACACTTTTTAACGGTGGCGCTTCCAGATATGGAAAAAGTAATTAAAAACAGAGATTCAATCGTATTCCATAAAGAGTTCAAAATCCTAACAAACAGTTGTAGCAGTTGCCACGCAACACAAAAAGAGCCATATTTTACCATGAAGAAACCACTATATTGACAATCACCAATTAGAAAATAATGATAGAATTTATCACTATATAAAATATTTGATTTTATTTGATAAAAAAAATCCTTAAGATGTTCCAAAAAATTATCACTTCCGACAATTCCAAAACCACCATTATCATTCGCTTACTGGTCGGTGCCGTTTTCCTTTCAGAAGGCATTCAAAAATTTTTATTTCCTGCCCTTCGGGGTGCGGGACGATTTGAAAAAATTGGACTTCCATCACCAGAATTTCTCGGTGCATTTGTCGGTACGGTTGAGATTGTTTGTGGTACATTTATTTTACTTGGCTTACTAACAAGATTGGCGAGTATTCCAACACTCATTATTATGTTGGTTGCCATTGCAACTACAAAATTAGAAATATTGGACGCTGACGGATTTTGGGCAATGATGCATGCTGGTCGAACTGATTGGGCGATGTTTTTGGGTAGTTTATTTTTACTTGTTGAAGGGGCCGGAAACTGGTCTATTGATAAACTGTTGAGCAACAATAGACGCTCCTGTTAACAATCATTCAAGAAATACTTTTAGCATCAACACATTAGATTTCAATAAAAAAAAATTAAATGAAAACGTCTTTTTTTACAGCTCTTGCCTCCTTGTTAATGACCATATCCTTGGCTCAACAAGCTCGCATACCCGCGTCCTATAGCAATTTAGCTTATGATGCCAACGGAACATTATATTTTGAAAGCGACGGGCAAAAATATTTTGCAGAAAAAGTTAGTGCTCCCTATACCATAAAACAGTTTTTAGGCAGCGCAAGAGGAACAGAAACAGGTTGACACTTTGTTGATTGGAAAGAAAAGGCTATGTAAACATAGGCTATCGATTGGCTGATGAAAAAGGAATGTTGCTATTTGATGGTATTATTGCCTTACAGGGAGAAGGCCCATTTAAAGTAGTACCCTCCATTTGTGATGCGACAAAAGACCCTATATTAGCAACAACACCTGTTGACAAAGGCATGATTGAAAGACGAAATGAATACTTAAATATTTTGATTAATGATAGTAAAAAAGTAGTGGGCATTCTTACTGATGACGAGCATAATAACAATTGGCTCAAGCTACCCCCCCAAATAGCTATTTATCCAGAAAATTATGTACATAAAAAACTGAATGTTTCTCGTTCAATTTTTCAAATTAACAATGGCGCTGCTGGAGATCCGTACTACGGCCAGGAAATTCTTTCGTGGAGCAAGCATACCCAATCCTTCAGTGTTGAAAATACCCTATGTCTTTTTTATGTTGACGCAGACAACATTACAATGAAAGTTTATAATCCGGATATTTTAAACCTAATAGATGAAATGAAATTGCGATAAAACAATGCAAGAAAAAAATAGATTAAAAGAGCTAGCCTTACTGTTTTTGAAGTTGGGAAGCATTGCTTTTGGCGGTCCTGCCGCACATATCGCAATGATGGAGGATGAAATTGTCAAAAAAAGAAAGTGGATGACCCAAGAACACTTTCTCGACCTTGTTGGTGCTACCAATTTAATTCCAGGTCCGAATTCGACTGAAATGACTATGCATTGCGGACACGAACGTGCAGGTTGGAAAGGTCTGTTTGTTGCTGGATTTTGCTTCATTTTTCCTGCGGTCGTCATCACTTCTGTTTTTGCCTGGCTCTATCAACAATATGGTCAGTTACCAGAAGTAGAGCCTTTTATCTATGGCATTAAGCCAGCAGTTATTGCAATAATCATTATGGCAGCTTTCCGACTTGGTAAAAAGGCAGTAAAAAATAAGGAACTTGCTATTTTGGGCATTATTACTTTAGTGGCTTGCTTATTAGGAGTTAACGAAATAATAGCTCTTTTTGGATGCGGTTTGCTTGGGTTCGCTATCTATTTTTTAAAAAAAAATGCTGGCAGTTTACATAGTTTTATCCCACTTATCCTTTTTCAGGTTGCCGACCCTTCAAAGATAGAAATTCTTAAAATATTCTTAATTTTTTTAAAAGTTGGCGCAATACTTTATGGCAGTGGCTATGTTTTGTTTGCATTTCTTGACTCAGAATTAGTTGCAAACGGATGGTTGACCAGACAGGCACTGATTGACGCAGTTGCTATTGGACAAATAACGCCAGGACCAGTGTTATCCACTGCAACTTTTATAGGTTGGCAAATGAACGGAATTGCGGGAGCAATTGCTGCAACTCTTGGTATTTTTATTCCGTCGTTCCTTTTCGTATTAATATTAAATCCGTTGATACCGAAAATGCGGAAATCAAAAATTATAGGTGCCGTTTTAGATGCGGTAAATGTCGCTTCGGTTGCATTGATAATTGCCGTTTGTGTAGAAATGGTAAAGGATACTTTAACAGATTGGCGAACAATTTTAATAGTTATTGCAAGTTTGATTATGGTTTTTATTTTCAAAAAAATGAATAGTGCCTTTGTCGTTTTGGGCGGAGCAATTGGGGGATATATATTGACATTAATGTAAAAAGATTAGGAAATCAAATTTAAGTCCAGTTAACTCTGACCTTAGACCCATGGAGCAATTTTGCAAAATTTTGAGACCTTATTATTTCCTAATAAAAAACACTATTGTTGTCCGATTAAAATGCCATCCATCTTCTAAGAATATAGACTGATAAAGGTTTTTCAAAGTTTTGGGCGTTTATGTCCACATTTTTTATTATCTAGTTAGGGGTTAAAACCCTTCAATTCCATTGTCGTTATTTTAGTTTCTATAAAGTTTTAATAGCATTTTTGTCATTTCGAAAGAGCGAGGAACGAGCAACAAGAAATCTTATCATAATGAGATTCCTCTTCGTGCCTCATTCGGAATGACAAACTATTCTTAAAAAAGAATTTCATTCTTTTGTTCAAAATTTTGGACTTCCAGTCCACAGTGGTTTATCTTCTTTGAAGATGTTAACAAACACTATAATTCCTGATAATTATAAATCTTAATGCCTATGTTTTTAGGGCTTAACGGTTGAAATCTTGGTTCTAACAGCGAAGCGGTCTTGATTCTTCCTCAAGAGCCACTGATTTCATCTGGTAAAAATTCGCTAAATCAAAGGGCAGCAGCGCAACCTGTTCTGGGTTTTTGCATTGGCTTTTAACGGCTTCAAGCGCGTTTTCACGTCGAGAGGATAGGATGAGTTGGCAGTTTTCTTGTGACAGCGCTATGGACAAGGCTTTTCCAATGCCGCTCGAAGCTCCCGTAATCCAAATAACTTTAGTGTTGAAATTCATGGGGGGAAATTGAAGATGAAGTTGAAGATGAAGATGAAATTGAAGTTAATGATGAAATTGAAATTGACACTAATGAACTGAAATAAATTGTACTTATTAAACCGTCACAACTCATTTCCAACTGCCGACTGACTACTGCCAACTGCCGACTGACTCCTACCAACTGACTCCTGCCACTCATTCCGCAAATCAGTACTGGACTTACCCGTTCCGTCATGTTTCCATCCAGGAGGTTTGACTATGTATTTGATACGATCACCTAATGATTTTTTTCCAGAAAACACATCTCTGCCCATGGCAACCCATTCGTGAAAGGCCACTGTTATGGGATTATGGGTGTTGATATTGGTTACCAATCCGTACACTACCTTTTCCTCTTTAAGCTCTGGCTGAAATGTTCCGAAAAGTTTATCCCAGATAATAAAAATTCCAGCATGGTTTCTATCGAGATAGAGCGGATTGCTACCGTGATGAACTCGGTGGTGCGATGGTGTGTTCATAATGGCTTCAAACCATTTGGGCATTTTATCAATCGCTTCGGTGTGAATCCAAAATTGATAAAGTAAACTCACCGACATTTGTAATAGAATCATTCCCGGATGAAAACCAATCAACGGCAACCACAACCAAAATATAAAGGTGTAAAATCCGCCAGACCAAGTTTGACGTAAAGCGGTGCTTAAATTATAGTGCTGTGAAGAGTGGTGCACCACATGTGATGCCCAAAATAAACGGTTTTGATGAGAGATGCGATGGAACCAATAGTAAGCAAAATCGTCAGCAAACAATAGCAGTATAAAACTCCACCACGCAAATGGAATAGTGAAAATTCTGAAATTGTCATAAATCATCATAAACGCTACCAATACCATGCCCTTGCTGATAAATCCCAACAACACATTCCCTAAGCCCATGGTAATTGAGGTAACCGCATCTTTTGTTTCATACGATTTCTTGTTCTCTTTAATGCTACCGTAGAGCTCTAACCCAATCGAAATAACGAAAAAAGGAATGGCATAAAGAATGATATTTGGAAATTCAGGCATGTTCATGTAGATGTTCTAAACCAGTGTTGTTTTTTTAGAGTTTACCTAAAGTACGATGTTTTTTGTTAATGAAAACAAATGATAGGAATACCGCCCTTCCATTTCTTAAAAATACAACATTTTTTGACTATTTTTGACCAGATTATGACGGCAACCTACCAAACATACACCCTCAATTTTAAACAACCTAGTGGCACCTCTCGTGGTGTCTTAAAAACTAAGGATACTTGGTTCGTTATCATTGAATCTAACGGTAAAAAAGGCGTTGGGGAATGTGGCATGTTTAGAGGCTTGTCTATTGACGACCGTCCTGATTTTGGATCCGTTCTAAGTTGGACCTGTAAGAATATTTTTTTAGGCAAAGAAGTGCTGATTTCTAAACTGAAAGCGTTTCCGAGCATTCAATTTGGACTTGAAATGGCGTTTCTAGATTTAGAATCCAAAACATCTTTTGAATTATTTCCGTCTAAATTTACCGAAGGTGAAGCAGCTATTCCCATCAATGGATTGATCTGGATGGGGACGGAAGCTTTTATGAAGGAGCAGATCAAATCTAAAATTGACGCTGGATTTAATTGCATCAAACTAAAAATTGGGGCTATCGATTTTCAAGCTGAATTAGAGCTTCTGAAATCGATCAGGACTCATTTTTCGGCAACTGATATCGAACTGCGTGTGGATGCCAACGGTGCATTTACTCCAAATGATGCTTTAGAAAAACTAAAACGATTATCAGACTACCAGTTGCATTCCATAGAGCAGCCTATAAAACAGGGGCAAGTGGAGGAGATGGCTAAACTCTGCGACATAACCCCGTTGGACATCGCCTTAGATGAAGAACTGATTGGGGTTTTGGACCTTTCAGATAAACAGCACTTATTAGAAACTATAAACCCACAATACATTATTTTGAAACCAACGTTGGTGGGCGGTTTTCAAGGCAGTACCGAATGGATTGAAGCTGCCCATGCCAACAGTATTGGCTATTGGATAACTAGCGCGCTAGAGAGCAATGTAGGATTGAATGCTATTGCCCAATGGACCTATACTTTAGAAAATAACCGCCCTCAAGGCCTTGGAACTGGAAGTTTGTTTACAAATAATATTGCCAGTCCGTTAGTGGTAGAACATGGTGGATTGCACTACGATAAAAGAATTAATTGGAATTTTAATTTATAAATAGATATGTATATAGCTCAGGCGTTTAAAGGATTACATGATTGGTGGCGTTATATAATTGGTATAATTATAGCACTGGTAGGATTGGTCATATTTTCAATTCCGCATGCATTGGGTGTGTTTCTCAAAACCATGCGAGGCGGTTCTATTGACCAGTCTAAAATGGGTGATACAGCGTATTTAATGGGGTTGTTTGAACCTAATTTAAATCTTGTATTTATTCTGCTTCCTTTTGTTGGTGGCTTGCTGTTTTTACTTGGTGCCGTAAAGTGGCTGCATAAACAGTCGTTTACATCGCTTACCACAGCCCGACCAAAAATAGATTGGAAACGTTTTTGGGTCATCTTTTTCTTTTGGGGAATTTTATCCTCCAGTTTAGTGCTGATAGATTACTATATGTCCCCTGAAGATTATGTCTTTAATTTTAATCTGCAACCATTTTTGATCCTCTGTGTTATCGCTATTATTTTGGTGCCATTACAGACCAGTTTTGAGGAGTATTTGTTTAGAGGTTATATCATGCAAGGGCTTGGTGTGGTTACACGGTATAAAGTGGTGCCATTAATCTTTACCTCTATAGTTTTCGGATTGTTGCATATGGCAAACCCTGAAGTAGACAAGCTTGGTCCCATAATTATGGTGTATTATATAGGTACAGGATTATTTTTAGGAATTATGACTTTGATGGATGACGGGTTAGAGTTAGCTTTAGGTTTTCATGCTGCCAACAATTTATTTACCGCCTTATTGGTTACTGCAGACTGGACCGCATTCCAAACGCATTCCGTTTTAAAAGACATTTCTGACCCGCAAACTGCTGGAGTAACAGTTATTATTGTGCCAGTATTTATCATGTTTCCTATCATCCTATTTATCTTGTCAAAAATGTATAATTGGACCGATTGGAAAGGCAAGTTATTTGGTAAGGTGGTAGAACCAAATCATAAATTTAAAGTACAAGAGGAAATTGATACTATTGGTATTGAATAAGTGCTAATTTTTTTCCTTAAGGCACCTTGGTTAACCAAGAAACTTCTACCTTGGGTCTCTAATAACGTTTAGATAATTATACTGTAAAAACATAAAAAATGACGCCAACATTTGATAAAATTCATTTAAAATTTAAGTTAAACGGGAACTCCTACAATGTTGAAGACCTTAATGAAGTGGCTTATAGCTTAGTAAAGGAAGGAGCACCCTATGAAAAAGTAATGGGCGATTTCCTAATGGATTGGTTAGATGCTAAAGATTATATTAATGTAAGGACTTCTGGCTCTACTGGAAAACCAAAGTTGATGAAGGTCAGCAAGCAGGCTATGGTCAATTCAGCAATTGCCACCGGTAACTATTTTAATATGGAACCCGGACAAAAAGCGCTACTTTGTTTGCCTACCCATTATATTGCCGGCAAAATGATGTTGGTAAGAGCCATGGTGTTAGGTTTGGAACTCGATTTTGTAGATCCAACCTCGCAACCTGTCTTTGATTATGGGCAGACTTATGATTTTTGTGCCATGATTCCACTGCAATTAAAAAATACCGTGGATTATATTTACAATATCAAAACCTTGATTATTGGAGGTGCCACCATCTCACAACCCTTAGAAGATGCTATTCAAGGTTTAGAAACTAAAATTTTTGCTACTTACGGCATGACGGAAACTGTAAGTCATGTGGCGGTAAAAGCCATGAATGGAGAACATAGGATGAAGTATTTTACGGTATTCCCTGATGTTAGTATTTCTCAAGACGGTAGAGGTTGCTTGGTTATTGATGCCCCTAAAGTAGCTTTAGAACAGCTGGTGACTACTGATGTGGTTAACATACATTCTCCTACAGAATTTGAACTGATTGGACGTGCTGATAACATCATCAATTCTGGTGGTGTTAAATTATTCCCAGAACAGATTGAAGCCAAGCTTGCCGGTAAAATTAAAGAGCGTTTTATTATTGCTTCTCAACTGGATGTAGATTTAGGTGAAAAACTAATTCTTGTTGTGGAAAGCGATAAAAACACAGTTGACAACTCAGCTTTTGCTGATTTGGATAAGTTTGAAGTGCCTAAGGACATTTATAATATCCCAAAATTTAAAGAAACCGCTACCGGAAAAATTCAGCGTAAGGACACTCTTAAATTATTAGGAAAGAACATTCACTAAAATATACCATCAGTCATAAAGGCTGTTGAGAAACTTAATTAGAAAAGGAGTGGAAGCCATTGGGTTTTTGCTCCTTTTTTATTTCCAATACCAGGTGATTTTTTAATTGACCCCAAAAAATGTGCAGTGGTCATCAAGACGTTCTAATCTTCTTTTTTGTAAGTATTGAGAATGTAAATGCTGCTGCAAATCCAATAACTGAGAAAGCAGCCATTCCTAAAAACACATGTTGATGCCCTAGTTCACCAGGCGAATTGTCTAAAAGCAATCCTATTAAAGGACCCGCAAAAATGTCAGGGGTGTACCCTACCACAGAAATAAATCCGATAGCTGTTCCCGTAATGGCCAATGGTAAAGTTGCCTCTTCCATAATTGCAAAATAAAGAACACGCGTAGCATATACTCCAATGGCCATGAATATTATAGAAATGACAAAGAGACCAATAGTGTTGTCCGAAATAATTCCTGAGGCAAAAAGCAAACTGCTGAGCAACATGATAACAAAGCCAATAATAATCCATAAGGAAGCCCGTGTTCTATCTGCCAGAAACCCAATGGTAATGCCGGTTACAGGCCGTGCATAAAGGAGATATGTACCAATCTCGGCAGATTTGATGGCGTCAAATTTTAACACATCCTTGGCGTACAAACTAAAGATATCAGTGATTTTATAGCCAACATAAGCACACAAAATAATAAGCATCATCAGCCAAACCGATGGATATTTCAAAACAGCTTTAAAATTTTCGAGCGTATATACTTTACTTTGTTGGGTTATTGTTTCGGCGCTATCAGATAATGGCTTAAGGAAATAAAACACCAGAATTCCGATTAACACAACCACTCCGGAAGAGATCCAAACCACATATTTAAAGGCGTCTTGCCGTTCTAACAGCGATGCAGCTGAAACATCAACGGTGAGCATATAGGAAAAAACCAACACGCCTAGAGAGCCAAAACTCGCCGCTACGAGGCCTCTACCACCATCTAAAAATCCGAAGGCAAGTCCTTGTTTGTTTTGTCCGCCCCAAACTCTTGTGGCTTTAATCATAGGTGCCCAAAACAAAAAAATGGTGGTAAACCCATAATAGCCAAACAATATTTTTAATGCTGTATAAGAGGGGAAGGTCGCCATATAAAAACCACCTAATGCGGTCATAAACAGTGCAACGGCCATTAAGGTTCTTGGCGCATATTTATCTGCTAACGACCCACCAAAAAAGTAGGAGAGCAAGGCTACCACCCCATAAACTGAAAAACAACTACCTAACTCAAAGTTATTGATCTTAAAAACCTCTAAAAATGTAGGTCTGAAAATTCGTGCCAAGACAAAGGGAAGCACAAAAATTGCTTCCCCTGCCAAAATTAACAATAGGATGATATATATAGACTGTTTTGGTTTTGTAGCGTCCATTACACCTGCAGCACCCCCATATTGAATTTCTTCTCAATAGGAGCGTGGTTAGCCGCCTCAATACCCATACTGATCCAAGTTCTCGTATCTAACGGATCGATAATACCGTCGGTCCAAATGCGTGCTGCTGCATAATAGGGCGACACTTGATCATCATAACGGTCTTTGATTTTTTTAAAAAGTTCGTCTTCCTGTTCTTTGGTGATGGTTTTCCCTTTCTTTTTGAGAGAAGCGGTTTCAATTTGAAGGAGTACTTTTGCGGCACTATTCCCGCTCATAACCGCTAACTCAGCACTTGGCCATGCGACGATCAAGCGAGGGTCATAGGCTTTTCCACACATCGCATAGTTTCCAGCCCCGTAACTGTTGCCGATTATAATGGTGAATTTTGGCACTACAGAGTTGCTCACTGCATTTACCATTTTAGCGCCATCTTTAATAATGCCACCGTGTTCACTTTTACTGCCAACCATAAATCCGGTCACATCCTGTAAAAAGACTAAGGGGATTTTTTTCTGATTACAATTGGCTATAAAGCGGGTTGATTTATCGGCGGAATCGTTATAAATCACGCCACCAAATTGCATTTCGCCTTTTGCGGTTTTCACCAATTGTCGCTGATTGGCAACAATTCCAACCGCCCAGCCGTCAATTCTTGCATACGCGGTAATGATGGTTTGTCCGTAGCCAGCTTTATATTCATCATATTCCGAATTATCCACCAAACGTTTGATAATCTCATACATATCATACTGTTCCGCGCGACTTTTTGGAATAATGCCATAAATATCTTCTGGATTTTCCTTTGGTTTTACGGCTTTTGCACGATTGTATCCAGCTTTGTCATAATCGCCAATTTTATCTATAATATTTTTGATGGTATCCAAGGCATCCTTGTCATCTTTCGCTTTATAATCTGTAACGCCAGAGATTTCGCAGTGTGTGGTAGCACCTCCTAAAGTTTCGTTGTCAATCGTTTCACCAATCGCCGCCTTTACTAAATAACTTCCAGCAAGAAAAATGCTTCCAGTTTTATCGACTATCAGTGCTTCATCACTCATAATCGGTAAATAGGCGCCACCAGCAACACAACTTCCCATTACCGCAGCAATTTGAGTAATCCCCATACTGCTCATAATGGCATTGTTTCTAAAAATACGTCCAAAATGTTCTTTGTCCGGAAAAATTTCATCTTGCATTGGGAGGTAAACTCCTGCAGAATCCACTAAATATATTATTGGCAATCTATTTTCTATCGCAATTTCCTGGGCTCTTAAATTCTTTTTTGCGGTAATTGGAAACCAAGCGCCCGCCTTAACTGTAGCATCATTGGCCACCACCATACACTGTTTGCCTCTCACATACCCTATTTTTATGACCACACCTCCAGAAGGACAGCCACCATGTTCTTCATACATGCCTTCACCTGCAAAAGCGGCAATTTCAATAGATTTTGCTTTAGGATCTAATAGGTAATTGATGCGCTCACGTGCCGTCATTTTGCCTTTAGCGTGATGTTTATCGATTCCTTTTTGTCCGCCACCCAATTTTACTTGGGCAAGGCGTTGACGTAAAGCAGAAAGCAAAAGTTTATTGTGATCTTCGTTTTTATTGAAGTTAAGGTCCATTACAAATGTTTTAGTTGACGCTAAAATACGAACTTTAAAAGTTATACAAAAGAAGGACATTGGGATATGACGATTTATTTTTAGAATAATTTACCTTGGGATTATATTCCTAGGAATATAATTTATTTTAAACTATATTTGTCCACTAAAATTATAACACCGTTTATGAAGACCAATAAAATTATGTATTACATAGCAACAGGATTATTAACCGTATTGCTCCTTTTTTCGGCTGGGATGTATTTTTTTAATTACGACGAAGTATCCCAAATGTTCACAAGTTTCGGGTATCCAACCTACCTTATCTATCCATACGCTGTGATGAAACTTCTAGGTTTGATTGCACTTTGGAATTTAAGTTTTAATGTGCTAAAGGAATGGGCTTATGCCGGTTACTTTTTTGCTTTTATCCTGGCATTTTTTGCCCATTACATGATTGGCGATGTAGAACAAATGGCTGCTTTAATTGCGCTAGTTTTATTAGTGGTTTCTTATATTTACAACAAAAAAATAACACAATAGTATGAAGCACATAATAGCATTTGCAGGAAGTAACAGCTCAAAGTCCATCAACAAGCAGCTGTCAACCTATGCGGCCAGTTTAGTAGAAGATGTCAAATCCACAATTTTAGATTTAAATGATTTTGAGTTACCGGTGTTTGGGGTTGATTTAGAAAAAAAAGAGGGCATTCCTGAAAACGCTCAGAAATTGCTAAACCATATAAAAAACTCAGATGGCATTATTTTATCCCTTGCTGAACATAATGGAGCCTATGCAACAGTATTTAAAAACATCTTTGACTGGATGTCCCGTGCAGAACAAAAAACATTTATGGGCAAACCGATGTTGTTGATGGCAGCTTCGCCAGGAGGAAGAGGTGGAGCCTCTGTTTTGGCTATGGCGAAAGACCGCTTTCCTAGACATAACGCAAAAATTGTTGCAACGTTTTCTTTGCCTAATTTTTATGAAAATTTCGCAGATGGAGAACTTATTAACGCCAGTTTGAATACAGAGTTGGAAACTGCCACGACGGCATTTCAGCAAGCGCTTTTAACTATGGCAACAGAACCTTCCGAAGACAGGAAATAAGGCATCTTGTCTATCTTAATTACACTAAACCAGAAGTCGCATCGCTGATTGGGCATTTGACCAAAAAAACAACAATACTACTCAATGTGCGTATGCTAAGGTGGTATTTAAAAGGAAGAATACTCAGGTATGCTGTTCTAAAATCAAAAACTTTAAAATAAATTTTAGCCACTGAAAAATGGGAAATCTATCAAAAGACATCAATTCTAAATTTGCCAATGTCAAAATTAAGGCAATGATTAATGTGCTTTACACCGCCAATTGGATTACAAGTTTTCAGAATGAGTTCTTTAAACCACACGGAATTTCGCCACAACAATTCAATATCCTTAAAATTTTAAATGGTGCCAATGAGCCGTTAAAAGTGCAGACTATTAAAGAACGGATGATTGACCGCTCCCCAAATGCCACTCGTTTAATGGATAAGTTACATGCCAAAGACTATATTAAACGATTGCCATCTTCTGCTGACCGACGCGTCGTGTTTATTGAAATTACTGAAAAAGGCAAGACATTGTTAAGTTCTATTTCGGCCGATTTTAATGATGATTTGGTTAAAAACCTCACCGAAGGGGACGCGCAGCTCTTAAGCGATTTATTGGATAAGATGCGTTAACATCCTTAGTTATTATTGGATAAAAGTTCAATTTTTAAAGGCGTGATTCTAACAGAAGCGAAAGTATAGTGTTGATCTAGGAGTTCTCCATGGCGATAGCACGGACCTTTTTAGATTGATTTTTCTTCAACATCATTATTCCCAAGGCAATCAAAACGCCAGTCCCCGCCATGGCCGCACCAACCCAATCGGCTGATGTATAACCGTAGCCCATGGCTATAGGTAATCCTGCAAAATAAGCGCCGGAAGCATTCCCAATATTAAACGCACTCTGATTTAACGAAGATCCGAGCGTTTCCGATCCTTTTGAGGCTTTAATAATCAGCATTTGAATAGGGGTAGAAATTGAAAACGTTACAATTCCTATAATAAACGTCATCACCAATACCATGGTTTTGTCTGATGCCAAATAAGCATTAATTGATAAAGAAATTGACATTAAAACAAGAACGAGCATTACGGTCTTTAAGGGCGAGAACTTTTCAGTAAGTTTGGCACCAACAAAATTACCAATTACCATTCCTAATCCCGCCAAAACCATCGCATAAGCCACAACATTTTCAGCATGTCCTGCCACTTCCGTTATTAATGGTGAGATATAACTGTACCATGCAAAAAATCCGCCGGTTCCAATAGTAGTCAATAATATGATCAGCCAAAGTTCTAACCGCTTAAAGATTTTAAAATCGCTTAAAAATTTAGTCTCAGAAGATTTTTGCAATACTGGCATCCAAAATTTAACGCCTAAAACAGCGGCCACACCTACAACGCCAACTAACAAGAACGAGATGCTCCAGTCAAAATTCTTGCCCAAGTAAGTCCCTAGTGGGACGCCTAAAAGATTGGCAAAGGTCAGTCCGCTAAACATAATGGCAATACCCTTTGCTTCTTTTCCTTTTTTCGAGAGTTTTCCAGCAACCACGGCGCCAATTCCAAAAAATGCACCATGTGGTAAACCTGATAAAAAGCGCAAGACCATAAAGGAGTTATATCCTGTTGCAAATGCAGATAGGGTATTAAACACCGTAAACCACAACATCAGCACCAATAATACCTTATGGGCAGGCCATTTGCTACCCAAACCAGTAAGTAGGGGAGCGCCAACTACAACGCCTAAAGCATAGGCCGAAATAAAATGTCCAGCCTCAGGGATCGTAATTTGAAATGCATTGGCCACATCAGGCAAAATTCCCATGATGACAAATTCTGTCAATCCAATACCAAACCCTCCAATGGCCAATGATAATAAGGCTTTATTCATTTGTTTCTAAATTATAGGCTAAAAAATAAAACGGCAAAATTAAGGACTAACTTACCATTGGGAGCAGTATTTCTGTAAATAATAAGTTAAATTGAGGGTTCTTAAAAATTGCGGTTGATTACTATTGATTTTATAATACATGCCGCCAAAATTTGATGGAATGATAATTTGCAGCCTAAAGAGAATTTCAAATCAGTGGAACAGGTAATTAGCTCAACTGGATTATAAAAATCCTTTTAAAAACCCACTTTAACAGCGTTTTTATGTTAAAATAATCGATATTTGTAATTCCCTAAAAAATGAAGATTTATGTCAATGAATAAAAATACGGTGTTGGCTTGGGCCACAACAATCATGATTATAGTTGGAGTTGCATTAATCGCTCTTGGCGCATTTAGATATGATGACGTAGCTGGGTACGGATTTGCATCTGTAGGTATTGGCTTCTTCGCCATCGCCTGGGTGTTCAACGCACTTAAAGGACGGGTATAACGGTTAAAGGTTTATAAGTTTCAGTCCATACCAAGCATTTAGCCTCATTGTAAGTCTGAATCACATAATTATATATTAACAATTAACTTATTTTAGAAATGAGCGACGACAAAAAAATAATTTTCTCGATGCGAGGTCTTACAAAGACTTTTAAAGGTGCTGATACACCTGTGTTGAAAAATATTCACTTGAGTTTCTTCTATGGAGCTAAAATTGGAATTTTAGGCCTTAACGGTTCAGGAAAATCCACACTTTTAAAAATTATTGCAGGACAGGATAAAAACTACCAAGGAGACGTGACGTTTCTTCAAGATTATTCAGTGGGGTTTTTAGAGCAAGAACCGCAATTGGATGATGATAAAACGGTGATGGAAGTGGTGCGTGAAGGTGCTGCTGAAACGGTGGCCATCCTTGATGAATACAATAAGATCAACGATATGTTTGGTTTGGAAGAAGTGTATTCTGATACCGACAAGATGGAAAAGCTGATGAACCGTCAAGCAGAGTTACAGGATAAAATTGACGCTTCTGATGCTTGGGAATTAGATACAAAATTAGAAATTGCCATGGATGCGCTAAGAACTCCAGATGGCGATAAAAAAATTGGTGTGCTTTCCGGTGGGGAGCGTCGCCGTGTCGCTTTATGTAGATTATTATTGCAAGAACCAGATGTGTTGTTATTGGATGAGCCTACCAACCACTTGGATGCGGAGTCTGTGCACTGGTTAGAGCACCATTTATCACAATATAAAGGAACTATTATTGCCGTAACACACGATAGATACTTCTTGGATAATGTGGCTGGTTGGATTTTAGAGCTCGATAGAGGTGAAGGGATTCCGTGGAAAGGAAATTACTCGTCTTGGTTAGAACAAAAATCGACCCGAATGGCTCAAGAAAGCAAAACCGCTTCCAAACGTCAAAAAACGTTGGAACGTGAGTTGGATTGGGTGCGTCAAGGAGCAAAAGGTCGTCAGACCAAACAAAAAGCGCGTTTGAACAACTACGATAAATTGATGAGTCAAGATCAAAAACAACTTGACGAAAAATTAGAGATCTACATCCCTAATGGTCCGCGTTTGGGAACAAATGTTATTGAAGCTGTTGGCGTGAGTAAAGGATTTGATGATAAACTGCTTTATGAAGATTTAAATTTCAACTTGCCTCAAGCGGGGATTGTTGGTGTAATTGGTCCGAATGGTGCAGGTAAAACGACCATTTTCAAAATGATCATGGGTGAGGAAACTCCAGATAAAGGTGAGTTTAAGGTGGGTGACACTGCAAAAATTGCGTATGTAGATCAAAAACACTCTAACATTGATCCAGAAAAATCAATTTGGCAAAACTTTAGTGATGAACAGGAGTTGGTCATGATGGGAGGTAAACAAGTCAATTCTAGAGCGTATTTAAGCCGATTTAATTTCTCAGGAAGTGAACAAAACAAGAAAGTAAAACTGCTTTCTGGTGGTGAGCGTAACCGGTTGCACTTAGCCATGACACTAAGGGAAGAAGGTAACGTGTTGCTCTTAGATGAGCCAACTAATGATTTAGATGTCAATACATTAAGAGCGTTGGAGGAAGGTCTTGAAAACTTCGCCGGTTGTGCGGTAGTAATTAGTCACGACAGATGGTTTTTAGACAGAATTTGTACGCATATCCTAGCATTTGAAGGAGACTCACAAGTCTATTTCTTCGAAGGAAGTTTTAGTGAATATGAAGAAAATAAGAAAAAACGATTGGGTGGCGATTTGACCCCGAAACGAATTAAGTACAAAAAATTAGTTCGCTAATTTGCTAATTAAAAGAGTGTGTCTCAATACTTATACAACCTATCCGAGAGTTGAGTATTTGAAAACCATTCTCGGACAGCTATCCGAGAGAAAAACATAAAAAAAGCCGTTTCAATTAGTTTTGAGACGGCTTGTTCTTTTATGTTTTATTATCTAAGTATTCAAAATTAGTGTTATTTATAGAGCTTACTTGTTGTCATATAAATGACCGTCAGTAAAATCTTTATACCCCTCATCTACCTCGGCTTTAAAAGCATCACTCTCCGTTAAGCGTTTGTTTTCTGCTTTTAATTTATACATTTTAATGACGGCTAAGGCAATAAAGAATAAAAATACGGCAGCAGTAATAAGTAAAACAAACGTAAGTTGTTCTGTACTTACCAGCAAGAGCATATTAATATTGTAATGATTAGCAATCATGAGTTGAGATTTGGAACTCAAATATACACTTTTAATTTATTTCATAACTGTTTCATAATAAAAAAGTTATGAAATTTAAAAATTCTCAATTTGTAATGTTTGTCGATAAACCGTTACGGATACCACTCTAATTGAACAACTTCAATGTCCGAATTTTCCTTATTTATAAGCGTTTTAAATTGGTTCACATCACTCATGCCCTCCGTGCCTCTAAAATGATAGGGATATACTTTTTTGGGTTTAAAATCAAGCACGGCACTTGCGGCACTTTCAACAGTCATCGTGTACGGTAAGTTCATACAGACAAAAGCCATATCAATATTTTTAAGTTGTCTCATTTCAGGGATGTCTTCAGTATCACCAGAAATATAGATTCTTTGGCCACCCAAGTTCAGCACATAGCCGTTGCCTCTACCTTTTTCATGAAACTTTAATGCGTCCTTTCTTAAGTTGTACATCGGAATGGCTTCTATAGAATAGGCATCAAAGTCTTTGGTGTCGCCATTGTTCATAACCACTAATTCTTTCACCTTTAGTTCGGGTAATTTATCCTTTACAGCTTGTGGTACCACAAGAATGGTAGAGTCTAAAGTCATCGCTTGTAAGGTTTTTACATCCAAATGATCGCCGTGAATGTCTGTAATGAGAATATAACCGGGCTTTTCTTGTTCAGCAAATGCCTCAGCACCTCCTACGGGATCTACATAAATCACAACATCTCTATGAGTCAAAATCATCGTAGCATGCTCGATAGGAATAACAGCTATAGAATCTGGAGCTGTTGTTTTATGCAGGTCATTGGCCGTTTCTGATACCATTTCTACAACTTTTTCAGTGCTGTCTTTACAGCTGACCATTAGTAAGATCCCAAGGGTTGCAATAGCGAGTACTCCTTTCATTTTATACGTTTTTGTTTGCTTAAAGATACTGACTTTCAAACATATTACAGAAGGGTGTAACAATTTTGTAAAAATCACTACCAATAATTTAAGGAGTAATAATCTTCAAACCGATATTTTTTAACGAAATTGTACTCACTAAAAATATGTCCAACGCACTAAAAAAATTACCATATGTCTGATGATTTTGATTTATTAGAAACCAATTCCAACGAAAAAACAGGAAAAGTAGATGTCAATTGGGGGAAAGCAATTGACACCATGAAATCTAAATTGGCTCAAGAAGATGATCCGCAATCGCGCCAAAAAATTCTCAATGCCACATTGGATGATGTGGTCCATATGGCAGAAAAGGACAGAACAACTTTGTTGGATGCTATTAAAGATTTGACCGATTATCAAGATGAAGTTGGGATCATATTTGAAAAATTCTCTTCGCTGAATCCCGATGAGCAACGTGTTATTGACGAAGCTCAAAAAGCCTTGGAACGTGCCCGAATTGAATTGGAAGATGCGCGCAATAAGCCAGACACCTGGTGGAATAACCTATGGGGACGTAAGAGCAGAATTAAAAAAGAGGAGCAAGAATTTAAGGAAGCTGAAAAAATAAGGGCAGGAGCAGATAATAAAGCAAAAGCCTTGTTTCAGGAGCGTATTGAAAGTGCTGATGTACAAACCCTCTTAAGCGAACTGTCGTTTAAAAGTCAAGCAGCAGTTTCTCGCTTAAAAAACCGAGAAGTTGAAATCAAAGAAGTTGAAGATAAACTTCAAGTGGCTATTGTTGAAGCTACCAAAAATCATACGCGAGCTTTAGAAAAGAAGAAAGAGGTAGAAGGAAAGCTCGATGAGAATTATGCGCTTTTAAGACAAGCACGTCAGGAGTTAGAGGAAATTGTAGACAAGCAATCGGCTAATTATGCACAAGCTGTTGGTAAAGTGACCACGCTAGAGCAAAAAATTGAAGAATTGGAAGGCCTCAAAAATGCGTACACCACTTTGGCGGCGAGTAAGGACAGTTTTGTACACAAACATAATCTGACCATTAAAGTCTTAACCTCTTTACGCAGCAATTTACAAACCCACCGTGCCAAATTAAAAAGTGATACGGAAGAACGATTGAAGTATTATGACGGGTATGTGGTTGCATTAAAAGCGCGTACAGACCAGGAATTTGCAGCTATTTTAGAACATTTGGGAGTGAAGACTGATGAGCATATTGGCGAAACTTTAGCCTCAATGCATACTGCAAGTGCCAAAGCGCGTCAGGAAATGATGGAAAACATTCCAGTGCACGAAAAAGTGATGCAAGGCGTGTACAGCAGTTATGCTGAAGCTTTACAGGAAATTCGTGCTAAAGACAGTGACATCCAGAAGAATTTTGCAGAGCGTTATGGCATTGACATGAAAGAGATTTTTGAAGATTACTATAAGGCAGATGCCACCAAACCTTCAGAAACTCCTGAGGCTGCCAAACCAACTCCAAAACCTGAGAACACAGGTGACGAACTGTTATCTTAAGAGGATATCAATCTATCTGCTTAAAAGTTCAGATGTTTTAATTTGGGCGTTCCCACGCAAAAAAGCGTGGTCAGGTTTTCCGCTGTATCTTTTTTCTGAAAAAGAAAAAAGGATGCCGCTGCAACCCTTAACGCAAATACAGATTCAAAACAAGGTTTAGGTGCTCATTGATAAGTCTTCTATAATCATTTTAACTATATAAAAGTGTCCATTAATCACATTGTAACACCATTAGATTCTGCCTACCTCGATTCCAAGTCGCAGTATGTGTTCTATCATAAAATGGTCGATTTTGCTTTAAAGGAATTAATTGTAACTGCGCAATACAATCAATTATGTACCACACAAGAAATTATTTTTTTTAAACAATATGCTGATTTGCTCTTGTATTCTATTGAAGCCATGCGTGTCAAATACATGTATGATGAAGAGGAGCATATGAAAGTAGATTTAACTGAATCTGGTTTTCCTAATTATTTGGAGTTCCGTTATCTGTTTAACGACTTGTCTTTAAAAGAGAATTACGTCAATAAACTTAAAGATGTCAGTGAACTGCAAGAAGAGTTTTTGGATACTCTTTTAAGAAAGAAAGGACCTGTTAGTAGGACTAAGTTGTTTCAAGCGGCTTCCATTGTGTATTACACGTCTGTTGAACAAAAATTTATTTTCAATCGGTTTGTTCAAGGTAAAATAATAAAAGCACCGGAAGGTGCAGTAGGTGAGTTCATGACCAGCTGGAGTTTCTTTGATGTGGGTTGCAACCGACCTTTTGTATGCTATATGTATTTCGATTTTGAAGGCCATACCATAGACGCCAGTAAAGAAATGATTTATGAGGTGCTTAAAACCACTGCCGATAGAGATATGAATTTGGATGTTATGGCTTACGGAATTGACAGGAAGTTAAAAGATGTCAAACCAAAACACATCAAACGTATCGATTTAGGGCCTTTCCATAACGTTTTTGCCAAAGATGAAAACCTGATCACGCATACTATTCTAGAAAGTATCGCAGCAAAAGATGTTCCCTTGGAATCCTATGCCTTATCTCTGAAAATTGATGACGTGACTTCCGGAAGTGAATTTACAGAAGGCGGTTATTTCTCAAAACAAACCTTACAAAAATGGAATCAACCCGTCAATAAGAGTTATGTTTTGGCCCCGCATCGTATCATTCAATTATTGTATAGCAAAAGACCGGAAATTATGAATGGATTGGCAAAGCCACCTATTCAGATTGCGGATTTGCAGATAAGTAAACTATAAAAATTCCTTCCCTAAAAAGGGAAGGTGGATTAAATTCCAGTTAAGGAATTTAAGACGGAAGGGTTGAATAACCACCTCGTCTTCAGTTTTTACCAAAACTGAATCCACTCCTCCTTTAAAAGGAGGAGAATTAGTAATGAACGTTAAAGTATAAACTCGCATTATAATAGAATATGCAACAAAACTCAACATTCCCAATAAAACAGAACGAACTCGATATGCTTCGCGATGAAGCAGCATCGTACCTTAAAAGTATCCAATGGGAGCAAGGGCAACGCGCCAAAAACAAAGATAAGGATGCTAAAGAGGAATCGATTCTCCTGTATCTTTCTCGAGCTAACAACGGTTCTAATGTAGCAGAAACAACGGCTGTTTCCAAAACTATTTTAGAGCTTAAAAAACGTTTGTTGCCAGATTCTATTGCAATTCCTGTGTTGCTCAATCAAACCTTATACGCTGTTCAGGAAGGTTTGACGCTGGGCGTGTGGATTAAAGATAGTTATTATGATGCGTCAGGATTGTCCAGCTTAAATGAGCGCAAAGCGTCCTTGGACAGTATGGGTAAACGGGAATACGAAAGCAAAATGCACACGGCAACTGCGTTCATGTTGTTTTCAGTCGCTTATCATATTTTACACAACCTAAAACCGTATGCTTCTGACGATTTAAGCGTTATGAAACAAAAGTTCGCGGGTATTCCTGAGATTTCCTTATTGTCGCCCTTAAAAGGTGTGGCGTGTATCTTATTTTATTATGACAAGTATTTAGGGCATCCAGATATCATTAAAAGTGATAAAGATGTAGCCGATTTTACAGTCGTGTTTTTTGAAGCGTTGATCGACGAAATCCAAATGCGGAAATCAACTTTGGAACATCAGGAAACCATTTTGGACAGAACCTATAAGTTGGAACATTCTGAATTTGCGATTTCTGGCTGGACCAATGTGTTTGCAGGAGCCGCCAAAAGTGTCGCGTTTAATAAAATTCAGTTTGAGCAGATTGTTGGAAATAAAGATGCCAAGCATTTCGCCCGCCGATTGACTGAGCGTATGTTGAGTTACGATTTTACGGCAAAAAAGAATCCGTTTCAGGAGTTGGGCGGGTTTATGCCAGTTTTTATGGGCTATGGAATTCCGGGAACAGGAAAAAGTATGCTCATCGCAGCCATCGCGACACGATTAAAAGAATATTGTGACCATTTGGAGCTGCCATTTCTATTCCATCCCATGCCAGATACCTTAATTTCGACATTTCAAGGTGGTTCTGCTGAAAAGATGGTGGAATGGATGAAACCGATGCAAGATCCTACAAAACTGATTTTTGCACCTATTGATGACGCAGAGAACAACTTGCAGGAGCGTACAGCACAAGGTGTGTCGGCTGGTGTAAAAGAAGTGATTGGCGTGTTTTTAAGATATACCGAAGGGGCCTATGCCGTAAATTATGGAAATAGTGCCATCGGATTATTTACCAATTTACCAGAAATGTTGGATAAGGCGGTGATTTCCCGTGTTCAAGGCCGATTTAAAATTGATGGCGCACAGACGGAACACGACTTTTTAGATCAGGATCATTTATGGTGGCGTAAGTTACAAAACACGATGCCTGGTTTTGTAAACATGAAAAATCCGGAGCAGTATCAGTATCTCCAAGATCAAGGTTTGGCAAAAAACATGGGAGAGATTCTGAAATCTGTCGGTAAACCTTCAGAAGAGCGTGTCCATGCAGTTTATGACCAAGTGGAAAGCCAATTCCAAACCAATGAACATCAGTTTTATGCCAATTTATATAAGGAAATGCAGCGTGTGTTTCCATTCTTTTCGTCGAGGGACGTTCGGAATATCCAATCGGCCATTTCATTGCGTCTAACCGATTTTGATTTGGAAGCCTCGTGGTTTGATAATCCAGAAGTTTATTTTAAACAAGATTATAATACCAAATTTAATATGCTCCAAGAATTGATGCGTGCCAATATGAAAGGTCTCGATTTTTCTGAAATAAGACGTCAGGAAGTGGTGCGGTATTTAGACAACGTAGCAACAATTGCAGATACTGATTTCAAACGCCAAGTGGAATCTAGAGTCAACGACCTCAACATCGAATTGACAGCACGTCGCAAATTTGATAGTTAAAAACAAAACCTAATCAGACAAAATTTATAGAATGTTAGACAACATAAAAAATATTCATATTAAAACACTTTCTAAAGCTTGGGCAACCTTGTCAGAAATCAATTATGATTATCAATTTAAAAACGGCTCATGGAAGCGTGTCTCTCGTGAAAGTTATGATCGTGGCCATGGCACCGGAATTTTATTGTACAATCCGGAAAAAGGTACAGTTATTTTAACACGACAATTTCGGATGCCTATTTACCAAACAAAAAAAGAAGATGGTATGTCTATTGAAGTCTGTGCTGGCGCTATTGATGATAAGGATTCGCCAGAATCTACAATAATAAGAGAGGTGGAAGAGGAAGTTGGTTACAGAATACAGGAAGTTAAAAAGGTGATGGAAGCATATACATCTCCCGGGGCTTTAACTGAAAAAATGTATTTATTTGTGGCACCGTATTCCGCCGACATGAAAGTCAATGGAGGAGGAGGAATTGCAAGTGAACACGAAGAAATTGAAGTGATGGAGCTACCCTTCTCTAAAGCTTTAAAAATGATTGAATCGACAGAAATTCAAGATGCAAAAACCATTATGTTGTTGCAGTATGCACATATACATAGTTTGCTTGGAAAAAAGAATGGAGAATAGAGAGAAGAGAATAGAGAAACGAAACTCAACAGGAAAAATAATTACATTGAAATTTTTTAATGGAAAAATTAAAAGCAGCACATTTATATAGAGATGAACTCATTCCCATCAGCGGGAAATTGGTTGAGCGTTACAATCAGTGCCTTAAAATATTAGGGTTTACGGAAACAAAGCTCACTAATTTTTCTATCGATGGAATTGGTTGGAGCCCTGAAATTGCTGAAGAGAAGCAGGAAATCCATTATTTGAATAACGGTGAAGCCAATCCGAATGCTATTATCATTACCCCGTTGCAAAAAGGAAAGCCGGTCTATGTGCCGTTTCATACATTCGATCGGGAAATGATGCAGCATGTGTTTAGAACTCATGGCGATAAAATTAATGATATTACTAGAGATTGCGCCATTTGTGTGCACTTTGATCAGCACATTGATGCGTTTTATGAGCCTTTGGATGTCTTAAAATATGGAGATATTTCCATTACGTTCAAGCTGATTAATAATTTGGATAAAGTCCAAATGCAGCAATTTGAATTAATTGATAAATTCAAACAGGGTCATAATTTTATTGATGAAGGCTTGCATCAACAATTATTGGACTCTGCTCAAACTTATGGCGATTTAAGGCATCGCAATCTAGAGCTTCCAGAATTATATTTTACTACAGATTCCTTTTACACTAAAGCTTTTGGAGGTGTTTTTGTATTGCGCGATTTTATTACACCAATCGTGGTTTTTCAAGATGAAAAGTGGCATAAGGAAGCGATTATGGATACAACTTATGATGTGTTGATCTATCATATTTCACAACCAGAATTGATGGATAAATTGCGCGATCACCTAATTGTTGCATATGATTTAGATGCCGTTGTAAAAACTCCACGTTATGACCGGATCAAAAAATTTATGTTAGCTAAGTATTTAAAAAACACACCACATCCTATCATAGATATTTTGGAAGACAATGTGTTATTTAAGGGATATTTGAACAAATTGTCAATCGAAGATCGGAAAAAAGTAATGGGTGTTGAACTGTATCTGGATAAGATGGAAATTAGTAATCAGCATAAACTGGCAGATATTGTTGATGTTGAACTTTTTGAAGGAATAAATGAACCTCATTCATCATTACACGTGAAGCATCAGGATTTAATCTGGAAATTGTTAGTTAATATCGCGCCATTGGATGTCCTTTTTCTGTATTGGTATGATAAGGAGTTGTTTTATAAAAACTATGAGACTTGGGAGAATTCATTGAAAGATTGGGTTATTGCGACGATTCGTAACAATATTTAAGTTTTATAGACTAATTTTATGGGAGTGGGAAGGTTTATATTTTGGAAATTAACCACCTCGTCTTCAGTTTCTTTACTGAAACTGAATCCACTCCTCCTTAAAAAGGAGGAGAAGCTTTAATTATTTATGAATTTATAAGCTTATTATAAAGTAACAATCACAAAAATTCCTTCCCTTAATAAGGGAAGGTGGATTTAGGCTCAGGAAAGAGCCTAAAGACGGAAGGGTTGTAGTATTATTAACCTATTAAGCATTAAAAACACAACATAATGACACTAGAAATCATCGTTTTCATAGGTTCAATTTTATTCGGAATCTTGCTGTATTGGCGAGAATCAACAGGCAACGGACTGTATCGTTTTTTAAATAAGTTGATGTATTCCAAAAACCTACAGATGTCGCCCGATGATCCAAAGGGATTCTTATACCAACAAAAATTCCTGTTGCGCTTGGTATTCATTACCATGATTTTTTTGATAGGAATAGTAGTCGCACGTTTTTTAATTCCGATAGATATTGCTACCATTTCAGTCTTTGCTTCTAGTATTGTAGGGACGCTTATAGGTACGTATATTGGCGGATTTGTGCTAAAATCTGAAAAAGTAATCGACGCGCATAGTAATACCGTTGAAGAAAAATTTGATAAAGCCATCGATCAAGGGCGTGATTTTATACAGGATATTACCACTAGAGAGCCAAAAGTAGTAGAAGAAGCAAAAAAAGAAATAGAGGAAGATCCTAATTTACCAAAAAAGAGCGCAAGAGAGCGATTGAAGGATAAAGGGTTGATGTAGATAGGTGTGAGGTATGAGGACTGAGGTTTGAGTTTGATATTTTAATTAAGTTTATTAAAAGAACAGTGTAATTATGATAAAGAATTATTGGAATAGAGGGAGTAGACAAAAATCAATCACCATTATTGCCGCCTTGGTTTTGGTGCTATTACTGTTTTTTCTTCGGGATGATTACCAGCCATTTCTATTATGGATGAGGAAATATATTTTCGTGATTCTCGTGATAAGCTTGGTGTTGTTCTTCGGATTGCGAAGCTTTAGGAACTCAGCCAGCGTGGGACGACGCATCGGAATTTTAGCTTTGTTGATTTTGTTCTTTGGACTGTTATATATAATTGGCGGGCATTTTAAAATGTACGATTATGTAAAAACCTACAATGTATTTAACAACTTAAATAAAGTTCAAATTAATGAATTGCCGCTTACCCAAAATGAACGCATTCAACCGTTGCGTAATATTTATTCAATGGCCAACGAATCGGTTGGAGAGACTAAAGATGTGTCCTTACCCCATTTGGTAAGAGTAGATGGTGAAAACAAATGGACCATGGCTATCCAGCCTTCCGAGAAATATACCATGCAGCAAATCAGTGAGAATACAGAGGAAGTCTTTGCTGTATCCAGTACATCACCATTTCCTCGATTCTCCAATGAGAACCGTATTCCAGTAACGTTTTCTATTGGCGAATCTTTAAAATTTAGCAGAAACACCTATAACGCAGTGGTGCAGCGTTTCAATATTTGGCAACTCTTCAATATGGAGCCGGGCGATACCTTTTATATGAAAAATGATTCCGGAAAATGGGTGGAAGTCGTGAGCTTAATTAAGTGGAAAGGTTTCTTTTTCCCTTATCCAACTTTTGGTGGTGTGATGATTATAGATAGTGGCGAGCACGATTTTAACGACTATATGGAGCGGGTTTTAATTGGAAAAGGCACGTATGTCAGCCCCGATAATATGAAAAATTATCCATTTTTAACCAGACAAAACACGCTATCTGAAAAAGTATCCAGATTACAAGCGGAGTCCTTAAAATTCTTAGGCGGATTTACGGATCCGTTACCATGGAAAATGGAAACCGCTGTAAAAATTCCAGATTTGCCAGAAGATCAGAATCAGCAGCCTTTTGTTACCGATTTTGATTTTTCGTCGGTGGATGCTAAGGCCTATAGCGGATTGTACCATTGGTTCGGATTAGAGCCTATCGGAGACGAGCGCACCAGTTTGACCTATAGTGTATTTGTGCCTGCAGACGGCACGAATAAATTGTTTTATTATGATCATGCTGCTAAGAAACAAGGTTATGCTGGCGTTTCTGCAATGCCGTTAAAAATAATTGAGTCTCGCAAGGAATATGATTGGTCTGTTAATAAGCCAGTAGAATTCAGACCTTATATAAAAGATATTGCTGGCCGCAGACGGATGTTTTTCTTAGGAACGGTGTCTGCGGTAAAAGATGGCTCAGAAAAATTTGATGGGTCAGCAACCCCAGATTTGGCATTGATTGACAGTGAGTATCGCGATGTGATTTGGATTGATGTTAAACGTCCAAGTACATGGGATAAAATGATATATGATCAACTGAATGAAGCATGGAGAGCTAGCGAAGGTATTGGCTACTTTTATGAAGATGAGAAACAAACCTCAGATTTGGATTTGATGCAAATGGAAATGGATTCTATTAGAGCGATTCCTAAAGTCAATGAAAATGCTCAAGAAATTGAAAAGTTACAGCGTAAAATTGACTCATTGAATTCGGTTGGGAATTAATTTAAGACTTCTCATTCTTACAACCATTCGTCATTCGGATTGGACTTTACCATTCCGACTCAATATTGTCATTCCGATTGGACTTTGTCATTCCGACGTCAGGAGGAATCCCATAACAGTTTTCATCGAATGTAGTTGGATAATGTGATGTCTCATTGCATTCGACATGACAAAAATGTATGAATGTCATTCCTTTTCAACATTGTCATTCCGACGTTAGGAGGAATCCCATAGCAGTTCTCATCGAACGCATTTGGGTTATGTGATGTCTCATTGCATTCGACATGACAAACCAATGATTCGTCATTCCGTATCAATTTTGTCATTCCGACTATAGGAGGGATCCCATAACAGTTGTGAGCGAATGTACATGGGTTATGTGATGTCTCATTTCATTCGACATGACAAACCAATGATTCGTCATTCCGTATCAATTTTGTCATTCCGACTATAGGAGGAACCCCATAACCGTTGCGACACTATGGAATAACAATTATGTGATGTCTCATTACATTCGACATGACAATCCATGATTCGTCCTTCCGTCTCAATGCTGTCATTCCGACGTTAGGAGGAACCCCATAACAGTTGTCAACGAATGTATTTGGGTTATGGGATGTCTCATTGCATTCGGCATGACAAACTATGTCTCTGTCATTCCGACTGAATGTTGTGATTCCGACGTCAGGAGGAATCCCATAGCCGTTGTCATCGAATGTACTTGGATAATGTGATGTCTCATTGCATTCGACATGACAAAAATGTATGAATATCATTCCTTCTCGACTTTGTCATTTTTGTCATTCCGACGTCTGGAGTAATCCATAAAATCAATAAAGAGTTGACCTTCGTAAAGAGATTCTTCAAAATTTAATTCTTAATGCTCATTCAATCTGAGAAGCATTTTAATATCACTACGTTTATATATGCAATTGGGTTCCAAAGAAACTTCCACAAAACCGTACTTCTTATAAATGTAAATAGCGTTCTCAAGTTTAGTACTGGAATAGAGGATAAGTGACGTGACACTATTTGATTTCGCGAAAACAATGCAATGCTGCATTAGCAATTGTCCTATTTTAAAGCCTCTATGTTTTGGGGAGACTGCCATTTTGGTAAGTTCGAAAACCTGAGGATCTTTGGTTGGCATCAAGGCTACGGTGCCAACAATTTCATGATTGAGTTTTGCGAAAAACACGTGTCCACCTTTGTCAATGATATAAAATTCTGGCTTAGTTAATACCTCGTCATCAAAAGGTTCAACAATAAAGAAGGTTTGAAGCCATTCCATATTGAGTGCGTAGAAATCTTTTGAATATTTCTTTTCAAAGGGAACAATTTCAGTCATTATAATCATTGTTGTCCGATTAAAATCTTATACAATTTGATTTTGCTAACAGCAGCAAGCTGTCAGGGAAATTTAAAAATATATCACCTTGCTAAAGCCCTAAAGGGCGTTTTAGTTTTTGAGCTTAAAAATGAAAATCAGATGGGCTTAATTTTCAAATGTTTGCGAATCAAGTCTTATGTCTTATGTCTTTCAGCGCAGCGGTCTTAAGTCTTTGTCGGACACTAATGCATTATAATAAAGTGGTATAGCCTATTAAGAAGGCAGTCAATAACGAGAAAAGCATGGTCAAGATGGCTAAACTCTTACTTTCGGTTTTTTTGGAAATACCCCTAAAAATAACAATCACAGGAATGAAGGTACCTATGCTAAAAATAGGGACTGTTATCATTTCCATAATGGCTCTTAGGCCAGTATTACTATAGTCTTTATCAAACATTATTGTCATTAATAATAGATATAACAGCACCATAATACTTCCAATAAATAACCATAAATCGATACTATATTGTCTATTTAGTTTCATAGATAGATTGATTTGCTCTTATAAAATCGGTTATAAGATAGGTAATCAGCTTTCCCACAATTACTTCGGTGTCAGGCGTTGGTGCGGCTTCACAAATATGTAAATAGGCAGCGTTTTCTTGATTTCCAAAATAGGTCACAAAAGCCCTTGCTTTTTTAACGCTAAAACCACTTGGTGTGATGGCGCTACTAGGAATGTATTTAATGGCATCACAATCTACTTCAACACCAAAAGCCTTTTCTGTAACGTGCTTTGCCGCGCGCTCTAATTCTGATTTAAACTTTTTATCTTTCCTTATAGTGATCGCTTCGAACGTATTATACTTTAAAGCTTTAAATTTATCCAAGGTTTTGAAAATTAGATTTGAGGTGTAGTTTTCGTGCAAACCGAAAATAAAATAGTTTTTTAAAAACCCCTCGGCGTAAGCATAACTAAACCCATTGCCGCTATGTCTGCCTTCCTCTTTTCTAAAATCAGAATGGGCATCAAAATTAACAACGTTAATTGGTTTTTTGAGTGCTAAAGATGTACCCTTTATATTTCCATAGGCGTTGTTGTGACCACCACCAACAATAATTGGTTTTTTACCGGCGCTGACAATGGCGTGTACCAAATCCGTCACATGACGGTCAACTTTTTCAGTCAATTTTCTGGCTTTCTCAATATTCTTATCAGAACTATCGAGCTGATCAATTTTGCCCATCTCTTTTGAAAAATCCAAATGTCCTAATACCAAAACTTTGCTAGCCTTGGTGTGGACGTTGCTTTGGATATTTAATAAGACCTTTAAAGTGGCATCCCAAGCTTTTGCCGTACCTCGATTGCCGTAGTTGGCAAAAACCCCTATATCTTCTGGAATACCAAATATAACGTAGGCAACGTCTAAAGTTCTTAAAGATTCGTATATATTGGTAGTGTTGGAAAGTAATTTAATATGTTCTCCAAACTTGGATTCATTTGGTCTTTTTTTTAAGAACTTATCTAAATCGTTTATTTTAAATAGAACAAGTTTGTTCATTGTGGAGTTTAATTTTAAATTTGAAGTATTAAAAATACATTAATATTTATTTCTATCGTTAAAAACATAGTAAAACCAGTGTAATTAAAGTATCAATAACTAAAAACAAAACTTATGGAAAGTTCAAGTAGTACCAATAGTAACAAAAATACCGGATTAAAAATTGCTTTAGGCATCTTATTGGCCTTGTTTATTGGAACAGGGTTTTATACGTCCAAATTATACAATGAGAAAAAAGAAAATGAAGCGACCTTGACCAAGGAGAAACAATTGGTCATGACAGATTTGAATAATATGGCAAAACAATATGATATTGCCATAGGTGAGAACAAGGTGGCAAACCAAGATTTAGTGGACGCCAGAAATAGAATTCAGGGATTAATGGATTCTTTAAAAATTTCTCAAAACAGTGTTAACAGCCTCTGGAGTTATAAAAAGAAATATTTGTCATTACAGGAGGAAATGAATGTCCTTTTAACTGAAAATGATAAGTTGAAGATTGAAAACTCTCTATTGGCGACCTCTTTAGATAGTACCAATGTTAAGTTGGCTGAACGTAATATGTTTACCGATTCTTTGTTGGTTCAAAATACGGAGTTAGCTACTGTGGTTGAAAATGCCGCGGTTTTACAGACTGTAGGTTTAAAGGCATTTGGCGTCATTGAAAGAAGCTCAGGAAAATTAATTCCTACGGAAAGAGCGCGTCGTAGTGATAAAATCAGAATTTGTTATACGGTTGCAAAAAACACCTTAGTTGGTGCAGGCGATAAAGAATTGTATGTACAAGTATTGGATCCGAAGGATAATGTTTTAGGTGCCAATGAACAAATTCAATTTGGTGAAACTGTTTTAAATTACAGTATCGTTAGTAAATTTAATTACGAAAATAGAAACTTAAACATCTGTGAGTTTGTTTCTCCAAGAGGCGAATTTGCTGAAGGGCGTTACACAGTGAATGTGTTCAATAAAAAAGAATTAATTTCTAGTACTGAATTCACCTTAGAATAGTCACTATTATAATTATAAGAAAACCCGAAAGTCATTTGATTTTCGGGTTTTTTTATGAAATTTAAGGTTTAAAATCGGGATATACAGGGTTTTCTATGACCTCTCTTTTTTTAAGATTTTCCCTCTGACGATTACCGTATCAATTAGATTATCACCAAAAGCATAAGGAAGATTGTTATAACTCGGAATTTCTTTGGTGATTATGATATTTGCTTTTTTTCCTCTACAGATGCTACCGTATTGATTGGAGATACCCATGGCATAGGCACCATTGATGGTTGCGGCGTTAATAGCCTCTTCAGGTGTCATCTTCATTTTAATGCAAGCCGTACTTACTACAAAGTTCATATTGCCACTTGGTGTAGAGCCGGGATTATAATCAGTTGCTAAAGCTAATGGAAGTCCAGCATCAATGATTTGCCGTGCAGGCGAATAGGGGATGCTCAAGAAATAGGAACAGGAGGGAAGTGCGACCGGCATCGTACCACTGCCTTTTAAGGCTTCTATATCTTCTGGTCTCATTTCCTCTAAATGGTCTACAGAACGGGCTTTATGTTTTACCGCAAGTGCGACGCCTCCAAAAGCATTGAATTGGTTGACGTGGATTTTAGGGATCATGCCGTGCGCTTTACCCGCAGCCAATATACGATCAGTGTCCTCCAAATTGAAATACCCTTTTTCACAAAACACATCCACGTAATCGGCAAGTTTAGCGTTTCCAACTTCAGGAATCATTTCAGATACGATCAGATCAACATATCCTGTCTTGTTATCTTTATAGTCTTTGGGCACAGCATGGGCAGCGAGTAAGGTGGTTTTAATGACAGCTAACGATTCTTTCTTTAACCGTTTGATAACACGAAGCATTTTTAATTCCGCTTCAACCGTTAAGCCATAGCCAGATTTTATTTCAATAGCACCTGTACCTAACTGCATGACGTTGTTCAGACGCTTTAAGGATTGTTCGTATAAGTCTTCCTCCGACGTGTTTTGCAAGACTTCAGCAGAGTTTAGGATGCCACCACCACGTTCTGCTATTTCTTCATAGGTCAACCCATTAATACGATCTACAAACTCCTGGGAGCGGTCTCCAGCATACACAATGTGGGTATGGGAATCACACCAAGCAGGAAGCACCATTTTTCCGGCAGCATCAATAACCTCGTCCGCTTCATACTCTGTATATGCTGACATCGGTCCATATTCTACAATGGTGTCATTTTCAATAATGAGATACGCGTTTTTAAGGGTGGGAAGCGTTTTCATGTCTTCGCCTTTAACTATCGTGACGTTGGTTTGCCTAACTTGAAGCAGCTCCTTAATATTTTTGATGAGTATGGACATAGTATGAATTTGAAATTGAACTTGAAATTGAAAAAAAATGAAATAAAAAAAAGCAAGTTATTAAAATTAACTTGCTTTTTATAGAATTCGAATAGCTTTATAATTTTTGAAAACGCTATTGGTTAGGGTTTATTTAAGTCCTCCAACCATTTCCTCAGGTTTTACCCATGCGTCATAGTCTTCTGCAGTAACATACCCTAAATTGATGGCTTCTTCCTTTAAAGTCGTGCCGTTTTTATGGGCTGTGTTGGCAATTTCTGCCGCTTTATAATACCCAATTTTTGTGTTTAAGGCAGTTACCAACATCAAGGAATTATTCAACAAATGTTTGATAACATCGTGGTTAGGTTCTATACCTTGGGCACAATGCTCGTCAAAACTTCTACAGGCATCTCCTAAAAGTTGGGCAGATTGCAACACGTTTGCCGCCATCATCGGTTTAAAAACGTTCAATTCATAATGGCCTTGCGTACCACCAACCGTTACGGCAATATCATTGCCCATGACCTGCGCACAGACCATTGTTAATGCTTCACATTGTGTTGGATTGACTTTTCCAGGCATGATTGAACTTCCGGGCTCATTGGCCGGAATTATGATCTCACCAATTCCGCTTCTTGGACCAGAAGCCATCATACGGATATCATTGGCTATTTTATTCAAACTTACCGCCAATTGCTTTAAGGCACCATGTGTTTCTACTAAAGCGTCATGCGCAGCAAGAGCTTCAAATTTATTAGGCGCTGTAACAAAGGGTAACTCCGTAAATTTTGCGATATATTCTGCTACCAGTTTGCTGTAGCCTTTTGGGGTATTTAATCCCGTACCTACTGCTGTTCCACCAAGAGCAACCTCACTTAAGTGTGGTAAGGTGTTTTGTAAAGCTTTTAATCCATAGTCCAGTTGCGCCACATAACCAGAAATTTCTTGGCCGAGTGTAATGGGCGTGGCATCCATTAAGTGGGTGCGTCCTATTTTGACAACATCTTTAAATTCGCCAGCTTTGTTATGGAGTGTATTGCGGAGTTGAATCACGCCGTGAATGGTGTTTTCAACAACTTTTTTATAAATAGCGATGTGCATTCCCGTTGGGAAGGTATCGTTGGACGATTGTGATTTGTTAACGTCATCATTCGCTTTGATGACTGGCTCATCTTCGCCAATGTTCTTATTTGCCAATTGCTGCGCTCTATTGGCAATGACTTCATTGACGTTCATATTACTTTGTGTACCAGAACCCGTTTGCCAAATTACCAACGGAAACTGATCATCATGTTGACCTTCTAAAATCTCATCACATACTTGCGCAATCAAATCGCGTTTTTCTTCAGGTAAAACCCCTAATTCGCAATTGGTATAAGCGGCCGCTTTTTTAAGATAAGCAAAACCGTGAATGATTTCTAAAGGCATGGATGCAGGAGCACCTATTTTGAAATTATTTCGGGAACGTTCAGTTTGTGCGCCCCAAAGTTTGTCTGCAGGGACTTTAACATCTCCCATTGTGTCTTTTTCAATTCTGTATTCCATAATTTTTTGATGATTAATTACCTTTACAAAGTTAAGATTTTGAGGAGGATTTAAGAGCAGTTTAAAGGTTTAATTTTTATGTGTAATTTATAGAACCGCTTATAATAGTGAGTAGCGCGACGAATTATTAAAGTTTTAAAAGCTTAAGGGAAAAAGACAAATAAGTCTATAGTATTCTTGCTTATTTCAATTACCTTTTCTAAAGTTAATTTAGCCTTTTCAAAGTTTAATTAACAATTCCTTCATAATAATCCTTGGCAATTATCCCTATCTTTAGTTTTATTAATTACTAAAAAAATAAGATATTTATGAAAACGATTCGATTAGGTGATGAAGCTCCAAATTTTAATGCACAGACCACAGAAGGAGATATTAATTTTCATGAGTGGTTAGGGGATAGCTGGGGAATTCTATTTTCGCACCCTGCTGATTATACGCCCGTTTGTACCACAGAACTGGGTACTGTAGCCAAATACAAAAAAGAATTTGATAAGCGTAATACCAAGGTTATTGCACTTAGTGTTGATGGACTGGAATCTCATAAGGATTGGATTAAGGACATTAATGAGACTCAAAATACCACGGTAAATTTTCCAATCATTGCTGATGAGGATCATAAGGTATCAAATTTATATGATATGATCCATCCCAATGCCGATAGTAAACACACGGTAAGATCAGTTTTTGTGATTGCACCAGACAAAACCATTAAATTAACAATTACCTATCCTGCTTCAACGGGTAGAAATTTTGATGAATTACTGCGCGTCATTGATTCGTTACAATTAACTGCCTATCAAAAAGTCGCGACACCGGCCAATTGGAACGATGGGGAGGACTGTGTTATTGTTCCGGCTGTAAGCAATGAAGAGGCAACAAAACTGTTCCCAAAAGGGTTTACTGAATTGCGCCCTTATTTAAGAATGACGCCGCAACCTAGCAAAAACTAAGTCTTAACAACCTTGTTAATAAAAGTTAATTAAGGTATTGTATAACACAATCCTTTCTTATATCTTTGTTTCAATTATTAAAAATAACTTTCAGCATGTTTACATTTGACCAATATTTAGGGTTTTTAGCGTTTTTGACAATTTTAACCATCGGTTTCTGGCTGATGATATTTTTGATGACTTTTGTTATTCCTTACTGGATTTTTGGTTCTTCAATGGAACGTTTTAAAGAAATGAAAGCAGAGCGCAAAGCAAAAAGAGAGGCGACAAGCTTAGATCAATTATAATTAACGATATAAAAAAGCGGTTTCTATATGAGACCGCTTTTTTTATGCTTTAATTGTGAGGTTTTATCCTTCAAAATCCATGTCATCTCCACCATTGTTGCGTTCATTATTGCGCTGCTGTTTCTTTTGTTGATTGAAACGGTAGGTAAAAGAAATATTATAACTGCGCTGTCTCCACTGAAATTCTGCATTACTATTGAATGTTGGGGTAAAAGATTCCATACTACGTTTTCTAGTATTAAATAAATCGCTGACATTAAATGCTATAGAAGCACGGTCGTCAAATAAATCTTTGCTGAATGCCATATCTGTAGAGAACATCCCTTTTCTTTTATTTTGAGCATCTTCACTTGGTCCCATATAAAAAATACGTGTTTGCCAATCAACATTACCAGGAAGTGTATATTTATTGTTCAACCTTGCAAACCAGCTTAAGTTCTCTGCACCATAATCAAATCCGTTATAAAACCCTTCAGTATTAGATTGAAATAAATTGAAGTTACCATTAATATTCCAATCTTTCGATGGTCTGTAAGTCAGTGTAAACTCAAAACCAAAACGGTCATTAGTAGCAAGATTTATTGGTGTACGACGTATAATGGGAAATTCTGTTCCGTTGATCATGGCAACCTCACCAGTATCTTCTGAAATAAAAGTGAAAACATCTGTAGCGCGCTGATAGTACAGGGAGCTGTTTAAGGTTAATTTCCCAAATTTATTTAAATACCCTAAATCCACTTTATTGGAATAACTAGGGTTAAGGTCTGGGTTACCTTGAAAAAGGTTTGTTGCACTACTTCTGGAAGGGAATGGATTGATAAATCGGGATCTTGGTCTACTGATTCTGCGGTTGTAGCCTAACTGTAAACTTTGATTTTCATTAATTTCATAACCTAAATTAACTGTAGGAAATACATCTAAATAATTTTTTCTTTGAAAATCGTTACTGGTTAACTGATCAATGGTTAATCTGGTCGATTCCATACGAAGGCCTAACAAATAAGAAAATTTACTTTTTATTTTACTGCCAAATTGAGAGTAAACAGAATTTACGTATTCTCTATATATCAGGTTGTTACTCACGTCTGTGTCCAAAACAAACTCACCGTCATCATTAAATTCTAAACTGTAGTCTGTGTCCAATTCATTAAAATTACCACGATAGCCCAGTTCAAATTGACTGTTTTCTCCAAGGGGTAACACGTAATCTGATTGCAGTAATATTTCATCTTGAGACTGTAGTGTTTTGACGCGTTCAGCAGCATCACCATCTTGAGATATTATAGAGCGTTCGTTTTCATCGCTAGTTTCGTATTGAAAGTCAAAAGTAAGCTTGTGCTGACTATTGCCACCAAACTGTTTATCATAGTTTACCGAATATTGGATGGTTTTATCGTCTTCAAATTCCGGATCAAATCGTGTGGATTCATTCAATATATCGCCAGCTGCGTTGAATTCCTTAATAAAGTTGGAGGTACTATTTTCTTCATCACTATTTCTATAAACAACTGATGTTGTTAAAGAAGCTGAATCTGTAATGTACCATTCCAATCCTATATTGGTTGTGAAGTTTTTATCCTGTCTATCTGTTTCACGATTTTCATTGAGAAACGTATCAGGATTATCAATTATAAGATTCCCATTTTCATCAAATTGTCTGTTAAAATACTGTGTTTCAGTAAATGATTTTCCCGGAGATTCTCTATAACTGTATCCTGTTGTATTAAAAAAGTTGAAATCGCCAGTTCTATAATTAATGTTTCCAGAAAGCCCAGCGGTAGCAGGATATCCAGCGTTTGCAGTAATGGCACCATTAAAACCTTGAAGTTTACTTCTTCTTAAAATAATATTTAATATACCTGCAGTTCCTTCAGCATCATAACGTGCAGAAGGAGACGTGATCACCTCCACACGTTCAATAGACTCCGCTGGTAATTGACGCAATGCATCTGTTGAGTTAAGACCGACTAATCCGGAAGGTTTACCGTTGATTAATATGGTCACGTTATCATTTCCTCTTAAAGAGACATTACCTTCAACATCTACAGACACTGAAGGAACATTGTCTAAAACATCACTTACAGTACCTCCTCTAACAGTAAGGTCTTGTCCTACATTATAAATCTTCTTGTCTAATTTGATCTCTACAGTAGTGCGTTCTGCAATAATAGAAACTTCACCTAAGGATTGCGCATCAATGGCAATGCCCATAACACCTAAGTCGATATCCTTGTTAATGGTTTTATTTGGAATATTTTTAGTACCGTAGGAAATATATTCTATAGAGATATCATAGGTGCCTTTGGGTACTTTAATATCGAATTTACCATCGAGGTCGGTAATACCACCAGTCACGATTCTATTTTCTGACTTACTGAAAAATGCAATAGTAGCATATTCTAAAGGTTGATTGACATCATTGTCCATGACAACGCCAGTCACACTAATCTCTTGTTGTGCGGAAATGAGATGTGATGTAAATAAAAAAAGGAGGGTAAATGCGTAGGAAATCAGTTTCATTAGTGTTTAGTTGTTTTTCTTGGTTTTGGTTTTTTGCAATTTTTTTATTTCAGCTTTATTATCGTCTACAAAGCGCAGGACTGAGGCGATGGTTTCTTCTGTGTAAAGCTCTTTGACATCAGCAAAATGTGAAATTTTTAACTGCTCTATTAATGGTTCTTTTTCAAGTTCTTGATGCTTTTCAGAAAATGCGATTTGATTTCGCTTTTGGTAGAAATCGTCAATTTTTTGTTTGATGATTTGTGCTTTAAAATCATCAACATTGAGCAGCTTGACAAATGTATCTACACGATCTCTGTACTGTTCCATTTGCTTTTCCATATACTTTTCCCGCTCTTTTTCCATCGCATCTTTGCTTTGGGCATAAGCGGGAGTGACGCCTAAAACAAGCATCAAAAGGGTAACCTTAACTAATTTTGCAACCATACTAAAGTGGGTTTGTTAGTGAGATTGCAAAAATAGAACTTGGTTTAATGAGGTTTGGTTAAAGTTGTGTTAAAGCTACCCTTAAAGGATGTCAAGGATACTGTGCGGAGGCCGACCAATAACGGCTTTGTTGCCATTAATAACTATTGGACGCTCAATGAGTTTGGGGTGTTTTGCCATAGCAGCAATAATCTCTGTATCGGTAAGGTTTGAATTCTTGAAGTTTTCTTTCCAAACTGCCTCGTTTTTTCTAACGAGGTCGATAGGTGTAATACCCAATAACTTGATAATATTTTCTAGATCTTCTCCGGTCAATACATCATCAAGGTATTTGATAACCTTAAAATCTGATGTATTGGCTTCAAGTAGTTGTAAAGCTTCTCTTGATTTGCTACAACGCGGATTGTGATAAATTGAAATCATTGCTCTTGGTTTTAAAGAAAGACCAAAGTTAAACAAAATGATCGCATCAACCACGAGAAGATAATTGAGGAAGCTTTAGAGGATAATATTGAGCGCCTTCAATTCTTCTTCCAATTTTTCTGGATTTTTAAAAAGAATGGTATTGATGCCCATGTCTTTGGCAGCAATGATATTTCGAAGATTATCATCTATAAAAACGGAACGTTTCGCTTCTATATCAAAACGACTCAAGGTCAATTCGTAAATGTCTTTGAAGGGTTTTCTGGTTTTTTCTTCGCCAGAAACTAAAATGCCGTCAAACCAATGTAAAAAGTCGAATCTCTCAAGAGCGATAGGGAAGGTTTCATGACTCCAGTTGGTCAATGCCACCACTTTGTAATCTTTGTTGTCTATCAGTTTTTTCAAAATGGCAACGGTACCTTCAATGGCTTCTCCCAGCATTTCTTCCCAGCGACCGTAAAACATTCTAATCAAGTCTTCATGTTCAGGAAAGAGGGCCACGCGTTCTTCAGTAGCTTGTGCCAATGGATGGCCTGCATCTTGGTTCTCATTCCAATCGTGGGTGCACACCGTATCAAAAAATTGTTGCATTTTTTCCCGATCGCCATCAAAAACGTCTAGATAAACATATTCAGGATTCCAGTCAATAAGAACACCTCCTAAGTCAAAAATAATTGTATCAATTGTTTTCATTCGATTTCTATATTTTGATGACGCTAAGATAGATTAAAGTTCATTCGGATTTTCATCCTTTTGTCCCATCATCATTAAATAGGCTTTTAGGAACTCGTCAATCTCACCGTCCATTACATTGTCTACATTTCCAGTTTCATGACCGGTTCTGACATCCTTGACTAATTTATAAGGATGCATCACGTAGTTACGAATCTGGCTACCCCATTCAATCTTCATTTTTCCAGCTTCAATGTCTTCACGCTGTGCCAGTTGCTTTTGAAGTTCAATTTCATACAACTGCGATTTAAGCATTTGCATGGCTCTTGATCTGTTGTCGTGTTGTGAACGCGTTTCAGAACAGGAAATTTGAATGCCCGTAGGCTTATGGGTCAGCTGTACTTTGGTTTCCACTTTGTTGACGTTCTGCCCACCAGCACCACTAGAGCGCGCGGTGGTTATTTCAATATCTGCAGGATTGATGTCAATTTCAATGGTATCATCCACAAGCGGATAAACATATACAGAAGCAAAACTGGTATGGCGTTTGGCATTACTGTCAAATGGAGAAATCCGCACCAATCTATGGACGCCGTTTTCACCCTTTAACCAACCAAAGGCAAAAGCACCATCAATTTCAAAGGTTACGGTTTTGATCCCCGCAACATCGCCCTCTTGATAGTTCAGTTCTTTAACCTTGAAACTGCTATTCTCTGCATACATCAAGTACATGCGCATAAGCATACTTGCCCAGTCACAGGATTCTGTACCACCAGCACCGGCAGTAATTTGAAGTACGGCACTTAAACTATCGCCTTCTTCAGAAAGCATATTTTTAAACTCTAGCTTCTCAATGTGGGCTACAGTTTTATTAAAATGCATCTCTAATTCTTGTGCTGAAAGTTCTTCGGCTTTATAGAATTCATAAAACACCTCCAAATCTTCAACTAGAGTTTTGGCAGTATTATAATCTTGAACCCAACTTTTTTTCTCCCTAATGGAGCGCATCACCAGCTCAGCAGCTTTAGAGTCGTTCCAGAAATTAGGATCAAAAGTTTGTTCTTCTTCGTTTGTTATCTCAATAGTTTTGGCATCAACGTCAAAGATACCTCCTCAACGCTCCAAGGCGTTCTACAAGACCCTTAATTTGATCAGATGTAGTCATAATAGTGTGAATTTTTTACAAATATATCATTAAAACTGAGGAGAGATAAAGAAATTTAGGGATTAATTTTTCAAGTTAATTTATGTAGATTTATGAGCTAATTCTCAGCTATGAAAAAATACACCCTGCTTTGCGTTTTCGTTTTATTTGCAACGTCTTCATTCTCACAAGTATTAAAGAAGAAAAAAGTTGAACCCTATACAGGGTTTTTTGATTTTTATTATGAAGAACAGCAGGATAAAATTTATTTGGAGGTTGCAAATCTCGACGATGAGTTTTTATATGTGAATAGTTTGGCCAGTGGTATTGGTTCTAATGACATTGGGTTAGATAGAGGACAATTAGGCTCCGAACGCCTTGTGAAATTTATAAAAACTGGCAATAAGTTGCTTTTGGTGCAGCCCAATCAGAATTTCAGGGCCATTACAGAAAATGCACTGGAAAAGAAAAGTATCGAGCAAGCCTTTGCAACATCTGTTTTGTTTGGTTTTAAGATTGAAGATACTATTAACGGAAACTATGTCATCGATTTGACGCCATTTTTGATGCAGGATGCCCATGGTGTGGCAGACCGACTGAAATCTCAAAATGAGGGTACCTATAAGTTAGATCTTTCTAAAAGTGCCTTGTCCTTAGAGCGCACCAAAGCATTTCCTAAAAATGTAGAGTTTGAAGCGCTGTTAACATTTGACGGAGAAGCCAAAGGTCGACATATAAAAAGCGTGACGCCTACATCGTCCTTAATAAGCGTTATTCAACACCATTCATTTGTTGAACTTCCGGATCATAATTATAAACCTAGGACCTTTGATCCGCGTAGTGGCGCCATTTCAATATCGTATATGGACTATGCCACACCTATTGAAGAGCCTATTGTGAAGCGGTTTACTATCAGACACCGATTGGAAAAGAAAAACCCTGAACTCCCAATGAGCGAAGCGGTTGAGCCCATTATTTATTACTTAGATCCAGGTACACCAGAACCAGTGCGGACCGCATTGTTGGAAGGGGGGAGATGGTGGAATGACGCTTATGAAGCGATTGGTTTTAAAGATGCTTTTCAAATTAAAATGTTACCCGATGATGCTGATCCTATGGACTGTCGTTACAACGTGATTCAGTGGGTGCACCGTTCTACAAGAGGGTGGAGTTACGGGGCATCCGTTGTTGATCCTAGAACAGGAGAAATTATTAAAGGTCACGTGAGTTTGGGCAGTTTGCGTATCCGTCAGGATTTTATGATTGCACAGGCGGTATTAAACCAACCCTTTGCAAACTCTGATGCTAATACTGAACCCATGTTACAAATGGCGCTGTCAAGAATCCGCCAGTTAAGCGCACACGAAATAGGGCATACCCTTGGGTTTGCACATAATTTTGCGGCAAGTAGCACGTCGGATGCCTCGGTAATGGATTATCCGCATCCTAAGATTAGTTTAAAAGATGGGACCATCAGTTTAGATAACGCCTATACCGATGGCATTGGAATTTGGGATAAGATCACTGTGGCTTACAGTTATTCTGAATTCGAGGAGGACACGGATGAACAGGAAGCTTTGCGTGAGATTTTGAAGCAAGCACAGGTTAAAGGCCTGCGCTTTATTTCTGATTCAGACGCACGAGCTTCAGGCGGTGCTCATGCTTTTGCGCATTTATGGGACAACGGTAGCAGTGCTTCTGAGGAATTGGAACGTGTTTTAAACGTACGCGCTCGAGCCATCTCCAACTTTTCGAAGGACAACATCCGCACTTACGAACCGTATTCTGTGCTGGAAGATGTATTTGTGCCGCTCTATTTCTTACACAGATATCAAACAGAAGCCACGTCGAAATTAATAGGCGGATTGGACTATAATTATGCTGTTAAAGGCGACGGCCAACTCATTATGAGAGTTTTAGAGGCAAATCTTCAAAAAGAGGCGTTGCGTGCATTGTTGAATTCTATAAGCGCTGAAACCTTGGCCATTCCTAAAGATAAACTAGCTTTGTTTCCACCGAGGGCCTTTGGTTACGGGAAATCTCGCGAATCATTTTCTGGAAAGACAGGCGTTTCTTTTGATGCATTAAGTGCTCCAGCAACTGCTAGTGATATGGTATTGGAACTGTTGTTGAGTCCGCAGCGCGCCAACCGACTCGTACAGCAAAAAAGTTTAGATAAAAACCAATTAGGCCTCTACGAGGTGCTTCGTCAACTCATTGAGAGTACATTTGCTAAAAGCTATAAGGACGATTATTTAAATGAGGCACAGCAATCCATCAATGTGAATGTGTTAAAATATATCATGAACCTTGCCGTTTCTGATACAGCTACCTTTCAGGTACAGGCACAAGCAAATGGGGCTATTGACGCTATATCTAGAAGTTTAAATGATAAAAAGCAAGTAGCACCAATTTATGCTGCCCAATACGGACGATTAATTTCTGAGCTGCGCGAACATCCTGAAAAATTTAAATTAGAAACCGCACCGCGTATTCCCGATGGATCGCCTATAGGAGCAGATGTTTGTAATTATAATTCAAAATAAAAAATAATGATTATAGATTTAAGAAGTGATACTGTTACCAAACCAACTCAAGGAATGTTGGAAGCCATGATGAGTGCTGAGGTTGGTGATGACGTGTATAAGGAAGATCCAACAGTTAATGCGTTGGAAGAACGGTTAGCTGATATGTTTGGCAAACCGAAAGCATTGTTTTTTCCAACTGGAACCATGGCCAATCAAACGGCTTTAAAATTGCATACCAATCCTGGAGATCAGGTTATTTGCGACTCAAACGCGCATATTTATCATTATGAAGGTGGCGGTGCATCTTTTAATAGTGGCATTTCTTGCAAATTACTAAATGGCCATCGGGGCATGTTTACGGCAGAACATGTCATTGAAGCTATTAATCCGCCAGATTTTTATCACAGTCCGCTCACTGCCCTAGTGGAAGTAGAAAACACGGCCAATAGAGGAGGAGGCTCCTGCTGGGATTTTGAAGAATTAAAAAAAATAAGAACCGTGTGTAATGATCATAAGTTAGGATACCATTTGGACGGCGCCCGTATTTGGAATGCATTGGTAGCAAAACCAGACACAGCGCAAGATTATGGGCAATTGTTTGATACGATGTCTGTGTGTTTAAGTAAAGGTTTGGGATGTCCTATTGGATCTGTATTGATTGGCGATGAAGACATCATGCAAAATGCCTTACGCATCCGTAAGATTCTTGGTGGGGGCATGCGTCAGGTAGGTTACTTGGCAGCAGCGGGATTATATGCCTTAGACCATCATATGGAACGACTCAAAGATGATCATCAGAAAGCCAAAGAGATCGAAAAAGTGTTAGCTGGCTTAGAGAGCATTAAAAATGTAGAACCCGTTGAAACAAATATTATTATTTTTGAGCTGACCGATAAAAAGAATGATACAAGCTTTCTAAATACTTTCGCCGAGAAAGGCGTCAGGTTGAGTAGTATGGGCGGTGGTAAACTTCGTATCGTTACACATCTGGATTATACGGATGAAATGCACGACAAATTCCTTACACTTTTAGAATCCATATAATTAAAGGAGATCAATCTTGATTTCAATGATTATAATAATAAAAGGTGAAGAGGGTTAAAATTGAAACCGTTAAAGACTATTTTTTTTAAGTTAAAATTAGAGGTATTAAACTATAAATTTTTGAATATATTCGCCACCTAAATTATAAACCCTTTTCATGCAGTTAAGTATCATCATACCAGTGTACAATGTTGAAAAACACATTGCTCAATGTTTAGACAGCTTGCTTGATCAAGGCTTGGGACCTGATGATTATGAGATTATTTTAGTTAATGATGGGTCAACAGACAGCAGTTCTCAAATAGCTCACCGCTATGCAGATCAAAATTCTAACATTCTAGTTATAGATAAAGAGAATGGAGGCGTTGGTAGCGCCAGGAACTGTGGGATGGACAGTGCCAAAGGCAAGTATATCTATTTTATTGATTCTGACGATTATCTTGTATCTCATAGTTTAAGAACACTAATCGATACTTGTAACGCTAACGATCTGGATATATTGACCTTTTTGTCTACGTCTTTTTCTACTTCTATTTCTAAAATTGAAACACTCGTAAAAAGCAAAGAATTTAGGGTTTCGTTTGGTGATGATGAGCTTTCTCCAATAGTGGATGGAGAGGAGTATTTGGCCAATGTCAATTATAGAGGAGAAATCTGGTGGTTTGTGACCAATCGGGAGTTTTTAGTCAATTCCAATATTCGGTTTATAGAAACCGGGTGGATGGAAGATGCTATCTTTTCACTCCAGCTTATTCTAGAGGCTAGACGTATGGCACATCTTAAATTAGATGCCCACAGACATCGGTTTGCTCCTGGAACAGCCATGACCAGCAAAGAACCTAAACATTATCTCAAGGTAATTAGAGATCTTCATAATGCAGCAAATGTTCATGTGCCGATTATAGCAAAACTGGAAAGCAATAACGCTAACCCTGAAGCCATTACACGTATAAAGGCCAGACAGCAATCCTTTGTGTTTTTCTCGATGTTAAGAATGATCGAATCTACTATGAGTTTTGATGAAGTTAAAGAACGCATGAATACAATGACTCATATAAAAGCGTACCCTTTAACCTCTTTTTTAGGAAAGGATTATAACGGTATTCCGTACCAAGTCTTGAGCAAGTTGTTAAATTCGAAAAGAAGTTTTTACTTTTTCTTTAAACTTCTAAATCCTATTTTTAAGCTGAAAAACAATTCTTCAAAACCTTGATAATAAAATAGCGTTTATCCTTAGTTAGAAGGATAAACGCTATTTTTCATATCGTAGTGACTGATTATTTAAACATGTCCAAACCTGGAATGTTAGGCATGCCATCTTTTGCCACAGCAGCCAATTCTGCGTCATTCACTTGTGTCGCTTTTTCAATAGCTTTATTCATTGTCATGATTAAATAGTCTTCAAGCATTTCTTTGTCCTGTAGTAACTCATCATCAATCGTTATTGATTTTATAGTTCTATTGGCAGTTAAGGATACTTTCAATTTCCCGTCGGAACTTTGTTCATCAACCAAAACATGATTTAAACGTGCTTTGGTTTCTTCAACTTTTTTTTGGGTCTCTTTGAGTTTATTCATCATGCCCATCATATCTCCAAACATATTCTTCGATTTTAAAATTAGAAAGCAAAATTAAGAAAAGATTTAGAAACCCCCGAAATCTCTGAGCTAATAAATCTCACAAAAAGATATAGAGGTAATAAGCAGATGATTTTACTTTTTTATCAATTCTATACCTTTGCCCTTTGTGCGCTCTTCTTTTAAAAGAGTACTTTTGCAATCCGTTATAAAAATACACCAATGACAAATTTTATTCAGCCTCCAAAAGCAAAACAACTCCTCAAAACCTTGAGTATCCATGATGATGATCGTAACGATGATTATTATTGGTTAAATGATAAGGAAAATCAGGAAGTTATTGAGTATTTAAATGCTGAAAACCAGTATTACGATGCCGTCACTTCAAAGTATAAGGATTTTGAAACTACACTTTTTGAAGAAATGAAGGCCAGAATTAAGGAAGATGATGAATCTGTTCCTTATAAATACAACGGCTATTGGTACATCGTTAAATATGAAATAGGTAAAGATTATCCAATTTATATCAGAAAAAAGGATACGTTGGACAATCCTGAAGAATTGTTGTTTGACTGTAATGTGATGGCGGCAGGGCATGATTATTTTAAGTTGGTAGGATTAAGCGTGAGCCCTGATAACACCATGATTGCCTTTGGAACGGATACAGTAGGAAGACGTAACTACACTTTGCAAATTAAGAGTTTGGTGACGGATGAACTGTATTCAGATGCGATCCCTAACACCACAGGTTCAGCAACTTGGGCCAATGATAACAAAACCTTATTCTATACCGTCAAGGATGAAAAAACGCTACGCTCAGATAAAGTTCTAAAGCATAAATTAGGAAGTGCGTCAGCAAACGATACGCTTGTGTTTCATGAAGAAGATGATACGTTTGGGGTAGCAGTTTATAAATCTAAATCAAAAAAATATTTAATTATTGCTTGTTACAGCACGCTCACCAATGAGTATCATATTTTGAAGGCGGATACTCCCGATGAAGACTTTACTGTTTTTCAAGAGCGTGTAAGAGGATTGGAGTACAGCATTGCGCATTATGGAAATCAATTTTATATTGTGACCAACGCAGATGGTGCCGTTAATTTTAAATTGATGAAAACACCAGAAAATGATACCCATTTGAACCATTGGACGGAGGTCCTTCCTCACAGAGAAGAGGTTTTACTTGAAGATATTGATATTTTTAAAGACTTTTTAGTCATTAGCGAGCGTACCAATGGACTGAACCATATCCGCATTAAACGTTGGGATGGCACTGACGATTATTACCTTCCTTTTGATAATGAAACCTATACTGCCTTTACCTCTACAAATGTGGAGTTTGAGACCAATATATTGCGCTATGGCTACAATTCCATGACCACCCCATCGTCCAGTATTGACTTTAATATGGTTACCAAGGAGAAAACCATTTTAAAAGAACAAGAGGTTTTAGATCCAAACTTTGATAAGGATAATTACGCTTCTGAAAGAGTTTGGGCCACGTCTACTGATGGTACTAAAGTGCCAATTTCCATGGTCTATAAAAAAGGGATTAAGAAAGACGGTACTAATCCGGTGTTGCTATATGCGTATGGTTCTTACGGTCATACCATTGATCCGTACTTTTCTAGTATCCGTTTGAGTTTGTTAGATAGAGGTTTTATTTACGCTATTGCACACGTAAGAGGTGGTGAGTATTTGGGACGTATGTGGTATGAAGGTGGCAAATTGCTCCAAAAGAAAAACACGTTTACTGATTTTATTGAGTGCTCAAAGTATGTAATTGCTGAACAATATACTTCTTCAGAACACTTATATGCGCTGGGTGGAAGTGCAGGCGGCCTTTTAATTGGTGCGGTAATAAACGAAGCTCCTGAACTTTATAAAGGTGTAATCGCGGCAGTTCCTTTTGTGGATGTCGTGACTACCATGTTAGATGATTCGATTCCCTTAACAACGGGGGAGTATGATGAATGGGGGAATCCAAATGACAAAACGTATTATGATTACATAAAGTCGTATTCGCCTTATGACAATGTGAAGAAACAAGAGTATCCCCATATATTAATCACGACAGGGCTACATGATTCTCAAGTACAATATTGGGAGCCTGCAAAATGGGTGGCCAAATTAAGAACTTATAAAACGGATCAGAACAAGTTGCTTTTAAAAACTAACATGAAAGCAGGACATGGAGGAGCTTCAGGACGTTTCGAAGCCTTAAAAGAAGATGCGGAAGAGTATGCATTTTTGTTAGACTTAGAAAACATTCATGCCTAATTGAAAAAAAAAACGTACGTTTGCAACGTTTTAGGTTACATTTTTTTTAAATTGTAATCAGTGAATAGCATTTATAAAATCGCGGTGTTTTCCATCGTTATAAAAAAACAGAAATTAACATTCGCGATACTGTACGTACTATTGTAAAGAATAAGAAACACGTATGAAAAAAGACATCCAGGTATTTGATAACGTATTGCAACTGATAGGTAATACGCCTCTTATCAAACTAAACAAAATCACGGCTGACTATAAGGGTGAATTTTACGCAAAAGTAGAAGCTTTCAACCCCGGCCATTCTTCAAAAGATCGCATTGCATTACATATTATAGAGGAAGCTGAAAGACAAGGTATTTTAAATCCGGGAGATACTATTGTTGAAACCACTTCAGGTAATACAGGTTTTAGTATCGCTATGGTGAGTATCATTAAGGGGTATAAATGTATCCTTGCAGTAAGTTCAAAATCATCTCCAGATAAAATTGATATGCTAAAATCAATGGGAGCACAGGTTTATGTGTGTCCTGCCCATGTTAGTGCTGATGACCCGAGGTCGTATTATGAAGTTGCAAAACGCTTACACGAAGAAACTAAAGGTTCTATTTACATCAATCAGTATTTCAATCAATTGAATATTGATGCCCATTACAATAGCACTGGCCCTGAAATTTGGCAACAAACGGAAGGTCAAATTACACATTTGGTCGCTGCTAGTGGTACAGGAGGAACAATTTCTGGAACTGCAAAATATCTGAAAGAGCAAAATCCAAACATAAAAATTATAGGTGTAGATGCTTACGGTTCTGTGTTGAAAAAATATCATGAAACACGTGAGTTTGACCACGACGAAATTTATCCGTATAGAATTGAAGGTTTAGGAAAAAATCTGATTCCTACCGCTACAGATTTTGATATGATTGATGAATTTGTAAAAGTTACCGATGAAGAAAGCGCCCATACCGCACGAGAAATTTCCCGTACTGAAGGCTTATTTGTTGGTTACACTAGTGGGGCAGCAATGCAAGCCATTAAACAACTTCAGGAAGAGGGCGAGTTTAAAGCCGGAGATCAGGTGGTTGTTATCTTTCCAGACCACGGTTCGCGTTACATGAGCAAGATTTATAATGATAAATGGATGGAGGAGCAAGGCTTTTTTGATAGTAAGAAGGTGGGTACATTAGAATCTATACAATACATTAAATAATTGAACAACAACTCTATAATCCTGTAACAACTCTAGCGTTATAGGGTTTTTTGTGGGCTGAAATGTTATAAACAGCGGTTTATAACTAAATTATGCCATGAAAAGGAATTTAGTTAATTTTGCCCGAACTAATTAGACTAATTGAAGATGATCACGCCACAGTGCTTTAGCCCGTATAAAGGTTGAATAACGTGGCTGCTTATGTCCGAATAATACTAACATTACATGAAAGACTTATTTGATAAAATTTACAGAGATAAAGGCCCTCTTGGTAAATGGGCTTCACAAGCTGAAGGCTATTTTGTGTTTCCGAAATTGGAAGGTCAAATCTCTAATCGCATGAAATTCCGTGGTAAGGATGTTATCACTTGGAGTATCAATGATTATTTAGGATTGGCAAACCATCCTGAAGTCAGAAAAACGGATGCCCAAGCTGCAGCCGATTATGGTTCAGCTTACCCAATGGGCGCGCGTATGATGTCCGGTCATACAGGTCTTCATGAAGTCTTACAGAATGAGTTGGCAGAATTTGTAAATAAGGAAGCAGCATATCTTTTAAATTTTGGATACCAAGGTATGGTGTCTACCATTGATGCGTTAGTGTCCAAAGATGATATTATTGTTTATGATGTAGATGCTCATGCTTGTATTATTGACGGTGTGCGCCTGCATATGGGCAAACGTTTTACCTATAAGCACAATGATGTTGAAAGTTTAGAGAAAAACTTAGATCGTGCTACTAAAATGGCAGAACAAACTGGTGGAGGAATCCTTGTGATATCTGAAGGTGTGTTTGGAATGCGTGGTGAACAAGGTCGTTTAAAAGAAATTGTAGCGCTTAAAGAAAAATATAATTTTCGCTTTTTAGTGGATGATGCCCACGGTTTTGGTACGCTTGGTAAAACAGGCGCTGGAGCAGGTGAGGAGCAAGGTGTTCAAGATGGTATTGATGTATATTTTGCAACATTTGCGAAATCACTGGCCAGTACTGGCGCTTTTATTGCTGCAGACCAAGAAATCATAGATTACTTAAAATACAACTTGCGTTCACAAATGTTCGCGAAATCACTACAAATGCAATTGGTAGTTGGGGCTCGCAAGCGTTTGGAAATGTTGAAAACCATGCCAGAATTAAAAGAAAAGCTTTGGGAAAATACCAATGCCCTACAATCTGGACTTAAATCCCGTGGTTTTGATATAGGTACTACACAAAGTTGTGTGACGCCAGTCTATTTAAAAGGAAGTATTCCTGAAGCAATGGCTTTAGTAAAAGATTTACGCGAAAATCACGGCATTTTCTGTTCTATTGTTGTGTATCCGGTTATTCCTAAAGGATTAATCTTACTAAGAATGATACCAACGGCAACACATACCTTAGTGGATATCACCGAAACTTTAGATGCTTTTGAAGAAATCAGAACGCGTTTGGAAAACGGTACTTATAAAAGATTATCAGCATCTGTTGCCGCAGCAATGGGTGAGTAGGTTATAAAAACCAAATAAAAACAAAAAAATCCCAATACATTATTGGGATTTTTTGTTTTATATACTCAGCTACTAAATTAAAGTTCTCTTTTTACTCTTAAAGAACTCTCTAATTATTCAGGAACTGCTGTTATTCAATCGCTTTCCGCACCGTCTTTCTCCTTTTAAAAACCTCAGGTTTAAAGTGTTTCCATATTTGATGAATGGCCAAGTTATCTTCCAATTCCGGTGTCCTGACACAGTTTAGAATTCCTTTTTTAGTAAATACATTGTAGTATTCATTAAATATAACTGCAGTAACACCTTTGTTTTGATAATCAGGATGAATACCTATCAAATAGAAGACAACTTCTTTGCTGTGTTTTTTGGCATGTAGAATATGTGTAAAACCAAAAGGAAATAACTTCCCTTTCGTTTTTTGTAAAGCTTTCGCAAAAGACGGCATTACTATGGCAAAAGCAACCAATTCGTCATTTTTATCCACTACAAATTTGATGTATTCAGGATTGACAAAACTGATGAATTTCTTCTTAAAATACGCTTTCTGAATATCCGTGATCGCTACAAAGGAAGATAATGACGCATAAGACTGATTAAAAAGATCAAACATCTTATCAACGTATGGCATCACTTCTTCGGTTTTGGTAAATCCCAATGCCGTAAGTTGATAACGTTTTTTTATGAGTTCTTGAGCCTTATAAAAATGCTCAGTTTTGACATTAGAAAAAGGAAAGCGGCTTTCAGAGTATAATTTTTCATCCTTGTAACCCAATTCCTGAAAATGGTTCACATAATATGGGTAATTATACCACGTGATCATATTGCCCATGTATTCATAACCTTCAGTCATCAACCCTACTTTGTCGAGATTTGAAAACCCTACAGGACCTTCAACATAGTCCAGCGCATTGGCCTTACCAATTTCGTGGACTTTTTCTAAAAGAGCCTTGGTGACTTCAACATCATCAATGACATCAAACCATCCAAAACGCATTTTCTTTTGGTTTTGCTGCTTCACTTCCAGCCAATTGATTATCGCTGCTATTCTTCCAACAATTTCGTTGTTTTTATAGGCCAAAAAGAGGGTTGCCTCCGCATCATTAAAAATCGGATTCTTATTTTTGTCAAAAGTTTCTAATTCTTGTTTGATAATGGGAGGGACCCATTTTGTGGAGTCTTTATAAAGTTCAAAAGGAAATTTCACAAATGCCTTTAAATCTTTTGGGGAACTTACTTGCTTAATTGTAATCATAAAGTGGTCTTAAAAATTGCCGGCACCATTAATTAAAGTCAGTTTCTTTCTTCTTTTGAATGCGTCGTTCTTGAAGTCTTAATTCGTCTTGGGCAGAATTGCCATTGTCAATCTCTTTGTCTTGGTGAAAATCTAAGCGGTAAGACATTCCAAAATTCACTCCAAAAACTGATGGGGTGTCTTTTGTATTAAAGGTTAAAGCAGTATCCAATTGAAAATTTTTGCTCCAAAGATATGCTCCTCCAAAACGAAATAAATTATCGGCATAGAAATCACTTTTAATGCCTTGTGTTTCTCCGAAAACAGCCCATTTCGGATTAAAAGAATGGGTTAAAGTTAAGATATATTGAAAATCAGATTGGTCTGTTCCAATCCGGTCTTTAATTAAATTGATTACAAATACCCATCCTCCAGAAAAATTATTTTGGGAGATTAACGCCACTTTAGGGCTAAACCCTTCAATTCCTGGAGCAGTATAAGGATTGTCTTCTGTGTCAAAATTTGCACCGGCATAAATGGCTACAGCGGGGATTAGGGATTTCCATTTAAACTGATGGTTTGCTTTCCAACTGTATAAATTGGGTTTCTCTTCTGCGGACTTTCGGTAAGGATCATAAACCATATACTTCGCACCAATGGTGAGGTTTTTAAAATTGCCACGTTTCTGATCCATACCTGAGGCGTTGAAGGTTTTCGTGTCATTTTGATAGTTGCCTTGAATATTCAATTCCAGTTCCTCAAACAGCAATCCATAACGTGCTGCAAAATCGACACCAAAACCTGAAACATCATAGTTTAGTGGGGTATGTTCTTCTTTAAAGATATAAGGACCCGCTTCAAACTGGATGACGTTTGGACCAACAGCAAAGGCACTTTGTGAGACTCCGGGTCTGTTGGAATTAATGACTTCGGTATATTGGGCAACTGCGAATTGAGTACACGTGAAAATTAAAAATATTAAGAAATATTTGACAGATTTCATTTTCTTATTGATTAGCCTCAAAACTACATATTTTTTTTGATTTTGAATTGCTTTTAATGTATTGATAAGCACAGCCAAAGGCATGAAGTAAATTGTTTGAAGTGATGATACGGCGTGAAACAGCGGTATTTTATATTTTTTTTAAGGATTTAAAAGAGTTTTTAAATGCGAAGAATTGTACTTTTGTAGAAAATTACTTTTCATTATGCAAATGGCGTCCTTTACAGGTTTTTTAAGAACCATTTTGATTATTTTATTGGTCTATTATGGTATAAAGATTCTTATGAAACTTTTTGCTCCATATGTTATGCGTTATATGTCTAAAAAAGTGCAAGAACGCTTTGGAGGTCAATTTCAACAGCAACCGGATGCCGAAAGAAACCGTCCAAAGGAAGGAGAGACCATTATTGATAAAACACCAGACCGACGTCAGTCTTCTGATAAAAAAGTGGGGGAGTACGTCGATTACGAAGAAATTGATTAATTTTCCACAATCAAACAATCGCAATAGTTCATGGCTCTGTCACTAAAAAAATTCCTCCCACACCTCTTAGTTATTATTGGTTTTATAGCACTTTCACTGGCTTATTTCAGTCCGGTTTTGAGTGGTAAACAAATTTTCCAGAGTGATATCATGCAGTATATTGGGATGTCTAAACAACAAACTGATTTCAGGGCAGCTACCGGAGAAGAAACCTATTGGACCAACAGTGCTTTTGGAGGCATGCCTACCTATCAATTAGGCGCCCAATATCCTCATAACTATATTAAAAAATTGGATTCTGTCTTGCGTTTTCTTCCAAGACCGGCTGATTATCTATTTTTATATTTTATCGGGTTCTATATTCTACTGCTCACGCTTAAAGTCAATTATAAATTGGCTGCGTTGGGTGCTTTAGCCTTCGGGTTTTCTACCTATCTCATTATTATTCTAGGTGTTGGCCACAATAGTAAAGCGCACGCTATTGCCTATATGCCCTTGGTGTTGAGCGGTATTCTGCTCGTTTTTCAAAAAAACTATATCTGGGGGTTTCTATTGACAACAGTTGCGATGGCATTGGAGTTAAGTGCCAATCATTATCAAATGACTTATTATTTATTGCTCTTGGTATTGATACTCGGAGCAGTTTATCTATTTGATGCTTATAAAAAGAAGCTGCTGCCTCACTTTTTCAAATCGGTAGGGATCCTGTTTTTTGCGGTGATCTTAGCCATAGGAATGAATGCCACAAATATTATGGCAACGCAAGAGTATGTTAAGGAAAGTACGCGTGGTAAAAGTGAATTGACCATCAATCCTGACGGGACTCCTAAAGCAATAACTTCAGGACTGGATAAAGACTACATTACAGAATACAGTTATGGATTTCTAGAAACCTTCAACCTTTTTATTCCAAGGCTTTTGGGCGGTGGTAATGGAGAGGATGTTGGCAAGGATTCTGAAATGTATAAGTTTTACACCTCAATTGGAGCGAGCCCTGTAGAAGCCATGCGCGAAGTGAAACACACGCCAACGTATTGGGGAAATCAACCTATTGTAGAAGCCCCTGCCTATGTTGGTGCTGTGGTGCTGTTCCTATTTGTGTTTGCGCTTTTTGTAGTTAAAGGTCGCTTAAAATGGTGGCTCGTTGGTGGCACAATCATGTCTTTGCTATTGTCCTACGGGAAAAATTTGGGCATTTTAACCGATTTCTTTATTGATTATGTGCCAATGTATGATAAATTCAGGGCAGTGAGTTCTATCCAAGTTATTTTGGAGCTCTGTATACCTATATTGGCTATTTTCGGATTGGTACACCTGTTCAACGATTTTGAAAAGAATGAGGGCAAGCTTAAGGCTTTAAAGATTGCTGCGGGAATATCGGGAGGACTTGCTATTCTGTTTTTGCTGTTCAAGGGTTCCTTTGATTTTGTGGGCGTTAACGATGGCTATTATAGACAAGCGTATGGCGAATATGGTCAAAGTTTTGTAGATGCTCTAAAAGCTGATCGGAAAGCGATGTTTACTACAGATGCTTTGCGGACACTGATATTAGTGTTGCTTTCTGCCGGCGCTATTTGGTTGTTTTTAAAGAAGAAATTGTCTCAAAACATGTTAGTTGTTGTGTTCGCGGTACTGATTTTGTTTGATTTGATTAATGTAGACAGACGCTATGTTAACAATGAGAACTTTGTATCGCCACTGCAAGTGAGTAAGCCTTATCAAGCCAATGCTGCCGATTTGGAGATATTAAAGGATGACGGCCATTTTAGAGTGTTGGATGTGGCGTCAAGTGGCGCCCGAGCCTCGTATTTCCACAATTCACTAAGTGGGTATCATGCTGCAAAATTAGGACGCTATAATGAGCTGTTTAATTTTTATATTGCCCAGAACAATATTAATGTATTGAATATGTTTAACACCAAATACATTATTGCCGATGATGAAAAAGGTGGTGTTTTTCCTTACAAAAACGAGGATGCCAATGGCAATGCGTGGTTTATTTCGGACTTAGAAAAAGTGAATTCAGCCAATGCAGAAATGACCGCTTTAGATAGTTTAGACACCAAAACAAAGGCGGTAACCACACAGGAATTAAGTACGGCCAAATTTAGTATAGATTCATCTGCAACAATCAAACTCTCAAGTTATAAACCAAACTATCTAAAGTATAACTCTAACAATCCTAATGATGGGTTTGCGGTGTTTTCTGAAGTCTATTATGGGGATGGTTGGAACGCTTATATTGATGGTGAGCTGCAGCCTCATTACCGAGTTAATTACGTGTTGCGTGGGATGCCAATTCCAAAAGGTCAGCATACTGTAGAATTTAAATTTGAACCACAAGTTATTAAAACAGGTAGCAGCATTGCGCTCGGAAGTAGTGTTTTGTTTGGGATACTCATTTTGGTGGGTTTTGTATATGTACGCAAGCGGGTTTCTGAGAATAGTAACGCCACCTCGTAAGGAGACCCTTTAGAATGTATAATCGATAATTATTATAAGAGATTCCCACTTTCGTGGGAATGAACATATGCCAAAAAAAGCACTCATCATCACTTATTATTGGCCACCGGCAGGCGGTCCTGGGGTGCAGCGCTGGTTGAAGTTTGTTAAATACCTTCCAGATTTCGACGTACAACCCATTGTGTATGTTCCTGAAAATCCGAGTTATCCAATGCTCGATAACACCTTGTTGGAGGAGATTCCAAAAGAGGTTACAATTCTTAAACAGCCCATAAATGAACCTTATAAACTGGCTGAGTTCTTTTCAAAGCAATCCTCTAAAACTATTAGTTCTGGCGTCATCCCCAAAGAAAAGAAACAAACGGTCATGCAGCAACTGATGCTGTATGTGCGTGGCAATTATTTTATTCCAGACGCCCGAAAAGCATGGGTAAAACCTTCGGTCACTTACTTGTCAGAATATATTAAAAAGCATCACATACAAACGGTTATAACTACGGGGCCACCGCATAGTATTCATTTAATAGGTCTGCAATTAAAAGCAACATTAGGCGTCAAATGGATTGCTGATTTTCGGGATCCTTGGACGACTATTGGTTATCATAAAAAATTGAAACTCAGTACAAGTGCTGCGCAAAAGCACGAACATATGGAGAAACAGGTACTCTCAACTGCTGATCATATACTCGTTACCAGTGAGAATACCAAGAAGGAATTCGCCACAAAATCCAATCAACCCATAACTGTAATTACCAATGGGTATGATTATCAACCACTTCCCAAGACTAAAAAGGACCGAAGTTTTTCATTAGCCCATATAGGATCTTTATTGTCTGAACGCAACCCGAAGGTGTTGTGGAAGGTTTTGGGCAAATTGATTAAAGAAGACAAGGGTTTTAAAGATGCTTTTGTTTTAAAATTAATTGGTGTGGTGAGTGATGATGTATTGCAGGAAATTCGGAAATTTATTCCGGAAAATAACATTGAGATTGTGGGCTATGTCAATCACATTGAGGCTTTAGTTTCTCAAAGGCAATCACAACTGCTCTTAATGATTGAAATTGATTCTGAAGACACCAAAGCTATTATCCCTGGAAAATTGTTTGAATATATGGTTGCTGAAACCCCCATTATTGCAGTAGGGCCGCAAGATTCTGACGTTGAACACATCCTAAAAGCTACAAATACCGGACGTTATTTTGGTTATAACGCTGAGACAGAACTAAAAGTATATCTTCGTTCTTGTTTTGAGGATTATAGAAATTCAGCATTATCAACACATCCTATAGGTTTACAGCAGTACAGCAGAAAAGCACTCACCAAAAAATTAGCAGAACTCATCTGACCTCTTGTCTTGCAGCTCAAAATTCTTATCTTCGGGTTTTAAAATTCTATGGGAATAGTCACCAGCCAATCTTTTAAGAATACTATCACCACTTATTTAGGGTTTGCCATAGGCGCTTTGAATACGCTGTATTTATATGTATTCTTTATTTCTGATGTACACTATGGGTTGATTTCCTTTATGTTATCTACCGCCAGTATAATGATGCCTTTAATGGCTTTTGGGGTACACAATACCATTGTAAAATTCTATTCTACATTTAAAACAAAGAACTCACTCAATAGTTTCTTGACCCTCATGCTATTTTTACCCTTGGCACTTATTATTCCAATAGGGTTAATTGGTGTTTTTGCTTATGACAGTATTGCGAATTTACTGTCGCAAAAAAATCCAATTATTGGCAATTATGTGTGGTACATTTATTTAGCTGCTATTGTCATGGCCTACTTTGAGGTGTTTTTTGCCTGGACCAAAACTCAAATGCAGACTGTTTTTGGAAACTTCCTAAAAGAAGTCTTCCATCGTGTAGGCATCATGTTACTGCTATTTTGCGTCTATTTTGAATGGATTTCTGTAGATGCTTTTATTGTCGGAGTAATTGGCGTCTATGCATTGCGAATGTTAATTATGATGTTCTATGCCTTCAGTGTTCGATTACCTGTCTTTAAGTTCAATAGAATTGACCGGTTGAGCTCGATTTTAAAATATACGTTTTTAATCATTATTGCGGGATCTATCGCAACGGTCATTTTGGATATTGACAGTTTTATGTTGGGGATGTACATTTCTATTGAAAAAGTAGCTTATTATGGCGTTGCAATTTACATTGCCACAGTTATAGTCGTGCCTTCAAGATCAATGCAACAAATCCTCCAGCCTTTAACGGCGAAGTATTTGAATGAAAAAAATAAAGTCGCCTTAGAGGATTTGTATGTCCGCAGTTCCCAGACCTTATTTATTATTGGCGGACTCATTTTCTTGCTCATCATATTGAACATCAATTCGCTTTATGAAACCATTCCGGTACAGTTTAGCGGTGGATTGGTAGTGGTGTTTTTGGTGAGTATGGCCAAGCTTTACGACTGTTTAATGGGCTGTAACAACGTCGTTTTGTTTAATAGTGATTATTACCGGGTGGTTTTGCTGTTTGGTGTAATTTTGACCATTCTGACGGTAGTCCTCAACATGATATTTATACCAAGGTTTGGAATAAACGGATCGGCATTTGCAACATTTTTAGCTGTGTCAGTCTATAATACGATTAAAATATATTTCGTCAAGCGTAAATTTAACATGATGCCTTTTACCATAGATACGGGAAAAGTAGTGCTTCTGCTAATGGCAATGGTTGGGTTGTTCTACTTTTGGGAGTTTCCATTTTATCCGTTGATAAATATCGCCTTAAAAACTGTTTTGATTACTTTGATGTATGTCTTCATCATTTTTAAGATGAACGTTTCCGAGGATATTAGCGCGCTGATAAGAAAGTATTTGAAATTGCGGTAGGAGCGATAGTAATCGATTGGAAATCTCTAGAGTCCTCAGTTAAAATTACAGTTAAAACTATTTTAAAATTTCTTCATCCATTTTACAAGAATAATTTATCCTTCTCAATTTTATACGTTTGTTTAATTTTCATGAGATCCCTGCCTTCGCAGGAATAAAAAAAGGAACATCCCGCAAGGTGCTTTGAGGCATACTACTTGCAGGACATTCCAACTAACCAACCAGAAAATTTATGGATATTAATTTCCTCTACCTTGTGTAGATCTTGGTACCGACGTTGACGCTTGTCGATCTACATTGGCGTTTCTTCTACTATTAGATCGGGTGTCACGGGTATTTCTACTGGTGCTTTCCGCTTTATTATATGTACGAGACGGGGCGGCATTTGGTTTTCTTTGCACCGAGCTTTTAGGATTACTTTTAGAGTTTACAGTTCTACTAGATTGCGCAGAGGTTGTGGTCTGACTTCTTCTAGTGGTACTTACGGTGCCGCTATTGTTTTTAACAGTTCTTGGAGCATTGCGCGTTGTATTGCGGCTATCCGAATTTCTGTCTATAGATCTTGAAACATTAGTATTTACCGAACGTTCGTTGCTTCTTGGTGCTTGTGTGGCACGTTGATATTGCGTTCTTTCTGATGCTTCTCTATTCATGCTTTTTGAGATGCCATTGTTGCCTCTAGAGTTTTCAATTCTATTTGAATTTGAAGTACGTGCTACAGTGTTATCCGTTCTCCTAGTGCTACCTCTCGAAGAGATCCCATTACTTCGGCGAGCTGAAGCATCCTGACGGTAACGATCACTGCTACGGGAGTTCGTTGCCATCGCATTTCTTCTACCAGAACTGTTTGAATATTGGCGCGGTTGCGGCGTGTATCTTACAGGTGCTCTATAGTTATTCGCATAGGGTCTGTAGTAATGATGTCTTACTGGTTTGTAATGTTGTCGATAAGGTTGTACGTAAACTACACGGTAGTCATGCGCCGGGATGGCGTAATAACGATGCCAAGGTCTATGTACATAAACCTGGTTATAGACGTTGATATATCCTGAATAGTGAGAAAATCTATGGTGACGGTCATAATGCACATATAAACCCCCTACACGGTTTACATGGCCGTAGCTGTTGTAGTGGATATTGATGTTGCCAGCTTGTGTGATACGGCCGTAGTAATCATAATAAATTGGAATATTTTCAATTTGTATGATAGCACCATAATCGTCATATTGTACATACGGGCTATAGTCATAACCAGTATTAAAACTAAAGGACACATTAGGTGTATTGATGGAAACATGAGCATCCGGACCATAGTTTGGCGCATAGAAGTCAAATTGCCCATCAGGGAATACCGAAAACTCAATACCACCTTCGGTAAAAATAAAGGAATTACCATACCCCTTAGAGTAGCCTTTATTGAATGAATCGTCTTTAGCAGTGTTGGTGGTTTTTGCGTCTACTGATACCCCGAGGAGGAATACGGCAGTAAAAAGTAAAGCTAATTTTTTCATGAGTTTTGGGATTTTAATTTATTATCTGTTTATTAGAATACAAACAATGTGCCAAAAACTCAAGCTAGCCGTGATAGCGTTGGTTTTGATTCCGTTATATCGCAATCGGTTTAGTTGCCTTTTACTGTGTAGCCAATATAAAATGCTTTGTATATCCGTTTTTTGTCATACTAGTAAAAAAATCTGCGAACATCTGCGAGATCTGCGGGAAAAACAAAGAAGCGTATGGAAAGATTATCCCGCAAATCGCGCAGATTTACGCGGTAAAAAGACAAATATGTGTTTTTTTTTGATGAAATATACATGTAATAATAATGAATCAATTGATATCATAATGACGTTTACGGACAATCGATAAAGTGATTTTGTTTTGGAAATCGGAGAAATATGGAAATAAAATTCAATCTATATCAAATGGAGTATTGTGTTTTGTTTAGCAAAGATTATGCTACCACAAATTTCATTTTTCTCAAATACTCATTAGGACTGAGTTGATATTTTTCTCTAAATATTTTTGAAAAATAACTTCTGCTGGTGAGGCCTACGGAATACACTATTTGAGAAACATTCATTTCAGTGGTTCTTATGAATTCTTCAGCTTTTTCAAGTCGGTAATTTTTGATAAAAGAGGTCACCGTATGCCCATACAACTCTTTAAAACCCATTTGAAGTTTATTGGCAGAAAGTGAAGACTTCAAGCATAACATATCAACGTCTAATGGTTGGGCATAATTTTCTTGTATATAGTGAATACAGTCATGAATGCGATTGATTTCATCGGTTCTTAAATCTACTAGTTTTTGTGGTCCCTTTATAAATTGGTTATATTCCTCTAATTTTGAGCCAATAACAATATTTGTGTAGCCTAACAGAAGATGTAGATTGTCTGAAAATGTACGATCCAAATTCATGAGGTCATAAATAAAGTTAGAGAGTTTTATATTGGGTATTCCTGTATACCAACAATCATGTACATTTTTAGATTTGAAATTAGTTTGTAAAGAATCAGCTTTAAAATTTCCCAAAGTTTCTAATCTATCCACAGTGATAATACAGAAATGGTAGTTGCGTTCTCTAGGAAAAACTAAGCTTATCTCTTGACCTTGTGTTAACATCATACTTTGGAAACTCCCTAAACAAAAGTCTTGATTGTTTGAGGCTGTGCGACAAGTAATATCATCCTTTAAATTAAAAATGAATAACAGTCCGTTTTGATTAGATTTTATTCGTTTATGTTGTAATAAAACGGTTTGGAATTCTAGCTCTGAGATTTCAATTGATTCTTTAGCCAAGTGAGTAGTCTCATCGAGATTCTTCGAATTGTTTATTAATATTGTATCAGTCTCTAAGACCTGTGCTGAAGGGTTCATAATAATAGTTTTAGTAAGGGTTTTCCTCAAATTGATTATTATATGTACGGCTCATAACTGGCATCTGGTCTGATATAGGTTGTAAAAATGGTGTTAAATATTGTATAATATGCTCTTAATTAATGTTAATTAGTAAAGAATTCATGCCGTATTTTGTTATAAATGAAACAAATACAGCAATTTATATGTTTGTGATATTCCGCCGGTGAGTGCAGTATAAACGGGAAGGAATTGAGAACATGTGAGTGTTGTTTTGGAAGGGGTATATCTTGAATTAATAATTTTCGGACAATAAATGAGGACGAATTTTGAATAAAAAAATCCCTCGCAACAATTTTCAGTTTCAAGGGATTTTGGAATGTTTTAAATTGGAGTACTTCAATTAAAACTATCTTCGTTTTCTGTTTTTCTTTTCTTCCAATTTCATTTGGATCTTCTCCTGTTTAAGTGCTTTTAAACCCTTTTTGGGAGTTTTTAAGGTCTTTCCTTTAGCCATGATGTTATCTGTTTAAAAATTAAAATCTTGAATGCATAAAAAAGGAGTAATCGTAATTAATAAACCTAGCCTTACGAGTTTTAATAGTGCACACTATTTGTGATACACGACGGCTAGAGTTGAAACGATTGGTTGAAGCACACTCGCGGGTGCTTAAAATTCAGGAAGATAATTTTAGACTTACGGAAATGGAACGCAAATAGAATTGCTATAAACAAATCACCAATACTGCCAGGTATTGAAGGTATGATGGTTCCCAACATAATTATAAAATTAACAGCGTTTGTTTGATGAATGCTCTAATCACAACTTTAAAAGTAAACATAGGCATTATAACCGGTAGAGACAAGCAAACGAATAGGTAAAGAGAGTCTTAAAATTATTTTGAACTAGTTGTTGATGTTTAAGTGCAAAAATGGCGCAATACCACATATTTCAGGTAGTTTTCTTTACTTTAGGCTGTTTTTTATAAATAACGGGATCCCCTCTATTGAAGCCATATTTTATTAACTATCTTTGCCCACTTAACAATAAAGTCTTAATATTTAAGCTTTTTTTTCTACAATTATATGGATTTCACAAATCCCCTAGTATATGGGGTTCCTTTCTTTTTAGGTATGATTTTATTAGAACTTACCTACAGTAAAACTCATGATCATAAAGATTTATACAATTGGCGGGATCTCGCTTCTAGCGTTGGTATGGGGGTAGGGTCTGCAGTTATTGCACCGATTGTCAAAACAATAACAGTCATCCTATTATTTAGTTTTGTGTACGACCTTTTCAATCCTTTGGTAGACGGTGTACGTACAAATATTATGGGTTATGAATCGTTTGGGTACGCGTGGTATGTTTGGATTTTGTGTATGTTGTGTGATGATTTGTCATATTATTGGTTCCATCGTCAAAATCATATGGTCAGGTTCTTTTGGGCAGCCCATATTGTACATCATTCATCTGATAATTTTAATTTAGGTACCGCGGTCAGGAACGGCTGGTTTACAATATTTTATAAACCCTTATTTTATGTGTGGATTGTTGCTATCGGTTTTCCGCCAGAAATGCTTGTGGTATGTTTAGGAATTGAAGCGATATGGCAATTTCAATTGCATACAGTGTTTATTCCGAAATTAGGTTTTTTGGATAAATTTTTGAATACCCATACCATGCATCAGGTGCATCATGCTTGTAATCTTGAATATATGGATAAAAATCACGGCGGCATCTTAAATGTTTTTGACCGAATTTTTGGTACGTGGAAACCACTCGATGAAAGTATAGATATTACATACGGCGTTACCCAACCGCCAGATTCTTATAATATATGGGTGATCTTGACACATGAATATGCTGATATCTGGAAGGATATGAAGAAGTCTAAAAACCTTAGACATAAATTCATGTACGTTTTTGGGCCTCCAGGATGGAGTCATGATGGGAGTACAAAAACGGTAAAACAAATTCGGAGAGAGATGGCCATGGAACAACGCCAAGCTGAAAAAGAGCATGAAAAGGTTTTGGTTTCTCGTGCTTAGGGTTTTTATGCCCTACCAGATTTTTTATTAGTTTAGGTGCCTAATGATTATTTCTACGAGATGGTCCACAAATGATTTGAGTTCGGGAATTTTAATCAAAAATATTTTTTTACTACTTTTAAAGCTCCAATATATGAACTTATGGCGAGGTCTTTAACAGAGTGTAAAAACTGTCTCCAGCAGTTTGATAGTCATTATCCGTATTGTCCTTACTGCGGACAAAAATCAGATGATCAATTGACCTTAGGGGTTCTTTTTAATAATACTCTTAGTAATTATTTTTCTGTAGACGCTCGATTCTTCAAGAGTTTTTTCCCCTTAATGTTCAAACCTGGATATCTTGCAAAGCAATTTGTTGAAGGAAGACGATTGCTTTATTTACATCCCGCACAGATGTATTTGTTTATCTCCATCGTATTCTTCTTTTTATTTTCATTTATCAGTCGTCAACAAGCAGAAATTATTGATAACGAAATCAAGAAAGAGATTGAACGAAGCCATCTCTATCAGGACTCCGTTAAAAATAGGGTAGCAATTCATAAGGATCTATTGGCAGAGAAGGATTCTTTAGTTGCCCTAGATGATAAGCTTAAACCTGAAGATCTTGGAGAGGCTAAAACCCAAAGTTCAAACACTCCTTTTAATATAAATTTTAGCGAAACGGAAATAGATTCGATGATTACCGCGGGCGCTTCTGATGAAGCCATTTACAAAAAAATGGGAATGGAGGCAGACGATGGTTTTTTAACAAAGCGGGCCTACAAGCAAGCGCTAAAATTCCTTAAAAATAAAAGTGGGGGCTCCATATTGCATGCCTTTTATGATAGCGTCCCATTGGCAATGTTTATTCTGTTGCCAATTTTTGCACTCATTTTAAAACTATTTTATCACAAGAAAGGCAGGTTTGCGCACCATTTGGTATTTAGTTTTTACTTTTTTGCCTTCCTATTTGCCATTTTGACCTTAATAGTTATTGGGTATTTAATCTGGCCAAATTTTCCAATTTGGTTGATGTTTTTGATGCTGCTTTCAGTCTTCTTTTATTTGTTTATGGGAGTGAGGCGTTTTTACGGGCAGGGCATCGGTATGAGCTTTTTCAAAACCAATGTGATTAGTTTTTTGTTTTTATCGATTGTGGCACCCTTTGCGTTGGTCATTATGGGGTTCATGGCCTTCTTGTTTTATTGATGAAGATTGCAGGGCACAACGTGTTTATCGGCGGCTTACCTAAATTTTCCTTACACCTAACCAGAGCAACTACTGCAACGACCACGTACGACTTAAAGTTTTTCTTTCAAATATTTTCCGGTCACTGAATTTTTGTTTTTCACCAACTCTTCAGGAGTGCCCGCCGCCACTACTTTTCCGCCACGTTCTCCCCCTTCAGGTCCTAAATCAATTACATAATCAGCACATTTTATTAATTCGAGATTATGTTCAATTACAATAATAGAATGTCCTTGTGCAATGAGCGCTTGAAACGATTTTAAAAGTTTTTTTATGTCATGAAAATGGAGTCCTGTAGTGGGTTCATCAAAAATAAAGAGCGCATTGTCGCTTTTGGAGCCTTTGCCGAGAAAGGTTGCTAGCTTGATACGTTGTGCTTCACCCCCAGAAAGTGTTGAAGAGCTCTGGCCCAAGGTCACATACCCTAATCCTACATCTTGTAAAGGCTGTAATTTGCTTTGGATTCGTGTTTGTTGATGTTTGTCAAAAAACGCAATGGCATCATCAATGGTCATGTTGAGGACATCATCAATGTTTTTTCCCTCAAAAGTAACTTCTAAAACTTCTTTTTTAAAACGTTTGCCATTACAGGTTTCACAGGTTAAATGTACATCAGCCATAAATTGCATTTCAATGGTCACTTCGCCATCTCCTTTACAGGTTTCACAGCGACCGCCATCAACGTTAAAACTGAAATGTTTGGCCTGATAGTTTCTAATTTTACTCAATTTCTGATTGGCAAAAAGCGCCCTGACATCATCATAAGCCTTGACATACGTAACTGGGTTGGAACGTGACGAACGTCCAATCGGGTTTTGATCAACAAACTCAATATGTTTAATGTTTTTGTAATTGCCTTTCAACTCCGTAAACTGTCCGGGTTTATCACCAAAACCTGTCAACTCCTTTTGAATGGCCGGGAACAGTATTTTTTTGACCAAGGTGCTTTTTCCACTTCCAGAAACACCGGTGATGACGGTTAACATTTCTAAAGGAAGTGTGACGTCAACATTTTGTAAATTATGCTCTCTTGCACCTACAATATTAATTTGATATTTGGAGGTACGCCGTTTCTTAGGGACTTCAATTTTTAGTTTCCCGTTCAAATATTGAGCGGTTAACGATTCGGATTTTAAAATATCATTATATGTACCTTCAGCTACAACCTCACCACCAAGAGTTCCTGCTTCAGGACCAATATCAATGATTTGATCTGCAGCCTGCATGATGTCTTCATCATGTTCTACTACGATAACCGTATTGCCTAAATCGCGCAACGCTTTAAGCACCACAATGAGTTTTTCAGTGTCTTTTGGGTGTAAACCAATGCTCGGTTCATCTAAGATATACATCGATCCTACCAAGCTGCTACCTAAAGAGGTCGCCAGATTGATCCGTTGACTCTCGCCACCTGATAAAGTGTTGGACTTTCTATTGATCGTTAAATAATCTAGCCCGACATTGGATAAAAACGCAAGCCTGTTTGATATTTCCTTTAATAAGCGCTTCGCTATGGTTGTGTCGTATTCATTAAGTTTGAGTGTATCAAAAAACACGGTGAGTTTATCTAGAGGTAGGGTGACCAAATCAGTAATGGTGACGCCTCCAATTTTTACGTAATTAGCTTCTGGTCTTAAACGTTTACCGTGGCACTTGCTGCATTTGGTTTTGCCTCTATAACGCGAAAGCATTACTCGATTTTGAATTTTATAGGCCTTTGATTCCAATTCTGCAAAGAAATTGTTCAAACCTGAAAAATGTGAATTACCTTCCCAAACCAATTCTTTTTGAGCTTCTGTCAATTGGAAATAGGGCTTATGGATAGGAAAGTTAAATTTATGAGAGTTGTTGACCAATTGGTCTCTGTACCAGCTCATGCTCTCTCCGCGCCAAGGGAAAATGGCGTTTTCAAAAACAGATAACGCTGTATTGGGGATAACCAACTCTTCATCAATCCCAATCACATCACCGTAACCTTCACATTTTGGGCAGGCACCATAAGGATTATTAAAGCTGAACAAATGCACATTAGGCTCCAAAAATGTCATGCCATCCAATTCAAACTTGTTATTGAAGGCCGTTTGGTTATGGTCAGAAAGTGATTCTATTATAGTAGTGCCCTTTCCTTCAAAGAATGCGGTTTCAATAGCATCAGCCAGACGGTTGTAAAAATCTTCTTCATGTTTTACCACAATTCTGTCAACCACTAAAAACACCTCATTTTTAAGGTCTTTATCAAGTGCATCTTCAATGCGCAACACCTCCTGTTTATACTGCACTCGAGCGTAGCCTTGTTGTTGGAGCACTTTTAATTTATCGGGCATGGTTCGGCCTTCTTCTAAATTGATAGGAGCGAGGAGCAACAACCGTTCTCCATCTTCAAAAGATTTGACTAAATTAAGTACATCGGCAGTGGTATGCTTTTTAACTAAATTTCCTGAAATAGGCGAGTACGTTTTACCAATTCTTGCAAAAAGTAATTTTAAATAGTCGTAGATTTCTGTAGTGGTACCCACAGTAGATCGTGGATTGGTCGAATTGACTTTTTGCTCTATGGCAATTGCCGGCGCGATCCCTTTAATGTAATCAACTTTAGGTTTGTTAAGTCGTCCCAAAAACTGACGCGCATAACTAGACAAACTTTCCACGTAGCGCCTTTGTCCTTCAGCATACAAGGTGTCAAATGCCAAACTCGACTTTCCTGAGCCAGACAACCCTGTGATCACCACCAATTTATTGCGCGGAATCACCACATCCAAATTCTTTAGGTTGTGTAGGTTGGCGCCTTTTATAATGATATTTTCTTTTGGATTTACTTCTGAAAGGTTAACGTTCATAGTCATTTTTACATATAAGAATGCAAAGATAGTACATCTAACGCAGTCCTAAAATAAAGTTATTGTGCAATAAAATGTTAAAGTTTTAGTTGTTTTTTTGTTTTTTAGGAACGATTATTGTTATATTTGACCCCGAACATTCATACAAACCAGTCGCCTATACCATACTTTTACTTTATATAGATTAACCCCAAGCAAGGAGCTTTCCTAGCATTTAAAGTAATTATTATGGAACACGAACCAGTCAGCGACGCTGTTTTAGTGAGCAATTATATCAAAGGAGAAGAGCATGCGCTCTCGGTATTGATCACAAGACATAAGCAGAAAATTTATAGTTTTATCTATTCCAAAGTTTATGATAGAGATATCACTGAAGACATCTTTCAGGATACCTTTATCAAGGTCATCAGGACCCTGAAATTAGGAAAATATAATGAAGAAGGTAAGTTCTTGCCTTGGGTCATGCGTATTGCCCATAACTTGGTTATTGATCATTTTAGAAAAAGTAACCGAATGCCTAAATTTGACAATTCGGGCGAATTCAGTATTTTTTCGGTATTGAGTGATAGTTCACTCGATGCAGAAAAAGGAATGATTAAGGAGCAAATTGAATCGGACTTAAGACGTTTAATTCAGGAGTTGCCCGAAGATCAAAAAGATGTCCTGGTCATGCGAATGTATAACGACATGAGTTTTAAGGAAATTTCTGATAAAACAGGAGTGAGCATCAACACAGCATTGGGAAGAATGCGCTATGCCTTAATTAATTTAAGGAAAGTTATTGAACAGAAAAACATTATTTTGACAAATTAGAATTACTAAAGACAAATTACACATACTAAAGTTAATTTTACTGCGTTATTAGGATTATAATCAAACAAAAATCCTTATAATGGCAAAACTTTACTATGAATATCCCCAGAAGAACAACAACCTGAATCCAAAGGAAGAAACTGTAAATCTTCTTTTAAATTATTCTAAGGCTTTAAGTGTTATACATTGTAATAAATGGAAGTTTGAAGCACTTCTAAACTAAGATTGGAAAAGTCCCGTGAAATTCACTGAACGGGACTTTTTTTGTTCCATAAAATGAAGGAATCTTGAGGGTTATCAAGTCACATTTGATTATGACGTGCTGAATTTTGTGTTTTTTTATAGTATGCTTGCAGCACACTTGCTCTCCCAATGGTTTTGGTAATGATGTCTTTTTCTAAATCCCAGCCTCGTGCAGGAGAATATTGCCTTCCGTACCATATAATCTGTAGGTGTAAATCATTCCAAATTTCTTTAGGAAAGAGGCGCTTTGCGTCCCGTTCTGTCTGTACAACATTCTTTCCATTGGTTAAGTTCCAACGGTACATGAGTCTGTGGATATGGGTATCTACAGGAAAAGCTGGAATGCCAAAGGCTTGAGACAGCACTACAGCAGCAGTTTTATGGCCTACGGCAGGTAATTCTTCCAACGCTTCATAGGTTTTTGGCACTTGTCCGTTATGCTTATCAATTAAAATATGAGACAATCCATAAATGCCCTTGCTCTTCATTGGAGATAGACCCACAGGCTTTATAATTTCGCGGATCTCTTCAACAGATAGCTTGATCATTTCATAAGGATTATCAGCTTTTTCAAAAAGTAGCGGCGTTATTTGATTGACGCGTACATCTGTACTTTGCGCAGACAGCAACACTGCAATTAAAAGTGTGTAAGGATCTTTATGGTCTAGAGGCACCGGGATTGTTGGATACAGTTGGTTTAACGTATTAATAACAAAATCTACCTTTTCTTGTTTGGTCATTAGTTGTATTTTTACAAATATCAAATTTAAAATAGTTATGACCAAATTAAAAGTAGGAGACAAGGCTCCAAATTTTTCAGCAAAGGATGATCAGGGGAATACAGTTACGTTGTCAGATTACAAAGGAAAAAAACTAATTGTTTTTTTCTATCCAAAAGCCAATACACCAACCTGTACCACTGAAGCTTGCAACTTACGGGACCATTATAAGGATTTAAAAGATAAAGGCTATGAAATTCTGGGTGTAAGTGCTGATAACCAAAAAAAACAAGCCAATTTTAAAGCAAAATATGATTTTCCTTACCCGTTGTTGGCTGATGAGGAGAAAGAAGTGATTAAAGCCTTTGATGTTTGGGGTGAAAAGAAATTTATGGGCCGTACTTTTGATGGTATTCACCGAGTCACGTTTGTAATCGATGAAAACGGGGTTATAGAAAAAGTCATTGACAAGGTTAAAGCAAAAATACATACGGAACAAATTTTGGCTTAGTAAGTCCAACTATTTGTCTCAAAAAAAGACCTTAGCTTTTATAAACTAAGGTCTTTTTTTTATTGATCTCTGTAAACTTCTTCTGCTTCATAACCGAAGAGGCTTTTTTCTTTTATAATTTTGGCTACTCCAGGTGGTAACATGGCTTCCCAGCCTTCATCGCCTTCTGAAATGGCTTTAAGCACAGATCTTGAAAAAATGGTAAGAATATTGGGGTCGTAATCTGTAATGTCTACCACTTTGCCGTTATATTTAAAGAACTTATACAATTCTTTCATTCGTGGATGTACTTTTAGGTTTTCGCTATCCGTCAACGTACCGTCTTCATTGACCATTGGATAAAGATAGACACGTAAATCTTTAAAGAACAGTTTACCGAAAGCTTCCAAGATGCCACCGCTCAAATGGCGGTAATATTTCTCATCAAAAATATCCACTAAGTTGTTCACTCCCATGGATAATCCCATTCTGTTTTTAGAGTATTGAGAAAAATATTCCACCAATTTGTAATACTCCTGAAAGTTGGAAATTAAAACCGTATGACCCAAAGAGCACAGCAATTTTGCTCGGTCCATAAAATCCTGTTCATCAATTTCTCCTTCAGCCCTTAAATTGGAGAGTGTAATTTCAAAAACAACTTGTGTATTTTTTGGATCGACCTTGTTTTCTTTGACGAACATGTCATAAGATCTCTGGTACATGTCAATATTCACCTTAGTTACGGGTCTAAAACTACCGCGTAAAGCCAAGATATTTTTCTTGTAAAGAATTTTAGCAGGCAGCACGTTGTTTCCGTCAGGAGCAAACATGACCGCATCTGTCATATTATTTTTGACCAATTGCAAACTCATCAATCTATTGTCAACATTCTCAAATACAGGTCCTGAAAAATTAATGGTATCAATTTCTATTTGATCCTTGTCTAAATGGTCGTATAAATAACGCAATAATTTTTTAGGTTCGTTGTACTTGTAATACGCACCGTAAATAAGGTTGGTTCCGAGAATACCAAGCGTTTCCTGTTGTAATCTGGCGTCATTTTCCCTAAAACGCAAATGCAAAATTATTTCGTTATACGGTTTGTCCTGTTCAATTTGATACCGGATACCTACCCAGCCATGGCCTTTATATTGCTTAGCAAAATCAATGGTTGCTACCGTATTGGCGTAAGAAAAGAACATTTTGTTGGGATGCTTGTCCCGTGAAAGGCGTTCTTCTATTAAATTGATTTCATGGTTTAGCATTTTGCGCAAGCGCGCTTCCGTTACATAACGTCCATCTTCTTCAATACCATAAATAGCATCACTAAAATCCTTATCATATGCTGACATGGCCTTAGCAATGGTTCCAGAGCCACCACCAGCTCTAAAAAACTGACGTACAGTCTCTTGTCCTGCGCCAATTTCTGCAAAAGTTCCGTAGATATTCTCATTGAGATTAATACGAAGTGCTTTGGTTTTAAGCGACGGAATATCTTCGAATTCTTTGTCGCCCTTTAAGGTGATCTCCATGTTGTAGATTGAGTGTTGTAAGCCACAAAGGTATCGAATTGCGCTCTTAAAAGAAAAAATAAACTTACTTTTGTTCCAAACAAAACGCCTTTGAAAGTCACATTTTTAGGAACCGGTACCTCTCAAGGAATTCCAGTAATAGGAAGCACTCATCCTGTTTGTTTAAGCGATAATCCCAAGGACAAACGCCTACGTGTTTCCGTCCTGATAGAGTGGGATAGGTATACCTATGTGATCGATTGTGGCCCTGACTTTAGGCAACAAATGTTGACTGCGCAATGCACGCGATTGGATGGTGTTATTTTTACCCATGAACACGCTGATCACACGGCGGGTCTCGATGATATTAGACCGTTCTATTTTAAGCAGGGCGACATTCCTATTTATGCACACAATCGTGTCTTAAAGGCACTTAAAGAGCGATTTGCCTATATTTTTGAAACTGAAAACAAATATGCTGGCGCTCCTGGTGTAACACCCATAAGAATTGAAAATAAACCATTTGATGTGGGCAATTTGACCGTAGTGCCTATTAATGGGATGCATTACAACCTTCAGGTGTTTGGCTTCCGATTTGATCAATTTGCGTATTTAACAGATATGAAATTGATAAAGGACGAAGAGATTGAGAAGTTAAAAGGTGTTAAAGTTCTTGTAGTTAATGCGTTGCGAGAAACAGAACATATTTCACATTTCAATTTAGAAGAAGCGCTGGAGCTTATACATAAAGTACAACCAGAACGTGCTTATCTGACACATATTAGCCATATGCTAGGGTTTCATGATGAAGTTGAAAAAAAACTACCTAAAAATGTCTTTTTGGCTTATGATAACCTACAAATTAAACTTTAAGACTTATGAAAGGTAAAATCTTTATGTATGCATTCATCTTTGCATTGCTATTGATGGTATTTCAATATGTAAATTCAAAGAACATCTTTGAATCTTACCAAGAGAAAATGACTAAGCATATAGAAAGAGAACAGACTCTTAAGGATTCTATTGCACATCTCAACAAGGAGCTTGAGAAGTATAAATCTAAGCCTCAGTGATTTAGATACATTATAATTTAGAGTTTGCTGAATATTATAGAGAATTCTTATTTTTCTAATCTTTTATTCAGCCAACTTCTAAACTCATAAAAATTTTGTGGGGCTACACCGTGACCAGTAGGGAATTCACTGTAGCTGTGTTTTACGTTCAACGAATTTAAAAACTGCGGTACTTTTCTCGCCCATTCTACAGGAATCACCTGATCTTGGCTCCCATGGGAGCAATAAAACGCTAACCGCGAATAGTCTTTAGTTTCAATATCCTCCGGAAGCATTTCTGGACTGATATAGCCACTTAGAGCAATTACATTTTTAATTTTTTCAGGATAGGTGAGTGCCACAGCATAGCTCAAGATAGTACCTTGGCTAAAGCCTAAAAGAGACACCGTATCTTTATTGACAGGGTAAGTTGCTTTAACTTCATCAATGAATTTTGCAATTAAATCGCGCGTTTGAATGGCCTGTTCGTTGTCATTCCATTTATTCATCTCCGCGTCGAAATTGATGGCGTACCACGCATTCCCATACGGTTGTATAGGGAAGGGTGCCCTTGCCGAAATAATAAACAGTTCTTCAGGCATTTCAGAAGCGAATCCGAAAAGGTCGTTTTCATCACTTCCATAACCATGAAGCATGATGAGAACGGGTGCGTTTTCTTTTAAAATGGAAGGTCTCGTAACGTGATGTAATGAAAGTTCTGACATAATTAATTGATATTTTTAAACCATTCCTGAAATTTATCGCCTAAAACAGGGATGGGTTTGTATTGTTCTTTGATAGCGTGATATAGCCCAAATAGCCAAGATACAAAGGTAATGATCCAAAACGCGGTTCCTAACAAGCTATTGATATATTCTTCAACTAGATTTGAAAAGATGAGCATCATAATTAAGCCAAGCATTTGACGGATATGGAACGACGTAAATGGATTTCGTTTTTCCAAATTCATGATGATGGCAATAATGAGGCCTACAAATGTGAAATAGCTGACAATGGCCAATGTTTTGCCTTCTTTTACAGTAGAATTTTGCATCTTAATTTAATACGAGTTGATGGTTTGAGTAAATGCCGTAAACCTTTCCTTTTAGTTTATGGCCTTCAAAAATGGTGTTTTTTGAGGTAGAATGAAGCATGTCCTTATTAAAAGTGTAATTTTCACTCGGATTGAACAGGGTTAGTTTTGCTTTTTCACCTATAGCGATAGGTATAGACTCTAGACCGTAGCGCTCTTTTCCTTTTGTCAATAGATCAATGCTCTTTTTTAAACTGAAGATGGTGTGTAGAGCGCCAAAGGCTGTTTCTAAACCTACTGTACCATATTTGGCATAGTCAAATTCAATTTTTTTATGCTCGATATCTATTGGGTTATGGTCAGATGTTACGATGTCAATCGTGCCATCTTTTAAGCCTTCAATTAATGCGTTACAATCTGATTGGGTGCGTAATGGTGGTGCTACCTTAAAGCGGGTATGGAAGGTTTTTAATTCGTCGTCCGTCAATATTAAATTATGAATGGCCACGCTGCAGCTCACATCTAATTTTCTAGCTTTTGCATCTCTAATCAACGCTACTGATTTGGCAGATGATATAGTGGGGATGTGCAATTTTCCACCGGTATATTCCAATAAAAACAAATCGCGCACAATCTGTAATTCTTCAGCAAGGGTCGGGTTTCCTTTTAATCCTAAGGAGGTACTCATCACATTTTCATTCATCACACCAAGTCCTGAGATTTTAGATTCTTGTGGGAATGAATAGATCAAGCCTCCAAAGTTACTGGCGTACTGCAATGCCAATTTCATCAAATTAGGGTTTTTGATGGGCTTTTGGTAATCATAAAAAGCGATGGCACCAGCATTGGTCATATCATAAAGCTCTCCCAGATCTTCGCCATCACTATGTTTTGTCAACGCACCAATAGGAAATAAATTAACGGGATTGCCCTGCGCCTTTGCTTTTAAAAATGAAATATCCGCATAACTGTCAATGGCCGGATTGGTGTTGGAATTTACCGCAACATCCGTAAAACCGGAAAGTGCTGCTGTTCTTAGTCCATTAGCTATCGTTTCGCGCTCTTCATAACCAGGTTCTCCAAAACTCACACTGCTATCAAACCAACCTTGGGAAACATGAAGATTATCTAAAGTGACTTCTTTAAATTTGGAAGTATTTTCAATCTGTTTCTGAATTTGGGTAATGATGCCCTTTTGTATGAGGATATCGCAGGTATCATTGTGGAAATCGCTTTTGGAGTCTACTATGGTAGCCGATTTTATGAGTACGTTCATTTAAGAAATTTTAAGATGAGCATTTCAATAATTAAAAAAGCTATTGCAAAAATAACAAACCATTTCCATAGCTCATTAACATTTGTCATACTTTTTATATCCTCTATGGCAGAGGCCACAGAAGTATTTTTGATACTGTTTTTAACTTGAGAGAGATTTAGGTAATTAAGGGCACTTTCAGTTCTGTCATAATTATAACTGAGGTGTCGTACAACATTTTCATTGTTTTTGACTTGATAAATATCAGCTGTATTGGGATAGTCGTCCGTAATCATTTGGACTTTATGGCTGTAGGTTTTTTGCTGAGGGATTATAGCGGTTTCTGCCTGTTCAAGTTTTAAAATAGCATCTTGTTGTATGGTGGTCCTAATATCAATGGTATTTGTGGTTCCAACCGTGTAATATAAACGGGGCAATTTTAAACTTTGCTTGCCAATATTGTAAAATATAGGGACGATTAGTGGGGAGTTTTTAAAATTGGAGTTGTTTTCATCCAAAGCTGCGGAAAAGGCATAGGTGTTGTTGACTTGGGTCAAAAATGGAGTGCTGTCTTCATAGCTTAATATGGGTGTTCCTGATGTTGCAAAAGTGTAGTGCGTCTGGACCTTGGGGTATTGAAAATTGTCCACTTTTTTATCGAAAACATTATTTAACAGCGGATGGGAAAAGTTGATTTTAGTAATGCGTTTCTCAGTCGAAACCTTCGCATGGAAATTAGGAAATAAAAAAATGTTAAACAATTGATTGTAAGAGTCTAATTCGGGTTCACTTGAAGGAATAATTAAAATACTTCCGCCGTCTTCTGAAAATGAATTTAAAGAGGTCACCAAACCATTGGGAATATTTTTTAGTTGATTGAGTATGATCAGATTTTGATTGGCAATACTGTTGTAGTTAAGCGCTCTAAAATCGACTAGCGTTAAGTCAAATTCATCAGCGGTATACAATTTTTTTAAGAAGGCAGCATCTGCTTCATTGATGGCTAAAACCTTGATGGGGTCGTTTCTGTCTAAGTTAAAATAAAAGGTGTTATCATAATTTAAGTACCCGTCATCAATGGTGATTTTTCCTTTGAAGGCTTTATTATTGGGGATGGTAAACACCGTTTCAGCAGTAGTAGTGATGCTCACCGCGCTTTTTGCCATCAGTTGGTCATCTTCAAATAAAGATACGGGAAGCGTTTCAATGGGATCGCCCTGATTGCTCAAGAGAACAGTCAATTCAAGAGATTCTATAGTAGTTTTTGAAATGTATAAAGAATCAATGCTGACGTTCGCTGCTTTTGTAGGCGTTAGTTGTACTAACCTATACTTGATGAGACTATCATTTTTAAGGGTTATGGGGGCTTGCTTTTGTTGAAAATCAGATATGAGCACAAAGTTTTTAATGCTGCCTTTATCTTTAGAGAATGCCTTTTCTCCTTTTAAGACCATCGCATCATATTCTAATTGATTGGCTGAATACGATAGTTCAATTAAATCATTCCGAATCGCCTTAATGCTTGTATTTATAAAGTTAAGATCATTTGTAAAAATGCTGATGTTTTCATTGTCACCCATATGTTCAATTAAATCCTGGACGGCCGTATTTAAAAGGGTTCCATTGGCACCTTTGGCTTGCATGCTAAAGGAGTTGTCCAAATAAATAACTGTTTCGCTCTTGGTGTTAAAGGAGCTGGTGTTGCTCTGGTAAGGTTGTGCAAAGGCGATGATGATGCACGCCAAAAGTAACATACGGGTCAATAAGGTCAACCATTTTTTTAGTTGCGAACTTTTACGCGTTTGTATGGTAATGGTTTTAAGAAGCTGAACGTTGGTAAAGGCTTCCTTTTTAAAACGTCTTAATTGAAATAAATGGATGATAATAGGAATGATCAGCAGGAGAAGAGCGTAAAGAATTTCTGGATTTTTAAACTGCATTCCGTTCTCTGATTTATAACTGTTGAAGACGCGTGTCAAATATAAATAATACGGGAGGATAAACGTCTTATGACCTTGAGAAATTTAACCTTAATAAGCTGAGATTACTAACAAAAAAAGAAATAATCCTTGGCTTTGCCCAAGTCTTGATTTTCTAAGATACCTGTAATCCGCTTTTGTGAGATTTTATTGGCAACAGTCACAATTACTTGAGGTTGTATTACATCGTTTAAAGCAGACACCGCTTGCAGTTCATTGTCATAAATGTGTTTCCCTATTTTCTTCGGATTATTACAAATCCAGATGAATGGCACCTTGTGCTTTTTTAAAAATTTGGCACAAAATTTCCCTTTAAACCCAGCACCCCAAAGTACTAAAGCATGATCTGAATTTCTGTCGAGTTCCAAAAAATAGTTCAATTTTAAGGTTAAAAAACGATTGTCGGCATAGTGCTCGTCGGTTCGCGAGGTTCTGGTGCTATAGTCTCTCCAATGGTGCAGTATATGTTCACTAGGAATACATTGCAAACCGTATTTATAAAACCGAAACGCCAAATCATAATCTTCGGGATAGACAGCACTTTCAAAGCCGCCACAGGCCATCAAATCGTCTCTATGCACCATCCAGCAAGGTGAGGGGATAACGCATTCCTTATATATTTCAGTATAATTTGCTCCTGTTTTGGTAAGTCTGTTGAGCCATTGTTCGTAATTCTTATAGCCATCTCCGAGATCTCCTTCGCAAAAATAAGATACCAACGCTAAAGCCACATGTCCTTTTCCATGGGTTTTTAGGTTCTGCACCATGGTTTCCAGTTTGTTGGTAGCCATGAGATCATCACTATCCATCCGTGTAATATACTCACCTGAACTGTTTTTAAACGCTATTTTCAAGGCCTCAATAATGCCTTGACCAGAATTTTTAAACACCTTTATTCTAGGGTCTTTTTTTGCAAAAGCCGCTACTATAGTAGAGCTGTCATCTGAAGAATGGTCATCAACAATCAGCAATTCCCATTGCGAGTAGGTTTGGTTGATGATGGAATTTAGACAGTCTTCCAAAAATAATGCACTGTCTTTAAAAGGCGTTAAAATACTGACTAAAGGTGGTAACATCCCGCTAAAATACGATTTCTAGATGGTCTATTTTAACACAACCTTTACTAAAATAAGGAACTGACACTGTAGTTTTGTTGTCCTTGAGAAGGCCTATCATATTTCGGGGGTTTATCAAAGAAAAATAAAACATCAAAATTTTAAACTAAAAAAAATAATGAAACATTTCTTAACAAGCATAGGTTTAGCAGTGCTTCTCGCCGCTTGTGGTTCTTCAAAAAATATAAGCAATGATTTGGCAGTAAGCACACCTATTGTCACGACAATTAATCTCACTGCGGTCACCAATGATAAAGTGCCAGTAACTATTGATCCGGGAAGGTTTACCGAAGAAACAGTTACCTACTATTTGCCAAAAGTAGTACAAGGCACCTACAGTGTTAGTGCGTTTGGACGCTTTGTGGAAGATTTTAAAGCACTCGATTATAATGGGAACCCTTTGCAATTTACCCACCCTGAAGAAAATACTTGGGTAATTTCTAATGCTAAGAAGCTCGATAAAATTGTGTACCAGGTCAATGATACGTTTGACCAGGAGGTTGAAGGCGGTATTGGTGGGGATATGCCTTTCTCTCCAGCAGGAACCAATATTGAAGAAAAAAACTATGTACTGAATCTTCACGGATTTATCGGCTATTTTGATGCTTTAAAGAACAATCAATATACCTTGGATGTTGCGGCACCGGCTATTTTTAAGCATTCTTCAGCGTTGCAGGTTACTGCAAATACGCCACATGCTGACGGATCAGTTACCCATAGTTATCTGGCGCCTCGCTACTTTGATATTACAGACAATCCGATGATGTATGGCGACATGAGCATTGAAGAATTTATGGTGGGTGATATTAAAGTGGTGCTGAGTGTATATTCTCCAAATTCTGTGCATAGTGCTGCCGAATTAAAGCCCTCTATGTATAAAATGATGGAAGGTCAGAAAGCGTATTTGGGAGCTATCAATTCTACACCACGATACGATATTTTTCTCTATTTGGCCGATGCCACCGAGGATGCGCCTAAAGGTTTTGGAGCCTTGGAGCATCATACCTCTACGGTTGTGGTTTTACAGGAAGCCATGCCTATTGATGCACTGGAAAAAGCGATGATTGATATTGTGGCACATGAGTTCTTTCATATTGTAACACCACTTTCTGTGCATTCAGAAGATGTGCATTATTTTGACTACAACAATCCTACCTTCTCCAAGCATCTATGGATGTATGAAGGGGTGACCGAATATTTTGCGCAGCATTTTCAAATTTCTGAAGGCTTAATGACCAATGAAGAGTTTTATGCGCAACTCATGGAAAAAATTAAGATGTCTTCATATTTTGATGACCGTATGAGTTTTACGGAAATGAGTGAAAATATTTTAGAGGCGCCTTATGCAGAGAATTATATCAATGTATACTCCAAAGGAGCGCTGATAGGAATGTGTATTGATATTTTAATGCGCGAAGAAAGTAATGGCCAACGCAGCATGTTGTCTTTAATGAAGGAGCTTTCTACGCGCTACGGGACGAACAAACCTTTTAGTGATGACGCATTAATTACTGAAATTTCTGCAATGACCTACCCATCTGTTGCTGAGTTTTTAAAAACGCATGTAGAAGGCACTACGCCAATTGATTATCATCTGTTTTTTAATAAAGTGGGGTTGACCATGGGCGATAAAAAGGTTGAAACGTCTTACATTCAAGATGGTACCGGATTTATTTTTAGTGGAGACCAAGAAAAGATGACCTTATTCTTTTCAGAGAATGTTGTCAATAATAGTTTCTGGACGGAAGAAGGCGTGTTGCCTGGAGACGTCATTAAAGAGGTTGGGGGCACGGTATTAACCCTGCAAAATGCACAGTCTTTAATTGGCGCCATGTACCAATGGCAACCTGGTAGTGCTTATGAAATAAAGGTAGAGCGTGATGGTAAGGAGTTGATTTTTAAAGGAGAATTGAGACAAGCCTTTACCTTTAGTAAAACTTTAATTGAAGATAAAAACGCATCATCAGCCCAGAAAGCGCTAAGACAAGCGTGGTTGAAAGGTTAAAACATTTTCTTAAATAAAGAAAGCCTGATGAATTCATTCGCCAGGCTTTTTTTTGTGCTTATATGTTTTTTAATACTTGGCAGGTTTTCCTTTAGAATCAGAGTCTTTGATAAATTGTCTGATATCATCCGTTGCCAGCTTCAAATCTTCTTTTCTTAAATACATCATATGTCCGCTGCGATAGCCTTTAAAAGTTACACGATCTTTCATCCTGCCGCTTGGGTCCATTTGGCCAACAGTATATTTAGCTGCAAAATATGTTGTAGCCCCGTCATAATATCCAGACTGCACCAATACCTTTAAAAATGGGTTTTGAGCCATTGCCTGACGTAAACCATCTCTTGTGTTGTCATTCTGTCTATCCCAAGGATGTACATCGCCAAACATATTGTATTTAATGTCGGTTTTAAATTTTAACTCTTCTCTAATGTAATAATTGATTGCCGGGGTAAAGGAGTGTAACCAAGAGGTTAATTCAGCGTTATAATCAGGGCGGTTGCCAGCGGTCATTTTATCAATGCCCAAATAGCGGGAATCCAATCTTCCAATGGTGTAGCCATCCTCACGCAACAATTCTTTCCAAAAGAAGTTTGTTGGCACATTCAAATTATGATCAACAATTGAGGCTTTGTCCAATCCTGAATACAGACTCATTTTTTCGGCCACCTCATTTCTTTCTTGGTCAGAAATAAATCCTCCTTTAGCAATCGCCGGCATGACTTTATCAATGGTATAGGTTTCAACTTCTGGTAAAATTTCCAGTAAATCCTTTTGCTGCAGGGCAGGGGAAAGCGCTTTTTGATACCAAGCGGCGGCAGTAAAATACGGAAGGTTTAAAGCCGAGTAAATTGGCTGATCGGTTGAGTATATTTTATAATCGGCTGGAGACACTAAAATGACCCCATTTAAATACATCCATTGGCTGTTTTGCAATTCGCGAGACAAGCCCATCACTCTTGGTCCGCCGTAGCTCTCTCCAATCAAATATTTAGGAGATTCCCAACGGTTGTTACGAGAGACAAACGTATTCATCCACTCCGCTAAATAGGTAATATCGGCATTGATTCCAAAAAACGACTTTCGGTCTGGTAATTTACCGTCTTTATCTTCAATCATTCGTGAATACCCTGTGTTTACAGGATCGATAAACACAATATCGGCAACATCCAAAATGGAATTAGGATTGTCTTTTACACCATATGGTTGTACGGGATAGCCTTCATCGTCCATATTCAAAATGACAGGTCCGGTATAGGCAATGTGCATCCATGCTGATGCTGAACCTGGGCCGCCGTTAAACGAAAAAATTATAGGGCGTTTCTCCTTCTCACTATTGCTTTTTTTATAATAGGTGTAAAATAAGGTTGCAGTGGGTTCGCCTTTCTCATTCCACACTGGCTGAGTTCCAGCTATGGCCTGATAGGAAAGGTTTTGACCGTTTATAGTAATAGAATGATTGGTAACCACCATCGTATCTACAGGAATTTTTTGGACCTGCGAAAAGAGTAGACTTGTAAAAAATGTGGCAAGTAGTAAGAAAAGGTTTTTCATTTGGTTAGAATTTTAACCTTTAAAGATAAAATGTTTTTTTGGATGACGTTTTAAATTATGGTAAAAATTACCATACCCAGCTTGTCGCAATATTTTAAAAGTGTCTAATGGGGAGAGTGGCAATGAAATATTTTTAGTGGATTCTCTATGAGAAATCTCGTAATGCGCCTGATAAGTTTTATGGGTTCAATGCAAAATCGTAACTGGCATAATCAGGCACTAAGTGTGCTTGGTGAGCACTATGCTTTCAGAATCTCTGGGCTATTATTGATGTTCAGCTCTTGTGGGTATGGTAGTAATCTAGTAGTTGGTGTGCACAAACAAATACGTCTTTTCTCTGGTTTTACAATTTAGAAAAGTCTTCAAAAACGCCAAGACCAAAAAGGGCATAGTCATATTTTACAGGATCGTTTTTATCCAATGCCCTTAACGCCATGTCCAGCTCATTCAAGGCCTTCGCGTCATTTTGCGATCTTTTCAATAGGCCTAAAGACCGTGCCACATTTCCGGAGTGTACATCTAGCGGACAGGATAATTGGGCGGGTGAGAGCGTTTTCCAAAGTCCGAAGTCCACACCGTTATGATCGTTCCTCACCATCCATCTCAAAAACATATTGATGCGTTTAGCTGCTGAGTTTTTTAACGGGTCACTGACATGCTTTTGGGTGCGTGGCAAATGCTCAATTTCAAAGAACTGTTTTTTGAATTGATGAATGGCTTTCTGCGTCGAAAATTCTTCTGAGTGTTTGTGAAAAACAGCTTCCAATCCGCCATGTTCATTGTAAATATGTTTAAGACTTTTAACGAATTGTTTAAAATCCTCTTCATTAAAGGTTCTATGAACAAAATTGTGAAGTTTATGTAAGTCAGAAGCTTCATGATGCAAAATGAAATCATGAGGAGACTGGTCCAACATCGTCATCATTTTTTTAGCATTGGTGATGATGCTTTTACGATTGCCCCAAGAAATGGTGGCAGTGAGGAAGCCCGCAATTTCAATGTCTTCCTTTTTTGAAAATTGATGGGGAATTTGAATAGGGTCGCTTTCAATAAAACGGGGATGGTTATAGGCGATGACTTTAACATCTAGAAATTCTTTCAGTTCTTGCTTGTTCAATGATACTGGGGGTTTTAGGTGGTTTTTGAAATGGTTTATTTGTTTATCAATTTTCTTGCCATTATCCCATGGCAACTAAATTAATGGTTTATGGGTGATTTTAAGTTTGACGCAATCAGAATAATTTTAAACTCAAAACAGTTTTATGTTTTTTGACTGCTTTAATTTAATTAATTTAGTGCTACTCATTCAAAATAAGATGCTAATGAAATCACTTATAAAATTTGGATTTAAATCAGCTGTTGCGCTGTTTGCCATTGGTGTTGGTACCAAGCTGGGTAAGGACGCCATCAATGATTTAAAACAATTTCAAGATAACCGTAAACAAGTAAATGATGGAAAACACAGATGATATCGTAGACTCAACATTAAATGTTGTAAGCAATTCTATAACAAATTTTGATAATGTTTTAGGCAATGTACCACTCTATAAAGGTGGGCATCAATTAGGTGGAGCTATAAGCAGATTTATTGACCGTATCGTGGATACTATCCCTGATATCAAACAATAGCTTTAAACTATTTTTCCATCTACCATGACCAATTTCCGGTCGGCCATATTTGCCAACTCTTCGTTGTGGGTTACTATAACGAAGGTTTGGCCAAATTGGTCACGGAGCTTGAAAAATAAATTGTGAAGGTTCTCAGCGCTTTCACTATCTAAATTTCCAGAAGGTTCATCTGCAAAAATTAACTCCGGATTATTGATCAAGGCTCTTGCCACGGCCACACGTTGTTGCTCCCCACCTGACAGCTCGCCAGGTTTGTGATGGTGTCTATGATTCAGTCCTAAAAAATCCAACAATTCCTTCGCGCGATTTTCAGCATCTTTCTTAGGTGTTCTTTTTATAAAGGCAGGAAGACAAACATTTTCTAACGCCGTAAATTCAGGTAGTAATTGGTGAAACTGAAAAATAAAGCCAATATGCTCATTTCTAAATTTAGCCAAATTCTTATCCGATAGCCCCATGATGTCCACATCATTGATATGCAATGTGCCCTGATCTTTAGATGATGCTTTATCCAAAGTACCCAGAATATGTAAAAGTGTTGTTTTCCCTGCTCCAGAAGCTCCTACAATAGAAACGATTTCTCCTTTTTGAATGTTAAGATCGACACCTTTCAAGACATGGAGATCAGTGTAATATTTGTGGATATTGTTAGCTTTTATCATGTATTTTAAAAAAGAAAGGCAAGTTAGTATTTTGTTTGTTGCTATCCAATTATGAATTGGGATTCTTAGCAAAATGAAACTTCACGACATAAGAAAAGGTAAAATAAGTTGGACTATGTCCATAACATCCTTTCGAAGAAGATAGGTATCATTTGAAAATATGTGAAACCCCTTATTAAAATCAAATATCAATCCATCAATAGTATACAAGTGAATAAAATATAGTTGATGACTTCAGATTTAATTTTGTTATTATCATGTATTTTTATCTAAACTTAACATTAGTGTCCGACAAAGACTTAAGACCGCTTCGCTGAAAGACATAAGACTTGATTCGCAAACATTTGAAAATTAAGCTTATCGGATTTTCATTTTTAAGCTCAAAAACTAAAACGCCCTTTAGGGCTTTAGCAAGGTGATATATTTTTAAATTTCCCTGACAGTTTGCTGCTGTTAGCAAAATCAAATTGTATAAGATTTTAATCGGACAACAATGTAAACTTAAATAAGAAAGTGATGGGTTACCAACATTTAGAAGAATATGACCTTCAGATTACCGAAGATATTAAGCAGCGCTACGAGCGTATCATTACAGATTTAGGAGAAGATATTACCCGAGATGGGCTTTTAAAAACACCTGAGCGTGCCTCTAAAGCACTGCAGTTTTTAACACAAGGTTACCATCAGGATGCTGCAGAAATTTTAAAAAGCGCAATGTTTGAGGAGTCTTATAATGAAATGGTGATTGTGAAGGACATTGAGGTATATTCACTTTGCGAACATCATATTTTACCATTTTTCGGAAAAGCTCACATAGCATATATCCCTAACGGACAGATTGTGGGTTTGAGCAAGTTGCCCCGGATTGTGGATGTGTTTGCCAGACGTTTACAAGTACAGGAGCGTTTAACGGAACAAATTTTAGATTGCATCAATGATACCCTTAAACCTCAAGGTGTTGCTGTAGTGATTGAGGCGTCTCACATGTGTATGATGATGCGTGGCGTACAGAAACAAAATTCTGTAACTACAACGTCAGGGTTCAGAGGGCAATTTGAAAAGATAGAAACTCGTAACGAGTTTTTAAAATTGATTAGTCATACATTCTCCTGATATCTTTGGTATATTTTTTGTTATAATAGATTGAATAAATAATTAAACCATGAATTTAGATAACTTAAGTAAAAATCAAAAACTCGTTCTGGGGATCGTCTTTGATGCTATTGGAATGATTACTTTTATTGATATTATATGGGCGCCTGTTTCAGGTTTCTTAATGACAAAAATGTATGCCGGAAGAAAAGGTAGGATAGCGGGAATGTTTTCATTTATTGAAGAAATACTACCTGGTTTTGATGTTATTCCGTCTTTCACCATCATGTGGTTTTACACCTATGTGTTTGCTAAGAAGCCGAAAACAATAGAAGTAAGATAAAAAAAATCCCTTTCACATTTGAAAGGGATTTTTAGTTTTAAAGTGTGTAGGTCACTCCTACATTGATATTTCTTCCCATGTTAAAAATCCCTTCCGGTTTTAAACGTGATAAATGATTGATATACTTTTTATCGGTAAGGTTGCTCCCTGAAATCTTTATATCCAAATCTTTTTTGAATAATTTTACAGTGCCTCCTAAGCCTGCACCTAAAAGGTTATAACCGTTTGTTGGTGTCTCAAAATCTCCCACATGAGCTTGTTTAAAAGTGGTTTTGAGTCTTACAAACCCGTAAAATTTCTGAATATGCTTGGAGTTAAATTCTACTCTCAAGGTGTTGGATAGGCTGTTGGCAGGAATAAGTGGCAAATAGCTATCATTATCCTGTTCACCTGTAACCGTCTCGAAGCTGCTTTCAATATGCAACCAATCTAGTGGGTGAGGGTGGAAGTGTAGCCCTAGTTCTCCTCCATATAGATTAGCATCGGCTTGTAAATAATCATACACAGGTGTCTCCTCCATAAACTCGCCATTAGATGAAAGGAAAATATAGTTGTTCACTTTATTATAAAAAGCATTTGCAAATATTTCGATATGCTCATTTTTATATTCCAAGGCTAAATCGGCTTGAAAATTTTGTTCATTTTTTAACTGGTCGTTTCCAACCTCATACCTGTTGGTCCCTTCATGGGTGCCATCAGAGGTGAGTTCAGCTAAATTTGGAGCTCTATAGCCCGATGCCAAATTCAGTCTGATTGTTACTTTTTGAACCAGATTTGTTTTAATACCAACTGCACCGTTAAAACTTGAGAAATTTTTGTTTAGTCCAGAAACAACATCGATACTCCGATGATCATAGCGTGCGCCAATTTGGATGTCAGCGTCGTCAAAATGGATGTGTGAGGTTGCCAAAACCCCGAAATCATTGGTGGTAGCATCTGGGATTAATTGTTCTTCAGCATAGTTGGTATTACTTTGGCTCATTCCTTGAACACCTACGATGGTTTCAAACCTACCAAGTGTTGGTAAATTATATTTCACGTCATAATTGATGGTCTTAAGTTTCATATGAAGTGCTGCCTCTAAATGATCAGCATTAAGGAATTCATTTTCTAGATCTTCATGATCATCATCAGCGTGATCTTCATCCTCATCTTGAGGATGCGGCTCTTCAAATTCTTTCCGATCATTGTAGAGCAATCCTAAATTAACATCCAAACTTGAATTGTTGAAGAATACGGTCGATTTTGAGCTCAATACATGATTGGTCACTTCCTGAAAGGGCAGCAAAGGGGTTTTATCAGTGCTTTGTTCGCCAATAGTTTCAGGAATGCCAAGTTTAGAATTGTTGACATTGTAGCGCAATTCTGTCTTGAAGTTGGTTGTTTGATAGCCTAAACCAGCCTTAAGATCCTGTTCTCTAAAACGGGTATTGGTCACTCTGTAGTTGGCAGTATTATAATCTGCATGTTCCGCTATGCTTCCTCTAAACAAAAATTTGAAGTGGTCACCCGACGCTTTATAGCCTGCGTTTGTATTGAAACCTTTGGTATTGCTAAAATAATTGTAGCTCGCATCTGCCTGATTGGAATTGGCCTGCGCGAATCTCTCAGGATTTAAATACAGCACGCCGCCAAGCGCATCACTACCATAGAGCAGGGAAGCGGGGCCTTTGATTACTTCAATACTCTCAATTCCTGAATCGCTAAGGCCGAGTCCATGTTCTTCGCCAAACTGCTGATTTTCCAATCTCACACCTTGTGCGTATACCAATACCCGATTAGAACTTAAGCCTCTAATTACAGGCTTTCCAATACTAACCCCAGTGGTTACGCTTTCAACACCTGCAATAGAGGTCATGCCATCTGCTAAAGTCATGGCGCCTTTGGTCTGTAGGGTGGCAATGGTTTCCCGTTCAACCTTCATCACATTTTCACTTTGTAATTTATGAAAAGGTGTTGAGATGATAATTTCCTCCATTTCAATTGCAGAGGGGATGAGTTTGATGTTAAATTGATTTGTGGAAGGAAAAGAGAGGTTTCGGGAATAGGTTTCATACCCCAGTATCGAGACAACAATATTATAGGTGCCGTTTGGAATATTTGAAAGAATATACTTCCCGTGATCATCAGTGGTAGCACCTTTTTCTAATTGGGTCATATAAATATTCGCAAAAATTAAAGGTTCATTTGTGTTTTTGTCTACGACATTCCCCTGTAAGGTATTTTGTGCGTAAATGGATGGTATTGCTAAAAATAGCAATACATAAAATATCTGTTTCATAGATGTATTGTAATTAATTTAATATGATTTTATTCTGAAGTGATTTCAGAAAAACTAGATTAAATTAATTGAAGGGGGACCTCTGAGTGAGAAATGAAGCGTTTGAAATTCACTTAGAAAAGAGTAATGCGTAGGGATGGCACTTTCTATTTTAGAGAAAGCAAGTAGTACAATAGTGTTTTTAGGAATTGTAAATGGACTATTTAATTTGAATTTATAAAATTCGCAGTCGACATCTTGTGTATGGAAATGTGAATCAGGTTCTCCCAAACATATTTCATGTTGGTGCTGTTCAAAAATATGCATGAATTTAACCGCAGAAGGCAATAAAAACGCTAACACTAAAACAAGTGTCACGCTTTTAAAAAGTATATTTAGCCTTAATGCGCTCATCAATTTAAAAATTTTTCCAATCCGAATCTTCGTAACATTTTTTTTTCAAACTCCCAAAAGAAATTGAACTGGCCAAACAGCCACCCGTAGGCCACCAGTAAAATTTGATAGAAGATTAATCCTACTAAAATATATAAAATCCAATAGAATACAGTATTGAAATTCTCTTTTGTAATACCGATTAACGCAATAATGGGTTTTCCTATAAATACGGAGGAAGAACCAGTAATTGCAAACACAATAAACACGCGGATCATTTCCCATCGGTATTCTACAGACCATTTACGTTCTAGTTTTTTAAACAGAAACAAGGTCAGTTTTAGCAGGATAAAAAACAGAACCATGGAGAGGATTATAACCAAAAATAAATTGATGCCCCCCACAATGACGTCTACCAATCTGAAAGAGGAATACCCTAACATGAGCATGCCCAAAACAGGAAAAAGCAACTGCCAGTTATGTTGTATTTGCCAATTTTTCTTGAAATTTTCCATTGCACCTTTTTGCGGTGCGAAGATACTGTTATTCCTCTAAATTCGAGGAGTAAAAGGACCTAATTTTTGCCTGTAGGTTAATTGAAAGTATATAAAATAGTTGTAAAGTTTGTAATTCACCTCATAACCGTAATCTATAGTGGGTTGATAATCAATTTGAAGTTCGTACAAATTACTGTTGTAACGTTGAGGCTGCAGCACACGTTGGTTCCATTCTGAAACATAGATTCTATTTCTACTTTCCATATATTCTTGTGAATAAAACCCTTCTGGTTTTGCGGTAGAGGCAAGCCAAGAATTAAAACCAGGTTCAATAATAAGAATTTCATATTCTAAAGAATCGTTGGCAATCCTGACCGTGTCCTGTGCTGTAGAGGTGCTATTGGAAGCTATAGTACGGGGTGTTTTTGTACTGTTGCAGGATATTGCAAACGTTGCTAAAAGTATAATTGTGATAACGGTTTTCATAACGATGTCTTTTACCATTTAAATTACAAAAATTATACCCAACAGTTTGATTAATAGAGGTTTTTTTAACAAAGAAGTCGATCCTACAGGCGCGACTTCTTTAAATTAGTGAAACTCAATTTTTAAAAGTTGCGAAGCAATGAATTAAAAATTGTTAGTTGAACTAATCCCGCTTTTTAGCGGGATCCTTGGGTTTTATTCCCCGACGCTCTGCGTCGAAATAAAAAAGGAACTTCTACTTGATACCTCGTACCCTTGGGTCGAGGTTGTTCATTCCCGATAATTATCGGGAGTCATTCCCGTGAAAACGGGAATCTA
>NZ_JAEHJZ010000685.1 GCF_016469035.1 Gelidibacter salicanalis | reverse complement strand
AAAGACATTTAGACTACCGTATGGCCCTGTAAGTTACTTCAAAAGTAACCACCTGGCGTCGATAAATACACCCCCTTTTTGAGTTGTGCACATGATCAATCAAATACTTTTAGGCTTGAGAAGTTGAAATCTGAACCTCTCAACTCTCACCCATATCTACTCTTCGCCAAGGCTACTAGGATCCAAGGTTTGAGGATTGAGGTAGGTACATCTACCGGTACAACAAA
>NZ_JAEHJZ010000684.1 GCF_016469035.1 Gelidibacter salicanalis | reverse complement strand
TCCAGGTCGTGTTCTGAGTGAAGTGGGTAATGTAATTGCTAGGATTCGAAAAACCCATTACAATCGGGGATATTTTTCTATTAGTGGCCGAACCGAGTTCCAAAACACCGTGGCTTCACGCTCCCGAAGGACTGTCCAATTCGAGCGTCGCCCTAGTCAACGCTACGCTCGTCGCCAATCGCACGTGGTGAGGGAAAGGGAGAAGGATAGGCGTTCCAGGAAGCAGAGGGAGGCGGACCACTCTCAGGAGAAGA
>NZ_JAEHJZ010000683.1 GCF_016469035.1 Gelidibacter salicanalis | reverse complement strand
ATTGCCTGCTGGTCCATTTGGAGGAGCATCCAAGACAAGCACTCCACTTAATCCAAGCTGCTCTACAGATTGATCTGGAGCAAATTTTATCCCTAGAATAGGTCTTGTTACTTTACCAAACTTTATAAGCTGATCCACAATACCACCAACTGTATCAACTGGAATGGAAAAGCCAACACCGGATGATGCTCCTGAAGGTGAGTATATAGCAGTGTTTACACCTATCAAGTTTCCTGAGCTATCAAGAAGTGGCCCACCACTGTTACC
>NZ_JAEHJZ010000682.1 GCF_016469035.1 Gelidibacter salicanalis | reverse complement strand
GACCTTTACTAATCATGAATGAGCACAAGTATGCTGCAATCTCACTTTAATTCCGAATGGTTAGCTGTGAGTTTTCACCACTAGCATGTCTAAGGATCGAATCAATAACCCTCGTGTAACATAACGATCGTCTGCCACTCTTAATTCCATTGCGCTGCACTGCTGGCCTGTGCTCTACACTTTGTCCTTATGGTTATGAGGATCGAACTATTAGCCAATTAAATCTAAAATCGAATTATTAGCTTGGATTAGCCATGATAAATGAATGAGTTTGCCTCTTTACCACTCGCACATCTGCTTGCCGTATCTACGTACAAAGTCCACTTGAAGGATAACTTGAAGCCTAAGAATG
>NZ_JAEHJZ010000681.1 GCF_016469035.1 Gelidibacter salicanalis | reverse complement strand
AAAAGAGTATGCAATATTCAACGTTTTCAGAGGCTCAAATTTCACGTTTTTGAATGGGCTTTGCCTATTCATACTCAGGTTCATAGTCGGCAAACTCAGCTGCACTTCGCCAGTCTGTACACTTTGGGAATGCCTCATACTCGTTGATAAAGAGAATGGAGTTCCGGTAAAAGTTTTGGTGTAATTAACATTCGAGGACAAATCCGAAGTCACATTGTTAATGTAGCTGTTTGGGTTGATGATGTTGTTGAAATAACTGGTAGAACCAGCATTTACA
>NZ_JAEHJZ010000680.1 GCF_016469035.1 Gelidibacter salicanalis | reverse complement strand
GCGTCCACATCCACCGCCACGACGATAATGCCGGCGTCGCGGGCTTTCTTGATCGCCGAGGCCATGGCGGACGGGTCGACGGCGTTGATCAGAATCAGGTCGACCTTGGACGAGATGAAGTTGTCGATCTGCGAAAACTGCTTGCTCAAGTCATAGTCGGCCGACACCGACGTGACCTTGACGCTGGGGTTCAGCTCCTTGGCACGAGCCGTGGCGCCGTCGGCCAGGGTCACGAAATACGGGTTGCCCAACGAGCCCATGCTGATGCCCAGGGCCTTCAA
>NZ_JAEHJZ010000679.1 GCF_016469035.1 Gelidibacter salicanalis | reverse complement strand
ATAATGTACTTTCTGTTTTTGTATTTTGTATTGTATATGCTCTTCATTGTTTAGCTTCGTTCCAAGCTACGAACAATGGTTCGGATTCAAACTTGGGCAGATACCATAGTTCTTGTGGGGACTGCAATAACGATTACACACACACAGTACTGTAGTGGGAAGGGCAAAAGGACGAGTTTATTGCTGCCGATCCTCAAATCCCGAT
>NZ_JAEHJZ010000678.1 GCF_016469035.1 Gelidibacter salicanalis | reverse complement strand
ACGGCATAGTCGCCTCCCGAGGCATCTGCAAGAGCGAACACATGAAGGCGTTCCCGGTCATCGAGAAATGGACAGTTCCCACCCACCTACAAAAGCAAGGACTGCTGGACTTGGGAATCCTCCCCAGCCGGACTGTATCCGCCCTGGGGTCGCCTCCTCCACCCGCCGACATTGGCGGGCTCTGTGTACACAACTTCAGGCTCGGCGCCCGGAGGCTGCGAGGTCGGAGGCGGAGGCACTACCAG
>NZ_JAEHJZ010000677.1 GCF_016469035.1 Gelidibacter salicanalis | reverse complement strand
TGGTGATCAAGTGTGTAGGCAGTTCAAGGTTTCTTTTGAAGAAATTGGAGAGAAAAGCTGCAAGATCGGCACTTAATACTTTTTGGAAGTTGGGAGAAGGAAAAGGCTATGAGGTGTTTTGCGGCTGTGCAAGAAGCCAAGACGAATGTGGCTTTGCAAGAAGCCGAAGATGTTCACCCAGAAGCTATGTTCCTTTGGAGCAGGACTGACCATACTGGATGTTTGCTGATA
>NZ_JAEHJZ010000676.1 GCF_016469035.1 Gelidibacter salicanalis | reverse complement strand
TTGCATTGGATTGCCAGGCGCTGAATGGGAGGCTCTTTGCTTTAGCAGAGACAAATGAAAATGGCTAAATGCAGAGGTCAGGGTGAGAGACGAGAAATATCGTGGGAACAGCAGATGTCCTTTGTTCGTGATCAAGCCACAAATTGCACGAGCAATTCCATTGATTCCATGCCATATACTCTATTTCCAGGCTCACAAACA
>NZ_JAEHJZ010000068.1 GCF_016469035.1 Gelidibacter salicanalis | reverse complement strand
TTTAGTACATGACAAAAACATATATATCCATTAATAAATCAATAAAATAGCAGGTCATATATTTGCATAAAAGACTGATATTCATTACATTAAAAGATTATCACTACATAATTTTTCTAATGAAGAACACCAGTCCTGAGTATAAAGATACAATGTTAATTTCGGTTTTACAAGGCCATTTTAAGGGAGAACTCAATTTGGCCAGGGTCAAGCTCATTTGTTTATTTATAACGGCCCTATGCAAGATAAAGACAATTAATTATGACAGACTGGCCTCTGGATTCGACACAAAAGTAGATAAAAACAGTTCTTATAGAAGGATACAAAGATTCATGAAGGAGTTTGATTTCTCTATGAAACTAGTCTCATCATTGATATTCAATTTATTGCCCATAAAAACCAATTTGGTTTTGGTGCTGGATAGGACCAATTGGAAGTTCGGCACCAAGAATATCAATATTTTAATGCTGGGAATCAGCTATAAAAACGTTGCGTTTCCCTTGATGTTCAAGATGTTGGATAAGCGTGGGAATTCTGATACCCAGGAACGAATTGACCTGGTCAAACAATTTATAGAATGGTTTGGAAAAGAAAGCATAGATTGTTTGCTGGCCGATAGAGAATTTATTGGAGATAAATGGTTGGAATTTTTGAATGAGAACAATATTAGATATTTCATTAGGATCAGGAATAATTTCAAAATTTATTCCTATCAAAAACAAAAAGAGATCAAGGCATTTTGGTTGTTCAACAATTTAAAAATTGGTGAGTTTTATCACTATCCAAAAATAGTATCACTCCATGGTCAAAAATGTTATCTATCTGGCAGCAAAACTTTTAACAGAGATGGTAAAATGGAGTTCCTGATCATTGTTTCGTTCAACAGGCCCGAACAGGCAATGGTCTATTACAAACAAAGGTGGCAAATAGAGACCCTTTTTAGAGGATTGAAAAGTAGTGGTTTCAATATTGAGGATACTCATGTAACCGATTTGGAAAGGTTGGAAAAACTCTTTCTGTTAACAATGATTGCTTTTGTCTGGTGTTACAAAATCGGTGACTTTGTGGATCAGAACATAAAAAAAATAACAATAAAAAAACATGGTAGGAGAGCTGTAAGCATATTCAAATACGGCTTAGACTGTTTATCAAAATTTCTTTTTACAGGTAATAAGCCACTAGAATGCAGTCTCTTCAGTTTTTTGTCATGTACTTAA
>NZ_JAEHJZ010000675.1 GCF_016469035.1 Gelidibacter salicanalis | reverse complement strand
TCAAAACATGGCGCTTCAAGTGAAAAAAGCCATTATCGCTTGCGGTGATGACGAGCATCTGCCTAAGATTCAAGCGAAGGTACCTGTTGTATACTACGGTTTCAATGAAGAAAATGATTTCCAAGCACGCAATGTTGTGAAGAACACAGAAGGCACTACATTTGATGTATTTGTACGAAATACGTTTTATGATACCTTCTACATTCCTGCCTACGGAAATCATAATGTCCTTAATTCATTAGCTGTCATTGCATTATGTCACTATGAAGCCATTGATGTAGAGCTCATCAAAGGGGCACTAACGACATTTGGTGGTGT
>NZ_JAEHJZ010000674.1 GCF_016469035.1 Gelidibacter salicanalis | reverse complement strand
TTCAATGCACTTGTTAAAATCGGATCTCGGAGCAATATTCCACTTTTGGCCATACCGTCCATTTTCTCAGCGGTTTTTTCGCCAAGTGCTTCCTTTTCCTCATCTAACAGAGGTTTATATCCTTTATATTTTGGTTCAGATATTTTTTTGTTAATAACTTCAATTGCAGCATTGTATTTATCTATAAATCCCTTGATAGAATTAAAGGTTGCGTCCTCGTCCGCTCTAGT
>NZ_JAEHJZ010000673.1 GCF_016469035.1 Gelidibacter salicanalis | reverse complement strand
CGAACAAAACCTATAAAAATGTATGTAATACTCGAATGGACTTACTGATACTTGCATTTGACGGGCTCCTCCGCGATCTCCGTTCGCTTTCAGGGCAGTCATCTTTTCGTCGAAGAAGTGACTGCAGACTTTAATGGCCTTTTCTCTCTGAGTGTGAACATTGGATATCTAAAAAGAAATGCAGTGGAAATGACAAAATTGTGAGTTTAATTACCGCGGGTTACATCCTAAAGGGCCGGACAGACTTAATGGAGAATCTGTGAATCTTTCGTAAAAACAAGACTAAGCGAAAAATGTGTCCAAACTCCAGTAACGCTTGTGAAAGAGTCTGTGCTTCACTTCTAGTATAACACTTAAGCA
>NZ_JAEHJZ010000672.1 GCF_016469035.1 Gelidibacter salicanalis | reverse complement strand
ATCCTCCACAAATTTTGGTTCAAGTCAAACTGACGTGTATTGGCCTTCGAAATAAGGATGAAACTTGGACTAATCAACGTAAGTTAATTAGCCAAGTGCGTTATCACATAGGAACATAACAATACAGCAGTACGTATACTGTCATTCTTTCACCATTTGGGTTGTTCAAGTTAGCGTTTGGGCTGATTTAGGTTTGGGAACTTTG
>NZ_JAEHJZ010000671.1 GCF_016469035.1 Gelidibacter salicanalis | reverse complement strand
CTTCTCCCTGCTCCTCAAATCTTTTAAGTGTCCTACACCTCAGTTTATACGGTAGGTACTTTACTTCAGTACTAGATGATATTTCATTTTCAACGATGATTGGGTAACTTGAAAATTGCTTGAAACCTCCCGAACCGTATTAACATTAAAGTTCGAAATCATTTTCGGCTACTGCCGCTCCTCTCGCCGTGGAGGCTCAAATGGCC
>NZ_JAEHJZ010000670.1 GCF_016469035.1 Gelidibacter salicanalis | reverse complement strand
CATGAGCCTTGGGCACGGATTGGGTTCCCAGATCCATGCCGACAACCGCTGGCTCCGGGGGGGCCGGGGTTCGACTCTGGTAGCAAGTGGGTGGGGTCACCCCGTCCAAGTAGACAATGGCCGGATCCCCTCTGGAAGAAAAGGGCGACCCAATTCAGAAATCTGTAAATATGTGACACTTCACGATATCGTGGAGTGACTTAGCAACCGAGCCAATCGAGTTCGAACACACCTTGGAAGAAACC
>NZ_JAEHJZ010000669.1 GCF_016469035.1 Gelidibacter salicanalis | reverse complement strand
TGGCTTGAATTTACCCTCGCCACGTTTCCCTACACGCTTCATAGGATACTTCAGGCGGTCAGGGTTATAAACACGGCGACGCATGGAACGCCCGCGCAGACAGGCGCGAACCTGATGCAATCCTTCATAATTATCATCACCGGTATTATCGGTTTCGACATAACGGATCTCGTTATCAACGACGTGCATTCTCAGCGGACAGCGGCTGCCGCAGTTTACGGTGCAGGCACTCCAGACAATTTTCTCGT
>NZ_JAEHJZ010000668.1 GCF_016469035.1 Gelidibacter salicanalis | reverse complement strand
TTGAAATATGAAATATGTGATTTATACAAGGCTTTCGAGCAGTTTTTTGCCTTTTCTGTGCTTATTCAGTAGCCAGGGAAGTGGACGCCAACCGTATTCACAATCTTTCTACCATTGGACGCCAAAGAAATGTACAGTACTTGGAGTTGAAATTCGTATATGCAGATGGCAATAGAAGTTAGTAGGATTCTGTAATCTTGCTAGACTGC
>NZ_JAEHJZ010000667.1 GCF_016469035.1 Gelidibacter salicanalis | reverse complement strand
CTGGTGACGGCGACGGCGTTGATTAACTTCGGTGCGTTGGTGGCGTTCACCTTTGTGAACCTGTCGGTGATTTCGCAGTTCTATATCCGCGACAAGCTGAACCGTACCGTAAAAGACACCTTCAACTACCTGATTTTGCCGGTGTTGGGTGCGCTGACCGTAGGTGCGCTGTGGCTCAATCTGGAAACCAGCTCAATGACGCTGGGGCTGGTATGGGCGGCGATTGGTCTGATTT
>NZ_JAEHJZ010000666.1 GCF_016469035.1 Gelidibacter salicanalis | reverse complement strand
TGATGTCACACCATCTCGGCCATTCACCATAAAGATAATGACATCCGCTTCATCCATTGCAATTTCTGCTTGATGGCGAATTTGGGCTAAAAATGGCTCATCTCCAATATCAATTCCACCAGTATCTATTAAGTTAAAGTCATAATTTAACCATTCAGCAGAGCTATAAATACGATCTCTTGTTACACCAGGTGTGTCTTCTAC
>NZ_JAEHJZ010000067.1 GCF_016469035.1 Gelidibacter salicanalis | reverse complement strand
CATCATTTTTTATCGAATCTACAGAGGATAATCCCAGTAAAACCATTGTTCATCCCAATTTAAGGCTTTTATCGGAGGGAGATTCGTTGATCGACAATGAGTTATTAACTTAATAATCAACAATTTACAGGTTTACGACCAAGCACTATTTAGAGCGTTCACGTTCTGGAAATGGCGGACACGTTTGGATATTTTTTGACAGACCTAATCCTGCAATTCGAAGTAGAAAAGTTTTTATTTCGATTTTAGAACAATCGGGAGCTTTTTCAATGTTTGATAAAAGTTCGAGTTTTGACAGATTATTTCCCAATCAAGATTTTCTTTCAGGAAAAGGTTTGGGAAATCTGATTGCTTTACCATTTTTCAAACCCTCAATGGAAAATGGGAATAGCTGTTTTGTCAATCCTGAAACTTTTGAACCGATACCTACCAATGGCAATTTTTGAATAAAATTGAACGAGTTTCGATTGAAGTGTTGGACAAATTATTTCAGGAAATTTCAACAAATCAAAATTCACCAATTAACTATCTTGCATCCTGTGGAAATCCTCAAAGCCATAACGGAAAACTATCCATCACACTTCAACAAAATGTCCGTATTCAAAGAGACAGATTGAGTACTCCGTTAATCAATTTTCTGAAAGAAGAGATGAATTTTGCCAATTCGGAGTTTTTCATCAAGAAGAAATCAGGCAAAAATACGTTTGGAACAGAACGGTATTTTAAACTTGTTGAAGAAACAGAAAATGAAATTATTATTCCAAGAGGCTTTATCGGGAAATTGCTTCGGTTTTGCAAGGAACAAAACTTGGATTTTGATTTTCATGACAACCGGAAACAAAAGGAAGAAATCTCTTTTGCATTCAATGCAACTTTGAGAAACCATCAAGATAAAGTCATTGAAGCCGTTTTGAAAAAGGATTTTGGAGTTATTGTTGCTCCGCCTGGTTCGGGTAAAACGATTATGGGGTTGAAAATTATTGCCGAGAAAAAACAACCAGCTTTAATAGTTGTCCACCGCAAAAAATTACTGGAACAATGGCAGGAACGGATTCAGGCATTTCTCGGAATCCCTAAACATAAAATCGGCATTATCGGTCAGGGAAAAGCAAAGATTGGAAAACAAATTACCGTAGCAACCATTCAAAGTTTACCGAAACAGATTGAACAAATCCAAAATCAATTCGGAACTATCTTGGTGGATGAATGTCATCATATTCCTTCTAAAACATTTCGCAATACCATTGAGAAATTGGAATCATTTTATCTGTATGGATTAACAGCAACTCCATTCAGAAAATACAATGATGACAAACTAATTTTTGCTTTTCTTGGCGAAATAATTTCGGAATTATCCAGTAATGAAATTGAAAATTTTAAACACGCTCAAATTGTTGTCAGAAACACCTATTTGGATGTCCCTTACAATTCTAAAACAGATAATTTTGAAATACTTTCAAAGATTCTGGTTCACGATTCCGAACGGAATAAGCTCATCATTAAAGATATAGAAAGCGAACTTTCTAAAGGTAAACGAATTGCTATTATCACAGAAAGAAAAGAGCATATTGATACGCTTTATCTTTTTCTGAAACAATCTTATGAAGTTGTTACACTAAGTGGAGATGATTCAGACAACAATAAAAAATCCAAATGGCACGCTTTACAGCAAGGCAATTTTCAGATATTGATAACCACAGGGCAATATTTTGGTGAAGGTTCGGATTTGTCCAATATCAGTTCCTTGTTTTTGGTGTATCCTTTTTCTTTCAAGGGCAAGCTGATTCAATATATAGGTCGTGTTCAACGTTCGGAAATCAATCCAATAATCTATGATTATCGGGACATAAAAATAGATTACCTGAATAAACTATTTTTGAAACGAAATACTTATTATCGTCAGATAGCCAGACAAGCAAGTTTGTTTGATGAGCCAACCGAACTTATTGCAGAAATACAAAGTTTGATAATCGAAAAGCAAATCAAAATAACCATTGAAAATATGGACTTTGGATATGGAAATGTTAGCTTTGAATACACTGATAAAGAAAGTAATCAGCGATTTATTTTTGAAATCGAAAACGAAGAATTCAGACCTCAGTTTGAAGTATTAAAGCCTTATTTCATCAAGGTTTTGAAATTAAAATCTGTTACGATTCATATTTATGCCGAAATAGAAAATGGTGTGATTTTATCTCAAATAGCAACTTCCACTGATATTGAAAACATCGATAAGGAAATTATAGAGAGTGTAAAGTTTCAATTCTTGAACAAAAGTTTTATCGGTCAGATTCCTATATCAAAACAAAATATATTAACGGCAAATGAATTACCGAAAAACCAAAATTTTTATACTGATGCTGAAAGCATTTTAGAAGATTTATTAAAAGGCAAACAGTACAAACATTCACAGCATATTCAATTTTTAGCAGACAAGCATGAAAGAGATGTAATGAAACTTCGGTTCGTTTTACAACCGTTTTCATTGGTTTTTTTAATAGCTGGAGAACAGAACTATCACGTCATTTTAGAAACTTTAGACACCGAAGAAGCAACCTACATTTGGCATACGGACAAAAATAGATCTGCACTCATTGATTCTATAAAACAAATCGATAAAGAATTAAACATCATCCGAGAAAGAGGACGCCAAGCCTATTTGGAAACTAATCCACAAGATTTTTCAAGAATAGTCCATGATTACTCAGACAACAATAAAGGATTTATAATTTGGAAAGGTTTACTAGATGAACGAATGATCTATGTAGCTGCTAAAGATCATTGAAACGGAAAAGAAGGGTTTGGATCAGGAATATTTCATTCAAACATTGAAGAAGTTATGATTTAAAAATATTTGTTCTCTAAGATATCATTGCAAGGTCCCCAAAAGACCGTGATTGCGCTGAGCGAAGCCAAAGTGCTAATATTTTAACGACATTACAGTGCGACGAAGTAAACATGGAGTATTCACGATTACAAAAATTAAAAATAGCAAGGAATGAGCAATCCCATAATTGAACCTAACAAACCTAAGCCCAAGACAAAACTAAATAAAGGTCAAAGCGATCTCTAAATCCTGGCTCGGTCGTTTGCATGTAGGATTGGGACAGCTAAATGCGCAGTTAAAAAAAACATAAAAACTAAGATGGATCTGACGGAATATAAAGATATCATCGAAATCCATCAGCAAAAAATGGAATCTCATATAGAGGGGTTAAGACGTTTTCAAAATTATTTTGGCAAAAAAATTAATCATGCTAAGATTTATCCAAATTGGGCTGTGGTGGTTTTTATTGTGAACTTGGTATTGGGCATTGGAGGTGTGGTCTCTGTGGTCATGTATTATAGTGGGATGTGAAGTGGTTAGAATTGGCGAACAGCATCTCTAACATACAAATGTCAAATTTCTTTTAATTCCTTCCTGTTTAAAGATACCACTATCCCAACAGTAAGCGAAAAAGCAATAAATGCCAGTGATAGCCATTCTGGGAAGGTATAATGATGCGCCAATATAAGCTTAGCCCCTACAAACGTTAATATAGCAACTGTATTTTAGATACGCGAACTTGGCAAGCATATTAGCCAAGAAAAAATACATAGACCGTAACCCAAGTATGGCAAAAATGTTGGAACTAAAAACTAAAAAAGGATCAGAAGTAATAGCAAGTATTGCAGGCACACTATCAAGTGCAAATAAAATATCGGTAAACTCAATAACAATTAAGGCAATAAACAATGGAGTTGCGGCCGTAATATGACGTAGTTTAATAAAAAACTTTTCTTTATGCATATGCATGGTAATAGGCATAACTTTTCTCAAATTTCTATATACAAAAGACTTTTTAGGATTAAAGGCTTCTTCTTTAGAAAATAACATTTTTAATGCTGTAAAAATCAAAAATGCCCCAAAGATATAGGTGGTAAAACTGAATTTCTTAATAAGCACCACACCAAAAAATATCATCAATGCCCTAAACACAATAGCACCTAAAATACCCCAAAATAAAACCCTATGCTGGTATTTTTGAGGAATACCAAAGGAGCTAAAAATAACGGCCATCACAAAAATATTATCAATGCTTAAAGACAGCTCTATCAAATACCCTGTAATGTATTTTATGGTAGCATTCATTGGCTGTAAAGCATCTACATTATCTAACTTACCTGTACTGTATAACCAGTAAATAACACCTGAAAACAAAAATGAGATAGAAACCCAGATACTCGTCCAAATAGAAGCTTCTTTAACGCTTATGATGTGTGGGTTGCGGTTAAAAACACCCAAATCTAAAGCTAAAAATATAAGTATACCCTAAGTACATGACAAAAAACAAAACACATCTATATCTTTTTGATTTTCAGAGTTCAACAATACGTTAGCCAAAAATGACAGCCCATATTTAAAAATACTTTTGGCTTTTCTGCCATGTTTTTTGATGATGATCGGCTTGATCAGGTGCAGATGGATTCCTACTTTATAGCACCAAACAAAAGCAATCATTACCAGTAATATCAATTTTTCTATTCTTTGGACATCTTGCAGATGTGTCCTTTCAATATCAAAACCGCTAGATTTCATAGCTTTAAAGCACATCTCTATCTGCCAACGTTGTTTGTAATCCTGTTGTGCCTTTTCAGGTTTGTTAAACGATACAATAATTAAAAAATCTTGCCCAGCTTGTCTATTGGCAAGTTTACAGCCCGATAGATAACACAGTTGGCCATTGACCCGAACAATTTTAGTGTAATGTACAAACTCATTGGTCTTAAACCGATTGAACAAATGAGATGCCTTTATTTCTTTATTTTTATGTGGTAGAAATACTTTAAAATTATTTCGAATACGTATGTAATACCTAATCTTATTTTGATTTAAAAAGCCCAACCATTTTTCGCCCACAAATTCCCTATCAGCAACAACAGATTCAATGACCTCTTTGCCAAAAAGGCGGATAAATCTATTGATCAGATCGATACGCTCCCGACTATTGGAATTTCCTCTTTTGTCAAGCATGGTAAACAATAAAGGAAACGCAACACCTTTATAAACAATGCCGAGCATAAATATATTGATATTGGTCTGCCCAAACTTCCAATTGGTCCTATCAATGCTCAATATAAGTTTCTCCTGCACAGGCAGAAGATTGAATATAAGACGTGCTATAAGGTCAGGATCTAAACTATAACCGGCAATAAACCGTTGTATGCGCCTTAGCGAAGACCCTGGATCTGCCTTGGTATCAAAAGCATTGGACAGTTTTTCAAAGGTCACGGTCTGTACCCTGCATAATGCAATAACAAAATGAGAAATGAGCTTTACTCTTGCCAGATTAATCTTTTTTTGAAAATGACTGTTAAGAACAGAAGTTAATTCACTATTTTTAGTGATGGCATTGGTTTTCTTCATTAGATAAATAGGTCGTAACTATTCAGCCGAGTTGATGTAGTTATCAACAATTTTTTAATTTTTCACACTGTTGTTCTTAAAAATCATTGGTTTTATGAACATTGGTTTATAACTCTGTGATATTAGAGTGCTATTTTTTTTTGTTTGTTAGCCTTGGTTTAAGACCTTAGGGAAAACAATAGTTTTGAGCGACAGGCAACTTATAGAGCGACTGTTACAGGATTTTGAATCTCTTAAAAAGGAGAATACAGAATTGCGCTCGAGGGTTACCGAACTCGAATTAAGATTGGCAAGATATGAGAACCCCAGGAATAGTGGCAATAGCAGTGTTCCTCCCTCACAAGATCCATTTAGAAAGACCAAAAGTCTACGAGAAAAATCTAATAAACCCCAAGGTGGCCAAAAGGGCCATAAGGGCAGTAAACTAAAAATGGTCGCTACACCAGATACCGTAGTTGTCCATGATGTAGAAAACTGTAGTTGTTGTGGAAATAGTCTTAAAGAGGCTCCCGAACATTACGATACACGTCAAGTTTTCGATATTCCGGCAATAAAGATACACGTCACAGAGCATAGAAGACTGCACAGGAGATGTGCCTCTTGCGGAAGACCAAACAGGGGAAAGTTCCCAGAACAACTTGTGCAAGAAGCACAATATGGTACGCATTTAAAATCGCTCTGTGTTTATCTCCAGAACTACCAGATGCTTCCCTTTGCGCGCTGCAGTGAATTAATTTCCGATTTGACGGGGCACCGTATCTCGACGGGGAGCCTATCAAATTTTCAAAAACAATGTTTTGGCCATTTGCGGGATTATGAGCAAAATATAAGACAGCAATTATTACAGAGCCCTATTTTACATGCCGATGAAACAGGTATTCGCCTTAACGCAAAAAACAGTTGGATCCATGTAGTGAGCAATGAAACCATAAGCCTTTTTTTCCATCATTTGAACAGGGGAAAACAAGCTATGAACGCCATGGGGCTTTTAGAACTCTATAAAGGCACCCTTGTACATGATCGTTTCAGCAGTTATTTTTCCTATGAATGCGACCATAGCCTATGTAACGCACATATACTAAGGGATCTTGTTTATGTTGAAGAGGCTTTTGACGCGCCTTGGGCAAAGCAAATCAGGAAATTACTCTGCAGGGCCAAACAGGACAAAGAGAAAAATCCCAATTTAAAAGCCTCTTATTATTCCAGGATATTCAAAAGATACACGGGCCTGGTCAGGCCAATCATAAAAAAATATAACAGGGTATTAAAGAAAACAGATGAACAGAAGCTGGCTTTTGCCCTTGAAAAACACAAATACCTGTTCCTTAAATTTATAAAACAAATCGATGTCCCTTTTGATAATAACCAGGCGGAACGAGACTTAAGGATGATCAAGGTAAAACAAAAAGTATCAGGGTGTTTTAGGTCGCAGAGCCATGCGCAATACTTTGCCAGGATTAGGGGATACATATCTACACTCAAGAAAAATAATAAAAGTGTACTTGAAAATATTCAAAACGTCTTTCTTAATAAACCCTTTTTGCCTGTTATGGCTGAATAGTTACAATAGGTCGAATTATTCTTCTAATATACTGAAAATCAATGCTTTAATCTAATTATTTAACATGTAATTTGCTGATTTTTAATGAATTGAATTTTTTATCATGTACTAAAAAGTATACCTAAAATAAACAATCCCCAAACAATCATAGTATTTTTAATTAATGACTCCAAAAATACTTAATGGCTTTATTCCAAAAAAAAATTATAGATTAAATTATAGAGACTATAGCAACATTATATAAAATCTTTATATCTCATTAAGTAACTTTACAAAAATTATAATTTTGGGCACTTTAAAAACTCGGGAGTTAAGTAAGATTAATCAATATATCATTAGCATTTCCTTAATTCTATTGGTTTCCATCCTGTCTTATTCCTTTAAAGATATTATTGGATATCGGGTTGTGGCACTAATTCTTCTACTGGTTGTTTCTATTTCTGCAATGTTGTTTGATATATTTCCAGTTTTGGTATCGGCTTTGTTGAGTGCGATTGTTTTAAATTTCTTTTTCATTCCACCAACATTTAATTTTAATATTGATACATCAGAAGATGTGTTAATGTTTTCAATGTATTTTATTGTAGCATTAATCAATGCAGTTTTAACCTTTAAAATACGCCAATTTGATCGCAAAAAACAAAACGAAAAAGAAAAAGAAAAATCCATACAGCTTTACAATACCATTTTAAACTCATTATCGCATGAGTTAAGAACGCCCATTGCCACTATTATTGGAGCCATAGATACTATAAACGACAATGAAACCAAACTATCACAGGAGAATAAAAAAGAGTTATACAACGAAATTGAAGTAGCTTCCAATAGATTAAATCGCCAAGTAGAAAATTTATTGAGTATGAGCAGGTTAGAAGCAGGAACCATAAAGCCTACATACGATTGGTTTGATGTCAACGAGCTGACTTTCAGTGTTATTAAAGAAAATGCTAACGATGCCAAAGAACATACGATTGTCTTTAATCCTAACGAAAACTTGTCTTTAATCAAAATTGATGGCGGCTTTCTGGAGATGATTTTGCACAATCTCATTCACAACGCTTTACAACATACGCCAGCACAAACAAAGATTTTAATTGATGTGGAATGTGTAGATGGCACATTCAACTTAAAAGTATCAGATAATGGCCTCGGTTTCCCTAAAGAAGAAATAAATTTTGTTTTTGATAAATTTTATAGACTCAACGGAACATCAACTGGAGGCACAGGTTTGGGTTTGTCCATTGTGAAAGGGTTTACGGAAGCTTTAAATGGTCACATTTCCTTAAAAAGCATTAAAGGTACAGGAGCTTCGTTTTCTGTTACGATTCCAGTTGAGACATCCTCGTTAAACCACATAAATAATGAATAAGGCACAAGTATTAATAATCGATGATGAGCCACAAATAAGGAAATTGCTTCAAATTAATTTGGAGAGTAATGACTATAAAGTGATACAAGCCATAAATGCTAAAGAAGGTACAACATTGGCTGCAAGCCATTTGCCAGATGCCATTTTGTTGGATATTGGTTTGCCCGACAAAAGCGGTCACGATGTTTTAAAAGAACTAAAAGAGTGGTACAATAAACCTGTCATCGTTCTATCAGTTCAAGATAATGAATCAGATATTATAAAAGCATTAGATAATGGTGCTACCGATTACCTAACAAAACCTTTTAGGACAGGAGAACTTTTAGCACGTCTACGTTCGGCAATTAGACGAAATCAAAATATAGAAACCAATGCTATTGTCATTTCGGGCGATTTGGAAATAGACTTGGTTGGACGTACTATAAAAAAACAAAAAGAGTTTGTGAAATTGACTTCTACCGAGTATAGCCTCTTGGCATTATTTGCTAGAAATGAGGGTAGGGTGTTGACGCACCAGTATATTTTAAAGGAAGTTTGGGGAGTTGGTTATCAAAAAGAAACACAGTATTTAAGAGTGTTCGTTGGAACTTTAAGAAAAAAAATAGAAGACAACCCTAATAATCCACAATATATCATTACCGAAAGTGGTGTAGGATATAGGTTTCAGTAATCTTTATAAAATCTTTATACCAGTATTCAAATTTTAATTTTAAGCATATAGGGTTTATAAGACCTTTGTATCACAAAATTAATTATTTAAAATTTGAGTCCTTTAAAAAACCGCTTTACACTTATAAAATGGGTGTACCGTTTTGCATTTCTACTATCCTTCTTCGGAATGTTTCTTTTCATTGCCGATTTTGGTTTTGATAAATCTGCCAAGCTGCAAGAAACCATTAACACGTTTTATTTTGTAGTCATCAGTTTAGGTATCGTGGCTACAATACTTCGCTATGTAGAACGGCTTAAAGAGATAAAACGGTCTGTTGTCATATTTGACGTTGTTACCATTATTATAACACTAACCATATTGTATGCCCATTTTTTAGGCGAACAGGCTCATAGGCATATATCATTTCTATATAACGACAATTGGGTAAAATTTGCCATTATACTCACGTTTATAAGAGAGTTTTCCGAACAAAATATAAACTACAAGCGCACCACTTTAAATCCTGGTCAATTATTTATAGCAAGCTTTTTAACCATCATCGTTTTGGGTGCATTTTTATTAATGTTACCCAATGCAACTCATCAAGGCATTTCATTTATTGATGCGTTATTTACCTCCACAAGTGCTGTATGTGTTACGGGCTTAATTGTGGTGGATACTGGAAGTTATTTTACGACCTTCGGTCAATCTATAATTTTATGTCTCATTCAGGCTGGAGGTATTGGTATTCTTACCGTAGCAAGTTATTTTAGTTACTTTTTTAAAGGTGGTGCCTCTTATGAAAATCAATTAACATTAAGTGACATGACAGGTAGCAGTAAGCTGGGAGAAGTCTTTTCAACACTAAAGCGCATCCTTGTTATTACCTTTTCCATAGAATTGGTCACAGCAGCATTGATATACACAACGCTTGATGGTAAATTATTCAATACTTTTTTTGAACGCTTGTTTTTTTCGGCATTTCATTCGGTATCTGCATTTTGTAATGCAGGCTTCTCGACACTTCCTAACAGTTTATACGAATCTGGATTTAGATATAACTACATGCTTCAAAGCATCATTATAGCAGCTTTTGTCCTTGGAGGTTTAGGGTTTCCTATAGTGGTAAATATTATTAAATATCTTAAATACTTTGTGGTAAAAAAAATATTTTATTTCACAGGTAAGGAGCAAACGCATAAACCTTGGGTCTTAACTCTTAATAGTCGCATCACATTGGTAACGACCACAGTGTTGACAGTTGTTGGCACATTACTGTTTTACATCAATGAGTACCATAATACCTTATCAGAGCATGATGGGATTGGTAAATTTGTTACTGCATTATTTGGAGCGGCAACACCTAGAACAGCAGGATTCAATACTGTCGATATGTCTGCTTTAAATTTTTCAACTATAATGATGTTGTTTCTGTTAATGTGGATTGGCGCATCGCCTGCTTCAACTGGAGGAGGTATTAAAACAAACACATTTGCAATAGCAACGCTTAACTTTTTAAGTCTTGCGAAAGGAAAATCAAGGATTGAAGTATTTCGAAGAGAAATTGCAGAAGTGTCTGTGAGAAGAGCTTTTGCAGTAATTACCCTTTCCTTATTAGTTATAGGAACGGGAATTATTTTAATTTCAATTTTTGATGATGATAAAAGCCTACTAACTATTGCTTTCGAATGTTTTTCAGCATATGGTACGGTTGGTTTAAGTTTGGGTATTACTGCAAAATTAAGTGCATTAAGTAAAGGCGTCATTATACTCGTAATGTTCATTGGTAGGGTAAGTATGCTCACCTTATTAATTGCGATGTTTAAAAAGGTCAAACATAAAAATTATAAATATCCAATAGAAGAAATTACAATAAATTAATCAGATGAAATATATAATAGTAGGTTTGGGAAGCTTTGGTGCATCATTGGCCGTAAAGTTAACAGAACAAGGCAATGAGGTCATTGGTATTGACACCAGTATGGATAAAGTAGATAATTATAAAGAGCGTATTTCGCACACCATTTGTATGGATGCCACAGATGAGTTTACCGTATCAGGTTTGCCTTTAAAAGATACCGATATGGTTGTTATAGCCATAGGGGAAAATAAAGGGGCGAATATCATGGCTACTGCTTTATTTAAGAATTCACAAGTTAAACGATTGATAAGTCGCGCCATAGACGGCCTTCACGAAAAAGTATTACACGCCATTGGTGTCGATGAAATTGTGCATCCCGAAGAAGAGTCGGCTGAACGTTGGGCCAAAAAATTATGCCTAAAAGGTGTTGTGGATTCCTTCGAATTAAGTGATAATTTTAGTATCGTTGAGGTCAATGTCCCTACAAGATTTGATGGGAAAAGTATTAAAGAAATCAATATTAGGGAAACATATAATTTATTAGTCTTAACTACTATTACAAACAAAGAAGAAAAAACGATTATTGGCAAAACAAGAACTGTTATTAAAGTTAAAGGAGTGGCAGGTCCTAATGACATACTTAATAAAAATGACATTTTGGTAGTATATGGCGCAAACAAGGATATTAAACAATTTTTAAAAGATGATTAATTTAAACAATTTCTCAAAATTAGCTCTAGTTATAACCATTTAATTTGTTTTTTCATGCAAGGATAAATTCCACGATGAAATGATTTTAGAACAGAAAAAGGTACAAGATTCTATTAACGATACCGTTGAAGGAAAAACATCAAAAATCCCCAATGATAAATTTGAAACGATAATTTATGAAGGCTGTGAATATCTTGTTTATAAAGAACAACCTGATAATAATAAGGCACTAGGATTTATGGCTCATAAGGGCAATTGCAGCAATCCAATTCATAATCATTTTTCAAATTAAAATCGGTGAAATGAGGTTTAAGCTTCATTGCTATTTTCATCATTATATCTACAATTTCTTGAATTCATAAACTTTCGCCCTGATGCGATAGTCTTGAAGAAGAATGAAAAATCATATGAGAGAATAAATCATCTAATTTATCTTTCGGCAGTATACTTGTCCGGAATTCCTTATTGAAAATGACAGAAGGCATCTTTCAATATTTCCAAACCACTCTTCCCTTTCCAAATTTTTTTTTAAATGATTTTTACTGTTTCCTTGAAACCTGAGTTCGATGTAAGAATGTTGATTATTACTGTGTTTTTGATGCAATAGAAAAGCGGAAATTTAGTATATTTAAGTATCTAAAATTCAAATATTTAACTAAAATTTCCGCTATGATTTCTAATGATAAAGTTACTGAAATTTTCTTTGCTATCGATGAGTTCTGTAAGGTTTTTGAACCCGCTTTTACACAAAAACTGCTTGAGGACGGTAAAAAACACAGAAAAAGGGTCTTCAAGATGTCGATGAGCGAGATTCTTACCATTACGATCATCTTTCAGCTCAGCGGGCATAGGACTTTTAAACACTTCTATCTTTTTTACGTTCAAAAGCATATGAAATCCGAGTTCCCCGCTACCGTTTCCTATAATCGGTTTACTGAATTGATGCAAGCCAATATGCTGCCACTTGTACTATTTATGAAGACCTGTTGCCTGGGAGATTGCACAGGGATCTCCTTTGTTGATTCCACTCCTGTTAGGGTCTGCAAGAACAAGCGCATCAGTTCCAACAAAGTCTTTGAGGGGATCGCAACCACCGGGAAGTCCACCATGGGCTGGTTCCATGGTTTCAAGCTCCATATCATTGTGAACGATAAGGGGGAAATCCTGAATTTCGTGATCACCCAAGGAAATGTGGATGATAGGGAGCCTCTTAAAGAAGGGAACATATTGAACAGGATATTTGGGAGCCTATATGCAGATAAAGGATATATATCAAAGAACCTGGCAGCGATGCTTTTTGATGATGGGCTGCACCTGGTCACAGGGATACGCAATAATATGAAAAACGTACTGATGACAATGAGGGACAAGATATTGCTGAGAAAACGTTCGATAATAGAGACGATAAACGACCAGCTCAAGAATATTTGCCACGCCGAGCATTCCAGGCACAGAAGTTTTGGGAATTTTATAACCAATCTGGTAGCCAGTTTGATTGCCTATTCCTTCCAAGAGAAAAAACCAGGAATAAAATTTGAGGAACAGCCTAACGCAGGTGGCCAACTTGCATTATTCTGCTAATTGCTTAGGTCGAACTCAGGTTTGAAACATAGCTTTATCCGGTTCTTGGGATAAATTAAACTGAAGTATCGCAAAAATAACGTTGGAGCATTATGGTTTTTTCTTATTTACCATTTTGAAAAAAATTATTTCAAGTTATAAAAACAATAACCAGAGATTTTTCAAAGTAGAAAAAGTACATTCATTCATATTTTCAAATAACAATACCATTCAGCACATTCCCAATATACATCTTTGACATTAAATCTGCTTAAAATCCTATTGAAAAGTGAATTCTACTTTCATTATACCGTCAGCACATTCCCCTACATTTCGCAAAAAGCTACAATTCGGGAAAAGAGCTTTACTAAATTGTCTTGCACACAATCCCCAATTTTCGGCTTTCCATTCCGCTTACACTTCCCGCGATGCTGGGATGTGACGCTTTATTACAATCCAAAATCGTGAATAGAGTCCGCTTGTCTGAAATACCTTATATAATCTTATTGGAGTTGGAGGATGGTTTTAATTAAGAAATAAATAGTATATTCAATCGATAAGAAATTTTAGTTTTACATAATTGAATTTATAATCCAATTAACTCTTTTTGTCTTTTTGTTGATTATTTTAACTGCATCTGTATCACATTTGTACCACATTTCTATCCCTATCCCTCACAAATAGGGTACTATAAAATACTGCATCGGCAAATAGATTGCCATGCAATTTAACGCGTTCTGATGTAAACAAAATACTTAGGAAAAGCAGGTCATAGCATTGATAAGGTTTTTAAAGGGCTTAAGCACGGAACCTATTTTAATGCTGAAATTGTCAAATGGTGTCTTCGTGCAGGAATTACTAAGCACATTACATTTCACAGTGCCAGGCACACTAATGCGGTATTGCTATTGGAAAATGGCGCAGATATTTATACGGTCTCAAAACGTTTAGGGCATAAAGAGATCAGAACTACCCAGATTTATGCTAAAATAATTGATAATAAAATGAAGGAAGTGGCAAATAGTATTCCGATCTTAAAACTATCCCTCGACTAAAATATTTGCATTTTAAAGCTATCAAATTCGGACAAAATGGACACCTCATGTCGACAGAGGTCTGGGTAAGATTATGAGTAAATATTAAAACTCAGGCTGATCTAAGACACAAGCAACCATTTTTAGACATGAGGTATTTTTCCGATATCCCATGCCTAAAATCTCACATCCATTTTTTATTTCCACTCAAAATCTCCATGTTCTATAGTCCAATCGTTACCGAAAAATCCCGCATGTTTCACGGCGTCTGTTCCTTGGTTTAACAAATTGCTGTCAAACAGAACGACATCAGGAAAAGTAGTCCCATTTACTAAATAATGATTGGCATAAGCTGCTTTCATTCCCATATCACCTGTTGCGGTAATGACACCGATGGTTGCCACATCACTATCGGTTCTAGGTACTGCAAAATATAGTCCCCATTGGTGTCCTGATAGTATTTTATCGCCAAAACTTACTGCATTGTTTTTAACCTGAATTGGACTATCCTTCAACAGAACTTTCCATGCCGCATTATTGTCTTTATTCCCATAAACGATAACATTTCTATCCGCGTATTTTTTTAGTGAAAAGTCAGTGTCTTTAATCATTTCAACATTGCCATTGGCACGATAATAAAAAGTCTCTGCGTCAAAAAGAGCCTTGTGGTAGTACCAATCGTTTTCTATAGTAGAGCCTTTAGTGGCATACACAAAAACGACATTATTTCTAAAGGCATCTTTAAATCCACCATTTCTATGCGGACCTTTTTGACTTAAGGATGGAGCAGTGGTTGTTATCCATTTTTCGTTATCCTTTTTAAAGAAATTTTTAAGATCTGAAGACACTTTTAATGTATCACCGTCAAGAGTAATTTCATTTACAGTTTCAGTTAATTTCGATAAATCGACTTCCAGTAATGCCACGTTAGTTGTGATAATATTAAAACCTTCTTCTTTAGAGAAATCAAAAGAACTGACCTCAAAAGGCTTTTCTTGTTGGTGAATGGTCATAAAATGAGATGTTGCAGAAACCCCTGAAGACCCCGTAAAAAATTCTAATTTCTTAACGGCTGAATCTTTTTGAATGGTACGCTGTTTAAAAAAATCGAAAATTGGAGGCCAATCTACACTGTGGTTACCATACCAATGGGTGCCATCAGGATACTCATAATACGTAAAGTCATTATGGAATTTACCCAGACGCTCTCTCATTTGTCTTGCAATAGCAGTCGGAACCACATTATCTTTTTCCCCATGCAAAACATAGACCCCACTTTGTAAATAATTGCGTTCTAATTTTAAGGTTCTACTAGGTGTACCTGCTCTTTCAATCATATTTTGCAGCGGCGTATTAACGTGTTCCAACTTCATACGCTCCACTCTTTTTGCAGAAATGCCTCTTTCTTCTAATTGTTCCGGTGTCATTTCTAACACTGTTCTGGAAAATCCATCGCGATATGCCAATAAATCAGGATAACCTGCACAAGGAGCAATTGCGGCAAATTTGTCAGGATAGGTAGCTCCTAAATACCAAGTCCCATGACCACCCATAGAGTGTCCAGTTAAGTAAATTTTACTTTCATTGGGTTTATAAATGTTTTTTGCATCTGCCAGTACTTCTAAAGCATCCAATCTACCCCAATCTTCCCAAGCAAATCCGAACGGACGGCGGTTGGTGGGGGCCACTAAAGTACCCCAATCTTTCTGAACATAAGCATTGGCTTGGTTTACAGCTTCAACGGAAGCGCCATGTACGGATAAGAACAAAGCTTGAGACGCTTCTTTACTTGTTGATGGTGCCACGCTATAATATTGCACGCTTCCATCGATAGTGCTGATAAAGGTTTTTTTATGATGTTTGTATTTTGATTTTACCTCTAAGGTTACTGTTTGATTATTGATAGTGATTCCTTTGTTGTTTTTTAAATTCAACTGCAAATCAACACGCTCTTTTGAGGCATCCACTGAATTCGAAGTAAAAGAAAAAGGAATTTTTTGTACTGATAAAGGTGGCATATTGGCAATAATCGTAGTTGAATTATTATCAGCTAATTTAGCTTCAATAATTGCTTCTTTTATCCAATTCTCCGTTGCATTTACCACTCTAACTGCGCCTTTGTATGCTTTGCTTTCTTCTTGTTGAATATTGGGCATGGTCATGTCTCTTGTTGTAAATTGGACTCCAGTTGAAGGCGTAATCAATCTTGCTCTAATTCGCGGGAAACGCCCCACTTTTAGTACAAATATATTCTCTCCTTTTTTTAATTTAATAGGAATAAGACTGTAGCCAAAATCGTAGTGGTCGCCTTCGTGAGGGAAACCGTTGATTAAAGCAATAGAATGTCCTGACGCTTCAAAAAGTACAATCTGTTCTGAATTGGAGGTATAGGTTAAATATACATAAGCTGACCTTAAATTACTGCCAGAAAAACTGCTCGTACTGTCAATTTTTATGGATTTCCACTTTACAGGTTGTCCTAAAAAGTCAATATCAAAAGTTGATTCTTTGGTAGCTCTATATTGATTATCGGTCAGGAACCGATTAAAAACTGGGTCGTTAGGAAAAGAAGAGGATTCAAAGCCAAGATTCTGCATTTGTAATGCCAATCCAGTTTTAAAAACATGTAACACATTACCTTCGCTAACATCATTAATTTTTTCTTTACCGAAGTATTCAACGATGTTACCCGTTTTTTGAGCATTCATAGTAGTGGTAGAAACACCTAAGAGAAATACAATTACAAAGAAGAATTTAAAATTGTTACGCATCATAATGGATTTTTAAAGTAATTTATCTCCAATAATAAACATTAAAGTCTTGATTTTGCATTATTATTAGACCAGAGGCAATTCTGCATCGGCAAAGGTATGGTAAGATGATAAATACTTATCTGGTTTGATTGTAAGAGCATGAAAGATCAAAATTTAAAAGATAAAAGCATTATCATACAATAAATATCAGAAAACGACGGTACTTTTAAAGCGCTAGATATTGACTAATATCCTACTGGTGGTGATTTTTACAATATGAGGCGAGCGTTAGTTTGCAACGATGGTATAGCTTAACCCGTTTGAATATAATCTAAGTAATTTTAAACACTATGTCCATAGGAACCTTGATGGGAAGATTTTTTGGAAAACATTTTATAGATAGAATGTGGGAAAACCAAACAAATACAAAAAAATTAGGTCACTCTCTTTAGCTTTAGATCTTAAAAACGCATAAGATCTTTTCATTTGGGTTTTTACAGTGTTAACCGAAATTCCATTTAATTTCGCAATTTCAGCATAACTTTGACTATAAACAACATAAGATATGAAGATGTCTTTTCTGCTTTGTGGAAGTTGATTCAATAATTCCCATATCTTCTCATACTTATTGGCATTTTCAATAAAGCTAGGAGTCTTATCTTCTTGTTTATAAAGGATTTTATCTAATGACTGTTCGTTATTGGCTTTTTGCAATGTTTTTAAGCTTAAATTCTTAACTGCCCGGATAGCATAAGCTTGAAAAGATATTTTGACTGAGATATCTTTTCTTTTTTGCCAAAATGAAATAAAAAAATCCTGCACAACATCTTTGGAGGAGTCTTTATCTTTAAGTATTGCAAATGATACTAAACACAATAACTTATAATGTTCTTTAAATAATCTTTCTATTTCATCAGTATCGAAGAGTAGTTCTTGTTCCATAATATCTGTTAAATGAGGGTTTTTGAATTAATATTTGTGGTAGAGTAATTCTATTCTTATTGCTGATACTTTCTTCTACTATTATTTGTTGAATCCTACGTTAAGGTTCACTGCTCATTTACATTTCCCACCCATGGAAACCTGATATCATTTTTAATTATTAATGCTAATCCTGTAGGCGATTAATAATTAGTATTATGATTAATTAACCTTAATACAGTCTAAATGTAGCATTTTTTTTGTCTAATAAAAAAGTATTAATGGCAATATAAATAAATAAACTGTCACCCTAATTCATGATTTTTATAACTCTACAGTAATAATCGTAATTAAATTCATAATTATTTGAAAACTATTTATTCAGTTCTAGTGCAATACAGTCCACACATATAACTAATCATTTAAATCTACAAACAATGAAAAATCAGTTGTTAATTACTTTGCTATTTATGCCTTTTTTCATGGGAGCTCAAATGATTGGGGGACCCGATCGTCAATCTGGAGAAGGAGAAGGCCCTTACGACCGCTTAATTATTAGAGGGGTTACGATGATTGATGGAACTGGGGGGCCACCAACAGGACCTGTGGATATAATTGTCGAAAAAAATAAAATAATCGATATTGTTTCCGTTGGAGTTCCAAAGATAGCAATAGACGAATCTAAAAGGCCAAAATTAGGAGAAGGAAACACAAAAGAAATTGATGCTAATGGTAAGTTTATTATGCCCGGTATTGTTGATTTACACGTACATACTGGAGGTTTTCCAAAAGCACCCGAAGCAGAATACGTTTATAAACTTTGGCTCGCAAATGGCATTACCACTGTAAGAGGAGTTCCTACTGGAGAATTGGAATGGTCCTTAAATGAGCGTGCAAGAAGCGCAAAAAATGAAATTGTGGCTCCACGAATCGTTTCTTTTCATCGTCCAGGAAGTGGAAAGGAATGGAAAGACCGTAATATTTTAACACCTGCAGATGCAAAGGAATGGGTACAATACGCCAAAAAAAAGGGAGTAGATGGTTTGAAACTGGGTTCTTATCGTCCTGCGATTATGAAAGCGCTTCTCGATGAAGCTAATAGCTTGGGAATGGGGAGTACAGCCCATTTAGCGCAAGGTGGTGTGGCTCAAATGAATGCTTTGGATGCGGCCAGGTTGGGATTGACGAGCATCACCCATTTTTATGGTCTCTTTGAATCTATGTACGAAAATAATGACATTCAACCTTGGCCTATCGACATTAACTATGGTGATGAGCAACATCGTTTCGGTCAGGTGGCTCGACAATGGAATTTGGTAAAACCAGGTGGCGATAAATGGAATGCACTTCTTGATGAATTTATAGAAATGGATTTTTACATTAATCCAACAATGTCTATCTACTCAGCTGGTAGAGATGTGATGGCGGCTAGAAATGCAGATTGGCATGCTACCTATACACTGCCTTCACAAATGGTTTTCTTTACACCAAGCCGTTTAAGCCATGGTGCTTACTGGTTTGATTGGACTACTGAGGATGAAGTTGCTTGGAAAAGGTTTTATCAGGTATGGATGCAGTTCTTAAATGAATACAAAAATAGAGGGGGTAAAGTAACAGTAGGTTCTGATTCAGGATTTATATATCAATTATACGGTTTTGGAACCATTTTAGAACTGGAAATGCTTCAGGAAGCTGGTTTTCATCCCCTTGAAGTTATTCGGGCAGCAACAATGCATAGCGCTGAAGAAATATTTAAACCTTTGAAGAAAGAAATTGAATTCGGTGTAATTCGACCAGGTCTATTGGCTGATATGATTATTATTGATGAAAATCCATTGCAGAATTTAAAGGTGCTCTATGGTACTGGTGCTGTAAGACTTAATGATGATAAAGGAATCCCAGAAAGAGTGGGTGGTGTAGTATATACCATCAAAGATGGAATAATCTATGATTCCAAACAGTTGCTAAAAGATGTGGAACAAATGGTTAATAAGCAACATAACGAACGTGACAAAAAATAATATATTAAAAGTTGTTGTCACCCTATTTTAAATTTTTTAGAACTTATTATTAAGAAGAAGAATTATTTATGAAAACAACACGACGTTTAGAGTTAGCATTAGAAACAATCCTCAACTCTGGAGAAATAACATCCGAATCAATAGCGCATTTAACTTTAGATGAAAAAGACCTTGTACAAACACTTTATGAACAAGGCCTGCTTGAGGAGTCTCTGAATTTTATTAGAAGCTTAGATAGCGATACCGATTGGGAAAAAGTGAGGGGCAAATTGATAATAACTGACAAAAAAGTTGTTCCATTATGGAAGTCTGTAATGCGCTATGCAGCTGTATTTATAGGTGTTTTTGCGATTGGATATTTACTTCATTTTAAAGGAGGATCAACGGAAAAATATAAAATTTCAAAGAGTGGACATATAAAATTATCATTAGGGGATGATAATATAAAATTTGTGAATAAAGGAGAAAGTCAAGAGATTAAGGATCCATCAGGCAATGTAATTGCAAAACAACATGGAAATACTATAAAATATGCAACAGATTTAAATATCACTGAACTTGTATTTCATGAATTAGAAATACCTAATGGTGAAATTTTTAATATAGAATTGTCGGATGGCACGGTAGTACACCTGAATTCAGGCTCTAAACTGAGGTATCCACTCAAATTTTTGAAAGGGCAAAAAAGAGAGGTGTTTATACAAGGGGAAGCCTATTTTGAAGTCACCGAAGATAAAGAGCACCCTTTTACGGTCAAAGCTGACGCTGTTGCAATTGAAGTATTAGGAACAAAATTTGGCGTTTCTACCTATAAGGAAGATGCATCAATTGAAACTGTTCTGGTTGAAGGTAAAATAAGTATGTCTAATTCCTTTATTCCTGAAGACGCTGTAGTTTTATTGCCAGGTACAAAAGGAACTTGGCACAAAACGGAACATCAAACAAAAGTAGAAAAGGTTGATGTACAATACTACACCGGTTGGATGGAAGGTGAGTTGATTTTTAGAGATGCAACTTTTGATAATATGATAAAAAAGCTAGAACGCTGGTATGATGTTACCATAGAGAATAAGAATGCGGTATTGGGAGATAAAATCCTGAACGCACGGTTTAGCAAGAATATTGAAAGTATTGAGGACGTCCTTAATTATCTCAATGAATTACAGCCATTCAGTTATAAGATAAATGAGGATCATATATTAATTTATTAATAGCCACTAATCATAACAACTATCGCCTATGACAAATGTTTTTAACCCCTAATAAAGCTGAAAGAAAACCGGAAAATGTTGCAGCATTCCCCGGGAATTAAATTATGACTTAAAAAATTGCATCGACAACCAGTTAAATCAATACAAAATTATGAAAAAAAATAAAACCGGTAGCTTACCGTTAAGGATATTCTCCAAAATAGACCTAAAAATGAAACTCACTGCCCTTCTTTTGATTGTTTCGTTATTTCAAACGCAAGCAAACTCACGTTTTAATGATGATAGGTTAAGTCTTGATATTGAAGAAGCTAGCCTGTTAAAGGTTTTTGAAAAGATCGAATCAATTTCTGATTACAGGTTTTTATTTGAGAGCAAAAAAAGTGTTTTTGAAAAAAAAATAACTTTAAAACTCAAAAATAAAGAAATCAAAGAAGTGCTCGATGTAATTCTAAGTGGGACAGATATAGAATATCGTGTTAAAGGCCGTCAGATTATCCTTTTAAGAGATGAAAAAAATCATAATTCCTTAAAATCTCAAAGCTCTGATTCTAATAAATCATATGAAAATATGGATGTACAGCATCAGGTTAAAGGCATTGTTTCTGATGGGCAAGGGATCCCTATGATTGGAACAAATATCATAGAAAAAGGAACTACCAATGGAACACAAACTGATTTTGATGGTGCTTATAGTCTTATTATACCAAGTGACGGTATTTTAGTTGTATCGTATGTGGGATATAAAACGAAAGAAGTTCCTGTTGGGAATCAAACAACTATAAATATTACACTCGAAGAAGATTCTGCCCGGTTAGAGGAAGTGGTGGTAACGGCATTGGGTATTTCCAGAGAAAAGAAATCTCTTGGATATGCTACGCAGGAGGTCAGTGGAGACGATGTAAACAGGGTGCCTACAGACAATGTTGTTAATGCCCTATCGGGAAAAGTTTCAGGTGTTCAAATTAAGAATAATTCAAATTTAGGAGGTTCCAGTAATGTTATTATTAGAGGGAGTACATCCTTAACAGGAGATAATCAGGCCTTATTTGTGGTTGACGGGGTTCCTATCAGTAATTCTAATTTTAATACGTCTGATCAACAAAACGGTGGAGGAGGATTTGATTATGGTAATTTGGCCTCTGATATTAATCCTGAAGATATTGCCTCTATTAACGTGCTAAAAGGTGCCGCAGCGACGGCTTTATATGGTTCTAGGGCAACAAATGGTGCTGTAATTATCACGACAAAATCAGGAGCGGGGGCCAAAGATAAGCCGAGAATTACCCTTAACACGGGAGTTACCATGGGGTTTATTGATAAATCAACGTGGCCCAAATTTCAATATGAATACGGCACAGGGTATGGAGCTCTCTATGGTCCAAACGGTAATGAGTATTTTAATCAGAGAGATGTAAATAATGACGGAATACTTGATCTTGTATCTCCTAGCACAGCTTATGGGTCTTACGGCGGGGAGTTTAATTCCAATTTATTAGTGTATCAATGGGATTCCTTCTATCCTGAATCTCCAAACTATTTAAAGCCTACTCCGTGGGAAGCCCCACAAGATAAGCTTATTAGCTTCTTTGAAACTCCAGTAACACTTGTTAATAGTATCTCTTTGTCTGGAGGTGCAGAGAAAGCCAACTATAGAATTTCATACACAAATTTTGAACAGGACGGTATAATGCCAAACAGCAATATATCCCGGAATAATATCTCTGTAAATACAGGCTTTGACCTAAGCGACAAACTAAAAACATCTGCAAGCGCAAATTATATTAAAACAGATGCACTCGGCCGTAATCGTACAGGAAATGAATCGGCCTTTGGTAATGGTGGTAACGTAGTGTCAGCTATGCGGAAGTATTGGCCAATGAATGTGGGTATTAAAGAATTGAAAGAAGCTTATTTTAGTACAGGAAGAAATATAGATCCATATATGGGAGGAACAATTGACAATCCGTATTGGGTATTATATGAAAATTATCAGAATGATACGCGAAGCAGAATTTTTGGTAATGCTTCCTTAAACTATAAAATAGCCAATTGGTTGAACGTTGAAGGTCGGGTTTCGTTAGATACCTATTCATTTTTACAGGAAGAGAGAGCCAATCAAGGCACTAGAGGTAGAGAAGGTAAGTATGAGAGAAAGAATATTAATTTCAGCGAAATGAATTATGACTTGATGTTAAACTTTAACAAGCATGTTTTTGAGAAGTTAAACATTAGTGGCGTGTTAGGTCTTAATATTAGAAGAAATGATTTTAGTTCTATTAGTGCTGTGACGAATGGAGGTCTGGTAATTCCAGGTTTATACTCGCATTCAAACTCCGTTAATATACCGAACGCGAACATTGAAACTAAAGAAAAAATTGGGGTTGATGGATTTTACGGTTTGGTATCTTTTGGGTATGACAATCTATTATATGTAGATGTTACTGGAAGGTTTGATCATTCTTCAACCCTCCCTAAAGAAAACAGCACCTATTTCTACCCTTCAATATCTACAAGTTTTATATTCTCAAATTTAATTGACAGCGACTTATTATCTTTTGGAAAACTAAGATTAAATTACGCCGAAGTTGGTAGTTCTGCACCGGCTAATAGTCTAACCGATGTGCTATCTAAACCCACCCCGTTTGGTGCCATTCCTTTATATGGTGTCAATACAACAAAAAATAATACGGAGCTTTTGCCAGAAAGCACGGTTAGTACAGAATTAGGTGTGGAACTTCGTCTATTGAAAAGTAGGTTAAGAATAGACATGTCCATCTATAAAACGAATTCTAAAGACCAAATTATTCCAGTGGCAATCTCTACAACCACAGGGTATTCTTCAAAATTTGTCAATGCAGGTGAAATTGAAAACAAAGGAATAGAATTAGCCCTATCGGGTTCTGTAATTAAGACCGATGATTTTACATGGGATATTAATGTGAATTGGGCAAGAAATAAAAGCAAGGTAATTTCTTTGTTTGAAGGTGCATCTAATTTACAATTGGGAAGTGTTTCTGGAGTTACAATAAATGCTACCATTGGTCAGCCATACGGTACAATACAAGGAACTGATTATATTTATCTTGACGGTAAACGTGTTATCAATCAAACGAATGGTGAATATTTGCGTACCACAACATCCAATAATGTCATCGGGAATGTTACGCCTGAGTGGAATGGAGGAATTACCAATTCACTAAGATATAAAAATTTTAATTTTAGTTTCTTAATTGATATGCAGACGGGAGGTGATGTCTATTCAAGAGATATAGCTGTGGGAAATAGGTCAGGTCTTTATGACTATTCTGTAGGATTGAATGACCTTGGTAACCCAATGCGAAATTCTCTGGCAAATGGTGGTGGTATACTCTTGGAAGGCGTGTCTCCGGAGGGTCAAACAAACACTGTTCGTACTGCGATGGATACTTATAATAATGCAACTGGTAGCGTAAAGGCACCAGCAGCCCATTTCATTTATGATGCGTCATATGTAAAATTAAGAGAAGTGTCTTTAACTTATTCATTTCCAAAAGTCGGTCTTCTTGATAAAATCAAAGTTGAATCAATAAAACTAAGCCTTGTTGGTTCAAACTTATGGATTATTCATAAAAATTTACCATTCTCAGATCCTGAGACCAATTTAAGTTCTGGAAATATTCAAGGATTCCAAGAGGGTGTACTCCCATCAACACGTAATCTAGGCTTAAATCTTCAACTACAACTCTAATCTAAAATAGAAATATCATGAAAAAATATTTTCTTTTATATGTCACATTTATATTTTTCACTTGCTCTAATGATTTAGAGAAACTAAATGTGGATGTGAAAAATGCAACATCAGCTCCTGCTGAATCATTTTTTAACCTTGCTTTAAAAAACCTGTCAGACTTGGAGAGTGATCTTACTTACGGATCAAACGGTACGCCATTTACACTTTCCAGACTTTGGTCTCAACAGATTTCCTCAGTTACATATAACGAAGGCACGACCTACTATTCAAACTTTAATTGGAATGATGTCTATATGGGTGTTTTGGTCAATTTGGATCAAGCAACAGCTATCATTGAGACTAATATGCAAAGTTCAACAAATAACGTTGCGCTTCAAAATCAACACTCCATCGCTGAAATCTTAAAAGTCTTTGCTTTTAGTAAGCTTGTTGAAACCTTTGGTGACATCCCATATTCTGAAGCATTGAATGTTAAGAACATTTCTCCCGTATATGATGATGCTGAAACTGTTTATCTGGATTTGTTATCTCGATTGAGTGTAGCTTTAGATAATATGGATGAGTCACAGGCGAGTTGGAATAGAGATATTATGTATGATGGCAACACAGAATTATGGAAGAAATTCGGGAGAACATTGCAATTGCAAATGGGTATGCGCATTGTAGATAGTAATCCTCAGGTTGCAGAGAGTAATATTATAGCTGCCATTCCTGAAGTTTTCACATCCAATTCTGATAACGCCCAGATTGAACATTTAAATGCCCAACCTAATACTAATGCATTGTATCTGGATCTGGCCGTAGGAAATAGGAAAGATTTTGTTGGGGCAAAGCCGTTTATTGATTATATGAATCAACTTGATGATCCGAGGAGAAGTGTGTTTTTTAAACCTGTAAATGGTGAATTTATAGGTGCTCCATCAGGATTGGTTGTGGATTACAAAAGTTATTCTGAGATGGGTACGCTGTTTTACCAACCTACAACCGCAGTCATACTAATTGATTATGCCACAGTTGAGTTTTTGCTTGCGGAAGCGGCTGAACGTAATATAGGCGGGGTTGTTAACGCAGAATCCCATTACAATGCGGCAATTAGAGCTTCCTTTGAATATTATGAGGTGGATGGGGTAGAAGACTATTTGCAAAATCCAGAAGTCGCATATGACACTGCTCCTGGCAATTGGAAACAAAAAATAGGAATGCAAAAATGGGTGGCCTTGTTTAATCAAGGCTTGGAAGCATGGACAGAATATAGAAGATTGGATTATCCACAACTTACTGCGCCAGCGGGTGCATATGTCAATACAGTGCCTGTGCGTCTTATTTACCCAATATCTGAACAAACCCTGAATAGAAGTAATTATGAGGCTGCTGCGATTGCCGTAGGGGGTGATTTGTTGACTACAAAGCTTTTTTGGGACAAATATTAATGGAGTTTTAATTTATTAATTTGATCAGCTGGGAGTGGTAGAAATAGGTGTTTTCTTGGTCCAATAGAAACTAGTCTTGCCCAAGTCACCATGCTATGGGATTTTAAAATCTTCATAATGGATGTGTGCTGATAACGAACAAAATATCGCAAACAGATTTTTAAAATAGTATTTTAAATTACACTAAATGACTAGGATGGTTATTGTAGTGGAGGCGTGATATTTAAAAAAAGTAAGGTTTGGTTAAATAAAACACATTCTGTTTAAATCAAATTCCTACCAAATAAATAAATGGATAAAGGAGAATTGACACGTATTATGTTAATAAATATTAAAGTGATAAAAATTTCGTAACTATTCAGGCTTCAATATAGCAATAGTTTTAAAAGCGCCGAATATGTTTTGTCCGTTTTTAATACAGGTGTCAGTTACTGATCGTATGACCGCATAGACTTGTGCACCATTTTCAGTTTTGAACTGACCGGATACTTTTTGTTTCACTTTCACATTCCTAATTGCTCTTTCCGATGCGTTATTGTCAGCAGGCACATGGAAATGATAGAGAAAAGTAAGAATATATTCTTTGTGCTTTATCATTCGCTTATGAAATGCACGCAGTTTCTTTTGATTTTCCGGTA
>NZ_JAEHJZ010000665.1 GCF_016469035.1 Gelidibacter salicanalis | reverse complement strand
AGACTCGAGCTCGGAAACAAGGTTAGAGGTTTTGTACTATAGTAGGTCGACAGGACTACAAAGATTGCCAATGAAGAGGTCAAGGTCTCGAATGCATTGCTCTCAGACTCTTAGGTTATAATAGCTATGGTCAACGACACTTTTTGTATGACATGGCTCGAAACTAATGTAGTATTCCAACACCCTGTGAATTTTCAGTGGTCCT
>NZ_JAEHJZ010000664.1 GCF_016469035.1 Gelidibacter salicanalis | reverse complement strand
CCACAGTGGCAAAGCCCCGGGGGTGGATGAGATCCGCCCGGAAATGCTGAAGGCTCTGGGTGTTGAGGGACTGTCATGGTTGACACGTCTCATCAACGTTGCGTGGAAGTCGGAAACGGTACCGAAGGAGTGGCAGACCGGGGTGGTGGTTCCCCTTTTTAAAAAGGGGGATCAGAGGGTGTGTGCCAATTACAGAGGCATCA
>NZ_JAEHJZ010000663.1 GCF_016469035.1 Gelidibacter salicanalis | reverse complement strand
AACGGGAAATACTGCACCAAAATGGTGTGCCGGGGTATCACAATGCGTTCTTCAATCTGAGGACGAGTCCGCCCTTCTGCGCCCTTCGCCTGCTCAAGGATAAGCTGATCCTGGATCCCCTCGCGAACATGTTTCACCTGACGGGACATTCTTGCGCCGGATGCCTGAAGCGCCAGCCCCACAAAGATAAGCCAGTAGATGATGAAGAACATGATATTCGCACTTGTCACGCCCTGCCCGAGAGACGGCACCGGCGAGTTGTACCAAAAAACGTTCAAAAATGAAGTGTTAAACTTAA
>NZ_JAEHJZ010000662.1 GCF_016469035.1 Gelidibacter salicanalis | reverse complement strand
ATATTCCTGCTAGTTGTCCAATTTCCTGAAATGTGCCATCTCCTGAATTTATATGTAGCATATTTCGCATGTACTGGTGGTGGAATCCTTTGCTTACATTCAGTTCAAAGAGCTCAAAATTATCCGGAGCAAGCAGAAGTTTTTGTCTTTCATTACCCTCAGGAAGCATGTCTAGGGTGAAAATGTCCACTAGTCCATCATTGTTGATATCCGCAATATCA
>NZ_JAEHJZ010000661.1 GCF_016469035.1 Gelidibacter salicanalis | reverse complement strand
TTTGATCCCCGGAGGAAGATCCCGTGTGGCCATGTCCATTCCAGGCTGATCCAGAGTGGATTGGCCTTCAATTGTAAAACGTGTGTTGCGATGATTTTTTTGAATAAATTGGAATTCCCGCTTGATCTTGTCTGTGTTTGGACAATCATTGAAGGATGATGCATGCTGACAAGCTTCCAATATAATTCCAATGACTGATGAGTATATACGGTTTAATTCGAGTTTCAACCTGAAAATGCGACATCCGGAACTTCAGCAGTTTGAGAAGCTGTCGATGAACTCAAAACTGTCATCAAAAATCCAACAGCTTGAGGCAACAGCGTAAAGGGGTGAGGAAGTTACAAACCAGAAAATTGATAAACGA
>NZ_JAEHJZ010000660.1 GCF_016469035.1 Gelidibacter salicanalis | reverse complement strand
ACGACGATCGAAAGTTAAACGGTTGTTTTCGCTTGTTTTGATGACCACTTTTGATTCATCAATGTAGTCGATTTCACCGTGTAAACCACCGATTGTGACGATTTTATCGCCTTTTGATAAAGATTGCTGCATCTGACGCACAGCTTTTTGTTGCTTTTGCTGTGGACGGATTAATAAGAAGTAAAGCACAGCAAACATGACAACAATCATAATGATTGAACCCATACCACCATCCATTCTATTTCACCCCTTTCTAAAGCATTGTAAAGCCTTTTCGTTTATAGGTTAAAAGTTTTTCGCATTCGGTTCGTTAAAGCCGTAACGCTCAAAAAACTCTTCTTTAAAATCACCTA
>NZ_JAEHJZ010000659.1 GCF_016469035.1 Gelidibacter salicanalis | reverse complement strand
TGAATAGTCGATTAATCGTTTCATTAATCGATAGATTAATTCGATTATCAAATTAGTCGTTTGTTGCAGCCCTACGATAGTCAGATTAGGCGATTATATTTCATTATATTCGTAAAAACCTTTGTGTGCCTTGCCCAGAGACATGAGAGACTCCATGACCAATCAAAGCTTGCAGTCTTCATCGACATCATCTTGAAGGGGCGCTCAGGATCGTCTCCTGGGAAATTTGACTGACCTTTACTCT
>NZ_JAEHJZ010000658.1 GCF_016469035.1 Gelidibacter salicanalis | reverse complement strand
TAGCACAATCGCCAAATCAGTAAATTCCATCCCACCTAACAACATGCCAATAGGTGGCATCACGATATCTTTCACAAAGGAAGCAACAATCTTCCCGAATGCTCCACCAATTATCACAGCTACTGCCAGATCGACTACGTTGCCTTTAACAGCAAACTCTTTAAACTCTTTTAAAAATCCCATACGATTTTGGTTAATGGTTCAATTATTCAATGAATA
>NZ_JAEHJZ010000657.1 GCF_016469035.1 Gelidibacter salicanalis | reverse complement strand
ACCTGCGTTATCATTTGACAGATGTACCGCCCCAGTCAAACTCCCCGCCTCGCAATGTCCTCGGAGCGGGTCTCGAGGGGAACAAAGTCCCGACGATTGATTCAAGAACACGGTCACCGCAAGGTGCCCGTACCCCGCCTAACCGAGTAAGCAGAGGAGCGATCTCCGTAGGAGTATTTCACGGTCGGCAAAGCCTCCTCCCTATGCTACACCAGAGATGCTCCGCCACAATAGGAGA
>NZ_JAEHJZ010000656.1 GCF_016469035.1 Gelidibacter salicanalis | reverse complement strand
AAAAGTGATGAAAGAAGAGATGACAATGGCTGCCACCATGGATATCTTCCTCCGAGACTCGAGCAATGCTTGCAACAACCAAGGAGTGTTTGGTTTAGTTGTCAGCCTTTTCAGGGGTCCCAGGATATCAAGAGCTGAAATAATATCACTGTTAAGTTTGGCAACTACAGAGCCCAACATGAGCTGGGACCATTGAAAACCAGGATACCAGTGACAAGATATGCCACTGTGATGCACAGACATGT
>NZ_JAEHJZ010000066.1 GCF_016469035.1 Gelidibacter salicanalis | reverse complement strand
GGCTGAATAGTTACAAAATTTCAATAATTAAACTTACATAAAATGAGAAGTAATAAAATTTATACCATTATGATGGTTTTAATGATGTGCGCCTTACATACAAGAGCACAGCAGCTTAACACTAAAATGGACTCTACAGTAACCACCAAAGGTGAAGTTACCATAAAAGGCGCTCAGGTTAAATATTCTGCCACTACCGGAAAGCAACCAGTGTGGGATGATAAAGGAAAAATAATTGCAGGTCTATATTTTACATATTATGAAAGATCGGGTATAAGCGATAGAGCCAAAAGACCACTAATAATCTCATTTAACGGGGGTCCTGGTTCTGCATCGGTATGGATGCATATAGCATATACAGGACCAAAAATACTTAAAATAGATGATGAGGGATACCCTGTTCAACCTTATGGTATTAAAGATAATGCGCATTCTATACTTGATGTTGCTGATATTGTGTATGTCAATCCTGTAAATACAGGCTATTCGAGAGCAATTGATGGTATGGAAGATACAGAGAAGAGTAAAACGTTTTTTGGAGTTAATGCAGATATAAAATATTTGGCAAGTTGGATCAATACTTTTGTGACACGACAAAATCGTTGGGAATCACCAAAATATCTTATTGGGGAAAGCTATGGTACACCTCGTGTCTCAGGTTTGTCATTAGAACTGCAGAATTCGCATTGGATGTATTTGAATGGTGTCATTTTGGTATCGCCTACAGGATTGGGTATCGAACGCGGTACTGCTGTTGATGCAGCTAATCTTCTTCCTTATTACGCCGCAGCGGCATGGTATCATAAAAAACTACCTGCCGACTTACAGTCTAAAGATCTTACCGATATGTTAACCGAGGTGGAAGAATATACTGTGAATGAATTAATAGCAATCATGGCTAAAGGAGGATTTTTATCTGAGGCTGAAAAGAAGAACGCTGCAGCCCGTATCTCACGATATTCTGGATTATCTGAAAAAGTTATTTTAGAACATGATTTAAGGATTCCAAAAGGCTTCTTTTGGAAAGAATTATTGCGGGATGAAGGGTTTAATATTGGTCGATTAGACTCCAGATATTTGGGCATAGACAAAATGGAAGCGGGAGAAAGACCGGATTATTCTGCAGAACTTACGTCATGGTTGCACTCATTTACTCCAGCGATTAACTACTACATAAAAAACCACTTAAAATATGAAACTGATTTAAAGTATAATATGTTCGGACCTGTTCGTCCCTGGGACAACAGTGATAATAATACCGGAGATAATCTACGTCAGGCTATGGCACAAAATCCATATTTACATGTATTGGTTCAGGCTGGTTATTTCGACGGTGGCACAGATTATTTCAATTCAAAATACAATATGTGGCAAATGGATACCAGTGGAAAGTTACGCGATAGGATGAGTTGGAAGGGCTATCGTAGTGGGCATATGATGTATTTGCGAAGTGAAGACTTGGCTACTTCCAATGAACATATAAGAGAATTCATTCGTGAATCAACTCCAACTGAAGGTCAGCCCGCACAATACCTAAGATCGATTAAAAAATGACAAAAAGATTTTTTAATCACAAACATCCAATCACATAGCTTACTATAAATGCAGTTCTTATGAAAAATTTAAAATACCAACTATTTGCATTAACACTTATGGTCGTCATAGTCAATGTGCAATCTCAAATTCTCAAGGCACCTGACCGACAAGAAGGTGAAGGTCCTTGGTCACAATTAATAATACGGGGGGCAACATTGATCAACGGAACCTTGGCGCCTCCTGCAGGTCCGGTGGATATTGTAGTAGAAAACAATCGTATCACACAAATACAGGTTGTCGGATATCCGGGGGTTCCAATTAAAGAGAATAGACGACCGAAATTAATACCTGGAGGAAAAGAATTAAATGCTGAAGGAATGTACATTCTGCCTGGTTTTATTGATAGTCATGCACATATTGGTGGTACATCCCAAGGAACTTCGGCAGAGTATGTGTATAAACTTTGGATGGGACATGGCATTACCACGATTGTAGATCCAAGTAGCGGCAATGGTCTCGACTGGACTCTCAACGAGAAAAAAAGAAGTGCAAAAAATGAAATAACGGCACCTCGAATCAGAGCCTATACGGCCTTTGGCCAGAATAGTAAAATCCCTATAGCTACTGATGAGCAGGCCAGGGAATGGGTGCGTAACAATGCGAAACTCGGTGCGGACGGAATTAAATTTTTTGGAGCTTCTCCAGTGGTTATGGCCGCGGCGTTGGATGAAAATAAAAAATTAGGTTTGCGCTCAAAAATGCATCATTCGCAAACCTATGTAGGAAGTTGGAATGTTTTGAATAGTGCCAGAGCTGGACTCACTTCTATGGAACATTGGTATGGGCTTCCTGAGGCCTTGTTTGATGATAGGACAGTTCAAGATTATTCATTAGATTACAACTATCAAAATGAGCAGGATCGTTTTGGGGAAGCTGGACAATTGTGGAAACAAGCCGCAGCACCAAACAGCCAAAAATGGAACGATGTTATGGATGAGCTTTTATCTCTTGATTTTACGCTCACCCCAACGTTTGTTATTTATGAGGCTAATAGAGATTTAACTCGAGCACGCCTCGTGGAATGGCACCAAGAGTATACCTTGCCAAGTTTATGGGATTTTTATGCACCTAGCAGAGAGTCTCATGGTTCATATTGGCACAACTGGGGAACTGAACAGGAAATTGAATGGAAAGCGAATTATCAACTTTGGATGCAATTTATTAATGATTATAAAAATAAAGGGGGAAGAGTAACTGTAGGCACTGATGCAGGATTTATTTACGAACTCTATGGTTTTTCCTACCCACGTGAAATGGAGCTCCTAAGGGAGGCAGGGTTTCATCCCTTGGAGGTGATTAAAGCGGCTACCTTAAATGGTGCAGAAGCTTTGGGCATGGAAAAAGACATTGGTTCCATTGAAGTAGGTAAATTGGCTGACTTTGTAATTGTAGAAGAAAACCCTTTAAATAATCTTCAAACCCTTTATGGAACAGGAGCAATAAAGCTTACTGAAAATAACGAGGTTGTTCGCGTTGGTGGTGTAAAGTTTACCATAAAAGATGGAATTATCTATGATGCTAAAAAACTCTTATCTGATGTGAAAGAAATGGTAAAGAAAGAAAAGGATAGGATAGGATATAAATTAACTCAGCCGGGTATACCAAAAAAATAGAAACTCATGATATTGTTTTCCGTGAAATAGTTTCTATCGTAATTTTCTAATTTGTGGTAATTATCAATTATAAAATTTATTGTTATGAAAGAGGTAATTAATTTGGATGATACACAAATTGCTTTTTTTAATAAATCAAACAAACAATTACAGAAAACAAAAATTTTGTTTTCTGTAATTAATAATGCCTTGCTTGTGAAGTTTTCAAAGCCCATAACAAGTTTTTTATTTCGTGTTTATTTTCCAATTGAACCAATCCTAAAAAGCACTGTTTTTGATCAATTTTGTGGAGGTGAAACTATAGAAGAGTGTAAATCTACAATTGATAACTTATTTGTTGCGGGAGGCGTTCACTCTATTTTGGATTACTCAATTGAAGGCAAGAAAGATGAGCTCTTTTTTGAGAATACGGTACAGGCAATGCTAAAGATTTGTGATTACGCGAAGCATTCACCCGCAATACCTTTTTTGGTTTTTAAACCGACAGGATTAGGACGGTCTGAAATCTATGAAAAGGTTTCATTAAGCATTACACTAAATGAAAATGAACAGAAAGAATGGTCAAGAATAATAGAAAGATTCGATTTCATATGCGGTTCAGCGGCAGAAACTGATAATTTGAAAATCATGATTGATGCAGAAGAGTCATGGTTACAAGAGGCAGTTGATCAAATTGTTGAAAAGATAATGATAAAACATAATAGACATAGAACAGTTGTTTTTACCACACTACAAATGTATAGATGGGATAGAATCACATACTTAGAACACTTATTAGACCTTGGAGCTCAATACGGAATCCAGATTGGTATCAAATTTGTCAGAGGTGCATATATGGAAAAGGAACGGGAACGCGCAGAGTCGAAAAATTATAAAAGTCCTATCTGTCCTGATAAATCCAGTACAGATTTGAATTTTAATCATGCTGTTTCTTATTCTTTAAATCATTTAGAAGTTTTTGAGTTATTTATAGGATCTCATAATGAAATAAGCTGTCAAATTCTTATGAATGAAATGAGAAGGAAACAAATAAGGAATAATGACGATCGAATTTGGTTTGGACAGTTGTATGGAATGAGTGATCATATCAGTTTCAATTTAGCGGTTAACGGTTACAATACCTCTAAATATGTGCCATTTGGTGAAATAAGAGAAGTCATTCCATATTTGTTAAGAAGGGCCGAAGAAAACACCTCTATAGGTAATCAGACCTCTAGGGAACTTTCTTTAATTAATAAAGAGATTAAAAGAAGAAGGTTAAGTGGATCATAAAGAAAAGTTAGGTTAATCAAAGAAGTATTCAAAAGTTTGTTTTCTTAGGTTCAATAAATTTTTTTTACTTAATTTATGAATTGAAGGCGACAGAAATTCCTCCCGTAGAGGAGCTATTCATTAGAAATCGATAACCTACTGTCTATGTTATATCTCGAAGCCTAGTAACTTTTTGGACGTGGTTCTAAAACAAACATCTACACAATCCAGTGGAGATAGGTTATATTTTTTCTTCTATTATTTTAGATAAAGGTTCATTGCATTGATCCTTTCCCACTATGTTGGGACGCACACTGCATTATCGAGCGAAATCTGAATAGCGTCTGCTCGATAGGAATGCCATTTTATCATTTGGTACTGTATCCTATGTTTTTATACCTCGAAAGAACTATTACATTAATTATTATAATTTTAGTCTAAAGTTACTGTTAAAGGCGTATTTATTTTTTGTGCAAAGCTATTCAAATGTGCTTCCCATAACGCTCTTGTTGGAAATTGTTCTGATTTTTTCCAAGCAAAGCCAGCATAATAAATCACCTTATTGTCAATAACTTTAAGGTGTGCATAAGCATTACTTAAATCCGTCACCTCAGTGTCATAAGTTTCGTAATCAATAAAATACTTTGACGGTGCTACAATAGCGGTTCCTATTTCAGTATCTGCAATTGGCTGCCAATAACTTACCCAGCCATTATCCTTACTGCCACTAACATCACCATCTTTTTCGTGTAACGTCAAGCCTGCTGAAATGGTCTCCGTGCCTTCTATATGGGTGTCAAATTTCGAAAAATTCTGACCCAAATCTAAACTCACAACCTTAGATTCCTTAATAGTGTTTCCGGCGGCATCCCAATTGGCATATTCTAAATAAAAACTGGTTCTTAGTGGGCCTGTAGTGATGGTACGCCATTGCGTATAATTTCTAGAAAGATAGTATGCCGAATCAACTTTAACAGCAATACCACCAACGCCACGACTTGGACCTACATGAAAGTTGTCAAGACCCTCGCCAGTATCTTCGTGGTAGCTTCCTGTACCATCCGTAGTTTTTTTGTACCATTTATCAATAATGGGGTAATCTACACGCTTTAACCAAGCATCAACGCCGCTAGAGAGTGTGCCTCCGGGAATGCTGTCTTCAATCATTTTTTGGGCAACAGGTCCATATACTCTAAAGGCTACTTTATCGTTTTCCCAAGTGTAATCATCGGTACGTTCTGGTACAAAGCGAGAATAACACAGCGCTTTAGCTTCAGGTCGTTCAGCATCAGTGACGCTTACAATTTCAAAAGTTTGAGAACTATTGGCTGCAATTTCAGGTTGAAATATGATTAGATCTAAATTACCGTCACCGTCCGTATCAATGGATTGCGTGACCAAAAGTTCTTGTGTCTCGCTATTTTTAATTCCGATATTTGAAAGATCATCAACTTTTAAAAAGTCTTTGGTCAGTTCAACCGTTTCAAATGAACGTGGTGTGTCCAAATCATTTTTTACGGTAATGGATTTAGCTTTCTCTTGCTCAGTGCAAGCAGACAACATGCCAAAGACTGCAAGGCACACTGCAAAATTACGAAGGTGTATCATCATTATAAATTAATTTTCGTTAGAAGGTTTACCTATAGTCGCTAAAATTCCGCCATCCACATAAACCACGTGACCATTAACAAAATCACTAGCCTTTGATGCTAAAAAGACAGCAGTACCTTGCAAATCTTCTGGATTTCCCCAACGTCCTGCTGGTGTTCTGCCGATAATAAAGTCGTTAAATGGATGTCCATCTACACGGATAGGTTCTGTTTGCGTGGTTGCAAAATAACCAGGACCAATGCCGTTAGTTTGAATATTATAGCGCGCCCATTCTGTAGCCATACTTTTTGTAAGCATTTTTAGTCCGCCTTTAGCAGCAGCATAAGCACTTACAGAATCTCTTCCTAATTCGCTCATCATAGAGCAGATGTTGATAATTTTTCCGCCACCTCTGTTAATCATACTCTTAGCAACAAATTTTGAGACAATAAAAGGGCCTACAAGGTCCACTTTAATGACCTGCTCAAAATCGGCCGTTTCCATTTCAATAATGGGGGTTCTTTTAATAATTCCGGCATTATTTACCAAGATATCAATTGGGCCAACTTCAGCTTCAATTTTTTTGATGGCAGCTTCTACGGCATCAGTATCAGTCACGTCAAACACGTAACCATAGGCGTTTAAACCCGAGTCTTTGTATTCTTTCACCGCGCTTTCCAAAGAATCTTCAGAATGGTTGTTTACCACAATAGTGGCACCCGCATTACCTAATCCTTTAGCCATGGCCATTCCAAGACCGTGAACGGCACCAGTTACCAAAGCTACTTTTCCTGTTAAATCAAACAATTTAGTTGACATAGTTATGTTGTTTTAAGTTTATCTTAATTCGTTTATTTTACAATGGTCCATATCGCCATAATCTAAATTTTCACCTGACATTCCCCAGATAAATGTATAGCTACTGGTACCTGAACCTGAATGGATAGACCATGGTGGTGAAATGACAGCTTGGTTATTAGCCATCCAAATATGTCTTGTTTCCTGTGGTTGTCCCATAAAATGACACACCGCTTGATCTTCGGGAATTTCAAAATAGAAATAGACTTCCATACGGCGGTCATGTACGTGAGCCGGCATCGTATTCCAAGAACTCCCTGGTTTAAGCGTTGTCATTCCCATTTGTAATTGGCAGACATCAACAACGCTGTTTACAATATATTTTCTTAAGGTTCTGGCGTTTGCAGTCTCAGGAGCGCCTAATTCAATCACCTCCACATCATCAGCGCCAATTTTCTTGGTTGGGAATGCTTTGTGTGCCGGTGCAGAATTCAAATAAAATTTTGCTGGTTTGTCTTTAGACGTACTTTTAAAAACAACGTCTTTGTTGCCTTGTCCAACATAAAGTGCTTCTTTGTGGTCTAATACATAATCAGTTCCATCTACAGTGACGGTGCCTTGATCTCCAACATTAATTATCCCCAATTCTCGGCGTTCTAAAAAGAACTCAGATTTTAAAGCATCCACCGTTTCTAACTTTAAAGACGTAGTGGTGGGTACCGCGCTTCCTGCCATATAGCGGTCATAATGGGTGTAAACAAAATGGATGGCGTCCGGTTTCATTAGTGAATCTATCAAAAATTCATTACGTAGTTTTTCAGTATCATATGTTTTTACATCGTTCGGAGAAGATGCATATCTCACGTCATAGGTCGTTTTCATGGTGTAGCGTTTTTGATGAATAATATTTATAACTCTATCTATTAGAGATGTAAAAGTAATAAAATAAAAATACAATCGATTGTATTTTTATGTATATATTTGTTAAAGCTATTTAAATCTCTATAATTCAATATGAAATGATAGGATCATTTGTAAAAATTTTCGGCAGTATTCAGCAAGTGTCTACAAGGCGCAGTAACAGCACTCTAACATGTTGAGTGTTTAAAAATAAGGTATGGACTCTGATAAAATTACGATTCACGACATCGCTAAACTATTGAATATTGATAGTTCTACTGTTTCTAGGGCGCTTAATAACAGTCCACGTGTTACAGAGAAGACAAAGAATAGAATTATTGCCAAGGCCAATGAATTGGGATATCAACGCAATCACTTGGCCTCAAACTTAAGGCTGAATAAAACCAATACCTTAGGGGTTATTGTACCTCGAATTTCCAGACATTTCTTTTCTTCGGCCATTGCAGGCATTGAGGAAACAGCCTATAAATTAGGTTTTAATGTTATCATCTGTCAATCGCTAGAGCTATTAGAGCGGGAGCAAAGTAATATTAATACCTTATTAGCCAATAGAGTAGATGGTGTGTTGGTATCGATCTCAATGGAGACTGAAAATTACGATCATTTTGAAGGCTTAAAACAGCGAAAAATTCCTTTTGTATTTTTTGACCGTCATTGTAATATTCCGGAGACAAGTAGTGTGCTTATTGATGATTTTAAAGCAGGATTTGATGCTACTGAGCATTTAATTATTAAAGGATGTCAAAGTATTGCACATTTTTCGGGACCTCTTCATTTGGAGATTTACAAAAATAGATTTGAAGGTTATAAAGCAGCATTGTCAAAACATAATCTTGATTTTAATGATGCGCTGCTATTTAGTTCGCGATTGATGGAACAGGATGGGATAGATAATGTCAACAAAATGCTTGCCTTATCTTTTAGGGTGGATGGTATTTTTTCTGCTAATGATGTGGCGGCCATTAGTGCCATGCAACAGTTAAAGAGGGAGGGTATTACGGTGCCTAAAGATATTGCGGTGGTCGGTTTTAGTAATGAAACAATTTCTGCTATTATTGAGCCTTCGTTGACAACCATCAACCAACCTGGATTCGACATCGGTAGAAGTGCTACAGAATTGCTGGTGTCGCAAATTAAAAATGGCACTAAACATACAACCAATGAACATATTATAATCCATGCGAATTTGATAGAGCGAAACTCTTCTCAAAAAGGAAAACAACCAAAAGATTAATTATTATCTTCATATTTTAAAAATAACTGAGACCTAGTATGATGCTCATCCACAAAAAACTGCTGATTTTTATTTTTTTAATAACTAACTGTTTAAGTTTTGGTCAAAGCATTTTAAATGACAATCAAAAATTAAAGTTTAAGCAATATTCGCTTACTGAAGGGCTGTCACAAAGTTCAGTACTTTGCATTCTTCAAGATAGTAAAGGCTTTATGTGGTTTGGTACTCGAGATGGTCTCAATAAATTTGATGGTCAAAAATTTGTCACTTATAGACACAATTCCCAAGATAGTACGTCAATTAGTAATAGTTATATTAAATCGCTCATTGAAGATCAGCATGGCAATTTATGGATTGGTACAATGAACGGACTGAATAAATTTATTCCTAATGAGAATAGATTTATGCGTTTTTTGCCATCGGACAACCAAGGCAATAGTTCTACTACTGAAATTTGGGATATGGAAGCCACGGCAGATGGCTCATTATGGCTGGGCACAAATGTGGGACTGAAGCAATTTAATCCGCAAACTTTAAAAAGCGTAGCCGTATTAATAGGAGACAATCAAAGGGATTACCCTAATTATCAAGTGCGCTCATTACTTAAAACTACAGATGGAAATTTGTGGATTTGCACCGCCACCGCGATTATGGTTTACAATCCTACATCCCAAACATATAAAGCGTACAAATACCCACAAGGAGATATTACAGAAGGCAACAGGAATTATGCACCCGTCATCTATGAAAATGAGCAAAAACAAGTTTGGTTAGGGTATAAGAATGGGTTATACCGCTTCGATAATTCCTCAGACACGTTTAAAATCCACACCTTAGAAGGTCAAAGCACTCCGCCAATTACTGACGAAGTGAGGATCATATATCAGGATAAAGACCAGAATCTATGGGTTGGAACGTATAATGGATTATTTGTAATCTATAAGGATAGTAACAAGGTGGTCCATTATCTCCACGATGAAAATGACAGAACCAGTTTAAGTCAAAATTCTATTTACACATTCATCGAAGATATTAAAGGCGATTTCTGGATTGGTACCTATGCGGGTGGTGTCAATTACTATGATAGAAGTTATGATGTGTTTAAAAGTTTTACAGCCGGTACAAATAACTCCAAGTTGAATTATAAAGTAGTCAGTGCTATTATAGAAGATTCTAAACAAAATTTATGGATTGCTACGGAAGGTGGCGGAATCAATATCTATAACAATGCTGAAGGCCGATTTTCATACTATACACACAGTAACGACGATTCAAAAAGTTTAAGTACAGATAACGTAAAAGCCATGATTAGGGCGAGTGATGGGAAATATTGGATAGGCACCCATGATGGTGGACTTAATGTTTTAAATTCTTCATCAAAACCTTTCAGTTTTAAGAAATTTAATCACGATCCATCGGACAACACTACCATAAGTAGCAATCGCATCATTTCATTATTTGAAGATGCACGTCAGGATATTTGGATTGGAACCTCAGGTGGCGGATTGAATAAATGGCGGCACGATATTCAATCTATGGTCAGAATTACAGATTCATTACATCAGATAGGTTCAATTATTTACGCCATTACGCCCATGGCTAATAAAAATAGTTTGCTTATTTCCAGTAATAGCGGCTTGGCAAAAGTAAATATTATCACGCATCAATTAACACGGATACCTTATAAAATAAATGCTGATCAGTCTGGGCATAGCCATGCCACATTATATGCTTATGAAGATCCACGTGAGAATTTATGGATAGCCACTGAAGGTGACGGTTTATACCATTATAATAATCAAAGTCAGCAAAGCACAAAATATGGGATGTCTGACGGCCTGCCTAATGAGGTCATTTATGGCATTCTTCCTGACGACTTTAATACGGTTTGGCTCAGTACCAACAACGGATTGAGTCGTTTTGATTTGGCTTTTAAAACCTTTACCAATTATGATGTCTCTGATGGCTTAGTGGGAAACGAATTCAATTATGGTGCGTTTAAAAAACTTAAAAATGGCGATTTGATATTTGGTGGCGCAAATGGTATTACATATTTCAACCCCAATGATATTATTGAGAATGCCTTTATTCCGCCTGTATCTATAACCTCGTTTTGGGTGAATAACAAACCATATTTAATTAATGGGAATGAGGAAGGCCCCGTAACCCTTAGTCATGATCAAAATATAGTGAGTTTTAATTTTGTAGCGTTGAGCTATTCGCAATCTAATAAAAATCAATATGCCTATAAACTTGAAGGCTTTGATGACGATTGGATTACTATTGGTAATAATAAATCAGCCACGTATACTAACTTAAATTCTGGAGATTACACCTTTAGAGTTAAAGCTTCCAACAGTGATGGCATTTGGAATGAGGAAGGCGCTTCAATGAATTTGACCATAGAGGCAGCACCGTGGGTAACCTGGTGGGCGTATGTTATATATGGCCTGCTGATTGCAACTGCTCTTTACTTGTTCCGAAAATATAGTCTGTTAAGAATCCATGAGAAAAATGAACTTAAGCAGGAGCGTTTAGAGAAAGAACGTTTAGAAGAGATCAATCAGATGAAATTGCGTTTGTTTACCAACGTTTCTCACGATTTCCGTACACCATTGACTTTAATTATTGGGCCATTGGAGCGCATGTTACATAAAAATATTGGGACGGACTACATTCAAAGGCAACATGAAATTATGCATAGAAATGCAAGTGTGTTGCTACAACTGATCAACCAACTCTTAGATTTTAGAAAGAGCGAATCTGGTCATCTTAAGTTGGCAGCATCCAAAAGTAATATTGTGCCGTTTATTGAACATACTAAGGTGTCCTTTGATGAAGTGGCACGACTTAGAAACATTGATTTTCAATTTCATTCTGAAGATGATACCATTGAACTTTGGTTTGATAAAATCAATTTAAAAAAGGTCATTTACAATCTCTTGTCCAATGCATTTAAATTCACACCGGAGGGCGGGAAAATATCCATTCATCTTTCTAAAGTGACTAAAAACAAGCGTAAACTCATGTTTACGGAATTCTTGAGGCTAGAAGTTAAAGATAGTGGGAGGGGTGTTCCTAAAGAAGATCTTAAATTTATCTTTGACAGATTCTACCAATTAGGACAAGATGATACCACCCGGTCAGGAACGGGTATTGGTTTGGCCTTAACTAAGAGTATTGTTGAATTGCATAAGGGCCAAATTAAAGCGAAGCGTAACAAAGGCGATGGCACTACATTTATTGCCTTATTACCATTGGGAGATCAGCATTTATCAGACATGGACATCATTCAGGAAACTGATGCCACTTCTGGGGCATTCTACTTTAGCAGTCCAAATTACATGATTAAGGAAATGACTGCTGAAGAGCATGATGAAGATGTGGAAGAACGCCCTGAAAACACCTCAGATGTCACAATTTTAATCGTTGAGGATAATATTGAAGTACGCTTATTCATCAAATCGATTTTTGAAACTGATTACGAAATTTTTGAAGCCGAACACGGCGAAATGGCCATCGAAATTGCAAACAATCATAAAGTAGACCTTATTATCAGTGATGTGATGATGCCAAAGATGGACGGTATTGAGTTATGTCAGCATATCAAAACGAATATTTTAACCAGTCATATTCCGGTGTTGTTATTAACTGCTAAAACATCAGAAGCTGCCCAGAAACAAGGTTTTCAAACCGGTGCGGATGCCTACATTACCAAACCCTTTAATGCCAACGTGTTAGAGATGAGGGTTAATAATTTATTACAAACCAGAAAAAGACTGATAGAGAAATTTAAAAAGGATCTCATTCTTCAACCTTCTGTGCCTGATGTTGTCTCTCAAGATGAGGTCTTTTTGCAAAAAGCGATCGGATTAATTGAAGCCCATATTAACGATTCAGATTATGCCATTACTGATTTTGTAGATGAAATGGGCATGAGTCGCTCTGCGTTATATCGCAAATTAAAAGCATTGACGGATCAATCCATAACTGAATTTATCAGAACTATAAAATTGAAACGAGCAGGGCAACTCATACTACAGACCCAGCTCAATATCTCAGAAATTGCCTATGATCTTGGGTTTAATGACTTAAAACATTTTAGAAAATCTTTCCAAAAATTATTTGATGAGTTACCATCAGATTACCGCACTAAAAACACACCAGATTTTAGCGATACTACTGAAGATCAACCCTAAAGCACTATAGCCTCTTTTTTTTTATAGTCAAGGATAGAACACCTAGTAATCAGTGGTTTTTAACCTAAATGAACAGCTAGCCCCTTCCAAATTGTCTGATTTACCCCCGCCTAGATGTTAACAAGATCTTAAATTTACCTAACTATTATTTACATAAATAAAGTCATAAAACTAACACGCAAATGAAAAATCAATTAAAAACCAATTCGAACGCACCGCGGACCAGTGGGAAATTCGTATTTCTTATTCTTTTATGTTTTTCCATATTCAGCATGTCTGCACTGGCGCAGACTAAAGAAATCACGGGGACTATAAAAGATGACCAAGGAGAACTTTTGCCAGGTGCAAGTGTTCTAGAAAAGGGAACCTCAAACGGGGCTGTATCAGATTTTGATGGTAATTATGCCATCACAGTTTCTCAAGGTGCAATCTTAGTGTTCTCTTATGTAGGCTATGTAGCTACAGAAGTTGCTGTCGGTTCACAAACAACTATTAATGTAACTTTAAAAGGTGATAATAGCTTAGACGAAATTGTATTAGTAGGTTATGGTACTGCAAAAAAGAGCGATCTTACTGGTGCTATTTCCAGTGTTGGTGCTAAAGATTTTGAAAACCAACCACTTACAAGAGCAGAAGATGCATTACAATCACGTACTGCGGGGGTAAATGTTTCTAAAAATTCAGGCGCGCCGGGTGGAGATATTAAAATTCGTATACGTGGATCTAACTCCATTACAGGTAACAATCAGCCTTTAGTGGTTATTGATGGTATTATCGGTGGCGATTTGTCAAGTTTAAATACTAATGACATTCAAAGCATTGATGTATTAAAAGATGCATCTGCTACGGCCATTTACGGTTCAAGAGGTTCCAATGGTGTTATATTGGTGGCTACTAAAAGAGGTAAAGCAGGTGTACCTCAAATTCACGTAAATTATTTTCTTTCGTCTTCAGTAGTTCCTAAAAAATATGATTTGTTATCACCTCAACAATTTGTAGATTTTGCTGGTGCTGGTGCCGAGATTATTAATGGAGGAGCTGATTATCAAGATGAATATTTTAGAACAGCCATTACTAATAATGTACAAGTAACTGCCAGTGGTAGAGAAGGACGTGTTAATTATTACCTATCAGGTAATTTGGTGAGCCAAGATGGTATCATCATTAATACTGATTACCAACGCTACTCTTTACGTAGTAATATCAGTGTAGATCTAACGGATAAACTTACTGTAGGTTTAAACGTTTATGGTAGTAAAGAAGATTCACATAATCTAATTGCAGGTGGTACACGAGGTGCGCAAGATGTTAGAGGTGGTGTACAAGCCGTTTTAGGATGGAATCCAGCGGTCAATTTTATCAACCCTGATGGTTCTTATAATATTGAATCAAATCTTGGTTCTATTTTACGTAATCCTATTGCAGTACAAAGAGAGCGCGATGGTAATGATGTTGTCAATAGTTTAAATGCTAATTTAAACTTGTCTTATGACTTTACTGATCAATTAAACTTTACAATTTTGGCGGGTTCATCTCAAAAAAGTCTTAATAGTGAAGTTTATAATGGTATTCCTGATGGTTCTGCTAATTTTCCTCCAAACGCTTCTTATGGTTCTAGAAGAGGAGAAGATTATCAATTAAGTAATATTTTAACCTGGAATAATGATTTTGGTACTACCAATTTGAAGTTAACTGGTATTTATGAGTTGCAATCGTCAACTTCTAAATCTGCAGGATTTAGTGCTTCACAATATTCTTTATCAGGAAATCCTGATGCTTATTCGTTTTACTTAGCTGAATTAGCTGAAAATCAAAGAATCAATGCCAATAAATCAACAAGTGCTATTGACTCCTATGTTGCTAGAGCAGAAGTTAACTTTAACCAAAATCTATTTTTAACGGCTACCATGCGTGTTGATGAATCTTCAAGATTCCGCGAAGGCAACAGAACAGGATATTTTCCATCTGTATCTGCAGCTTATAATCTAGGAAATTTATTTTTGACTGATGATTCATTTGTTAACAGCTTGAAGTTAAGAGCTGGTTACGGTGAGACAGGAAATCAAAATGTGGCTCCATATTCTACCTTTCAAGAATTGAATACAGGTCTTAATTTTCCTTTTGATGGAAGTTCTCTTGATGTTGGTGTAGGCTTTGGTGGCTTAGTAGATGAAAACCTTACTTGGGAAACTACCAAACAAATTAATGTTGGTGTGGATTTTAATTTAGTAAAAAATCGCTTAAATTTAAGTATTGATTGGTATAAGAAAAACACGGTGGACTTATTGTTAGAAAAACCTGTATTGGCTTCTAATGGTGGCGGAACCATCTTGACTAACATTGGTGAAGTAGAAAACACTGGTGTTGACGTAACTTTTTCAGCAGCCGTTGTAGATTCTGAAAATTTTAGTTGGGATTCAAATTTAACTATGTCTTTTGTTGATAATAAGATTGTAGATCTTGGAGGTCCTGACCAAATTGTAACACCTGCGCCATTCAATCCTGCTGGAGGTTCATCAAACTGGTTTTTACTTAAAGTAGGAGAACCGTTAGGTAATTTTTATGGCTACCAATATTTAGGTGCTGATGAAAATGGAGCGGCACAGTATAGTGAAGACCAAGGCATCATAGGTAACGGGACACCAACGTTTACATGGGGTTTAAACAATACCTTGAATTATAAAAAATGGGATTTGAATTTCTTATTGAGAGGCGTACATGGCTATGAAGTTTTAAATTCTACTTTAGGAATTATCAGATTGGCTACGGGTAATATTACAGTGCCAACAAGTGCTGAGGTTTTAGATCCTAATAGTCCAACATCTGGGAACAATTTTATAAACTCTACTAGAAATATTGAAGATGGTAGTTTTATAAGATTAAGCAATTTATCTTTAGGTTACACGCTACCAAGTATCAAAGGTTTTTCTGATTCTGTAAAAATTTATGTTAGTGGACAAAATTTATTCACCATCACGGATTACAAAGGCTATGACCCAGAAGTATCTTCTGTAGGAGTAACAAGTTCAGATGTCACGGCTTCTTTTGACGCCGGAGCTTTGCCAAATCCAAGAACGGTAACCTTTGGAGTGAACATAGGCTTTTAATTAATAAAAAAATATAATTATGAAACGAAATAAATTTAAAACACAGTTTTGGACCAGAATAAGTACCATGGTGTTTTCGGTATTCATCATCACCTCGTGTTCAAATCTTGATGAAAATCCGGATGAGGTACAATTAAACCCAGCAAACTTAACATCCGACGATGCTTTGGCGGCAACCTTAACGGGTATGTATAGAAATCTTATTGATGGTGCAAAGGATACGCAATTTAGAATTGCAGCTTTTGGTGGAGATGATCTTACTACACATAGTGCAAGTAATAAAATTGCCTTTAGAGAATCTGATTGGAGACGTTTAACTTCTAGTTCTTCGCGAATAGAAACCGCATATAACACAAGTTATAATGTTATTACGCTTGCCAATATTGCGATAGAAGCACAATCAAAAATTATTAGCACTGATAAAGCAAAGGTTGATCGATTAATTGGAGAAGCTTATTTTATGCGTGCTTTTTCATACATGCATTTAACCAAATCCTACGGGAGAGTGCCACTACAATTAGTGCCTAATTCTAATGAAGAATTGTCAAGAGCGTCCTTTGTAGATATTTATACTCAGATAGAAGCTGACTTAGTGAAAGCTGAAGAATTACTTCCTAATGTATTTCCTGGTATTCCTGTAGTAGGAGCACGACCAAATAAAGGAACTGCAAAAGCTTTTTTATCAAGATTATATTTGATGTGGGGCGGGTATCCAATTAAGGATGCAAGTAAATATGCTTTGGCTGCTAGTAAAGCTAAAGAAGTTATTGATAACGAAGGTACATACGGATTCGGATTAACAAATGATTTTAGAGCGCTATGGACAGAAGCTAACAGATTTAACCAAAATGAAAGTGTATTTGCATTGGTAAGCTGTGTGACTTGCGGTGTTCATAATAGAACAATGGGCCGTTTAGGCTTGCCTGCTGAAGCTGGAGGTTGGAATGAAACTTTTGGTGAAGTTGCATTTTTTGAAGATATGGAAGCTGATGCTAGTGCCAATGGTACAGAAAAACGATTTAATGACACCTATGTGTTAGAGGTCATCCCTAGATCAAAACGTCCACTTGGTGCAGATTGGAGAACTTGGGTAGATCCACATCCTGTTTTACGAAAAATTGCCGGTGGCGATTTAACTGAGCCTGGTGCAAATAATACCTTGGGTAACTTTAATATTTATTTTATGCGTTATGCTGAAGTTTTATTAAACTATGCTGAAGCTGTTGGAAGATCTGGAGGCAATGATCCTGCTGCTTGGGATGCTCTTAACAGAGTGAGAACCCGTGCAGGAGCAACTTCAACCTTAACTAGTGCTGACGGTACCTTAACTGATCTTGCATTTATGGAAAGAAAATGGGAGTTTGCTGGTGAGTTTTTAAGAATGCATGATTTGGTAAGAACTGAAACACTCTCAGCAGCCTTAGCGAATAGATCTCCAAAAGAATGGGTTGATGTTGTAAATAATACTACCCCTATAACAAGTGGAGGTGAAGAATTTTATTTCACACCTATTCCTCAAGCGGAACTTGATATTTATCCAGGTTTGAATAATTAATACAAGAGTTTTATATATTTTTTTGAGTTAGCCTAAAAACCTCTAAGCCCTGCTTAGAGGTTTTTTATAAATTACTGCTATCTTTAAACAAGAAGTTTAGTGTTTGATTATAAATATTTCTATTCAATGAACAATTTCAGAATTATTAAGGTACTAATCATTTGTGTATTATTAGGTTGTATCTCTTGCGATAATGGTAAAAAGAATACTATCAATAAAGATGAAAAAATTGATGCTCCTAAATTATTTCAAGCGATCACGCCTGAACACTCTGGCGTCGATTTTTATAATCAGCTTATAGAATCTGAAGATTTTCATTACTACAAATACATCTATTCTTACAATGGGGGCGGTGTTGCCGCTGCCGATTTTAATACTGATGGATTGGTGGATTTATATTTCACCTCTAATCAGGGCAATAACAAATTATACATTAATAAGGGCGATTTTAAATTTGAAGATGGCTCAGCAACTGCAGGTTTTAAACCTAATGTCGGATTTAATTCAGGGGTTGCCATTGCCGATGTCAATAATGATGGTTTTCCCGATATTTATGTGTGTAAAGCTGGTAGTTTTGACGATGAACGCTTAACAAATGAATTGTATATCAATAATGGCGATTTAACCTTCACTGAAAGAGCAGCAGAATATGGCCTCGCCGATACCAACAGATCTACAACTGCAACTTTTTTTGATTATGACAAAGACGGGTTTATCGACCTCTATATTACAAATACGCCAGTAATCACCAAAGATTATCGAGAGATAAAAAATTTAATAGCGCTTCAAAGTGAACCTGAAACACTAGCTTTAAAAGGAAGTGATAAACTGTATAGAAACACCGGGATAGGAACATTTGTGGATGTTTCCAACGCCGCCGGTATTTTACCTGATAGAGCGTTTGGTCTTAATGCACAAGTCAGCGATTTAGACGATAATGGCTATCTCGATATTTACGTCAGCAATGATTTTGATATGCCTGATTTTGTGTTTTTAAACAATGGTGATGGGACGTTTTCTGATGGTAGAAACAAACTCTTAAAACATATGTCTTTTTATAGTATGGGTAGTGACATTGCTGATATTGACAATGATGGTTTTATGGATATTATGACCTTAGATATGAGTCCTGAAGACTATATCCGGGCAAAAACGACGATGGCCATGAGTTCTATCCCTAAGTTTGATGAAATGGTCAATAATAATTATCACCATCAGTATATGCACAATATGTTGCAACTCAATAATGGTAATGGTACTTACAGCGATATTTCTCAAATGGCTGGCGTTGCAAGTACAGATTGGAGTTGGTCCGTATTGCTAGCCGATTTTGATCTGGATGGTTTTAATGATATTTATGTAACTAATGGCGTGTTTAGAGACGTAATTGATCAAGATAAAACCAATGAAATAAAAGCCATCATCAGAAATAAAGGCACAAGACCGACCGACAAAGAATTTTTGCAGTACACTCAAATGTTACCACAGCAAAAATTATCTAATTATTTCTTTAAGAATTCCGGAGATCGGACGTTTACAAACCAATCCACTACTTGGGTAGAAGAGAATCCTACATTTTCTAATGGCGCCGTGTATGCAGATCTTGATAATGATGGCGATTTAGATATTGTTGTCAATAATATTAATGAGCCAGCAACTTTACTTAAAAACAATGCCATTGAAACCAATAAAGGCAACTTTATTCAAATGGAATTGGAAGGCACGGAACAAAACAAAATGGGCGTAGGCGCAAAGATTGTTCTAACTTTTGATGATGGTCAAATATTAAGTCGCGAGCTAATTAATGCTAGAGGTTACTTATCATCCGTATCCAATAAAATACATTTCGGATTGGGAACACATCAGAATATTCCAAAATTGACTATTGCTTGGCAAGACGGAAAAACTCAGGAAATGCTGAATGTGAAATCAAATCAGCTACTTAAAATAGCTTATAAAAACGCAAAGTTTTCGGAAGTTAAAACACTAAAAGAAACCCCAATTTTCACCAAACAAGATCTTAAGTTATCACATACTGACCCCGCTTTTGACGATTTTCAAAAGCAATTGTTATTGCCCCATAAATTATCACAAACAGGCCCTGCCATAGCAGTGGCAGATATTAACGGTGATGGTTTGGATGATGTATTTATAGGAGGTGCCCACGGCATTGAAGCGCAATTGCTAATAGGGAAAGCTGCAGGTGGCTTTTCAAAAATTGCTACTAGAGCGTTTGCTGCCGATAAGGCAGGTGAGGATGTGAGTGCTGCTTTTTTTGATGCTGATGCTGATGGCGATCTTGATTTGTACGTGGTCAGTGGGAGCTATGAGTTTGATATTGACAGCCCAGATTTACAGGACCGGCTGTACATTAATAACGGGTCGGGGCAATTTGCAAAAGCTATAGATGCCTTGCCACTCATAAATTCTTCAGGCTCTGTGGTTGTGCCAGCCGATTTTGATGGTGATGGGGATATAGATTTGTTTGTGGGCAGTCGGGTAATTCCGGGATTATACCCATACGCACCAATAAGTTACCTGTTAGTAAATAACAAGGGCAAATTTAGTATTGAAACCATCACGTTAGCCCCAGAATTAGAAAAAGTTGGGATGGTCACCGCCGCCGTTTGGAGTGATTTGGATGCTGATGGCGATTTAGATTTAATTGTCACAGGCGAATGGATGGGCATTTCCGTTTTTGAAAACACCCACGGAAAATTAGCAAAATCTAAAAAGTATGCCAAACTAGATAACGCCAAAGGGTGGTGGAATACCCTATTGGTAGCAGATATTGATAATGATGGTGATATGGATATCGTAGCTGGAAACTTAGGATTGAATTATAAATTCCATGCTTCCACAGAAAAACCGTTACATGTATATACGTCAGATTTTGATAGTAATGGCGTTGCGGATATTATGTTGGCCAAATATTATAAAGACAAACAAGTGTTGGTACGCGGTAAACAATGCACCTCTCAACAAATACCAGCATTAAATGCTATTGTGCCAACTTATAACGACTTTGCCAATAAAAGCCTTATTGAGATTGTAGGCGAAGATTTAAATAAAGCCTTACATCTTACCGCTGTGGAATTCAAGTCGGGGATTTTTTATCAAGAACAAGATGCCTTTAATTTTGCGCCTTTTGAAAATAGAGTGCAGCAGTCGCTAATCAACAGCATACTATTTGAAGATTTTGATGCTGATGGTGTTCCTGATTTATTACTGGCAGGAAACAATTACCAATCGGAAATTGAAACCACAAGGGCAGATGCAGGCATCGGAACTTATTTGAAGGGCAACGGAAAGGGAATGTTTGTATATGTCCCAAATCCCAAACATGGCTTTTTTGCAGACACAGATGTAAGAGATGTAAAGCTTATGACAACAACTCGCGGCCAGATAATTCTAGTAGCTAATAATAATGATGTTTTGACATCTTTCGTTTATAATAAAAAGGAATAGAATAAATAGGTCAATATACTGCCTGATTTTCGTAAATAATTCTTATTTTATTGATAATCAACCTTTAATATCCAGTAAAGAACAGCTGCCCCCGTTTCAAAAAACAAAACACCCCCTCTATAATTGTTAACATCGTCTTAATTTTACCTTAATATTTATTTAAAGTATAAACTAAGATGCAAATGAAAAAGCAATTACAAATCCATTCGAGTAGACCATCGATTAATGGTAAAGTCATTTTTCTAATTCTTTTATGTAGTACCTTATTTAGCATGTCTGCATTTTCACAGACACAAATGGTAACGGGAACAGTTTTAGATGAAATAGGAATGCCTCTACCAGGTGCCAACATCATGGAAACAGGAACAAAAAACGGGGTAACCTCAAATTTTGATGGCGTGTATTCTCTTCAGGTTAATAGAGGTGGCACAATAACGGTAACCTATATAGGTTACAAAACCCAAGTGTTAACGGTAGGGTCACAGTCTACTATTAACATTAACATGGAGCCAGACTTACAGCAATTGGATGATATTGTTATTATAGGTTACGGATCTGTACAGAAAAGAGATCTTACAGGTTCAGTGGCCACAGTTAATATGGACAAACTAACCGAAGCACCAGTAGTTAATTTTGATCAAGCCTTGGCAGGTCGCGTTTCTGGGGTTCAGGTAAGCACTGATAGTGGCGAGCCGGGAGCAAGTGCTACCATTGTTATTAGAGGTGGAAACACAATTAATGGTGATAACTCTCCTTTATATGTGGTTGATGGGTTTATCGTTGATAATTTCAACCCAGGACTAGTAGATCCATCAGATATTGAAAGTATGACCGTTTTAAAAGATGCATCAGCAACCGCCATATATGGTGTTCGTGGTGCTAATGGGGTCATTATCATTAATACAAAACGTGCCAAAGTAGGCGCAACAAAAGTCACCTATTCCACACGATTGGATGTGGCCAATGCTTCAAAAACATTGGACGTGTTAGATCCTTATCAATTTCTCAAGCTTTCTGAAGAAATAAATTATAACAGCACGGCTTCTCGCTATTATTCTATTCCGGCTACTGATGGTACCTCTGGGAATGTTATAGTGGGAAGTGCTGAAGATTATAGATTTTACAAAGGTAAAAACTGGCAAGACGAAGCTTTTAGAACAGCCTATACAAAAACGCATAAATTAAATATTGCAAGCGGTAGTGAAAAAACAAGGTTAAATGCGTCCATTAATGCTGTTGATGATCAAGGCACATTATTAAAGTCAGAATATAACAGATTGAACGGAAGGATGACCGTAAATCATAAAATTAGCGAAAAGCTAGAGACGACTATCGATGTGATTTATACACAATATGCACAAGAAGGAATTGGTGTTAATGGAACAGGACAATATTCATTTATGAGAAGTTTGTTAACGTATAACAATGTTGCTAATCAGTATTTAGACTATCCAGCTGGTTTTGATCCATTGGATCAGGTAAGTGAATCATTAGACGCTGTTAATGCTGTTGTTTGGCACCCAATAGTATCATTGAAAAATGAATATAGAAAAAATGAGACCGATCAATTTATAGCCAACTTAGGTTTAAAATATAAAATCAACTCAGATTTAAATTTAGAAACCAAAGTAAGTTTCAATCGCCAGAACAGAACTAGTGGAAGTTTTATGAACAGCCAAACAGTATATGGACGTTTAATAAATAAAATAGAAGGTATAAATGGTTCTATAAGTCAACAGAAATGGAATAATTTTTCTTCAGTAAATACCTTAGATTATAAAAAGAAATTTGGAGACCATTCCTTAGATGCATTAGCGGGCGTCACTTTAAATATCAGAAAAAATGAATATTCTAGAGTTTCAGCTAAAGAGATTCCACAATATTTAGAAGACTTAGGAATCAATTCTATTGACGGTGGGCTTTTAAAAGATGAAAATGATCAATATGGTTCAGATGAGTCTCGAATTTTCTCTTTATTAGCGCGTGTTAATTATGGTTATAAAGGAAAATATTTATTTACAGCGTCTATAAGACGTGACGGATCATCAACTTTCCCAGAAAAGAATAGAATAGGTTATTTCCCATCCGCAGCGGTGTCTTGGAATGCTGATAGAGAAGATTTTATTAAAAACTTAAATGTGTTTTCTCAATTAAAGTTTAAAGCAGGATATGGTAAAACTGGTAATGATAGAATTCCTGGTGATGCCCGTTTTGAATTATTGACTGATAATTTATCTAATTACTTTTTTGGCGGCGGAACTTCTTTAGGACAACGTCCTCCAGGAAGAGGTGCCAATCCAAATCTGTTTTGGGAAACTACGGAGCAGTATAATGCTGGTTTAGATATGGGCTTCTTTGATGATCGTTTGTCATTGTTAGTTGAAGTGTATCAAAAAGATACCAAGGATTTACTTCTGAATGCAGATTCTGCACCATCCCAAGGATTTACTTCCATTTGGGAAAATACAGGCCATGTTAGAAATACAGGTTTTGAACTTAGTGTAAACACTGTAAATTTCAAATCTAAAAACTTTTCGTGGACTTCAGATTTTAATATCTCTTTCAACCAGAATATGGTCGTCTCCATTCCTGAAGGAAAACCAATTTTTGGCCAGCCTAATTATTACCAAAGATTAAGAACCCAACAATTTATTGTTGAAGAAGGAAAATCTATAGGAAATATGTTTGGCTACATTTCTGATGGGGTTTATCAACCAGAAGATTTTGTGAACTATGATTTTGGATCAGCGTCACATACGTTGCTTCCAGGTCAACCAAGTTATAAGGCGAGCCACCAAGCGGGAGACGAGAAATTTAGAGATGTTAATGGCGATGGCAAAATTAATGGTGGAGATAAAACCATTATCGGGAATGCCTTACCTAAACATTTTGGAGGTTTTGGGAATACATTTGCTTATAAAAATGTTCAGTTAAGCACATTTTTACAATGGTCTTACGGTAATGATATCTTAAACGCAAACCGATTAGTGTTTGAGAACATGGAAAGTGCAGGTTCAAACCAACTCGCTACGACGCTTAATAGATGGACACCAGAAAACCAAAATACGATCATGCATAGAGCAGGTGGACAAGGATTTGAAGATGTGTCTTCTCGAGTGGTAGAGGATGGTTCTTTTTTAAGACTAAAAACAGTTAACCTTTCATATAATTTCCCTAAAGATGTTCTTGAAAAATTTAAATTAAGCAATTTAGAGATCTACCTATCTGGACAAAATTTAATTACATGGACCAACTATTCTGGTTTCGATCCAGAGGTGTCTGTAGAAAACTCATTAATCACTCCAGGAATTGATTATTCGGCGTATCCGAAGTCAAGAACATTCAGTTTTGGTTTAAATGTTTCATTTTAAAAAAAAAATCACATGAAAATAAAATTCGTATTAGCAGTCGTATTTTCAGCCTTCTTATTGCAGGGCTGTGACGACCAATTAGAAATAGAACAAAAGGATAATATTACGGCAGAAAACTTGTACAACACTAAGGCTGGTGCTTTAGCAGGATTGGCCGGTGCTTACAGTAGAGTAGTTCAGGTATATAGAGATGCTATCATCAATGCGCAGTATCCAACGGACTGGACAGATGAAGGGTTCTATAATAGAAAAGGACTTCAAAACATCCTTAAAAATAACTTTACCGCATCAGATCCTACATTAGGAAATATATGGAGTGATTATTATTCAGGCATTGCCGCCGCAAACTCTTTATTGATTGGACTTGAAGGGTCTCCTTTAGAGGAAGATGTAAAATTGGAATTTGAAGCGGAAGCTCGTTTTTTAAGAGCATTCTTATTTTTTGATTTAGAAAAAGCATTTGGAGGTATTGAAGGTATTCCGATGCCATTAGAAGATGACTATTTAAATAAGGCATTGTTACCGAGAACTAAAGGGATTGATGTCTATAAACAAATCATTTCAGATTTAGAATTTGCAGAACAACATTTACCTAGTGCTGCGCTGGCAACAGGTGGTAGAGGTAACAAAAGTGCGGCCAGAGGCTTGTTAGCTAGAGCTTACATTTTTATGGCGACCAAACCTTTTAATGAGGCAGGAGCTTATGAAAAAGCAAAAGAATGGAGTAAGAAAGTTATAGACGACCCATACCACGTTTTAAATCCAATTTATGCAGACATATTTAATGAATTGGCAAGAGGAAATTACGAAACTAAAGAAACCCTATTTCAAATCGGTTTTTCTGAAGATGTAGCGCAACAACAATCTAAGTTAGGTTCTGGTTTTGGAATGAAATTTGACGACGAGTCTTGTGCTTTAAAAGGGGCGCGTTTAAAAGGTAAATCTTATGCACAAACTTATGCTACCGTTACCTTAGTCTTGAAATATAGAAATGATCCTACGGACGAAAGAGGTTTATGGAATACCTTGCCATTCTTTAATGCTAGAAATGAAGATTGTCAATTAAAACTAGAAGGCTCTCAGTTTAGCTATGCATCATCAAAATACAGAAGATATTTAGAAACTGATCCTACAAATACCAGTTATGGATCTCACCACTGGCCAGTATTACGCTTATCAGAAATGTATTTAATTTATGCTGAGGCGCAAAATGCTATAGCTCCAGGTTCTACAGAAGCTATTGATGCCATTAATATGGTAAGAAATAGAGCTAATGCTACACCTGTAGAAGAGGTTAATGATGAGGTCATACAAGAAGAGTATTTGTTAGAATTAGCTTTTGAAGGACATCGTAAATTTGATTTAGTAAGATGGGGAATTTTAGAGCAAAAAGTAAATGAAACAGAATCTAGAATGAAAACCTTAGAGGCTGATCCAAATTTTATGAATGACGACTGGGTCACATTTGGTACATTTTCATTAGATTCTAATGATCTTCCAATAATCACTAGAGATTCATTAAATACAACACCAAGAAGAAATACGATGAGTGGTAATTTCAACTATTATGATGGCTACGACGACTTTGAGCCAAGTAAAAATTACATACTACCTATTCCAGCACAAGAGTTGGGTGTAAACACGAATTTAAAACAAAACTCAGGGTGGTAATAAGTACTAATAATTTTAAAAAAATAGACAAAATGAAAAAAGTAGTTTATATATGGACAATGTTGCTTCTCGTAACACTAGTGTTTCAGAGTTGTGAGGATTTAGAAGCAGTGGATACACCAGATTTTAGTGTCGTTTTTAATACGACCGCCAAAGTGGGTGAGCCTGTCGAATTTACAATCACGGATGCTCCTAATTTTTTAAACTTTTATTCGGGCGAATATGGTCATGAATTTAAAAACAGTGAGCGCTATAAGGCAGATGGTGAATTTTTCTTGAACTTTGATACCGCCAGAAATTATTTTGACGGTGCAAGTAAAAATGATGAAGCCTGGAGTTTTTTAGTATCTACTGATTATACAGGGTCTGGTACTATTGAAGATGTGAAGGTAGCCACTTGGACGGATATCTCTGACCGTTTTACATTTGCTACGGCCAGATCATACAATCTAACAAATTCTGGCTCTGTAAATATTACTGAATTTGCCAGCGATTTACCTACCTATTTTGCAATCAGAGCTTATGCTGAAGGGAAAAAGGAAGATGGCAATAGACAAGGGGTGTTTCGTGTACATAGTTTTGACATCGCTTTAGCGGTGGCCAATGAAAACTATTCACTAGACATTACTAATTTCACTAATCCTGGCTTTAACTCCGTTAACGTTGAAGGTGTACACCCAACCAACTCCACTAAAGACTATTGGAGAAATAGAGGAAGTTATTACGAGTTGAGTGCAGACCAGGCAGAATACACCAATGATGATTGGTTAATTACCAATCCAGTAAATTTAGCTGGAGCTGTTGATCCTGATAGAGGAGAGCCTTTAAAAACATTTTCTGACCGACTAAAATCGTTTCAATACACCTTTGCACAACCTGGTACGTATACTGTAACGTTCGTGGGAAGTAATGAAACTATTTATGGGCAAAAAGGAAGTATTAAAGAATACACAATCACTGTTTCAGAGTAAAATTAGCTGTATCAGTTGAAATAACCCTTTGATTATTAGCACTATAATCCCCGACCTATACAATTAAACGTACTTGGTTCGGGGATTTTTTTATATGATTACGAACCAATTTGGAACTTAGGTTAGAAACAATAGAATTGTCCAGAACTACAACGTGCAATCAGGTATTTTATCCGATTTAGACACTAAAAAAAGAGATCTACAAGCATTTTGATTGAAGTAATCGATTCGTAAAAATATTATATAATGTAAAGCTTGTATCCTGAAAATATCAAAAGGCCTATTTAGTAAGCTATTGAAATTCAATCATATAAATATAAGAAGAGCGGTAGAAGTAGGTCTTTTGATCAAAAGATGCCCCCATAATGACCACCTATCCCGCTCCTTTTACCCTAAAAGATCTTTTCTTTGATCAACATCTCATATTGATAAATAGACATCAATTTAAACTTAAACTAATGGAACATAAATTTTTCAATTCCTCTCAATTCACAAAGCGCACATCTCTAACCGCATTATTGTGCGTTTCACTATTGGTCACCAATTGTAAAAATGAAACGAAAGAAAAAGAAGATATAGCAATAGCTACAGAATCCAAACAAGATCTCACTTTTGATTTGCAAAGCGCAATTGATGCTTGTAATTCTCAATTGGAAATTGCTGTTCCTAAACTAACGGATCTTACCAAGCATCCAAGACTTATTGGCACTGATTCTACCGAATGGAAAGAAGTGCCTAATGGCAGATTAGTTTGGACCTCTGGTTTTTATCCTGGTATTTTGTGGTATGCTTATGATGTGACCGGAAAAGATAAATGGAAAGAAGAAGCCATTAAACGTACGGAGGTTTTTGAAGATTTTAAAACCATTACAGAGCATCACGACATTGGATTTATGATGTTTCCTGCCTATGGCAATGGTTACGAAATTGGTGGCAAAGAAGAATATAAGGACATTTTGTTGACCTCTGCCAACTCACTGGCCTCACGTTTCAATCCTAAAGTGGGAACCATCAGATCATGGTCAAATAAAATGCATCCACGTTGGCAACAACATATTACCATTATTGATAATATGCTCAACATAGAATTGTTGTTTTGGGCGGCTAAAAATGGTGGCGACAAAAAATTGTATGATATTGCTGTAACACATGCTGAAACCACAATGAAAAACCACTTCAGACCAGATTTAACCTCATGGCATGTTATAGAATATGACTCTATTAATGGCGATATTCTTAACAGACATACCAAGCAAGGTTTTAGTGATGACAGCCGTTGGTCAAGAGGTTTAGCGTGGGGTGTTTATGGCTATACCATGGTGTATAAAGAAACAAAAGATAAAAAATTCTTAGATTTTGCTCAAAAAATTACCGATAAATATTTGCAGTTATTACCAGAAGATATGGTGCCTGCATGGGATTTTGACGTGCAGCAAGATCCAAAGGAAGAAAAAGATGCTTCTGCCGCCGCCATTGTTGCTAGTGCATTATTGGATTTAAGTACGATGGTAGAATCAAAAGAAGATCAAGAGCGTTATTACAACGCTGCCATTAAAATGTTAAACTCTTTAGCGTCTCCTAAGTATTCAGCAGTAGGTAAAGCAGATTCGTTTTTATTACATTCTACAGGAGCGAAGTCTTTAGGACATGAAATTGATGTGGCTTTAATTTATGCTGATTATTACTATATAGAAGCCTTATCACGTTTAAAAAAAATGCAAAAATAATAGTAAATCAATCCTATGACGAAGCCAAAATCTATTATTCCCCTTCTTCTGCTGAGTGCCTTCTTCCTTCTTAATTGTAAGGATCAAGGTGCTTTAGCAGTTAAAGATGACAAAAAGCAATCACAACCAAATTTGCTCTTCATTTTTCCGGATCAATTCCGTAATGCAGCAATTGGTATCAATGATCAGGATCCTGTACATACGCCAAATCTTGATCAATTGGCTGGTGAGGGCATGGTGGTGTCCAATGCCATTAGTAGTTATCCGTTATGCAGCCCGTATCGTGGCATGTTAATGACGGGGTTGTTACCATATAATAATAAGGTGCTTACCAACAGTAATTCGTTAAGGCATCAGTATGATAACTCGTGGCAAAAGGATGATATCAGTTTTTCTGATGTTTTAGTAAAAAATGGATATGATGCTGGTTATGTTGGGAAATTACATCTCATGTCTCCTCCGCCAATTGAAGGTAAAGATTCGGTTATTTGGGATGCCTACCAACCTAAAGAATTACGTCATGGTTTTAATTTCTGGTATGCTTATGGCACTTTTGACCAGCACAACAATCCGCATTATTGGGTTAATGATGCTAAAGAAGATGAGCTAACCTATATCAACGAATGGTCTGCAAAACATGAAGCGGATGTGATTATTGATTATTTAAAAAATCCGTCAGCAACAACACGCAGTAAAGACAAGCCATTCGCCCTATTTTGGTCGGTAAATCCACCGCATCCACCATATCAATATGTTCCAGAAAAATATTTGAAAAATTATAAGAATAAATCTCTAGACCAATTGTTACTGCGTCCTAATGTCGACTTAAAAACAGATGCGAATGAATTGGCCTTCCATAAAAGCGCCACAAGAGGCCGAACGCATTTGGCAAAAGCGCATGTAGCGGAGTATTTTGCTATGGTTACTGGCGTTGATGAACAAATTGGACGGGTATTAAACACCTTGAAGGAAGAAGGACTTTATGATAACACCATTGTGGTAATCACTTCTGATCATGGCGAAATGATGGGTAGCCACGGACTCATGTCGAAAAATGTATGGTATGAAGAATCTATTAACGTGCCGTTCATCATCAGATGGCCAGAACGCTTAAAAGCAGGACAAAAGTCAGATTTATTGATCAGCCCAACGGATATTATGCCGACTATTTTAAATATGTTAGGCGCAGCTGATGGCATACCAGATAATTTAGATGGTAAAGATCTTTCTAGTCTTATCCTTGATAATAAGGGTACAGAGCCACAATCCGTCATGTACTACTTTATTGAAGGCGGTCAACCGGCTTCAGGGCATAGAGGTTTGAGAACCAAACGCTACACCTATGTGATTACTTTAGATGCTGATGATGTGAAGCGCGAATTTTTGTATGATAATCAAGAAGACCCTTACCAATTAAAAAATATTGCCAAGATAGCTTTAACGCTTAAAAGAGAACTGCACCAAGATCTGTTAAGCCAATTAAAATCTAAAAAAGATCCTTGGTTGAAGCGATTTGAAAAGCTTCATCATAAAAAAGGCTGATAGTTCATTTCGGGAATGAAATGTGCAATCACACAAAATTAAACGATAAATACACTGAAAATGACAGATGCTTCTTTCCTAAATACTAATAAAAAGATTTATACATTTCTATTACTATTGGTGATGTCAATGTGTGGATTTGCTCAAAATACTTACCAACCTGCCGTTGAATCTTTCGAGTCTGTAAATAGCTCAAAAGCCTATGAAGTAACTAATGGCACATTAGCGATAAGTGACGCGCATAGAAAATATGGTACGTCATCCTTACAATGGGAATGGAATGGAGAAAGCACCATAGGAACCTCACAGTTTAAAATATTATCTCAAGAAGAAAGTCCGTTGGATTATGGCGATTTTTTTCCAGCGAGTCCCACGTTACAAATGGCTCTTTATAATGAGACCGCTCAAGATGGAACAATCACGATTTCTTTTGAAAAAAACGGCGTTAAACAGGTGTATTTTGATGTGTCATTATCTTTCACAGGCTGGAGAACCATATGGGTGCCTTTCTATGAAATGAAGGGTAACGCTCCAAAAAAATCAGCGCAGGTAGATTATGATTATTTTAGAATAAGCACCACCGCAAAAAGTGGAAAACTATTTTTTGACGATATTATCTATTCCCAATATCAGGATGATAGACATCAATATCCTGATGAGATTGTCCCTTTTATTAAAGCTGATAAAGTTTTGAGTGAAGATCATTGGTTGCCGTTAATTAGCAATTATGACCGAATTAAAAATTTAAATCCTGATCCGGTATCTATGGCTATAAGAGCCGATTTGAAACAATTTGAGTCGCTTATAGATCAAAATTTAGAAATTCAGAAAAAGTACAAGTTATATATTGCTTCCGTACGTGAGGATTTTGAAAAATTAGGTTTAACTGACAATGGTGAGACTGTATTAGGACCGCCCTTAACCTTTAAGGAACACCAAGACTTTTACGACGATACAGAATTAGGGCCAAGAAAATTTAATGACATACAAGAACTAGGAAAAGTATTAAAAAAAATAGCATCTTTTTACGATAAAGGAAACCCAACAGAACAAGCGGAAATGAAAGCGATGTTCTTAACTGGTACAAAATATTTTCTTGATCAAGGTTGGGTAGCGGGTTCAAATGGTGGCACCAGACATCATATCGGATACAATGTAAGACAGATTGCGGAAGCTTTTTTTATTCAGCGCCAATTACTATATGATAATGGACTTTTAAAGGAGGTTGGAGCGAGTTTGCATTGGTTATTTAATTTAGGAATAATTTTAGATGAGCCAAGCAATTTTCATGTCAATATTGATTATTTAAACACACAGTCTTATTACCATTTAATGCTGATTTTCTTATTCGAAGATCAAGAAATGCAAGCGGCGATGTTAATGGCGTATTCCAACTATATATCCATTACTTTGGCCCAACAAAATGAAGAATGGGGCTTTAAAGTAGATGGTACAGCATGGCATCATAATGGACATTATCCAGCTTACGGTCTTGGCGCTTTCCAATCCGTACCTAAAATTATTAAAACTTTGTCAGGAACCCGTTTTCGTATTGGTACTGAAGGCCATAATAATTTTAAAAAGGCCTTTTTAGCCACCCGTATATACAGTCAATCCTTCAACTGGGGTTTTGGTAACGCAGGGCGTCATCCGTTAGAAGGCAACGGGATACAGTCATTACAAAGTCAATTTTTAGAAATGGCACATTCGGGAAATCCTGAAGGTACCAGTAAAATAGATAAAGATGTTGCAGGGGCGTATCTAAGATTATGGGGTAAAGATGATGTGATGAATACAGCGCTATTTACCCAAGTAAACGACATCTCAAAAGAAAATTTATCTGGGTATTATACGTTCCCTTATGCTGCTACTGCTGTCCATAGACGCAAAAACTGGGCAGCTTTGATAAAAGGCTACAGTAAATATGTTTGGGCCTCTGAAATATATGTTACTGCCAATAGATACGGAAGATATCAAGCCAACGGTACAATTCAATTATTAAATGCTGAAGGCGAAGAAGCTAGTGGCTTTAAACAAGAAGGTTGGGATTGGAACGTATATCCTGGAGCCACAGTTATTAATATGCCTTTTGAAGAATTAGAACCTAAAACACCGTTGATCATGTTCCGCTCTAACGAGAGTTTTGCAGGCACGACCACTTTGGATGGCAATGGTATTTTTGGAATGATTCTTAATGAAGAAAAAGGCTCTAACGCCGACGGCGACAAACAAGTAAATTTAGGATTTGCAGGAAAATTAAAGGCTAAAAAATCGGTGTTTTCTTTCGATGGAAAATTGATTACTATTGGCACTAATATTTCAAGTATCGACACAAAGAATCCAACACAAACCAACTTGTTCCAATCGTTTCTAAAAAACCCAAAGCAAGCATTAATCACTTCTGAAGATGAGGTCATAAAATTCCCTAGCGATGCAGTATTAAAAGCTACTGGAAAACAAAAAAACTGGATTGTTGATCCTTATGGATCAGGATATTATGTGTTGTCTAATGATGCCCTGCATGTGAAGAAGAAACATCAGCATTCCTATCATAATAAATATTCCTTAAGTACTGGACAAATTGATAATGCTGCAAAAGGTGTGAAAAAGACCGAAGGAGATTATGCAACCGCGTGGATTGACCATGGGATGGCTCCAGATAATGGTGCTTACCAATATGTGATTTATCCTTTCCTTGATGCTAAAGATCAAAAGAACTTCGGTAAAATGGCCGAGAAAGATGATTCCTATACCATTAAAAGAGCAGATGCTATTGCGCACATTGTACATGATAAGCCGACCAATATGACAGGTTATGTTATTTTTGAAGCGAACAAATCTTTGGATAACGGAATTTTGAATTCTGTTTCCGAGCCAGCATTAATTATGCTGAAAGAGCATTCAGAAAATAATATCACCATTAGCGCCGTGCAACCTGATTTAAACTTCTCTAAAAATGAACGAGGTAAATTTATCAACTATAGCCATCCAGTAGCGCTCGAAATTACCCTAAATGGAAATTGGAGCCCTTATGCTAAAGACTTTGTAAAATCAACAGTTCACGCTGATGGAAAAACAATTATTAAGTTGAACTTAGTAAATGGCCTGCCAGGCGAATTTAGATTGAACAAGATTTAGAGTATAGTCGACGGTCATTGCGATCCCGATATTTTTCGGGAGAAGCAATCTGTTATGTGAATTGCTTTTATAAATAAATGAATGATACTAATGAAGCAGCTTTTATCAAATAGACGTAATTCTCACATCCCATTTTATGGGTCATGGTTGCTTTTAATGCTGCTGATTACCGCCTGTGCGTCTTCTACTAAAAAGACTGAAACACAAGCTCAGACAACAGATAATACTAACAACCAATCCAACGAGGCATTGGTGTGGCAAAAGTACATAGGGGAAATAGATACTCCAGACATTCCTAAACTTTTTGACTATTCTTATGCAGGATATAAACGTGGAGAAGTAGGCGTTCCTAAAACATTTGATGCGCTTAAAACATTTAATGTGTTGGACTTTGGCGCTATCCCTAATGACACACTATCGGATCAAAATGCTATACAAGCCGCGATAAATGCTGCCCAATTAAATAATGGCGGCATCGTATTTTTTCCACCGGGAGAATTTCTGGTAAACGTCAAGCCTACCGAATCAAATCCGATTGAGATTACAAGTTCTAATATCATTTTAAAAGGCAGCGGTTGGGGTAAAAACGGCACCACCATAAACATGGTAAATCATATGCTGCAAAGCTTCCCTGATCAACCGGAATGGCAGGTGAATTATATGTATAAATTCTTTTCTAAAAAGGGGGAAGGACAACCGATTTCAATTACAAAAAATGCCAATGAAGGCGCCTTCAGCATCGAAGTTGAAGATGGAGAATCCTTCAAAAATTCAAAATTTATACAATTAGAAATGGCGCCTAATGTGGATGCCGTAGATAGTGCGCTGCAAGGAAAGCTGACACGCCCGCATTGGGAGCGCATCATTGAAACGGGCGTTACGTATGTTGGGTATCATGAAATAGAACGTATTTCTGGTAACACCATCTTTTTGAAAGATCCTTTAACCCATGCTATAAATGCAACACATAACTGGGTGGCAAAATCGTTTTATCCGCTTGAAAATGTAGGAGTAGAAGACATCTTTTTTAAAGCCAATTTCACTGATGAATTTGTGCATCATAAAGATTTTTTACATGACAATGCTTGGTCTATGGTTGCGATGGCTAGAGTGGCAAATTCATGGGTAAGACGTTGCAAATTCGCCAATGTTACAGGCGGTGTTTCGCTTGGTAATAGCTATGCGTCTTCTATTGTAATGCTTATTTTTGAAGGTAACAGCGGGCATAAATTAACTAACGTTGCGCAGTCTACAAGAATCCTAACGGGTTTAATTAATGATGTCTCCAGTTCAGGACAATTTCATGGAGCGTCTATGTCTCACCGCACTTCGGGCTCGGTAATTTGGAGGGTTAAAAACCCGAAACAGGGCTGGGATTCGCACGCGGAATTTCCAATCAACAACTTGGTAGATCTTTATGAAGGTTCTAAAATGACCAATCACGGCGGGTTTCACAAAAACGAACCACATCATTTAAAAGGGTTGACCTTATGGAATTATAAACGTAATGGAGATACCATTACTAATTATGATTTTTGGAAAATGTCAGGGAAATATAAAAATGACATGTATTGGGGGTTTTCTGTGGTTAATCCTAATATTATAGGTTTACACGGATCATTAACCACATTTAATGAAGAAAATGTTGGTTATCTTGAAAGCTTAGGGAAAGCCGTTTTACCAGGATCTTTATATGAAGCACAGCTACAATACCGATTGAAAAAAACTCCCGAATGGCTTTCGGAAATCTTGGCTGATTGGAAAGAAATGGAAATGGCGTATCAAGAAAATGATAAAGCTGTCCACTAAAAAATAAAACAGAATCTAAAAAAGGCATATATGAATTCAAAATATCTTCAGAAACTTTTCATTTTAAGCGTGGTACTTTCTTTTATGTCCTGTAAAGTAAAACAGCAGGAAGCACCAGTAGCACCGCCAAAAATTGTAGAAGTCACCACTTCAGAAATCAATGAAGAAAACCCATATATAGAAGAGCTAAAGCAGCCTGGTTACCAAACCAATTTTGATGCTTATTTTAAAAGCCATACGCCTTCAAAAGTTGAAATCCCTTATGAAACTGAAGAGGAGTATCAAGCACGGATGCAGTGGTGGAAGGATGCAAAATACGGGATGTTTATCCACTGGGGCTTATATTCTATTTTAGGTGGTGAGTATAATGGTGAAGTCACTCCGAAAATTGCGGAGTGGATACAGAACACCTTAAAAATTCCTGCAAGCGAATATAAAAAACTTGTGGACCAATTTAATCCTACCGAATTTGATGCTGATGAATGGGTGAGTGTTGCCAAGGAAGCTGGTATGAAGTATATGGTCATTACTTCAAAACATCATGACGGATTTGCCTTGTTCAATTCAAAAGTTTCTGAGTATGATGTGATGAGCACCCCTTTTAAGCGTGATATCATCAAGGAGCTAAAAGAAGCATGTGATAAGCAAGGGATTAAATTCGGATTGTACTATTCGCATGCCATTGACTGGGATAGTCCAAACGCCTATATTGGTGAAGGCCAGTTGCAAGACCGTATGAATTTGGTGGATTTTGATCCTAGCACAATGGATCGTGCCACTTACTTAAAGGAGAAATCCTTTCCTCAACTAAGAGAAATCTTAACCAATTATGGAACCATTGATATCATCTGGTTTGATATGGGTAAAGGATTGGATAATGAGGAAATACGTGAGTTTGTAAAAATTACTAGAGAGTTACAACCAAATATTATCATCAGTTCAAGAATTGGAGATGAAGTGGGGCCAACGAGTCTTAATAAAGATTTATATTTTGATTTTTTCACGCCATCTGATAATTATTTTACAGGCGATGATTTAGCGATTCCTTTTGAAATGGCAGGAACAACTAATGGTTCTTGGGGGTATAGAAAAGATGATACGGAGTGGCGTAAACCGTTATTTATGTTAAATGCCTTGATTGCATCAGCGAGTAGAAATGGTAACTATTTATTGAATATCGGACCAATGGCTAATGGATTAATGCCCGCGGAACCTGTTAAAAATTTAAAAATTGCCGGTGCATGGTTAAAAGAAAACGGGGCTTCCGTTTACGGTACAACACCATCGCCATTTCCATGGAATTATGATTGGGGTTATGTTACTGAAAAGCCAAATAAAATTTTCTTAAATGTCTTTACATGGCCTAAAAACAATCAGATTGATTTAAACGGATTGCTTACAAAAGTGGATAAGATTCATCTGTTGGGATCAACTAAACAAGTCAAATTTAAGCAAGAGGGACGTTTTTTAACCATCGATTTGACTGGCGTTGAAAGAAAAGAATTTGCAACACCATTAGTTGTGGAATATAAAGATACCAAATTAAAAATAGATGATGGTATCTCCCAAAACGCGGAGAATAATATCCGTTTAGACAGAATTACCAGCACGTATCTAAAAGATATAGCCATGTCTTCTTGGACCTTTAAAGTGCATACACCTGGGACGTTTAAAATTAATATTGTTTCTAACGAAAAAGGAAATCACCATAAGCCAGTTTGGACAGGATCGGAACAAAAAGGAAGTGTTCAGGTTGCAGGAAAAATTATTCCGGCACATTTAAAGAGAGATACTGAAATGATAAATCCTACCTTATTTTTCTATAAAGAAATAGGAAGTTATGTGGGTGAGATTGAATTTTTAAAAGCAGGAACTTACACGTTGCAACTGAAAGGTTTTAAAGTAGGTGCTGATAAATGGACGGAAGGATTGGGATTGGAACGGATTGAATTGATAAAGGAATAAATTGTATATCCTTTTGTTGTCAAATAAGTAAAAAAATCTGCGAACATCTGCGACTCGAGCGGTAGCGAACTGGCGAAGCAAATCAGCGGGAAATAAAAATATGCGAATGTGAAATTTGTCCCGCAGATTCCACGGATTTACGCCGCATAAAAACAAATATTTAAAAAATTAATGACGAACGATAAAAGTTACTATAACGTCAAAATTAAAAGTTTATAATAATGACTAAATTCAAAAAGACAGTTTTACACCTACTAAGCATTTCATATTGTTTATTAACATTAAACGGTCATGCGCAAACACAAGAGGTTCCAGACAAAATGACTTGGTGGGAAGATGCCAAGTTTGGTATGTTTATGCATTGGGGATTATATTCTCAAACTGCTGGGTATTGGGATGGACGCAAGGCTAAGGGGAAAGAACATTTTATGCTTCATGAACGCATTCCGTGGAAAGAATATGCTAAAATTGCGGACGATTTTAATCCGGTAAATTTTGATGCAGAAAAATGGGTGTTAACGGCTAAGGATGCTGGAATGAAATACATTATTATCACTGCCAAGCATCACGAGGGTTTTGCAATGTTTAACTCGCCTTCAAGCGATTATAATATTGTAGAACGCACGCCGTATGGCAAAGATCCGATGAAAGCACTTGTAGCAGCATGCCGCAAGTACGATATAAAATTCGGTTTTTATTATTCTTTGGGTCGGGATTGGCAAGATCCTGACGTGCCAACAAACTGGCCAGAAAAAGCAGGACGAAGTAATACCTGGGATTTTCCTGATGAAGATGGCAAAGTTTTCAATAACTATTTCGAAAGAAAAGTAAAGCCTCAAATTAAGGAACTCCTTACCCAGTACGGTGACATTGATATCATGTGGTTTGATACCCCTGAACTCATAAGTGTTGCAGAAAGTAAAGAATTACGATCGCTGATTCTCGATTTTCAGCCAAATTGCATAATCAACAGTAGGATCGGAAATAATGAAGGCGATTACCTGGTCACTGAACAAGAGATTGTAAAGAAAACCTTAGATAAACCATGGGAAGCTTGTATTACTATGAGCAGAAATTGGGGTTATGTTGAATACGATACCATTTATAAATCTAGCGAATTAATGACTAGGCAACTTCTAGAAATCGTGAGTAAAGGCGGGAATCTTCTTCTGAATAATGGTCCAACGCCGGAAGGTGAAATAACTCAACCTGCAAGTGATCGATTGGCACAGATGGGGAATTGGATGAGCAAAAACTCGGAAGGAATATATGGCGCGTCACCGTGGAAAATTTCAAATGAGTTGTTATCTGAAATGACTCAGAATTCTGATGATAAAAAGTCGGATAAAGAGAATACCATGAAAGATGCTGAAAACGATGCTACCTCAAAACTTATCTTTCCAGAAGTAAGTTTTACTACTAAAGATGGTTATGTGTACGCTTATGTTGCCAGCGCTACGGAACCGAATGTGATGATTAAAGCATTTGCACTTGAAAAACAATTTAAAATCAAAGCTGTAAAAATGTTAGGTACGGAGCAGAAAGTGACCTGGACCCAAACCACTGACGGTCTTAATATCAAATTGCCTCAGTATTCTGAAAATGAAATCCCTATCACCGGATATCAAATTGAACTTAATGAAGTCGATTAGCATTATATAATGCTTTTTTCTTCGGATTGAACACTTTTGAATGGGTGGTTTTCGAGAGGAATACATGTCATCGCAAATAATTTTTAAAACATCATGAAAAAAACGTTGTCATCAAACAGAATATATGCTAATCCTAGGATAGTACGGCTATTGATGTTTTCGCTTACAACTATTTTTGTGCTATCATGTAAAGAAACTGTTGATAAGAACAGCGATGAACCAGAAGATATTTCCAATCAAGACCGGCCGAATATTGTTTTAATAATGACTGATCAGCATCAAGCTGAAGCCTTAAGCATTGCGGGAAATCTTAATTTAAAAACGCCCAACTTAGATAAATTAGCAACTTCTGGCGTACGTTTTGAAAATGCCTATGTCACCTTTCCACTATGCAGTCCGTCGCGATCCAGCATGTTTACAGGTCAACTGCCGCATCAACTTGGAGTCAATTCAAACGCTGATACCGCATTGCAAAAAAACGTTGCCAACACGAGTTTAGCTCAGGTTTTAAAAAGTAATGGCTATGACTGTGCCTATGGCGGGAAATGGCACGCACCAGAAGTGGAAATTGAAGACAATAGTGGTTTTGATAAAATATCCGAATTTGGAGATCTCAATTTAGCTGAAAATAGCATCGCTTTTCTAAAATCTAAAGCGGCTAGTAAAACACCTTTCTTTTTAGTGGCCTCTTTTGATAATCCGCATACTATATGCGAATGGGCAAGAAATCAACCATTACCATATGGGAATATTAAGCCCGTACCATTGGAAGAAACGCCAACCTTACCTATCAATTTTAAGAAATCTGCAACTTTCCCGGAAGCGCTTCAATATGAGCAAGCAGCAGATGTTTTATCTTACCCTACTAAACATTATACTGAAGCAGACTGGCGCCAATACCGCTATACCTATTACCGTTTAATAGAAAAGGTTGATCATGAAATTGGTAAGATCATTGATGCGATTGATGCTTTGGGATTAAGAGATAACACAATTATTATTTTTACCAGTGATCATGGCGATGGAAATGCCTCTCACGGGTGGAATCAAAAGACGGCCTTATTTCAAGAAAGTATTAATGTGCCGCTTATTATCAGCGATAAAACTGTTCAAATAGCTCAAAAGACAACCAAAAAAAACTTGGTTTCCACGGGTCTAGATCTATATTCTACGGTTCTAGATTATGCAGGAATCTCAACTTCTGATACCCTGTTGGGGAAAAGCATACGGCCAATGATTTCTTTAGGAAACGATCGTGAAAATCATGATTTTGTAGTCACCGAAACAAAATTTGACAGTAAAAATGGATACGGCACTTTAGGACGAGCAGTGATTGATAAACAGTATAAATATGTCCTGTACTCTTGGGGTAAACATAGAGAGCAATTTTTTGATCTCGCAGCGGATCCTTTTGAAATGAATAATCTTGCGAATGCTCAAGATCATTTTGAACTTATGGACTCATACCGACAAAAATTGATAACTTGGTGTCAGAAAACTAATGACACACAATTTTTAAAACGTGCAATTTTACCATCTACAACAACAATGTCTTCAAGCCTTTTGTTTGACAAACCTTATTAAATAAATAATCATTATTATGACGTTTAAAAACCACTCCTTTTTTGTCTATATATTACTCGCCTTTATGGCAGTAAGTTGTAAAAACAAAACTGCAGAAACTGAAATTAGTTCAGACAACACAACTCAAGAATCTCAAAAGCCAAATATTGTTTTTATTTATACCGACGATTTGGGGTATGGTGATATTAGTGCTTATGGCGCAACAGAAATCAGTACACCTGCAATTGATGCCTTAGCGGACGAAGGAATTTTATTTCAGAATGCCTACGCTACGGCTGCAACCTGCACACCTTCACGATATTCTTTATTAACGGGCGATTATGCTTGGCGTAAAAAGGGGACAGGTGTTGCAACAGGAGATGAATCACTGCTAATTGATACCAACAGAACAACCTTGCCAGGCGTTTTGCAATCGGCAGGTTATAAAACTGGAATTGTTGGTAAATGGCACTTGGGTTTGGGCGATGGGAATGGCCCCGATTGGAATGGGAAAATTAGTCCAGGACCGTTAGAAATTGGGTTTGATTATTCCTATTTAATTCCGGCAACAGGCGATAGAGTGCCGTGTGTTTTTGTTGAAAATCATCATATTGTTAATTTAGATCCTAATGATCCTATCACAGTCAACTATAAAGAGAAAGTTGGAGATTGGCCAACAGGTAAAGAAAATCCAGAGTTATTAACCATGAAACCGTCGCAAGGTCATAACCATACCATTGTAAACGGCGTGAGCAGAATTGGTTATATGACTGGTGGAAAAGCGGCGTTGTGGGATGATGAAACCATCCCGATGGAGTTGGTCGATAAGTCTAAAAAGTTTATCACTACTAACAAGAATCAACCATTTTTCTTATTGCTTTCTACACATGATATCCATGTACCAAGAATTGCCAATACCATGTTTCAAGGTAAAAGTGGGATGGGACCAAGAGGTGATGTGATTCTGCAATTAGATTGGACGGTTAATGAAATTATAAAAACACTAAAAGAGCAGAATTTATACGACACTACAGTTATTGTTTTTTCGAGTGATAATGGCCCGGTTGTAGATGATGGTTACCAAGATCAAGCTAAGGAATTGTTAGGAAATCATAATCCGACAGGAGGCTTACGAGGTGGAAAATATAGTGCTTATGAGGGTGGTAGCAAAATACCCTTAATTATCAGATGGCCAGATGGCAAAGGAAAAGGAACAGTTTCTAAGGCTTTGGTGAGTCAAGTGGATTTTTTGCGTTCTTTCGCGCAGTTAACCGGTGTTGAGAATGTTGAAGACGATGTCATTGATAGTCAAAACAGATTGGATGTATTTTTAGGGGATAATGCAACCGGAAGAACCTCGTTAGTTCAAGAAAGTTTTATGGGGCCATTATCTTATCTTGAAGGCGAATGGAAATATATTGAGCCTAAGGATGGACCAAAACTCGTGCCTTGGGGCACAGAAATAGAAACTGGTTTCCAAAAAGAGCCTCAATTATATCACTTAAAAAATGATCCGAATGAAACCGAAAATCTGGCTTCAAAATTTCCTGAAAGAGTATCAGATTACAGAGAAAAACTTGCTAACCTAAAAAAGGACGGGTTTACAAATCAGCATGAAGTTAATTTGAATTAAGATCCAGTGCAGCCTTAAAAGATTGAAAATGTCCTAAGAACCAAGTCACAAATTAACGCTTCATATTTATAGAGTGTATGTTTAAAAACGCAACTTTCATTATTTTTCTTTTAGTATTTTGCGGTTGTAAAACCCAAGGGTTACTCTATAAAAACGTCCTAAAGGATGTAAATAACTGGGTGATAGAACAGCAGCCAAATGGGCAGACACTTTTTACCGAACAAGGCATAGAAGTAATTGATGCCAAAGGCTGTACCATTTGGTTTAAAAATGCGTTAGAAGCCCCTGTAAAAATAGCTTACGATATTACAATTATTGATGACGGTGGTGCTTACGACAGAGTTTCAGATATGAATTGTCTTTGGATGTCTAATGATCCAAAACACCCTGATGATTTTTTCAAAGGCTCAGTTGAAAGAGCGGGGCATTTTCCTAATTACCATCATTTTACTGGCTACTACGTAGGTTATGGTGGGCATCATAATTCAAAAACAAGATTTAGACGGTATAATGGTAATGTAGATCGGCCGTTATTACCCGAACATGATTTGTCTGATAAGCAATTTATGATTACTGCCAATAAAAAAATGCATATCGAAATTATTGTAAAAGATAATTTTACAAGTTATTCTAGAGATGGCGAAGTCATCTATAAAGTTGAAGATGCTGAACCTTATGCACAGGGATATTTTGGATTTAGAACGGTAAACAATCACATGAAAATCGAGAGTTTTGAAGTCAGAAAAATATAGAACTTTATAGATCTAGGAGATTTCATAGTGCAATTATCCTTAATCACTCTTTATTTTCGTTTTAATTGTAACCCCCAAAAACCTATCTGTCTAGGAGTTTTATCGGTAAGATTTGCTTCTTTTACCATTTTCACGCCTTCTATGGTGTAAAATGCAGTTGGATGATAGGTGTTGATAGCATCGGTCAAATGATTTAGGTTTTCTCTTTTTAAAACTAAAAAGACGACATTCACTTTACCTGTTTTTCCTTCGGCATCCAAAATGGAATACCGATAATCATTATCAGTTAAAAAAGTAAGCAATTCATGCACGGGTTCTTTGGTGATCAATCTTAAAACAACACGGCCAATGGCAAGTTTTTCTTCTATATACATGCCCACATAGGTTCCAACAGCAAAACCACTGGCATAGGCAAAATAAGATAAGGTGTTATCGATATTACTGATAATTTGACCAATGGCCAATAACCAAATTAAGGCTTCAAAAAATCCTAAGAAAGGCGCAATGTTTCTTTTGCCGCTCATCACAAAAATGATTCGGATGGTAGAAATTGACACGTCACAAATCCTTGCAAAAAATATCAATAAAGGAATGATGAGATAGTTCAAAACGTTTTCACTGACTCCGAAAGTATCATAAAAAAATTGTTCCATATTGCTGAAGGCTAAAGAATCGTGATTTTCAATCACCATATGGTGATTTGTCGAAATTTTGCGCAAAGATAACTATTTCTCAATGTGAAATAGTTATGACATTCCGTTTTTCGCTTATTCTGCAATTCTATTGAAAAAAGAACAGTTGTGGTAATGGATGGTTTGTGGATAATTGAGCCATCCATAGGAATATATAATTGTGTTTTATCTAACAGAACAGCCACATACTCCGAGGTAATTTATGCTGCACGACCTTTAATTTATGAAGTCAATCTTGCGGCTTTCATTGTTTTGTTTAGGGAAAATCTTTGAATGCAATTACAGCGGAAAATTTGTGAATCATTCAATAACTTTCAGGGGATTTTTAAAATTAAATCCCTCATTGAGGGTTTAATTCCCCGAGGCTTGCCTCAAATTTTTCAAAGTATTTTCTTGTTCATACCTCGGGGGCTTGCCCCGAGGTTCTTGATTTTTATAACCCTCTTAAAGTAGATATTTTAAGGTGTTTTTCGCATATTTCAAAGTGTTTAGAATTAATCCTAACCAACCTTACTTAACCTATAGTAACGATACGTATTTTAAAGACCTTAACTTAAATGGATGTGGACTGTAAATCGTTTTTATAAGGATTACCCAAGAATACAGAGTTAATGTATAGGACAGGACCATTAATTAATTACAGTATAGCCTGACTAACTATTTAGATGTGTATTTTTTATATCTAATTAATGCTTCAAGGTAGTAATAATCGGCATAGTTTAGAGGTACATCAATTTCATTATTATGAGGAATACTGCCAACACTATGCTTTAATATGAAATTTTTATTTTCTCCTAATTTTGCAGTGTATTCTTTTGAAGCCAATGAGCCTAAAATTTTATCAACAGCCGTTTCATATTTTCCATTAGTATAGTCATTTAATTCAATTAGAGCTGAAACTGTTATTGCCGCAGCAGAAGCATCGCGATGGCTGTTTGGAATTTTGGCATCGTTGTAATCCCAATATGGTATGCCATCTTCTGGAGTACCTTTATAATGTATAATATAGTCAGCAATTTTTTGAGCTTGCTCTAAATATTTTTCATCTTTAGTAAAACGATAACACATTGTATAACCGTAAACCCCCCAAGCTTGTCCACGTGCCCATGCGCTTTCATCTGAAAATCCTTGTGCTGTTTGTTTACTTCTAACGTCTCCCGTTTCTGGATCGTAATCAACTACATGATATGAACTATTATCTTCTCTAAAATGATTTTTTAATGTCGTATTTGCATGAGCAATTGCCACTTTCTTGTATTTGTCATCACCTGTCAATTCAGACAGTTCAAAAAGCATTTCCAAATTCATCATGTTATCAATGATCACAGGAAATTTCCAGCCTCTTTTAGACTGCCATCCATTATCAACATTCCAACTTAGCAGGCTACCAACAATGGGATTAAACCTAGTAATTAATGAATCTCCAGCAGTTGTCAAAACTTTCTTGAAGTCTTCGTTTTTAGTTAATTTATATCCATTCCCGTAGGAGTTGTTAAATATAAAACCTAAATCATGGGATATTGTTCTATACTTATGATTTTCATATTGTGCTTGAAATTTTTCAGCTGCAAGCTTCCATTTCTCATCTTTGGTAACTCCATACAAATACCAACATGTTCCTGGAAAAAACCCTTCAGTCCAATCGAAACCCAAATTAGTGAATTGCAGATTACCATTTTCGTCAATGGTTCTCGGAATTCTGTTTGCTTCCATTGCAGCATTCAGTAATAGTGAAATTTGTTTATTGGCATTACTCAACTGTTGCTCTGTAAAGTTTTCCTTGTTTTTTAGACGGGCAGGAGAACAAGTATAGAAAAGAGTAAATACTTGTAATAGCATAATAATTTTAAATAGTTTCATATTTTAAGATTAATAGTGTTGTGAAAATTTTAATTAAGGCTTAATGTGAATTAAACTGCAATTTCAATTAAATTTTCTCCATCTATAGGTGGTCTAATATTTAAGAAGGGGGGTATTCTGTTCTTTTTTATCTAATTCCTGTAACAGATAAATTATAAACATTTTGGAACTAGCTCCAAGTTTTGAAAGTTAAATACTTAGATTTAGGTGTGTGCAAATAATTATTGACATACGACTTAGCATTTAGCAAAGGCCAATGTGCTGCGAATTACATTAAAGATACTTGCTTTTGTATGATGTGCTTTCAGAAAAAAACAAACTTTACATAAGGTATCAATCAGTAAATCCAGACAATCAGTTGGCTTGCAATTGTGTGCGACGCATGCTATGGACCTATCATGATTTTCATATATAATAAATTGAGAATAGGAAGATAGCCTTTTTTTTATAGGTAATAGTTGTAACAATCTCCATTTCTATTGTACATTAGTCGAGTACAAAAATCATAAGGGGTTACAATTGAGTAATCTATATCTCTAATTTAAATATCCACGATCTTTTTTGTTTTTCAAAATAAGTATACATCATTTTAGTCTTTCAAATAATCTCTTCAATCTTTATGCGATTTATAGCCATCATGTATTCCTTTCTCATGTTAAACTTTAGTGGATGTGGTCAGGAAAAAAAGGAAAACACTTCACATCCAAATATTTTGTTTATAGCCGTTGATGATTTACGCCCGGATCTAGGGTGTTATGGCAATACAATTGTACAATCGCCACATATAGATAAATTAGCTTCGGAAGGGGTTACCTTTACAAATCATTTTGTTCAAGTACCAACCTGTGGGGCATCACGATATAATCTTTTGACTGGAATGCGTCCAAAAACCAAAGCGCAACTCAGTAATGAAGTTATTTACAACGAAATCTCCAATCAACCAGAGCGTGCCAATCCTGAATCCTTCATTCATCACTTAAAACGAAATGGGTACCATACCGTGGGTATTGGTAAAATAAGTCATTCTGCCGACGGGCTTCTATCTGACTATAATGAAAAACCATCTGATAAAAGAGAGCTGCCGTACAGCTGGAGCGAATTATTATTTGATAGTGGCAAATGGGGTACGGGCTGGAATGCTTTTTTCGGTTACGCAAATGGAGAAAACAGACAGAGTTTACATAACAAAGTAAAACCTTATGAAGCAGGAAAAGTTGATGATTTGGGATATCCAGATGGCTTAACGACACAATTGGCTATTTCTAAATTAAAAGAACTTAAGAATCAGAACAAGCCATTTTTTCTCGGTGTCGGATTTTTTAAACCGCATTTACCTTTTAATTCACCAGAAAAATATTGGGATTTATACCAAAATGACGCTATTTCAATCTCTCCATATCCTGAAATTCCACAAAATAGCAATCGCGAAAGTCTACATGATAGCAATGAATTTAATCAATACACACGTACCGATGAGATACCTAATCGTGAAAATCGGGTGTCAGATGCATATGCTAAAAAATTAAGACATGCGTATTATGCTAGTGTAAGCTATATTGACCATCAAATTGGGATGATTTTAAGCGAACTAAAAGCACTGGATTTGGAGGAAAATACCATTGTGGTGGTTTGGGGTGACCACGGCTGGCATTTAGGTGATCAAAAAGTTTGGGGCAAACATACACTATTCGAAAATGCTTTAAAAAGTGCGCTGATTATTAAAGTCCCTGGTACAAGAATCAAAAATAAGAAATCATCGACCATTGTTGAAACTGTAGATATCTATCCGACCTTAATGGAGCTTTGTAATGTGAATATGCCACATAAAACAGATGGCAAAAGTTTTGTACCACTATTGCACGGCGACCCAATGCCACTAACAGAATCGGTTGCTTATAGTTATTTTAACGATGGGATGTCCTTACGAACTGAAAAGTATCGTCTTACAACATATTTTAGGGCAGACAAAACACAGGAGTATGAGTTGTATGATCATACTTCCGACGCTCCTGAAACTCAAAATATTGCTAATGATCATCCAGAAATCGTACAAAAATTAGTGCCTTTATTGAATAAAGGTGATACAGGCCTTTTTAATAAGTAGCAGAGCAATTAAAGTGAATAAAACAATATAATTTATGTCAACAAGAATCTTAAAACAGAACACAATTTATCTCCTTTTTCTTATTTCCTTCTGTACAATTACAGCGCAAAATACCGCGCTCAATCTTTTCGATAAACTCGACTATCAACAATCGGAATTAAAAACTATTGAAAGCTTAACGGCATCTAACTCTAAGAATGCTGCTTTAAAGGAGTTATTAAAAATTTATAGAGCCAAAGAAAATCTCTATTTGCAAGTGGATAAAGATGACGTGGCATTCATTAAAAGTACCTATCCAAAAGATGTCGCCACCACCATAGAAGTTGCAGATCAAGTGTTGGATAAGTATTTTTTATTTCGATATGATTGGGATATGGAAAAAACCAATATTCCGCATCAATTTAAGGGCGAAATCGATTGGAAGGCAATCCCAAACGGTGATGAAGAATGGTGTTATATGCTGAACAGGCACCGCTATTGGGTCGATTTAGGTAAAGCATACATGCTAACAGGAAAAGAAAAATATGCCAAAGGTTTTGTAGATCAGGCCACCCATTGGATTGATAATAATCCGATAAAAGAGGAGCTTAAAAGATTGTCATGGCGACGCATAGAAGCGGGGATTCGGATTGAAAATTGGATAAAAGCTTTTGAGTTTATTAAGCATTCAAAACACGTGACACCAGAGTTTTTGGCTAAATATTTAAATAGTTTACACGAGCACGCCACTTACATCAATAGCGATTTTAATAATTTTTCAAAAACCAGCAATTGGGGAGTTTTAGAGTTTCAGGGCGTTTTTAATGCCTCTCAGTTTTTAACCGAATTTAAAGATGCTCAGAAATGGCAGGATGATGCTTTAGCTAATTTAACTACTTGTATTGATTTACAAATCTTGCCTGACGGCACCCAATGGGAGCAGTCTCCCATGTATCATAATGAGGTGTTTCATTGTTATATGAACGTGAATTTGTTAGCGCAACAAAAGGGTATCGAATTGCCTGAAACCATTGTACAGAAAACAAAAGACATGGCTTATGCTAATGTCGAGTGGCAAAAACCCAATTTTCATCAGCCACTTTTAGGTGATAGTGATGATACTGATTTACGTGGAATACTGACGCTAGCTGCGCATCTGTTTTCAGATCCTACGTTAAAATCGCGAGCTTTTCCTGAGTTGGACTATGAAACTTTCTTTTTGTTAGGAAGTCAAAATGCTGCAAACTATAAAAATTTAAAGAGCAAAACACCTGAATTTTTATCTGTTTTTCAAGAAAGTTCAGGAGATGTTTATATGAGAACGTCTTGGGAACAAGATGCCACTTACTCAAGCTTTCATATGAAACGTTTAGGAGGGGGACACGGCCATGACAATTTATTGCATTTTTCAATTTTTGCAAATAACAGAGATTATTTGGTGGATAGTGGACGCTACTCTTATGTGGATAATGACTGGCGAGAACTATTTAAAGGCAATAAAAGTCATAATACTTTAGGCGTTGATGATTTGCCCAATTCGATGTACAAAGATTCTTGGATGAATACCTTTGAAGCACGGTCAGAAGGGATTTACACAAACCTTACTACCGATTTTGATTATGCCGAAGCCGAAAACACCGCTTATCAACGCTTAGAAGATCCTGTAGCTATAAAAAGAAGACTGTTGTTCTTAAAACCGAATGTTTGGTTGGTTTTTGATAGCTTTTCAACCCATGGCGAACATAAATTCTCACAATATTTTAATTTCCCAAACGAACAGATTGAAGTTGCAGATGATGGCATAACGACGACTTACCCTGAAAATAATTTGAGAATTCAACCCATAAAAGAATTAGATATAAAATTGAGTGATGCGTGGTATTCTCCAGAATACAATTTGAAAAAAGAAAGCAAGAGCGCGGAATTATATAAAAATGCTTTTAGTACATGACAAAAACA
>NZ_JAEHJZ010000655.1 GCF_016469035.1 Gelidibacter salicanalis | reverse complement strand
GTTGATCGAACCAGCGACCCTCGTGTAACACAAGGTTGTGGTTATATCACACGATATACCGTTACATACCTATACGTTGATATAACGCCGGGCCCCTGGAAGTGTGTGCTTAAAGGTGCAGGCAAGTATCCGTTTACTAGTAGATCCAAGATCCTCTTCTGATGGATCCTGGAAGCGGACCACTCACTCTGAGTCTAAGCTCTGATGAAACAAACTGTATTTGGGCCCTTTGGTATTTGGGTGGAATATCATGCTTTAGCGTGGTCGTTGTTTTG
>NZ_JAEHJZ010000654.1 GCF_016469035.1 Gelidibacter salicanalis | reverse complement strand
CGGTTTGGAAGCTGTATTGTTGAGGCATGGGGCAGCCATTGAAGCGGGGAAGGCTCTTCAGGAGGCGCTTCATTTTTATGAAGAAACTGAAACTAAGGCTGTTTTATAGGAAAGGAAGCGTGCGGAGAAAGGACCGCACGCTTTGTGCGTCTGAAGTAAATGAATCACATGACAGTCAGAGTGGAGAAGCCTTTTTAGTAATGAAGCAACCCATCAGCCTGAAAATAAATAAATGGATGACAAATACCCAAAACTTTAACCCATTTTGGGTATTTGTATGAGCACATGGCGACTGCCCGTCTCTTTTTCCGTATTTCTTAG
>NZ_JAEHJZ010000653.1 GCF_016469035.1 Gelidibacter salicanalis | reverse complement strand
CCTGAACATGTCCAAGGCTCCGGGGGAACAGGTTAGCAATGGGAAGCTGGTCTTGCCATATGTAATCCATGGCCACTATGCCGATGCTGGAGATGTCGCTGCTCTTCTTTCTGGTGCGCTGAATGTGCCGATGGTTCTCACCGGTCATTCACTTGGGAGGAACAAGCTGGAGCAGATCATGAAGCAAGGGCGCATGTCGAAGGAGGAGATTGACTCAACTTACAAGATCATGAGGCGCATTGAGGGTGAGGAGCTGGCCTTG
>NZ_JAEHJZ010000652.1 GCF_016469035.1 Gelidibacter salicanalis | reverse complement strand
GGAGGCTTGTTACGTAGATCACTTAGGCGGGCAATCACTAAGTGCCCCACAATTGTTCCAACACAATTCGGATCCTCTTGAATAGCACTGAAGAGTTGGAGCCTGGATAAGAACATCATCCACAATCTTCATGCCCTTGGACGATAACGTCCGATTGACGACACCATTCGTCTGACCTCGGATTCAGGCATAAGGCAATCCAGCTCAGGTACGGTCGGAATGTTGTCCCAGCTAATAAGGCGGTCCCGGAATGTCCGGCTTCCTGATGGTCACACCTTG
>NZ_JAEHJZ010000651.1 GCF_016469035.1 Gelidibacter salicanalis | reverse complement strand
AGTTTAACGCCTTAACTTCTTCGCACAAAGTGGTAAACGTTGTCCAGTTTGAGCCCAATAAGGGAGCCATAGGAACTTCCTACAAGAAAGATGCTAAACTGGTTCTGGAGTTCCTGACCGGGTGTGACGAATGTTACATCACCGACCAGGAGAAGCTCCTCACGGCAAAAGGGTAAATTCTGCCTTTAAGAACCTATATATTAAATGTCCTTTTG
>NZ_JAEHJZ010000650.1 GCF_016469035.1 Gelidibacter salicanalis | reverse complement strand
GTTCGATGATGCATCCCGTGGTAGACCATCGCTTCGTAGAGAAATCTTGCAACCGCACATAGTCTCCAATCTGCATTTCCCGAAGAGGTTTCCCGCCAGCAAAGAACCGAGATCGTTCCTGACCTCCATAACCAACGATGGGATGGTAGGGAACAGAGGGAAGGAGACCACGCAAACGTCTGCCAAAGAAAGCCATAGAAGGTGAGGTTCCTCCA
>NZ_JAEHJZ010000649.1 GCF_016469035.1 Gelidibacter salicanalis | reverse complement strand
TCTGAAAGGTGAATCGCTCACCCGACTTCAGAAAGCCAGACGCAGCGCACTTTCCTAAAACAGACATTTACAGGCCAGATTCAGAACGCATTACGGCACATGATAAAACTAGCACAGGAAAGCTAATTGTGCTTAGTTTTATTAACATCTTGATTTTTTGTGTGATAGGCCGCGATTTGTTGCAATTCGTGTTTGTAATTTCTATATTTGCAATCGACTTCACGTTTTAAATGTACGCGTTACATAAA
>NZ_JAEHJZ010000648.1 GCF_016469035.1 Gelidibacter salicanalis | reverse complement strand
CTTCTCCCAACACTGACTTCCCATATACCCACTCTGCTCCTGCAAGAGTGGTGGAAATAAGAGTGGCGATAAATAAGATTCCGTGACGGAGGTATTCTTTTTTACTATACATTCTTAAAATAATCGAAAATAACTTCAGGGCCCGTCACGTGTACCGCCTGAATACCTACTGCTTTAGCTCCTTCCACATTGGCGATCAAATCATCAAAGAATATTACCCGATCACCAGATGTTCCAAGGTCAACAAGCATTTTTTCATAGATCTCAGGAGAAGGCTTAGAAAGTCCCATTTCATGACTTAAAAATACCCAGTCAA
>NZ_JAEHJZ010000647.1 GCF_016469035.1 Gelidibacter salicanalis | reverse complement strand
ACTAAGGCTTGACCCACAACACTTCTAAGATAAAAAAGATAGATATTGTTAATGGACCGATGGCATAAGACATGATCTTAGAAAATGCTTTTTTGAATTTACCATCGCCATGCTTTTTCAAACAGTAAAGGACTGGTGTTAGCAATAGCACATAGACAAATATATTACCCAAGAACCATAAATGTCCACTATCAGAAAAGTATTGAAAAGGCATGTTATAGTATTTCTGAAATACGAACATATGCAGCGGTGTAATGGCTAGGTATCCAAAGATGAAAGGCAAAAGTATTCGCTTAGATCGTTCTAAGACTAGTGCTTTCCAATCTCTCTTTTTCATTGCAAAATATACGCCCATCCCAGAAACATAAAACAATAGTG
>NZ_JAEHJZ010000646.1 GCF_016469035.1 Gelidibacter salicanalis | reverse complement strand
CAACGCCTACGCGAGCCTTATAACAATAGCGACTATACTTCCAGCAGCTACCAGGCAGCGGTCAATGATATTTACAATCAGTACAATAATACCCGTACTGCGGGAAGCAGTCAATACACTAATATCGATGGCCTGGCATACGGCACGGGCTTAGTGGACCAGGTACTTATTGTTAGGGCTCCAGGTGACACTATATATCGCGTAGGTACGCCCGCTCCTACTAATAATACTCAGGCTTCGGCTGCCCTACGTAATGCGCGCAAGGGGACCATTACGCAGACGGAAGATATTCT
>NZ_JAEHJZ010000065.1 GCF_016469035.1 Gelidibacter salicanalis | reverse complement strand
AACTGAATAGTAACTCATTAAAAGACAAAAGTACAATAAGCTACATAAGAGCGTATGGGGAATGCCTAGGCTCTCAGAGGCGATGAAGGACGTGATAAGCTGCGAAAAGCTGCGGGGATTGGCACATACAAATCGATCCGCAGATATCCGAATGGGGCAACCCACCATATTGAAGATATGGTATCCTGTAAAGGAAGCAAACCCGGAGAACTGAAACATCTAAGTACCCGGAGGAGAAGAAAACAAAAGTGATTCCGTAAGTAGTGGCGAGCGAACGCGGATTAGCCCAAACCGATATTGTTACGGCAATATCGGGGTTGTAGGACCACGACATTCGAAGCATGATGAATTAGAACCCTTTGGAAAGAGGGGCCATAGACGGTGATAGCCCGGTATAGGTAAAGAATGCACAGATAGTGGTATCCTGAGTAGTGCGGGGCACGTGAAACCCTGTATGAATTTGGCGGGACCATCCGTTAAGGCTAAATACTCCTGAGAGACCGATAGTGAACCAGTACCGTGAGGGAAAGGTGAAAAGAACCCTGAATAAGGGAGTGAAATAGAACCTGAAACCATACGCTTACAAGCGGTCGGAGCCCCGATTTATCGGGGTGACGGCGTGCCTTTTGCATAATGAGCCTACGAGTTACCGTTGCCAGCAAGGTTAAGTGGTTAAGCCACGGATCCGTAGCGAAAGCGAGTCTGAATAGGGCGATATACGTACTTGTACGTTGTAGTTGGTAGTGGTAGACGCGAAACCGTGTGATCTACCCATGGGCAGGTTGAAGTTTAGGTAACACTAAATGGAGGACCGAACCGGTTGACGTTGAAAAGTCTTCGGATGACCTGTGGGTAGGGGTGAAAGGCCAATCAAACTCGGAAATAGCTCGTACTCCCCGAAATGCATTTAGGTGCAGCGTTGATTTATAGTTTTATAGAGGTAGAGCTACTGATTGGATGCGGGGGCTTCACCGCCTACCAATTCCTGACAAACTCCGAATGCTATAAAATGTTGATCAGCAGTGAGGGCTTGGGTGCTAAGGTCCAAGTCCGAGAGGGAAAGAACCCAGACCATCAGCTAAGGTCCCCAAATATATGTTAAGTTGAAATAACGAGGTTGAACTGCTTAGACAGCTAGGATGTTGGCTTGGAAGCAGCCATTCATTTAAAGAGTGCGTAACAGCTCACTAGTCGAGCGGTTCGGCATGGATAATAATCGGGCATAAACATATTACCGAAGCTATGGATTTATAATTTAGATTATAAGTGGTAGGGGAGCATTGTAGTGTCGTCGAAGGTGTTCTGTGAGGGATGCTGGAGAAGCTACAAAAGAAAATGTAGGCATAAGTAACGATAATGCGGGCGAGAAACCCGCACACCGAAAGACTAAGGTTTCCTCAGCTATGCTAATCAGCTGAGGGTTAGTCGGGGCCTAACGCGAACCCGAAAGGGGAAGTGGATGGACAACCAGTTAATATTCTGGTACCTGCTCACGATAAAAGTGACGGAGGCGTATATTTGGTGCGTGCTGACGGAATAGCACGTTGAAGCGAGCAGTAATGCCGCGATAGTACACTGAGGCTACGGCCAAGGTGATAATCCAGAAAAGCGACTTCCAAGAAAAGCGAGTGAAGCAGCCCGTACCGTAAACCGACACAGGTAGTTGGGATGAGAATTCTAAGGTGCTCGAGAGATTCATGGCTAAGGAACTAGGCAAAATTGACGCGTAACTTCGGGAGAAGCGTCGCCCCCCTCCGGGGGGGCCGCAGTGAAAGAGTCCAGGCGACTGTTTATCAAAAACACAGGGCTCTGCTAAATCGAAAGATGATGTATAGGGCCTGACACCTGCCCGGTGCTGGAAGGTTAAGAGGAGGGTTTAGCTTCGGCGAAGATCTGAATTGAAGCCCCAGTAAACGGCGGCCGTAACTATAACGGTCCTAAGGTAGCGAAATTCCTTGTCGGGTAAGTTCCGACCTGCACGAATGGTGTAACGATCTGGACACTGTCTCAGCCATGAGCTCGGTGAAATTGTAGTATCGGTGAAGATGCCGATTACCCGCAGTGGGACGAAAAGACCCCGTGCACCTTTACTATAGCTTAGTATTGGTTTTGGATAAGTAATGTGTAGGATAGGTGGGAGACTTCGATCCTGCGTCGCCAGGCGTAGGTTAGTCATTGTTGAAATACCACCCTTTGCTTGTCTAGAGTCTAACCCTTGTAAAAGGGGACAGTGCTTGGTGGGTAGTTTGACTGGGGTGGTCGCCTCCAAAAGAGTAACGGAGGCTTCTAAAGGTTCCCTCAGCACGCTTGGTAACCGTGCGTAGAGTGCAATGGCATAAGGGAGCTTGACTGAGAGACATACAGGTCGATCAGGTACGAAAGTAGAGCATAGTGATCCGGTGGTTCCGCATGGAAGGGCCATCGCTCAAAGGATAAAAGGTACGCCGGGGATAACAGGCTGATCTCCCCCAAGAGCTCATATCGACGGGGGGGTTTGGCACCTCGATGTCGGCTCGTCACATCCTGGGGCTGGAGAAGGTCCCAAGGGTTGGGCTGTTCGCCCATTAAAGTGGCACGCGAGCTGGGTTCAGAACGTCGTGAGACAGTTCGGTCTCTATCTACTGTGGGCGTTAGAAATTTGAGTGGATCTGACTCTAGTACGAGAGGACCGAGTTGGACGAACCTCTGGTGCACCAGTTGTCACGCCAGTGGCATTGCTGGGTAGCTACGTTCGGAAGGGATAAGCGCTGAAAGCATATAAGCGCGAAACCCACCACAAGATGAGATTTCTTTAAAGGG
>NZ_JAEHJZ010000645.1 GCF_016469035.1 Gelidibacter salicanalis | reverse complement strand
ACCAGGAGGCCGACAACACGCGCCTGCTCTACGTTGCCATGACCCGCGCCCAAAGCTACCTGATGATTACCCTTTCCGGCAGCGGCCTCTACCAAAGCCGCCTGCTCGACAGTTATCGGCAGTTCAAGCAGTTAAACGGAAACAATGCAGACTAAGGCTACCTGAAAGCAATTTAAGATTACTAACCAGCATGAATGCCCAACCCATGAAACTTTTCAGGTAGCCTTTGAG
>NZ_JAEHJZ010000644.1 GCF_016469035.1 Gelidibacter salicanalis | reverse complement strand
CACCTTGACGGATTGCATGGTCCCCAAGAGTAGAAATGGTGGATGGCGGCCAGAATGGTCCCACTGGAAGGTTTGGCTACAGAGTTACCACTGGGCGTATGACGGACGACAGAGTCCCCAACGAAAGGTCAAGTCACATCCTCAGCAGGACACTCCAAGCGAGGATTCTTAGAGTTAGGAGGGCCAATCCGAATGGACACGGCAGCCACGAGTAATGGTCGAAGTGCGTTAACCACG
>NZ_JAEHJZ010000643.1 GCF_016469035.1 Gelidibacter salicanalis | reverse complement strand
TCTGTTTCTGTAGGATTCTACTGGCTAATTTGTATGCATATTTGGGCCTGCACTGCTTGTTATCTTTAGATATTTTTACAAATTACCCTTTTGACTAGCATTTGTTTACCAAGTGTTGACTCCCGGGCACAAACCTATTTTACTATGTAGGAAATTGTACATGCGACTACACACCACCCAACAAAACTTTACAAAACCCAGAACAGTAT
>NZ_JAEHJZ010000642.1 GCF_016469035.1 Gelidibacter salicanalis | reverse complement strand
TACACATTGAAGTGATGGAAGGACTCATTGACGAATGAAAATCGACTTCTTAACGCTTTTTCCTGAAATGTTCGAAGGTGTGCTCCACTCATCGATCTTAAAAAAGGCACAGGAGAAAGAAGCTGTCTCATTCAATGTTGTCAATTTTAGAGAGTATTCAGATCATAAGCACAAAACAGTAGATGATTACCCATATGGCGGCGGTGCTGGTATGGTACTGAAAGCACAGCCCGTATTCGATGCGGTAGAAGATTTAACGAAGAAAGCAAGCAAGAAGCCCCGAATTATTCTTGTCTGTCCTCAAGGAGAAAG
>NZ_JAEHJZ010000641.1 GCF_016469035.1 Gelidibacter salicanalis | reverse complement strand
TTATCAAAACCAGAATATACCAAATATCAAAAGGCTCAATAACAAACCATGGACTATTGATTTGTGTGAAAAAAGTAATCAAAAAACTGAATCCATTACTCCTATCTAAAAATACTGCTTTTTATTTTAACGCTTGTTCTCAGTTGGCTCAGCTTCTCTCTACAAAGTCAGGGCAGGAAACAAAGTTATCTTCCACTAGCTGGTGGATACAAAAATATATA
>NZ_JAEHJZ010000640.1 GCF_016469035.1 Gelidibacter salicanalis | reverse complement strand
TTTGGTACAGGGCAGCGGATGAAGGTTTATCCCGTGATGAAGTGCAGGGCATGTTAAAGGAAGTGTCTGAATGGATTTCAATGACAGAGCAAAATTATCCAAGCCATATTGCCCTGAATAAAAATAAGCAAAAGGGCTTTTTCTCTTAGGAAGCAGTCTTTCAAATAGGTTTTTAGGGGGAGTGAAACGTGGGATATTATTTAAAAGCAGATGAAGATGTCCATTTATTTGTTGAGGACATTGGCCCAAAAGATGGCCGTGTCATCTTTTTCATTCATGGCTGGCCAGTTAATCATAAGA
>NZ_JAEHJZ010000639.1 GCF_016469035.1 Gelidibacter salicanalis | reverse complement strand
TCCACGGCATCACTACAAGATTCGAGGCCACTAAGTGCCTGCTGCCCACATATTTGGGTGACCGGCGCTAATTTGTGCGAGTCTATATTGGTTTCCTTGGGTTGCCCGAGGAGAAAGCATGAGACTGCATTGCCACCATCCAGTTAGCAGGTCGGCTCATTTGATCACACATCGTCTGGCCAGAGGATAGCTACTTTATCTGAGACATATCTCTTGACAGGTCCATTATATGGCCATAATGATCCGGCATTTTCTTAACCCCAATGTCCATATCAGGGTGGGAAAAATGTTCGAGCATTGCCGTTCAAGCGACAAGAGACTGGTTTATGGAGCAAGAAAG
>NZ_JAEHJZ010000638.1 GCF_016469035.1 Gelidibacter salicanalis | reverse complement strand
ATGTATCTAATTCCCAAATTACAAATGCCTTCAACGGAGGAATAAACTTGGGATGGGACAATAGAGCAACTGTCGTAAGAAACAATACATTCCGTCAAATCTTCTCAAAGCCAGGAATGGGTCAAAACTCGGATAGCCAAGGGAACGGAATTTTTATGAGCGAAAACAGCTCGGATGTTATAGTTGAATTTAATGAGTTTTTGGAGTGTGGTTCTAATGCAATTTACTTTAACGGAAATAATATCAACGTCAAAAATAACTTCATTGATA
>NZ_JAEHJZ010000637.1 GCF_016469035.1 Gelidibacter salicanalis | reverse complement strand
TCCCGCCATTGGTCGGAGCCAGATCCGAAAAGTTGGAAAACAATTACGATACAAATTTTCAAAATACCCCAATTGTGTCTAACAGTCATTTCGGATCCCTCGAGAAAAACTGTTAGCTCATGAGAATAATCACCGGTTGAGAGCATTTTACTCTAGTGTGCCTACATATATTTGCTCTGTCTGACCACTCACCAACGCCATAAGCCATCTCGATCCTCCTGCTTCTGAAACTCTTGGAGACGTTTA
>NZ_JAEHJZ010000636.1 GCF_016469035.1 Gelidibacter salicanalis | reverse complement strand
ACCAAATTGAAGACAAGTCAAATAATAAAATGTCCTTCTTTCGCACTCCCTCTTGAAGATTGTGGAGGTAGCTGGCCTCAAATTTTCGAACACTCCAACCACTTGGCGATCCTTTGGCAACTTGGCCAATGGACATTACAGCATTAGTCTCGACCACATGTATTCTGTAGGCATTTTGGCCCATGTGGAGAGAATGCAACCTGACCATCGTCCTATCCTTGCTCGGATAGTAGGGCAACAAAGCAAGAACAAACTCAGAATGTGCTCTATCAAAA
>NZ_JAEHJZ010000064.1 GCF_016469035.1 Gelidibacter salicanalis | reverse complement strand
TAGTTCATATCTCAAATATATCAATTTGAAATCTAAAATAGCACTCCCAACTAATTGGGGGCTACATTAGCCCCAACTTTAAAACTAAACGACAAAAACCAGGGATCCTAAATTCAAACCACAAGCAAAGCACTTAACAAGTTATAGAACAAGAGGGTTCTATACTACTTGGCCGCCCAAAACAGCACAACTTCCAAATATCTTTCTCTTAACCCAACGTTTTACTCATAGACGGCAAATTAACCGGATTCGTCAACACAAAATTCAGCTCTGGCCAACTTACTCATGACCGAAGGGAGTAATCGGCGAGCCGAATCCTAGTTATTGGCTTTCGTTTTTTTAAATTTCTTTATCTAATTTGTTCGGGTTTTGTCGTGTGTCAAATAACATAACAATATTAATTCGCTTGGAATTATAGCGATAGAATAAAGTCGTTTGTTTTGTGATTACACATTTTTTTAACCCTTTTGCTTTTTTAGATTCAGGAAATATTTCAGGCTGTTTTTTAATTATTTCTATCGATGAATCTAATTTTTCAACGAAGTCAGTTTTAACTTTAACAGACCATTCTGTAATTAAATACTCGAAAAGTTTATCTAATTTCTTTTCGGCTGTTTTTGAGACTACAACTTTTCTGCTCAATTTATCTGTGTTTTTGCATAAAAGTATCGTACTCCGTTACTTCTCCATTTTCAATTTCAAGTGAGGCTCTTTCAATTTCGTTACGTTGCTCAATAGATAAATTATCCCAAAAGTCAGATGTCTTTTCTTTTATGAAGATTTTTTTAATGGACTCAATTATTCTTGGATTTTCAGTGTCCAAAAGCATTTTAACCAGTTCTATTTTTTCAGCTTGAATATTCATCACATTTTTTTTTATAATCAAAAATAAGGATTTAAACCTAAATTTTTGTTGAAATGACGGATTTTAAAATGCTGTTTGTAAAAAGGGAAACTGAATACGATTGTGCTGTTCAATGATCGTGGGCCACCCGAGAATTGGCGCGTTTTACTAAAAGATAGAAAATTGAATAAGAGCAGCTAAAAATTATTCTGCAAAGGCGGACTGGATCTGCTATGCCTTGACGTAAAAATTAAACGATAAAAACCAACCGAATTCTTAGTTATTGTGCATAGTGCTTTTCACGTTCAGCTTGGTTTTCCGATGTAGTTATTTTGTTCGGATTGAGCGTTGGCAAGCCATACTCTTTTGCAATTTTTGGGGTAGTGTTGGCTGGTACGATACGTAAGTTCACGAACTCCTCTAAAATAAATTTTTAAGTCGTGAGTAATTACAAATGTGTATGGCTTTTAGCGTTGGATATTCATTTCCTAAATATTCATTTCTATCGTTGCATTTTAGCGGTAATTTAATTTGTTCTTGGTGATTTTAATCATTTTAGAGTTTAATTTTCCATTAATAATTATAGTAGCGATAATAAAACCAGATTCAAATGTATTAAATAGAAAAGTGAGTAATTATAAAATAACCACGCACTTTTCAATCACTATCAATCAAATCAATTTTTTATTCCATATCTATAATGCCAACCACTTCATAAGCGCGAATACCATCAACTTGTACTTTTTCATATATTATGTTAGCGTACTCATAGTAGGTTTTTCCATCTATGGTTACTTTTTCGTAATCATCTGGAAGTTCGTAAACAATAGTTCCAACCTCAGGATCTACCACTTCATATTCATTATTAATTTGAATATAAAAAATTCCTTGTGCGTTATAATAGTTACGCGTGTTATATGTGATTCGTGTATAGTTTACAGGCAAAGTCTTAATTCTAAAGCCTACTTTTGGTGCAATTACAATATAACGTCCGCTAGACTGCGTATAAAACTTATTATTGGAATAGTAATAACTTTGCCCATTATGCTTTACTACAGTTTTATTTGGCACTGATCTTACTGAAACCACATTTTTAGTTGGTTTTTTATAAATCACCTTATTACTAGACACTCTATTGTTTGTTGTTGTAAATTTACTTGTTGTTTTTACCGTTTTAACAGTTGTCGCTTTAGATTTTTTTGTTTGCGCTGAAACTTGTGTAGAAACCAACATCATAAACAATGATGGTAAAACGAATGCTTTTATAAAGGTTTTCATAATTTTTAGATTTTAATGATTAAAGTTCCTCTTTTAATAGCCAAGACCTCATCTGCTATTGATAGTATAATGGTAATTGAATTATTAGCGTAATAAAACACTTATAGACGCTTGCTTAAATTGTATCGACGTACGCGACTATTTTATAGAAATAACCACATAAAATTAAGATGAATTCATAGAATTAGTCCTTACACCCCATTATTCAATTAATAGTATTAAGCTCATAATTACCTAATTCTTTATTTAATTTAGATATTAAGTTATGTGTTTTTTGCTTTAAACTATTACTATTTGCTAATTGTATTTCTGTCTGTATTAATCTATCTATTAAAGCATTTTGATAGGCTCTGCTGTTAATTAGGTCGATGTAATTAGAGGGTAATGTCCAAACTTTAGCTGTTTTAAAACCTATATCGCGATGAGAAACAATATCGAGCAAAGAGATATGCGTTTCTATTTCTGGTTTTAAATGATTAGTTATAATGTTTTCAATCTTTGTTTCTTGACTTTTAAAATTATCTAACTCGTTTGGGTAGGATGCAATCAAATCTTTTAATAAAACACTTTCCATAAACTCAAATTTATTGGTGCTGTTGATAGAATTTATAGCTCCATCGTGCAATTGGGTTAGTTTATAATTCACTAAAACAACATCCTCTTTTAATTGGTCGGTCAATTCTTCGGGCTGTAAACCAATATTTCGAATGGTATTACTGATGGTTTTTATATTTTGCTCGTATCTATATATGGAAGAATCAAGTAGTTTTAAATTAGAATCTAATTCTTCATTTAAACTTTGATAAATTTTTAATTCTATAATTTTATTTTTTCGTATTTCGTTAAGGTTATTTATTTTCCAGGCAATTAAAATACCGATGACAATTAAAACAATTTCTCCAAAAGCATACAAGAGATAACTTTTAGTTTTACCAGACACCATTAAGGTTCTTCTTATTTTTCTAAATATTTTCATTGTCAACTATTATATAGGATTCAACTTCTTTTAATACGAAAAAAGGCTTCATAATTTTTACCAGATGAAGCCTTTAACTACTAACCAACTAAAAAAACTAATCTAAATAATTACTAACTGCTGTTGCACGTGCTGAAACGTGTGTATTGAGTTCGTTTATCGCATTTTGAAAATCTGAACTATTGTTTAAAAATGAATACCCTTCAATTTCTGCAATGGCATAAGGTTGCACTAATGCCGAGTAAGTGGCATAAGTAGCTTGCATCGTGCTTACATTAAATGCACCATCTGCAACTTCTTGTACATACGTATCGTATTGCGTTTTAAATACCGAATCTTGATACAAATAAGCAATTAGAGGCCATTCAGACGCATTTAGTCCAGCAAAATCTAAGGGTAATGAACCACCCATATTACCAGTTTCTAAGGCTTCGTTATTATCCCAAGGAATCCAAGTTAATTTACTGGTATCTGGATTATTATATAGAAAATAATTATGTGTCATTTTACCATAAGTATCCCAGTTTTGTATGACGGTATTTACGGCTAAATATTTTAGAAATACATCTGTATCCAAAACAGCATCGAGATTTGTTCTCCAAGCTACAGGATCTGTAGTTCTTGAGTCATCGTGCAAAATGGATAATAGGCTTTCAACATCTGAGAAATCTGCTTCATCTTCATTTGTTTTCTTTACGTATTCAGATTCATTATAACTGCCTAGCGCAAAACTTGCAGCGTCTCCATCTGGTTTGTATAAATTACCATCATCGTCAGAAAATTGTTCATCTAAAACTGTATCATCAACTTCTTCAACTAATGTATATACGCCAAAATATTCTGGACCATTTCCGTGATCTACATAAACGGTATAAAAAGCGGCGTGAGAAGATACTAAACCTGCATTTCTAAACACATCTGTGGCTACTTTTTCGCGTAACATAGACTGATCGTTAAAATTATTTTTAAGACTCAATTTTTTGAAACCATAAAAGCGTTGGTTGTCAATTTGTGTGTAATCATCTTCAAATTCATCAAAATCTAATTTAAATGATAATTTTAAAATCCCATTTCGCCAACTGGTTTGTAAACTTGAATTCCCTTTAAAACGAACACCAACTCGATACCATTCTTTATCTTGATAAAACACCTTGGCAGGTACAAAAATTGGGTCTTCTGTAGTAATCTCATTAATAGGACCTCCAGGACCTCCAGGACCACCTGGACCTCCAGATGTTTCACCGAAGGCTCCATAAAGATTGGTCATATCATCTAACATACTTTGCCAACGCGCTTCTGTAATTACGATATCCAATCTTTTTACGGCATTATCTTCAAACACTTCATCAAAATCAGGGTCTGCATCATTACTATGCGTTGCTGTTGTCCAGTCTGTAGCCTCGAAGTCGGTATCATCAATTTCTGCAATTTCTTCTTCTGTTATCTTACTGTCATCATCACTACAACTACTAAAAGTCAATACCGATGTGAAAAAGAATAGCATTGTGAATGATAAACCTATGCTTGTTTTAATCCTATTCATTTTTTTAATTTTTATTTAATTTGGATTGCTTGTGATAGATCGTTTTTCTTAAAATATTTATTAAAAAAAGACTTCGTAATCGCTCACGAAGCCTTTAAAAACCAATCAATCAAAAACTAACTAACTCAAAAAATTTTTGGACTAACTTAAATTCTTGTTTTCTTTATCTTTTAATCTCTTTTTGTACGTTCTGGCTTTGGTGCATTTTTATATTCGGTTTCCGAAATAAAACCATCTTCGTCGGTGTCTATTTTATCAAAATTATCTTTTAGACGTCCTTTAACTTCGTCTTTTGAGATTTTACCGTCTTCATTAGCATCTAATTTTTCTAAAAGCTCGCTAAATGTTGATGGTTTTGCTCCTCTTTCTTTTTTTGACGATTGTGCATTTGCACTAAACGCGAATAAGAATGTTATCATTCCCATTACAATTCCTGTTTTAATCTTTTTACTATTCATCTTCTTTAAGTCTTAAATAATTAATATTTGTTCTTGTTTATCCTTAACGCTATTAAGAATTATAGGTTAAATCTATTCGTATTATTCGTAACATAAAAAGCAAATCTACACTTCCCCAAATTGTATCTACCAACACAGTTATTTTATAGATATTAACTTTTAATCATTCTTAGAATTTAAAATAAAAAAAAGGCATACTATAAATAGTACACCTCATTCAGCTATTAATCTAGGGGTAATTATTTTAACAAACTCAATAACCCTGTTAATTCAGTAAGATTTAAGCTTGTACTGCTATCTGTATCTAACACAACAAAATTATCAGCTACAGAACCAATAGCTTCTGTTGAGCTAATGACTTCATCATTATTAGTGTCCAATAAACTAAATAAGCTAGTGATTTGTTGAACAGTAGAATTAGAGCTCAAAGAACTCAATAATATTGCAGAATCCGAAATGCTAGATGTATTCATATTCTTTACACTGTTGCAGCTACACATGGTGACAATTACTATTAATAATAGTGTCACTTTTTTCATAATATTTTTATTTGTGTTTAATGTTGGTGCAAATGTATTTTAGCAATTCAACACTAAAAAAGTAGATAGACAATCACAGTGTATTTACTTATCAATTCATTTAATTTATCGACGAAGACTAATTGACTTATATTACAAAGAATTTTTATTGATAAATTCTAAAAACCTAGGCTTGTATTGCTCCGAAACTGTAATACGTTGTTTATTGATAATAATTTGGCTTCGCTCTATCTCTTCTATATTTTTTAAAGACACAATAAAGGACCGATGCACTCGCAAAAATTGAGTTTCAGGCAATTCTTCTTCTAATGATTTTAAACTCATCAACGTTAAAATAGGTTTGGGATTATCTTTTAGCCATATTTTAATGTAATCTTTTAGTCCCTCGAAATAAAGTACATCCGATAATTTGATACGAAGTTGTTTGTATTCGGATTTTACGAAAAGAAATTCTTTTTCTTTGGAAACAACTGCCTCTTTTTTGCCTTCTACTAACGAAAACCAGGTACTCGCTTTGTTGGCTGCTGCTAAAAACTCTGCATAATCAAATGGTTTTAAAAGGTAGTCTAAGGCATCAACTTTAAAGCCTTCCAAGGCATATTGGTCAAAAGCTGTGGTGAAAATAACTCTTGTTTCCTTTGGAAGCATTTTAGAAAATTCAATGCCTGATAAATCGGGCATTTGGATATCTAAAAACAATACATCCACTGGATTCGTTTTTAAAAATTCCATCGCTTCAATGGCGCTGCTGCATTTATTTTTAAGCTCTAAAAAAGGTGTTTTTTCGACATAACTTTCCACTAAATTCAAAGCCATTGGCTCATCATCTACAATAACACAAGTTATTTTTAAGTTACTCATAAATTAAGCTGTTTCTATTTTTAAATCTATTAAAAAATTATTATCCTTTACACTCGTATTAAAACTGTGTTTATTTGGATAAAGCAATTCTAATCGTTTTTCTAAATTTTGTAAACCAATTCCAGAACCACTTTTATCGTCGGTTTTTTTAGGAAAATTATCGTTTTCAATGGCAAATTGAACTGTTTTTTCATTTGATGTCATAGAAATATTAATATAACTTTCTTTAGTTGCAGACACACCATGCTTAAATGCGTTTTCAATTAATGAAATAAATAACAATGGTGCTATTTTAATACCAGTTTCTTCTTCAGGAAAATTATAGCTAACTTCGGTTTTATCCGAAACTCTTAACTTCATCAGGTCGATATATTTTTTAATAAAATCGATTTCTTTTGAAAGTGGCACCAAATCCATATTGGTTTCGTAAAGCATATATCGCATTAATTTACTTAAACTATGAATTGATTTTTTTGCCTGCTCTGGCGAAATATCTACCATGGAATAAATATTATTGAGCGAATTGAAAAAGAAATGCGGTTGCAGCTGGTAATGCAAATGTTGTAATTCTGATTCCAGTTTAAAATTCGTCGCTTCCTTACGTTGTGCTTCTGTTTTAATTAATCGCTTAGTGGTTTTAATGGCAGCTGAAAAAAGTACAGGAGCTAAATAAGATAGCATTTGCACATAAATAATCATTTTAAATGGTGGTCCAACACTAGTATTGCTTGATGACTTTCTAATTATATCAGTAAAAAAAAGTGTATCAATTTGCGATTTTAATGTTAAAAACACCATAATAATAACACCATTTATTAGGATGTATTTAATGGTTTGATTCTTAAAAAGAAACCTGTCTATTAATACAAAATAATTGGTGTAAAAAAGAATGGCATAAAAAAATAAGGGAATCCAAAAACGAGAGATAACTCTATTAATTTCTTCTTCTAGACCATAAGATAGCACATAAGGAATACTAAATAAGGTAAACCAAACAATAAGGTGCGAAAAGAGGGTTATTTTTCTGTTTTTTTCCATTATTAATTTATTCATAACGCAATGCAGTAATAGGGTCTAAAGCTGATGCTTTTCTTGCAGGATACCAGCCAAAGAAGATTCCTGTTATAGCACAGACAGCAAAGGAAATTACAATTGAGTACATTGCCACACTTGTAGGCCAATTTAAGAATTTCTCAATAAATACCGTAGAAGTGAGTCCTAAAAGTACGCCTAAAGCACCACCTGTTACACTTATTAAAATAGCTTCTATTAAAAATTGCATTAAAATATCAGCTCCTTTTGCTCCAACAGCCATTCTAAGACCTATCTCTTTTGTACGTTCTTTTACAGACACATACATAATATTCATAATACCAATACCACCAATTAACAGAGATATACTGGCTACTGCAACTAATAAAACGGTTAACATCTCGCTGGTAGAACTAAATGTAGAAATAAGCTCTTCCATAGACTGTACACTAAAATCGTCATTATTTGGATTAGATATTTGATGTTGAAGTCTCATAATTTCTGAGACTTCAGTAACAGCATTTGGCGCATCGTCTTCACTTACTGCCGAAGCCATAATTTGATTGATATAATCAATAGCCAAAATACGTTTTTGTACCGTTGTATATGGTGCAATAACCACATCATCTTGGTCTTGACCAAAGGTGTTTTCTCCTTTTACTTCTAATACGCCAATCACTGTAAATGGAATATTATTAAAACGAATCATCTGTCCAATAGGATCTTGCCCATCAGGAAACACATTGTCCACGACCGTTTGCCCAATAAGTGCCACTTTAGAAGCCGTTTTTACTTCGGCATCTGTAAACATACTGCCGCTTTGCAAATCAACTACTTTAATTTTGAGATAATCTGGATTTACGCCATATATATTTGATGGCCAGTTGTTAGAACCATTTATAACTTGTCCTTTACCAGTAACCAATGGTGTTGCATAACTTAAAAAGGTGGCTTGATCTTTAACGGCTTCATAATCTTTAAGGGTAAGTGTTTGCATCTCATCTCCACTTGCGCGAACACCACTACTTGAAGCAGAAGCAGGTCTAATAGTAATAATATTAGAGCCCATACTTGAAATGTTTTCGCGAATACTTTCTTTAGAGCCTTCACCAATAGCGAGCATTGCAATTACCGATGCCACACCTATAATGATGCCTAACATAGTTAGTAAAGTTCTCATTTTATTAAGAACGATGGCTTTAAAAGCGATTTTAAATAAATTTAATATTCTCATAATTAATCGTCTTGTTTAGGTAATTTTGCTAACTCTTCTTTTGCCGATTGTACATTTTCATTTTTGTAATCTTGAATGATATTTCCATCTTTTAAAACAATGGTTCTACTACTAAATGTTGCAATATCTTCTTCGTGCGTTACAAAAGCGATAGTAATACCTTGTTCGTTTAACTCTTGAAAAATGGACATAATTTCATAGGCAGTTCGTGTGTCCAAGTTTCCTGTTGCTTCATCGGCAAGTAACATAACAGGATTATTAACTAATGACCGTGCAATGGCAACACGTTGTTGTTGCCCTCCAGAAAGTTGCGAAGGTGTATGGTCTAATCTTTCGCCCAAGCCTACTTTTTGCAAAGCTTCAATAGCACGTTTTCTGCGTTCTTCTGTGGAAACTTTACTATTATATAATAGCGGTAATTCTACATTTTCGATAGCAGATGTTCTTGCCAATAAATTATAGGATTGAAAAATAAATCCGATTTTTTCATTACGTATGGTTGCCAATTGATTTTTAGTAAGGTCTTTGACCTTAACACCATCAATTTCATAGTTGCCAGATGTAGGTTGGTCTAAACAACCCAAAATATTCAACATCGTACTTTTTCCAGAACCTGAAGAACCCATAATGGTTACAAACTCGCCTTCTTTTATATCAAACGAAATACCTTTTAACGCGCGTACCGTTTCGGATCCCATGGTAAATTCGCGTTTTAAATCTTCTATTTTTATAATTGCTTTGCTCATAGTATTATCTTTTTCCTCCACCTCTTGTTGTTGTTGGCATAAATGGACTTTCGCTTTTATCTGTTGTTTTTGTTTCTGAAGCACTTACGCCTTCTAAACTGTACACTAATTTGTCACCTTCAGAAATACCTTCTAAAATTTGAACGTTAACGCCATCACTTGCTCCCAAAGTGACTTTTTGAGATTTTATTTCTCCATTGCTACTGTAAACCCAAACAACGCTACCATTCTCTTTATTTGTTGGTCTTTCTGTTGATCTTTCTGTTGATCTTTCATTTGTTTGTTGTGCCGTAAGATTTTGTTGTTCGTTATACGCTGTTAACTCTAGACGTGTTGGTTTAAAGTTAATGGCTTTGGCTTCGGCAGTTAATACATTATTTAACTCCAAAGTATAAATTGAAATGATTGCTGTTAAGCCTGGTTTTAATTTTAAATCTGGGTTATCTGCTTTAATCACTACCGTATAGGTTACCACATTTGAGGTTACCGTTGGGTTTAATCGTACTTGTGTAACAACGCCTTCAAATTCTTCACCTAAATAAGCATCAACAGTAAAACTAACACGTTGCCCTTCTTTTACCTCTCCTATGTCTGCTTCATCAACATCAGCTTCTACCTGCATTTCTTTTAAGTCTTGAGCAATTGTAAACAAGGTTGGTGTACTTAAACTTGCGGCTACAGTTTGACCTTCGTCAATGGCTCTCGATAATACCACACCATCAATTGGCGAATAGATATCGGCATAACTTAAATTGGTTCTCGCTTTTTGTAAATCAGACAAACGTTGAGTCACTGTGCTTTTTGCAGTTTCATAATTGAAGTTTGCATCATCAAAATCAGACTTGCTAATCACTTGACTGTCGTACAAGGATTTTTGACGGTCATAAATAGTTTTGGCGTAGTTTTTTTGATTTACAGCATTATCATAAACAGCTTGTGCCTGCGATAATGTAGCTAACAGATTAGTTTTGTCTAATTCGGCAATTAATTGTCCTTCTTTAACTTCACTGTTATAATCAACAAATATTTTTTCGACTACACCAGAAACTTGTGTTCCAACCTCTACTTGGGTTATAGGTTCAATGGTTCCTGTAGCTGTAACCATAGTGGTTACGTTCCCTTTTTTTGCTGCGACTGTTTTTGCTTCAATAACTATGGTATCGTCGCCTTTTATAAAAATGAATGCAGCAATAGCAATAGCGATTAAAACTATACTTCCTATTATTAATTTCTTGTTTTTCATGGTATTGTTGATTAAAGTTTAATGTCGTTTCCTTGATAAAATTGTAATAATTGATGGTATAAAATATTTAAGTATTTGGCTTGCAAATAATTTTGTTGTGCGTTGGTAAATGTGTTTTGGCTAATCACTAAATCTGTGGTACTTAAAGCGCCCAATTCATACCGCTTTTGTGCAAGTTGAAAGGATTGTTCTGCTGCTTCTTTTGAAGCTTCTGCCGCAATGACCTGCTCTTGTGTTGATAGCGCATTTTGGTAAGCGGTTTCTACTTTCCTATAGATTTCTTTTTCAGAATTTTGCTTCTGTATTTCAGCTTTTTCAATGTTTATAGTTGCTGTGCTTACAGCCGCTTTGGTCTGGTTTCTATTAAAGATTGGAATGTTTAACGACAGTCCTATTTTTTGATTGAAATTGACATTGAACTGGTCTGAAAATGTATTGTCATTAATACTTGTATAACCAGTACCCATACTTCCTAATAGCGATAATGTGGGCAAGTAAGCTCCTTTCGCGATGTCCAGTTCTTTTTCATTGACAGCGATATTTAAAGAACTCGCTTTCATCTCTGGGAGATAGCCTAATGCATTATTATAAATAAGCATTTTGTCAAGTTCCAAATTGATTAAATCCATATTTTCATCAATGGTTTCAATCTCCATCTCTTGTGTAGGAGGCAATTCCAGCAATTGTTTTAGTGCAATGATGTTTTGTTGGTAATTGTTTTTTGCAGCAATTACATTGTACTTATTAGAAGCTGCTTGACTTTGCGCTTCGGTGTAGTCGTTCAAAGCAATTTCTCCTGCATCCAAACGAGCTTTGGCACGCAATACTTCTTTTTCTGAAGCTGAAAGATTGTTTTCGGCGATACCAATACTTTCTTTACTAAATAGGCTTTGCAAATAGGTTTCTAAAATGCCGACAACAATGTCGTTCTTGGCTATTTCTTCGATATAAGAACTTTGTTCCAAAAGTAATTCACGTTGTTTTATATCGTTGTTGATTTGATTGCCTTGAAACAAGGTCATCGAACTATTGATGCCCACATTGGTGCTATAGATTTGGTCTGACACAAAATCACTTGTAATTGGGTCAATAGAATTTCCGTTAGAAAAATTTTGAGAAGCACTACCAAATAAGTTTGGCAGTCTGGAAGATTTTGCTTTATCATAATTTACTTCTGCAATATTGGTATTTAATAATGCATCCTTAACGGTAATGTTGTTTTCTAAAGCGTAGGTAATACTTTCTTCTAATGACCATATTTTTGCTACTGGAGTGTTAGACACTTCTTGCGCAAAAGAAAACTGCACAGTTAAAAAGCTCGCTATGATGATGTATAATTTCATTTTTGTGTGTTTTTAATTACACTACAAATGTGAAACTAAATGCTACTTTATTAAACTGTAATAGATGTTGGGTACAAATGTCTCTACAGAACGGCTGTTTTTATCGACGGGATTTTTATGATTTTGTGGGCTGGAAGCTATTTTGAAGTCTTTTCTTCATTTATCTGAATCTTTATGAATGGAAATTTTGAATCATTTTAAAGTGAAAACGATTCTGAATAAAGATGTACACTATTCAATTTAATCAAGCTTTAATTGTTAAATTTTTCAAAATGTATTAAACCATTCTAACGTTGAATAGTCTTTAAATCATAAGAAAAGGTATTATGAAAAATCTTATCAAGCTTTCATTTCTATTAGTATGGATGTTCTTCATTACAGGGAATGAACATATGTATGCGCAGAATTCAAGCAATTTTAAAAAGACAGTAATCGTTAAAAAAAATAACCAACGGGTTCCTAGTAAAACAGTAATCTATAAAAAACCCAAAAGAAAAGTTGTAGCAGTAAGAACATTATCTAATAGAACCATAATAAAGCACAAAGGAATTAACTACTACTATTCCAATAATAGATTTTACACGTACTCTGGAGGAAGTTATATTGTAATAGCCCCAAAAATTGGTTTTAGAATAAAAACCTTGCCTGTTGGATATATTAAAATAAAGCATCCAAATAGAAATTACTTTTGGTTCAACGGTATTTTTTATAACAATGTTGATGATGGCTACGAAGTAGTTGAACCAGAAATCGGCACCATAATTTATGAACTTCCCGATGAATATGAGCGGGTTGAAGTAGATGGCAGTTCATATTATGAGTTTGACAACGTACTTTATGAAAAAATCCAGATAGATGGAGCTAGGGCTTATGAAGTGATAGGCTTCATTGAACAATAAAACACTTAAAAACTAAATTCTAACACTTAAATAATTATAAAAAATGAAACATTTATTAATTGTACTCTTAACACTTTCAAGTCTTTCATCTTTCGCATCAAATAAAAATAGTTTTCCGTCAGATACGACCCAAGTATCAAATGAAAACGTTTTATATAAAGTTTCACAAGATGGCAGTTATGTTTTTTTAAACATAAGTACTACAGATAAAAAGACGGCAATGTCCATCATTAGAAATGGTCTTACCGTTTATTATGACATTAAGGGAAAAGAAAAAAAGGATGTGTTTGTAAAATACCCCTATAGTAATGAATCAAGACCTTTTCAGCAAGGTTCACTTGGAAATATTGATGACAACACTATTGACTTGAATAGTATGATTGAAAAATTACCTGCAGAAGCAGAATATGGTTCCTTTGAAGAAAAGCAAGCGTTTAATAAAGACTTAAATACGTTAGATATTGCAATTGCAAACTACTATACAGCTTCGAGTCAATTATTTGAATTTTCAATCAAAATCCCAAAAGCTAAAATAGCTTCCCAAGAAAACAGTGATTTTTCTAAACTATCCATAGGCGTTGTTGCCAATAAAATGGAAGATGCAGTTAAGAAAGAAAGAGCGCAAGGTCAAAACCAAGGAATGAGAAGTGGTGGTGGTGGCAGAGGAAATGGTAGCGGCGGTGGACGTGGCGGAGCGAGAGGCCAAAATGAACAACAATCAAGTCCAACAACAGAAAGGGCAACTATTGATTTTTGGTTTGATGTCAAATAAACAAATACACATTATAAAGATATAAGTATAGAAGTACTTTTATTTGTTATTATAATCATTCGAGCGTTGGAAAAAAAACAGCTCTTTTATTTTTTAGCGTTGATATTTGGCGTAGGGAAAAAATGAATGTGCTGTTTTGCGCGTTGGGTTTTTTAGTTCTAATTTTTATTATTTGCTGGATTTTCCGCATTATGCACAACACATATATACACGCAACAAGTTGCGCCTATATTTATTTTATGTTCCTATCAAACATATTACTTTTATGGTGAAGGTGGATAGTGGATAGTGGATAGTGGATAAAATCGATCAGAAAAAATTATATGCCGTCAACTACTGATCTCTATACTTTTTTAATTGATTTGCAATTGTATGTTATGACCGGAATATAGAGTAATTACCTAATAATACTTGGTTTTGATGAGTTGTTTGTCTAAGTCTGACAGCTCATCATTTTCCTTAAAACCTATACCACTGCTATTTTTTAACATCCACGAAGGTATTTCATATATCATGACGGAGGTCGGATCAAATTTAGTGGCATCTTCATGGTTATATGCTCCAAAATTATACCTATAGATGACATTCTCATAGGTCTCTTCTTCATTCCAACCTTGTGTGCGGGCATAGTAATCAAAAACTGCGGGTTCGTTCCAAACCAACTCACTATTCGGGTTTTGATGCTCATGTACCAATCCTAGGGCATGACCAAACTCGTGTAACACAGTCCCCCTAAAACGAGCGGCACTTTCATTTTCAATCCCAGTTAAACTCATAGAGGGTGAATAATTTACGGATTGTTTCCCCACATGCGACCAAAATCCTTCATCACTAAATGATATCGTAATGTCTGCACTTTCACTGGCCACACGTTCAAACTTAACCGCGCACCATTTTTCCCACTCCACGGCATGAGACATCACCCGATCTTGAAGTGCCTTCGATCCATTGATAAATTTTACTTTCAATTGGTTATAGGGCCAAACTGAATTGTGAACTATTGCGGCATCAATTTGATAAAAATACTCCAGTGCATTCTCCTTTATTGGACTGCCAAACAGGGCTTTTAGGGTGTCAACCTTGTTGAATTCAATTGATACCAAGGGTGAAGATTCTTTCCATTCATTAAAATCTTCAGTACTGATACGCTCAAATCCACCGTTTATAGATTGCTGCTCTTTCTCGAAGGAATAAAGAAAAGCGTCAGTCATATCATAGAGGGGCATCTGTGTGCAAAAATTTCTAATAGCTATAGAATCCGTTGCTATTTCATCGTTAATTTCTATTTTTTCTGCTGTATTGTCTTTACAAGCGCTGGTTAATAGTACAACGCAAAGCAGTATGTTATAATTGGTTTTCATAAGTTTTAGGTTTATAATTTATAATTCAGTGAAATATACCAGCTCACCCTAATGTGTGAAATTAAATCATCCTTTAAACCTGCATCATCTGTCGTACTCCCAACAGTCAATTTATCGAGTTCATTTTGAAATGCTAATAAGGGCCCTGCCGTAAGTGAAAATCGGTTGCGTATAGAAATACCAATTCCTATAGGAATAAGTGGCGTTTTAATGCCTTGTGTAACACCAACCTGAAACAAAGGATACAGAATGTCTCCATACTTGGGACGCAGTAGGAAATTGAGGTAGGCCGCGGGTCTAAAATAGACAGGATCACCTTGGGTTTCCACTACCAAGTCATCTGATAAACCGTAGTTCTTGTATTCAAATGGAGTATAGAACAAGCCAACAGAAGCAAATACGGCAAGCCTTCCCTGACTCTTATGGACTTTCATTTTTATGGTATTACCGCTATCGGCCATGGTAGTTCCATCTGCTGCAAGTGAAACGGCTTTCAGTTCATATACTCTGGATTTCTCGTAACTCCAAGCGAATTGGTCTTGTCTCAATAGCTTATAACCGTTGACATCACTTTTCGATTCAAAGCCTTCAATAAATTCACTCAATTTTTTATTGAGTTTAATCAGCTGTTCCACGGTTTGGTTGTTTTTTGAAACCTTATCAGACACTAGGGCATCTATCATTACAAGCTTTGCTGTGGTAAGTTCTCGGAACACCTTATCCTTAACCGCCGTGCTATCTGAGTGAAGAAATTCCTCCAGCAAGGCGATATCATCAACCATCATTTTTTTTAGCTGTTCTAAATTGGTTTTTGACTTATCCATTGCAGAAACAAGATCGTTCTGAATTAATGTAGTAGCTTCCAATTCTTTTTTAAAGCCTTCAAAATCATCTGATTTAGCCTTGTATAATTTTTCAAATGCTGCGGACACCAATGTATTAATTGGTTTATTAACCGAGATACGATTTATCGTGGTGCCCACATTTTTAAACGCATAAGTTTCAATGGCCGTAATGCCCTGAAGGATTTTAATTCGTTTCTTAAAAGCATCAAAGTATAATGGATCAATGAGTTTATTGAGGTCAATGGAAGCCTTAAACATTTTTATCCAATCATACAATAGTGCCGACGTATTAGGGGTACTATCAAGCTCTTTTTCAACTTCTTTAATTCTTTCTTCTATTAATTTCCTTTCTGAAGCTTTTGTTTTAACTGAATCATAGTTTTTTACTTGACTAAGAGATAAAGCCACCTTGTCCTCACTATCAGTAATAGAGGTCATAAATGACATATCTTTTGGTAGCTGATTCATAAAGGTTGTGATTGCAGTATAATTGCTGTCATCTATTTCAGTAGCAGCACTAGTTATGGTGTATTGCAGAGGATTATAGAATGCTAAATATAATTTTAAGTTATTTGAGTCATCATTACTAATTTGAAATTCTTTGGTTCCATTCTTTGAAATCTCAATAAAGGAAGCATCATTATCAGAAAATTTCTTCTTATAGTGAAATAATTTACCATCATAGCGCACAAAAACTGCATTGTCAATGCGTGTACTATGTAATTTATCAAAAATGGCTGTCTCTTGACCGCATAGAGTCAATGTAAAAAATAAAAGCACTACTGTTGAAATGGATTTCATGTTGGTTTGGTTTTAGATTAGTTAATAGTAATGCCAGCCTTGCAAATAAGCAAAGTGGCAAATGTTTCTGTCAACAAACATTTCACTATTAATCCAAACCGAATTTGGGAATTGGTAATTAGGAGAATTCGATTAAAAATAAAGAAATATTTACACTTATGCAAATTAGACTCTCATACATAAGTGCACAAGGGATTTACCAGGATACGGCATTATGGCATTTTGAGCAGCAGCTGGAAAAAGGAGAAGTTGCCAAAACTACAGGTAGAACTGGCTACGGTAAAGGTGGAACCTGTCAGAACAAAAGAGCCACTTTTGCACCGCCGGTGTCCTCTCTGTAAAAAGGGAAGACTGCATACAATACTATTGTTCAAAGACCGTGGGCCTCCCGAGAATTGGCGCGTTTTACTAAAAAATAGAAAATTGAATAAGAGCAACTAAAAATTATTCTGCAAAGGCGGACTGGCTCTGCTATGCCTTGACGTAAAAATTAAACGATAAAAACCAGAGATTTTCAACCATAACAAATAGAAAACTGCAAAGAATGTAGACAATAATATAGATCTATACATTTTGACCACACAAATACCAGTGCAACCTCCTAGTATCCTCCACTCAACTTAACGTTTTACCCATAAGACGGCAAATCAACCGGATTCGTCAACACAGTATTCAGCTCTGGCCTATCGGCGAGCCGAATCCTTAGTTATTGCCAACAGTATTTTATTCGATTTCTTCATTTTCTATTACTTCAATCGGTTTAAATTCCTTTTCATTCGGATAATAATTATCCATAAATTCATAATATTTCCTCACGCGACCACCTTTGTCTCCTAATCCAACTGTGTAGAATTTCAGAGTATCTTTTTGATTAATTATTCTGTAAATCCAGTTATCTCCATTTGAGACAATTTTTGTCCGTCTAAAATTTGTCAGAAAATGTTGTTCAAATTCGTTATTGCTATTTTTTAAATTCAATTCCGCAAGAGTGTTTTTCCGCATTTGAAATTTTCGCTCAAATGTTGTGTCTTCTTTGATTGTTGTTTGAAGTATTAATTCGTTATTTTTTTTGGTTAAAATCAATTCGTCAATTCTTACCCAATATTCCATTGTCAAATTTGCAGTTATTCGTACAGTATCTTTTTCGGTCATTCTTGAAGTGAAGTCCGATATATTTTCAGGTAGATTTATTTCCGAAATATAGTTTTCAGCTCTCTTTTCCGATTTACAATTTAATAGGAATACAAAAGCTAAAATTATAAGACTGAAGTTCAATTTGAGCACTTTTTTCATATTGTTGGCAACACATGTATACACGCAACCAGTTGCGCCTATAATTATTATATGTTCCTATCAAACATATTACTTTTAAGGATGGGATACAATTTAACCCAAGCACTTTTTATTTTATGATGCCAGCAAAATAAAAAAAGATACTTTTCCATAAGTAACCACTACGTATGTACACACTTGACCAAATCAATCACAGCACAACCTCCAACCATTCCTCCCTTAACACAACGTTATACCCATAAAGGAAAACCAACCGGATGCGTCAACACAATATTCAACTCTGGCCTACCCCGCTAAGGCGGGACAGGTGCGGCGAGCCGAATTCTTAGTTATTGTGTGCAGTATTTTTTCTCTCATATTGGAGAAACTCCGCTTTCAAGGTAATATTGATGTTCTTTACCTCCTTTGTCTATATAAAAGAAAATTCCAGTTACTTTAGGGTCTCCAATAGTAAAAAAATACCATTGTTCAGGTTCAAATATTAATGGGCAGGTAGGATTATTTCCAAACTTTTTCAGCCACCATAATTCCTCTTTTGGGCTTAATGAGGTTCTTGATAAACCTTTGTGAATATAATCTATTTTGATTGTGTCTTCGTCCCAAGTATATTTTCCGGTTTTATTGAATTTTATTAAGCTTGGTGGTTCTGGAGGTTTATTTTTAGGATGTTGAATTTTACAGGAAGTTGTATAAATGGTTGTGTATTTAACAGGATATCCTTTATCTCCGATGGAGTCGACGAGAATTTTCTCAATCGTTACTCCATTAATAAAGTTTCTATCGGTGGAAATATAATTTTCAGTAATTGCAACATTCGGTGGCGCAAATGCTCTAAAAAAAATATTTAGAAAATAAAGTCCGCTTAAAATTAAGATTAGGATAATAGATAGAGATATCATTGTTCCTTTTGTTAGTCCTTTTTTAAGAAAAATCACTCCAATTAAAATCACAATTACTCCGATGAATATTCCTATAATCATTTTTGCTCACGGATTTTTTTATATTCCACACATTATGTATATATAACACAGAGTGCCATATATACCCCCTATCCACCCCATGCCATTTCTGTTTGCCGTTCTCAAATGTACCCGATTCACTTAAAGCATCCAAGGTCCATTTCTTATAGTTCATATCTCAAATGTATAAAATTGAAATCTAAAATAGCACTCCCAACTAATTGGGGGCCAAATAAGCCCCAACTTTAAAACTAAACGACAAAAACCAGAAATCTTAAATTCAAACCACAAGCAAAGCACTTAACCAGTTATAGAACAAGAGGGTTCTATACTACTTGGCCGCCCAAAACAGCACAACCTCCAACCATCCCTCCCTTAACCCAACGTTTTACCCATAGACGGCAAACCAACCGGATTCGTCAACACAGTATGCAGCTCTGGCCAACTTACTTATGACCGAAGCGAGTTATCGGTGAGCACAGTTCTTAGTTATTGTAAGCAGTTTATTTCAATATTTCTATTATTTCCTCCGGCCAAGCCACAAATTCTCCGTACTTACTATTTTTCATTTGCCCTCCAATTTCTTCTCCTTTTTTTGTTAATAACCAAGTCTTTTCATCTCTCTTTATCCAACTTTTCTTTTCAAATGTTTCAAATAAGTCAGCACTTTTTACACCAAGAATTTTAGAAAGAGCACTTGTTGATTTATAAACAGATTTAGAATAATCAATATTTTTAATAGGTTCGATTTTATCTTTTTTGATTACCTTTTCTGATTTTTCTTTTAAAGATTCAGATTTATGATTTTCTACTTTTTGAACAGATATTGTTCTGTGTTCACTTCCTCTTTTTATTTTATCAACTTCTTTCGATATTTGTTCATATAATTCAGCATCATCATCTTTTGAAACATATATTCCCATTTCAACATTGTTTTGTTGAGAATACATATACAGATTCATTGAGGTTACTATAGCTTCTTTTTCGCTGATATAACACTTTGCGTGAAGGTCTTGATGAAAAAGTAGTTTAATGTCATTTAAATTTTCCAACCACTCACTATCCTTTGGGTTCAAATCAGCCACTTTGCCATAAATCATAATAATGTCAAGTCTGAATTTTGCTCTGTCTTCTAATGCAATTTTTAATTGGTTATTTAATTGTAAATATGGACTTATTAAATAAAGTTTATCCTGCGCATCATCAATTAACTGTTTTAAAAAATATGATACTCCTTGTGTATCTAAAAATTTTGCCATTTTATATCTTATTGTTTTTTATTATTTTCGTTTATCAAATTGTTTACAACTCGTTATAAGTGGAACCAATATAAACATTTACACCCTATATTACCCTAATAAGTGGAACTTCTGTTCCACTTATTCATTTTTTCCCTGTAGCAAAACAACTGCAAATAAAGGATAAGTAATTTCAAAAAGATCCTTTTGCGCAACATTGCATATTGACCACATAAATAAAAGAGCAATCTCTAACTACCCCTCCCTCAACTTAACGTTTTACCCATAGACGGCAAATCAACCGGATGCGTCAACACAGTATGCAGCTCTGGCCAACTTACTCATGACCGAAGGGAGTAATCGGCGAGCCGAATTCTTAGTTATTGTGCGTTGTTTTTATTCCGTTATTCCTTCTGTATGTTCCTCAAATGTAGAATAATTTCTGTGACCTTTATTTGTTCTAGTTTTTCCCATAATAGTTTTGTCAATTCTACTTTTTAAGTAAGCAGCCAAATTCTCAAAATGATTTATATGAATGTAATTTATTCCAGATGCTTTATATTTATTAATAATGTGTTTATTGAAACTTGCCCAATTAAATTTCTCGTTTTTTCTCGCTAACTCAATTTGTTTCCAATCTCCATAACGTTTTATTAAATAAGTCGCGTAATTCTTTTTCAATAGGTCTCTTCCAAGAGAATTTTCGGGTAGTTCTATTTTTTGAGTTTTAGCTTTTTTAAAAAGTTTCGGGAAGTATTTTTTTAAAATTGTTTCACTTTCTTCTGCGTGTTTTGAAATTGTGTCCCAACCCCAATAATTAATATTAAAATCACTTTTTTGGCTTAAATCAGAAACGTATTCTTGAATTTTTGCATCATCTCTAAAAGTCGAAGTGAAAATCAAACGGTCAAATTTAAAATTCAGATTTTTTATTTTTTCCAAATCCGAATCGATATCCGATATTATTTCTTTTCTTAATAATTCGTCTTTACGTTTTAAACTTTTTAATTTACATTGGATGACTTTTTTGGTTTTCAATGAGAAAATATCAATTCCCTTTTGGTTTTGACCTTTCGTTCCGAAAAGTTGAAATTCTGTATTTGTGTAGGTTTCTGTATTTTCGATTTCGTTGAATAAATCACAGATAAATTCTTCAAATTCGGTTTCGTTTTTTAAAGCAGGTAATTGGTATTTTGCCATTAATTTTCTCTTGTTTACTGGTTTTGGTCACATAACGCACAACATGCGTATATATAACACAGAGTGCCATATATATTACTTATGTACCCCATGCCATTTCTGTTTGTCGTTCTCAAATGTACCCGATTCCTGTAAAGCATCCAAGGTTCATTTCTTATAGTTCATATCTCAAATGTATAAATTTGAAATCTAAAATGGCACTCCCAACTAATTGGGGGCCAAATAAGCCCCAACTTAAATTAAACGGTAAAAACCAGGTACCCTAAATTCAAACCACAAGCAAAGCACTTAACCTATTATAGACCAATAGGGTTCTATACTACTTGGCCGCCCAAAACAGCACAACCTCCAAATACCCTTCCCTCAACCCAACGTTTTACCCATAGACGGCAAACCAACCGGATGCGTCAACACAAAATTCAGCTCTGGCCTACCCCGCTAAGGCGGGACAGGTGCGGCGAGCCGAATTCTTAGTTATTGTGCGTTCGTCTTTATTCATCATCTATTTTTATTTTCCAATCAATTGACAATAATCTCTTTTTAATCATTTCCAAAGTTTTTAATAGTTCCTTTTCTTCAGGAAAATTACCATAAACCAAATTTTTGAAATCAGTTTCATATGTTGGTTTCAAATCACTCCAAACTTTTTTAGGCTCATCAAATATTAGAGATGAAGAAGGATGATTTTTCAACCACTTATTATTGTTTTTAAAACTTAAAACATCGTCCTGAGCAACTTTCAATAACATATCATCAAATTCTTTTGTGTTAAAGAAATTTAATAATTCTTTTTCTAGTAACAATTGGTTTAAATCATAAACGTGTCTTATTTTATTTCTCAAAGCTTCAATTGGATTTTCACTATAAGAGAAGCGTACCAAGCTCATAATTTTTTCGCAAATTGTTCTAATTGGTTCTAAAACGAGTACGTCAAAAGGAAGTAAATTATTTTCATTTGCTATTTCAATCTGTTGGTTATCAATCATCATTTGTCCTACAAAAGAACATAAACTTTTTGTTGTATATGGTTCAAAATATCCTAACCAAGTTGCTTCAACTACAATAGCATCTCTAACTTGACCATAATCGCCTTGAAACTCTTTACTATAAGAATGAGCCGTTTTGCGATTCATTCCCATTTTTTGTGTTAAACCAGGGATGTCTATTTCAGGCAGTACAGCACTAACAACTTTACTAATCGCTTTTATTTTGTTTGTAAGTTTATTATTAGATTCTCCTTCTCTTCTTAAGACAACTAAATCTATATCTTCTGAAAACCTTTGAATTATACCAAAGCATTTGGATAGGGCAGTACCTCCTTTGAAAACAGTATCACTACCAATTTTATCATTGAATATATTGAAAAGGGCATATGTTACCCAATAATCTTTTTCAACATATATTGCTGGTATTTGCATTTTATCAGATGTAAACTGAACAGCTTGTCTAAATAGTTTTTTATCTTGATGAAGTTTCATAATATATTCCAGTCAGATGATTTACTTAATACTTCATTTGCATTTGATAACTGATATTTGGTAATAGGATTAAGTGATTCTTTTAAAGTTAATGTTATAGCTTTTTGTTGTAATTCATCCATTAATGCTCCTAGTAACGCTCTTGTTGATGGCGGATATTTAAAAGCTAGTCGTATTAATTCTTTTCTATCATCTAAATTCAATTTCTTAAGTATTTCTAAAAACCGTAGGCAAGATATTTTTACGTTTGTATCGGGTATTTTTTTTATGTATTTAATAGAGTCTAAAATCTGTAGTAGAGGAATATTCTTTTTAGTAATAATATTTTTTTGTTTGATGAATGAAATAGTATAACGCTCTCTTTTAAATTTAGGGCGAGTTTGATTTTTTCCAATTTGTATTACATTACTAACTTGTGTAGTTAATCCTAATCTATTATATATACTATATCCTGTAAGGTATCCTACTGTTTTTCCATCTTCATCGAGTAAGTCTTTTACTATTTGCTCTTGATTAGGTTGAAGAATACCAAAGGGTGTTTTTTCAGGTTTGAAGTATTTCCCTTTAGCTAGTTTGGAAATTTTTCCAGAATCAACCATACGATTCAGAGCTTTAATAATTGCTTCTTTTTTTTTCACATCAATATCAAAGTCCTCATAGGTGAATACATACCCTTTAGGCAGTCTGTCTATTGTGTTCCTTATGTAATCAGTTACTTTCAATGATTTTAATTTATTTCAAAGATAGTAAAATGTCCAGTTTTTTAAGTAATAAACTGGACAAAAAAATAATTTATTTGGATAGTAACACTGGGTATCTTATCTTTGCTGTGAATTCACAGCAAAGATAAGATACCCACCCTTCTTTTATTAAAATTAATTTTCAGAACGTTGTTTTTTAGATGACGCACAACATGTGTATATATAACATATGACACGAGGAGTTACGTATACATCACCTATATACCCCATGCCATTTCCGTTTGTCGTTCTTCAAATATACCCGATTCCTGTAAAGCACCCAAGGTCCATTTCTTATAGTTCATATCTCAAATGTATAAATTTGAAATCTAAAATGGCACTCCCAACTAATTGGGGGCCAAATAAG
>NZ_JAEHJZ010000635.1 GCF_016469035.1 Gelidibacter salicanalis | reverse complement strand
ACAAGCGCGTGTTCCTATCCCCTCTTTGGATGCCAGAGGAGAGGGGCATAACCTCGGATAACAGTGGAAAGGAATATAGGATGAGACAACATTTCAAACACATCGTTATCCGTCACAAGCCTGTGCCCATAGTCTACGTCCTCGAGTCACCGGAACTTTTTGACGAATCTGACGACGATTTTCTACTCTCAGTATGAGCCCACAGCTGTGGGACGACGGGGCTGGCATGGATTATAATTGAGTGGCATAGAATTTATG
>NZ_JAEHJZ010000634.1 GCF_016469035.1 Gelidibacter salicanalis | reverse complement strand
CGTACGCTTCGGAGTAGGTTACATTTTCATTCATGATGGGGTTTTCATCAGTCACCCTAACCAAAATAAACCCCAGCCACTGTTCCTCAACAAAGGTGAGTGTGGACGTCATTCATTAGATGCGGGTTGGATTTGGCGGGGGATCTAAGGCAAATCTGGCATTGGCCTCGATCCACGACGAAGGACAGAAGCGTCTGTGTCCCCGCTTCGAATCTCCGTT
>NZ_JAEHJZ010000633.1 GCF_016469035.1 Gelidibacter salicanalis | reverse complement strand
ATGAAACACCAGCTACAGGGTAAAAGTTGAATCCTGGAAATCTGAAATAGTATGACTGATACATGTCATTGAAACTCATTTCACCACCTGCCCATACATTATCTTTAGGCTCAAGTTTAAGAAGTGAATCAGCACTTACTTTTTTGCCCATATTGAACAAGTACTCTCTGTAGTCATTATTAGTGACTTCAGTTTCATCCAGATAGAAGTTTGAAAGTGTTACAGTTCTTTCCTGGTTATCACGGAAAGCCATTACATCTTCCTCTTGCGAACCTAGAACGGCTCTACCTACTTGGAT
>NZ_JAEHJZ010000632.1 GCF_016469035.1 Gelidibacter salicanalis | reverse complement strand
ATCTTAAAGGCGAATGTCGTTTCATTGATACCGGTTATCTTCTTCGGACCGCAGCTCATATTCGAATGGCTTGGCTGGACATCACCAAGCGTGCTTCTCATGCAAAGTCTACTATCGGTTGTGATCGTAATAGGGCTTATGCTCATGGTCTTACGCCGGGCGAACAAGAAAAATGAAAACACGATGTAAAAAATAGAGCACATCCATCCGGTGTGCTTTTCTTTTTCTAAAAAAATGTAGAAATGGTAGCGTATTTTTCATTACAATG
>NZ_JAEHJZ010000631.1 GCF_016469035.1 Gelidibacter salicanalis | reverse complement strand
CCGCGATTCGTCAAGCCATTGGGGATGTGAAAGCGGAAAAGAAACGACGTTGGTTCACATGGAATTGGAGAACGCCAATATACTCTGTCATCGTACTCATCGTCCTTTACTTTTCATCTGGTTTCCTTTTTCCTTCTCTTAATACAGCGATGGCACGTGTCCCGATTATTGGGCAGTTTTATATGATGTTTCACGATAAAGTAGGAATGTCTCTTTTTCAGAGTGATTTGGTGAAGCATGTCAATGAGGGGGCTGAATCAAGAGGGGTTACTGTGAAAGTAAACAGTGTGTATTATGATGCTGGGCGGCTTGTTTATACGTTT
>NZ_JAEHJZ010000630.1 GCF_016469035.1 Gelidibacter salicanalis | reverse complement strand
TTCGCATCGTTTTCCACTTGATGGAACACCTTGAAACCAATTGGGATCAGTGGAAAGGCCAGCATTGAGGAAAGGACACTATTATTTCTCTCCAGGCCACATCTGGTGCAGTGATTTACTTTTTTTACCTCTCCGGGATGCAAGCAAAAAATTAAATAAATGACCAATGGTGCTGCCTCCAACCTCGCCGTAGTCGACATTGGACAAGAAAGGTGGCCAATAAATCAGGAGCTCTAAATTATGAAAGT
>NZ_JAEHJZ010000629.1 GCF_016469035.1 Gelidibacter salicanalis | reverse complement strand
CTCTTGGCACCAATGATCGTCTGCGCAACATCGTTTACCTAGAGCGACCTGCATGGTTTGGACGTGCACAGACCCGGGAGAGCCAGCGTCAATTCCTGGCCTGATGATGGCGGCCATGGCGTAGCCCAGTTTTCCATCCAGGTGCCCTTCACCCGGTTGGCGTAGATATCGACCGCAGGAAATATGTTGAGCCAGCCTTGCGACTAGGTTCGCGCATTGTCGAGCAGCCTTTGCGAGGGAGATGCTATTCTCCTCCAACGAAAAGTTGGAGTCGCAGGTCACGCCAAGCAGCTCGAATGACTTCGT
>NZ_JAEHJZ010000628.1 GCF_016469035.1 Gelidibacter salicanalis | reverse complement strand
ACAACCAAAAGTGAGGATATCTGTCAACTTTGTTGGTGTGAATTCCATTGGGAAGGCAAATCCCCCTTTCAAAGATGACATCTCTTTGAAGCACTCTTGTGTTCGCTGCCATTGCTTATCTAATCGATGCACCTCGCTCTCCTATCAGTCTGTATATGCATGTACGTGAGGCGAAAAGTTAAAGCGTAATTCGTGGATTAAATCACCCGCAGATGGGAGTCTTCAGTCCGCAACACCA
>NZ_JAEHJZ010000627.1 GCF_016469035.1 Gelidibacter salicanalis | reverse complement strand
TACCGCCCAAATATCTGCCACAACAGCCACAACGGCCGCATCGGTAGCAGGCACGGCAACCACCACCGCAGCCAGCACTGCGGCAGCAGCAACAACCACAGCCGCATGGACTCCAGCGGCAATTGTGGCATCAATAGGATCCTTTGGTGGCGCTGCCGCTATCGGTATCGGTGCAGTAATCGCGGCAATGGCGTTATCCGGTGGCATTGCTGGTAAGCGCAAGAATGGCGGCCCTGTATCTGCTGGAAGCATGTATCAGGTAGGTGAAGGCGGCATGCCTGAAGTCTATCAAG
>NZ_JAEHJZ010000626.1 GCF_016469035.1 Gelidibacter salicanalis | reverse complement strand
GCAGGAAAAAAGCGGATTCCGCGTAAAAGTACAGCGCTTTGGAAGCTATTTAAGCGGCATGATTATGCCGAATATTGGAGCATTTATCGCTTGGGGACTCATTACGGCCTTATTCATTCCGAGTGGCTATTTGCCAAATGAACAATTAGCTTCACTTGTTGGCCCAATGATCAACTACTTACTGCCGCTCTTAATTGGTTACACAGGCGGTAAACTCGTATACGACCATCGAGGCGGGGTACTCGGTGCAACTGCGACGATTGGGGTCATTGTCGGTTCGGACATTCCAATGTTTTTAGGTGCCATGATCATGGGACCACTTGGCGGTTACTTGATTAAG
>NZ_JAEHJZ010000063.1 GCF_016469035.1 Gelidibacter salicanalis | reverse complement strand
CGGATGCGTCAACACAAAATTCAGCTCTGGCCTATTGGCGAGCCTAACTCTTAGTTATTACCAGCTGTGTTTATGTTCTAGTTTTCGCATTGAGTCTAACCAACATTTTGCCTATAATATCAGAAATATAAGTATAGGTTTTAAAATATGAATCCACGATGTCTTCATTTATAATACAACCCCACAGTCCATCTCTATTTCTTTTAGCATAAAACAAAAATATCGAGTCATCATCTAGTCTTAAACATAATTTCCCATGTGTATAAATGTTTCTATCAGTGATAAAGTCGGCAAATAATCTCCTGAATGATTTTCTTTGTTCAGGCATCAACAATCCCTCTATGGAAAAAAATCTATTATCTTTTTTGAGAATATCACTTAAACAATCTCTAAGTTCCGAAAAAGATAAATTATTTATGTGTTTACTTTGTTTGTCATTCTCATAATATTGAGTCAGGAAAGAACGCAGATTATCATTAAGGTTCTCTGCTACCGATGAACATTTCTCCTTTAATACCGTAAATTTTCTCAATTTACTTTTTTGATTATCTGTGATCTTAGATTTATCTATTCTTAATACTTTACCAACAGGCATACCTAGATAGAAAAATACTCGAAGAAGATTAATCTATAAGGTATAACTAATCCATTTTGGTCGGTATGGTTATAATTAATGGTTATTTCCCCAATGACACCTTTTCCTCTTTTTTTTGATTCGATTATAGGTCTTTTATAATTAATCATATTGGATTTTTATTAGATATTATTTGCTGGTAACATATGTATACATAACACAGAGTGACATATATACAACCTATGCTCCCCTTGCCATTTCTGTTTATCGTTCTCAAATGTACCCGATTCCTGAAAAGCATCCAAGGTCCATTTCTTATAGTTCATATCTCAAATGTATAAATTTGAAATCTAAAATAGCACTCCCAACTAATTGGGGGCCAAATAAGTCCCAACTTTAAAATTAAACGATAAAAACTAGAGATTGTTAATCAAGACCACTAAAAAGTCGCAGAGAATGTCAGAAAATAATTGAACTCGATGCATTTTGACCAAATCAATTACAGCACAACCTCCAACTAACCTTGCCTTTACCCAACGTTCTACCCATAGAAAGCAAATAAACCGGATGCGTCAACACAATAGTCAGCTCTGGCCAACTTACTCATGACCGAAGGGAGTAATCGGCGAGCCGAATACTTCTTAGTTATTAGCTTTAGTTATTTTTTATCAGGTCGTTATATTTTCTTCTTTCAATAATTTCCTTGGCGTGGTGACTGTAAAAATGAAAAGTTTCAAGTTTTTCGCTTTTACAGAACTTTTTCCACTCGGAATCCGACATTGCTTTATAAAATGGATTTGCCATTTCTTCTGAATAATGTTGTTTTTCATCCGATAACCAAGTTGTTGGATAAAATTCTCTCCTTTTCAATCTATCTGTTAAATAGTCAAATGACCTAATTTCGGCTCCTATTTCCGCACCAATTTGATTTCTTTTTTCTATTTGGTACTCATTTGCAGTTCTTCGCCCAATAATTATTTTAAACTTTAAAAAACTTTCTGAAATTACTCTTGTCGAAACAGTTGGTAAGTGTTTTTTGAACCAAGAAGGATTATCAATCAACCACCTTTTCCAATCTCTAATTTGTTGAGTTGCTCTATTAAAATCAGAAGTCATAATTCCTTTTTCAGTAAAAAGCTTTGCGTTCGGCTGTTTCATTTCTATAAGTTCAAATTGATTTCCGTTACTAAATCCGTCTGTTAGAGTTACGAAGTCAGTTTCTAATTCACTTCCAAGTTTTAGTTTTGAGATTATTAAATGACAATTTTCATTACCTAAAAATAGTCCTGCATTATTTGTCAAATATGTTTGATAATTATTTTCGGTCAATTTTTCGTCCAGAAGCTTTTCCCAATCCGAAATTAGCTTTGTTTTAAAATCGGGTTTAATGTTATTCAAATACCAATTCATTCTTGATTTTTCTTTAATTAAAGCCAACACATGTATAGACGCAACCAGTTGCACCCTATATATTATATGTTCCTATCAAACATATTACTTTTAAGGATAGGATACAATTTAACCAAAGCTCTTTTTATTTTATGATGCGTACAAAATGAGATAAGACACTTTCCAATAAGTAACCACTACGTATGTACACACTTGACCAAATCAATCACAGCGTAACCTCCAACCATACCTCCCTCAACCCAACGTTTTACCCATAAACGGCAAATCAACCGGATGCGTCAACACAGTAATGCAGCTCTGGCCAACTTACTCATGACGGAAGGGAGTAATCGGCGAGCCGAATACTTCTTAGTTATTGTCATTAGTACTTTCTCGCAATGTTCGGTTCCTACTTTTCAGTCCACGAAAGTCTCCCGGATAATGTCCTTGCATTTTTGAATTTCGGACTTAGTTAATCTGTCGAATTTTTTCATTATCCGTGATTTGTCAATTGTCCTGATTTGGTCGATTGCGACCATTCCCTTTTTACTATTATGTTTTACCTGAATTCGGGTCGGGTATTTTTTCAAATTCGTTGTCATTGGCGCAACAACTATTGTTTTCAGAAATCTATTTATTTCGTCTGGCGATAAG
>NZ_JAEHJZ010000625.1 GCF_016469035.1 Gelidibacter salicanalis | reverse complement strand
AATGTTGTTCAACTCTGGGTAGCTATCGCGAGGATAGATAATCGCAAACGGCCCCAACTCCGAAACATCCATGAGCTCACCATTTTTCTTATAAGCGATAATGACTTTATATTTAGATAGCTCGGCGGCTGGCATTGAATATGAATAATCATCCCATGCAAAAGCGCGAACATTGTTTCCCGTCAGCCCATATTCTTTTGCCAACGAGGTGAACTCAACACCGGTAAAAACG
>NZ_JAEHJZ010000624.1 GCF_016469035.1 Gelidibacter salicanalis | reverse complement strand
CCCACCCGGGGGCGGTCCCCGGGTGGAACCCGAACCCCTGCCCAAGGCCTGACCCAGGTCAGCCACGCCCAACGTGTGCTTGATGAGCTCCTTGCGGCGCCGGGATCGCTCACGGGCTCGGCTCAAAGCATCCGACATGGTCTGAGCCCGTTCAAGCGGCCATTGAGCGGGATAACTGGGCTGGGAGATCCAGAAACACTCAATTCAGGCGCTGATGTTGTCAATTTCTGATCGGGAT
>NZ_JAEHJZ010000623.1 GCF_016469035.1 Gelidibacter salicanalis | reverse complement strand
ACTTGCGACATGGCTGTCCAACTGAACGAGTCCAAAGCCGAGATCCTGCGATTCGTAGAAAGCCGCATGACATTCATCGCCCCCAACCTCTCGGCCATTGTTGGGGCTTCGACAGCGGCCAAGCTTATGGGTGCTGCCGGTGGCCTCACTCCCTTGTCCAAGATGCCGTCAGGGTACGTGGCTCTCTTGGGACAGCAGAAGAAAAGCACTACGGGCTTCTCCCAAAGGACCACATTA
>NZ_JAEHJZ010000622.1 GCF_016469035.1 Gelidibacter salicanalis | reverse complement strand
ATTGGTGCAGCCGTAGCCATTGCCTTCGCAAAGGAAAGTGCTGACGTTGCGATTGCATACTTAGATGAACACGAAGATGCTAATAGAACAAAAGCAAGAATCGAAGAACTCGGGCAACGTTGTTTATTGATGCCAGGAGACTTGCGAGATAAACAACAATGTATCACCATTGTAGAGAAAACAGTAAAAACCTTCGGACGTCTAGATGTTCTATGTAACCACGTTGGTAT
>NZ_JAEHJZ010000621.1 GCF_016469035.1 Gelidibacter salicanalis | reverse complement strand
AATGCTATGTTGTTTGGCATGGGTTATAAGAAAGTATTTAAACCACGGAGGATCCGTGACCAGGTTGTTCCATACGTAAATTGCTTGAAATATCTATGTGTCACATTTGATCCCAAACTTTCGTGGGTGACACACGTGACAACCAGGATCAAAAAATGCTCCAAGGTCTGGCAACTAACACGGTGCTTAGTTGCCCAGAAATGGGGTCTCGATGCTCAAAAAATCATGTGGATTTACAATGCGATCATAAGACCAATGATGTGCTATGGCAGGTTAGTGTGGGCACACAAACTCAAAGATACATTATCCAACAAGCTCCCGTAGCTTACAAAGAAAAATGCTGTTGTCATTAACTGCAACTCTACGTTCAACTCCGACTTCGGGTATGGAAGTTGTCTTAGGATTGATCCCCTTGGACCTCTTTGCCCTCCAAGAAGGCACACTAGCTCGGTGGAGAGCTAGGCAATACTTAAC
>NZ_JAEHJZ010000620.1 GCF_016469035.1 Gelidibacter salicanalis | reverse complement strand
GCTCATTTTCTCCACCAGGATATAATTCTGGATCGTTCATGTCGTCACCGTACGATTCACCGCGGTCATAGAAAATTTCTGTATTCGGTCCACTTGGGCCCTCGCCAATATCCCAGAAGTTGCCTTCAAGGCGAATAATACGTTCTTCAGGTACACCGATTTTATCTCTCCATAGAACATACGCTTCTTCATCCTCTGGATGGACAGTGACAGATAACAAATTCGGGTCAAAGCCAATCCACTCGTCACTTGTGAGGAATTCCCACGCCCATTCGATCGCTTCTTCTTTAAAATAATCACCAATAGAGAAGTTGCCGAGCATTTCAAAGAACGTATGATGGC
>NZ_JAEHJZ010000619.1 GCF_016469035.1 Gelidibacter salicanalis | reverse complement strand
CGCATTTGAACTTCCCAATCTTCCCCCACAACGTGACGTCATCACTTATTTTCCCAAAGGGATCGAAATGCCCTTACCTCTACTCCAAACTCTTGATCTGTATGCACTTTTTTGTTGTTTTCAGGTCCCAAGAACACATCTAGTAAATAGAGTAGGGTTGGGTTGACTCTCGACTTTTCGCGAGTCACGACTTTCGACACTTTTTTAGGTTTCGCAAGTCACGACTCGCGAGTCGAACAAAGAGTCGACTCGCTAGTC
>NZ_JAEHJZ010000618.1 GCF_016469035.1 Gelidibacter salicanalis | reverse complement strand
CCTCACAAATAATGCCTTAACTCACTTAACTTTAAGCTGATGTTCTCCCGGTGAACACCTGGGTTCTTTGAGTTTGAATGGTTATAAAAGGTCAAATGGTTAGGCAGATTATCGCCAAGAGTAGACGGGATCTTGTCATATCGTGACTCGACTCTGACCATCGACAAACTCCTAACCCTTGAAGGAACGCACTTATGAATG
>NZ_JAEHJZ010000617.1 GCF_016469035.1 Gelidibacter salicanalis | reverse complement strand
ATGTTCAATTTCATTGAATTGGTGATTCGATTATGCGTTTACATGCATATATTAATACAATCGATGTTTCGATTCAATCCCCAAATCGAATAAGTCGGTGACACATTCGAAGTTTCGCATAATCGATTATGCGATTCGATCCATAGATTGTTTACATCGTGTTTTTATTCAAGCGATTTTGGTGATCATCCCTGTTTGTTGGATTCCTTGATTGGTCCGACGAATGATGTAGGCATGTTATGAGAAGAACCTGAGTTTGGCATTGAATATACGATTTGATAGAAATGGGTTAACATAGGTATGTCGGCCGACTCGTTCTTTAGAGCTGCGCTCTCGACCAACTTTCAAAATGG
>NZ_JAEHJZ010000616.1 GCF_016469035.1 Gelidibacter salicanalis | reverse complement strand
TAATGCTCTAGGCGATTGCGGCCGTGCTTCATCGTGATGAACCCAGCAGCCCGCTGGCCTTTCAGCTCGTCGTGCAATCCGAGAACCGCGCACTCAGCGACATCCGGATGCTGCGAAAGCACTTCCTCCAGCGACCCTGTCGAGAGGCGATGTCCGGCCACGTAGATGAGGCCCCGAAGCGTTCCCCCGGCAATGATCGGGATCGCCAAAAGTGACACGACGCCTTCGCCCAAGACAGCACCGTCATAGTCATGGGTAATG
>NZ_JAEHJZ010000062.1 GCF_016469035.1 Gelidibacter salicanalis | reverse complement strand
TTAAAAAAGAAGATGGAATATTTAGGAATTCAAATCATCTCAGCAGCAGATATTCAATAGCAACAACGCCATATGTTCTATTATAAATTATTAGTGTCCGATAAAGAATTAAGATCGCTGCGCTTATAGAATAAACCTGCCCTTGCCGACAGGCGGGGAACAAAGACTTGATTGTAACTGATTGATAAAGAGTCGTTATTCTTAATTAAATTTGCCCAATCACTTTAAGTGAAATTGGTTTCAAAAACGAGGTCTCATTTTTAAGTTCTTGAACCAGATCATGCTTTAAGGGGGTTTGCAAACTTTTCGCCTGTTTTACCAGAACACTAATGATATTTAATCATCAGTGTCCGGTAAAAAAAATAAAAAGTTAACAACGCTATTGAGGCAAGGAATGTTATGGAATTTTCATAATGACACCCTGCTGCTTATCAACTATAGTGATAAGGAATTTTAATCTAAACTCCATCTCATTGTCGTATAGTTACGGTTACGTCTATGTTCTTTTCCCGATAGTCGGGACTACAAGCGCAGCGGTCTTGTTCCTTTATCGGATCACAATGATATAAATATATAAACCTTTAGACTTCAAGCATTCTGGGACTTTAAAAAGCAATCAATAATTGGCAAGTGCTTTGGATCTATTTGGTCTTTTTAATATCAAACGTCTCTTTATAATACGCAATAATTGGTGGAAAAGGACCATATTTATGCTGTTCTGCAGTAAAATTGTCTTCCCAAGGTCCGTAAGGCGTCGAGACTGGTTTTAATTTTAAGTCTGGATAATCCTTTTCTTTGTTGGCTTTTTCAGGACGGTTAAAGCTATTAATATATCCCGCTACGTTGTAAGCCTCTTCATCAGTGAGGACAGGATTATCTCTAGATGCTAATAGGTACGGCATGTTTGCTTTTATAAATTGAGCAGCGGTCAACACTCTGTGCATCCCAGCACCATCATTATAAGTATCCTCACCCCAAAGTGGCGGATAGACATACCCGTCTTTAAAATCTTCATGTTTTAAACCTTGGCCATCTTGTTGGTGACATTCTACGCAATGTTGCGTAAATATTTGTTTGCCTTCTTCTAAATTTACAGCTGTATTAGGTGGAGCTAATTTTGTAAATCCTGAAACTTTCTCAACCTCATCTTCTGGCATGCCTTCAGTTAGCCAGTCCATATACGCTACCATTGCGCGCATTTCCCTGGAGTCCTCATCAATCATTTGGCCATTCATACTTCGCTCCATACAACCGTTGATGCGGTCTTCAATGGTTCCAATAGCATTTGACCGACCGCGGAAAGAAGGATAGCGCTGGGTAACACCGGCCCAAGAACCTGAACCTGGCCTGTTGCCTGAATCTAAATGACAACTCGTGCATTTGAGGTTATTACCTGACAAGCGCATTTGCGGATTTTTAGCCTGTGGACCCATGTGTTTTTGGGTTTCTGTAAGCAGTTCATAACCGTATTTTACATCGGGCATTATAAATAAATTTGCCATGTCGTCTGTCACATTTCTTGGTTCCCAAATGGTTATCATGCGTTCAGACTTTTGAAAAATCTCAGGGTTTGAACTGTAATAATATATGCCAATAAATATAGCAGCTATGGCACAGATAAGTAATGTTAGAATGACGGCTATGCGTCTGGTTAACCATTTATAATTGATCATAATGAATGAATAAAAAAAGCATTAAATAAAAATTAATCATGTAGGGTGCTCTGTTGAAGGTCATTAAAATTAAGGGAAATCTATTTGAAGCCTTAACTCATTTAGACCTAATGATAGTGACAATAGAATTTTACTAAAGACAAGACAGTCATAAATAACAGCGGCAATGTTTGTGAGGTGTCATGAGGTGGGAAATAATGGTGACGATTCCATGTGTTCAGATTACTCTTTCAAACTATCCCGCATCTTTCTCAATTTCCTGTTGCCCAATCTAATTTTGACCTTAAGCTGTTGCTTGCGCGCTTTTTTACTGTTTTGATCTTGAAGAAACTGTAGGTGAAATTTTGATCCGGCATCGTCATAAGTAGTCTTTTCTGGCAAGGTCAATCCATCATTGCTCTTGAGGTTTTTCCAAGGTACGGATAACCATATGTTGGCATATTCGTTCAGTTTTAACTGACCTTCAAAAAAGAAATGAATGGCGGACGACTGGAGTTCAGTTCGGGGAATGATGATTTCGCCGTCTTTGATCTCAAAGGTTTGAACGATCGGTCTGAATCTTAAATTTTTAAAGCGTTCCGCCTTCATTAAAGGAATGTTTTCCATAACGGGTTTATAGTCAAAAAGAGCCAGGCTATCAATTTCTATCCTCAGAACTCCATTTAGAGAGTTCATATCTACCTGCCCAGAATTATTGGCCGTACCAGTTGCGGTAAGTTTATAATTTAGATTTCCTGAAATATGTTCTGCCTGTCTCAAATGTTCATCCTTAAAATAATCAAATCGCGTTACCAATTCGTGGAGGTTCATGTCATGCACAGCCATGTCAATAGAAACAGGAGTGTTTTCATCAGCTTTTATGCCTACTTCTACAGTCATTACTATCTTGCCGCCATAAAAATTGAGTTGGGTGTCCTCAATTTTAAAACGCCCTTTATTATCAAATCTGAGCTGCGATTCAAAATTGGTAATATGAAATGCTTTGTGCTTTAAGGTATCTACCTGAATGGCAATGGCCGGATAGAACGAGGTATTTATTTTTGTGAGGACGTCTTTCCACTTTTGGAGATCTAAGTCTTTGGCGTCTGTCTTGTTTGGACTGACCGCTTCTGAACCTTCCAAAAATTCTTTGATATTGGAGGTGTCTAAATAAGGCGCATAGATGGAGAAATTTGAACTGTGCAGTCGGTTCTCGGTAGAACCATTTATAAATTCTGAAAACTTATCAATAGCTCCAGAAAAAAATAGCGAACTCTTCCCTGGTAATTGGATGTCGAGTGTTTCTAGCGTTGCCAGATCATTATTGATTTTAACATGCAAACTATCTACAGGAATTTGAAGATCGGCAGCTTTAAAGTCCACAAGCGTACCCCCAATCTTTAAATCGCCCGAGGCAGCAGAGTTGAATAATGTTAGGTTTTTGGATTGGCCTTTGTAGTTGCCGTAAAACTCAAAATCGCCCGACTTAAACACAAAGTTGGTCGTTTTTAAATAGTCGTTCAAATCTTCAGACTTTCCTTTTACCTGAACGTAAAAATTGAGGTCAAAAGGATTATCGTTCAGTAAGTCCATTTTACTGGTATGCGCATTGATTTCGCCTTGAATATTGGCTACTGTCGTTTTATAATTTAGGTCCAGATGATCTAGTTTCAAAATGGAATCATTTTCAAAATAAACCTGCGCAGCAATATTTTCAGTAATGAGGTCTTTATATTTTAAGGAGTCTATAGCCAATCGGATCTCAGGATTGAAGGCATTGACATCTTCAAAGATAGTGTGTAATGCCTTTTTATTTTTTGTACTGGCTTTAGTGTCATCCTTAAAGGATTCAATAGTCCTAAAAAGTTGATCCCCATCAAAGAAAGGAGCAGAGATTTCTAAAAATATAGATCCTGGATCTGTAATTTCGTCTAATAGAAAATTTGGAAATTCCTTAATGCGCCCGTTCAATTGAATGGGATGAAAATCGTCAATCTCCAGGTTGAATTGCTTCAGAATTATAGTAGAATGATCTACAAATAACGCTAAAGAATCTATGGCAATATCCATTTCAGCAGGGGGGTAATGGAGTTTTGTGTTGGTAAGCGTCAAGTCGCCTTTCGCACTTTTCAATAATTCATTGAACGCTTTAACATTACCATTGACGTTACCATTAAATTTAAATCGCCCAGAATCTATTCTGAAAAGTTCAATATTAAAAAGCTCTTTAAATATGTTTAAAGATCCTTCTGAAGTGGCAGCCGCGTTCATGTAAATGGCTTCCTGTAATTGGCTTTCCGGTGGATAAACTTTAATACTGCCTTTAAGGTTGGTGACGGCATCATCATAATTAAACTTAAAATTATGAAGTAAAATAGTCTCAGAATTGGCGATTTCAATATTTGATTTCAAATCGTTAATCACCACATTCTTGTATCTCAACGCTTTGATGTCTAGGTCAAATTTGGGATGAAATTGACTGTAAACCGCTTCGAGCGTTTCGTGCAAGGCCTGTCTATCCGTGTTTTTTGCATTGGATTCCGGAATAAACTCTTTGGCCATCTCAATCACTTCAGAGATGTTGAGATTTTCAGAAGTTAAGGTGATTTGACTTGTAGTGGGTGAGGTGGGCGACTTAGATAGCAATCCGGCAATGCTTTTTAAGGTGCCTTTAAAAACTAAATTTTCACCGTTGGGTAAGTTGACGGTCAAGTTTCTCAATATGGAGACCTCTTTGTTTAAAGCGACTGAAATGGACTGAATAGGCAGTTGTAAGCCGTTCTTCTTGAGTACAACCCGTGTGTTGTTCAAATTAAAAAGACCGGTAGCTTTATTTAAAATTTGATAAGGATTGGGAATGTCTCCCGATATGAGGGCTTGTAGTTGAAAATTACCACCCTTAAAATCGAAATTATCAGTTTCAACGAGTTTTGCTAAGGTTTCATTGCGTCCCTTTAAATTAACATTTGCTTCAATAAAATTCGCTGCTTCTGGTGTACTTTGATAATAGGAATTGACACTCGTCATTTTAATATCATCAAATTCACCATTTAACAGGTCAAAAGAAACTTTAATGTCTTTAGGTGATTTTTTTATCTTTCTTAAGCTATCCCTAGTATAAATATCGGTAGTTAAATGACCATTGAAAGCAGCGTTCTTTAAGTGTATCCTTTCAGAGATTACGATCTCGTTATTAATAGTAGAAAAGTCCGCTTTAACCTCTGGATTATTGCCATAGGCAAATTTTCCTGCAATTTTGACAGAGCTTTCAAAAGGCTTTTGGATGTCAAAATCCTTTAATTTACTGGCAATACTATCACTTAAAAGACGCTTGATGGTTTTAAAACCAGTCGTATTATTTTGTAGTTCAAAAACAAACCCGTTGGATTCAGCCAGGTTAAAATGGGCCGTTAATTGGAAAATCTGATCCTCGATATAGAGAGGGAACTTGGGAATTGTAATCGAATCATTCTTTATATCTACGCTGTATTTTGGATTTCCTGTAACACGGGCGTTCTTTAAAAAACTGCCTTTTCTGGTATTGAATCCCAAGTGGTTGATGCTCAAGTCTAAAGATGTATTGCCCTCCAATTTATCAGAATGGCCTTTAAAGGAGGTTCTGAAATTATGAATGTGCAAATCAAAATATTTGTTTAAAATAGTATCCTTATTGGTGTATTTAATATTTTCCAATACTATAGTGGCGCCTGTCTGATTGAGCCATTTGGGAAACTGAAACCCTTGGCCCACTTTTTTGGTACGCTTTAACTGTTCATGATAGGCCAGCGGGCGTTCTGAAATTACTTCCTGATAGAATACGGCGTTTTTAACATCTATTTTTCTAAATATGAAATCGCCCCTTAAAAGGTTACCGGCGCTTATAACTAATTTTGCCTCTTCAATTTGAAGTGATGAAAATTGGTCAGTAATGCTATCTGTATTGGTGTGTTTTATGTCTTTTAGGGTAAAACCAACATTGGGGAAACCGCTTAAAAAGCTCGCATTGACTGTTCCAATCACCAAGGTGCCTGAGGTGTTTCCAGCATACCATTCTTGCAGCATGTCAATGACGCTATCTCTATTAAACCAACCTATGGTAAAAAGGCTAAGCGGCACCAAGATAATAACGGCAAGGGTAATAAGAATGCGGCGCAACCATGTTCGGTTTTGTGTAGGCTTGCTGTTGGGCTTCGGGGGCTTCAAATTGAAATTTATTGAAAAATAAGAAGAATATTTGGGTTGTATAACATAAGCCTTTAAATACTTTTCAAACACGGTTTAGATGTGGGTTTTATGAGTAATTAAAAGTGTTGATGCCACCGTGGTATTTTACCCCGAAAAGAAAACTAAAAATACTTTTTTAGGTACACCTTAAGCGATGACATCCTGCCAGGTTTTTTTCAAAGTAAATACAAAGTTGGCACCTTCCTTTTTATTAGAGATGACGGCTATTTTTCCGCCCAAACTATGTACTAAATTTTTTACAGTTGCCAATCCGATTCCTGTACCGTGGAAGCCATTTTTATCTCTATTAGCGGTGGTAGAGAATAATTTAAAGATGCGTTTTTTGTCTTTAGGATCAATGCCTGGGCCGTTATCTTTGACACTGATTTTAAGTTCCTCATCATCTTCATAAACGTGTACGAGAATTTCTACCCTGTCCTGATGGTTGTATTTTATGCTATTGGAAATCAAATTACTAAAAATTTGATGTAGCGCGGTTTTATTGATAAAAGCGTGTAAGTTGTCATCAACTTCAATGGTCATCTCAACGTTTCCCTTGGTGACCAAAAGCTCTTCAATATCGTATAATAAGGATTTGATATGTACAGATTCTTTGTGTTCTGAGAGGCTGTTGGGGTCTTTACTGTAATTAAGAATGCCATCAATAAGATAGGTAGATTGCAATACTGAGGTGTGGACATGTTCTAAAAGCAGAACCGCCTCTGGGTCCATTGTTTCTGAATAATCTTCAAGAAGCATATCAGACAGGGCCAAAACATTATTCATGGGCGATTTGATGTCATGAGCCGCCACGCTTACAAATTTTTCTAAGGTTCTATTCTTGGCATTGAGTTTTCGGTTGCTTTGGTGTAAGATTATGGTCGTTTTTCTCAATTCCAATAATTTCATTAATTGATTGGCGAGCATTTCAAGGGCGTGTTCTTGCTCTGGGGTGAGTTGTTTTGGTTTCACATCTAAAACACATAGAGTTCCTAAGGGTAGTCCCTCAGGATTAATCAGTGGAATACCCGCATAAAAGACCAAATTAGGATCTCCAGTAACCAACGGATTATCTCGAAAACGCTCGTCTATACGCGCGTCATTGACTATAAGTGTTTTATCTTTTTGATTGATGGCGTGCGCGCAAAATGCGAATTCTCTTGGGGTTTCGTTGGTGTCCAGACCATGGTGAGATTTAAACCATTGCCGATCTTTATCGATAAGACTGATCAGAGACATTGGTGTATTACAAATCATAGAGGCTAAAGCGGTAATCTCGTCATACTCTTTTTCAGGTAAGGTATCTAGAATTTGGTAAGAGTTGAGCGCATCAAGTCTGTGACTTTCATTTTTTGGTACTTGAGGGAATTTCATAAGTATAACAGAGTAATGGATGTGAAACCGTTTATAACGTGCACATTAATTGGATAAAATATACCTTCGGTTTATTGCCCTTAGGGCTTAATTATCCAAGGTCTAACAAAGATAGACGTCAAAATCCGAAAAACCTTACTTAGCCATCCATTTAATGATTCATTTAACAGAAACTGCAATATTTGGCTTTAATTGTCCTAATTTTCCTCTGAAATTAAAGATTCTTATTAAGGTTTGTTTTTTGATGCTTATCCTTATGAGCATTAAAATTTTAAAACAAATGTTCAGCCTATTGTGTACTATTGTGGTAGCGCTTACAAGCGCTATGACGCTAAATAATGGCGTCCAAAGTAAAAAGTATGTTCGTTATACTTAAAAGATCAGTTATAATTTTATAATTTGCTGTTTCTTAAAAATCAAATTAAAATGATACAAAAGATTTCGAAAATTGGCGTTTTATTTCTGGCGTTAACACTCGCAATGAGTTGTGCCACAAGAGTTGAAAATAAAACGCATTTAACAAAAGAAATAGAAGCAGTTAAAAGCCAATACGCTCCGGACAAGAGAGTAGCGTTATTTGATGTCACTGCAGAAAAGAGAGGTAAGGTCTATATGTTAAAAGGTGAAAGTAATTTACCGGATGCTGTAGAGGCTTTAAAGAATAATCTGACCGCTGCAAAAATTGATTATATAGATAGCATTCAAATTCTTCCAGCATCAGCTTTAGAGGGCAAAACTTTAGGTTTGGTTACAATTTCTGTAGCTAACCTAAGAAGTCGGCCAGCACATTCTGCTGAATTAGCCACTCAAGCTACTCTAGGAACACCCGTAAAAATTCTAAAAAAGGAAAATAGCTGGACCTTAATTCAAACTCCAGATAAGTATTTGGCTTGGGTAGACAGTGGCGGGGTGGAAGATATCGATCAAGCGGAATTTGACCGTTGGAAATCGGCAACTAAACTCATTTACACCACCATTTCTGGAAGTAGTTATTCTATGCCTTTTACAGCATCACAAGTAGTGTCAGACGTTGTTGCCGGGGGCATTTTTGAGTTGTTAAGTGAAGAGGGTGAGTTTTACAAGGTTGTATATCCTGATCAACGCATTGCCTATATCAACAAAACAGAAGCGGAGCTTTACGCCTCGTGGTTATCACGAACCGATCCGTCCCAAGAAAATTTGGTAGCCACTTCAAAACGATTGATGGGTTTGCCTTATTTGTGGGGAGGTACTTCTCCAAAAGGCGTGGATTGTAGTGGATTTACGAAGACCATATTTTTCTTAAACGGACTCATCTTACCTAGAGATGCTTCCCAACAAATTCATACTGGAGATCTTATTGATGACAATCAAAACTTTGAGAAGCTACAACCGGGTGATTTATTATTTTTCGGTAAGAAAGCCACAGAGACCTCTCCAGAACGCGTGATTCATGTGGGCATGTGGATTGGAAACAATGAATTTATCCACTCTGCAGGACGTGTTAAGATCAATAGTGTAGATAAAAATGCAGCTAATTTTGATGCTTATAATCTGAATAGATATTTACGTACTAAGAGAGTTGCTAAAAGTGATATAGGCGAAGTGATTAATATGACGGAAACTGCAGTTTTTGAAGTATCAAAGGCGCAGTAGCTTCTGGGTGCTTGTTGGTGAACACTAGCAAGGGCATACGCTAAGTTGTTGGTGGAAAACACCAACAACGCATGAAGGACACCAACCACGACCTGAATAGTTGGAAAAAAATACGAGCGTCAATGTTGGTGTTTTTCACCAACATTGATTGGTTAAGTCGGAACTTCATTGAATGCCAATTTTGGTGTTTCATGAATGGCATAGCTTAGGTTGTTTTTATAAACTGCAATAACGGTGGCGACGAGGGCATAGGTTGGGTTGTTGGTGGAAAACACCAACAACGGCATGAAGGACACCAACCACGACCTGAACAGTTGGAAAAAGAACGAGCGCCAATGTTGGTGTTTTTCACCAACATTGATTGGTTAAGTCGGAACTTCATTGAATGCCAATTTTGGTGTTTCATGAATGGCATAGCTTAGGTTGTTTTTATAAACTGCAACAACGGTGGCGACGAGGGCATAGGTTGGGTTGTTGGTGGAAAACACCAACAACGGCATGATGGAAACACCAACCACGACCTGAACAGTTGGAAAAAAATACGAGCGCCAATGTTGGTGTTTTTCACCAACATTGATTGGTTAAGTCGGAACTACATTGAATGCCAATTTTGGTGTTTCATGAATGGCATAGCTTAGGTTGTTTTTATAAACTGCAATAACGGTGGCGACGAGGGCATAGGTTGGGTTGTTGGTGGAAAACACCAACAGCGGCATTTAATACCAACAACGGCATTCAAAAAAAAATCCTGACCTCAATTGAGGTCAGGATTTTTTTGTTATGAGATTCCTGCTTTCGCATAAATTGGATTACTCTTCCGTCAATACCCAGTCGCCTTTCAATAACAACGGTTCTGCTTGTTTGTATTTTAAGGTTCTGTTTTCACCACTCATCACATTTTTGATGGTCACTTTATCGTTACGTCCAATTTTAGGCTTATCGCGAACTATGGTTTCTACAACTTCCTGACGTTGGGTGTTACCCGCAGCCCTGCTTTGGGTAGAAAGCTCATCCAAATTAGGAATTTCCTCTTTGGTGGTTTCTAATTTTTCTTTAGAACGGACCTGACGTGCTTCCTGTATAGCATCAGTGGTTTCTGTTGGTAGCTCTCCTTTGAATAGGAATGAAATCACATCTTTGTTCACTTGGTCAATCATCACTTTAAATAATTCAAAAGCTTCAAATTTATAGATCAATAAGGGATCTTTTTGCTCGTGCACTGCCAACTGAACCGATTGTTTCAGTTCGTCCATTTTACGTAAATGGGTTTTCCAGGCATCATCTACGATGGCAAGGGTAATGTTCTTTTCAAAATCATTAATCAACTGCTTACCATTGGTGTTGTACGCTTTTTCAAGATCTGTAACTACTTGCAAACTCTTTACACCATCAGTAAACGGCACTACAATACGCTTAAACTTGTCACGTTGTGTTTCATATACATTTTGAATGATTGGGAATGCCATATCTGCATTGCGCTGCATTTTTTCTTTGTAGTGATTGAACGCTGCTTTATAAATTTTAGCAGCAATGTCCTGCTCTGACATTTTCCCAAATTCAGCTTCCGTAATAGGGGAGCTCATTGAGAAATAACGGATCAATTCAAACTCAAAATTCTTAAAGTCGTTAGCCGCTTTGTTGGTTTGGGTGATGCCTTCTGAGGTGTCAAAAATCATATTTGCCAAATCCACACTCAAACGTTCTCCGTGTAAAGCATGACGACGACGCTTGTAAATAACTTCACGTTGCGCATTCATCACATCATCATATTCCAATAAACGCTTACGAACACCAAAGTTGTTTTCCTCAACTTTTTTCTGGGCACGCTCAATGGATTTTGAAATCATGGAATGTTGAATCACTTCACCTTCCTCTAAACCCATTCTATCCATCATTTTGGCAATACGTTCACTACCAAAAAGACGCATTAGGTTATCTTCCAAAGACACATAAAACTGTGAGCTTCCTGGATCTCCCTGACGTCCGGCACGACCACGTAACTGTCTGTCTACACGTCTAGAATCATGTCGCTCTGTACCTACAATGGCCAAACCGCCTGCTTTCTTGACGTCGTTGCTTAATTTAATATCCGTACCACGACCCGCCATATTGGTGGCAATGGTCACCTGACCTGGTTGTCCTGCTTCTGCAACAATATCAGCTTCTTTTTTATGGAGCTTTGCATTTAATACGTTGTGGGACACTTTGCGAAGTGTCAACATTTTTCCTAGCAACTCACTGATTTCAACGGAGGTTGTACCAATCAATACTGGACGCCCTTCTTCTGAGAGTTTGGTCACTTCATCAATAACGGCATGGTACTTTTCGCGTTTGGTTTTATAAACTAAATCATCACGATCATCACGAGCAATTGGTCTGTTGGTTGGAATTTCAACTACGTCCAATTTATAGATTTCCCAAAACTCACCAGCTTCGGTAACCGCAGTACCGGTCATACCCGCTAATTTGCGGTACATTCTAAAGTAATTTTGGAGCGTTACCGTTGCAAAAGTTTGGGTAACGGCTTCTATCTTTACGTTTTCTTTAGCTTCAATAGCTTGGTGCAACCCGTCACTGTAGCGACGCCCATCCATAATACGACCCGTTTGTTCATCAACAATCATCACTTTATTGTCAATCACAACATATTGAATGTCTTTTTCAAATAGGGCGTAAGCCTTTAATAACTGGCTTAGGGTATGGATACGTTCTGACTTGATTCCAAAATCTCTAAACAATTCTTCTTTAGCGTCTGCTTCTTCTTCCTTAGAAAGGTTTTTTGCTTCAATTTTTGAGATTTCCATCCCAATTTCTGGCATTACAAAAAAGTTAGGATCATCATCTCCAGATAAAAACTCAACACCTTTATCTGTTAATTCTACTTGATTGTTTTTTTCGTCAATCACATAGTACAATTCCGCATCTACCTTAGGCATCTCACGGTTATTGTCCTGCATGTATTGATTTTCTGTTTTTTGAAGGAGTTGCTTGATGCCTTCTTCACTTAAATACTTTATTAAGGCCTTGTTTTTAGGAATACCTCTATACACACGCAACAACTTGAAGCCACCTTCTTTAGTATCTCCGTCAGCAATTAATTTTTTAGCTTCAGCCAAAACACCGGTTAAATAATGACGCTGTACAGCTGCAATACTATCTACTTTTGGTTTCAGTTCTGTAAATTCATGGCGGTCTCCTTGAGGTACCGGTCCAGAAATAATCAACGGTGTACGAGCATCATCAACTAAAACGGAATCCACCTCATCTACAATGGCGAAATGATGCGGCCGTTGTACCAAGTCGTCAGGAGCATGCGCCATGTTATCACGTAAATAATCGAAACCAAATTCATTATTTGTTCCGTAAGTAATGTCTGCCAAATAAGCTTTTTTACGTGCGGCAGAATTTGGTTGGTGATAATCAATACAATCCACGCTCATGCCGTGAAATTCAAACAAAGGTGCCATCCATGCGCTATCACGTTTTGCCAGGTAATCGTTCACGGTTACCAAGTGTACACCTCTGCCAGCAAGGGCATTTAAATACATTGGAAGTGATGCTACAAGCGTTTTCCCTTCCCCAGTGTGCATCTCGGCAATTTTACCTTGATGAAGTGCCACCCCACCAATTAGCTGCACATCATAATGAATCATGTCCCAAGTAATCGGTTTTCCTGCCGCATCCCAAGAATTTGCCCAAATTGCTTTGTCATCTTCTAGAGTGACATAGGTTTTGCTACCTGAGATTTCGCGGTCAAACGTACTTGCGGATACCGTGATGGTGGTATTGTGAACAAAACGTTTAGCGGTTTCTTTGACCACACCAAAAGCTTCTGGAAGAATGTCGTTTAAAACAGCTTCAGTGGCTTTGTAAATGTCATCTTTAATCCGGTCAATTTCTTGATAGATATCTTCACGCTCATCAATGTCGTCTGTAGCTTCCGCATCCTTTTGAAGTTTGTCAATTGTATCGTTAAAAGGCTGTCGTGCGTCTTCAATTTTTGATTTGAAAAACGCTGTTTTCGCCCTCAGTTCATCATGGGATAAGGCTTCCAAAGCGTTTTCAAAGGTTTTAACTTGGTCTACTATAGGTGTGATGGCTTTGACATCCTGTTTGGATTTGTCGCCAACAAAAACCTTTAATACTGAATCTAAAAAACTCATATGGTATTAGTGTTTACACCTCGACAAGCTCAGTGCAGATTAATATAATGTTGTTTGTATGCTGTTTTTGCCATTCAAGGCTTACAAAGATACGGTTTGTGCTAAGGTTATTAAAAAATAGCGCACAAAAAAAGTCTCATAAGGAGACTTTTTAACTAATTTTTCTGATTTATTTAATATTCGTCCTCGTTCCAGAGGTAATCTTCATCGGTTGGATAATCTGACCAGATTTCTTCAATTGAGTCGTAAGAGTCACCTTCATCTTCAATTGCTTGTAAATTTTCTACCACTTCTAAAGGCGCTCCAGTACGGATCGCATAATCGATTAATTCGTCTTTAGTGGCTGGCCAAGGCGCATCACTTAAATAAGATGCCAGTTCTAATGTCCAATACATGTGTTATTCGGTTTAAATTTTTGCAAAAATAATTTTTTTGTTGTAAGAATCAAGTAAAAAATGAATTATTTAACCATTATTAAAAAGAGCGTATAATTCTGACATGATTTCCTGACTATTATATATAATCAAAAAATAGGTCTCCGCCTAATTTTCTTACGATTCTTTTTTTGGAATCCATTGAATTTCTTCGGCCTCCAACTCACTGGACAACTTTCGTGCCAATACAAAAAGGTAGTCAGATAAACGGTTTAAATAGGTTAGAGATTCCGGTTGAAACGGCTCTAAGTCGTTCAGTGCTGATGCTAAACGCTCACCTCTACGGCATACGCAACGGGCTATATGACAGAATGACACCGTTTGATGACCCCCTGGTAGTACGAAATGTGTCATTGGAGGGAGGGAATCGTTCATGCGGTCAATCTCATTTTCTAAAAGTTCAATATCAGCAGCAGAGATTTTCGGAATGTTTAAACGTTCCTTGCCGTTTTTGAGCATTGCTTTTGCGGGATCTGTCGCTAAAGTAGCGCCCACGGTAAATAACCGCTCCTGAATGATCATTATAATTTCTTTGTAGTGTTGATCAATAGGTTGATCTCTAATTAAACCAAGATGCGAGTTAAGTTCATCAACGGTTCCGTAGCTGTCAATGCGAATGTGATGTTTGGGGACTCTAGTGCCGCCAAATAGGGCCGTGGTGCCTTTATCACCAGTTTTGGTATAGATTTTCATACTGAAAGATTCAATGTTTATAGTTCAAAGTTACGCGTTTTTAATGACGAATACACGACTCTTTTTTATAAAAAAGAGAACGATTCATTATCTGAAAATAGTATTGTCCGATAAAGAATAAAGACTGCTGCGCTTATAGAATAAACCTGCCCTTGCCGTCAGGCAGGAAACAAATATTTGATTATAACTGACTGATAAACAATAGTTGTTCTAAATTAATTTGCCCAATCACTCTTAGTGAAATTGGTTTAAAAACAAGGTGTCATTTTTAAGATCTCGTATCAGGTCATGCTTTAATGGGGTCACCTGTTTTACTGGCCACTGATGATCTGAAAAGTAAATTGTAAAATTATGGTTCGGTGGTGTTGCACTCTGTCAGGTAAATTAGCTTTAAACTCCTCACTCCTCACTCCTCACTCCTCACTCCTCACTCCCCACTAATTCCTCATATCACTCTCAATCACCCCATCACGCAAACGGATGATCCGTGATGCACGAGCGGCTACATCCTCTTCGTGGGTAACCACAATCACGGTATTGCCGGATTTATGAATGTCGTCAAATAATTGCAGAATTTCCAATGAGGTTTTGGAATCTAGGTTTCCGGTAGGCTCATCAGCAAGAATTATGGATGGTTTATTGACCAGCGCACGACCTACTGCCACACGTTGACGTTGCCCTCCAGACAGTTCATTAGGTTTATGGTGGATACGATCTGCCAAACCTACATCAGTCAATACTTCAGTAGCACGAATCTTGCGATCAGCTTTAGAAGCCCCAGCATAAATCATAGGTAAGGCCACATTATCTAATGCTGTGGTTCTGGGCAGTAAATTAAAGGTTTGAAAAACAAATCCGATTTCTTTATTTCTGATTTCGGCTAATTGATCATCACTCAGTTTGCTGACATCCTGTTCGTTTAAAATATAAGTGCCTGAGGTTGGGGTGTCCAAACAGCCTAAAAGATTCATCAAAGTCGATTTCCCAGACCCTGACGGTCCCATGATGGCCACATAATCACCGCGTTCAATATCTAAATCGATGTCCTTTAAAACATAGACCGTTTCTGAGCCTAATTGAAAGTTTCTGACGATATTTCTAATGTGAATGACGTTATCCATGGGTTAGTTTATGTTTAAATTTCTAATTACAGTGCGGTGACTTTTGGATCTGTAAAATAAATGATTTACGATTCATATGACGTGTAAAGGCACAAGTTGTTACACTCTAATTTTAAAATGTTCCTTGAGTTGTTCTTTTCTGAAAAAGGCAATTCCCCAATTAAAGGTATCCACCGTCACCGTCACCTGCGGGTGCTTTTTAATGATGTCCCAGGCTTCCGTCATACCTTTGGACCAGTAAATATCGTCAAAAATAAACACAGAATCGTTATGGGCAGTGGGTAATAACAGGTCAAAATAGGCCAATGTAGCGTCTTTGGAATGGTGCCCGTCAAAAAAAATCAAATCCCAGGTTGATTGTGGCAACTCTTGAATTTTATCTTTAAAGGAGCCTTGAAGGCTTTTAATGTTTGAAAGCTTTCGGTCCGAGAAATTGCGATTGGCCACTTTTAAGAGTTCTGGACAGCCTTCAATAGTAGTGATGTTTGCTTGAGGATGCGCCAAAGCCATGGCCTGTGTGCCGATACCCAGATTTGTACCTAACTCTAAGACTTCCTGTGGTTGAAAATACCTGACGATCCTAAAGAGGAGTTTTGCGTTTCTTAGGCTGGTACCTGACGTTTTTGCAATGGCCTTAATGTGGCGTTCATCTGACTTAAACACTTTAGAGCCTGATCCAAACTCTGTAATATGAATACTATCAGCATTGTTAAGCAGTTCTGAACGGTAAGACGCTAGGTCAGCATACGCTTCATGATCTGATCGGTCATAAAAGCATTTCGTAACCAAATGATATACAAACGGAGAATGCACCCCGTGTTGGTTACTTGCTTTTAAAAGGAATTTTAGATAGGCGATGAATTGATACACTGGTAAAAAATTGTTTCAGGTTTTTTCTGTTTCAGGTTTCAGGTTTCAGGTTTGAGGGTTCAGTTGGCAGTTTTTTGTTCAGAGTTCTCTATTCTCTGTTCTCAGTTCTCTGTTTTTAGTCTTTGGTTTTTCAATGGAACGCTGATGACGCTGATTTTTTGGATTTGCACTGAATATTATAATATGTTCAAAGTTCAAAATTTTCCGCCTTCCGTCCTGATTCTTGGTTCTTGGCTCTAGGTTCTTTGTTCTCTGTTCTTTGTTCTCTGTTCTTTATTCTCTATTCTCTTCTCTCTGTTCTCAGTTTTTAGTCTTTGGTTTTTCAATGGAACGCTGATGACACTGATGTTTTGGATTTGCGCTGAATATTATAATATGTTCAAAGTTCAAAATTTTCCGTCTTCCGTCCTGATTCTTGGTTCTCTATTCTCTTCTCTCTGTTCTCAGTTTTTAGTCTTTGGTTTTTCAATGGAACGCTGATGACGCTGATTTTTTGGATTTGCGCTGAATATTATAATATGTTCAAAGCTCAAAGTTTTCCGTCCTCCGTCCTGATTCTTGGTTCTTGGCTTTCTATTCTCTATTCTCTATTCTCTTCTCTCTGTTCTCAGTTTTTAGTCTTTGGTTTTTCAATGGAACGCTGATGACGCTGATTTTTTGGATTTGCACTGAATATTATAATATGTTCAAAGTTCAAAATTTTCCGTCTTCCGTCCTGATTCTTGGTTCTAGGTTCTCTGTTCTTTACTCTACTCAAAATTCGATCCTAATTATAATCAAGATAAAAACCACCTCGTCTTCTGCTTCTCTTCGGTAGCAGAATCCACTCCTCCTTTACGAGGAGGAGAATTTAAGAGGGTAGTTGAATATTAAAATAAAGCAAACAAAATGAAAATCAATCAATGTCACCTTGCTTCACTATTCAACTTTTATATTCGTTAATTCTCTGTTCTCTGTTCTCTTCTCTCTATTCTCTGTTTTTAGTCTTTGGTTTTTCAATGGAACGCTGATGACACTGATGTTTTGGATTTGCGCTGAATATTATAATATGTTCAAAGTTCAAAATTTTCCGCCTTCCGTCCTGATTCTTGGCTCTAGGTTCTTTGTTCTTTATTCTACTCAAAATTCGATCCTAAACTATGATCAAGATAAAAAACCACCTCGTCTTCTGCTTCTCTTCGGTAGCAGAATCCACTCCTTCTTTACGAGGAGGAGAATTTATGAGGGTAGTTGAATATTAAAATAAAGCAAACAAAATGAAAATCAATCAATGTCACCTTGCTTCACCATTCAACTTTTAAATTCGTGAATCGGGATTCGTTAATCTCTGTTCTTTATACCTTATTCAACATTCGTTATTAGTTATTCGTTATTGGATATTCGAGATTTTTTTTGAACTTCTCTCTTTTCTCTTTTCTCTTCTCTCTGTTCTCACTCATCCTTCATCTTCTTCTCATCAATACTCACATTTATGACTCCAGTTTCTCTGACAATTCAAACCAACGTGCTTCTTTAACGGCAATGTCATCAATTATTTTTTGTAAATCCTCAGACAGTTTGTTGATTTTTTCCTGTGAGAGGGAGCTGTCATGAAATTTCTCTTCAAAGGCTTTTTTGTCCAATTCAAGCGATCTGATTTTACTATTTAAGGATTTCAATTCTTTTTGCTCATTGTAGGATAGTTTTTCTGCGGTATTCTTTTTAACGTCAGAAGGAGCAGACTCCGTCTTTAGGGTTTCTACATAAGGGGTCGACGCTTCATAATCGCGGTAATCAGAATAGTTTCCTGGGAAATCTTCAACTTCTCCGTCCCCTCTAAAAACAAATAAATGATCGACAATCTTATCCATAAAATACCTGTCGTGAGAGACCACCAACAAACAACCTGGAAAATCCAATAGAAAATCTTCAAGGACATTTAAGGTTACAATGTCCAAATCGTTGGTAGGCTCATCCAGAATCAGGAAATTCGGGTTTTGGATCAATACCGTACATAAATACAGACGTTTTTGCTCGCCACCACTTAATTTTTCTACAAAATCATATTGTTTTTTGCGGTCGAATAAAAACTTTTCCAACAATTGCGACGCACTTATTTGACGCCCCTTGGTCAACGGGATATATTCTCCGTACTCCTTAATAACGTCAATAACCTTTTGGCCTGGCTTTATTTTTATACCGTTTTGCGTGTAATACCCAAATTTGACCGTGTCGCCAATAATCACTTTCCCAGAATCTGGAGCCATGGTTTGGGTTAACATATTTAAAAACGTCGATTTCCCTGTCCCGTTTTTTCCGATGATGCCGATGCGTTCTCCTTTTTTGAACACATATTCAAACCCGTCTAAAATGACTTTATCCTTAAATGCTTTGGAGACTTTATGGAATTCCACAATTTTGCTCCCCAAACGCTCCATGTTGATTTCCAACTGTATCTTGTGGTCATTTCGGCGCTGATTGGCTTTAGCTTTAATGTCCTGAAAATCGTCAATACGCGATTTGGATTTCGTAGTACGGGCTTTGGGTTGGCGTCGCATCCAATCCAATTCTTTTTTAAAGAGTTGTTTGGCTTTGCCCGTTTCAACCGTTTCATTGGTAATGCGGGCTTCCTTTTGTTCTAAATAATAGGAGTAATTGCCTTTGTAAGTAAATAATTTCCCATGATCCAGTTCAATGATTTCATTACAGACGCGTTCTAGAAAATACCGGTCATGCGTTACCATAAATAAGGTCATCTGAGCTTTGGCAAAATATTGCTCCAGCCATTCAATCATTTCCAAATCGAGGTGGTTGGTAGGTTCATCCAATACCAAAAGATCAGGATTGTTGATGAGTGCTGTAGCCAAAGCCAGACGTTTTTTCTGACCTCCAGAAAGCGTTTTAATTTTTTGGGTCAGGTCGTCTAATTTTAGCTGTGACAGAATTTGTTTAAAACGCAATTCAAATTCCCAAGCGTTATGTCGGTCCATACCTTCAAAAGCTTTTTGGTAGGCGTCAGCATCTTCCGGATTTAAAAGTGCCTTTTCATAACTCTCAATCACTTTTAAAATGGGTAAATCAGATTTGAAAATGGTGTCTTCAATCGTCAGGTGATCTTCAAATTGGGGTGACTGCGATAAAAAAGATAAGCGCAAACCCTTTCTGATGACCACTTGGCCATTGTCAGGTTGGTCCATTCCGGAAAGTATATTTAAAATGGAAGTTTTACCACTTCCGTTTTTTGCCACAAAAGCAATTTTATCATCTTTATGGATGCTAAAGGAAAGATCTTCAAATAGCGCTACTTCGCCATAAGATTTTGAGATAGATTCAACAGTTAAGTAATTCAAGGTCTAATTTTTTTACAAATAACGGGAATATGTACAAGAATAAAGCATAAGGGGGGTGGGGAATAAAGAATAGAGAATTAAGATTTGAGAATTAAGTATTAAGAATAGAGAAAATAGAAGAGAGAGTAGAGAGAAGTGAAAGAGAGTAGAGAAAATATAGGATAATGAAATTGAGCGCTGGATGCGTTTGACCGAAAAAAAGAAGAATTGTTTTGATATTGTTAGTGATAACTTATATTTGTTAAAATACATGTCGCCGTTTATGAAACAAATTTTAGTGGTTATTGGAGTCCTTCTGACCTTCTTTTTAACATCCTGTATTCCGCATAAAGACATTGTGTATCTTCAAAATAAAAACACTGCAACGGACTCTTTACAGGTAATGATAGCGCAGCAAAAACCGTATCGCGTTCAAATTAACGATATTTTAAATATTCGGATTAAAGTGTTGGATCAAGACAATGTGAGTATCTTTAACCCGATAGGAGAAGGGAATCTTAATGCCAGTGCTTCAGAACGGGCCTATTTTGATGGGTTTACGGTAGATACCCATGGTAAGATCAGGGTACCTGAATTGGGATTGATTACTGTACTTGGGTATACCACCACTGAGATTGAAGAACAGATTAAAGCACGACTTTTAGAGGAACAATTTAAGGAAACTGCTAATATTTTTATAACCGTAAAATTATCCGGTTTACGCTATACCGCCATGGGCGAAGTGGGCTCACCAGGGTCTCAAATACTATTTCAAGAGCGTGTCAATATTTTTCAAGCTATTGCTAATGTGGGCGAAATTCCTATTACGGGAGAACGCAAAGATGTGTTGATCATTCGTCAATATCCGCAAGGGCAACAAATCCATCATCTTGACCTCACCGATTTGAATGTGATGAACTCGCCATATTACTATATTCAACCCAATGATATGATTTATGTGAAACCGCTAAGACAGAAAACTTGGGGAACCGGTATTACAGGAAAGGAAACTTTGGGCACGCTGATCACGGTATTGGGACTTGTGACGACCACCATTTTATTAATTACGAGGTAAGATTGTCTTATGGAAGATTACGAGAACGACTATTCTGAACCTAGAGGAATTACTTTTGATTTTAGGGGGTTTTTATTTAAAGCCCTTAATCTTTGGAAGTTGATCATTCTAAGCATAGGTGTGGCTTTAGTTATAGCTTATTTCATAAACGTTCGGAAACAAAATATCTACCGATTGGATTCTCTGATTTCCATAGAAAGTGAGCAGAATCCTTTTTTTACTGCAAACACAAGTATTTCATTTAATTGGGGCGGTGTTTCGGGTAAGGTGGGGAAAATTATGACGTCTATCAAAACCCGAAGTCATAATGAATTGGTTGTCGATTCTCTGGAGTATTACATGCAATATTTGCAACAAGGAGAATATAGAATGGAAGACATTTATAAACAGGCACCTTTTATAGTAATTCTGGATAAAACTAAAGGCCAATTTTTAGGTGCACCCATTGGAATTCGTATTATTAATGAAAAACAATTTGAGATCTTTAATGAGTTTAAAGGTACGGTGGCTAATGTACAACGCCCTTTAGACAAAGAGCGTTTTCAAGTTAGCGTGCCTCAAGGAGATTTTAAAAAAGTCTATAATTTTGGAGAAGAGATCAGTCTGCCCTTTTTTAATGCGCAAATAACACCGCGCCCTGGGCATATTGCTAATAAGGGATCTGTTTATTATGTCAGGTTCTTAAATTTTGATGGCGTAGTAAGTGGGTATCAGAATGGGATTAAGATTGATCCTTTTTCAAAAGAATCCGCATCTGTATTAAAGTTATCTCTGACGGGGACCAACAAAGCCAAAATTGTTGACTATCTAAATGCGACCACGGTTATTTTGAGTAAGATGGAGTTGGATAGAAAGAATCTTTACGCTACCAATACCATCAAATTTATCGATAGCAGTTTAAATGCGGTTAATAATAATCTTAAAGATGTGACCGATGAAATGAACACGTTTAGAAAGGATAACCAGCTTTTTGATGTGACCGAAGAAATGTCTATAGTATCAGAAAAACTAAAGGTACTCGATTTAAATAGAGAAGAGGAACGTACCAAGTTGAATTATTTGAATGCGCTGGAAACTTATTTGCGTACAAAAACTGATTACACAAAAATAGCAGCCCCATCTTCTGTAGGTATTAATGAAAGTAACATCTTAACTAGCGTGGCTAAAATTACAACCCTAGCTATAGAGCGTCAAACCAAGGAGTATACGGTAAAGGAGGGTAATCTTATTTTTAAGGATATTGACCGGCAAATAAATGCGGAAAAAAATGTGCTATTAGAAACCATTGATAATACCAAGAGAACCATCGGTATTAATTTGGGCGCCATAAATGGAAATATTGCCCGTTTTGAAGCACAACTGAGCAATTTACCTGAAGAACAACAGGAATATTTGAAAATTCAGCGTAAAATGGATATCAGTCAGGAGGCTTATAATATCTATTTGACCAAACGTGGGGAAGCAGCCATTGTAAAGGCAGCAAATGTTTCTGATATCAGTACCATTGATGAGGCCAAGGATATTGGGGGCGGGTTTATTGGGCCTAATAAATCCTTGAGTTACATGATGGCCTTGATGGTTGGTTTTTTTGCACCCATGTTTTTTATTTTTGTAATATTTCTATTAGATAATACCATTCATGGCTCTGATGAGATAGAACGATTATCCACTATCCCCATTATTGGATTGATTGGTAAATACATTTACAAAAATAATTTAGTGGTGTTTGAAAGACCTAAGTCGGCAGTATCAGAATCCTTTCGATCCATTCGCTCCAGTTTGCAATTTATTTACAAAAAGCAAGGCGAAGCGGAAGGGAAGGGTAAAACCATTATGATTACCTCCTCAGTAAGTGGGGAAGGAAAAACTTTCTGCGCCATTAATGTGGCCACGGTGTATGCGCTATCGGGTAAAAAAACCTTGCTGTTGGGATTGGATTTAAGAAAACCCAAGATCTTTGATGATTTTGAAATTACCAATGACAAGGGTGTTGTCAATTATCTGATAGGCGAAAGTTCTTTTGATGAAGTCAATCACCACTCATTTATCGACAATCTCGATGTCATTCCCTCGGGACCTGTGCCACCAAATCCGTCAGAATTATTGATGGGAGACCGGATGAAGGAACTTATTGAGCATGCCCGTAAGCATTATGACATGATTGTGTTGGATACACCACCACTTGGGTTGGTTACTGATCCTTTAGAGTTGACCCAATATGCAGATGCCACATTATTTATGGTGCGTTTAGATTATACCAAAAGAGGCATGCTGGCCTTAATCAATGCCAAATATAAAATGGGAGAAGTGAAAAACATTAGCTTTGTTCTCAATTTCTACAAGCATAAAACCAACAATAACTATGGGTATGGTTACGGGTATGGCTATGGTTACGGATATGGGTACGGCGTTTATGGAAATGCCTATCACGAAGGAAATGATAAAACATCCTTGCTAAAACGTTTTAAAAGATTTATAAAAATAAATTCCTAAGCCATCACTTTTGATCTCACCCAAACAAGCACTTTTAAAGCGTAGTTTTGATTTGATGCTGGCCTTAGCGTTACTACCACTACTAGGCATTCCCATTATACTTCTTTTTTTAATGGCAAGCATTGATACAGGAGCAAACGGACTTTTTTTACAAGAACGCATTGGGCAATATGGTGAGCGATTTAAGATTTATAAAATTAGAACCTTAAAAGAAGGAGTGCATCGTTTGGGGCATATGGATTACTATGCATCCGCTTTCGGTAAGTTTTTAAGAGCCTCTAAATTTGATGAACTCCCTCAGCTTTTTAATGTTTTAAAGGGCGATATGAGCTTTGTAGGCCCCCGACCTGATCTTCCAGGTTTTGCTGATGCATTGCAAGGCGACGATCGGATTATTTTGGAAGTGAAGCCTGGTATTACTGGTCCTGCTACCTTAAAATATAAAGATGAAGAGCTGATCTTATCAAAACAGATGGACCCTGAAAGCTACAATAGAACGATTATCTGGAAAGATAAAGTTGAAATCAATAAAAGATACGTGAAAAATTATAGTTTTTCTTTAGATTTGCACTTTCTATTAAAATCACTAAAAAACTCGTAATGACGACACAAACTAAAATAACAGTTATAGGATTAGGCTATGTAGGTTTGCCTCTAGCTGTAGAATTTGCAAAAAAGTTTCTCGTAGTCGGATTTGATATCAATCAAAAAAGAATTGATGAGCTAAATAATGGCATTGATCGAACTTTGGAAGTTGATAATGACATGCTAAAATCCATTTTGGTAACAGATAAAAATGCTAAAAGCGGTTTGCTGGTATCTAGTGAGGCCTCAGATATTGAAGATTCTGATTTCTATATCGTTACGGTACCCACACCAACAGATGCGCTGAACAAGCCTATTTTTACGCCTTTGATAAAAGCTAGTGAGACGGTAGGTAAAATACTCAAGAAAGGTGCGATAGTTATTTATGAATCCACGGTGTATCCAGGGGTAACAGAAGATATTTGTGTGCCTATTTTGGAGCAGGAATCTGGACTTAAATTTAATGTGGATTTCTTTGCAGGCTATTCGCCAGAGCGGATTAATCCAGGGGATAAAGTCCATACGGTCACTCAAATATTAAAAGTTACTTCAGGATCAACCCCTGAAATTGCTGTTAAAGTGGACAATCTTTATAAAACCATTATTACTGCTGGCACCCATATGGCGCCTAGTATTAAGGTTGCTGAAGCGGCAAAAGTTATTGAAAATTCGCAACGCGACATTAACATTGCGTTTGTAAATGAGCTCTCTAAAATCTTTAGGTTGCTAGACATTGATACCAAAGCAGTTTTGGAAGCTGCAGGCACCAAATGGAATTTTATTAAAATGTCTCCAGGTTTAGTCGGGGGGCATTGTATTGGGGTCGATCCTTATTATTTAGCGCAAAAAGCTATTGAGTCAGGTTACAATCCTGAAATTATATTGGCAGGTCGTAAGATGAATGATAGTATGGGTGGTTATGTGGCCCAGGAAACTGTCAAAATGATGATTAAAAAAGGGGCACGGATTAAAGACGCTAAAGTTTTGGTTTTGGGGATTACGTTTAAAGAAAACTGTCCTGATATTAGAAATTCAAGAGTTATTGATATTGTTAAGGAGTTTGAAAGTTACGATGTGAATGTTGAGGTTTATGATCCTTGGGCTTCAGCAGAAGAAGTAAAACATGAATATGGTTTAAATTTGATTTGTACAGATACCAAATTGGCTTCTAAGTATGAAGCGATTATTCTTGCAGTGTCCCATAATGAATTTTTAGAATTGGACATTCAAAGTTTAAAATCAGATACAGGCGTTATTTTTGATGTGAAATCCTTATTGCCAAAAGACACTGTAGACGGTAGATTATAATGATGTACACACACACTCACCATACGGAAGATTTATCAAAATACAACTTTTTAATTACGGGAGGTGCGGGCTTTATTGGGTCTAATTTAGTCCAATATTTACTGCAGCATGGCGCTAAAAAAGTACGCGTACTCGATGATTTTTCCAATGGACATCGTGAAAACTTGACCGAATTTATGTCACATCCAGCTTTTGAATTGCTGGAGGGTGATATTAGGGACGTTAACACCTGTCATAAGGCTGTAAAAGATATGGACTATGTGTCCCATCAAGCGGCACTCGGTTCAGTACCAAGATCTATCAAAGATCCTGCTACCACAAACGAGGTGAACATCTCTGGGTTTTTAAACATGATGATTGCCATCAAAGACAATCCACAAGTAAAACGTATGGTCTATGCGGCCTCTAGTTCTACCTATGGGGATAGTCAGTCTTTGCCGAAAGTTGAAGACACTATAGGAAAACCCTTGTCGCCTTACGCAGTTACTAAATATGTCAACGAACTCTATGCTGACGTATTTGGTAAAACCTACGGCACCGATGTGATTGGTTTTCGTTATTTTAATGTGTTTGGGCCAAAACAAAGTCCGAAAGGGGCTTATGCAGCGGTAATTCCGATGTTTATGCAAGCCTTAAAAGATGAGGTGTCTCCAAAAATAAATGGTGATGGCGGACAAACTAGAGATTTTACCTTTATAGATAACGTAGTGCAAGCGAATATCAAAGGTATGTTTGCTTCTAAAGCAGCGAGCAACCACGTATTTAATGTGGCTTGTGGCGAGCGTATCGATATTAATTATTTATGGGATGCATTAAAATCTGCCGCTAATTCTCAATTAGAGCCTGTTTACGGCCCAGAACGTCAAGGCGATGTGCGCGATTCTTTAGCGGATATTTCTAAAGCGCAAAACTTATTGGGTTACGAACCTCGGTATACGGTTCGGGAAGGATTAAAGCTTACTTGGGATGCCTTTAGTGGGTAATAAACCCCATATAAAACCTAAAATGGAGCAATCCCTTTAAATATTCCGCTTTACAAATTATACGTTAAACCCTTGTATTAGGGTCTTAAAAATAAAGTAGATCGGTTTCCAAATCACATGCCATCAATTTGCCTGTTTGAGAATTTACATCAGATTCTTGGACTTTGGTGCGATCATTTTTTATCTTCGTAACATATTTCGCAATGCTCATTTAACCGTACTCTTTAGGAGTTTATGAGAGACCAACAGAAGCGATATTTAAGTTAATTTATTCTATGACAACAATCTTGATTACAGGCGGCGCGGGCAATATTGGCAGCGCATTGGCGGCTCAGTTATCACAAACCGAGGCGTTCAGGATTGTTATTGTCGATAATCTCTCAACGGGACATCGGTATAAACTACCCGAGGACACCAATATCATTTTTATAACTGCTGATGTCAATAATTATGAACAGATAGCGCCTGTTTTCCAACAATTTAATTTTGATTATGTCTTTCATTTTGCTGCGGTAGTTGGCGTTAAGCGCACTTTGGCCGATCCGATTGGTGTTTTGAAAGATATTGAGGGCATCAAACATATTTTAGACCTCTCCAGCAACTCGGGGGTAAAGCGCGTGTTCTATTCCAGCTCCTCTGAGGTGTATGGCGAACCTTTTGAAATTCCGCAAAACGAAAATACCACGCCCTTAAATTCGCGGTTGCCTTATGCCATTGTCAAAAATGTGGGGGAGGCTTTTTTTAAGACTTATCAAAAAGAATACGGGTTGGACTATACCATTTTTCGATTTTTTAATACCTATGGGCCACAGCAAAGCACAGATTTTGTAATTCCTAAATTTTTAAAATCGGCTCTGGAGAATAAACCCATCCAGATCTATGGTGATGGCTTGCAAACCCGTTCGTTTTGTTATATTGCGGATACGGTTGCCACTTGCGTAAAAACATTGCATGACGACTATAAGAACACTGTTTTAAATGTCGGCAACGATAAAGAAATGAGTATCTTGGGTCTTGCCAAAAAAATAATAGCATTTACTGGATCGGCTTCAGAAATTATCCATTTGCCAGCTTTAGAGGAAGGTGATATGCGGCGCCGTTGCCCTGACGTTACCAAAATGAAAAACATTTTAAAACGGGAATTAACCACCTTGGATGAGGGGCTGCAACACATGGTCAAATTTTATTTGTCCCAATCAAACCCAAGGTTGTAATATGATATATTCATTTCATTGTTGTCCGATTAAAATCTTATACAATTTGATTTTGCTAACAGCAGCAAGCTGTCAGGGAAATTTAAAAATAGATCACCTTGCTAAAGCCCTAAAGGGCGTTTTAGTTTTTGAGCTTAAAAATGAAAATCAGATGGGCTTAATTTTCAAATGGTTGCGAATCAAGTCTTATGTCTTATGTCTTTCAGCGCAGCGGTCTTAAGTCTTTGTCGAACACCAATGTATTTTTTATATTACAAGTAATAAACATGCTTTTTTAAACTATGACACCACAAGATCAATGGTTATATACTATTTCTTCAAAACACAAACTTATTGGCCTTAATTTTAAGGAAATATGGCGGTATCGGGATTTATTGTTGTTGTTTGTAAAACGGGATATTGTTACGGTTTATAAACAAACCATCTTGGGCCCCTTATGGTACGTCATTCAGCCTTTATTTACTTCAGTCATCTTTACGCTAATCTTTAATAATTTAGGACAAATTTCCACCAATGGGGTCCCACCGTTTTTATTTAACTTGGCAGGCATAACCGCCTGGAATTATTTTAGAGAGTGCCTCACAGGTACGTCTAACACGTTTACGTCCAATCAAGGTATATTTGGAAAAGTATATTTTCCTAGAGTCATTATGCCCATGTCCATTACCATTTCTAACCTCCTAAAGTTTGGTATTCAATTAGGCATTTTCATCGGCTTTTATGTGTACTATGCTTTTCAGGGGAGTACCTTGGGCTTTAATAGCCATTTGATATTACTGCCTGTATATATCCTAATGATGGCCCTTTTGGGATTGGGGTTGGGGATGATCATTTCGTCCATGACCACCAAATATAGGGACTTAACGGTCTTGGTTGGTTTTGGTGTTCAATTGTTAATGTATGTCTCAGCAGTGCCATATCCTGTAAGTGAAGCGAAAGCCAAGTTTCCGGCTTCTGTAGCACTTATTGTAGAATACAATCCGTTGACCCAGATTATTGAAGGATTTAGATACATGTTATTGAACACAGGTACCTTTAGTTGGTTTGGCTTTGGATATACTTTAGCAATTAGTATCGTGTTGTTTTTAATAGGATTGGTTATTTTTAACAAAACGGAGAAAACTTTTATTGATACTGTTTAGTGGTGAGTGGTGAAAGGTGAGAAGTGAAAGGTGAGAAGTGAGAAGTGAAGAGTGAGAAGTGAGAAGTGAAGAGTGAGAGGTGAGTAGTGAGAGGTGAGTAGTGAGGAGTAAAAAGTGAAAAGTTAATAGAGAGGATGGATCATAAGGATTTA
>NZ_JAEHJZ010000615.1 GCF_016469035.1 Gelidibacter salicanalis | reverse complement strand
CTGCAAATCGGATCAGGTACAGTCCCAAGACACGCTCATCTGGATGATCAAGAGAAATGGCACCACTCATTTTCAGCTCTTCTACATCCTTGTTGGATTTCCTGATTATAGAGCAAATGCGAGCATGAGCATACTGAAGGTAAACAGCTGTATTTCCCTTATCACTCAGCATTTGTTCAAAGCTAAATGTGTAATTGGTAAGACGATTGTTCTTCAGATCTGCATACTTGACAGCGCCATATCCTACTGCTTCTGAAGTCTTTT
>NZ_JAEHJZ010000614.1 GCF_016469035.1 Gelidibacter salicanalis | reverse complement strand
CTTAAAACTTGAGTTTTCGATGCACCATTTTCAAACTGAAGCAGCATGTGTATACGTAATATCAGTTAAAACCAATGTCTTATATTATGTTGATCCTTTTCACCAGGCCTAATCCAAAATCAGGAATAGAAATCCAAAACTATCTGAACTGTGCGTTATGTAGATTAAGAGACAGATTCTCGTTTGTTTGATCATTTTCCTCCAAAATAATCTAATAAGGATATGGCAAAAAGTTGCGTGGACGAAAA
>NZ_JAEHJZ010000613.1 GCF_016469035.1 Gelidibacter salicanalis | reverse complement strand
ACCGAGTGCAACTTAGGTACCTCTGCCTACCTGCTACTAATTTGTCATAATTTTCAAAGAGCAACCGAACGCTTTTGAGATCATTGATCAATTATCTGCCGATAAGAGCAAAAGTGCAACGCGAAAAAATAACTTTGACCCTGTAAGCTAAGAGAAACGATACCAGGAAGCAAACCACCAAAATTGAAATGAATAAGACCCCTCGCTGCCCCCTC
>NZ_JAEHJZ010000612.1 GCF_016469035.1 Gelidibacter salicanalis | reverse complement strand
CAACAAAAAGACTGTGATCCAGCGAAGCTGTATCTTCAATGAGATCCTTAAAACGGTACTCTAGCAATTGATAGTAAAGTAGGACATCTTGATTCTCTTCCATGCGATCAAACGCTTGAAGAATCTCTTCTTTTAGCTGGATCGCACCTTGTATTTCTCTTTTTTTCATCATGACATACCAGTCATTTAACATATTCGCTACATCAACGGACGACAAAACACCTGTTTCTGCCAATTTATATCCTCCTTTC
>NZ_JAEHJZ010000611.1 GCF_016469035.1 Gelidibacter salicanalis | reverse complement strand
GACCATTAAACACCCCAAGTCACCAAGTGTCTGAAGGCCTACCTCTTGGATCCTTCCAATACTAAAGTGGTCACATTCCCATTACCAGGTCGAATGTGGGGCTCTTACTTTCAATTTGCCAATATCTTGTCCCCCGTCAGGGTTCCTCAGGTCGAGGGACCTAGTTTGGGGCTGGGGTTCGCAGTGAGTTGAAGGGCCTCTTGGGGCAGTCTTGAATGAATTTATGGCCTTTTTACGAGTGCAAGACTTGAAATGGATTGATATCTTATGCGTACATGAATGTCAATCCTGAGAAGCACCTTATTCCGGTCCAGACAAACGAAGGCGTCTCAAGATATACTGGTCCATGAAATCCGT
>NZ_JAEHJZ010000610.1 GCF_016469035.1 Gelidibacter salicanalis | reverse complement strand
CGAAGACGATTACCGGGTCAAATCCGATGACGGAGGTGCTGCAGGCGACGAGTTGCCCGGGGCGGGCAAGCGCAAGAAAACCGGTTTCAAGGCCATTTCTGGAGCAGCCGCCAAGTCCAGTCCCAAGGTTCAAAGAAAGAAGAAAAAGGCCAATGTGGCTCTCATGAAGGTGTTTCCTAATGAGTTGGAAGCCCAACGCGAGTTCGAGGGATTTACCGAATGGCTCCAAACTTTTGACCTTTACCGTGGGAAAAAAAGTGAAGAAGACTTTGACGACGATGGTCGAGTGGTTGGAAAGTTT
>NZ_JAEHJZ010000609.1 GCF_016469035.1 Gelidibacter salicanalis | reverse complement strand
CTTTTTTTGAAGTGGTTGGTGTTGTTCCACTGGCCATCTTAGGTGGACTGCATCCTGTGACAACGGCTGTAATCGGATTCATCGGCAACTTTCTCACAGTCTTGCTCCTCATTGTTTTCGTAGACCGCTTCAAAGCATGGCGGTTGAGGAGAAAAGAGGACAAAAGTGATGAAAAAGGAGAAAAAAAGCAACTGCGAGCCAGAAAAATTTGGGAACG
>NZ_JAEHJZ010000608.1 GCF_016469035.1 Gelidibacter salicanalis | reverse complement strand
CTTGGATTTATGAAAGACGAACAACTGCGAAAGCATTTGCCAAGGATGTTTTCATTAATCAAGAACGAAAGTTGGGGGCTCGAAGACGATCAGATACCGTCCTAGTCTCAACCATAAACGATGCCGACCAGGGATCGGCGGATGTTGCTTATAGGACTCCGCCGGCACCTTATGAGAAATCAAAGTCTTTGGGTTCCGGGGGGAGTATGG
>NZ_JAEHJZ010000607.1 GCF_016469035.1 Gelidibacter salicanalis | reverse complement strand
AGGTTTTCCTGAATTTCCTAGCAAACAATGCGCTGATGAATCCACCCCCTCTTGGTTTTTTCAAAGATTTTGTGGTGGAAAAGTCAGGAGAGCATAAAAATGAATTTGATATTAAATCAAGAGCAATGATGCCATTGGCGGACTTGGCCAGATTGCTGGTTTTGAGCCATGGGGTGATTGGAGTGAACAACACCTTTAAGCGATTTGATCGATTGGTAGCGTTGGAACCAAATTC
>NZ_JAEHJZ010000606.1 GCF_016469035.1 Gelidibacter salicanalis | reverse complement strand
TACGGGGCGAAAAACTGGATTGGCAGACGGTATAGTTATCACACCTTCACATAATCCTCCGGGTGATGGGGGCTTCAAGTACAATCCACCCAATGGCGGGCCCGCATCGGGAACTATCACCAATTGGATACAAGCGAAAGCAAACGAATTGCTACAAAACAATCTTCAGTTAATAAAAAGATTTTCTTTTAAAAAAGCATTAGCTGCTGCTACAACCCATCAGCACGATTA
>NZ_JAEHJZ010000061.1 GCF_016469035.1 Gelidibacter salicanalis | reverse complement strand
GTTCCTCGCTCTGTCGAAATGACAAAATATCCTTAAAAATTTATAGAAACTAAAGTAACTGCAATGAATCCCGATAGCTATCGGGAGCAGGGTTTTTACCTTTAACTAGATAATAAAAACTAAATTTTGTTAATTCCAAATTCCAAGGGGATACTCATCCTATTGGGGTTTGGAATTTCTATTTTTTATGAGTGTTATTTTTTGAATTTTAAATTTGTTGGTTAACTTTAAGTCATGGAAACTACATTCATGTCTGGAATTATAAAACAGTTTGTTTATTATAAAACTGTAGGCGATAAAACCATTGCCCAATTGTCTTTTGAAGATATGATTTACCAACCCAATGACGCCTCCAACAGTATTTCCGTTATTGTAAAGCACATGGTCGGCAATATGTTGAGCCGTTGGACCAATTTTTTAACTGAAGACGGTGAAAAGGAATGGCGCCAACGTGACCAAGAATTTGAAGCCTCCTACACCACTAAAGAAGAACTTCAGGAGGCTTGGGATAAAGGTTGGAATTGCCTGTTTGATGCTATTTCACCACTTACTGAAAGTGACATGACCTCCATTGTTTATATTAGAAATGAAGGCCATACCGTTGCTGAAGCCATTTTTAGACAATTAGGACATTACCCCTATCATATTGGCCAAATGGCCTATATTGGTAAATTGCTAAAAGGTAATCAATGGGTGAATTTATCCATTGCTAAAGGAAACTCATCAACTTATAACAAGGATAAATTTGATAAAGAAAAGGGCACACGACATTTTACTGATAATTTATAATTCTCAATTGCTGAGAATAAATCTATTTTTCTCGGTAAATTTCATGTCAATGAGCCCCTAACCAATTATTTCTTTACGATTCAAAATCAACTTTACACTCTAAAGTTAACAACTAGCATCATTTACGAACAACTCTTAATAACTATTGCCATTTTAGGAATTGGTAATTTGCAATTTGAAATTTACTTTTTGTAACTTCGTAGCTTCTAATCACGAATAAAAAATACTCATGAGTAAATACGATATCATTGTTCTTGGAAGTGGTCCTGGTGGCTACGTAACTGCTATTAGAGCATCACAATTAGGATTTAAAACTGCAATTATAGAAAAAGAAAGCCTTGGCGGCGTTTGTTTAAATTGGGGATGTATCCCTACAAAAGCCTTATTAAAATCAGCACAGGTTTTTGAATATCTTAAACATGCCGAAGATTATGGTCTTTCTGTAAAAGAAGCCGATAAGGATTTTGGTGCGGTTGTAAAACGCAGTCGTGGTGTTGCTGAAGGCATGAGCAAAGGCGTTCAATTTTTGATGAAGAAAAATAAAATTGATGTCATTGAAGGTTTCGGGAAATTAAAGACCGGAAAAAAAGTTGACGTTGATGGTAAAGAATACAGTGCAGACCATATTATTATTGCTACGGGTGCACGTTCTAGAGAATTACCAAGTTTGAAACAAGATGGTAAAAAAGTGATCGGTTATAGAGAAGCGATGACTTTAAAAGAGCAACCTAAAAAGATGATTGTTGTTGGCTCTGGCGCCATTGGTGTAGAGTTTGCATATTTCTACAATTCAATGGGTACGGATGTGACTATTGTGGAATTTTTACCAAACGTTGTGCCTGTTGAAGATGAGGACGTTTCAAAACAATTGGAAAAATCCTTTAAGAAGAGTGGTATTAAAATCATGACCTCTTCTGAAGTGACTAAAGTAGATACTTCTGGTGAAGGTGTTGTTGCCACAGTTAAAACTGCCAAAGGTGAAGAAACCCTTGAAGCCGATATTATACTTTCAGCCGTAGGGATCAAATCTAACATTGAAAACATAGGCTTAGAAGATGTAGGTATTGCCGTTGATAGAGATAAGATTTTGGTCAATGATTATTATCAAACCAACATTCCTGGATATTATGCCATTGGAGATGTCACTCCCGGGCAAGCTTTAGCACACGTTGCTTCTGCAGAAGGCATATTATGTGTAGAAAAAATTGCTGGTCAAAACGTTGAAGCGTTAGATTATGGCAACATTCCTGGATGTACCTACGCGTCTCCAGAAATTGCCAGTGTTGGAATGACTGAAAAACAGGCAAAAGAAAAAGGTTACGATATTAAAGTCGGTAAATTTCCGTTCTCAGCCTCAGGTAAAGCAAGTGCTTCTGGAGCAAAAGACGGTTTTGTAAAAGTAATTTTTGATGCCAAATACGGCGAATGGTTAGGCTGCCATATGATTGGTGCAGGCGTAACAGATATGATTGCTGAAGCTGTTTTAGGACGTAAATTGGAAACTACAGGACACGAAGTGCTGAAAACGGTACATCCGCATCCAACAATGAGTGAGGCGGTCATGGAGGCTGTTGCTGCAGCTTACGGTGAAGTTATTCATTTATAAGATTGACGATTCACGATTAATAATACCATAAAAAACAAAGCGATTCAAAAATTTGAATCGCTTTTTTATTGGCTTTTAATTGTTTTATGGAATCTTACTTAAAGTTTTAGACCCAATCCAAAAAACAATCCGTTAGGTGCCAATTCATCTAGACCCAAAGTAAATTTAACATGGGCTTCTAAAATTTTGGAAATCTCATAACTAGAGCTGATATCCGCGCCAACTTTCAGTTTGCCGGTAAAAAAATCGAAAAAGTAATTCACACTTGGCCCTGCCAACAAATGCAGTTTCTTGGCCACTTCATAATTGGCATAAAGCGGCACATTCAAAAAATTAAAGTCGCCTACAGAAATGTATAACACTTCGGGCTGTATGATTAAAAAATCGTCAATTGGAAATGTTACAAATACCCCACCGTAAAATCCTGTTTCAGAAGTGGAATAAGATCCTAGATTTTGTTGATCAATAGTAAAAAACGTCAGATTTAGTCCTCCTTTTACGCCATATGACGTTGAAGGTTCTTGGGCATTTACGAGCAACGTAGACACCATAACCAATGCGGCTAAAACTGAGTTTTTAAATGTCATCATCAATCAGTTAAAAAACTCTGTATGGCCAATTCATAACTCTGTAATCCAAACCCAAGAATTACACCTTTGGCATTTGGTGCTATAAAGGAATGGTGTCTAAACTCTTCTCGAGCGTAGGTATTTGAAATATGAACTTCTACAACTGGGGTTGTGATTGCCTTAATAGCATCGCCAATACCAACTGAAGTATGTGTATAGGCAGCAGCATTTAAAATAATACCATCATAAGTAAAACCAACTTCTTGAATTTTGGAAATCAGTTCGCCCTCAATATTCGATTGAAAATGAAAGATTTCAACAGTAGGATATTTCGCTTTTATAGCATCCAAAAATTCATGTAGAGATAAACTTCCATATAGATCCGGTTCTCTAGTGCCCAATAAATTTAAATTGGGGCCATTAATGATCATCAATTTTTTCATAAGATAAATGTATTAAAATTTAAGTACATAAGAGCACAAAAAAAGGAAGCCAATTGGCTTCCTTATACTCACTACCCATTTGATGGCTTTAAGCGCATCACTTAAAATGAAAAGCCTACACCAAATTGCCAAACGGAATGTTTTGCATCTACATCTTTGAAAATAGTATTGTCCTTATAGATATTTGTCAAGCCGTGAGTATATCTTGCAGAAAGAGAAAAACCATTATCAAATTTATATCCAGCACCCGCAGCTACACTGGTATCAAAAATTTTCATTTGAGAATCATCTGAATTGAATTCAACATCGCCACCATCTGATGCAGGTTTATAATCAATTTCTTCCTTTACCTTAAAACCAAATTGAGGTCCTACTTCGGCATACAAACCTTTAACCAGATACAGTTTAGCCATTAAGGGAACTTGGATATAACTCAACTGATATTCTACATTGTCGTCAACATCAAAAATATTGTCTTGGTCTCTGGTTATGATATTATAACCTTGTCCGGAATACAATACTTCTGGTTGAAACGAGAAACGCTCACTCAACGGGATTTCCATAAACAATCCTAAGTTGAAGCTTGTCATTGAACCAAAATCGCCAAAATCATCACCTGTAATATTAGAAAGGTTGATGCCACCTTTTACACCAAATTGGGGGGTTGTGTCGTCTGATTGTGCATAAATTGTAGTGGCACTAAAAAGTCCCACCATAGTTGCTAAAAATAATTTTTTCATGAGGTTTTGTTTTTAAATTGATTCCAAATATAAGTAGGTAAAGACTTACCATATTTGAGATTAACACAATTTAACTGAAATTATATATTTTTAACAATTATGTAGACCAGTAGCGTTTTACCCCATAACTTTGGAAGATCACACTTTGTGTTCTCCAATTATTGAAGCAGAATATTGTGCCGATAAAACCTTACTTTATCTAACACATTTAGAAACAGGTATTAACAAATAAGGTAGAGTGTATAACTCCTTAAAAATTATAATCCAAACTGGTTTTAGCGACTCACAGATTTTGAAATTATAGAAATGATCAGAAAAAATCGTTAAATTAATTTTTTATACACCCAAAGTTAGGATATATGATTCCGGTTGCCCATTTTAGGGTCAAAATAAGGTCTATTTTAAATTTTGTCTGTACTCTATTCTGAGTTAAAAAGTTTATTATTGTCTATATTAAACAAAAACCTAAACCTTCTATTATCTAATGAAATGGCATGATGCTCTTAACGACTTTCAATTATATTTAAAAATTGAGCGTGGATTGTCCTCAAATTCGATTGCCAATTACACCTTTGACATTCAGAGGCTTATGGGGTTTTTAGAAGAAAATAGCATTAGAGTCTCCCCTCTTACCATTGAACATACCTCACTACAGCAATTTATCTTCGAGGTTTCAAAGTCGTTAAACGCAAGATCCCAGGCGCGGATTATTTCAGGATTGCGTAGTTTTTTTGGTTACCTAATATTTGAAGATTATATTAAAATCAATCCGTTAGACCATATTGAATCCCCAAAAATTGGCCGTAAGCTTCCAGATACGTTGAGTGTGGAAGATATTAACAATTTAATAGAGGCTGTAGAACTGACCAAGGAGTATAATGGCGTACGCATTGGAGAACGGGACCGCACCATTTTGGAAACATTATATAGCTGCGGATTACGGGTTAGCGAATTGACGCATCTTAAAATTTCAGATTTGTTTTTTGATGAAGGCTTTATCAAAGTCACAGGAAAAGGCGATAAACAGCGCTTTGTTCCTATTGGAGCATCAACACAAAAATATATTACAATTTACAAAGATGAGGTACGCACTAAAATAAACGTACAAAAGGAATTTAAAGACACGCTCTTTCTAAATCATAAGGGCAAACAATTGACCCGCGCGATGATTTTTACAATGGTAAAAAGATTGGCGGAAAAAATCGACCTCAATAAAACTATTTCGCCACACACCTTCAGACATTCTTTTGCCACACATTTATTGGAAAATGGTGCGGATTTAAGAGCCATACAGCTCATGTTGGGACATGAAAGCATTACCACAACAGAAATCTATATGCATGTGGACAGAAGCCATTTGAAAGCGGTGCTTAATAAATTCCATCCAAGAAAATAGGCCACTCAACAAGTTGTATCAGTTGTACTTTAGTCTTGACCATTGAAGGCGCTTTGTATCTCTTAATCTAATATTTACATTAAAATGCACTGGTTTTAATGGAATAATCCTACTTCTGCAAGAGAAATTGGACTAATAAAAGTGAACTCAACCTAAAATAAATTTTACAATTTGTCATATTTTTCATAACTTGTATATAATCCCCCTATAATTAGATTAATAGCATTTTACAATAGTTAAGTGATTTCCCCAAAATTACTCGGAGATTCTTTTTCACGTTTCTAACTTAAAAGCTATGACCTCACTTAGATCAGGATTACCAATAGATAATTTAAATTCTACGTTTGTTGATCATCTCAAATGGCAACTGGCCTTAGAGTTATCAGGTATAGGAATGTGGGAGTATAACGCGGTTGCCAATCGTGTGTATTTCTCGGAAGGCTCAAAACAGATTATTGGAGTTACTGACCCGTCATTTGGGTGTCATATTGATGCTTGGAATGACCGCGTACACCCTGATGACCGTGCCCTCTATTTTAGTAATTTTCAAGACCATTTAAATGGATTGGTCCCCATGTACGAAAATGAACACCGTGTTAGATGTGAGGATGGCTCTTATAAATGGATACGTGATAAAGGTAGAATCGTAGAGTGGGATGTACATAATAATCCAAAACGGATTATCGGGACACACACAGACATTACCAATCAAAAACAAAATGAAAACACAATCAACGAATCCTTATTGATTGCAACAGAACACAACAATAAGCTCAAAAATTTCGCGCACATTGTTACCCACAATTTAAAGCAACATACGGCCAATTTTGAGAGTTTATTGGAATTTTATGATGAAGCCGAATCTTCAGTGGAAAAGGAAGGTATAATGGCCCATTTAAAATCACTTTCTTGGTCTCTATCAAAAACCATATCCAATTTGCATGATGTTGTGAACGTGCAAAACCGTAAAGTTAAGAAGACCAAGAAAATTTATATTGCTGATGCAATAGATCACATTTTAGAACTCCTAGATATTGTCATTACAGAAAATAACGCGACCATCCATAATAACATCCCCAGAAAGCTGTTTTTGTATTATAATTGTTCCTATTTTGAAAGTATCATCCAGAATTTATTGTCAAATGCTATAAAATATAAGCATCCAGATAGAGATCCAGTGGTTTCAATTAATTTTTACTACGTCAAAAATAAATTTAGACTCACCATTACTGATAATGGTATTGGTATCGATTTGAATAAATATGGAAATGATATATTTGAATTGTATAAAACGTTCCATAATAATGATGACGCTGAAGGCGTCGGATTGTATCTTATAAAAAACCAGATAGAAAGTTATGGGGGTACCATAAAAGTAGAAAGTGAAGTCAATGTAGGTACCACGTTTACCATTACTGGCAAAAGCAAAAAAGTCTAGCATACAGCTAGACTTTTATATATAAATGATGGCATATTTTTATTTTGCGATATTTACAGCTCTTGTTTCACGAATAACGGTAACTTTTACCTGCCCTGGATAGGTCATATCCGTTTGGATTTTTTGTGAGATCTCAAATGATAAATTAGCGGCCTGCTCATCAGAAACACGCTCGCTTTCTACCATTACCCGTAATTCACGTCCTGCTTGAATGGCATAGGCCTTATTGACACCGTTAAACCCGAATGCCACATCTTCCAAATCTTTTAAACGTTGGATGTAAGAATCTAAAACTTGACGTCTTGCACCTGGTCTAGCACCAGATATAGCATCACACACCTGAACGATAGGTGCAAACAAAGTTGTCATTTCAATTTCATCGTGATGGGCCCCAATAGCATTACAAACCTCAGGTTTTTCACCGTATTTTTCTGCCCATTGCATTCCTAAAATGGCGTGAGGGGTTTCCATGTCAGCTTCAGAATCTGGCACTTTACCAATATCATGTAGTAAGCCGGCACGTTTTGCGATTTTCGGATTCAACCCTAATTCTGCTGCCATAACGCCACAAAGTTTTGAAACTTCACGTGAATGCTGTAATAGGTTTTGACCGTAAGAAGAGCGGTACTTCATACGTCCCACCAATTTGATCAATTCAGGGTGTAATCCGTGAATACCCAAATCAATTACCGTACGTTTTCCAACTTCAATAATTTCCTGCTCGATTTGTTTTTGTGTTTTTTCAACCACCTCTTCAATTTTAGCAGGATGGATTCTACCATCGGTCACTAATTTATGAAGCGATAAACGCGCTACTTCACGTCTGACAGAATCAAAACAAGATAATATAATGGCTTCTGGAGTATCATCTACAATAATCTCCACACCTGTTGCGGCTTCAATGGCGCGGATATTTCTACCCTCTCTACCAATAATGCGTCCTTTAACATCATCAGACTCGATGTTGAATACAGAAACACAGTTGTCAATAGCCTCTTCTGTACCGATACGCTGAATAGTATTGATAATTATTTTCTTAGCATCTTGTTGCGCCGTAAGTTTTGCTTCTTCTAAAGTGTCCTGGATATAAGCCATGGCATCTGCCTTAGCTTCATTTTTAAGCGACTCTACAAGTTGAGATTTTGCGTCTTCAGCAGATAGACCTGAAATAACTTCTAATTGCTTAACTTGGCTTTTATGCGCCTTATCAACTTCTTCCTTCTTTTTTTCCAAAAATTCCAGACGAAAGTCATAATCCTTTATTTTGTCTTCTATTTCTTGGGATAATTTTTTATTTTTTGCTAATTCATTTGAGATCTGAGATTCTTTATCGCGGGTTCTCTTCTCAGCTTCGGCTATTTTTTTATCACGGGACAGGATGATTTTCTCGTGTTCAGACTTCAATTCTATAAACTTCTCCTTTGCTTGTAAGAGTTTATCCTTTTTAATAGACTCACCTTCTGAATTTGCCTGTCTTAAGATGGAATTTGATTCCTCCTGGGCATTTTTAATAAGTTTTGAAGCATTGTTCTTTTCTAGTGCTTTTGCTACAATATAGCCGAGTATTATGCCTAATACTGCGCCTCCAACAATTAATAAAATTGTGTTTTCCATGTTTAGTTTAGTTTAAAAAAAATTTGATATCATCAAAAGACCCGCATATCACCGGGATTGGCTTAGCAAAACATTTGGTTGAAAATGCAAAGTCTAAGCAAAAAAAAAGCCTACATCAGCTTTGAATTTAGTATAAACTCCTTAAAAACAAGTTTAGGGCTAACAAGCTGATCAAAAATCTGCTCAAAGGCAGCTCGGTTTTACAACTTAAACTCACCCTTTTTAAAGAAATAATGTTGAGTTTATCAAATAAATAACTAATGTAGGCAGTAACCTATGTATTTTAAAGAACGTTAAGAGCTTAAATGTGACTGAAGAAGATCGTCCAAAGTGGTTAATCTGTTTTTGACATCTTCACTAACATTGTCTTTATCTATTGTTTTCTGTTCCACTTGAGAAGCAAACTGTAAAGCGCACATGGCTAAAACGTCCTGCTTGTCTCTTACGGAATAATTTTGCTCAAATTGACCAATCATAGTTTCAATTTTCTTAGCGGCTTTTCGCAATCCTTCCTCCTGACCCGGTGCAATCGTTAGCGGATACACTCTGTTAGCTATGGAAAGCTTAATTTTTAGCTGTTCTGACATTAAATACTATGCTTACATTATTCAGATAATTGTGCTATACAATGATCTATGTCTTTTATTAATGTATTTATCTTGAGCTTTGTCTCTCGTTTGTTTTCATCACTGCCCAACATTGAATTCGCAATTTTGAGGGCTTCATATTTTTCAACCCAAGAGCTCAATGCTTCCTGCTGCTGAATAATTTTTTGCTGATAACTAGCCAATTCTTCAGAAAGCTTAGCATTGGTTTGTTTTAAAACCTCTTGCTTATGTAAAACTTTGCTGACTTTATTCTCTAAAGAATCAACAATATCTTCAACTTTACTCATTTACAAATTTCAATACTGATGTAACAAAGTTAACATACCTGTTTAAAAATCACAATTGTTTTGTCATAAATTTTTAAAAATTTTAAAGTTATAATACTAAAGCACTTAGCAGTCTTAAAGTTAACTAAGCCTTACACCTTTTTGTGAATTACAAACTTAATAGACATTCTAGAAGCATCTGATAGGCTTAGGAGTTTCCTTATCTCAAAAATTAATATTGAAAACTGGAGGAATGGTAGCTTATATCAATTGCTTAAAAAGAGTGTAAAAGCGTGCAACTAATAATCTTATAACTTTAGGCACTCCTAACTTTTTTTAATATTTTTAGCCTTTTAAATCGCACTATGAAATTATTATTTATCCCACTTCTCTTAACCTCTTTCGCATTTTCCCAGATAGAGTATCCAACAGACTATTTTAGGAGTCCCTTGGACATTCCCATTATTCCTTCGGGTACTTTTGCCGAATTGCGGACCAATCATTTTCATGCCGGATTGGATATTAAAACACAGCAACGGGAAGGTCAAAATGTGTACACAGTAGCAGAGGGTTATGTAAGCCGTATTAAAGTATCACATTATGGTTACGGAAAAGTTATTTACATCACCCATCCTAATGGTTATACTAGTGTTTACGGTCACCTCTCAAGTTACGCCCCTATTATTGAAGCCTACATAAAAGCGGAGCAATACAAAAAAGAATCCTATGAGGTTGAACTGTTTCCTGCCGTGGATGAGTTGAAAGTGAATGCTGATGAAATTATTGCCTATTCTGGCAATACGGGCAGTTCAGGCGGTCCGCATTTGCATTTTGAAATACGGGATCAACAGGAACGCACCATCAATCCGTTGCTTTTTGGGCTGGAGGTTCAGGATAAAAAAACACCGTTTGTAACTGGTGTATATGCCTATACCAAAGACGATGCAGCGTCTGTTAACGGAAAAACCGGCCGAGTGGAACTGCGCCTCATCCCTACCAAAACAAAAGATTATATGGTAGAAAGTGTCACTGCTTTTGGTACCATTGGCTTTGGGGTGGTCAGTTATGATTCACAAGATTTGGCGGTTAACCAAAATGGGATTAATGGTTTGGAAGCCTTTTTTAATGGGCATAAAAAGTTTGAAATGGATTTCAATCGATTTTCTTTTTCTGAATCTCGACATATTAATAGATTTCTTGATTATGAATATTTTAAAACCAGAAGAAGTCGCATTCAAAAGTTGTTTGTTGAACAAGGAAACGTACTCAGTCTTTATCAAACCCTAGACAATGACGGTTACGTGACCATTGAAGATAGCACTGCTTCAGTTTATAAGGTTCGGATTAAGGATTTCCATGGTAATGAATCTTGGGTAACGATTCCTATTAATGGAAAACAGGCGTCAAACACTCCAAACCTAGTTGATACCAAAGCTAAAACATATATTTTCTCTGATCAGCCTACCAATTTGACCGACAAAAACGTCTCGGTTTACATTCCTGCAAACAGTTTTTATGAAGATACGTTTGTGGACTTTAAAGTAAGCAACGACACATTGTATTTACATAAAGACCTGATTCCACTTCAAAAAAACGTGACTATAACTTATGACGTCAGCAACTATAAAGATGCAGAAAAGAATAAATTATATATTGCTGAGCTTATTGGCTCTAGAAATTACCCAAGTTATCTCAACACGAAAAGAAGCGATAATATATTAACCGCTTCATCCAATGCTTTGGGAACTTATGCTTTAGTAATGGACACCCAAGGACCAAAAATATCAGCCACAAACTTCCAGGATGGAAAATGGCTGAGTAATTTTCGCTATCTTAAATTTAAAATTACGGACAACCTTTCTGGCATCAGTAATTACCGAGCCACTATAAATGGCAAATTTATTTTGACAGAATATGAATATAAAACCAACTCCTTAACATTTGATTTTAATGATAATGTGGCGACGGAAACCAAAAACGAATTGAAATTGGTGGTCACTGATAATGTAGGAAATAGTTCTACATTTGAAGCAACCTTTTTTAGAAAATAAACCCTCTCCTTGAAACTACATTTGTACCTGTTGCGCTTCGCCTTTATTGTGTTACCTGCTTTGGTGTGGTCACAAACAGCAACCATAAAAGGAATTATTTTGGATGACGCTCATTTGCCTATTGACAATGTCAATATTAAAGTGGGTGACATCGGGACCAACTCTAACACCAATGGCTTCTACGAGCTAAAGATTCCTGCCCATAGTGAAGTTACCGTAGCGTTTACGCATATTTTGTACAAACGTGTGATTGTAAAATTCAATCTCAAAAACGGACAAGTTGTAGAATTTAATCCGGTAATGAGTTTGAATATTGAGCAAATTGCAACTGTAGTAATTAATAGCAACCAACGCCAATCTGTAACCGGCGTGACTATTATTGCTCCAGAACTGCTCAGAACCATTAAAGGGGCACAACCGGGTGTAGAGAATATTTTAAAAACCTTGCCTGGGGTAAATATTTCCAATGAGTTGAGCACCCAATATTCGGTACGTGGCGGTAATTTTGATGAAAATTTGGTATATGTCAATGACATTGAGGTCTACAGACCGTTCTTAGTGCGTTCTGGACAACAGGAAGGTTTGAGCTTTGTCAATACGGATTTGGTGCAGAACATTGATTTTTCTGCCGGTGGTTTTCAAGCAAAATATGGTGATAAATTATCTTCAGTATTGGATATTACTTATAAAACGCCGATAAAATTTGGTGTCAACGCTGATTTATCCTTATTGGGTGGCAGCATCTCTGCGGAAGCGGTGTCAAAAGATTCCAAATTTTCAGGAATAATTGGGGTGCGTTATAGAGATAACGGTTTAATCTTAAATTCATTAGAAACAGAAGGCATCGTAAAACCCGTATTTGCCGATGCACAAACCTATCTGACGTATAAGTTTACAGATAAATTTCAAGTGAATTTTTTAGGAAATATTTCCAGCAACAAGTATACGTTTGAGCCACAAAACAGACAAACCAATTTTGGTACAATAGCCGATCCAAAAGCTTTATTGGTCTATTATGAAGGTCAGGAAAAAGATGCCTACAACACCTATTTTGGCGCGTTTAAAGCGAATTATTTTGCAAGTGAAGACCTCACCTTGAAATTGGTCGCCTCCACGTACCACACCACTGAAGAGGAATATTTTGATATTTTGGCACAATACCGTTTGGGGGAAGTGAATACCAATATAGGTGATGAGAATTTAGGCGAAGTGGAGTTTAGCGAAGGAATAGGCTCCCAACTTACACACGCCAGAAATGATTTGGATGCTATGATTACCACGGTTGAGCATAAAGGCGATTATAAAATGGACGACAACACATTGGAGTGGTCCATTAAATATACGCATGAAGATATTCGGGATCGTTTGGTAGAATGGGAAGTGATTGACTCCGCCGGATTTTCCATAAATCCGCCGAATCTAGATGTTTTCAAAGACCAACCCTACCAAACTTATCAAGGGCCTTTGGTGGCGTTTCAAAATGTAAGAGCTACCAATTACGTTAAAATTGAACGCTTTCAGGCCTATGCGCAATGGAGCAAGCGCTCAGAGTTGGGGACGAATGAAGTGTTTTACAATTTAGGTGTGAGAGCGCATCATTGGACGGTTAATGGCGATGGTATCGAAAGCAACTCACAAACCGTATTTAGTCCGAGAGCTCAATTTGCCATTAAACCAGATTGGGATAAAGACATGCTGTTTAGGGTGGCTGGCGGATTGTATTACCAACCTCCATTTTACAGAGAACTCAGAGATTCTTCCGGTACGGTAAAACCAGAGGTACAGGCGCAAAAATCGATTCATCTCGTTTTGGGCAATGAGTACAGTTTTAAAATGTGGGACCGACCGTTTAAATTGGTTTCTGAAGCGTATTATAAACACATGACTGATGTTAACCCTTATACTTTAGAAAATGTAAGGATCAGGTATCGCGCTAATAATAATGCGAAGGCTTATGCGTATGGTTTGGACTTAAGATTGAACGGCGAGTTTGTTCCTGGTACCGAATCGTGGTTCAGTTTTGGGTATTTAAAGACTGAAGAAAATATTGAAAACCGCGGCTACATCGCAAGACCTACGGATCAGCGTTTGAAGTTTGGGGTGTTGTTTCAAGATTATGTACCTAATATTCCGGAGTTAAAAGTATACCTGAATTTGGTATATAATACCGGTGTTCCGGGTGGTTCTCCCAGTTATGCCAATCCTTACGACTACCAAAATAGATTACGCGATTATAAGCGTGCCGATGTCGGTTTTTCTTATGCCATTGTAGACGGAGATAGAACCTACACTTCCAATTGGAAAAATGCCTTTAAAGAGCTCACCATTGGTGTGGAGGTTTTTAATATGTTCGACGTTCAAAACTCCATCACCAATACTTGGGTGAGAGATGTGTATAGCAAACGCCAATCTGCAGTTCCCAATTATTTAAGCCCGCGGGTGTTTAATGTGCGACTGTCTATGAAGTTTTAAGATTTTTAGTTTAGTAAACCCTATCTTAATAATGGATTTTACAAGAGTTTTTAAATTAGTAAAACTCAAT
>NZ_JAEHJZ010000605.1 GCF_016469035.1 Gelidibacter salicanalis | reverse complement strand
AAAAATTTGAACCAAATTTGACTAGACCACAATTAGTCTGAGTCAATTTAGACTGGATTCTTGCATAGGTATTTGTTTTTCTCGCTTAACTTCCACCCAAATAATGATCTTATGCTAAATGGTAGGCCAGCTCCTAACATTCGGAAAAGCTATCAAACTTGCTTTGGTTCAATCTTTACGTTTTTAACTGAATTGGGGTAAGCTAAA
>NZ_JAEHJZ010000604.1 GCF_016469035.1 Gelidibacter salicanalis | reverse complement strand
GAAAAAATGCATGATTTTCGGCGTATTTAGCCAAGCTCAGAGAGCCACCTCAACCAGTTTACTCCTAAAGGAGTCATCTACGTGGATTTCAGCCTCACACAAACTGGGCGAAAAACGGGCGCATGCACATGTACCATGGACTGACGTATGTCAGGACGCTTAGTCGAGGCTTGAAGGCTCAATGGACATGTTAATTTTTGACACCCAGAACTCCCGTTTGTCT
>NZ_JAEHJZ010000603.1 GCF_016469035.1 Gelidibacter salicanalis | reverse complement strand
GCTTGTAGAAGGGCGTGCGATTCGATTACATCCACTTGTATGTACGGCATACAACGCCGACTTCGACGGTGACCAAATGGCTGTGCACGTACCACTTTCAGCAGAAGCACAGGCGGAAGCACGTCTACTTATGCTTGCGGCACAAAACATTTTGAACCCGAAAGACGGAAAGCCAGTCGTTACGCCTTCACAAGACATGGTTTTAGGAAACTACTACTTAACGATGGAACGAGAAGGTGCAATTGGAGAAGGAATGGTCTTTAAAGATACGGACGAAGCGCTGTTAGCTTACCATA
>NZ_JAEHJZ010000602.1 GCF_016469035.1 Gelidibacter salicanalis | reverse complement strand
GATTCTCCTAGCCTTTTGAACTCTCTGGTAAAGTACCTGCCTAGTTCCATCTGTAGGCAACCCTTGTGCCTCTAGCTCAGTCTTCAACTCAGATACTACCATTTTGCTAGCTGCCTTGGGCTTAACAACATTTTTCTTTGGCCCTACAACTAACTTTTTTAGTCTTTCAATAACTCTTCGTACATCATCTTCAGATACATCACCTAAAATACCAGGGCCTTCATTTCTCAATGTTATTAGAAGTTTGCGATGATATAACTTCAATTCCTC
>NZ_JAEHJZ010000601.1 GCF_016469035.1 Gelidibacter salicanalis | reverse complement strand
CTGGACCCCTGCGGAGTTTAATGAAATCACACGGTAAATACGTATACAGTACATGCCAGTTCATCATCACATCCCTGGCTGATAAAGTTAAACGAATGTTTCGCCCAAATTTTGTTGAACAATGAGAAGCACAAACACATTTGAATCGGTGGGATGGAGGAAATGCTGATGTTGGTGGTTGGAAATCATCACTTTCACGTTGGATTTAAATGTACCACCATTGAAGAGCTTCTTCCACGTCCACTCATCGAACTCCAAGCCGTTTGT
>NZ_JAEHJZ010000600.1 GCF_016469035.1 Gelidibacter salicanalis | reverse complement strand
CCATTTGATAAATGGATTTGCCAGTCGAGTCAACGTAGCACCGTAAATCAGCTCTTCATTTTCACCGAAAACCGCATTTTGATTACCAGTTACCACAGGTCTACCTTCGTAAAAAGCGATTTTGTCATTCCCTATTTTTCCCCAACTACCTCTAATTTTCAAGTTGGATAGAATGCTTTGATTCTGGAGAAATCCTTCTTCTATGAGGTTATATCCTAAAGCTACAGATGGGAAATTTCCATACCTGTTTTCTTTACCAAATCGGCTAGAACCATCACGTCTAAAAGTACCCGTAAAGAGGAACTTGTTCTTGAACGTATAATTT
>NZ_JAEHJZ010000599.1 GCF_016469035.1 Gelidibacter salicanalis | reverse complement strand
GGTGACAAAGGGTAAAGGAGAATCAGCAGAAGTAGGTCTACCCAGTAAGGACGAGCTGAGGAAAACCATAACTGAAATCCTTAAAAAAGTTGATTTCAACACGGCTACTTTCAGTGACATTCTTAAAAAGCTTGAGGATCGCTACAAGATTGACCTGACACCACGAAAGTCAGCTATCAAAATCATGATCCAAGAGGAGCTAACCAGGCTGTCGAAAGAAGACGACGATGAGGG
>NZ_JAEHJZ010000598.1 GCF_016469035.1 Gelidibacter salicanalis | reverse complement strand
GGGAAGGAAGGAAGCCAAATCATGGAGGAACGAGTTGTCAGTGGTGGGTCCAAACGTATGCTGAAGTGTGAGAGCATTTGAGCTCTTTTAAGTCGACTTGGGGCCTCCTCCTTGCATGATGACCTCTCAGGCGAGATGGAGGCCGCCTTGATCTCTCTAAGGAGGGACCTTTCTGGAATTCATATCAGTTCTGTATGTCCAACTCCATTCAAAGCCC
>NZ_JAEHJZ010000597.1 GCF_016469035.1 Gelidibacter salicanalis | reverse complement strand
TGATGGGAGAAGTCACTAAACAAAGCACATTGAAAATGGATCGCAGCGGAATGACGCTGGCTGAAGCGCTGGGTAACTCAGACGGTATCTCACAAAGTATGTCAGATGCCTCCGGGATATTTGTCATTCGTCCGCTTAAAGGCAGCAATAAAAGCAAAATCGCCGACATCTATCAGTTAAATGCGAAAGATGCCTCAGCGATGGTGATGAGCACTGAATTTCAGCTGCAAC
>NZ_JAEHJZ010000596.1 GCF_016469035.1 Gelidibacter salicanalis | reverse complement strand
CCCAGGTAATGAAAAAGCTGATGAATTGGCTAAAACAGGCACTAAGGATCCACTGCTTAACGTAGCGGATACCCCCGCTTTATCCATCACTTCTGCCCGAACGATGTTACAGGAGAAGTTTGATGATCACTGGGCCTCTCGATGGCAAGCGAGGACCGACTGCAGACAAACCAAACATTGGTTTCCTACTCCCAACAAACCGAAATCTCAGGCCCTGATGCACTTAGACCGGTTACACTTGAGTGTTATGGTACAACTAGTCACCGGTCACAACTTCCTAAATCGCCACTCTTCTCTGATAAACCCAGAGGAAAACGATGAATGCAGGCTGTGTCTGGAGGGTGAAGAGTCCTCCTTTCACATCATGGCGGAGTGCCCGGCTTTGGCCAGAGCACGCCACACTGTGTTTGGACTTCATGTTCAGACGTTACCCCTCGTATGGTCGGTCCCA
>NZ_JAEHJZ010000060.1 GCF_016469035.1 Gelidibacter salicanalis | reverse complement strand
ACAAGACTATACCATAAATTGCGGTTGGGTTATCTTCAAAATGATTCTTCCCCAACCAATCCGTGGCGAATGGAAAAAGTGAGAGCCAAAACAGCAAATTGAGGTTAGCCCACAAAATGTTACCGTTCACTTTGTTGACCGCCTGTAGTAAATGATGGTGGTTATTCCAGTATATCCCAACATATATAAAACTTAATACATAAGTTAGAAATACGGGCAGTATTGGTTTTAGGGCTTCAAACGTATAACCTTCGGGGGCGCTCATCCCCAACACCATAATGGTAATGATGATGGCTAACACGCCATCACTAAAGGCTTCGAGTCTGCCTGTTTTCATAATCGGCGTGGTTTTGGTAACGGCACATAGTCGTGTTCATCTCCAACCACTTTAGGGAAGGCCTCTAGGTTTTGTGCTTCCCAATCCTTTTTGGCTTTTTCAATGACGTCTCTATCAGAATTCACAAAATTCCAATGGATGTAACGTTCTTCCTCAAAAGGAATTCCCCCAAAAATATACACCGTGGTTTCGGGTTCCATTTCAAAGGAACACAAAGTGCTATCCTTGGCCACTAGTATTTGTTTAGGGCCATAGTTATAACCGTCAGCATTGATACTG
>NZ_JAEHJZ010000595.1 GCF_016469035.1 Gelidibacter salicanalis | reverse complement strand
ATTTATCCAAGGATGTCACTGTGGGCGAGTTCAGGGTGTGGCGAAATTCTTGGACGGCATTTGCTCGTATGGCTGGACTGAATACACGACCTTTAGCAGAACAGCAAACCCTTCTCTTCAACGCCATTTCCGTGGATTTCTTGTGCTTGTTGGAGTTCCGAATAAATGTGGACCCGGACGAACCGATTCCAATGGTGGAAACGTCGGACTCCATCCACGCATTCATCCGGAGAAG
>NZ_JAEHJZ010000594.1 GCF_016469035.1 Gelidibacter salicanalis | reverse complement strand
ATTCGTTATCTGCCCATGAGGAGACGATTTTCCGATTGAATCTATGAAAACCAACCTCCCATATGTATTCGAGCAGTCACGGCCATCTTGCACTCAGGCATTCTATTTCACGTTCCTAGTCAAACATGAGGCAAAACCCGTGCGTCGGTGGAGAGGCCGAGTTGTTGGTGCTCCGATCGAGATAACGGTGAAATTCAAGCTCAAGCCGGGCATCATCTTTGGACTGGGCC
>NZ_JAEHJZ010000593.1 GCF_016469035.1 Gelidibacter salicanalis | reverse complement strand
CCACCCAACAGTTAGGTCTGGCCAATATCAGAGAGAATATGCTTCACCGGTTAGGTCACATTTTTCGAACAGTTTTCAAAGGATCTACCCTATCCCTAGACAACTTTGGGGCATCTTCCATAATTTTGACAGGTCCACACAAAGTTAGCCGAATAAACATACGAAAGGTGAAGAAACCTGCCCTATACCATAGTAAATAGGCATCCACAGACAAAAATGGCCTTTTCCACGAAA
>NZ_JAEHJZ010000592.1 GCF_016469035.1 Gelidibacter salicanalis | reverse complement strand
TCTCAACATTATTTGTGTCCAGAGGGTTTGGTCCTCGGGACTTTCTCAGATTTTCGACTCAGACCAACGACGAAGTCGGGGAAAGAATTCTTCCAGCTTGCATAAAAGTTCCGGAGTGCTTCCCACCTGAGTGACTATAAACGGAACTGGTTAAAGGGATGGATGTCAGACTGATTTCCCGACATTTGAAGTCGGTGGCCTGCAGAACCTCTCCGAGAACCCTGTGTGCCTTTCCCCAATATTTAAGGTAACGGACACTGTAAAACTCGAGTTCGTGCCAATCTTCGCCTGAGATGGACTGCACAATCCTTCAGTGGCGTG
>NZ_JAEHJZ010000591.1 GCF_016469035.1 Gelidibacter salicanalis | reverse complement strand
ACTTTTTAAAATTTTCCATCATTTCTTTCCCCAAAGAAGCTCCCTCCCTTTTAACATGATCACGAATAACGTCAATATATGTTAATTTTACCATATAAAAAACCGAAATCATCTCATTTTCTACGATGGTTTCGGTTTTTTTAATCTATATTTTTTCTTTCCATGCCTTCAAAAAGCGCTCAATCACTTGTAATTCATCTTCATGAAACTGCTGGAGAAATTCTAAGTAGGACGCGACAGCTTTCTCATGTAATTCATCATGCAGCGCCGCCAATTGCGT
>NZ_JAEHJZ010000590.1 GCF_016469035.1 Gelidibacter salicanalis | reverse complement strand
CATGCGAGACCCTAAGTGATCAAGGTAACTTGGAGACCGGTGCAGCATCACCGAGAGATTGCATGTAGAAGGTGGCCAGATAGCAGGAGACTTGGCGCTGGGGAACATGAAAGGTCAGAGGAACAACAGGGGGTAGCGAAATCCCCTCTGTAGGTTGTTGCTCAAATATTAACTCATGGCCAAGCGTTTACTCCTGCGTAAAGGCGGAAGAGTGGTGGCAACAAA
>NZ_JAEHJZ010000589.1 GCF_016469035.1 Gelidibacter salicanalis | reverse complement strand
CTGAAGAAGATGGTAAACTATCCTAATTGATCTCAGATCACCCAGCTTGAGGATTTCAAATTTCTTAAATCGTGGCTCGGTGTGAGCGAGCCATCGGGCACCCGCAACCAAGCGAACTGCCCTTTTTTGTAGGATCTGTTCTTTTTTTAAACACGAACTGTTTCCATACAATTCCAGACCGTATTCAAATGTACTTTTGAGTAATGCA
>NZ_JAEHJZ010000588.1 GCF_016469035.1 Gelidibacter salicanalis | reverse complement strand
AAGATCATTGGGTCGAGAAAGATCATTCATGGGTGGATGTTTCCATCCACGATATGAAAGGTGAGAGGACTAAAATGTACATGGATGAGGTGCGAGGAGATTATCAGCTATATGGTTTGTGTGCGACAAAAAGTGATTTTTCATGTTCAATTCATTTTTGGGAGACAAAAAATGGGTAAATTGGGCAATTTAAACCTACAAAAATTAAAATGGCGATAAAAGGGAAGAAGGGTATCCATTTTTGCAGGAAATTTTT
>NZ_JAEHJZ010000587.1 GCF_016469035.1 Gelidibacter salicanalis | reverse complement strand
ATGACTCCAGCCGAGCGTGAGCAACCAGATATTATCGATGGAAATAGAAGAAAGAGACTTGCTGCGGGATCTGGTAGAACTATCGTGGAGGTGAATAACCTCATGAAGCAATTTTCAGATATGCGCAAGATGATGAAGCAAATGAATAAAATGGGCGGTGCCAAAGCTGCTATGAGCAAGATGCTTCCACAGGGAAAAGGAGGAAGAAGATAGAAATTGAAACCCGGTCGAGAGATCGGGTTTTTTGTTTTTTTAACTTTTTTAACCGCAGTGGACACAGAGTTTTCGCAGAGA
>NZ_JAEHJZ010000586.1 GCF_016469035.1 Gelidibacter salicanalis | reverse complement strand
CGAGTGGCACCTGGCGAGAGCGATCGTCTGCCGGCCTCTGGCCGTTCCCAGGACGTGATTGATTCGCTCGCTACGTGCTATTGTGTCTGGATCGTCTTCGTTCTCCGTGCGAGAAAACGAAATTGTACGACTCTTATGCTTGAAGTTAGGGATTGATTTCCCCGTCGGACTTGGAGATTGTGTTTGTTGAATGAAACGGGCCCCGTCCCGTTTGTTGTTGTTGTTGGTGCTGGGCGCGCG
>NZ_JAEHJZ010000059.1 GCF_016469035.1 Gelidibacter salicanalis | reverse complement strand
TTTTTCGATGTGTTAAGTCTTCAATTTTATCAAGTAATTTTTCAATTATCGCTTCCAATCGAATAACTTTGGACTCTAGTTCTGCAATACGATTTTTGTCGGAGTTCAAATTCTTTGTGTTTGACCCAAAGTAAACACACATTGGTCAAAGGTGCTAAAAACCAGACGCATAGTTGTTAGGCAGTAACGAACAAATGTTAATAGCACAGCTGTTTTTACAAAAGGTAAAATCTAAATTGTTAACAACTATGAGTTTCTTTAGATAGGCTGAATAGTTACAAAAATTTTACTTTAAAATCATTCTTGTCTTTCTGAAAACTTTACACGTTTCCACTTTTTTCCTTATAGTGATAATTGCTATTGAAAAGAAAAAAAAACATTATAGCCGTTACGACACTATGTGAATTGAATAGTTTTCTGAAAATTCTTAAACACTCTTGGACATTCTTAAACTTCCCCATAAAGACTCGATAATTCATCAATTGACGCAAATTCTTCCCTGTTTACAGGCGGTTTGAGACCATTTGACGCAAATCGATGAAATTTTAAAAAACAGTATATTTTTAACTGATTGATAATCAATAAATTGTACTGGGATGGGAATATGTAACGTGGCTTTGCCCGTTACCCTCTTGCTATTCCCCTTAGTTTAGTGAACACGCTTTATTTAGGCATTATATATATGTTAGTGAGTTTCTTTAATTGTTAACTTTCTATCGGGGAAAACTCACTACAATTGAAGATGACATTAATAAGAAGTAATGTGCTTACAATTTTTAATAGCATTAATGATTATAATTTATACTCAAGTTTCGCACCAGATTAATTTCACGTAATGGATTGATATCTAAACTCATGAGTATTTGTTATAAATCCAAAATCCTCGATATTTGATATTATTTTAGAAGTAATATATTCAATATCAATTGATTCTATTAGTTTTTCCAAAACGGTCAGTATTAAGCTTACAACTGCTAATATCCTGATATTTAACTTGTTTTCAATATAATCTTGCTTCAAATCTTTAAATAATCCACCTATGGTCTCATAAGCTTCCATCCTGTATCGAATACTTGTGAGCAAATATTGAGTCATTGTAATTGTTATTTGTGCGATCTGAACATCAAAATTGGTAGACTGACATTTTCCAAGCCCAAAGAGCTGCTTAGCTTCTTTAAAAAAGACCTCAATTGACCATCGAATACTGTATACTTCAACTGCTTTTACGAATTTCAGTGTTGTGTCCGTTGTTATTAACGTGTGCCATTTGCCGTTATTCCCACGTTTTGAAATAAAGACAGCAACCTTAAGTCCATCAATTTCAGATATGTAATGATGGTAGTAGTACTTAAATTTACGGCACCGCTTCGGTTTTGCTTTCTGTTTTTTGAGTTGTGTCAACGTTTTGACCTTTGATCTGACTCCAATTTTACTATTGTATTTATACATCCCAATAATATGGGTCGTGCCACAAATGCTTCGCAGCTTTTTAAGTAGGCTTACGCTGGTAAACCAGGTATCCATTAAAATGTAATCTACAGAAATTTTGCGCTTTACAACCCTTGAGAACATTTGCACTAACATGTCTGTTTTCTTTTTATTGAGTTCCTTGTACCTCTTTGCCGCAAATGTCTTAAAACATCTTGGAGTCTTCTTTTGGGCCTTGCGCTGCCTTGCTGTTAAGCCATATTTTAATTTTGATGTTTTGCTCTCACGGTGCAAACTAAAATCAATGGGGATAAAGACACTTCCGTTCCAATACCCAGCTACGAGTAGCTTAAAACCAAAGTAATAGGTTTTTGATACATGGTTGTGAATCTTTGAAACTCCTTCAATGGTCTTTCCTGTTTTTGAAAGATCAGTATCATCAAAAACCAAGCATCTTGTAGCATCCGCCGAGGGTGTGAAAAGTTCATCCTTTAATAAGTATTGCTTTACGAACTGAGCTAAAAAGGCTCTCCAATTGATTTTTTGATTTGCTGAAATCCGATAGTATGAATCTTTTCCACATTTACTTACTCCCGCGTCCTTGCCGGTTGTAAGTCCATAAATGGAATTGATTCCAATAAGTGGTAAAATTAAAAGTGTAGCGATCAAACTCTCGAATGAATACCCTGCTTTTTTACACCAACTGAACCGACTTTTTATTTTATTGAATCCTATAATATTCAGATGCGCCTGTAAATATTCTGAACTGACCCAAACCTTATTAAACTTCCCTTTTATTTCTTGAATTTTTGCAATATCTTCGTTTTGTAGCATGTTTTGTACTTTGTGTTTGGTAACTTAAAGATACAGTAAAACCAAGGGTTACCCTTGGTTTTCATGCTATTTTTTGTCGTTTAAACCCTGTAAATAATGGGTGCGAAACTTGAGTATTTATATAATATATTTAAATTTAAAAATTAGATGATTGTGATTACATTTCTAATTTAAAAAGATTTTTTTGGTTAGAAATAAAGTTCTAAAAAGATTAATATAATGTCTGAGTTATAACATATGAAGCTACTATTTGAAAAAATAAACGAGTTAAAAAAAATTTCTACTTTAACTAAGCATGAAAAGTTAATTAAAGCGATAGAGGGTGTAATAGAGGCTAAAGATTTAAAAAAAGGAGACAAGTTACCTTCAATTAATATAATGGTTGCTGAGGTAGGCTTTGCCAGAAAGACTATTGTTAAAGCTTATGAAGATTTAAAAGGTAGAGGTATTGTAGAATCTAAAAATTTTAAAGGTTATTATATTGCCGATGTTAATACTAAAACTAAACTAAGAGTTGCTCTTGTGCTTTATGCATTTCATACGTTTCAAGAAGATTTCTATAACACATTTAGAAAGGAGTTAGGTAAAAAATACATTATTAACGTGTTTTTTCATCATAATAATTTAGATGTATTTAAAGATATTCTTACTAGAATCTCAGGCAGATATGGTATGTATGTTGTTGCTCCTATCCAGACTCCCGAGGTAAGTTTATTGCTAAAAAAAATCCCTTCAGATAAGTTGCTAGTTATTGATAGACATGTTTCACTTCCTAGTCAATATTCATATATTACTCAAGAATTTGAAAGTTCAACTTATGAGCAATTAAAAAAATTACTTATCGAAATAAATAAATACAAACAATTCGTTTTATTCTTTAATAACGATTCTGATTATCCTATTGGGATATTAAATGCCTTTAAAAAATTCACTAAAGAATTTAATATCAATGCAAAGGTTGAAGCCCAATACGAACCAGGGAGTATAAAAAAAGACAGGTTATACTTTTTTATTAATGACAGCGATTTATGGGAAATTCTAAAAGATAGTAAGACAAGAAACTATGTTATTGGGAAAGACTTAGGCTTATTAGCCCATAATGATAACGCTATTAAAGAAATTATATGTGGAGGAATAACAACAATTTCCATCGACTTTAAAAAAATGGCTAAAGAATCTGCTAATTATTTAAAATTGAAAGAACATGTACAAAAAATAATCCCTTCTCAGCTAATCCAAAGAAAGTCATTATAGTATAAGAAATGGCTATTTAAAAAGATTTTCATAAAAATCATACGTATTTTTTACTTATTTATTGTTACTATTAAAAAAAAGTATATATTAGCAAAGTAGCATAGAGTAGCATGCTTTGATTTTAAAGTAGCATACTATATCATATATAAAACTAATTTTAATTATTAACTTATGAAAAACAACGTACTAAGACTATTATTTTGCTTAGTCCTATCCTTATCATGGATTAGTGCTATTGCTCAAACATCAACTGTTTCTGGAACAGTTTCAGATAAACAATCTCCGCTTCCAGGAGTTAACGTTATCGTCAAAAACGTAGCAAAGGGAACTACTTCAGATTTTGACGGAAACTATAGCTTAAGTGATTTAAACGCTACTGACATTATTGTCTTTAGCTATATAGGCTATAAAACGCAAGAAATTGCAGTTGGAAATCAAACTACTATTAACGTAACATTAATAGAAGATGCTGCTTCTTTAGATGAAGTAGTTATTGTAGGTTATGGTACTTCAAACAAAAGAGAACTAACAGGTTCTGTTGGTACAATTAAGGGAGAGGCTATGACAACCACTGTAGCTGGTAACCCAACCTCAGCTTTACAAGGTAAATTAACAGGTATTCAAGTTGAAAACCCAGGAGGTAAGCCAGGAGCTAAAGGAAATGTTTTCATTAGAGGTGTAAACTCACTAAGCAATGCAGATCCATTATATATTGTTGACGGGTTGTTTGTTAACGATATGAGTTATGTTAATCCGCAAGACATCGAAAATATCTCGGTTCTTAAAGACGCTGCCGCTGCTGCAATTTATGGTTCTAGAGCTGCCAATGGTGTGGTTTTAATTAAAACAAATCACGGTATAAAAAACAGAGATTTGGAAGTTACTTTCAATTCTAGAATAGGTTTTGATACACCAAGTAAAAAGTTAGACTTTATAACCGGACAACAATACACTGATTATTTAAATCAGCGTTTTGCAAATGATGGAAGTTCTACAACTGTTGCTTCTAATGGTGTAAATACTGATTGGCAGGATGAAAACTTGCAAAGTGGTATTATTGAAGATTACGGAATCTCATTATCGGGTGGTGGTGAAAAATCATCTTACTATTCTTCAATTAACTACTTTAATCAAGATGGTATATTAATTGGTTCTGGGTTTAAAAGATTAAATACTCGTTTTAACAGTGAGCATGAATTTGGTAAATTTAAATTATCTCAGTCTTTAGGTTTAGCCGAAGGAAAACTACAGGAAAATAACTGGTATGGTTTTGATGGAACAACAGCGCCAACAGTAGCTTTAAGAAACGCTACTAACGATGGTGGTTTTGAAGCACCATCAACTGGTGTTCAAGGCCCTGGTGGAGTAAACCAATTTGGTTTAGCTACTTTAGAAGATAATTTAGAAACTACCCGCACACTTTTTGCGAGTTTAAAATTAGACTATGAGATTACCGAAGATTTAACAGCTGGTATTAATCTAGGTGTTGATTATACAACTCAAAAACGCTTTCAGTTTACACCTACATACTTTATGAGTACTGTTGATGCCGTAAGAAACGTAAACGAATTAAATGATCTTACAGAATTTAATCAAGAAGACGTTAATCTATTGTTTGAGCCAACACTATCTTACAACAAAACGTTTAAGGATGTTCATAAAGTTTCAGCAGTAGTTGGTTATACACGTTTTATTGAAAATCAGAATAGTAGCGGTATTTACGGTCAAGGAACGCCTTCAAACAATATTAGAGTTGTTGGAGCATTACCTTCAAACGACCAAAATATATTATTAGGTCAAAATAACGAAGCTGGTTTAATATCTTATTTTGGAAGATTAAACTACAACTTTAACGGTAAATATTTGTTCTCTGGAACTATGAGACGTGATGCTTCTTCAAGATTTGCAAAAGCGAATCAAGTAGGTTACTTCCCAGCGATTTCTGCGGGTTGGAACATATCAAACGAAGATTTTTGGAAATCTGAAACGATTAACTTCTTCAAATTAAGAGTGTCTTATGGAGAATTGGGATCTTATCCTGATGTGTTTTATCCAACACAGGCTGTTTTTCTTGCCAACCAATCTAACACAAGTTTTGGTGGCGGAACGGCTAATGGTTTAGCACAAACAACTTTGGCCGATGAGAATCTAGTTTGGGAAACTACAAAAACATTTAATCTTGGTGTTGATATGTCTTTATTAAATAGTGCACTTACATTTTCCGCAGATTATTATTCAAAAGATGTTGAAGATGCGCTTGTTCCAATTAGTATTCCTTCTACTGCCGGTGTTAGTTTACCTGTTACAAGAAATGCTGGTACATTGGTAAACAATGGATTTGAATTTGATTTAACCTACAGAAAATCTGAAGGAGACTTCACGTATAGTGTAGGTACAAACTTCTCTTTCAACCTTAAAAATGAAGCGAAAGATATTCCGGCAACTATTTTAGGTCCTGGAATTGATGAAGATTTACGTGTAGTTAATAGAACTGAAGCTAACGGTCCTGTTGGCGCATTTTACGGATACATTGTTGAAGATAAAGTTGATCCCGCAACGGGAGATTTTATCAGAGTAGATACTGATGGTGTCGCTGGTATCACATCAGACGATCAAACCATTATCGGTAATCCAACACCAGACTTTACTTATGGTCTTAATTTCAACGGGAAATATAAAAAATTCGATATTGCTTTAAACTTCAACGGGGTTTCTGGTAACGAAATTTATAACCTAAGTAGATATTACAATATCTTATGGCAAGATGGTGGTAAGTTAACAGATGTTTTAAATTCTTGGACACCTAGCAATACAAATACTAGTATTCCTAGAGCTTCTGTTGATGATCCTGCTGGAAATAAAGCACCTTCATCTTTCTTCGTGGAAAATGGGTCTTACTTCAGACTTAAAAACATGGAAGTTGGCTATAACTTTGGAGAAAAGGCACTTGGTGTAGACTGGATTAAAAGCGTAAGAGTATCATTAAACGTTCAAAACGTTTTTGTACTTACTAATTACTCAGGTTACGATCCTGATGTGGCATCAACAAATAGTGGTAGAGCCAATATTAACTCTGGTGTGCCAGGTGTAAGATCAAACGTAAATCCTTTACTTGGTAGAGGTTTAGATCAAAGAGCATATCCAAACGCAAGAACATTCATGTTAGGTTTACAAGCTAAGTTTTAAAATATAGAATATGAAAAATATAATAAAAATAAAGTCCTCATTAGGCATAATAGCAGTTACGTTATTAATGACAATTGGTGTTGCTTGTTCTGATGATATTTTAGATCAAAATAACAACAATGCTACTTCAACAGCAAACTTTGGCACCTCTGTAGATCAAGTAGAATCTGCAATAAATGGTGCTTTCCACCCAATAACAGGAACTTTTTTCTGGGGAAGAATTGTACATACAGGAGCTATTTTACGTTCAGATGAATTTAATGTATTTCCATTTGGTTCTAATACTGCTATGTCCACTTTCCAAGGAAATCCTGGGGATCGTTGGGCAACAGAACCATGGCAAGAACTTTACAAATCTATTGCTAGATGTAACAACATCATTATCAATGTTACCGAAGAAGGTATTTCAGATACAACTACTAGAGAAAATTTAGTTGGTCAAGCTTACTTTTTAAGAGCTTTTGATTATTGGTATTTAGTTAATCTTTACGGAAATGTGCCGTTAATTACCGAGTTGCCAGATTTAGATAATCTTTTAGTAAAGCAAGCAACTTCTGATGCTGTTTGGGCTCAAATTATTTCAGATTTAGAAATGGCTGAAAGTATGTTGCCTGAAACCTGGACTGGAGACAATTTAGGAAGGCCTACTTCTGGCGCAGCAACTGCTTTAAAAGGAAAAAGTTATTTATACATGAAACAATACGGACCAGCAGCTACTGCTTTAGGAAGCTTAGTAGGGAAATATAGCCTATTACCAGGTTCTCAATTTGGAGATAACTTTACAACTACAAACGAGAACAATAGGGAGTCTTTATTCGAGTTACAATTTTTGGGTCAAGACACCTTTATTTGGGGGTCTGATATCCCTGGAACAGGGAGCATGGGTAATTTTCATATAGATTATGCGCCACCAGCAAAATCTCCAGATAGAGGTCACGTAGTAAATCCGTGGTTAAGAGACTTATATGATGCGAATAGTGATGTTGTTCGAAGAAATCAAACTTTAGTTTATGACTATCCAGGAGCTACAGGTTACGGGGGGGTAGCTTTCCTTACTGATTTTTCAACAGATAATTCTGATGGGAATAATGATATTCAAATTGCAACTGATGCAGGTGTAGAACCAATATTCTCTAAAAAATATGCCGGAATGGAGTTAGGCACTAGAGATCAAGTAGATTTCTTAGGGACCAACGTAGGTAACAACTGGAGAGTAATACGTTATGCTGATGTGTTATTAATGCTAGCAGAAGCTTTAAATGAAGAGAATAATCCTGCTGCAGCAATTCCACATATAGACGAAGTAAGAAATAGAGCAGGCTTAACTTTAATTGCAGATACTAACCCTAGCATTAACCAAACAGATATGCGTCAAGCAATTATTAACGAACGTGCTATGGAATTAGCAGGAGAAGGACATCGTTTCTTCGATTTGGTTCGATGGGGACTTGCTGATGATTATATGGGCGCTACTTCTTTACATAGTACCCATCCAAAATCTTTAAGTGGTGGAACTTTTGAAAATGGAAAACATGAATTAATCTGGATTCCGAATCCTGAAAAGGACGCAAACCCTAATCTTAACCAAAACCCTGGTTACAATTAAAATATATGATTTTGTTTAGTTTGATTATTCGAATAAAACCGAGTTTATAGTTTGACTTGGTTTTTAATCATTATAAAACAAGCTATATTTTATGAATCGCCTATTACAATTGATAAATATGACACAAATGGCCGAAACTCTAACACAAAAAGACATCATTATTAAAAGTGGTTGTAATAATTTCAAAACTGAAATAACTACTATTTCCAAAGAGGCAAATGTGTCTTTATATAATATTCAAATCACTTCTGATACTCCAAAAAAACCTGATCCGTTAAAGATTAAATGGAAAATCCCGGCGCACAATGTAAAAGGGGTTTGGAAACCAACAACAGATTTTGCTAAACGCATTCAAGCAGATTGGGAAATGGCGGGTATGGAATCTAGAATTTCCATTGACGCACCAGTTATTAGTTTGTTTGGTCATGATGATAGTAATTATCATACATTTGCATGTTCTAACGCGATAAACAAATTAGAACTTAATGCTGAGATAAGAGAAGAAGATGATTGTTTTTACTGTCATGTCACTTTATTTTTAGAACAACAATCTAAAATAGATAACTACAACATTCAGTTAAGAATTGATGAAGGTGAAAAACACTTTTCAGAAGCCTTAAAAGGAGTTTCTAAATGGTGGGAGAGTTTTGAAAATTTAAAACCAACCTCTGTTCCAGATATCGCATTGGTGCCACTCTATTCTACTTGGTATAATTTTCATCAAACTTTAGATGAAGATATTCTAATTGACGAATGTAAAACAGCCTACAGTTTAGGTTATAAAGCTATTATTATTGACGATGGCTGGCAAACCAATGATGATAATAGAGGTTATGATTTTACAGGCGATTGGGAACCAGAACGTTTAAATAAAACAAAAGCATTTGTTGAAGATATTCATGCCACAGGTATGAAAATTGGATTTTGGTATTCAGTTCCATTCTGCGGAAAAAAATCGAAAGCATACAAACGTTTTAAAGGTAAGTTTTTAACTGAAAACCATCGCTGGGCACCTGTTTTTGACCCCCGCTATCCTGAAGTTAGAGAATATCTTATAAACATATATAAAAACGCATTAGTTGATTGGGATTTAGATGGATTTAAACTAGATTTTATTGATGATTTTAGATTGTATGTTGATACACCTAAAGTAAATTCTGAAATGGATTTCGTTTCCATAAATGCTGCTGTAGATAGATTATTAACAGACGTTAGCACTACCCTAAGAGCTATTAACCCAGAGGTTTTTATAGAATTCAGACAAAAATATGTAGGTCCTGCGATGCGAAAATATGGTAACATGTTTAGAGCATTTGATTGCCCTGGAGATGCGACTATGAACCGTATTAGAATTGCAGATATTAAAATGTTAGCAGGAAATACCGCGGTACATTCAGATATGATAACTTGGCATAATGATGAAAAATTAGAAGTCGCTGCTTTACAAATGGTCAACACGCTTTTTGGTGTTCCTCAAATTTCAGTAATACTTAAAGATATTCCTAAAGACCATCTTCAAATGGTTAAGTTTTATACTCAATATTGGAATATCAATAAAGAACTTATAACAAAAGGGCATTTTACACCTTACAGACCATTGGCTAATTATCCAATTCAAAAAGTAAGTAATAATAAAAAACTGCTAGTTGGTCTACATGACGACCATGTTGTTCAACTAGATGAATCATTTGACAATATTGATATTTTAAATGCAAAATTAACAGAAAGTGTTATTGCAAAAATTAGTAAGAATTTTGGAAGCTATAATTGCAGTATATTTAATTGCATTGGCGAAATAGTAAATCAATCCGAGGTGCATCTTAACAAAGGCGTCATTGAAATCAATATTCCTGACTGCGGTTTAGCTCAACTTACTAAAAAATAAACAACCATATGGATACGCTATCAATTGTTTCATTTCTAGGTTTTACTTTATTGGTAGCCTTTATTGCGTGGTATGCCACAAGTAAAACAGATGAAAATTCAGCTGACGGCTATTATCTTGCTGGTAGAAGTTTAGGTCCAATAACCATTGCAGGGTCTTTGCTTTTAACCAATCTTTCTGCGGAACAAATAGTTGGACTTAACGGACAGTCTTTTGCTCAAGGTGTTTTAGTAATGGCTTGGGAAACTTTGGCGGCAATCTCCATGATAGTTACTGCCATTTATTTATTACCAAAATACATGCGCTCAGGCATTACAACTATTCCTGAATTTGTTCAAGAACGTTTTGATGCCCAAACAAAATCCATATTATCCATATTATTTTTAGTAGCCTTTGGTGGGGTATTATTACCAACTATTTTATATTCTGGTTCTTTAGCATTTAGCACCATGTTCGATTTACCTGAAACCCTGGGCATATCACAATCTGCTGTAATTTGGGTCTGTGTGTGGTCTATCGGAATTATTGGTTCTATTTATGCCATTTTCGGTGGGTTAAAAGCGGTGGCAGTTTCAGATTTAGTTAACGCAATAGGTTTGTTAATAGGAGGTTTGTTGATTCCTGTGTTTGGTTTGATGTTAATTGGAGATGGAAGTGTTTCTGATGGAATAAGTGAATTATGGCTCGAAAATCCAGATAAATTTAATGCCAAAGGCGAGATAGATTCGTTTATACCTTTTAGCACAATTTTTACAGGAATGATGATTGCCCAAATGTATTATTGGGGTACAAATCAATCTATTCTACAACGTGTATTTGGGGCTAAAAGTTTAGCCGATGGACAAAAAGGAATGATACTTGCAGGATTTGTAAAATTCTTAATTCCAATTATTGTGGTGTTGCCGGGAATTATTGCATGGCATGTCTTCGGAAATGATTTAGCCAACGCTGACCAAGCGTATCCTGCTTTGGTTAAAAAAGTTTTACCAGGAGTATTTTTAGGGTTTTTCGCTGCCGTTTTATTTGGCGCAGTATTAAGTTCTTTCAATAGTTTATTAAACAGTAGTTCCACTTTATTTGGAGTGGATTTATACCGTCAGTTTTTCAATAAAAATGCGTCCGAACGAAAAATGGTAAAAGCCGGAAAAATATTTGGTCTTTTATTGGCATTAATTTCAATGAGTATTGCGCCATATATAGCAAATGCTCCCGATGGTTTATTCTCATATATTCAAGAATCTTTAGGAAGTTTAAGTGTGCCTATTTTAGCCGTTGTTGCTGTTGGAATGGCTACCAAAAATGTTCCTGCCTTAAGTGCAAAAATTGTTCTAACTGTTGGCGTATTGATGTATTTAATAAGTCAGTTTGTTTTAAGTCCACATTTTATAGATGCCGCTTTAACTGAAGCTGCCGCAAATGGTATTACCGATGTAAAACAACTCGGTATAATTAAAGCAAAAGCATATCCTCATTTCTTACATATTATGGGAATTCTTTTTGTCATCAATGTAGGATTCATGTTAATAATGGGTAAACTCAATACAAATAAAAATGTGTACACACCTAAAATTACAGAAGAAATTGATATTACGCCTTGGAAATATGCCAAAGTGGTTGGAATTGCCATTACTATTTTAGTGTTAAGTACTTATCTTATTTTTTAAATAAAATACTTCAAAATATGAGTAAAAAATATGTGATTGCTTTCGACCAAGGCACAACGAGTACCCGAGCCATTGTTTTTGATGAAAAAGGCAGTATTATTGCTATTTCTCAAAAAGAATTAAAACAATATTACCCGCAATCTGGATGGGTAGAACATGATGCTGAAGAAATTTATAACGACCAACTTGAAACATTCAATCAAGCCGTGTCAGATTCCGGTATAAACCCAAAAGACATTGCTGCTATTGGAATTACAAACCAACGAGAAACAACGGTTGTCTGGGACAAGCAAACAGGCAAGCCCATTCACAAAGCCATTGTATGGTTAGATAAAAGAACAACAGATATCTGTAAAAATTTAGAAGAAAAGGGGCTTTCAAATTATATCAAAAATAATACTGGTCTAGTTATAGATTCTTATTTCTCAGGCACCAAATTAAAATGGATTTTAGATAACGTTGAAGGTGCTCAAGAAAAAGCTGAAGCTGGAAAATTAATGTTTGGAACTATTGATAGCTGGTTAATTTATAAATTTACAAACGGTAAAAAACACGTTACGGATCATACCAATGCTTCCCGAACCCTAATTTACAATATTAAAAATCTAGAGTGGGACAAAAAATTACTTGACCAATTAAACATTCCTGAATCTCTATTGCCAACTGTTCAAACCTCATCTTCTGATTTTGGAACAATTGATTATAAAGGAACTTCAATTCCCATTTATGGTGTAGCAGGAGATCAACAAGCATCCTTATTCGGACAAGGAGGATTTGAAGCAGGTATTGCAAAAAGCACATACGGCACGGGTTGTTTTATTCTTTTAAATACGGGTAAAAAACATGTGAAATCTAAAAAAGGATTACTTACTACCCTAACCTGCAGTTTAGATTTCGAACCAGTAAACTATGCCTTAGAAGGCAGCATTTTTGCTGGAGGCGCTTCCATTCAGTGGTTGAGAGACCGCCTAAAAATTATAGATAAAGCTAGTGATACCGAAGCCATTTGCAACTGTATTCCACCATTAGAAAACGTGTATGTCGTACCAGCTTTTGCGGGATTAGGGGCTCCACATTGGGATGCTAAAGCAAAAGGAAGTGTGTATGGTATGACTTTAGACACAGGAAGAGAAGAACTCATTAAAGCTACTGTTAACGCTTTAGCATACCAAACCAGAGACGTTATTGGTGCTATGGAAAAAGATAGCAAGAAAAAAATAACAACCTTAAAAGTAGATGGTGGTGCAAGTGCAAACAACTACTTGATGCAATTTCAATCAGACCTTTTGAATGTTGAAGTTGATAGACCTAAAATGATAGAAGTTACCGCTTTTGGTGCTGCGCTATTAGCAGGGATAAAAGCTGGAGTTTGGACAAAAAGTGACATCGCTCAAATAAGAGAAATAGATACAGTTTTTAGTCCGAAAATGGATAAAAAAACACGAAAAATAAATTATAAAGGCTGGAAAAAAGCTACAAAACGAACTAAAAGTAAGTAAGATGTTGGAGATGGAAAGAACCGAAGAATTTTCAGTTTTAAATAGAGCAGCTCAAATTGAAAAACTACAAACCACAAAATTTGATTTGGTAGTAATTGGTGGCGGTGTTACTGGAGCAGGAATAGTTTTGGATGCAGCTTCACGCGGTTTAAAAGTGGCTCTTGTGGAAAAAAATGATTTTGCTTCTGGAACTAGCAATAAATCCACAAAATTAATTCATGGTGGCTTACGTTATTTAAAACAGTTTGAGATTGGTTTGGTAAGAGAATCCGGTTCTGAGCGTGCCATTGTTCATAAATTAGCACCGCATTTGGTCATTCCAGAAAAAATGTTGTTACCTCTTGTAGAAGGTGGTACTTACGGAAAAATGATGACGTCCATCGGGCTAAAAGTTTACGATTTTTTAGCTGATGTAAAAGGAGATGACAGACGCCAAATGTTAAATAAACAAGAAACTTTAGAAAAAGAGTCATTACTAAATAAAGATGTTATTTTAGGAAGTGGTCTTTATGCAGAATATAGAACAGATGATGCTAGATTAACTATTGAGGTGCTTAAAAAAGCAGCTTCTTTTGGAGCTACCATAATCAACTATTGTGAAATGAAATCTTTTAACTACAATGATGATTCTAAAATTAAAAGTCTAAATTGCAAGGACCACAATACGGGAAATACCTTCAAAATTAAAGCAGGAAATTATGTCTCTGCTGCTGGTCCATGGGTTGATAAATTACGCACCAAAGACCACTCCATGACCAACAAATATTTACACTTAACAAAAGGTGTTCATATTGTATTTCCGAATGGAAAACTACCCGTAAAACAACCACTTTATTTTGATGTGCCAGACGGTAGAATGATTTTTGCTATACCAAGAGGTCGTGCTACTTATGTTGGAACTACAGACACCAATTATTCAGGAAATTTAGACCGTGTTGTTGCCACTAAAAACGATGCGGAGTATCTTTTAAATGCCATTAATGGCACATTCCCAGATGTTAATTTATCCATTGATGATATTGAATCAAATTGGGCGGGCTTAAGGCCATTAATTCATGAAGAAGATAAAGACCCTTCGGAATTATCAAGAAAAGATGAATTATTTATTTCTGAAAGTGGATTGATTTCAATTGCTGGAGGAAAACTAACAGGCTATCGTAGAATGGCGCATCGTGTTATTGAAGCGGTTTTAAAAACCATGAAGAGTAAGCATAAAAAAGGCCTAAAAAAGTCTAAAACAGAAAAAATACCTTTAGTAAGTCCTTCCCTTGAAAATTCGCATAACGTAGAAATTTATCAAAAGGAATTAGAAATAAAACTTTTAGAATTGGGGATTTTAGATACGTACCATGCTTGGTATTTATGCGCTACTTATGGAAAACAATCAGATATCATTATCGATAAATCAAAAACATTTGATAATAAAGATGCCTTAGAACGCTTAATTAGAGCTGAACTTTGGTACGCTATACATCACGAAATGACTAATAGCTTAACAGATTTCTTTGTACGTCGAACAGGAAGACTATATTTCGATATTCCAAGTGTGAAAAAATATATGAAACTCATTTTTGATGATTGTTCAAGTTATTTAAATTGGGGTATAAAACGTATCGCTTCAGAAAAAGAAAATATGGAACTGCTTTTAGAGGATGCATCCACCTATTACGAAAAAGAGTTTGAATAAATCATAGATTTAATATGAAAAATAGAGCATTGAATTTAGTGACTTTTTTATTTATATTGATACTCTTTATCAGTTGTGGAAAAGAGAAAAAAGAAGCTACTACAAAAAAGATATTTAACACCCTTGACGCTTCAGTTTCAGGAATTGATTTTTCAAACACACTTACAGAAAACGATAGTTTAAACTATTTCACATACTCCTATTTATATATGGGAGGTGGTGTTGCTGTTGGTGATATCAATAACGACGGGCTAAAAGACGTTTTCTTTACAGGCAATCAAGTGTCAAATAAGTTATACTTAAATAAAGGCAATCTTCAGTTTGAAGATATCACTAAAAAATCAGGGGTCTCAGGTGATGAAAGATGGTATACAGGAGTTACGATGGCTGATGTAAATGCGGATGGTTTTTTAGATATTTATTGCTCAGTAGCTGGAAAATTTACTCCAAAATCTAACGAACTCTATATTAATAATCAAGACGGAACATTCACGGAAAAAGCCGAAGAATACGGATTAGCTGATGCCGGACAGAGTGTGCAAGCAACGTTTTTTGATTATGATAAAGATGGTGATTTAGATGTTTATGTTGCAAACTATCCAATAACAAAATTCAACGCTTCAGTTTATGTTTATGAGCAAAAAATGAAAACTGTAAATGACATTGAATCTGATCATTTGTATAGAAATGATAATGGCAAATTTACTAATGTTACCAATGAAGCTGGTGTTAAAAGTTTCGGGTTAACCTTAAGTGCAACCGTTGGAGATTTAAATAATGATTCTTGGCCAGATATTTACATTTCAAACGATTTTGCTTCTCCTGATTATTTATATATGAATAATCAGGATGGCACGTTTAGAGAGGTGGTAAAAGAGGCCACATCACATACAGCCTTTTATGGTATGGGTGTTGATATTGCCGATTTTAATAATGATGGAAATTTAGATGTTTTTCAAGTGGATATGGATGCTAAAACCAATAAACGTAAAAAAGCAAATATGGCAGGTATGAATCCCGATTTGTTTTGGGGTGTTGTTGATGCTGGTTTTCATTACCAATATATGCAGAATTGTTTACAAATGAATACTGGTGTTTTTGAAAATGGAAACCCATTTTTTTCAAACGTATCTAGAATTACAGGGGTGTCATCTACAGACTGGAGTTGGGGACCACTTTTTGCAGATTTTGATAATGATGGTTTAAAAGATTTATTCGTTTCAAACGGTACACGTCGTGAAGTGAACAACCGTGATTTCTTCAATCAGATTGATGATGCCTTTACTATCGATAGTGATAAAACGTTGGAGATGAGTTTAAAAATTCCTTCAGAAAAAATTGATAATTTCATCTATAAAAACAACGGGGATTTAAACTTTACGCAAGCCAATAAAGATTGGGGAATTGAATTTAAAGGGTTTTCAAATGGTGTGGCTTACGCTGATTTGGATAACGATGGAGATTTAGAAATCATCACTAATAATATTGACGATAAAGCTTCTGTTTTTCAAAATAACAGTTCAGAAATAAATAACCATATTACTCTTCAATTTGAAGGCACAACCAATAATAAATTTGGTTTAGGAAATCGTGTTTTCGTTACTGTAAATGGAGAAACGCAAATGCAAGAGTTGACACTAACCCGTGGTTTCCAATCTTCTGTTGCACCAGAATTACATTTCGGTTTGGGTCAATCAGATAAAATTGCAGAACTAAAAGTAGTTTGGTCAGATGGTTCTGTAGAAATTAAAAAGGATGTCAAAGCAAATCAAACGCTAATTTTTAATCATTCCAATGCAAGTCTTGAAAACGAACAAATAAACCTGAATAAACCTATTTTTAATTCTAAGATTGAAGGACTTTTTCCAGAGCATAAACATGATGAAAACCCCTTTGACGATTTTAAATATCAAGTCTTATTGCCACATAAAATGTCCGCTTTTGGTCCTGCGCTTGCTGTAGGCGATTTAAATAACGACGGATTAGATGATTATTTTGTTGGTGGGGCTTTTAATAGAACAGGAAGTTTATACTTTCAAACTGAAAGCGGTTTTGAAAAACAAGAAAACTCAGTTCTAGAACAAGATCAATTAAGTGAAGATGTTGGTGCTTTAATTTTTGATGCTGATAACGATGGCGATAATGATTTATATGTAGTTAGTGGTGGTTATGAATTCTCGTCGAAATCTAAAATGCTTCAAGACCGTCTTTATATTAACGATGGTTCAGGAAACTTTACAAAATCAAGTGCGCTCCCTGAGATGATTACAAGTGGTTCAAATGTTTATAACCTAGACTTTAATAAAGATGGTAAACAAGATTTACTCGTCTTGGGTAGACAAATTCCTGGAAATTACCCTGCTCCTGCCAACACATATTTATTAGAAAATAAGAGTAAAAATGGTATTGTGAAATTTGAAGATGTTACTGCGATTCACGCAAAAGCATTTCAGAATTTAGGTATGGCAACATCGGCGGTTATAACTGACTTTAATAATGATAATTCAGAAGATATTATTATTGTAGGAGAATGGATGCCTATTCGTGTTTTTGAAAATACGGATGGAATTTTTAAAGAAATTTCAGAAGAAGTCGGACTTAATAAAGATACTACAGGTTGGTGGTGGAGCATTAATGAAGGCGATTTTGATGGCGATGGCGACATGGATTATATTGTTGGAAACAATGGTTTAAATTATAAATACAAAGCCACAGAAGATGAAACCTTCGATATTTATGCGAATGATTTTGATAACGATAATAAAAAAGACATTGTTTTAAGTTACTACAATGAAGGCAAACAATATCCTGTTAGAGGTCGCGAATGTTCATCGCAGCAAAATCCAAATATTAAAGAAAAATTTAAAAACTATGAGACCTTTTCAAATGCCACACTTGTTGATGTTTACGAAAAAGATGCCTTAGAATCTGCTATCCATTATCAAGTAAAATCCTTTGCAAGTGTATATTTGGAAAATAAAGATGGTAAATTTATTATTCATGAATTAACTGTTGAAGCTCAAATATCTAGTATCAATAAAATCTTGGTAGATGACTATGATAAAGATGGGGCTTTAGATTTTGTAATTGCTGGTAATTTCTTTAGCTCTGAAGTAGAAACACCACGTAACGATGCTGGATTCAGTCTTTATTTAAAAGGAAATAGTAAGGGGGAGTTCGAGGCTTTATCACCATCAGAAAGTGGGTTGTTTATTCCTGGCGATGTTAAAGATTTAGATAAAGTTACTGTAAAGGGACGTGATTTTTTGATAGCGACAAAAAATGATGGTTATTTACAATTTATCTTAGTTAATTGAAAGTTGATATATTAATGTAATTTGTACCTTTATACTAACAAAGACAAATAAAATTTGTTTTTAAACCGTTCTTTTTGACTTTAGTGTACAATCAGGTGAACAACTACAGTTAATAGTGTTTTAAAAGTTTGACATACAGGGTGTTATGATTGCTTAATTAGTCCTGCCACCCCGACTTTTTAGTAAACCAAATAGCAACAAAAGCTTGATAATCGTATGATTATCAAGCTTTTTTGGTTTTATGGTAATCATTAAGTTGGTTTGATTTGATTAAAACGTGACCTGTTCGGTTACCTTGTTCTAAAATGTATAAAAAAGGTAACCGAATGTATTGATTTGACTTTTGTTTTGATGTTCAATTATTAAAACAAAAACGTATGAAAACTTTAAATAGATCTTCAGTATTCTGTTCTGGCCGCAACTGGCTTTCAAGAAAAGAAATGCATCCCCTTTATTCTAGGATTAGAGTTAACTGAAAAAGAGCAGAGATCTCCGTACAGCCTTTTTGTTTCCGAAATCTGACTCTTGTGAAATAAAAGAAAATAGGGGTGAGGGTTAAAACATGGTTTTAAATTTAAGCAATTCTAAACTCCGCCCAAAGAGGATAGTGATCTGAAAGCATATAAGAGATACTCCTTTTAGATAAATTCCGATTTCTTAATGCAATAGATAAAAAGTCAAAATTACCGGCTCCTAAAAAGTCCAAAGATAAATTTGGTACATTACTATTATTATTGAACCAAGCAATCTGGTCGTAATATTTGGTTTCATTAAAAATAGAGCGGGTAATCAATGGATCTTGTAAAGCATCAGGCACATATAACCCTTCAGATAAAAATGTTTTATCTAAAAGATCGCCGCGTGCATCAATATTAAAATCGCCAAGGGTGATTAAGTTTTGATGATAAGCATTCATGTCGCCTGCCCAATCAGATAGCCATTGTGCTATACCTTTAAGTTCCCGAATTCTTTCACTTGATTTTTTTCCATATTTAATATGAAGGGTCACCAAAATAAAGGTCTGGGAACAGGATTTAAAACTTACCGCATAAGGAGTTCTGACAAATTGCTCTTCTAAAGCATCTTTAGAGATATCTCCTTTTAGCCTTTCTTTTGGCACAACTAATTCACAGGCCAATCCGGATAAATTTACCCTACGGGTATCAAATATAAAGGCCATCCTTTCTCCGTTGCCACTACTGCCTTTAGTTACGTCCGTTAATATTAGGGACCAATGACTCCCTAAAAGCTTCATTACATCTCTTAAGCCTCTAATATTAGCTTTAACCTCCTGAACTGCGATTACGTCAAAGCGTTTTATAATTGCGGCAATGCATAAGATAGAATGCATATCGCGCTTAGGACTATCTTCTTCTTCTGACTTCCATTTTCTGGTATAATTACCGAAAGCGCGAATATTCCACGTAGCAATAAGAAGATTTCTATCAATTTCCTTAAAAGGAAGGTGTGCATCCAAATCTTTATTTAAAAGATTTATATTCATTTGTATATCATCTGGTGGAGCGTCTAAAATAGTGGCCATAATAATTTATTTATCTAATTTCGGATATAGCCAGTCTGGCTGATCCTTAAACTGCAACCAGTCCCGTAATAATTCGGCATGTAATTCTTTTAAACTATTTTGAACGGCAGTGTCGAGAGATTCAAAACCACTTTCTTTACTATTAATAATTTCTGATACATAAACCATTAAATCCTGACAGCAGCCTACCTGACCACTAACAACCAATGCTTTAATCTTTTCTTGCTTAAAATCATCATTGGTAAACCAAAGGGTAGTGCTAAATTCAGAGGCTTTGTCAACATATTCCTTAATGTTCTTACCAATGATCTCCAGATAGGTTTCTCCCTTTAATTCAGGATAAAATGTCGCCATAAATGCAAAATTTTTACTGGTTTTTTTAAAGTCAACAACGGTAAGTTCCTTTATGAGACAAGATACCCTACGAAAGTCAAATCGCTCATTTTCGTACAACCCATTGTATTGTAATTGTCTAATTCGTTTTAAAAAAATATCAGGAAATAACAATTTTAAAGAATTTATCCTGTCTAGCAACAGCACTTCCAGCCTTCCTATTTTCGTCTTCTTGTAATCAAAGAACGTTAGACGTTCTTCAAAAAAATCTGGGATGAGTTTCTTTAGATATAAATTAAAATCCTCAACCCATCCTTTAGCTTTTTTTACCAACCATGATCTGGCAACTGCAGAAAAAACTCCTAATATGAATATAGCTATTCCAATTCCTGAGGTAATATTATTTTGAAGGTTTCCAAGAGCGATCAATAGTAAACCAATGGCACAAATAATAATCGGTAGCCAAATAGAATTCTTTTTGATTTTTTTAAGCCTATTCAATTGGTCTCCCAGCGTACGGTCTCTAAATCTGCCTGCTTTTTCTTCTGAAAACCGGAAGGGTGCCAGGTATGGAGAAGACACATCACATAAAAAATACAAATCGAAGGCTGTTGTACTCTTTTTATTTTCATAGCGTAATAAGGACGAGGTGCCTTGATTGTCAAAAATGCCGCCATCCATTAGTCCCATACTGCCACCTTCATCTTTTAATTTTTTTTGAATCATGCGATAAACCTCTGAATCTGGATCAAAAAAATCATCAGGAAGGGATAAGGGTTCAAACCCTCCCGGAAAAGCCGAAGAAGCCGCCACTATATCCCCAACACGAACGTCAATATAATGATTATTTGATATTCTAAGTTCATTGGTTCCGAAGAAATTATAACTGCCACCATGTTGAAATCTAAACTGAAGTCCCGTCAGAAATTCGGTAGCATTAAAACAGACAAATTCCAAGTGAGAATTCTCCAGACTATTTAAAACCTCAAGAGTGTCATTTTTAAATAAAGTTTCATCATATATTTCTGCAAATGCATTGATCAGATTTTTCTTTTTATAAGCATATTTCCAAATTCCCTTGGTACTTATTTTGGTCAAAGCGTCCTTTACCAAATCTTGTTCCCGCATCCATTTCAGCAGCTCATGATAAATTTTGTTGAATGGTTTGTTTTTTTGAATACCCACCGCATAGAATGCGCCTGTAATTGTACCTCCAGATACTGTAGAGATAGCCTTTACATTTTCTAGAAGGGGCTTGTTGTTATATTGTATAGCGTTAAGATAACTTAAAATGCCCAAGTGAAAACTGGCTGCTCGGTAGCCGCCACCACTCATTGAAAGAGCAATTCGCTCTAAGGGATTCCATGAGATTTCTTCTTTATGTTTTATAAAACCCTCTTCCATAATAAAAAGTTTTTATAAATATAAATAATTAAAATTCAATGCTTTAAAGTCTAAAAGCTAATTTTTAACCTTATGTCAACTATTTGATATAAAATTGACCTTAAATAAATAATAACGTAATAGTTCCTCTTATAAATTGCTGAATAATCAAGTTTATAGGACTGATTCTGTTACTGAAAGTAAACGAGTTGAAAATATAAAATGAGGCTCTTCGTTACTTTTTTCTTATACAAACCTCAATAATTTCAACCTATCAAATTGCAGATATAATTTACTTAAGACGCAAACTCTGTTACTCCAAAAATTTACCATTTAGCAATACTACATCATATTTTTAGAGAATATTAACGGTCAAAACATTTCGGAGTCTTTTTAAAAATGAGATATTTATAACACATATAATGAGCTTATGTTATACAATTATTGTGAGTCATACTGACCAGCCGTATATTTATCACTTTCTGTTTTTGCTATACACAAAGCCTACGCTCCAAAAACCGAAAAAGCTAAAATTGCCAACGCAATATTCGTATAATCTGAATAAATTTCTTTACATTTGACAAAATTGTCAAGGCAAAATATTCAAGATGATGAAAGAAACATTTGGAGAGTATATTCATAAATTAAGGACAGAAGCGTCACTAACTCTGACAAAACTTGCAGCTGCTCTCGATATAGACCAGTCAACCTTGTCTAAAATTGAAAACGGAAAGAGAAATATTCCAGAAGAAATTCTTCCCAAATTAGCTGACATTTTCCATTTAAATATTGACCAGTTGGAAAAAGAATATTTCAGTGAAAAAATAGCTGAAATGATTTATCCAAAGGAAAACTCAAGTGAATTTCTAAAACTCGCTGAACAAAAGGCTGAGTATAAAAAACTCACAAATTTGAAACAAGGAAAAATAGATTTTAAAAATGCTTAAATATTCAAAAATCCGTAAAGATTTGGACATTGAAAATATGAATGGAAATGCTGAAGATTTAGCATTTTTCACTCATTATCTTCAGAATCATACAAATGGTGTTTCTAAATCATTTAAGAAAAGAGCGGTTGAATATTACAACCAACAAAACACCAACTTAAGCATTGCTTCTGAACCAGAGTTACAAGCAATGCTTCCTATTAAATGGGATATTCCATTTCCAAGCCCTCAAAAGCCAGAATTTACTTTTATTGACCTATTTGCAGGAATTGGTGGTTTTAGAATCCCTATGCAAGAAATTGGTGGCAAATGTGTGTTTTCATCCGAGTTTAATTATCACGCACAAAGAGCTTACGAATTGAATTTTGGAGAAGTTCCATTTGGAGATATAACTAAATTGGACTTAAATGCTGTTCCAAAACATAATGTATTATGTGCGGGATTTCCTTGTCAACCCTTTAGCATTTCAGGAAAAATGAAAGGCTTTGAAGATACGAGAGGAACTCTGATTTATCACATTTTTAAAATTATAGAAAAAAGAGAACCAGACGTAGTATTGTTAGAGAACGTAAAACATCTTTTGTACCACGATAAAAAAAGAACGCTTACCACAATCATCCAGCATTTAGAAGAATTAGGCTATAAGGTTTCTAAAAAAGTTTTAAATGCATCAGATTTTGGCTTACCTCAAAACAGAGAACGCATAATAATCGTGGGTCATAAAAATAAAAAATTCGATTTCTCTAAATTAAAAACAAAATCTAAACCGGTTTTAAAAAGCTTTTTAGATAAAGAAAATGACTTTGAGTTTTTAAATGAACCATATACTATTCTTGAGGAAATGAAAACTCAAGATTCAGGTTTAATATTCGCAGGTTATAGAAATAAAACGATACGAAAAGCAGGTGTGCGACCAAATACAGAACATTTGTCTCGTGTTCACAAGCAACCAAACCGAATATACTCTACAGATGGTGTTCACCCAGCATTACCATCTCAAGAATCATCAGGAAGATTTTGGATATATCACGAAAATGAAGTTAGAAAACTCACGATTCAAGAATGTTACAAAATTATGGGCTTTCCTAGAAAATTTAAACTAATAAACAATAAGTCTGAATTGTATAGGCAAGTCGGTAATTCAGTTGCTGTTCCAATGATTAAGGAAGTAGCTTCACAAATAAAAGAACAGTTAATTACATCAATCAAGATAAAGGATGCCGAATACATTTCTTAGAAAAACATTTGACAAATCAATGAAATTAGTTGGTTCTGACAACACAATCAAATCGGATTTACCAAAGACAATAACAAAACATTTGGATGTGATTATTAGTAAGTCAGAATCTTCAAAAGGAGTACTAACAGTTGTTCTTACTAGCTTAATCTATAAAACTCTAAAACCAACACAGGATATTAGAAATCACCAGACAAGTATTGATAACGGATATTCTGGTAGAACATTTGATACAAAGTATGTAACACCATTTCTAAAAAGCATAAAGTTTCCTTCAATGGCGGAAAGCGGTTGGTTGACACGTTCTCTTGAGCAAAAAGTTCCTTATGATAAAAATTACTCAGGAGCAATAAGACCTGACACACTAAAAACATCATTTTTAGAAACTATTGATTTTATCCAAAAAGGTCAAGATTTAGATAAGTGCTTAAGCTATTTAATGCAAGGATTAATCATCAAAAGAAATAGTCAGGAAATTGACTTGGCAAAACCTTTAAATCTTCCCATTGCAACAATAATTGAATTGCTTACAAAACATTTCAATGCCAAATATACAGCAGACGGAGTTTCTCGTCTTCCTGTATTGGCATTGTTTGCAGCTTATGAATGTCTTATGAAAGAAGCTAAAAGGTTTGAAGGAAAAACTCTTCTTGAAATTGAAAGTCACACTTCGGCTGATACTAGAAGTGGAAGGATTGGAGATATTGATATTGTTGATGAGAGAGGAAAAGAGTTTGAGGCAGTAGAAGTTAAACACGGAATACAAATTAATGCACAACTCGTTAAAGACGCTTTTGAAAAATTCAAGACAACACAAGTAAATAGATATTACCTATTATCCACTGCTGACATTGAGTCAAGTGAATCGGAAAAGATCGATAAAGAGATAGAAAGAATAAAGAACATTCACGGTTGCCATGTCATTGCAAATGGACTTATAAACTCTCTGAAGTATTATTTACGCCTTTTATCTGAAACGTCTGAATTTATATCAAACTATGTGGATTTGATAGAATCTGACACAGCTTTGAAATATGAACACAAGAAAAAATGGAATGAAATAATTTCAGCAATGTGATGCCAATGCATAAAGCCAATACACATTTGCAATTTGCTCAAGCCAAAAATTGCGAAAGAGTATGTCTTCGCCAACGTTGTCCAGTTTTCGGAAAAAGTAAAATGACCCGAATGAGATGGGAACAAGATCATTAAAGTTCATGTTTTTTTCACAGTTATCCTCAAAAACGATGCACAAGAAAAGTGGAATTAGGCAAATAATAATCCGAGATTGGAATTTCATTTAATGGAACCTAAATTTATACATCACATTATGAAACCTTTAAGACTCATGTTTTTAAAATTTTGCCTACTGATTTTGATTGATTGATTGATTGTTATTCTACAAGCATTGGCGCTTGGACTAAATGTAGGCAGGATCTGATTGAGAGAAAACCCTCATAAACTTACGTACCACAATGGATACAAAAAACACTTGGTGTTGACTCAAATGGCTCTTGGGATTATAGTTTTATTATAGAGAATAGTAAAGAAAAAGTAATAATTAAAATCATGCAATATGTTAACCCTAAACACTTGTGATTCGTCCCAAATGGTTTAAATTTATATGTAGCACCTATGACTTGCACTTACATGATTTTCAATCAATAGAAATATAGAATGGGATTTAAATTGATATTTCGAAGAATACAACTTTTATTTGCTTGTATTTTGGTACTCTTTTCATGCAAAGACGACACCAAGTATGAGGACATAACGCAGAATGCCTTTTTTCTCTCTACAAAGAAAATACCAGACAGTCATTTCCTAGGAGATCAAGAATGTAAAAAATGCCACCAACAGGAGTTTAAGGACTGGGAAGGATCTCACCATGATAAAGCAATGCAGACGGCAGACAGTTTATCTGTTCTGGGAGATTTTAATAATACTACCTTTTCGAGTCAAGGTGTCACCTCGCATTTTTATAAAAAAGGTTCTGATTTTTTTGTAAACACCGAAGGACCAGACGGCATCAATCAGGATTATAAAATCATATATACCTTCGGAGTCACCCCATTGCAACAATACATTGTACAGTTTCCCAATGGCCATTACCAATGCCTAAGAACGGCTTGGGATGTCATTGAAAACAAGTGGTTTGATTTGTATCCAGATTTTAAAGTAGTGCATTCAGAATGGTTGCATTGGTCCAGAGGTGCTTTAAATTGGAATAATATGTGTGCTGATTGCCATTCTACCAATGTTAGAAAAAATTATGACGAAAAAACGCACAGCTACAACACGACATACGCCATCATTAACGTTAACTGTGAGGCCTGTCATGGAGCCGGCAAACAGCATGTAGAAGACGTCAATAAACTAGGCGAACATTATAAAGCCTCGGGAGCGATGCGGATGACCATGGAAACTGCTCCAAAAAATTTAATTGACCAATGTGCTCGATGTCATATGAGGCGCGAACAGTTTTCCGCATCCTATAACTTTGAAGGTACTCTGTTAGATCATTATTTTCCGCAATTGATAGAAACTCCTATTTATCATGCCGACGGACAAATATTGGATGAGGATTATGTATTTGGCTCATTTATTCAAAGTAAAATGTATCAAAACAACGTAGCCTGCAACAGTTGCCATAATTCACATTCCTTAAATTTGAAATTTGAAGGAAATATGCTTTGTACGCAATGCCACAGTTCTCCACAATATGACACACCAAAACATCATTTTCACGCCAATGGGACAGAGGGTGCCCTGTGCATAAATTGCCATATGCCGGGCAAATACTATATGGGCAATGATTTTAGAAGAGACCATAGTTTTAGAGTGCCAAGACCTGATTTGAGTTTAAAATATGGCACGCCAAATGCGTGTGTCGGATGTCATAAAGACAAAACGAACGAATGGGCCTGGGAATCTTTTAAAACGCTTTATGGACAAGTGGATTCTCTTCATTTTTCGGATAAATTAACGCCCGGTATTTTAGGTGAGCCAGGCGCCGATGTGGGTTTATCAGACTTAATAAATGATCATCATCAGCCAGAAATGGTGAGAGCATCGGCCGTAAAGGCATTGTCACAGTATCAAACAAACAATTTGATCGATAAGTATTTAGCCTTATTAAATGATGAGTCTCCCTTAGTACGTGGCGCTACTCTGGATGTTTTAGGCGAAATTAATACAACAGATTACGATAGCTACTTTTTACCCTTATTAAATGACAGCAAAAGAACCGTTAGAATAAAAGCTTTTTATGCTTTAAGCGGCACAACAGAACTGCAAATACCCGAAAAATACAGAAGTAGTTATCAAAAAGTAAAAACGGAATTTTCTACCTATTTGAATACGAATTCAGATTTTGTAGGCGGACAAATAAAAAAAGCCAATTATTATTTGAAACAAGGCAACCTTCCAATGGGAATAGAAGGGCATGAAAAGGCTTTAGAGATAGATGGCACCGATAATAGAATCCGACTTAATTTGGCGAACCTTTATTATAGAAATCAAGAGTTTAAAAAATCGGAAGAGGCTTATAAAACAGTGGTGTTCCAAGAACCTGAATACGGTCCTGTATATTACTCATTAGGATTATTATATGCTGAACTTAATCGCACAGAGGAGGCCATTGAATACATGGAACAAGCAATGCGTGTAATGCCAGAAAACATTCGGGTATATTATAATTTAAGCTTATTATTCGATAAAAATAAAGATGTTTCAAAAGCCGAAATAACACTTCTTGACGGATTAAAAAAGGATGGAACAAATGAGAGTCTATTATATGCCTTATCCTTCCATTATTATAACAACAAGGAAATAGAAAAAGCAAAAAAAATACTAAAAAAATTAGTTCAACTATATCCCGCAAATGATGAATATAAACGTTTTTTACAAAACTTAAATTAGGACCTGGGGTTTACACCTCCAACTGTGATCGCTCTAATAAAATATTTTGAAATGTTTTAAAAAATATTATTATCCGATAAAGAATTAAGACCGCTACGCTTATAGTCCCGATAGCGGGAAAAGAACAAAGATTTAATTATAACTGACTGATAAACAATCGTTATCTACATCAAATTTGGCCCAATCACTATTAGTGAAATTAGTTTTGGAAAACAAGGTGTCATTTTTAAGATCTCGAGCCAGGTCATGCTTTTATGGAGTTTGCAAACTTTTTACCTGTTTTACCGGACACTGATGTTTTACAAATATAATTTACAGGGTGTTGTGAGTTTTCAATTAGTCACACCCCGAGGAATAAAGCCCAATAAATCATAAGATTTATGGGCCTTATTTTATTTTAACAAGGCCAACCCATAAATTAATAAGCTTGGTAATTGCTATCAGACACTTCAAATAATAGGTAGCGAGCAGTTTCCAACACCATAAAATCAAATCTCCTTATCATAAGATTTCTTGATTAATTCAGCCTTGCTGTTAATTTCTAAAGTTTTATAAATATTCTTAATATGACTCCGCACCGTATCTAGCGATACAAATAGATCATCAGCAATCATTTTATAACTTTTTCCATCCACAATACCGATCACAATATCTTGTTGTCGTGGTGTAAGCAGTTGATTTTTTATAGATTTTGGCGCAAAATGATTGGCTATTTTTCTAGCGATGGAGGGCGACATATAAGAACCACCGTCAACTACAATTTCAACAGCTTCCTGAATTTTTTTCAAGGAGGTCTTTTTGGATAAGTAAGAGCAGGCGCCTGCACACAAAGCTTTAAAAATACTATCACTATCTTCAAACGTGGTCAGCATGATGATATCTGTATTTGGCAATTCATTTTTTAATAATGGAATACCGTCAATACCTGACATTCCCAATAAATTAATATCCAATAATATAATGTCCAACGTTTTTTCTAAATGAGGAAAATCTTTTAGGAAAGACTCAATAGAAGATGCTACCAACACACATTCGGTATGAGAAAGCACATCAAAAAAATCACATAAACTCTCTTGTACTAAGGCATCGTCTTCTATTATAGCTAGCCTAATATTTTTCATAGTATTGTTATTATAAACCAATGTAAAGTACTTATATTAAAATACTTACACAATCACATTAAGATGTGGTTCTTACAAATGAAAGGGGAGATGTAAATGAACCGTAAAGCCACTTTCTTTTTTAAAATGAATCTTGCCTTTAAGTTTTTCAGCTCTCAGGGCCATATTAGCCAATCCAAACCCCGTCGATTTATAGGACTTTTTAAGACTGCCATTATCTTTAATAACAATGTCGCATCCATTTGGTTGGTTTATAATACTGGCGGCTAACCGTGTGGCATCAGAATGTCTTAAAATATTGGTAATCGCTTCTTTATAGATCATAAAAAGGTTCTGTTTGGTTTGCGCTGACAGCTTTCTGTTAGGATGCCTAACGCTGCTACTGTCAATTTGAAATGAAATGTTTTTTGGCAATAACAATTCTTCAGCTAATTCGTGCATACGCTCTATCAAGTCTTTTACAGTTTCGCGTCTGCTATCAATACTCCAAACCAAGTCGCGCATTTGAGAAATGGCATTTCTACTGATGCTGGCAATCTTTTGGAGTTTAAATTTATCTGCTTCACTGGCATTCATTTCCATGAGCTCTGTTTGCATGGCCAATCCTGAAAGCAGGGAGCCAACATCATCATGTAAATCGCTCGATATTTTAGTGCGCAGCCGTTCCATAGCTAGGGCTTGTTGAAATCGATATCTGAAAATAGCATACATAAATCCCACCATTACCAACATGACAAGCATTATAAACCACAATTTTTTATAAAATATTTGACCTACGTGTATTGGAATGGATAACATGGCCGCACTCTCATTGCCTCGAGAATCCTTGCCTTTAATTTTTAGCACATAATTACCTGCTGGTAATTGGTTGTAACGCAGAGACGCCACATTGCCACGATAAAACCAACGGTCTTCAAAACCTTCCAACTTCGTGCTATAGGTGTGTTTTTGATTCTGAAAATAACTTGGCATTGTCCAATTGATTTCAAAATACTGATCGTAAGGCGACACCTCTAATGATGTAAATTCTGTTTGACTATAATCTGTACTGAAGCCCTTTCGGTCTTTGCTATTATACCCTGCAATGCCCAAGAGACGCAAGGTTGGTGGTTCTGAATATTTTAATACCTCTGTAGGTTTGAACTGGTTAAGTCCGTTCATGCCTCCAAAGTAGAAATTGTCTTGGCTATCCTTAAAGAACGAGGTATAGTTAAACTCAAAATGCGAGAGACCATCTTCAGTGTAAAAATTCTGAAAGATTTCAGACTTTTTATCAAAATGCGACAAGCCATTGTAAGTACTGATCCAGAGGTTGTTTTGAGCATCAGTTAAAATGCCCACAATATTCTCATCGGGCAACCCTTGATATTTGGTATAGACTTTCGCTGTTTGGCCATCTTCAGAAATAAAGTTCAAACCGCCACCGTAGGTTCCTACCCACAGGCTTCCATTGGGTTCTTCTTCAATAACCAGGACAAAATTTCTAGAGATATTTGGTTGCGAATTTGTAGTGTATTGGGTTTCAATACGGCCGCTAAGATGCACTTTTAACAAGCCATCATTTCGGGTTCCAATCCAGAACATACTATCGGAGACACTTTCCTTAAAATAAGTAAAGTCGGCAATATCAGTTTCATTATTGAAGTCTTTAAAAACAGGTTCACTTGTCTCGGTGTCAGGATCAAAAAGTACCAGTCTTGAGAGGCTTTGGCCAAACAGTAATCTTCCATCCTTGAGCTTAATTAATGGGTTGTGTTCTTTAAAGGTGACATTGGGTCTAAATTCTTCATAGCTTTTTGTGGCGCCATTTTTTAAATTTATTTTCAATAAATTTTCTCCAAGGGTAAACACATTCTGCTTTTTACCATCTAGAACATAAAAATTAGCGGTGTACTGCAACCCCTCTAATGACAAAGGGTCAAGTTGAATGGTTAGGGTATCAATCTTTCCTGTAATTGTTTTATAAATAAGCTTGTTTTTGCTTTCACATTTCGCAAATATGGTTCCGTTGGCATCTTCAAAAATGCCCCGCATCGTATGGCCCCAACCTTCACTATTCGATTTAAAGAGTGGTGTAAATAACTCTTCTCCAATGCGTATTTTAAATAAGCCGTTATCAGTTGCTACCCAAAGCAGTTTGTTGACATCTATAAAAAGGTCATTGATTTTGGTATATTCAAAACGAGCCTGCAATTGCGCAGTATAGTCCGTGAATTTACCATCCGGACTCATACGAATCAATTCTTTGTTACTGGCAAACCAGAGGTGTTTTTGATAATCTTCTATACCATAATAAAATTGATGCACGATATCAAAAACGCGTTTTGAAGATAAATCTGTTTCGTTTAAACTAAAAACACCGCGTTCCTTCTGTGGAAAGTAGTAGTGCGTATTCTGACTATCATAGAAGGATACTGTAAATTGCAACTCATTTCCATGCCATTGAAAGGTTGAAAAATTAAAGGTCTTTAATAAATTGCCCTTGGTATCAAATTTCAAACTTTCTAAGGGTGTACTCCATAAAAGATCACCATTTTTATCGCTGATCAATCTACTATAGGGATGTTTATTTCTAGGTATGGCATACTTCACATCAAATGTTCCGTTTACTAATTTTTGGAGGTATTGTTTTGCTTGCCCATGCCTAGCAGTTAAAAAATCATCCGTAATAACCCAAATATTATTTTCTAAATCTTTTAATAACCGTAAGACGTTTCCCTTTAAATTATCTGTCTTGCCAAACGCAATGACTTCATCAGTAGTTAATTGAATTTTAAACAGGTTTTCATTCGCCATATACCATAATTCATTGGTAGTCTCATCAAAAACCAATTCTCCTGTAATAAATTCTTTTTCAATATAAAACGGATTGCTCTTATCAGAATTGTAGACCTTAAAATGATAGCCATCATAACGTACCAAACCGAGGTCTGTACCAAACCACATGGCGTCGTTATGGTCTTGTGTAATGGAGGTAACATCTCTAAAGATTAAACCTTGTTCAGTAGTGAGGACATCTATTTGTGAAGGATTCTGCGCAATGAGCACATTATTTACAAGAAGCAAATAAATAAGAGTAACAAAAGCTATTTTCTTTACAAGAGGTTTCAAAGCTTTTAAGGGTGCATAGTATTAGGTAACTCTCAAATATACAAAAAGATAGGGTTAAAACCACATTAATATGTGATTGACAATGAGGATTATACATCCTAATTTAGTAGTCATTAAACAGTTGCTGTAAATCACACTTTTTAATTAATCGAACACACTTCCCCTAGAACCTGATTTGGCTTATAATAATTGATAGCATAAAACACTCAGCTTCAAAATGGCTTACACTTTTGAAAGTTGTCCTAATCCATACAATTATTATGAAAAACGGAAATCAATTATTTCATCAAATACACATAATAGCCCGCCATTGTGGGGAAAAGAAACAAATGTCATCTGTTTCTACCCACATAAAACAAAAACCATTCAATTGATAAAGTTGGAGTTGAACAACTAAGACAAACAATGCAATACTAACCCGTACGTCTATGACGGACACAAAACCAAATATTATGAAAAAAACAATTCTTGTAGTACTCTTGCTATCAGTGTTTATTGGCTACGCACAAAAAAATAATGGAACCGTTTATATGGAACATCCTACAATAGATGTTGTTGATCAATTTGTAAAAGCCTCCGTTGCTGGAGATAGATCTAAAATGGGGAGTTATTTAACTGACGATTTTAAAGCTTATAACGGAACCTCCAATAACCAAAATGATAAGGGAAGGGACAAAGAAGCATTTCTTAACAACCAAATGGTGTATCATGATCAGCTAGACTATTACGCTATAGAAACCTATCCAGGATCTTACGCTGATGCCATTGAATATAAAAAAGACAATCCCGATAAAGAGGTTTGGGTACAAACTTGGAACATAATGAAAGGGGTACAAAAAAACACCGGGGTTAAAATTGATGCCGCAGCGCATAGATTATACACCCTTACCAAAGACAATAAGATCAAAACCATTATTGGTTATGATAATGAAGGTGTTATAGACGAAATCAGGGCAAGCTTCGCCGATAGAACTAATGGCACTATTTACAACCATCATGAAAACATCAATACCGTTAGGAAATTGATGTATGCCATGGAAAACAACGATTGGGACAAAACGTACAGTTTTTATGATGAAGACGTACGCTTCCTGGACTCGAGCTCTCCAACGTTTGAGAGTGTTTCTTTGGAGGAACAGAAAGTCGTGGACAAACAAATTTTAGACAAATTTGAAGTTACCAGCATCGATATGGTAGGCTATCCTGACTATTTACATTATGAAATGGGAGACGCCCGTGTGGTACAATCGTGGTGGAATATAAATTTAATCCGCAAAGCGGACAAAAAAGCTATTATTCTACCCATTCATTATCTAATGGATTTCAATAAAGAAGGAAAAATAACTTCAGAAACAGCGTATTATAACGCAAAATTATTGGACTAAAGAGTCTAACAATTGTAAATAAAACAAGTCTATTCTAATCAGTTCGTCAATGATGAACACAAATCAAACATTATGAATTTTTCAAGGAAGAATCACGAACGCCAAAGCAAAATTTGGAGCGTGAGTAAAAAATTAATCTTTATTATGCTTTTGCTGCCGTTTTTGGCACTATCGCAAAATAGCACTGAGTACGCCATATTCGAAAATGCATTGTTAATAGCCAACCCAGCGCAAATAACCCAATTTGAAGAAGGGGTTATGGCACACAACAAAAAATACCACGGAGACGGACCTTATGGCGTACGTGTGTATTGGATTTCCAACGGGCCTAATACAGGGAATTATGTTTGGAATATGGGACCATTTCCATGGAGTTCTTTAGACGGTAGACCTGCTCAAAAAGAAAGCCATGACGCAGATTGGAACACTAATGTAGCGGCATATACAACGGTAGGAAGTGGTGTTCAGAGTTATTGGCGCTTTGAATCTGATCTGTCCAGGTTCTCAAAAGATTTCACCATAAAAAATATGGAGGTGGATTATTGGGATGTTAAACGCGGCAAAATGGAGGACGCTAAAAAATTAGTTGAAAAAATAACTAAAGTATATGCTGATAAAAGTCCTGATGAAACTTACGGGATCTATACTAATGAATTTTCAAGTACCAAAGAAGGACGGGACATGGCAGTAATTTCATTCTTCGATAAATCGGCTTGGCTAAGTCGGAATAACAATTTTGTTGAAAAATATGAAACGGTTCACGGTGCCGGTAGTTGGAAGACCTTCTTAAACGACTGGATGGCTGTTACTGATGGGGGCGAGACTGAAATTTGGATTTACCGTGCGGATTTAAGCGGAATTAGTGGTGATGTTAAAGTTTCTGAAAGAAAATAAAAATTAAATAGCATTAATGTGCGGTATGGCAAGGCTATAGCGCACATTTTTTATTATCTAGTTAAAGGTAAAAACCCTGCTCCCGAGCTATCGGGATTCATTGCAGTTACTTTAGTTTCTATAAATTGTTAAGGGTATTTTGTCATTTCGACAGAGCGAGGAACGAGTGACGAGAAATCTTATAATATTGAGATTCCTCTTCGTGCCTCATTCGGAATGACAAACTATTCTCAGAAAAGAATTTCATTCTTTTCTTTAAAACAATGGATTTGAAATCCATAGTGGTTTATGGAAGCCTAAAAATAAAATTCGAAATAAGTATCATAAGAAACTATCTCATCATAGTGTTGAGAAGCTCTTCAACACATTAAATTAGATTCCGATGATTTAAAATAATAAGTGTTCACTTCATGCGCTGAACAAATTTAGCCGATAGTGAAAGATAATTTTAAAAAATTAATCACCTTTCTTTTCTAAACGACTAAGACATAAAACACTGTAATGAAGAACTTTGGTGCTTTGGAATTCTAACACTGTGAAAAAATTAATAAACTCAATTTAAGACCGATAATAACCCACTTATTCCTGGTCAAAACTCAAGATTAAATCCCCACAAAATGAAAAAAATAGGAATTGGTATGGTACTTGTTTTTTTGATCGGTTCTCAGATAGGCTGCAAATCTCTAAAACATTCAAAAAACACTTTCGACACAAGGCAAAATGAAGTCTACATAGATTCCATGATGATCAATGCACTCGAAAAAGGTTTTTTTCCTGGGGCTCAAGTTGTGGTGGGTCATAAAGATTCTATTTTTATTATGAAAAATTATGGGTATCATGATTATTCAAAACAACAACCGGTTACAACAGATGACGTGTATGATTTAGCCTCTATGTCCAAAGTTTTGGGAGCCACCCTCGTAGCAATGCGTTTGGTTAGCGATGGTAAAATAGATTTAGACGATAAATTGGGTGACGTGGTCAACACTTATAAATATACAGCCATTGCCGATTTAACCCTTTTTGAATTGTTAACCCATACCTCAGGTTTGAAATCAGGAATTACGTTCTATAAAAACTTGTTATCAACGCCCAATGGTTCATCGCTTTTAAGTGCGGAAAAATCCTCTGATTATCCTGAGTTATTTGACAATATGTATGTGAATAAAAACATTGTTTACAATTCAACATATCTCGTTTTCGAACCAAACGACACCTATATTCAGATTTATAAAAACATGTGGCTGAATCCAGAATTTTATAAAACCGTTTCAAATGAAATAGCTTTGGCGCGCATCCATCCTCGTGGTAATTATCTATACAGCGATTTGAATTTGATTCTTGTACAACACATGGTGGAGGCTAAAACCGGTAGACCATTGGACGTTCTTGCCAAAGATAACTTCAGTCCGTTAGGCATATCGAAAATTGGATATAATCCTTTAAAATGGACAACTGCACAACATGTGATACCGACCGAGATTGACAATTTTTTCAGAAAAGACACTTTAAAGGGGTATGTACACGATGAAACTGCTGCTATCTTGGGTGGTGTTTCAGGAAATGCAGGCTTATTTGCCAATGCCGCTTCCATCTCTGTCATTTGCCAAATGCTACTTAATAAAGGAGTACATCAAGATAAACAAATTCTCAATTCAAAAGTGGTAAGAAAGTTCACCAAATCGCCACTGACCAAAAAAGGAATTTATCGTGGCATTGGTTTTGATAAACGAAAACCCAATGAGTTTTATAAAAAACACGATTTTGGCCATACGGGTTATACCGGGACTTTTTTCTTTATGAACCCTGATAATGATCAATTTTTGATTATTCTTACCAATCGTGTCAATCCAACCCGAAGCAACAGATTGATGTATGAAGATGATTTTAGTCCGAAAATTTGGAAACACATAAACACTTCAAAGAATTGAGAAAAACCAAAGTGCCGTTTTTACCTAAAAGTTGACTTAATATTTATCATGAAAATACTCATTGGTACGTACTTCTTTTTGTTGTTTGCTCAGTGCTTCGTGGGCGCGAAGTTCAACGCGCCTTATTTTTCCCGAAATAGTCTTAGGTAACGCTTCAGTAAACTCGATGATTCTGGGAATTTTATAACGTGATAGATGCGCCTCAGAATAGTGGAACAGTTCTTTTGCCAGTGCCTCAGATGCTTCCGTTCCACTTGCCAAAACCACAAAAGCCTTGATGGCATTAGTTCTCAATACATGGGGGCTGGCCACCACCGCAGTTTCTAATACCTTAGGATGTTCTAGTAATATGCTTTCCACTTCAAAAGGGCCAACTCTAAAGTCAGAGGCTTTAATGACATCATCGTCCCGCCCCACAAACCATAAATAACCTTCTTCATCTTTGTAGGCTTTGTCTCCCGTGTAATAAAGTCCAAATTTAAAAACCGAAGCATTGCGTTCCGGATCGGTTAAATACGTTTTAAAGACGCCCGTGACCAGATCTCGATGGTGCCTGAGGCAAATATTTCCTTCCTCCAAAGTTTGCACTTCTTGGCCATTATCATCCGCAATCAAAACATCATACATAAACGTTGGTTTGCCCATTGACCCAAATTTCACCTTCTGGCCCGGCAAATTTACAACCAACGCTGTGGCCTCGGTTTGCCCATAGCCATCACGGATAAGAATACCCGTCGCTTTTTTCCAAACTTCAATAATTTCTGGGTTTAAAGGTTCGCCCGCAGCAACACACTCCCGTAAGGAAAAGTTATAAGATTCTAAATCTTCCTGAATGAGCATTCTCAAGGAGGTAGGAGGAGAGCAAAAAGTATTGACTTTTAAATCTTGAATAGTTTGTAGTTGTTCTTTTGGCACAAAACGATCACAATGATATCCTAGAATAGTTGCTCCTACATTCCACGGTGCAAAAAAACTACTCCAAGAAAATTTCGCCCAACCCGGTTGTGAGATATTATAATGTAAATCGCCACGTTGCACACCAACCCAAGACGTTGTTGTTAAGTGACCCGTAGGATAGCCGTAATGTGTATGGACCACTATTTTAGGCATCCCCGTGGTACCCGATGTAAAGAAATAAAATAGATCATCATCAGGACGTGTTTTGGCACCGGTGGCATTTTTAGACTCCAGTTGAATCTGATTTATGGAAACCCATCCTTTTCTGGTTCCATCGGTTATGATCTTTAATTTTATGCGACCACCAACAGTTCTTTCCGCGGCATCAATTTTAATCGCATTTGCAGAATCGGCCAGAGCTACTTGAGGAAACACGGATTCAAACCGAAACTCTAAATCACGTGTTTCTAAACTTGTAGAAGCAGGAATGATTACAATCCCAGCTTTAATACATGCCAGATATCCGTACCAATTAGGTGGCACAAGAGGTAATTGGATGAATATTTTATCGTGTTGCGCAATACCATACTTTCGTAGTAAGTTCAAGAACTGGTTGCTTAAAGAAGAGATCTGTTCAAAAGTATAAACTTCTTGCTGCTGATTGTATTTCCATAGCAAAGCGTTGTCATTGGGGTATTGCTCGACATTAAGTGGCTCAAAAATATCGGTAACCCAATTAAAATACTTCGGTTTTACAGGGGTAAGATCATGTAAACCATCAAAGTGTCCTTCTTTTATAGCTCGAGCTACCCGTTGGTATAATTCTAAAGCTTCCATAAATATTTACTTTGAATTACTAAAATTATGCATATAAATTACATATGCAATGCCAAGGAGTATAAAAAGTTACAATTTGAGTAAAAAAAATCAATACCATAACTGCTTAAAGCAATTCCTGTTTTTTGAATTTTAAACCAAAAAATCATCAGCGTCCGGTAAAACAGGTAAAAAGTTTGCAAACCCCCTTAAAGCATGATCTGGTTCGAGAACTTAAAAATGACACCTTGTTTTTGAAACCAATTTCACTTAGAGTGATTGGGCAAATCTAATTTATAATAAGTGCTGTTTATCAGTTAGTTACAATAAAGTCTTTGTTCTTTTCCCGATAGTTATCGCGACTATAAGCGCAGCGATCTTAATTCTTTATCGG
>NZ_JAEHJZ010000006.1 GCF_016469035.1 Gelidibacter salicanalis | reverse complement strand
TAAGAAGGTGTGATTTTTACTGTTGTACATTATTTTATCCTCCGTATCCATTTTGAATATTTTTTATTCAAATTACTGAAATACAAGTGTTTGTATCTGAAGTTACATCAGTTTCTTTGCTTTTACTATTTTTCTTGATCTGACAATACCGTTTGTTTTACTTTAGTTTCATCAACACATAGGAAAATGTCAACGCGTCAGAAAATATCTTTAACCTGTACAAAGGTAAATCCTGTGCAACCATTTGTAAATTATAGTAAAAGTGCATTATCTATTTAAAGTCAAAAGACAATACAAAAAATTAAAAAAGTATTTTAGTATTGCCTCTTAATGATTGATTGCTTACTTCTTTTTAGCAATTAACTCGTAACCCATTGCAGTATTAATCGCCATTCTATCATAGTATATAAATGATTTGCTAATCTTTCCGTTATCAACCATGGCAGTAAACTGATAAGGCAAATTCACCGTAATATTATTTTGTGTAAACGTATAGGTGCCCCAAACAGATACCCAATCACCTTTTAGATCGCCATCAATAACTCTAAAGCTGTTTCTAACGTAGTCGTTTTTTTGACCTGTACGCGCTTTGTGAATTGCTTTCCAGCTTTCAATAGACGTTGCCTTAGTTTCAGTTTCTTGGTGTGCAGGACCAGCTCCTACATAAGTATCTGCAAGTAAACCAGCAGCTATGTCCATTTTGTTTTTTAATAACGCATCGAGATAATCAGCCACTACCTTTATATCTTCTTCAGCAGTTGGGTTTTCAACTACGGTTTCTTTGTAACTCTTGTCTTGAGCAAAAGCCGTTTGTGCCATAATTAGAAGTAATATAATGACACTTGTTTTTAAAATTTTCATAATGGTTTGTGTTTTAATTTATAGCTCTATTAATATTTAAAATACGTTACTAAACTACATAAATATTAACGGCTTGTCAATCACATATTAATGTGGTTTTGGCTCATAACTTTTTGTATATTTGAGTGTTAGCTACTAATCATAACCGTTACTTTGAAATTCTTGAAAACACTGTCCGCTTTTGTTCTGCAAATGGGTTTTATCTTTATATGCTACAGTATCTATTCTCAAAACCCATCGCAAATAGATATCCTCACTACAGAAGATGGCCTATTGTTCAGGGATGTTTCCAATATCGTACAAGATAACAATGGGTTCATGTGGTTTGGTACTAACCAAGGGCTAAACCGTTACAATGGCAATGATTTTAAAGCTTATACCAACGATCCAAACAATCCATTTTTTATTGAAGAAGATTTTATAAAGTCCAACATCCTTTATAACAATCTCGATAATTCCGTCTGGTTTTTGGCCAACGATAAATTATTTCAACTTCAATTGTCCACAGATACTGTCATAACTTATAACGAGAGCCATAATTTAAAGGGTCAAGTATTGGATATTTTAAAAGCTCCAGATACTGCTGTTTGGGTTGTAACCGATGATTTTTGGCAGGTGAGAAAAGGAACAGCCAAACAATATCTTCAAAAGTTTGTAAATGGCAGTTTTAAAGTGATGGTCACTGTAGATAGGTTCAAGCGAGGTTTTAATAATTTAACAGCAGACGCTAAGGGGTTTTTGTGGTGGACAACTACAAGTGGGACTTATAAATACACGCTTAAAGGCGAATTATTAGAAACGCACCAATTAGATACCTATGACTGGAATGGCGATATAATCCATTATGTACCTCAATTTTTTGACAGCAATAATACACATTATTATTTTCCGCCCTCAAGAGGAGGTGTAGAAATATATAGTGCAAAACCCATAGACGCCAAGCGTATTTTAAATGTAAATAATAGTATTAGGCGCGCCATTGAGGATCAAGAGAAATCTATTTGGTTTGCTGGTGATAACACCTTATATCGTATGGATTTAAAGGGAAATTTCAGCGATTATACCGCATTACTCAAGTCTAAATTAGATTATACTAATATAAGCAATCTTTATGTAGACAAAAATAGATTGCTTTGGGTGGCTACCAACAATGGATTGTTTAAAATAAGAACTGAAAAAGAGATATTTACTACTGTTTTTAAATCGAAAAAAGACGGTTGGGGAAATTCTATGCGTGGTATTTTTGAAGGTGCGGATGGTCGTATCTTTTCTCTCTGCGAAAGTAAGCACCAGCTTTGGTTCAGGTCTAAAAGTGGTCAAATCGATTCCTTACTTTTAAAGACCACATCGGGAAAACCGTTATCATTAATGTATGACGCTGGCTTTTTGGTTACCAATAATAATAAAACAAAGGCCTATGCTATAGGAAGCGGAATTTGTGAAATAGATTTGAAAACAGGATTGACTAAAATTTACGATCAATTTCGTGATACTAACAAAATCTACGGGCCAAACGCTTTATTGAAATTAAAGGATGAACGCTTATTATTTGGATATACTTTAAAATTGCTTACTGTGTTTAATCCTAAAACTGAAGAAAGCCATCTTGTTTTCAAAAATATTTCAACGGAATCCAATATTGCGGACCTTCAGTATTTTGAAGAGAGTAAGGATAATAATCGTGTTTGGATTGGGGCAAAAAACAATGGTATTCTTAAAATAGACCTTAATGGAAATATTTTAAAATCTTATAACACTAATACACTACCCGAACTTGGTAAACAACATATTCTATGTCTTAAGGAAGACCTTGATGGTAGTTTGTGGATTGGATCTTATGGTGGCGGTTTAAGCCATGTTTCTGCAGATGGAAAAACCTTTACAAATTATAAAAAATCAAGCGGTTTACCAGATGATAATGTTGTGGGTATTTTACTAGATGGTAATAATAAATTATGGATTAGTACTTATAACGGGTTGGCATTGTTTAATAAAACCACCAATAAATTCCAAAATTTTTATAAAGAAGATGGTTTGTCACATAATGAATTTAATTATGCATCCTTTTTTAAGGATAGCCATGATAATTTTTATTGGTCTCAAAAATAGTTAAAACTATGCACTTTAGTGCATCTCGCTTTAGCTTCTAAAAAAACCTACCTTTATTATATGTCAGATCAAAGGGTGAATGGTCATACAGTTTCTAGATTGACCGCACATATAGTTTGGAGTACCAAATATCGATATCCAGTTCTCATTGGTGATATCCAAAAGAAGTGCCGGAAGCTTTTGATACAGGTTTGTGATGCCGAGGGCGTGAATATTTTGAAGGGCGTTGTAAGTGGTGACCACGTTCACATGCACATAGAATATCGTCCTTCCTAAGATATAAGCAGTCTTGTTAAAAAGTTGAAGGGAAGGAGCTCAAGAAGGTTGCAGCAAGAGTTTCCAAAGTTGAACAAGCGCTATTGGGGTCGTCATTTCTGGGCCATCGGGTTTGGATGTTGGAGTACTGGAAATATTACTGACAAAATGGTGAACGAATATTTGGAGCATCACAGAAAATCAGATAACGACACAGACGCTTTCATACTTGAGTAATCACGTACTGCTGACTTTAGTCAGATTTAAAAACCTATGGCACTTTAGTCCATAGTGGTTTAGTTTGGTGGTATGAATGGGCTTAACCAATTTAAACCCAGTGAAGTCTTACAACAATCTGTACCGCCAAAACTACAGCTTTTAGGCGTGTCTGGTTATAATAGTAAGGATAAAACGAGATTTAATACTGATTACAGTCAAGTAGAATTAGAGACCTTTCAAGTATCGCCTTACGACCAATATTTTGAAATCAACTGGACAATGCCAAGCTATTTTCATAATAAAAAAACACCTACAGTACAGAACTTGAAGGTTTTGAAGACCATTGGTTTTATCAAGGGACTAACGCTTCCGTTCGTTACAGCCAATTGCCTGCAGGAGACTATACACTAAAAGTAAAAGGTAAAGATTCTAGAGGGAACGATAGCGCATCCATATTAGCAATTCCTATTGAAGTGCGGCAAATATTCTATAAAAAGTGGTGGTTTATTGGCTTGGTCTTACTGTTAATTATAGGCTTAATGTTTGCACTATTTAGATATCGGTTTCAACAAGCTTTGGCAATGGAACGCTTACGTACCAAAATTTCTAGCGATTTACATGATGATGTAGGGTCGTTGCTATCTGGTCTCGCCATGCAAACTGAATTGATGGAAATTAACGCGAGTGAAGCCGATAAATTTAAGCTTCGAAAAATAGCGGGCATTAGCAGAAATGCCATTTCACAAATGCGAGATCTGGTTTGGAGTATCGACAGCAGGCGCGAAACAATTAGAGATTTAATTGAGCGGATGCACGAGTTGGCCGAAGAACTGTTACTACCAAAAGATATTTCGTTTCATATTGATAGTTCAAATATTAAAAGCCCAAATAAAAAGTTACTTGCATCAACCAAACAGAATATTTTCTTAATCTATAAAGAAGCGCTTACCAATATTGTACGTCATTCAGATGCTACCAATGTGAGTATTTCCATTACCAATAGTTCTAAAGGCTGTGATTTTATGATTAAAGATAATGGCAGTAAAAAAGCCTCATACAAATCTACAGGGTTAGGGTTATCTAACATGGTATTACGTGCCGAAAAATTAAAAGGCAGCTTAAAGTTTAAACAGGAAAACGGCTTTGGTGTGTATCTTCATTTGCCTTTCTATATGTAATACCAAATGAATTTTATGGTAAGTTTAAGGTTTACGACATAATAAAATTGACGACGGTGTGTTTAAATGTCATTTTAAACATTAACGATTTCAACACATATTTTGAAAATAGTTGTCTTATAAAGTAAGTATAAGAGCTTAGAAACCTTATTTCAAATAGCATTTTGTTAAGCTCTGCTTGGCTACCTTCAATGTAAATGTATTTTCATTTTAGTAAAGCTCGATATTACAATTTATTCTTTGTTGAGTGCTTTAGTTTTTTAGTAAAACCACATCTTAATGTGATTGCACACCTATTATAAAGTTATAACTTTACTAAAGAAGGTTTTCATTTTTTCGCATTGAAATAGTGATAGGCCTTTTAAAGCCCTAATAATGAAAACGATTACCTTGGCAATTATTGAAGATGATGAATTAGTTCAGGAAAGTCTGAATGACTTCTTTAGTGCTCAATCTCATATAGAATGTTTGCAGATTTCGGCTTCCGTTGAACGTTTTTTAGACGACATTAAATTATTAATAAAAGTACCAGATATAATTCTCCTAGACATTAACTTATTGGGAATGTCTGGGATTAAAGGTATTCCACTTCTGTTAAACGAGCTACCAAAGGCAGATATTATTATGCTCACTACATTTGAAGATAATGATTGTATCTACAGGGCTTTGTGTGCAGGAGCATGTTCGTATCTATCAAAAAAAACACCACTTAAAAAAATTCTTGAAGCTGTAGAAGTCGTTCATAATGGAGGTTCATATATGTCACCATCTATTGCACGGAAAATTGCTAATCATTTTACATCAAAACATAATAAAAGCGATCTACTAACGCCAAGGCAGAAAGAAATTGTTACAGGTATTGTGGATGGTAAAAGTTATAAAATGATTGCTAATGATTTATTTGTATCTGTAGACACCGTCCGTACACATATTAATAACATTTACAAAACTTTAGAGATTCATAGTAAAGCGGAATTGATGCGAAAATCGTATGATAATGAGCTGTAATTCAGGGTTCCTCATACAGTGGTTAAGAGATTTTGTGTTCAATGATTTATAAATACTTGCCTGATCCGCTAATTTATTTTATTGAAGTAAGCTTCTAAAAGTTGATTTTATCATCCATATGCACGTTTAACTCAACATCTCCATATTGGTGTATACCAATGTCCTCATTGTCAAACTAACGTTCATTCAATATGTAGGGATTTCACTCTGCAAGACAATTGTTAATTATATTCTTAACTGCCTATAGGAAAGTAGTTTTAAAAATAGACCTAGTAAATAACTCTTTATATTTATGATATGACGAGATTTTAACTATAATATGCATCAAATTTAAAAAAGCAAGCTCACGACTGTTCCTTTGCTTTCCATGCTTTGTAGTTGAATTTTACCACCGTGCAATAGCATGATCTGCTTACAAAGACTGAGCCCAATGCCACTTCCGGTCTTTTTAGTGCTGAAAAAAGGCACAAAAATACTGTCCATGATCTCTTCAGGGATGCCGCTACCGTTATCAGTAACTTTTATCTGTCCAGTTCCCTTATGACTGATGTTTGCAGAAACAAAAATCTTTGGGTTTGCAACCATGTTGGTAGCATCAATCGCGTTCAAAATAAGATTGATAAGCACTTGTTCGATGAGGTAGGCATCAATTTCAAATGTCAAAATAGGATCGTTCAGCTCAAAAATAAGTGTAACGTTTTTATCCTCCAAGGAAGGTTTCAACAGTTCTTCAATACTACTGAACAGATTGGAAGCCTTGACCTTCGTTTTGTTGACATGGGTCACTTTGTTCAGACTGCGATAGGTTTTTGCAAATTTCATCAAACCTTCGCTTCTTTTTTTGATACTATTGAGACCCGCATTAATATCTTCCAATTCCAGTTCCGATGTTTGGGGTTGTTCTAATGAACTCTGAATGTTTTTTTGAAGTGTTTCAGCCAAGGATGTAATAGGTGCAATGCTGTTCATGATTTCGTGCGTCATCACGCTCAATAATTTTTTCCAAGCTTCACTTTCATTTCTGTTGAGTGTTTCTTCTATGTTTTGAAGTACAATGAGCTTAAACGAATGTTCCGCCATTTCAAAAACGGTATCAGAAATAAGAACTTTTAGTGTTTCCTGACGCATCTCCAAAGTAACCGAAGCGGTATTTGAGTGGTAGGTGTCAAATAATTCGTCGTAGATTTTTGGTCTTCTTTTTTCAATAAAGCTGATGTTTTTGAAGGAAGGGAAATCGAGCGTCTTTAAAAAGGAATCGTTGGTCCAAAGTACATCGCCGCTTTCTACATTATAAGCAATAATCCCTATATTGACCATCTCCAATATTTTTTGGAGGTATACAAACTGGGCCTGTCGTTCACTATCTATCGCTTTAATGGTTTTATTGACAAGATTAAAACCTTTGTGGAGCTCACGGATATCCTGCGGACCTTTGGTTTCTACAAACCATCTTGAAAAGTCACGGTATTTTACAGATTCGAAAAAATCGTCCACTTCCATAAAACGTTTTATCACAAATTGATAAAGATTATACACGGCAATTACGGTGGCGAAGGTGCCTCCAATTATCGCATATGTATTTAGCCAAGCAATACCATAAGCTAAGAGTGTTAAGGCTACAAGCAAACCTAAAACCCGAAGTGTAAGCGAAAATAAGTAGCTCTTATAGGTCATATTTATGGAGTCTGCGGTAAAGGGCTGCACGGGTAATCCCTAATTCTTTGGCAGATTTAGAAATATTACCGTTATTATTTTCAATCACCGTAAGTATGGTGTTCTTTTCTAGAGCATCCAGATTGGTTTCTTTTTGGGAAGTTTTGAATAGCGGTTGTTCAATGGCTGAAAAGGTCAAATCTTCGGGATCTAATAGTTGGTGTTCTGCCATAATTATGGCGCGTTCCAAAACATATTGCAACTCTCGCACGTTGCCACTAAAATGATGTTTTTTTAGTTTCTGAATAAAATCCAGTGACATGCTAAATGCCCGCTTTCCGTACTTTTTAGCATAATAATCCAAAAAATAATGAGCCAGCAAGGTGATGTCTGTACCGCGTTCCCGTAAGGGCGGAATCAAAATATCTACCGTGTTAATGCGGTAGATGAGATCCTTTCTAAAACGTTCTTCATCGGCCAAATCTCTTATAGATACGTTGGTAGCGCAGATTAGACGAATATCAATAGGTGTAGGTTGGTTGGCGCCCAATGGCGTAACTTGCCTGTTCTGTAAAACTGATAATAAACGTGCCTGTTGCCTCAACGTTATATTGCCTATTTCATCCAAAAAAAGAGTACCGCCATTGGCAATTTCGAAACGTCCCTTACGGTCTTCACGAGCATCGGTAAAGGCACCTTTTTTGTATCCAAAAAGTTCACTTTCAAAAAGTGTATCAGTTAAAGAACCTACATCTACTTTAACAAAAGGTTTGTTCTTACGAAGGGAATTGTCATGAATTGCTTTGGCAATAAGATCCTTACCTGTTCCATTTTCACCAAGAATAAGAATATTGGCATCTGTTGGTGCTACTTTTTTAAGTTTAACGAACACGTCCTGCATTGGAACACTTTCGCCAATGATCTTAGTGTCTGTATTTAAATTGAGATGTTTTGGCTGCTTTTTTTTATGTTTTTCAACATGTTCCCTAATTGTTTCCAGAATTTTCTCGTTCTGCCACGGTTTAACAATAAAATCGGATGCACCTTCTTTAAGTGACCGAATGGCTAAATCAATGTCGCCATAGGCTGTGATTAAAATGACGTCAATCTCCGGCTTTTGTTTTTTTATTTTTTTCAGCCAGAAAATCCCTTCGTTGCCTGTATTTACCAAGCCATTAAAATTCATGTCCAGGACCACCAAATCAAACGAATGTTCCTGCATCAGACTTAGGATGGTGTTAGGATTTTTATTGGTAACCACGGCTTTTACTTTCGATTTCAGCAAAAGTCGAAATGCAATGAGGACATCCTCATCGTCGTCGATAATTAATATGTTGGCGTTGTTGAGAAGCATAGCTACAATATTAATAAATTCAAGGCTTTTAAATGAAAATTCTGAATTCATAATTCTGAATAAATAAATGTGTATCACCATCGAACAGGGAGTGTGTCAAAATCGAACACTTTTAAAATCACTTTAAATTTTAATTACTTTAAAATCAACACATTACACTTTTGGCATCATATTCAGTATATACCTATTGAAAAACAACGCACTATATGGATATCCAATTGAAAAAAAAACGATTCACAACTCAAAAATTACTACTCATAGGAGGGGCTGCTCTTTTAGTAACATTAATTGTTTTTGTGATTTTCACTTCTTTGGGAGGTTCAAAACTTAATGTGGAAAAAGAACGGATTAGTATAAATACGGTTGAAAATGGCGTTTTTCAAGAAAATATTCCCGTAAACGGTATAGTGCTGCCCATAACCACGATTTATTTGGATGCCTTGGAAGGAGGCCGCGTAGAAGAGAAATTTGTTGAAGACGGTACAGTTCTTAAAAAGGGTGAGCCCATTTTGAGACTTTCCAACACTGATCTGGAATTAAGTCTGATCAATCAAGAAACCCAAGTTTATAATCTCTTAACCCAAATGCAGATTTCACAAAATGCAGCCCGTCAAAATACGATCAATAAACTCAACCAATATACCGATGTGGAAAGCGGTTTAATTGAAGCCAAAAGAGTTTATGAGCTCAACAACAAATTGTACGAAAAGAATGCCATTGGAAGACAGGACTTGATTAAGGCTCAAAATGAATATGACTATCAAAAAGAACGGATGCAACTTTCCAAACAAATACTAAGTCAGGACTCTATTGCTGTAAAACAAGAAAAAGGTCAGGTACAAAGCAGTTATGCCCGAACCCAAAATGCACTCGATTTGATGCGCAGAAAAGTGGCTGATCTTGTGGTAAAAGCACCAGTAGATGGCCAATTAACCTCTTTAGATGCTGAAATTGGCCAATCCAAGAATAAAGGTGAACGTTTGGGGCAGATAGACGTACTCAGTGGTTTTAAGGTGCGTGCCGATATAGATGAGCATTATATTTCCCGAATCTATAACGGGCAAACAGGTAGTTTCATTATTAATGGAAAGAATTATAAGCTTACCATAAAAAAGGTTTACACACAGGTTACAAGTGGAAGGTTTCAGGTAGATATGGCCTTTGGAGAAGACATTCCTGAGGGTATTCGTCGTGGACAGACTTTACAGATACGTCTTGCGCTCAGCGAAGAAAAACAGGCATTATTGGTGCCAAAAGGAGGCTTTTTTCAACAAACCGGTGGTAATTGGATCTTTAAGGTAAGCGAAAATGGCGACACTGCTTACAAAGTCGATATTAGCTTGGGAAGCCAGAATACAGAATATTATGAAGTACTGAGCGGACTTCAACCGGGCGATAAAGTGATTACCAGCAGCTATGATAATTATGGCGATGTGCAGGAACTGGTGTTGAAGAATTAATACCACTCAAAATCAAAACAGTAATAACAACGATAACCAATACAACAATGATAAAAATAACAGATCTTGAAAAGTACTACGCCACAGAGGAAGTGCGTACAATTGCCCTAAACAAATTGTCTTTTAGTGTAAAGAACGGAGAGTTTGTAGCTGTAATGGGGCCTTCAGGCTGCGGAAAATCAACCTTGCTGAATATTTTGGGTTTATTGGACGATCCCGATGGTGGCAGTTTTGTGTTCAACGGGATAGAAGTGGCTGGGTTTAATGAACGGAAGCGTGCGGAATTGCGTAAACATAATATCGGCTTCGTGTTCCAAAGTTTCAATCTTATTGATGAACTTACAGTCTTCGAAAATGTGGAACTGCCCTTGATCTATACCGGCGTAAAACCTGCTGAGCGCAAGGTGAGGGTAGATGCGGTTCTAGAAAAGATGCAAATCATGCATCGGCGCAAGCATTTCCCGCAACAATTATCTGGAGGTCAGCAACAGCGTGTAGCCGTTGCCCGTGCAGTTATCAACAACCCCAAACTTATTTTGGCGGATGAGCCTACTGGAAATTTGGACAGTACCAATGGCAATGAAGTCATGGATTTATTGACCGAATTAAATGAAGCTGGTACCACCATCATCATGGTAACACATAGTGAACACGACGCTAAATATAGTCATCGCATTATCAGGATGTTGGATGGGCAGAAGGTGACGGAGAATATCTTGGCGGATTATAAAAGTCCTCTAGCCTTTAATCAGGAAATCACTAGCTAGTCCTTGTGTTAAAACCTGACAAACATTACATCATCAATCAAAAAACGAACACTCATGATCAGGAATTATTTTAAAATCGCATTTCGGAACCTTTGGCGGCATCGCGGGTTTTCCGCTTTAAATATCAGTGGTCTGGCGATCGGGATGGCGGCTGGTTTTTTGATTCTGCTCTATGTGGGATTTGAACTTAGCTATGATAAAACGCACTCCAGAGGTGATAGTATTTATCGTGTGGTGGCCGATATAAAAACACCTTCGGAAAAAATTGAGGCCAATATGGCAGCATGGCCAGTAGCGCCCAACTTACAACAGGAATTTCCAGAAATTATAGCAGCAACTCGTTTCCTTACTGCTGAACTTCCCGTACAGTTGGGAAATATCAAATTTGTAGAACCACGGGTAGCAGCAGTAGATTCTACTTTTTTTAAAATTTTTGATTTTGAGTTGCTAAAAGGGAATCCCGATAAAGTTCTAAATAGACCCAACAGCCTTGTTCTTTCTGAGCGTACGGCCAAAAAGTATTTTGGTGAGGAAGATCCAATAGGAAAAACCTTAAAAATTCAGGAGGACGGAGTTGCCGCAGAAGTGACAGGAATAATGAAGAATATCCCCGAGAATTCCCATATTCAGGCAGATTTGCTTTTATCCATGATTACCCTTACCCAACCTCCGAACAATTATGATGCAGAATGGGGAAATTATGGTCCATCCGTCTATGTCCTTACCGCAACAGGAACAAGCCCTGAGGCACTGCAAGCTAAATTTTCCGATTTTTTAGAAAGAAGGACAGGGGATAGGATGAGGAATCAAAAAATGTTCGTCACTTTATTATTAGAACCTTTTCAGGAAGTTTATTTAAGATCAGAACGAGGTGGTGACATTACCGGCAGTATAAACAATGTTTATATATTTTCGATTATCGGCCTGTTTATCCTCCTTATTGCAAGTATCAATTTTATAAACCTTTCTACGGCCCGCTCGGTAGAACGGGCTAAAGAGGTAGGCATTCGCAAGGTCGTGGGTGCGGGTAAAAATCAACTGGCGCTTCAGTTTATCGGAGAATCGGTTATCCTTTGCCTGATTGCGTTTGTGTTGGCCACCGTGCTTACGGCAATTGCTCTTCCTTATTTCAATACCCTTGCGGGGAAGACCGTGAGCGCGGGTGTTTTTTCAAACCAGGGAAACATCGGCTATCTTTTTCTCATTTCGGTGAGTATAGGCGTATTGGCAGGTATTTATCCAGCAATCGTTCTTTCCTCTTTTAAACCTAAAACTGTTTTAAAAGGTCGGTTTTCTACAGGAAATAAAGGGGGGTTCTTACGAAAAGGACTTGTTGTTGCCCAATTTTCCATTTCTATTGCACTCATTATTGGCACGATTATCATATATAATCAAATGCAGTTTATGCACAATCAGGATCTTGGTTTTAGCAAGGAGCAAACGCTTGTGCTGCAAAGCAATATAGATGATTCTCAAAAAGCACTGACAGAAGCGTTTGCTGCCCTTCCCGGGGTGAAATCCATAGCCTTGGGCTCTAGTGTGCCCGGAGCGGGAAATAGCGCGGCATATTCTGAAATCGAAAATAAAAACGGTGACTTACAGGTAGCCAATTTGGATCTCTATTTCGTCAATGAAGATTACATCCCGGAATTTGGTTTAAAAATGGTTGCTGGACGCCCATTTTCACGTGATTTTGCGACAGATTCCACGCAAGCGATGGTCGTCAATGAAAAGACCGTTCAACTTTTGGGATATGCAAAACCCCAGGATGCCATTGGCGCACGTTTTAAACAATGGGGGCGAGAGGGGCAGATCATTGGGGTCGTAAAGAATTTTCATTTTAGAACTCTGCAGCAAGAAATCAAGCCGCTGACAATGCGCTTAGATCCAAGGGAGACCAGCTTGATCGCCATCAAAATAAGCCCTCAGGATATTTCCAAGACCGTTTCGGCCATTAAGGAAACTTGGCAATCCTTTGTTCCTGCCGAGCCTTTTGACTACGATTTTCTTGATGAATTCTTTGACAGACAATACCGCGCCGAAGAACGCTTTGGCAACCTTTTTCTCAATTTTGCCGCACTCGCTATTTTTATTTCTTGTCTGGGACTTTTGGGTTTGGCGGCCTACAGCACGATACAGCGCAGGCGCGAAATTGGCATCCGGAAAATAATTGGCGCAAGCGTTCCGGGAATTGTCAATTTGCTTTCTAAAGAATTTATAATTCTCGTAGGGATAGCTTTCTTGATAGCCTCTCCCATTGCCTGGTACGGGATGCACAAATGGCTTCAGGATTTTGCCTATCGCATTGATATAGAATGGTGGGTTTTTGCTTTGGCTGGGGTTTCTGCTCTGGGGATTGCTTTGGTAACGGTGAGTTTTCAGGCGATTAAAGCCGCACTTGCAAACCCCGTAAAAAGTTTAAGGACAGAATAAATGATTCATCAATCAAAAAACGAACACTCATGATCAGGAATTATTTTAAAATAGCATGGCGGAATCTACGCAAGAATAAACTCTATGCCGTTATCAGTATTATAGGATTGACAATAGGCTTGACTGTTGGCGTCCTTATTATGATTTGGATTCAGGATGAAATGAGTTATGATAAGATTTTCAAAGACGCTGAGCAGATTTATAGAGTAAATGTTGATGGAAAAATGGGCGATAATTCTTTTTATGCTGGATATACGCCACCACCTGCTGGCGCAGCATTGGTAGATAATTTCCCAGAAGTAGAAAGCTACACTCGCATATATCGGCCCAATACTGATGTGTTGGAATCAAAAACTGACGATGGTAAGCATTTTTTTAATGAGCCTGAAATTTATGCTGTTGACCCCAATTTTTTAGAGATTCTCACCTATCCGTTAGCGCAGGGAGATCCAAAAACTTGTTTACAAGAAACCAATAGTATTGTCATCACTCCGCAAATTGCCCAGAAATACTTCGGAAGTAACAATCCCATGGGAAAAATTCTTTATTATGGAAAAAATAAACAGCCTCTCAAAGTGACAGGCGTTCTAAAAGATCTTACCAACCTGGCAGCCACGGTAAAATTTGATATGCTGATGCCTGTTAATAATTTTGAAGAGGTGGCTTATTTTAACTGGAGTTGGGTCTGGCTCAATATGGCCACGTATGTTAAACTGACAGATCAGGCTGCAAAAGAACCGAATGCACTTGCCCGACTAGAATCCAAATTCCCTGAAATGCTCAGAACTCAGGCTGCGAGCGCATTTGATCGAATCGGCCAGCCGTATGACGAATTTCTGAAAAATGGCAACCACTGGGACATTCATTTGCAGTCCTTGACGGATATCCATCTGCGTTCCGGGGATATTGTTTCTACGATTTCAGATCAGGGCAATATTCAGAACATATATATATTTGGGCTGATTGCTTTTTTTATCATCGTTTTGGCATGTGTTAATTTTACCAATTTGGCCACCGCTCAAGCCAGTAAACGACGTAAAGAAATTGGGATACGTAAAGTTTTGGGCTCACTCCGAGGTCAACTTATAAGACAGTTTTTGGCGGAAGCTTTTCTATACACTATCATTTCTGCCGTTTTTGCGGTATCTCTGGTGGCGTTGATTCTTCCATCTTTTAATGCCCTTTCAGGTAAAACTATACCATTAAGTTCCATTTTTAGCAACGGGATTTGGTTGATTCTTCTCGGCATGACAGTGCTTACCGCTTTTTTGGCCGGTATTTATCCTGCATTTTATCTTACTTCATTTAATCCTGTCCATGTGCTTAAAGGTTCAATTACATCTATTAAAGTAGGAGTGTTGCGAAATGGTTTAATTGTATTTCAGTTTGTTGTCGCTATTGTTATGGTTATTTCATCACTTGTCATTTTCACACAGTTAAAATTTGCGCAACACCGTGATCTGGGTTATGACAAGGAACATATTTTGGTTATAAATAATACCGAAAAATTGGATGTCGGAGCTGAAACGTTCCGACAGGAAATTGCTGCACTTCCTCATGTAAAAGAGGCCTCCATTTCAACAGGTATATTTACAAAAGGGGCCTTCGGTGATTTTTATGTGCCTCAGACCAGCGAAAGCAATCACCCAGTGGCCAAGGATATCAGCTTAAGTTCGTATTTGGTCGATGATCATTTTATTGCCACCCTCAACCTGAAAGTAGAAAAAGGCAGAGGGTTCAATGCAAAGTTTAATGATTCGCTCTCAGTAGTCATCAATGAGACGGCAGCAAAACAGATTGGTTGGGAAAACCCCATTGGGCAGAAAATACGTTACCCGGGTGGAAATATGGAATACTATACTGTAATTGGTGTAGTAAAGGATTTTAATCTAGAATCTTTGCACAATACTATTTTACCATTTGCACTATTTTCCAAAAGATCGAAGAGTTATGACACGGATGTGTCATTTATTTCACTTAAGTATAAATCCGACGATCCTCAAAAACTAATTGCTGCTATTGAAAACAAATGGAAAAATTATCAACAAGACGTTCCTTTTGATTACTCATTTTTGAACGATGACCTTAATGCTGCTTACAGCTCTGACCGACAAATGGCATCACTGTTTGGCGTTTTTACGGCCTTATCCATTTTTGTGGCCTGTCTTGGACTTTTTGGTCTCGTGGCTTTTACCGCGCAGCAACGCACCAAGGAGATTGGTATTCGGAAAGTACTGGGCGCAAGAGTGAGCGGCATTGTAAAACTTCTTTCTATGGATTTTTTACGACTGATCATCCTCGCCTTGATCGTTGCTTCTCCTATAGCCTGGCTTGCCATGAACCATTGGTTGCAGGATTTTGCGTATAGGATTGCTATTCCTTGGTGGACCTTTGTTGTTGCAGGAACAGCAGCATTGGGTATCGCATTGGTTACGATAAGTTTCCAAGCCATTAAGGCGGCTATGGCAAACCCGGTAAAAAGTTTAAGAACGGAATAAAATTAATTAGACCTCACAGGTTTCAAAAACCTGTGAGGTCTTTAGAACTAATTATTATGATCAGGAATTATTTTAAAATCGCCCTAAGAAACCTTTGGAAGAACAAGGGTTTTACTGCAATCAATCTCTTGGGACTCGTCATTGGCATGACGGCCGTTATTCTTATTGGTACGTGGATACAGAATGAATTAAGTTTTGAACGGTTTCATACCAATGAAAAATCTTTGTATAAAGTCTATAATCGGAGCACAGGGCCCGGTGAAATCTCTACCTGGGATATCACATCAGGTCCTTTGGGGAAAGCGCTGGAAAATGATTTTCCGGAAGTAGAAAATTCAGCGAGGATATATTGGAGCGCTGAACGCCTGTTTGGTGTTGGTGATAAAAGTATTAAGACTAAGGGAAATGAAGTGGATGGGTCTTTTTTAAGGATGTTCAGTTTTCCACTTTTACAAGGAAATTCCGATGATGCCTTAGAAGGGGTAAATAATATTGTAATCACTAAAACTTTAGCCATAAAGCTGTTTGGAGATACTGACCCTATCAATAAAGAAATTAAAATTGATAACGAAACCAATTACAAAGTCACCGGTATTCTAAAAGACCTTCCTTCTAATACAGCATTCGATTTCGAGTATCTGATTTCCCTAAAGGGGAATGAAACTAAATATTCTGGTAGCGACGCATGGGGAATCAATACGTTCTATACCTATATACAATTGAAACCGAATACTTTAATTGTTCATTTCAATGAAAAAATTAAAAACCTGGTAGAAAGAAAATCTGATAAATATAAATGGGAGATCTTTTTATATCCTGTGAGCCAATCGCATTTGTATTCTCGCTTTGAGAATGGCAAAGTAGCAGGCGGTCATATAGAAACAGTAAGACTAATGGCAATTATCGGTGGCCTTATTTTGCTGATTGCCTGCATAAATTTTATGAATCTAAGTACCGCTCAAAGTCAAAAACGGGCAAAAGAAGTGGGTGTACGCAAAGTCATTGGTGCAGGAAAGTCTAGCCTGATCAGTCAGTTTTTGTGTGAGTCCATCCTTCTTGCGGCCATTGGAGGCATCCTTGCACTAGTAATTGCCGCAGTGTACCTGCCATATTTCAATCAACTTATAGAAAAATCACTGATGATCAACTTTTTGAATCCGCTGCTTTGGTTAGGGCTTGGAGGCTTCGTTTTGTTTACCGGTCTGCTTGCAGGCAGTTATCCTGCATTCTATCTTTCTTCTTTTACACCAGTAAAGGTCTTAAAGGGTGCGTTCAAAGGTGTGAAATCATCATTTAACCCACGAAAAACATTAGTGGTGCTTCAATTTTCTGTGGGTATTGCATTGGTAATAGCTACCATAGTCATTTACCAGCAAATCAATTTTACACAAAATCGGGCTACCGGCTATAATGTCAATAATCTGGTGCAGGTAAGAATTGAAGGAGATATCAAGAAAAATTATGACTTAATAAAAACAGAACTCCTTAGTGCTAGAGCGGTTACCGCAATGAGTAAAACGGGCTGGGGAGTAACCGTTGATGGAAGTAATGGTTCTGGATTTAAATGGGATGGGATGGAACAGGAAAATTTGAACTTTTCCCTATATAGAACGGGTGGCAATTTTGCCAAAACAATGGATTTGAAATTAGTGGACGGTCGTGATATTGATTTTTCTCTTTTTCCGGGAGATAGCTCCTCCGTAATGATCAATGAAACAGCGGTAAAAAAGATGGGCCTTAAAGATCCTATTGGCAAATTGATCAGAAAGGATGATAGTGCACTGACTATTGTGGGCGTATTTAATGATTTCATTATAGGCTCACCTTATGACGATGTAAGACCTATGTTAGTATTCGGCTCTGTTGATGGGGTTTATAATATAGTAATGCGTCTGAATGGACTTAATGACACTGCAAAAAATTTAAAAATCGCAGCCGATGTTTTTAGCAAATACAACCCTGCCTATCCATTTACTTATCATTTTGTAGATCAGGAATATGCAGAAAAATTCAAGGATGAAAAGCAAATAGCATCACTTTCTTCGCTTTTTGCGGGGCTGACTATATTTATCTCCTGTTTGGGTCTTTTTGGACTGGCCGCATATATGGCTCAGAATCGCTCTAAGGAAATTGGGATTCGTAAAGTTTTGGGCGCAAGTGTGGGTGGGATTGTAAAAATGCTGTCTAAAGAATTTATAATGTTGGTGGTCATTGCCATAGTCATCGCCGTACCAATAAGTTGGTATTTTATGAGTGAATGGTTGCAAGATTTTACTTATCGCATTGATCTGGAATGGATAAGTTTTGTGTATGCTGGAGTTGGAACATTGTTGATTGCCTTGTTAACTGTAAGTTTTCAGGCCATCAAAGCGGCAATTGTAAACCCAGTAGAAAGTTTGAAAACGGAATAAAATTAATTAGACCTCACAGGTTTCCATCCCGAAATCGGGACTGTGAGGTCTTTAGAACTAATTATTATGATCAGGAATTATTTTAAAATAGCATGGCGGAATATTCGTGCCAACAAACTCTTTACCGCGCTAAATATCGCAGGTCTGGCAATTGGTCTGTGCGTGTGTATCATTCTGTTTTCCTTTGTGAATACCGAACTTAGCTTTGACAAGATGTATTCAAATTCAGAAAACATCTACCGGGTAAATATGGAAACTTCTGAAGACTATGATTTTGAAATTTGGGCCACCATGCCCAACGCGGTAGGTCCGGCAATCGTGGAGGATATTCCGCAGGTAAAAAAGATGACCCGACTTATTAAGGACGATTTTGGTGCGACCGCTTCCTTAAAAATCGGCGATAAGAACTTTACTGAAAACAGTCTTTACCTTGCCGATTCCACAATCTTTAAGATGTTCGATTTTAAATTTTTGGAGGGGAACGCTCAAAATGCGTTTTCTAAACCTAAATCAATCGTGATTTCACAATCTGTAAAAAAACGGTTGTTTGGCAATCAAAGCGCGATGGACCAACTCATTACCGTAAATAATAGGGATACGTTACAAGTTTCTGGTATTTATGCCGATTTGCCAAAAAATAGCGTAATGGACTGCAATATGGTCTATAATATTATGGATACCTGGATGGGTACTAATGTGTATTGGAGCAATGCGAGTTATGAAACCTATGTGCAACTTCAACCCAACGCAAATGTTGCCGAAGTTGAAAATCAGGCCACCCGTTTGATTGATAAAAATGTCGATAAGGAAGGGCAATACTTTACTAAATTCTTTTTTCAGCCATTAACGAAAATCCATCTTTATTCGGCAGATATAAGAGAAGGCTATTCCACCAAATTGGGAAGTATTACCACCATAAAAAGTCTGTTGTTCCTTTCATTGCTCGTTTTGTTAATCGCCTGTATTAATTATATGAACCTTGCCACCGCTAACTCTCGCAAGCGCGCTAAAGGTATCGGAATGAGTAAAGTGTTGGGCGCAAACAGACGCCAGATGCTTTCGCTTTTCTATGTAGAAACGGGTATCATGGTATTGTTGTCGGTCATCATAGGGTATGCCGCTTCCTTTTTAATACTTCCTTTATTTAAGAGTATTATGGGCAATGCACTTGGTTATCAGGATTTGCTCGCTACCCCAATTTTAATTGGACTATTACTTATTTGGATTGTCGTCACCCTGGTTGCAGGCAGTTACCCTGCAATTTCAATGTCGGGTATTTCACCACTTATTCTGGTGAATAAATCTAAGAAAAAAGGGTCATCTTCTGAATTTGTGCGCCAGGGACTGGTGGTATTTCAGTTTGCAGCTTCTATCGTCCTGATCATTGCCGTTACAATAATCCTTCAGCAGATGGCATTCATCAAAAATAAAAATTTGGGTTATGATCCAAATGGAATCGTTGCCGTTTCAGTGAAATCTGCCGAAACAGAACAACAGGTTGAAAGCTTAATGAAAGGATTGGAAAGGCAAGTCAACGTAGAAAGCGTTTCCGCGGTACAGTCGATGCCAGGATCTAACGAAAGTGGTCGCTCAGTACGTAAATTGACCACCGATAATACAGGAATGCCTATTGCCAGTTGCCGCACCGATGGCAACATTGTTAAAACCCTGAAGCTAAAAGTGCTAGCTGGAAATGAACTTCCAGAAACCATTGCCGAGGGCGATTCGCTTATCTACACCTTGATCAACGAGAAAATCCTTAGTTATTTAAATTATAAAACCCCAGAGGAAGCGGTTGGTAAAATAATCAATACTGAACTTGGTTCAAGAGCAATAATTACTGGTGTGGTGGCAAATTTTAATTTCAATTCGCTCAAGGAAGATATTGGTGGTTATATGTATTACAAATCTCGTAAGGCTCCCGAAGGTATCCGTACACTTTTAGTACGCTACAACTCCCAGAACTTGTTACAGTTTATGGGGCAACTGCAGCAAACATTTAACGCATCACTACCAAACACAGCTTTTGATTACCAGTTTTTGGATAGACATGTGGCACAGTTATATGCTTCTGAGGAAAGAACCGCAAGTACTGCAACAATCTTTTCAATAATAGCCATTTTTATTGCTTGTCTCGGTCTGTTTGGTTTGGCAGCATTTACCGCAGAACAGCGTACAAAGGAAATTGGCGTGCGAAAAATTTTGGGTGCCACCGTTACGGGAATAACCCGATTGCTGTCCAAAGACTTTTTAAAATTGGTATTGGTTGCATTCGTGATTGCCGTTCCCCTTGCTTACTGGTTAATGCAACAATGGTTAGCGGAGTTTGCTTATCGAACCGAAATTAATTGGTGGGTGTTTGCTTTTGCAGGAATTATGGCAGCATGTATTGCTTTGATTACGGTAAGCTTTCAAGCCATAAAAGCGGCTATTGCAAATCCGGTAAATAGCTTGAGAACGGAATAATAATTTAGACCTCACAGGTTTTTAAAACCTGTGAGGTTTTTAAACCAAAGTACAATGATCAGAAATTATTTTAAAATAGCCTTAAGAAACCTCTGGAAGGATAGAACTTTCACGGCTCTGAACGTTATTGGACTCACTGCAGCGTTTGGAGTGGCTTTTTTATTAAGTATGTATGCGCTTTTTGAACTGTCTTTTGATCAGTTCCATAAAAATGTGGATTCTATTTATCAGGTATATACTACTGAACAAATTCCCAAAGGCGTTGAATTGAGCGAAGCTAACCCGATTCCTTTTGCAGGCGCTTTACGTGATGAGGTGCCTGGCGTCCATAAAATCACGCGATATGTAACGGGCGGTCCGCTCATAACTTATAAAGATAAAACTTTGAGAGTAGGCTCCGCTTGGGCAGATCCTGAATTTTTTGAAATCTTTTCGTTTCCGGTTTTGGAAGGCAATACAAACAATCCAATTGAGCGGTCAACGGTGGCATTGACCGAAGACACTGCAAAACTGATTTTTGGCAATGAAAATCCCATAGGTAAACTGATTAGTATTAAACGCGATGGCGAAGTCGTTCCGGTCACTGTGGCGGCTATTTTAAAAAATTTACCAGAGGCAAGCTCCCTTCGTTTCGGGGCAATTTTCAACTTTATGGATTTACCAAATTCATTCTACAAGGATAAAAAAGACCGTTGGGACGCACATAACCATCCGGTTTATATGCAATTGGCAGCAGGTACTTCTATAGAAAGTTTTGAAAAAGCGACCCGTCCATTTTCGACACTTCATTTTGCCGACGAAATTGCTACCGCCAAACGCGATGGTGCTAAGCCCAATGCTGAAGGCCAATTTAGGCAAATCCATTTACTGCCTTTTGGAAATGTGAGTTTTACAAACTTTGATACTGCGGAATTAATCGTGAACAAATCTCTTCAGTATGTGATTTTGGGAATTGCACTGCTAATTTTATTTATTGCCAGTGTCAATTTTATAAATATGAGCATTGCCAAAGGGGCTCAACGTCTTCGTGAAATTGGCATGCGCAAAACGCTTGGTGCGGGCAAGGCGCAACTATTCTTTCAGTTTTGGGGCGAGAGTGTTTTGGTTTTTGTGATTTCGGTGGCATTGGGCGCCTTACTTTCGTTTTCAATGTTGGATATGTTTCAAACGTTGTTTCGTACAAATGCGTCTTTCGGATTGATAGTGTCGCCTGTATTAATTTTTGGCGCTGTAGTATCTCTTTTGTTGATAACCTTCATTGCTGGCGGTTATCCCGCAGTATTGATGAGTAAGTTAGGCACGCTTAAAGCGTTGAAAGGCAAGTTGGAAGTTTCTGGTAGAAATCGGGTGCGCAATGTGTTAATCGTTGTACAATTCGGTATTGCCATCTTACTCATTAGTGGCACCTTAGTTTTACGCGGACAATTGGATTATATGCGAAATAAAGACCTTGGTTTTAATAAAGAGCAGGTCATCGCATTTCCTTTGAGTTCTAAAAAGGACCATGCACAACTTATGCAATTAATGCGTGACGAGCTTTCTGGTCATCCCAATATTATAAGTATGAGTGCTTCAGACAATATTTTGGGTCTTGGTAGAGATGGGAGCAGCTCAACTAGCGTTATGGGTTTTGATTATAAAGGGCGTGAGGTGAGTACGAATTTGCTATTTGTCGATTATGATTATCCAGAAACCTTAGACATTACGCTTGTTAAAGGGCGGTCGTTTGATAGACGATATGCTTCAGATAGCCTTTCTATAGTGATCAATGAATCTATGGCCAGGGAATTCGGCGAGAAGGATCCATTGAGCATTCGGTTTACCTTGGATGATTCAATTCAGTATGCAGTAATAGGAGTGGTCAAGGATTTCAATTTTCAAACCATGGATAAATCTATAGAACCTATAAGCTTTTTTATGAATTCAGACAAACCACTATATCAAGCCTATGTTAAGGTTGCCCCAGGCAATCTGACACAATCGTACGATATTGTAAAAACAGCTTGGAACAAGATAGAGCCCGACGCTGAGTTTTTGGGATCTTTTTTGGATGAAAATATTGATCGCACATTACAAAAAGAGCGCATGATGACCACCATGATTTCCAGTGCTTCCATACTCGCTATACTTTTAAGTTGTATAGGGCTTTTTGCCATTTCATTATTGGTTGTATCCCAGCGACAGAAGGAGATTGGCATTCGTAAGGTTGTTGGTGCCAGTGTATCAACCATTACAATATTATTGACCAAGGATTTCTTAAAATTGGTAGGTATAGCTTTTCTCATTACCACGCCCGTTGCGTGGTACACTACCTCGCAATGGCTTCAAAATTATGTGTATCGCATGGATTTGACTATTTGGGTTTTCTTGGCAGCAGGCGCTATAGCTTTGGTAATTGCGGTTTTGACCATAAGTTTCCGTACGATACAAGCGGCTTTAAAAAATCCGGTGGAGAGCTTGAAAACGGAGTAATTTCATAGACCTCACAGGTTTTTAAAACCTGTGAGGTCTGAAAATCGAAAATATTATGATTACTAACTATTTTAAAATCGCGTGGCGAAATATCAGAAAGAACAAAACAACTTTCTTTATCAATGTATTTGGATTAAGTTTTGAAAGTATAAAAGCTGCCATTGAAAACCCCGTAAAAAGCTTACGAACTGAATAATAACAATAATAGATAATAATGTAAAATATGAACCAAGACCGCTGCGCTGCTAGAATCAAGAACAAAGACAGAAATCGTTAAGTGTTGAAATAATGGGTTGAAAATTACAATCAGTTGTGATTAGTTTGTTTTGAGGTGTTTCTGAAAAGTCAAAAAGCAGAAGATATTGTCAAATAATAAAATCAAAAAACCTTCTCACCATATCTGAAGATTCATATGGACGATAAAATTTAATCAGACAACAATAAATATTAATAATAATAAAGAATAATAACTATGCTACTAGAACTTCACAACATATTCAAATGGGTCACCCAAGGCGGGAAACGAATCTTTCTGCTGAGCGATATTAACCTCCAAGTTGAAGAAGGCGAGTTTATCTCCATTATGGGACCTTCAGGATCGGGAAAATCAACCCTTCTCAATGTTATTGGAATGCTCGATGGTTTTCAGGAAGGAGAATACAATTTTCTGGGTGAATCCGTTCATGCTATGAAAGAAAAAAACCGTTCAAAACTCTATAAGGAATACATCGGGTTTGTGTTTCAGGCCTACCATCTCATTGATGAGCTTACGGTGTACGAAAATATTGAAACGCCATTGCTCTATAAAAATATAAAATCTTCTGAACGCAAGGCTTTGGTTGCTGATATGCTAGATAGGTTCAATATTGTGGGGAAAAAAGACCTCTTTCCCAGTCAGTTGAGCGGTGGACAACAGCAATTGGTTGGTGTGGCCCGTGCCTTGATTGCTAAACCAAAGCTCATTTTGGCCGATGAGCCCACAGGAAACCTAAACTCTAAACAAAGCGAGGAGATTATGCAACTCTTTAAAGAGCTTAACCAAGAAGGTGTTACCATTATTCAGGCAACGCATTCTGAAACCAACGCGGCTTATGGGTCGCGAGTTTTACATCTTTTGGATGGAAGGCGCGACCACAAGTAAAAAATAATTCATCAATCACGTATATTATGACTTTCAAACTTTCAATGGCGCTGTATTTTATAGCGACTCTAGTTCTTTTTGGACAAACAGAACAAAGAATTGCGATGACTCTTGAGGAGTGCATTAGCTTAGCGATAGAAAACAATCTCGACCTTAAATCTACAAAGCTGACTAAAGAAACCTGGGATGTGAATTTTAACCAAAATAAAAATGCATTATTGCCCCGCGTCAACGGCTCCTACAACCTAGGCATTGCAAATGGCCGAAGCATTGACCCATTTACTAACGGCATAGTCAACCAAGAGCTCACTTTTTCCAATGCAGCTCTGGGACTCGATTTTGTGGCTTTTAATGGATTTAGACTTATAAACCGATGGAAACAGGCAAAATTAAATTTGAGATCTGCCGAAATGGAAGTGGAAGCTGCCAAACAATCGGTAATCCTAAATGTGACCTTGACCTACCTACAAGTGTTGAACGCCCAGGACTTGGTTAAATTGGCTGAATCCCGATTGACAACTACCCAAGGCCAATTGGACAGATTGAGAAGTCTCTACGAAGAGGAAACTGGAAATCCGGCTGAATATCATGATCTTCAAGGTCAGTTGGCTTTGGATGCATCCAATAGTGTAGAACGTAAAAATAATCTTGAAATCGAGCTTATAAACCTGAATACCCTCACCAATACAGAAACATCCATCACAGCTGTCCCTTTGAATACTGAGTTGGAATTTGAAGTTTATGACTACACTGCACAAGAGATTTATGAACAGGCCTTGCAGGTTTTTCCTACGATTAAAGCGCGGGATCTAAGTTTGGAAGCCGCCGAAAAAGCAATAGCTGTGGCACGCTCGCAGTATGTGCCAGAAATAAGTCTCTTTGCGAATCTCAATACTAACTATTCCAGTGCTGCCAAACTTTTTAATGAAACGGGGACAGGCATTGCCGAAACAGGTGATTTTGTGACCATTAATAATCAGGATTACTCTGTTTTTGCTCAAGAAACCAATTTTACAAGTGAGAACATTCCCTATCGTGATCAATTTGACAATAACCTGAACTCTTCAATTGGGGTTTCAGTAAGTGTTCCGATTTTTAATGGCTTCAGGGCTAAAAATAACGTGGCTCTCGAAAAAATTAAAAAGGAAGAGGCTCAAACGGCCTTGGCCCAGATCAAACTGGATCTTAAACAGTCCATTAAGCGGTCATATAGCGCCATGGCAACTGCTTTTGAACGCTATAAATTGTTACAGGACCAAGTGGATGCTTACAAGGAATCTTTCCGGATCAATGAAATTCGCTTTAACAACGGAGTATCAAATAGTGTGGACTATATCATCAGTAAAAATAATTTTGACAATGCACAGACTAATTTAGCGAATGTAAAGTATGAATATGCGCTTCGGGTTAAAATTTTAGAGTATTATCGAGGAAATATTTGAAAATCGATGCGTTTCAATACAAAAGTCAAAAATATAATGCACTGATTTCCGCTTCCATTTTACTAAAAGGTTTGCTAATATAAAAAGGAATATGGAAATCAGCTCTATTTTTTACGTTGAAGTTCAGGCTGATTTGATGCCAACTCGGAGAAGTTGTTCTAATTTTGAATCCAATCAGCCCATTTCTCCTCCCTTCAATGCCTCTCTGCCGGTTAGTAGCTCAGGAAACGCTACATTACGAGCACAGCGCTTCTCTAAAAAAGTCTAGGATATGAATAACCTCAATACAGTCTTATGCATAATGAAAGATTTAGGGATAGCTACTATATGTTTTGAGACAATCGAAGCAAAGATTCGGCAATAATTGTTTGTATTGCCGAATCTTTGCATATTGTAATTTTTAAAATTTAGCAACTATCACTTCTGAAACGCTACATATAGAAGAATTAATTAAGAAATTTTCAATTAAATAACATTTCAAAGTCAGCGATATTATTGCCTACTATTAACAATTTGACAAAGACGGTAAACAAGCTAACGTAGAATGGCGAATGTGCGATTTGGTAAACAAGGGAGTACTTCACAGAGTATGCAGAGGATTGTACTCTTTATCAGAAAATGAAGGGAAAGAATATATTCCTGAAATTAATAGATCCTTAAAATACCTACCAGACAAAATTTACAATTAAATTCCATTTATAAGGCAAGACAACAACAGATAGACTGCTTAGTTCTGCGTCCTCGCAATGACTTTTCAGTTGTACAAGATAGTAATGACGGTTCAGTAAGCGCAAATCTAAATAAAAATAAGTTTTTATAATGTATGATTAATCATCCATTATAGTGTATAATGCAATCAAATGAATGATTAGTCATACATAAATAATTTTTGTATTATAATATTCATATATTTGTATGAGTAATCATGCGTTAATAGTTTAAAGTGAGTATTATGAATGAGATATCGAACACACATTGGGTTTCAATGTCAGATGAGACATTAATAAAGACGATAGGACGTTTTATTAGACATCATCGATTGCAACAAAACAAGACGCAAGAAGAGGTAGCTACTGCTGCTGGTATGAGCAGATCAACATTAAGTTTGTTAGAGCGCGGAGAAACAGTTACAATAAACACGCTTATGCAAGCCTTACGTGTTTTAGATCTTTTATATGTAATGAATGTGTTTACGATTTCCGATACCATTAGCCCTTTAGCCTATGCCAAATTAAAAAAAGAGCAACGCGAACGTGCTAGTAGTAAAACAAATAAAGTAACTAAAAAAGAAGATGATTTAGGATGGTAGATGTCGCAGAAATAAAACTTTGGGGAGAAATGGTAGGTGCTGTGCGTTGGGATGCACAAAACCAATTGGCAAGTTTTCAATATAGTCCAGCCTTTCTTCAAAAGCAATGGGAGATCTCACCTATTAAAATGCCGACAACTGAAGGATCTCGTATTTTTTCGTTTCCAGAATTGCGAAAAGGTAAAAATGACAACGTCGATACCTTCAAAGGCTTACCAGGTTTGTTAGCAGATGCATTACCAGATCGTTACGGAAACCAATTAATTAATCTATGGTTGGCAAAAAACGGTCGTCCTGCAGATAGTATGAATCCAGTAGAACAACTCTGTTTTATTGGCACACGAGCTATGGGAGCATTAGAATTTGAGCCTGCGCAATTAACATCGCAAAATAGTTTTGATATCGAAATAAGTAGTTTGGTAGAGGCAGCACATAAAACGCTATCCAAAAAAGAACAATTAGATACTAATTTAAATGACGATGAAGAAAAGGCATTAATGGAAGTCTTGAAGGTGGGAATTTCAGCTGGTGGAGCTCGTCCAAAAGCTGTAATTGCATATAATGAAAAAACAGGTGCTATAAAATCTGGTCAAACAAACGTACCAAAAGGTTTTGAGCATTGGTTATTGAAGTTAGATGGTGTGAGTGATGCACAATTTGGAGAAACTCATGGTTGGGGGCGAGTAGAATATGCCTATTATCTCATGGCGAAAGATGCTGGAATTACAATGATGGAATGTAAGTTGTTAGAAGAAAACGGTAGAGCGCATTTTATGACAAAACGTTTTGATCGTGATGGCAACACAAAACATCATATTCAAACCTGGTGTGGTATACAGCATTACGATTATAATAATTTACAGGGCTATAGCTACGAACAACTGTTTCAAACCATGCGTGCATTACGTTTACCGTATCCTGAAGCAGAAGAAATGTTTAGGCGTATGGTATTTAATGTATTGGCTACTAACTATGAGGACCATACCAAGAACTTTTCGTTTCGATTGAAACAAGGCAAATCATGGGAATTATCACCTGCGTACGATGTATGTTATTCTTACGATCCTACTAATATTTGGGTAAGCCAACATACATTAAGCATTAATGGCAAACATAAACAAATAACCCAAGGCGATTTAATGACAATTGCAAAAGTGAATAACATTAAAAAAGGTGAAGCGATCATAAAGGCCATTAGTAAAGTAGTTGTAAATTGGAATAGTTATGCTAAAAAAGCAAACGTAAAAGAGCAATTAACACAAACGATAGCAGAAACACATTTACAAATACACTAGTAAATATTATGATCGCTTTATTGCCGCAGACAATGGCTGGAAAATAACACTAGGCAGAGATTAGATATGTTTGAAAAATAGAGAAACGCTTCTGTGTTGCAGATATAGATCAGACTAAACGAAAATATAAGTCTTGTAAGTTGACTTATTAGAGCATTTAAGATTTTAATAAGTATATGTTTTTGAACAACCATTACGTTTAATATACGTTTGTTTTCCTTTGAATTAGTTTATCTTTATAATAAGATTGAAAGTATAACAAACAAATTGAAAATCCATCTCGTGGTAGTTTTCAGGCTACCTCAAAATTGAGAAAATTAACAAACCCTTTGTTTATAGAGGTTTGCGCGACAGGGTTTGAATCCAGTCGATGTGCAAAGACAAGGTTGGCAGGCCATTTTGGATAATTTTAAAAAATATGTAGAATCAAGTCAAAGCTAAAATGACAAAAATTAATATACCCTTTGATTGTGGCAATTTGCCCAAAAGAGAATTTATTAAGCAATTCAATATAGCTTTTGCCATGGGAAATTCAGATTTTATCATTGATCATGTTAGTGAAGATATCGTGTGGATAATACATGGGGATAAGAGAATTGAAGGTGTCGATGGTGCAGGTGTGGGGAGAACAAGAAAAAATGAGTCTATAATTTTATATAATGCTCCCAAAGATTATAATAAATAACCAAGGTCCTCTATTTCAAATAAAATCACAATTATAAAAGAGAGTTTTTTTTAATGAGTTTTTTTTGCAATACAACTATAATATTTATCTTTAAATATTATACCCCTCGGGATATATAGAAATGGAGGAAGGCAGGTAACAGCGTTTTCCTCCATTTTGACATCAGCTAGGTCTAAAACGTATAAATCCCTTTTAAAAAAAAGAACTTGAAAGTTCTTATTCTTGCAAATAATTTTAAATAAACCACTATGGATTTGAAATCCATAGTTTTAAAGAAAAGATTGAAATTCTTTTCTGAGAATAGTTTGTCATTCCGAATGAGGCACGAAGAGGAATCTCAATATTATAAGATTTCTCGTCACTCGTTCCTCGCTCTGTCGAAATGACAAAATACCCTTAAAAATTTATAGAAACTAAAGTAACTGCAATGAATCCCGATAGCTATCGGGAGCAGGGTTTTAATCTTTAACTAGGGCTTGCTGATTTTCGACCTCAGACCTCCTTATGTGTTGATAATCAATAATATATGTTAATAAGTATATGTGCTTTATTTAGTTCAAAAGCAAGGGTTTGCGAACTTGTAACAGAAACCCTTGCAGATATGATAAAATATACGCCCTCATCCCAATTGACCTTAGCTGGTTTTGAACATCCCTTTGAACGCGATCTAGACCCAGCAAACCGTTGGGTAAAAATGGCAAATATTATCCCCTGGGATGAGCTTGCCACAATATATGCCCGCAACCTGGACTGCAAAAGTGGAAGGCAGAGCGTTGATATACGCCTTGTTATTGCAGCTCTGATAATCAAGCACAAGCTAAAGCTTGACCGTGAGACGGTCAGTACCATATCTGAAAATATTTACATCCAATACTTCTGTGGCTACAGGGCCTTTAAGATAGAAGATCCGTTTGACGCATCACTTTTCGTGGATATTCGCAAACGAATGGGAGCAGATGCCTTTGATAGTTTTAACGACGTGGTCATTGCCAGAGCGGAAGAACTTGTAAACGGACGTAAACGCATCATGTCAGGACAGGCCGCGAAAAAAGATAACGGCGGCCAAGGTGAAGATGGCCCAAACGATCCGTCCGATCCAAACCTGCCTCCCAATAAAGGCACGCTAAAACTGGACGCCACCGTGTGTGACCAGCAGATAGCCTACCCCAGAGACATTGGGCTGCTGAACACCGGCCGTGGGGAATGTGAGCGCATCCTGGACTTACTTTACAAAATAGCGGTCGAACAGAACCTTTGCTCAGGCGCTAAACCGAGAACGTACCGTAGAAATGCACGCAAGGACTATTTGAATATTTCAAAGAAAAGGAACAACAGTCGAAAAAACATACGCAAAGCCATAGGCAAGCAGATAGGTTACGTTGAACGGGACATCAAGCACATAGAAAACCTGCTCGATCTTCTTGGCACACGCTCCACGGCATGGCCATTGACCAAACGCGATCAACGTATATACTGGGTGGTACGCCATATTTGTGCACAACAAAAAACGATGTATAAAAACAGGGAACACAGCCATCCGGACAGGATAACAAGTGTGTACCGGCCATATGTACGTCCCATGGTAAGGGGAAAGAGCAAGAATAAAATTGAGTTTGGCGCAAAGATCAACGCCAGCGAATGCAATGGTATGTCCAAAATAAACTCCATAAGTTGGGATGCCTACAATGAAAGCACTGAACTTAAAATGCAGGTAGAAGAATTTCGGAAGACCTATGGCCGGTATCCAGAACTATTGCTGGCAGATGGGATCTATATGACGCGTGGGAACAGAAAGTATATGAAAGAAAAAGGAATAAGAATAGTGGGCAAGCCACTGGGAAGGCCTCCCAAAGTAGAACTCTCGCCATACCAAAAAGGAAAACAAAGGAAAGAGCGCAATCAGCGCAACCTGATAGAGGGCAAATTTGGACAGGCAAAAAACGGATATAACCTTAACTGCATCAGAGCCAGACGCAAAGACACATCGGAAAGCTGGATAGCTGCGATCTTTTTCGTAATGAACCTAACAACCCTTGGAAAAGTGGCCGAAAAATACTTTTTTTGGCTGCTAAAATCCCTGCAACACACAACAAAGTGGTTAAGGATGATTACTACAGACCCGTTTAAGTGCGAAAAACCAATGTGGCAACAAAAATCAAGATTAGAAGTCGGCAAAATTCAATTTTTAGAGTTTTAACGTTTTTGAAAATCAGCAGACCCTAATTAGTGTCTGGTCGGTA
>NZ_JAEHJZ010000585.1 GCF_016469035.1 Gelidibacter salicanalis | reverse complement strand
GTGCTAAAAATCATCTGGTTTCATTATTAAACCACTTAATCAACCCAGAGGTTCTCATGTCAGATTCCATTCGTTCTCAGTCTTTGGCGTTAATCACCGGCGCATCCACCGGTATTGGTGCGACATACGCCGATCGTCTCGCTAAACGCGGCTATGATCTTATTCTTGTGGCCCGTGATGCACAGCGCCTGAATGCGCTGGCTGAAAAGCTGCAACAGGACACCGGCGTAAAAGTGACTGTGTTACCCGA
>NZ_JAEHJZ010000584.1 GCF_016469035.1 Gelidibacter salicanalis | reverse complement strand
CTTAACAAAAAAGAGTATGTGACGCCTCTTTGTCTCGTCTGAGATGGTAGAAGATAAGGATGTCGTTGAAACAACCACAGATTGGCGACAATTCACGACGAGTCCGAACAGGACGTATGTTAATATATTTACAGCAATGTCTCCGTTCTGGCCACTGAACCCAATTATTGCATCGGTTCATTCCAGGATGGGCCCAATCTCCCACTATTCGAAGTTGGCCGTTGATGAAAAGGTTAAGTTGATTTCGGACACCGAAGTTTGACATTCAAAGCATTTCAATGATGG
>NZ_JAEHJZ010000583.1 GCF_016469035.1 Gelidibacter salicanalis | reverse complement strand
TGTGATTTCAAATGCCATTAATGTTGCGACTTCATCCACTAGCTCTCTAAATTCTTTTGTTCCTGTATGAACGTCACGAATATATGTAAGTTTGTGTTGAATAAGCGGGTGATCAAATACATAAACCTTTGCCATTGCTTGCTACAACTCCTTTTCTGTCATCTTCCGGTGAACTTTGCACACTTCCTACAATTCTACATAAAAAGACATCAT
>NZ_JAEHJZ010000582.1 GCF_016469035.1 Gelidibacter salicanalis | reverse complement strand
AGAGGGAATTGAACTTCTCGTAGGCAAAAACAACCTGCAAAATGAGTACGTCACCAACCGTTTGGCTTCTTCCAATGACACTTGGTTGCACACCAAAGACATCCCGGGTTCACATGTCGTCATTCGCAGTACAGACTTTGGCGAAGCGACCTTGGAGGAAGCAGCACAACTCGCGGCTTACTTCAGTCAAGCCAAAGAATCCAGCAGCGTGCCGGTGGATTACACCTT
>NZ_JAEHJZ010000581.1 GCF_016469035.1 Gelidibacter salicanalis | reverse complement strand
CTGCCTGGCTAGCTGGATTCATTTTAGAAAAAAGAAAAAATCCTGGATTTGGCCGCTTTTTACTTGCAGCTATTGCAGGTACGACCGTCATGTATGTGATCGGAACGACTTATACGTACCTCGCATTAAATGTGTGGCTGAATGCCCCGATTTCTTATCAAACCACGTGGTTCTTTATGATCTGGTTTATGGTGAAAGATTACGCATTGACGATATTACTTGCGATGCTGGCACCTAAAATTTATCGCTCTGTTTCAAAAGCTACGTCCTTTCGAAAACAACA
>NZ_JAEHJZ010000580.1 GCF_016469035.1 Gelidibacter salicanalis | reverse complement strand
GGAACCCCAGGTGCCGTTGGCATTTCTTTTTGCGCCACTCTCTGTCGGATTGCTGCCACCCTCACTCACTTGTCACGCCACTATTATGGACAGCAGGAACCACCCCAACAGCCAGCACAGGCGGGACATGCAGCAGTAAATACATGTACAGTACAGTAATGTACGTACTGTATACAGTATGAAGTATGTACATACCTAACAGTGCTCTACGTACTTGACCGCACATTCGGCACATTCGACACTAGTCGGCAAAATATTTA
>NZ_JAEHJZ010000579.1 GCF_016469035.1 Gelidibacter salicanalis | reverse complement strand
GACCATAGCCCCCAGGCTCCACCTCGTCCATCGACTTCCGGACCCGAAGAGGCACCAGAGTGGGGGTAAATGCGACCCGGCTTATTGCAAAAACCACGAGCCTGAGTCCACCCTCGATAGTATCCACGTAGTGGTCACCGGCCCGGCGGTCTCACGCATTCACTGGATCTTTTCAGATGGCCACCCAATTGACGGACATTTGCGTGGATGCCGTCCTGGCTTTGGAGCAGAAGGCCCTCGATCTGCACATGGTGGAGATCATGGAGA
>NZ_JAEHJZ010000578.1 GCF_016469035.1 Gelidibacter salicanalis | reverse complement strand
AATGGTTTCTCTATTAATTCAGATGTTGATTTCTTAAATACGCTGTTAAATCGTGGCGGTATTGTCAATATGTTAGGATCTCTAGTGGTGATTATTCTCGGACTTGGTTTCGGTGGAGTACTTGAATACTTGGGCGTATTAAAAGTCATCGTCGCTACATTCGAGAAGAAATTGCATAATGCAGGAAATGTGACTCTATCAACACTTGTTGTTGCATTCTTCGCCAATATCTTTGGCTGTGCGATGTATGTATCATTAATTCTT
>NZ_JAEHJZ010000577.1 GCF_016469035.1 Gelidibacter salicanalis | reverse complement strand
CACCCTTGCTGCTATCAAACACCTCGCTGCATGCAACCATTGTCAAAAGCTCAGGAGCTTTCTCCTTGATATAGTTCAGCGCCCATTCTGTAGCATCCATCTCGCCTCCCTCACCTTGCTTCACGAATCTGAAATCTGAGAGAACCTGCCGCAAGCCACTCATGTTCTCCACAACACCTAAGATCGGCACACCAACCTTCTTGCAGAAATTTATTTCCTTCCGCACATCGATTAGAGAGACCTGCTG
>NZ_JAEHJZ010000576.1 GCF_016469035.1 Gelidibacter salicanalis | reverse complement strand
AAAAGCCGCCATCTTCGGGTAAATTGTATCAATCCTGGCGGAACGCGCACTCAAATGCGCGCATCGGCCTTCCCGAACGAAGATAAAAACAAGCTGAAAACGCCGGCGGATATTATGCCGCTTTACCTCTATTTAATGGGCGATGACAGCCGCCGAAAAACCGGCATGAGCTTCGATGCTCAACCCAATCGTAAACCCGGCGCCGCTGAATAAAGGAGGCTTTATCATGGCC
>NZ_JAEHJZ010000058.1 GCF_016469035.1 Gelidibacter salicanalis | reverse complement strand
AAGCTGGAACTGGTTGAACGGATTTTTTGGAATCCATTCCAGCTTAACGGCAAGGTTTACCATTTTTTTAAAGCGTTCCATATGTTTCATAACGCCATTGTTGGACAGCACCAATTCCTTTTTTGGATTTCTGTAGGCTCTCAGGAACTGCTCAAAATCACAAATGAACCGATAGTTCAATTGTTTCAGGTAGATGTCGTCAACTTTTAAATGCTTGCGTAAAAACTTCAGCAGATACCTTTCTGTAGTGTAATAATTCTTCATGGTGCCATATTTCAGGATGCTGACCATGTTGGTATTATGGTAGGCCATGAGTTCGGTCAATGTCTTATGGTTCTCGTCCAGACCCAAATAACGCGATTTTACGGCGTTGGCGGTAATGATCTTTCCTTCTTCCAATAATTGCTTATGGCAGTCCAATAAATGGCTGTATACTTGGTCTAGGTAGGTATTGAGGACTTTTGTTTTATAGGAGCTTCCACGTGCCCTGTTCCTGTTGCTGTCCCAATCCCTTAAAAGTGTACACCTTTTTAAACTGATTTCTGAACGTTTTTGGTTGACTGTGATACGGGCGAAGATGGATAATTCGCTCGTGTTGCCTCTGGGTTTCCTTGTGTAGAAAATCACGGCAAAGGTAGTGTTTGTCTGCATTGTTGATGTCTTTGGTTAAACAAAAATGTTTTAAAGACAAAAGTCAAATC
>NZ_JAEHJZ010000575.1 GCF_016469035.1 Gelidibacter salicanalis | reverse complement strand
CCAATGAGGAGTCGGCGCACGCCGGCGCACTGGGCCCGTGGCAACAACATGTGAAAACATCCGACCGACGCCGGGGGAGCTCTGTCTCCGTGATCACTGCCACGTCAACGTCATTGGCAACCAACAACTGGGAGAGGGCATTCATGGGCGCAAGTGCCTTCGTGGTCGAAGTTTCGCGGTGCGTTCCCCCTGTTTTGTTTCCCCTTACAATACGTGTTATTTTCCCCCACTTCCGTTGTACCA
>NZ_JAEHJZ010000574.1 GCF_016469035.1 Gelidibacter salicanalis | reverse complement strand
CGCTGAAGTACCCCAAAAAATAGCGGTAGTAATAACAGCGAGACTGATTAAATTCTTTTTCATAATAATTCCTTTAAATGAATGAATCTGACTAAGAAAATAAAGTTCTGGATTTAGGGTAAATAAATCCCATCACTTTGAAATTCAAAGTGTCCATGATGTGTTATGTTTTTTTGCAGTGCCGGCAGCCCTAAGCAATCTCCGCTGAAAGTTAAATAACTTACTAAAACGCTAAGGTATAAACCGATGCGGAAATACTTATGACTGCGGTTGCTGGCGGCGATTTTGATTGAAGTGTGAGGATCTATACAAGATATTTATGGGTGTAATTTTACACCCATAAATAACTTTATAATTTAA
>NZ_JAEHJZ010000573.1 GCF_016469035.1 Gelidibacter salicanalis | reverse complement strand
ACAAGAGTTGTGAAAAAGGTAAATAACTGCAAACAGCCATAGAGCAACTTTGACAGATATCAAAACCACAGTAGGGGCAGGGGAGAAGGGGAAGGGAAGAATATAAAATTGTAGTATCGAATGACAGCACATAATACACCAAAGAAAAACTTTGTCGAAAATGGATATAAAACTCTGTGCACATACTGTGAAACTGTGCTGCTGTAGCCAAACTGGGGACCAA
>NZ_JAEHJZ010000572.1 GCF_016469035.1 Gelidibacter salicanalis | reverse complement strand
CAGTCACTTTGGTACTGACACTATCAGCTGGTTGTTGGTGATTGGCGCCGGCATTTGCCCATGCATAATTCATAGGTGATTGGTGGCTTGAAATGCCAATGAATATTCCATTTTTCAAATCTTTGATCACTGCTAGCGTCACCATTTTAAGGCCCAGGACCCTCAAATTTCGGCAGGCAGGTCACAGTAAGGAGGCCTAGGTAAAGTATTTCGACTACTTAGGGGCTCAACCTATAAAAAACAGTCACTT
>NZ_JAEHJZ010000571.1 GCF_016469035.1 Gelidibacter salicanalis | reverse complement strand
GGTCCGCATGTGGAGGGGCCATTTTAGCATTAATCGTAGGTGTTGTGAATGTTGACGATGTGATCACCGTGACAGGCATCGTTTGGAATGCGACTTTAGCTTTTGTCGCCATTATCGTCATTTCACTCATACTTGATCGAATCGGCTTTTTTGAATGGGCAGCATTGCATATGGCAAAGGCTGCAAAAGGCAGTGGGCTACGTATGTTTGTATATGTGACCATCCTTGGGGCAATCGTCGCTGCTTTATTTGCAAATGATGGTGCA
>NZ_JAEHJZ010000570.1 GCF_016469035.1 Gelidibacter salicanalis | reverse complement strand
ATAGGTTTTTTGAGACTAGATTCACTTCCTACAGAAAAATGTAATTGGTAGAATTTGGACGAGAAACCCTTCATATTGTGTGTCTTTCCGAAAATTGAGCTAAAGCGAAGTTATTCTGTTAAAAAAATGGAAAACTCTTTACGCCTGACATTAGACGGAACACTACGTAAATGTGTACTACCTTATTAGCGTTGAGTGCGAAAGAATAAGGACG
>NZ_JAEHJZ010000569.1 GCF_016469035.1 Gelidibacter salicanalis | reverse complement strand
GGCTAGTTCGTGTGAACGAGAAGCAGTGGCACTACCAACCAGGGCCGGTTGGTTCATTGCTCAGCTGCTCGTGGATATATCAATGTCCACATTCGAGCCCACCAAGTTGGCATTACCACCCCTCAAGGTGTTGGCCGCCGAAGTTGGGATGATTCCAATTACCCAGGGATGACTACCAATTCTCTCCCTCAAGTCGCCTCAGACGAGGCAAG
>NZ_JAEHJZ010000568.1 GCF_016469035.1 Gelidibacter salicanalis | reverse complement strand
ATGGGAATTTAATTACCATTCAGCCTTCAAACAGGTGAAAATGGTTGTTGAGGAGTATTAACTATAATACAATAATCATTTTAGGCGAGTCTTTCCAACTTTGTCTCTGATTCATGCCAATTTTTGAACACTTAGGGCAGTGGTAAAAGCATAAAAGTAGCAATGTGTTATCCCATGGTAAAAGGTTAAATGCCCGGACTCGCAAAGGGTTGAG
>NZ_JAEHJZ010000567.1 GCF_016469035.1 Gelidibacter salicanalis | reverse complement strand
ATGCAGACATTTTGAAGCTTTCTAAGCTAATTGATCGAAAGTCAACATGCTCTGACGCAGAAAAAGCCTTCCAAGGACAAATGCATAAAAGTCTTCCTTGATTGCTTAGAACACAATTCTTTCAATACCCCCCTCTCGACATTGCAATCTTAGAGCAAAGAACTGCGAGATTGAGCTACTTGCGAGTGTCTCCAAAGAAAAATGAACAGATGGAGAGCAATTTATGAGCTCCACCTTCTAGTTCCGGAGCCAAATGAAGGTCTTTGAGACAAGACCCATTTTGTGGGTTTGAGACAATCAA
>NZ_JAEHJZ010000566.1 GCF_016469035.1 Gelidibacter salicanalis | reverse complement strand
TACGCGCCCTGAGCTCATCGTGTCCCATACCATGATTTTTGTTAGATATTTGAGAATCTGGGTAGTTTTGACAACCGCCTGGGAATAGGCCCAAACTCTGCAATTTTTACAATTTGGCTGATGTAATATTTCAAAGGGAGAATCGAGGTTCTCGTAGTTCCAGGAGAGTGTCTTGTGATTGTGCCCGCCTATATTTATAATTTAAAATTATATATCTAAAATATTTACTATTAAGAATCAGATTACCATTCGAAGATATTTACTACTGT
>NZ_JAEHJZ010000057.1 GCF_016469035.1 Gelidibacter salicanalis | reverse complement strand
GTGTAGTTAAGGTTCGACTAAATAAAATTCCCCACGACTTCTAAAATAATAGCCGCACCGTATTTTCTTCTCCCAGCATACGCTAACACATTACCTTTTAATTGGTCTGAAAATAACCCTTTGTTGAGATTATAGGATATCATGCTAATTATCAAAAGCACCCACTTTCTTGTGCAAGCATTTTATGAATAGTAGCTAGCACCCTTGAAGGCCATTCTGACCCACTTCTCTTCAAAACTGACATTAATAGGTCAAGCTGTTCGTAATTAAAAACAAAATAATCTCGTTTTAAGAGATGATATTTATCATTATTTAAAATTTATTTATTACCCAACTTTGTATCATAATATTAAAACACATTATTATGACAACTACAAAAAATATCGTCAAACCTTTATTGAGCCTCTTAATCTTGCTCATTTTATCAACGTCACAAGTTTACTCACAAACGTATAATCTTGATAATTCAGCTTCTAAACTTACGGTTTCTGGAACCTCTAGTTTACATGATTGGGATATTGACGCCGAGCAACAAAAAGGTCAAATTGTATTAAACATTGCCGACAAAATGACAATCGAAAAACTAACTCTTGAGGTTACTGCAGAAAGCCTTAAAAGTGACAAAGGAGCAATGGACAAAAATACCTATAAAGCATTAGATACCAAAAAACATAAATCCATCACTTTTCAGCTTACAGAAGTAAAAGAAATTAAAGCTTCAGGAACTGACAACTATAAAGTTGAGGTTACCGGCAACTTGACAATAGCCGGAGTTACTAAAAAACAACATCTCAGTTTAGATATGCATACATCTTCCAATAAGGTGACCTTAAAAGGTAAAAAAGCCTTTAAGATGACTGATTTTGAAATAGACCCTCCTAAAGCTCTATTTGGAACAATCACGACCGGAGATCAAGTTACTATTACATTCAATACCATTCTAAATAAATAACAACCAAAAATTAAAATAAATAATTTAAGACCATGAGAACACTAATTAAAAACTCAGCAATCGCATTCTTACTTCTTGCAGGAATTACTACGTATGCCCAAAAGAACGATAGAAGCCTTGACAATTATAGAGAGCCAGACAAAAACGGAATTAACGTTTTTGAGTCTCCTAAAGACACTGTATCTACTTTTGAAAACGTAAAAGTAAGAATAGGTGGTTCATCAACAATTCAGTTTCAAGCTTTGGAGCACAGCAATTTAAACCCTTCTGTTACTGTAGATGGCGTGACAACAAATCCTTACCAACTTAAGGAAATTGGGTCTAACTTTAATTTAGCGACAGCCAATTTAGACTTGGATGTGGCTTTATATGATGGTGTTAGAATGCACTTACGTACCTATTTATCTTCTCGTCACCATCCAGAACCTTATGTTAAAGGAGGATATTTCCAAATTGACAAATTAGAATTTATCAAAGAAGGATTTTTAGAAGATTTCATGAAATATGCTACGATTAAAATTGGGCATATGGAGAACAATTACGGTGATGCCCACTTTAGAAGAAGTGATAATGCACAAGCTATTTATAATCCATTTGTAGGAAACCTAATTATGGATGCTTTCACAACAGAGGTTGGAGCCGAGTTGTTGATACGAAAAAATGGATTTATCGGAATGATCGGAATGGCCAATGGTAAATTAAATCAATCCATCAATAAATCAGCTAATGGAACTACAGGAGGCGCTTCATTATTGGCAAAAATTGGATATGACAAACAGATTGATACCGATTTGAGATTCCGCTTAACTGGATCTATTTATAACACAGGATATGTTCCGAGTTCATATCTGTATAACGCAGATAGAGCTGGATCACGATATTATGGGGTTATGATTCCTGCAACAGCATCAGGTGATAATTTTAGATCAGGAAGATACGATCCTGGGTTTAAAAATCAGATTACTGCTGTCATGATCAATCCATTCATAAAATACAAAGGATTGGAATTCTTTGGAACAATAGAAAGAACTAGCGGCAAAAGCAATGCAGAATTAGAAGATAGAAAAGCCAATCAATTTTCTGGTGAGCTTATTTACAGATTCGGTAATAACGAAAACTTCTATATCGGAAGTCGCTACAACACAGTCGATTCTGAAGATGCGAGTGGAGATGATGTAGAGATTTCAAGATTCCAAATTGCAGGAGGCTGGTTTATGACAAAAAATATTCTTATGAAAGTTGAATACGTAAATCAAAAATATGATGGTTACAAGGCTACAAGCTCTTTTGCAGACGGCAAATTCAATGGACTAATGGCTGAGGCAGTAATTAGCTTCTAATATACAGAGTAGAGTTTATATTAGCGAACCTCAATTTTTTAGTAGTCCACTAAATGATTGAGGTTTGTTTTTTTATAAATAAATTGCAACTACAAAATCTAGCACGATGAAAAGATTACTCTATATTTTACCCTTACTTCTTTTGGTTTCCTTTACCAAGTTAGACACTGTAAAAAACAGTACATCTGTGCGCATCACATCCCAAAGTGAATTGCACATTAAAGGAACGAGCAATGTTACAGATTTTACCTGCCAGTACAACATAAAGAACCTGAACGATCCTATTCTTATTCATTACGAAAGTGACGCTGATGTTATCAAATTTGAAAAGTCGCTGTTAATTTTAGAGAATAGTGGATTTGATTGTGGTGGTAGAGGCATCAACAAAGATTTTCACGGATTGCTAAAATCCGATATTTATCCTAAAATTACGCTTAGTTTAAAACAAATTAAACTAAAACCAAACAAGAGCAACACTGCTGATGCTTCAATTGAAATTGAAATAGCCGGACAAAAACAAATCTACCATATGGAAACTAAATTCTATCAGGATAATGGTTGGCATATTTCTGGTAAGCTTAAATTAAACATCAACGACTTCGACCTTGAAGCGCCTAAAAAAATGCTTGGCCTTATCGTGGTTTCAGATGAGATTGAAATTAATTTCAAATTGGTAGTTAAAGAGTGTTAGACTCAATTGAGGCAGCAATCTTGATAAGCCTTTCATATTTAACGCCCATTGAGATGTCTTTTTTGTAGACTTAACACCGTTTTGAAATAATCAAAAAAACTCCAATCCGCAAAAACCGGAAGGGAGTTCAGTTGAAATTTATGTGCTTTAGGCATTACGATTTACTTTCAGATAATTTAGCTAATGAAAATGCACCAATTGCCATAACAAGATCTCTTACTGCCACATCTAAATAAGTGCCGCTCAACAGTAAGGTGAGTGCAATAAGTACCAGCCAAACGGATACAAGATACGCTCCAAATTTGGTTTTTGCGAATACCAAAACCCCAGCCACAACTTCTATTACCCCAATAATCATCATAAAAATTGAAGGCTCAAAAGGAAGCAGATTCACCAGAGTATCTGATAAATACCGTGACCAATCGGTCAAAATATTGGTGAACTTATCTAATCCAGCCACAATTGGCACCAACCCAAAAGTGTATTTTAAAAGGTTTTTTACAAACTGTACATTTGACTCCATGATTTACGTGTTTTTAGTGTGTTATAATCTTTTGATAGCGAATCATGAAAAAGGATACAAAATTTTGTAACTTTTATAAGTTTTCTGTATCTAAAACACAAATCATAACATTATGGAAGCTATAAACCTGAGCACTTCTAATTCAAATAAAATAGCGGAAGCAGAACTAATAAAACGCATTCTTTCTGGAGAGAAAGAACTTTACGAGATCTTGGTACGACGACATAATCAAAAACTGTTTCGGGTGGTACGAAGCTATCTAAAAGATGAAGCTGAGATTGCGGACATCATGCAGAATAGTTACATCAAGGCCTTCACCAAATTACAGCAATTTAAATTGGAAGCCTCCTTCTCTACATGGCTCATTCGCATCGGTATTAACGAAGCTTTAGCGAGGCTAAGGGAGACAGGAAAGGTCTACCATATGAGTGAGCTCACAGAACGCCTCAATAAGAATAGCATTTTAGAATTACCAGATCACAAGCAACTGAATCCGCAGCAAAAAATGATATACAACGAAGCTAAGCAACTGTTGGAAAACGCCATCGACCAATTGGACACAAAATATAGAGTTGTTTATATGATGAGGGAGATAGAAGGGATGGGCCTGCAGGATATAGCTACAGCATTAGAACTGACCTTGGCTAATGTGAAGGTGCGTTTACACCGCTCAAAAGACTTGTTAAAAAACAAACTTTTTGAATTGTCAAGTGACAAAGATATTTTTGAATTTGGTAACAGTAAATGTGATAGAATCACTGAATATGTGATGAAAAATATATAACGGAAAAGAATCAAGACTCTAGACCTTGAGAACAAACCTGTAGGGAACAAAAACTAACCTAGAAATTTTGAACCTTAAATATAAAACCTATTACTCATCTTAAAATTCAACTATCATGACAACATTTAAAGTTGGAGACCATGTTAAATGGAATTCAGAGGCTGGCCATGTCTCAGGTAAAATCATAAAAGTGCACCATTCAGATTTTGATTATAAAGGCTATACCCATCACGCCAGTAAAGATGATCCACAGTATGAAATTAAAAGTGATAAAACCGATCATATTGCGGCTCATAAAGGAGAAGCGTTGACAAAAATTAAATGAGCGTCAACTTTTAACCATAATAAGACAAATTCTATAACTATCATTTACAGAAAACGTAGTCCTTAAAGGAAGATTCCATTGGCTAAGCAAGCTGTAACTCCTTAACCAATCAACCTTAACAGTTGTGCCATATTGTTAAAGGTTAGCGTCGCCTGTCCTTCTAGTTCGTTATGATAATCATGTGCCGTAAATCCAAATACATCAAAACCTCCATTTTTGGCAGCGGTCACGCCAGTTAAACTATCTTCAATAACCACACAGTCTTCAGGCTGAAAGCCCATAGTTTCTGCTGCCCATAAAAAAACGGCAGGATCAGGCTTCCATTTTTTAATGGTAAAACAACTAAAGATGTTTTCTTCAAAATGCGGCAGCAATCCTGTAAGTTCTAAATTCAGTCTGATCTTATTTTCCGGACCGCTCGATGCTACACAAAATGGAAGCGCTAAACCGTCCAATACGTCAGTGATACCCACTACTGGTTTCATATTATTTTTAAACGATTCAAAACTTCGCGCTCTAAAATCTGGCAAGAAATTATCGGGGAGTCTTTCCGTGACCAACTCCGCAATTTGTTCTTGGCAACGTTGTATTGAGGCTCCTTTGAAATGTTTTAACGCATAGTCTAAGTTGATGTTGGCCCCAAGTTCATTTGCCATATCGACCATTACCTGATTGGCTATAGGCTCACTATCTACCAATACCCCATCACAATCAAAAATAACACATTTGTATTTAGACATTTTTTTAGGGTGTTGAATTAGCTACTTGAAGCAGCTTGCCGTTAAAAAACTTCTGCCCTTTTAAGGAAAAATCAACAATATAATCGGCAATTTCTTCTGGTGTAATTGGTGCTTTGTATCCGGGAAAGGCTTCTTCCAACATTTCTGTTTGAACCGCTCCCAACGCTAAGACGTTAAATGAAATACCAGAGTCTTTATATTCTTCAGCAAGCAATTCCGTCAAGGTAATCACAGCGGCTTTACTAGAACTATAAGCTGCAAGCCCCGGAAATTTCATACTTCCTTGAACACCTCCCATGGAACTCATGGTCACCACGTGACTGTTTTTAATCATATACGGAATTAATACACGCGTCAATTCTGCCATTCCAAAAACATTGGTTCGGTACACCTCTTCAAAATCGCTGACGGTTGTTTTGGCAAATGGTTTATTGAGTACCAATCCGGCATTATTGATCAGCACGTCCACATGTTTCCAATGCTCAGTGATATGGTTTTCCACTTTTTGATACGCTTCTGCATCTCCCAAATCAAAACAAAATGCGGTCACATTTTTCAATTTCAAGGCCTTTACAGGACCATCGTTTCTGGACAATGCCAAAACTTGATGACCTTGTTTTGCAAATAATTTAACCAATTCGTAGCCTATACCTCTGCTGGTACCTGTAATAATGATATGTTTACTCATTCATTTTAATTTCTGAGGTTGTTGTATTGCTCATGGTTTCAAAGGCAGGAATTAACCTATTTACCAAATCGGCCATAAAATTGTAATCCATTTTATCGGCTTCATCGCCTACTTTATGGTAATGATCAAAATTAGTGAAATCAAAAGTAGAAATAGCATGAGCAGGCTTATTAAAAGCTTTAAAAAACGAATAATTGTCCGAACGATAAAATAGCTGAAACTCCTTTGCTTTGGGCAATAATCCCAACAAACTATAATCGACATACGCATTCATCCTTGGTGCCATATTAGAAAGATCATATCCTGTAAAATAAGCCATATATTCCTTGTTAACCATAGGAACTCCAATCATTTCAAAATTGATCATGGTATAGAGGTTAATCTCTTTTTCTTTTAAACGGGCTGCCAAATGCTTAGACCCCAACAAGCCCATTTCTTCACCAGAATACAGTGTAAAGAGCATACTGCGCTTATTATTCTTTTTATTGGCAAAATAGCGCGCCATAGCCAACACGGCGGCAACTCCAGTAGCGTCATCATTTGCCCCATTGGCAATCGAATCGCCATCAACGGCTTTGCCAAAACCAATATGGTCATAATGGGCGCCAAGAATAATGATTTCATCTTTTAGAACCGGATCGCTCCCTTCAATAAAACCCACTACGTTATAAGCGTTCATGCCTTTGGCTTTATAATGATCGCGATAGGTTTCAAAATACGGTTTAATATTATACGACTTTAATTTATTCTCAATGTAGATGGCGGCTTTTTCAATACCTTCTGAACCCGTTGCCCGTCCTTCTAATTCATCAGAGGCCAAATAATAGACACTTTCTTTAAGTTCAGCACTGGTCACGAAATATAAGGTTTCTGTAACTGATGATTTTTCAACTATTGCAAGGTCTTTAACGCCTGGGTCAGGAGACTCCTGTATCTTGCTTTTACAGGAAACGATAATTAAAAGCAACCCAATTAAAAAGCTATTTTTCATATGATTTTTTTATTTGATTTTAAAGATAAAAAAAATCCTGCTTCTTACATAGAAACAGGATTTTACTTTGGTTATATAAAACCCGTAGACTTCTCACCGGGCAATATTTAGATTACACTAACATAGTTACCGGATTTTCAATAAATCCTTTTAAGGTTTGAAGAAATTGTGCTCCAGTGGCACCATCAACCGTTCTATGGTCACATGCCAAAGAAAGTTTCATGGTATGACCAGCAACAACTTGTCCGTTTTTCACTACAGGTTTTTCAAGAATAGCCCCTACAGATAAAATTGCAGAGTTTGGTTGATTGATGATTGATGTAAAACTCTCAATACCAAACATTCCTAAGTTAGACACCGTAAACGTGCTGCCTTCCATTTCTTGAGGCGTCAATTTCTTGGTTCTTGAACGTCCTGCAAAATCTCTGACCGCTGCTCCAATTTGAGGTAAACTTTGCTCGTTGGCAAATTTCACCACGGGCACAACCAATCCGTCTTCAACCGCAACCGCAACACCAATATGTACGTGATTGTTTAGGCGCATTTTATCAGCAAACCATTGTGAATTGACCTGAGGATGTAATTTTAATGCTAAGGCACAGGCCTTAACAATCATATCATTATAAGATATTTTTGTATCAGGAATAGAGTTGAATTGCTCTCTGAAAGCTATGGCGTTAGCCATATCAAACTCCACGTTCAAATAGTAATGAGGCGCTGTAAATTTAGATTCAGCCAAACGTTTTGCAATTACTTTACGCATTTGCGAGTTTGGTTTTTCATCAAAATCTTCTTGCCCTGAGGGTACAAATTTGCCAGCTGAAGCAGGAGAACTTGCGCTAGGAGAAAAGTTTTCAATATCGCGTTTTATAACACGTCCATTGCCTCCAGACCCTTTGACTTCTGCTAAGTTGATGCCTTTTTCTTCAGCCATTGCTTTAGCCAAAGGAGATACAAAAACACGACCTGAATCTGAACTTGACGTTGACGTCGCTACAGGCGCTTCTTTCTTTTCTTCTTTTACCGGAGCCTTTGAAGCTTCCTTTTTATCAGTATCAGCAGTCTCTTTCTTCTTAGGAGTTTCCTCTTTTTTATCAGAGCCTTCTGATTTATAATTCTTGACTATAGCTTTAGCATCCGTTCCTTCAGGACCAATGATGGCCAATAAAGAGTCAACTTTTGCGGTTTCGCCTTCTTGTAACCCAATATAAAGTAAGGTTCCAGATTGGAAAGATTCAAATTCCATTGTCGCTTTATCCGTTTCAATCTCGGCAAGAATATCGCCTTCTTCAACAGTATCACCTTCTTTTTTAAGCCAAGTTGCTACTGTACCTTCTTCCATGGTATCACTTAAACGCGGCATGGTAACCACTGTAACGCCTTCTGGCAATTCGCCTGAGGTTTCTTGCTTGTCAGACTCTGAATCGTCTTCCTTGTTGGGTTCTTCTTTAGAATCTTCTTCTTTATCTGAGACAGAGGCATCCTCTTCATCAGAAGCTTTATCTTCTGAAGGTTCTTCTTTTTTATCCGAAGCACCGCCATCAATCAAAGCTGAAATATCTTCACCTTCTTCTCCAATAACGGCCAATAATTCATCAACCTTAGTGGTTTCTCCTTCTTGAATGCCAATATATAATAATGTCCCTTCATGAAAAGATTCAAACTCCATGGTGGCCTTATCGGTTTCAATTTCAGCCAATATATCGCCTTCCTCTATTTTATCTCCCACTTTCTTTAACCACGTTGCCACAGTTCCTTCTTCCATGGTATCACTTAAACGCGGCATATTTATTACTGTTGCCATAGCTTATATTTTGTGTTGTATAAATGGATAATCTTCTTGCTCATAAACCACATCATACATGAGGCTTTTTTCTGGATAAGGAGATTCATCAGCGAATTTTTCGCATTCCGCAACGCGTTCCTTTACGCTTTTATCGATTTTTTTAAGATCTTCTTCCGTAGCGTATTTTTCTTCAAGAATGATGTCCTTTACTTGTGTAATTGGATCTATCTTTTGATACTCCGCCACCTCATCTTTGGTTCTGTAATGTTGCGCATCACTCATGGAGTGACCTCTGTAACGGTATGTTTTTAACTCTAAGAATGTTGGTCCGTCTCCGCGTCTTGCACGTTGAATAGCTTCATCAAAAGCTTCTGCTACTTTTACAGGATTCATGCCGTCCACTGGTCCGCAAGGCATTTCATAGCCTAAACCAAGTTTCCAAATATCTGTATGGTTGGCCGTACGTGCTACTGAAGTTCCCATGGCGTAGCCGTTGTTTTCACAAACAAAAACTACCGGTAATTTCCATAACATGGCTAAATTGAATGCTTCGTGCAAAGAACCTTGACGCGCTGCACCATCACCAAAACAGCAAAGGGTTACAGCGTCAATACCATGATATTTATCGCCAAAAGCAATACCAGCACCTAAAGGAATTTGACCTCCTACAATACCGTGACCACCATAAAAACGATGTTCTTTAGAAAAAATATGCATTGAACCACCCAAACCTTGAGAGGTACCTGTAGCCTTACCGTATAACTCAGCCATAACCCGTTTTGGATCTTCGCCCATGCCGATAGGCTGAACGTGGTTACGATAGGCCGTAATCATTTTGTCCTTGGTCAGATCCATGGCGTGCAAAGCACCCGCCAATATAGCTTCCTGTCCATTATACAAGTGAAGAAAACCTCTTACTTTTTGTTGAATATAGACTGCGGCAAGTTTGTCTTCAAACTTTCTCCAGAACAACATGTCTTCATACCATTTAAGGTAAACCTCTTTTGTTATTTTTTGCATTCGAAATAATTTCTAAAAAAATTAAATACCTCATTAAATTTAGAGAACTGAAGCTCCCACCATATGCAGAATTTCTTCAATCCACAATTTTCAGTTCGCTTTTAAACGGGTAAAAATTGTGCATCACTAAAAGATTAACAAAAGTAACACTTTAAGCAGTAATGAAAAAACTGAAAATCGTAAATTTTACACGAAAACGTTATAGAAATGTTTTATCAAAGACTAAAGGCAACAGATTTGCCAAAGAATGAGATTTTACAACCTTTCCTTTCTCTCCCATAAAATAAAGTTCGATAGGTTTATTTTGTTTTATCTCATATTCTGCTATAGATTGACGGCATGCTCCACAAGGTGGGATTGGCGTGTCAGTAACCTTCTTTTTTGAACCTGCTATAATTGCCATTCTAACCATAGTAACATCAGGATATTGTGCACCCGCATAAAAAATGGCAGTCCGCTCTGCACATAAGCCTGACGGATAAGAGGCGTTTTCTTGATTACTACCCATTACGATCTCATTGTTTTCTAAAAGAATGGCGGCGCCAACACTAAAGTTTGAGTAGGGAGCGTATGATTTGTTACGTGCTTCCATCGCTTTTTCCATTAAAGCCATGACATCTTTTGGAAGTTCGTCTAAACTATCATAAACAGTAAGTAGGGATTCAATTTTTATTTCCTTCATTGGTTATATATCTATTTTTAAAAATACGACACTTTTTTAGACAAAAAAACTATTGCTTTTAAATAGCAATAGTTTTTTTTGTAATCTTATATATCCCTGTTGACCTTAAAACTCACGATACGTGCCGTCTCCAAAATTAAAGGTCAATGAAAAACGCAAGGTATTTTCTAGAGGACTCTGAACCTTTGAAGTTGAGAACAGGTAAGACATATCAATATTGATCGTGGTGTATTTAAACCCTGCCCCTAAAGCAAAAAACTTACGCGCTCCCTTATCTTCACTTTCATTAAAGTACCCCGCTCTAAAAGCAAAAGAATCTTGATATCTGTATTCCGCACCTAAGGCCCATGTAAACTCTTTCATTTCTTCACTAAACCCATCTGGCGCATCGCCAAAAGATTGGAAGACGCCAGTCAAAAACCCAACATCCTGAGATTTTCCTCTAACAATAAATGTAGGTTCATCGCCATCTTGCCTGCCATTTGCATTCGTGTCTTCGTAACCAATAATTGGCGGGGTTGGCACCAATAATTTTGTAACCTCAGCAGTTAATGCCAATGTGTTGTGCTCATCAAAAATAAAATCGAACCCTCCTCCCAATCTTAAATTGGTTGGTAAAAAGTTTTCACGTCCACCATCATCATACTTAATTTTAGGACCTAGATTTTGAATGGCAAAGCCAAAACGTGTTCTTCCATTAAAAGTGAGATAAGCTTGTTCTTCACTTTGATAGTATCCAGAAATATCAACCGCTACTGAACTTGCAGCTTTGGCTGAATTGTCTAAGGCTTGTATTTTTAAATCAGAGCGCAAATAACGCAACCCAACGGCCATAGAAAACTGATTAGCTAATCGTAAAGCGTAGGAAGCATCAATGGTCAATTCATTTGGTTTTGCAATAAGGGCTTCAGAAAACTCGTCCTGAACCAATTCGATTTCTCCTAAACTGAAGTATTTGAAACTTGCTGCAAAAGCGCTTCTTTCATTTATTCTGTTGAAATACGTCACGTTTCCTAAGAAAATATCATTTACCAATTTGCTCAAATAGGGTGTATAACTCACTCCAATTCCTGACTTCGCTTCAGAAAACGCATACTTCGATTGGTTCCATTGTTGGGAATAGGCATCTACTGAAGTAGCCACCCCTATATCTCCCATACCAGCGGCACGGGCATCAGAAGCAATTAATAAAAACGGGGTTCCTGTAGTGATCACTCTACTGTCACCTGGTTGAATGATGACCGTTTCTTGTGCCGAAACAAAAGTGTAAACGGATAATGTAATAAGGACTAGTACGTATCTTTTCATATGATCTTAAGTATCAGATCAAGCGCTTTCGCACCTGGGTATTTAACAAATATAAATTATAATTATAATATGACAAGCTTTTGAATCTTCTCAACTTGCTTATTTAACTCATTGGAACGCACCTTAAGCTTATACACGTAAACACCTTTTCCAATTTTATCTCCAAAATCATCGCGACCATCCCACACAATATCCCTTGATAGTGACGAAGCGCTCTCATTACAGCAGCCGCCTGAATTTGTCTGACTATTTAAGGTTTTTACCAATTTACCTGAGATGGTGAATATTTGTATAGAAACGTCTAAAGGTTGTGAACTATTGTGGTTGAACCAAAATTCTGTGTAATTAATGAAGGGATTAGGGTAATTTAGAACGTTTTCAATCTTCAACTCCTGATCTTTGTCATGTACGACAAATTGAATTTCAGAAATGCTGGAGTTGTTATACACATCCCATGCTTTAAGAGTCAAGGTATGTAATCCGGGTTTGAGATCACGAAACGCATAGGACACTTCGCCACGGGTGTAATCATCTACTTGTGCCTTATAATAATCATTTAGCACAAAAGGGTTCGTTTCATCACCGTCAAGTATGGCAATGATGTCATGACCAATACCACTGGCGGTATTGATACCATTATTATCTGCCAACTTTACCAATAATGTAGGCGCTTCATTGGTGATACCGCCTGACACAAAATTTTCGTCATTCATATAGAGATTTACTATGGGACCCGTATTATCAATGGCTGCATTTTTGTTGATGCCGCCTACCATAATATCAAAGTTTGCTCCGGCTTGGTCTTGCAAGGGCGTTTCTGTTTGGGCATAAAAACTCACTTTCCCCCTACCCACAGGCACGCCAATATCTCTTGGTACTACAAATTCAAAATCAAAGACGCCATTGGTGACCGTGGCCTGACCAATAAATAGCTTCTCCCCTAACGTGGTGAAGTCCATCTTAATGAGCTGTCCATCCTGCGTGCTATTATTATTAGCTAATGTTTGACGTTGTATGTCTTTATCAAAAACAGTTGCGGTAAGAATTCCATTATAGTTTGTCATTATCTGTCCCGAAGGATCTAAAACCTCTCCAGACATTTTAACTTTACTCAATGCCTTTAAGGTGTCGTTGGTTTGGCCCAGAGGTTTATCGTTAATTTTGGTCAGCTGAATGTTTGGCTGTGCAAAGGCGAGCTTCATGGCGGGATCACCAATAAAAAATACCAAGCGTCTTTGTTGAATTCCAGAAATAGCAGGGTCATTTTTTGTAAGACGTAAGGCTTCTGCCATAGAAGGATAATCGGCTGAACCCATCCCAAAAAGATACTTTTCCAATTTTACATTAAAGGCGACCCCCACATTGACGAAAATTTGTCGCGTAGTTGTTATCAAACCAATGGCGCCACCTTGGGTATTCCAATAGGTGTATTCTCCGGCTGTTGGACGAAAAGGGTTATCAAAGCGTGTGTACTCACAAGTAACCGTCACAAAACAATGGAACTTACAAAAGTTCTTGATCTCCTGCGAATCGTTCTTGTCAAAAATGCGTTCAGACGCTAAGCCATCTTCACCCCCATGTCCAAAATAATTGACCACCAATGCCCCCACTTCAATCGCATCCTTAAGCGACTTGTTGACATCAGGATACCGCTCTCCACTAGCTGAAGATTGTTGTTGATAGGCATCTGAATGGATCTTAACCACATTTAAAAATGGTTTTTCAGCAGTAATAGTGTCTCCAATCTGGTCAGTAGTTTCCTGCAACACACGTTCCCAAGCCACATCCACATCATCAGACACCATCACAACGTTATTTCTCCAACTCCCATAAGAGGTATCCTTATAATACAAGGCTATTTTATCGACCATTTCTTTGGCGCGTTGTGGCGTCTCTGCCAGAATTCTTCCCACAGCAATGTCCAACTTGTTCGAAGCTGCCATATCGCCTTCATTATCATCCATCATCCCAAAAAAATCATCAGAAACAAAGGCATTGGTCAAACTAAAACTATCTACGGAATGCCATGAGGGGACCAGATTAGTATTGTTTGGTATTCTATCCTTATAGTCAAAGGAAGCATCCCCAAAAAGACAGAGGTATTTGAGTCGCTTTTCCGGCACACTTGCATTCTGATAAACATAACGCACTAAATTGCGAATGGCGGCTACGTCTTGATTTCCTGAACTGAACTCGGTATAAATTTCATCGAGCGTGACTACTTTGACATTGAGATTGTTCTGATCTCTATTAATCTGTGCCAGACGTTCGGCTTGCAACACCAAATTATTGGGAGAAACTATAAGATAATCTACATCCTTAAATTGCCCTTGCCCATCTTTAAATATGCTCCCTTTGATATTTTGATTGTTGACCGTTGTTTTGCCATCCCGTAAGGGTTCGTAATAATCAGAGGGTGTTACTGCAATGTACTTTTTGGCAATTCCAGAAATTGCTTTAAAGCTCAAGAGTGCATTTGCTTCAGTATTCATAACACTCGCCACGTCATACTTATTGCTAATATCCCAAATTTCAGAAACTGCAGAAGCGTTGGTCAAACTATATTCAACAATTCCCGGTGTAGTTGCCACCTGATTGTTTTTGAACATAAACTGGGAGCCCTCAAATGCCAATTGGCGCGTGGCTTCTATGGATATATAATCTAAATAGCCATGCGCAGTTGGGTTTCCAGCATTATTATACGTCAACCTTACCTTTACCTCAGGTGAACTTAAACTAACCTTGTTATCAAACGTTTTACCATCTGCTAAAATAGAGGTGCCAATGGGCGTAAACCTAAAGGTGGACATAACATTCCCATTGATTTTAATCTCCATTGAGGTCGACACTTCAGCAGTGGATGCTGCATACACCTTTACATGGGCTGATTCTGTTGTTATAAGATTTGGAAAGTTAAACACAAACTCCTTTTCATGTTCAACATCAAACTTATCTCCAAACCAACGCCTGCCAACACGTACAATGTTTACTTCATCAACTTCATGAAACTGATAATCCTGAAAGGTATTGACCAAGTAAGTTGACGCTGCTTCAGGTTGTTGCAGAGGTTGGATACGTTTCCCCAAACTGCCACTGACATTTATATAATAATAACTTTTGTCAGTAAACACGTTATAATTGGTGTTACTATCCTGATTATAATCCACCGGGCCTTCAGCATAAAACAGGATATAGTCAGTGTTATTAAACTCTCCATCTTCTTCTCCTATAAATTGTATAGCGTTCTCAGTAAGGTCTAGAGGATACGGTTTTGAGTTGGGCAAGGGCAACATAGCACCACCATTGCCGTAAATTTTAACAGTTCTAGGATCTACAGCATTTGTGTTTAGTCCGAGACTGTTCAAAAAGCTCTTGGTCAATTTAAACACCCCTGATCTATCCACATAAAAACGGTACCAAGTCCCAGAATTGAGTACAGAATTACTCACCCTATCTTGGACGCCCCTTGTATTGCCCGCTCTATTAGCCGAAGTATTATAGGTTATAGAAAAAGAGGTTATCTTTTTATAAACACCATTGTCTTTAACAATAGGGGATACTTCAAGATAGGCGTATGTTTTATCTCTAGCGGTTGTATTTTCAAAATGCAGTTTTGGAGCGGTCGGAATTGTTTCTAAAGGAATGGATTTTAATTCATCAGCTGAAATGACGGTATAAGACACATTAGTAATCGCAACAGAATTTTTGTTAATGGTGCCTTCAGAGCTCCACTGTGAAAAAAATTTAAGTCCTGTATGAACATCAAAACTAAAGTGATCTTTATCAAAAGAAGGAACTGTTATTGTTGAATAGGCCGTTTCCAAAACTACGGTGCCGTTCCATAAAATCTCAAAATGCTTTTCTTGGGCAAAACCAAAGGATGCCAATAACCCAAAAAACAGGAGTAAGGTTATTCTCATGGGGATATAAAATTCATTTGCAAAAAATAGGAATAATTTGTGGGTATTCCTATCAACGGAAACCACATCATAGGCAGAAAAATTAGCGTTTTACTCCACATGAAATTATGACCGCTCTGGTTTTATTCAAAATTACAACAATAATTACTTTTTACAGGCGTTAATAAACTACTAAATACATCGACAAAACGATCAAAAATCCGACGTTGTGTTCAAAAACAAGGATGAAATGCAGCATTTTTTTAATCTATTTAATAAAAACTGTTGTTAATTTCTCTTTAATTACTATATTGCGTCACTAAATTAATTAGCTTACTTAAAAGTATGGATATGAAAAACATCATTAATATAAGGATTGCATTTGCCCTAATGCTTTCTTTAGCAATGGTTGGCTGTAAAAAATCTTCATCAAATGAATCTAGAGCAACGGGCTGGACGATCAATGATAAGAATGGAGGCTTCCAATATAACACCGATTTTAAAGAACAAGAAACATCCCCAGGTTTGGTCTTTGTAGAAGGTGGTACTTTTACTATGGGCAAAGTACAAGATGATCCTATGCACGACTGGAACAACACGCCTAGTCAACTGCACGTTCAGTCCTTTTATATGGATGAAACAGAGGTGACCAATAAAATGTACTTAGAATATTTAGATTATATAAAACGTGTTTATCCTCCAGAAGATCCAAATTACCGTTTAATCTATAACAGTGCTTTACCAGACACATTGGTATGGAGAAATCGTTTAGGGTACAGTGAAGTGATGACTGAGAACTACTTGCGTCACCCAGGTTATGGCGAATATCCTGTAGTGGGAGTAAGCTGGATACAAGCTGTTGAATTTGCAAAATGGAGGACGGATAGAGTTAATGAGCTGTATTTGGAAGAAGCTGGCTATTTGAAGAAAGACGCACGTCTAACTGATGTGAGTGGAGAAGCTAATTTTAATACCGACACCTATATCAACAGCCCTTCGTCTACTTATGGTGGTAATGCTGATGTTCTAGAAGGAGGCAGAAAGAGACAACAAACGGATGCTGAGGGCAATCCTATTAATATTTACGCTAAAAAGGAATCAGGAGTCATATCTCCAGAATACCGTTTACCTTCTGAGGCAGAATGGGAATATGCAGCGCTTGGCCTAAGTGAGTTAAGAAACTACAACACCATTCGTGGTAGAAAGAAATACCCTTGGAGTGGTCAATACACACGCTCTGGGAAAAGAAAATCGAGAGGAGACCAATTGGCTAACTTTAAACAAGGTAAGGGCGATTATGGCGGAATAGCAGGCTGGTCTGACGACGGGGCAGATATTACCAATGCCGTAAAATCTTATGCACCTAATGATTTTGGAATATATGATATGGCAGGAAACGTAGCAGAATGGGTTGCAGATGTCTACAGACCTATTGTTGACGATGAGTTTAATGACTTTAACTATTACCGTGGCAACGTCTACACAAAAAACGCCATCAACGAAGATGGGACAGTAAAAGTGGTAACAACTCAAGATATGACTTACGATACGTTAAGTAACGGGCAAGTTGTACCTAGAAATTTACCCGGTGAAATTTTACAAGTACCTATTACTCGGGAGGACTCTTACCTAAGAACTAATTTTGACGTCAGTGATAATAGAAACTTTAGAGATGGAGATAAGAGATCATCACGTTATTATAGTGACAACTTTGATGAAGATGAAACAGGAACAAGGCAGATGTATAATTCTCCAAACCACAAAGTAGAAACTGATTCTACTGGGGCTATAGTAAGAACATATGACAAATCCAATGACAGGACCTCTCTGATCAATGACAATGTCAGAGTTTATAAAGGCGGTTCATGGAAAGACAGAGCATATTGGCTAGATCCTGCACAACGTCGTTATTTCCCGCAAGATATGGCCACAGATTATATTGGCTTTAGATGTGCCATGTCAAGAGTAGGTTCTAAATCGAAAAGAAACAACAAATCAAGACAGTAAGTTTTACTTTATAAAATTTTAAAAAGTCCTAACGCTGAGTTAGGACTTTTTTGTTACATTTATTTAATGATTATAGAAACACTTTATACGCATTTCTTAAAATGCACAACGGTTTGTACGGACACTCGAAAAATTGAGAAAGACTGTCTTTTTTTCGCCCTAAGAGGCGATAAATTTAATGGTAATAAATTTGCGGGACAAGCCTTGGAATCTGGAGCGAAATACTGCGTTGTGGACGAAAAGGAATATGCTGTAGACGCTCGTTATATACTGGTAGAAGATGTTTTGGACACCTTACAGCACCTCGCTACCTACCATAGAGCCCAATTGAAGATTCCTATCCTGGCACTCACCGGTAGCAACGGAAAAACCACAACCAAAGAATTGATTCACGCGGTATTATCAAAAAAATATACCACCACCGCTACGCAAGGCAATCTGAACAATCATATAGGCGTGCCGTTGACTCTCCTACAGATGAATGAGCGCACTGAAATTGGAATTGTCGAAATGGGCGCCAACCATCCGAAAGAAATTGAATTATTATGCAGCATTGCGCTCCCAGATTATGGCTTGATCACGAATTTTGGGAAAGCACATCTGGAAGGTTTTGGTAGTTTAGATGGCGTCATTAAAGCCAAATCTGAGTTATATGACTATTTAACCAAACACCAGAAAATAATTTTCGTCAATGACAATGACCCCATACAGGTAAAGCAGACCTTAAACTCTCCAAAGGTCTTTAAGTTCGGGATGTTAACCTCTACAGGCGCCACCTTAGAGCTGATCAAATCGCAACCGTACGTGACGCTCAACTACAACGGAACTGAAGTTAAAAGCCAGCTGGCAGGCACCTACAATTTCAATAACATTGCGGTTGCTATTGCTGTGGGCTCCTATTTTGAAGTGAATCATGAAGCTATTATCAACGCCATTGAACAGTATACACCCACAAGTAACAGATCGCAGATTCTCCATAAAAAAAGCAACACTGTCATTATGGATGCTTATAATGCCAATCCCACAAGTATGCTGGCCGCGTTGGAAAATTTCAAACAGTTACTCCAAGAAAATAAAATGGTTTTTTTAGGTGATATGTTTGAATTGGGTCAAACTGCAGAAAGCGAGCATCAAGGCATTGTGGATTATCTCGAGACACATCCCTTAGGTCAAGCTTACTTAATAGGTAAGAATTTTTATAAAACAGAAGTCAATACTGATGCCATTCTGAAATTTGAAACTTTTGAAGATTTAAAGGCATATCTTAGGCGTACTAAAATAGAAAACGCATTTCTTTTAATAAAAGGTTCACGAGGAATGGCTTTGGAGCGGATTTTAGAGATTTTATAGATGACGGCACAATTATATGCTAATTATCTAATCACAGATTTAAAAACCAAAAATAGCAGGGAGTAGGCTATTTAACTCGTATCCCGATTTAAGGATTGCTGTTCTACGATTGGCCCAGTTGTGTTAATGAATACAGGTAGTGCATCTCACAATTCATTAAATCGTAAAATAATCTCTTTTCTGCTTGTTTTTTTGATAATTACTTTTAATTTTAATGATAAAATTGAACATTTCCCTAAGTAGTTATACAAATTTGTTTCCCATATCGGGCTATTACTATAAGTAAATAAAAACTTGTAAGGAAAGCATTTGGGTTTGTTCAAAAAAAATTTATCATTTGGCACCCCTAACTCCATGAACAGAACAAGTGTTTTATTTAAATTTAAGGATTGCCTGGGAGGTTCAAAAATCCGTAGAAATTATACAGAAATAAAAGATCATTTTGAGTCAAAGACAGGAAGTTCTTCATCTACTTTAGATAGTCTTCTGCTTCACAGTCATATCAATGTATCATTTTATAAGAATATTGATTTCAAAAGCTTGAATAACTTTCCTATAGTCAATAAGTCTATAATTAAATCGAACTTCAAGGAGTTTAGAGCAACTAATTTTGAAGACAAGGAATTGATTAAAATGAGCACTTCGGGATCAACCGGAACTCCGTTTTCTGTTTATCAAGATAAGAAGAAAAAAGTTCGCAACTATGGAGACACACTCTATTTTGGCAACTTGGGTGGCTATCACTTGGGCCATAGATTAATTTATTTAAAGATATGGGTAAAAGAAAAGATGCAAGCGCCCTGGGTATACAAATTACAGCAGATCTCAACAATAGATGTTCAAGGTTTAAATGATAAAGAAATCCAGAACTTGATTAATGGTTTCAAAAAGCACTCACACAAAGTACACACTGTTTTAGGCTATGTTTCAGCATTAGAACACATTGTTAGATATTGTGAGAAAAATAATATTGATAATTTACAGTGTAAATTCTCAGGCGTTATCACAATGTCTGAAGGACTATCCCGTGAGTCGCGCCTAAAGATTAAAAATTTGTTCAAGTGTCCAGTTGTTTCTAGATACAGTAATATTGAAAACGGTATTATGGCCCAACAGGAAAAGGATACAGATTATTTTCTTGTAAACACCGCAAGTTATATCATTGAAATTTTCCATCCAGAAAAAGATGAACTTTTAGCTGATGGACTCCTTGGACGCATTGTCTTAACAGATCTCTATAATTATGCGATGCCATTTATTAGATATGATACTGGAGATATGGGAGTTAAGGAGATACGGAATGGAAAGACCTATCTTAAAAGTGTTGAAGGCCGTAAGTTAGATTTATTATTTGACACCTCTGGAGAGGCTATAACCTCATATATTGTAGGTAGAAACATGTGGAACTATTTGGAAATTGAACAGTACCAATTGATCCAAGTAGGAGAAAAATCTTACGAATTTAAAATTAATTGTCCTACTGGTTTTAAAAGGGAAGCACAATTAGTAAATGAATTTAAATCCTACCTGGGTGAGGATGCTGATTTTGAGGTGATCTATGTTGAAGGCATCCCTTTATTGAATTCTGGCAAACATAGGAAAACCGTTAATTTGTATCGGAACAGTATATAGAGCATCTTTTTCTGTCTTTTTAGGGTATTTAATCTTGTCACTTTATTTTAATGCTCGGTGACGCAAACTCATCTTCCAGACTTCGCTTTATTGATGATAGCCTTCAGCTTTTCCTTCCGAAGTGCCTTTTCTTCCTTCTTCTTGTTTATTTTTCTATCCAGCAGCTTCGTGTGCTTCGCCTTATTATTTCCGTTCTTTTGACCTTTGGGTTTTGGCATATACGTGTATTTAACGGTTATCAGTTTTTATTGTAATATTCTGAACAGGCGGCACTAAATTATACCCCATTGACTTTTGTTTTCTTCCCGACATTGAAATGATCTGGCATTTCCGATTTCAACTTAAAAGGATTAACTCCGTTGATCCAGATAGGGTCGACTCCTGCAAATGTAATCCCAAAGTGCGAAAACGCACTTTTGTATTTTTTGTTTCCAGAAACGCTCAAGCCGAAATGGCTTGGCGTTTCCATTTTTAACTTAACAGGATTAACTCCGTTGATCCAGATCAATACAACTCCCCCAAATGCAATCCCAAAGTGCGAAAACGCACTTTGTATTTTTTGTTTCCAGAAACGCTCAAGTCGAAATGGCTTGGCGTTTCCATTTTAACTCAACAGGATTAACTCCGTTGATCCAGATAGGGTCGACTCCTGCAAATGTAATCCCAAAGTGCGAAAACGCACTTTTGTATTTTTTGTTTCCAGAAACGCTCAAGCCGAAATGGCGTTGCGTTTCCATTTTTAACTTAACAGGATTAACTCCGTTGATCCAGATGGGGTCGACTCCTGCAAATGTAATCCCAAAGTGCGAAAACGCACTTTTGTATTTTTTGTTTCCAGAAACTCTCAAGCCGAAAAGGCTTGGCGTTTCTGGAAACAAAAAATCCCAATATCTCTGACATTGGGATTGCGCTTGATGTGGTCCATACTGGATTCGAACCAGTGACTTCAACATATTGATTATTAGACGTCTATGATATTTAAAATTTGAAAGGTAACCGAATAGGTCATTTTTTTATACGTATGAAATGATTTCGAACATTAAAGCTACAAATAATATCAATCCTAACTAAATAAAATTTATTTTGAGTTTATAAGCTACATAGTCCCCATTTCAGTCCATTCAGTTTTTACAAGAAATCGTTAAATAGATTTAGATGTCTAAGTCTAGCGTACATTTGCCTAAACAGTATCAAAGTTGTTCATTTTCAATGGTTTACATGATTTCTAATTTTCCTTGATATCATCTAATATCAATTGATTTCAGCATTTGTTGTACCTAAAAAGAGCAATAAATTCGTGCCTTTAAGGTAATTCTTAGGCAAAAAATACATTCCAAACAGAATGCTGTACCTGATTTGACTTTCGTACGCAAAACAGGTCAATTATGTCTTCAAATGCAAAAATAGTTCTACGCAAAAAGCCCAATAAAGAAGGCTTATATCCACTTGCTATCCGAATTACGAAAAACCGTCGTTCAACCTTTCAATATATGGGGCACTATATTAGAGTTGGAAGAGTGGGGCAATAGAAATCTTAGTGTTAAAAAAATCCCTTACAGAATGGAAAACAAACTTCAAATAGACGCTACAAACAGAGGATAATCACCTTAAAACCGTTTGCTCTTAATTGAGTTTGACTTCTAAACCATTATGATAAAAGCATCCGAATGTGTAAAGGTTTAACTAAACCACTATGGACTAAAAGTCCATAGGTTTTTAAATCTGACTAAAGTCAGCAGTACGTGATTACTCAAATGAAAGCAACATATTAGTTCGATTAAATTACACAACCTTTTTTTGGCTAAAAAGAAACTGAATAAATATTTTTAGAAGCTAAAGCGAGATGCACTAAAGTACCTTGTTTTAACTCAATTTGAGACCAATAAAACCTGAAAAACCACATTTGTAGCCTGGTCATTTAAACACTACTGTTTTTAGTCTATTTAACGACTTCCATTCTGTCCATTTTCCCTTATTCTACAATCTTCAACACCGCCTCATCGCTCTCCTTAAAAGCATTGCTCTGGCACAGCTTATCTTCCATCTCATTCATACCGCTCCCATAAATGGTATGGCTAAATGCCTGTGCACGTTCCAGCATTCTTATGTACACTTTTGGGTCTTTGTTTCTCGTCAATCTGCGTAGCGCCCCTAAATAGTCTTCCCGATAGACTGTTGGGATGATGATTTTTGTCTGACCAGCTGTAGATAGTTCTGCATTCATCATTACTCGTGCCATACGTCCATTTCCGTCAAGAAATGGGTGCACCTCACTAACTACAAACATAATATATGCTGCTTTTGTGAAGGGATGCGTTAATGCCTTATAAAAATCAAAACTTTGCAATAGTGTACCCCTTACCAATTCCATATCTACAAAGGAGGTGTCTCCGGCTTGATTATTCTTGTCCTTGAACCTGCCGGGTGCTTTATCCTTACGCGCATTCAACAATATTCCGTGACGGTATTGCAAGATGTCAATTAAATTCTCTCCCGAGTAAGGGACTATTTTCATTTCCTGCTTATTGGAAACCAATTGATACGTACCCAATACGTCGTGTGAATCCTCATCACGTTCAGGCAACGGTTGCTGTGTTGCAATGATCTGTTTTGCAGTATCGATTGCAAAAACAGTTCCTTCAATGTAATTCGAAAAATAACTCTCATAGAAGGCGAAATTACGATATGCTTGAGTTGTTGTATTTTGTTCTTCTCGGTTCTTAAATTCCTGCTGCTTCAGTTCTCTAAATAATATTTCAAACAACTGCAAGCGTGCAGGATCATAGGGCATACCTATTGCACGAGCTGTTGCTACTGGGGATTTCAACTCTTTTGCAGGTCGTGTGGACAAAAGGGCGCTTATAATTTTATTTAGTTTTTCAAACTCTTTCTGCATCCCAATCTCTTCTGAAATGTCTCGTGCACGATCTCTCACGGCATTAAGTTCGTCCTCCCCATTTACACGGATGATTTGTTCCAGTTTTTCCTCTATCTGTGGATAGGCAAGTGTCTTCGAGTCGGCTCCTGTTTGTCGTGATACTTGAAGATTTTCAAGAAGGGCTCTTTCCTTTTGCGAGACCATTAACCCTCCAGAAAATGATGTATCACCTTGAATAGCAGGAACACCCTCCATAAAGCGAATCGTAATACCAGGAAGTTTTACTTTTTTAGTGTATTTGTAAGTCACAAATACCTGTCCGTTGGCTGTGGGGGCAAATTCAAAAGCCGAACGATGGCTCAATACTGCATCTGGATATAGGTTTCCAATAATAGGAAAAATGTTTCGTTTTATAATATCTGCAGGTGCGTCTTCAAGATTTGAGGTATAAAGCCTTGACGCTATTTTCCGTACAAGACCATCATCTTCCCATTTGGATATCCTGCGGGAAGTAACGGAATCTGCTGAACCATAGATGATTTCTTGTAGGTGTAATGGTCTGTTTTTTTCCATTATAGAGGTATTAAATTACAAAATTGCAAAATATCTTCCATTATAATGACATTATTGTAAAATATTTTCTATTATAATTTGATTTTAGAATTTTCCATTAGATTGACCATTATAAGTCAATAGTAAAATATTTTCCATTATACATAAATTTTTGCACAATATTTTCCAGTAACAATCAAATTCCAAGTACCATGTGTTTTTTGACTAGACTTTGACTTGTCAGCCCCGCAGTGATGGAAAGCGTACGCGATGGAGAAGTGTATTGGCCGGTTCGGGAACCAAGTTGGTGCTTTTCGTGTAGAGAAAAATTATTAGTGGAAAGCACCAACAATGGCTATATAAAACAAGAGGGTTCTATACTACTTGGCCGCCCAAAACAGCGCAACCTCCTAATATACTTCCCTTGACCCAACGTTTTACCAATAGAAGGCAAATAAACCAGATGCGTCAACACAGTATTCAGCTCTGGCCAACTTACTCATGACCGAAGGGAATAATCGGCGAGCCGAATACTTCTTGGTTATTACCTAACGTTATTTTAGCTCGTAATTTATTTTCAACAAGAAACTACTTGTTCTTAAATTATACTCATCCGACTTATATAAATCAGATATAGCTGTTTGGTAATTATATCCAATCCCAGAAGTTAAGTTTTCAGTAAATCCATAATTAATTGAGGCACCTATGAAAGCTTCTAAAAAATACCCTTTACTTTTTCCCTTTGCTTTATTCTGAATTTCAAAATTATTCTTAATTCCGCCTTCCAATATCGGTTTTAGTCCACCGGTCAGCAAGGAGTAATTAATTGATATGGGAATTACCAGAAACCTTTGTTCTATAATTTCTGGGTTGGGTGCAGAATAAATATTACAATTTATGCAACGGAAGTCTCCTTTAAAGTCCTTATTAGAATAAAGAAGTCCAGAAGATATCCCCCATTTCTCTCCAAAGAAGTAATTGGATGTAAGGCCTAAAGTGTAATTGTTTTGATTATATTCTATACCTTCATATCCATTTGCGCCTTCCGTTAATATGTAATCTATTCCATCTACGTCATCTGAAAAAGAAATATTATCAGCAGAATATTCTATTCCAATATTCCACTGTGAAGAGTTTTGAGAATACAAGCTAAATTGAAGTAGCAGTAATGTTATTAGTAGTATTTTCTTCATATTACTGTTTGTTTTAAAAGTATGTGGCTACATGTGTATAAAAAGATTACTCTTGTTTATAGGGTTCAAAACATTGACCACATCAATCACAGCGTAACCTCCAACCATCCCTCCCTTAACTCAACATTTTACCCATAGACGGCAAACCAACCGGATTCGTCAACACAAAATTCAGCTCTGGCCAACTTACTCATGACCGAAGGGAGTAATCGGCGAGCCGAATTCTTAGTTATTGGCATTAGTTTTTTTTAATCAGCGATGATTCCTCTGAACTGACCATTAGTAAAACCTAGTGAATTGACATTGTTTTCAGGATTACTCCATTTTTTGAGAAGTAATAATTCGAAATTTCCTTTTACTATATTTTCTTCTAAATTGTAATTAGTTACTGTGATTTGAGAAGAAAAATTTTCGTCTAATGTATATAAACTAGTAATTACATCTCCACCAATGGTTGTATAATAACTAGCTTGACTTCCTGATAAGTTATATGTGCCAACACCATTAAATTTAATTTTGAAGACAATAACTTGTTCGTTACCTGAACCAAGTAAAGTTAAAGTGTCGTTCACATGATTAATATTAATTTCTGGAACTCCATCCCAGTTTACTTCATCTATTTTTGATGAAATATAATTAGGTTCATCAAGATTGTCATCATCACCACATGAAATAATTACAAATGATATCAACAACAATAAAACCAAAATTAAATTATACTTTTTCATAATTGCAGTAGTTTTATCTAATAGATGGATTATTATATAAAAGGTTGCGTTAAATTATTTACAACGTTAATGTAGTCGAGTAGACCAGGGGAGTTTCACCCCGGGCCTCTCACACCCGCCTGCCGAACGGGCAGGGAACCGTGCTTGAAAGTCTCCCCTCACACGGCTCTTCTAATTTTATTCACAAATATAAGCTCATCCTTTTGCAAGTTGCCAAATCGTAAATATAATTAGCCCAACCCAACCTTTTACCCATAAACGGCAAACCAATCGGATGCGTCAACACAGTATTCAGCTCTGGCCAACTTACTCATGACCGAAGGGAGTAATCGGCGAGCCGAATTCTTAGGTATTGTGGCACATTTTTATTCCGCAACAATTACTCCGTCGCCAATCTCTTTTACGCTCGGTTTCTCAAACCAACTTTCCATAAAGCCAAAATTTTCTTTAGTTACTTCAAATTCGTAAGTAGCTCCTTTTTCATTATTCCTTTTCATTACTCTTTCTAATCGAGTTTCTTTTGATATGTCCAAAAAATGAATTTTTAGTTCGTATCCATTCGAGTCGGCAAATTTTCTAAATTTTTCTCTATGCTCGAATTTTGATAACCCCAAGTCCAAAATAGAGTCAGTTTTTGAATTTTCCAACTGTTGAACTAATTCCATTATCATTTTTTCAGCTCTATCTATTCTTTCTAAAAACCATTCCAAACCGTCACCCGTCTTTTTGTCGGCAAGGAATAATGTCTTATTCCACTTGTCAATTGAAAAAATAATTCCGTTTGTTTTTCTTTTCAATTCCGTTGAGTATGTCGTTTTTCCAGAACCTGTATTTCCAACTATTAGGTGTATCATTTCGTTTTTATCAAATATGTGGTAACTTGTTTATACAAGCACTAAATATACCAATTACCACCCCGATTGGAGGGATAGTCGTACCTTTTGGTGCTTATTTTCACGGAAATATAAATCATATTTCTCTTCAATCAAACGGAGTACATATGTTTTTTTAAACTTCAATTTAAGCCCCCCAGAATTTAGCTAGACAGCCAAAATAAAAAACAAAAAAGCCCTAAAAAGGGCTTAAATGAGGTCGTTTTTTATGAATTCATGGGGTTGTGCAACGGTTAACGTTGTTGTAAGCAGGCTTTCCACGTTCTTTTTTACAATTCTACCGTCCAATTTGGCGTTAATACATTTTGTTTTTATTGGCGGAATTTTTCGGTATTTGCTGAATCGAATCCCAATGCTCAACGATTTTTCCGCTCTTATCAAATCTAAAGAAATCCATTGTCACATATTCATCGTTATCAGGCCAAATTTGATGAGTATGTAGAGCAACCAAATCGTTTTCCGCTATTACTCTCACAAATTCAATTGATTTATTTGGATATTCGGTTTGCATTCGCTCAAAATATTCAATAAATCCTTCAATTCCGTTTTCTACATCAGGATTATGTTGGATATATTCCGCACCAACATATAATTCCGTTGCTTTTCTTGGATTTCCTTCATAAGCCATTTTATAAAAATCTACAGCATTTTTTTTTATCTTTTCTTTCATTGCGAATGTATTTTCAGATTGCTTACAACATGTGTATATATAACACAGAGTGACATATATACAACCTATGCTCCCCATGCCATTTCTGTTTGTCGTTCTCAAATATACCCAGTTCCTGTAAAGCATCCAAGGTCCATTTCTTATAGTTCATATCTCAAATGTATAAATTTGAAATCTAAAATGGCACTCCCAACTAATTAGGGGCCAAATAAGCCCCAACTTTAAACTAAACGGTAAAAACCAGGCATCCTAAATTCAAACCACAAACAAAGCACTTAACAAGTTATAGAACAAGACGGTTCTATACTACTTGGCCGTCCAAAATAGCACAACTTCCAAATACCCTTCCCTTAACCCAACGTNNACCGGATGCGTCAACACAATATTCAGCTCTGGCCTACCCCGCTAAGGCGGGACAGGTGCGGCGAGCCGAACACGTAGTTGTCGGCATTAGTTTCTTCTATTTTTAAAAATTAACATTTCTATATAATTTCGTTTCGTTTATTTCGTTTATATTTGTTGTTAACTAATAATAAACTAATGCGGTATGGAATACTTTAATGACATAAAAAAACCTTCCAAAAAAGAGCAAATTGCAGCGATGAAGTCGTATAATGCTCTTGCTGCGACTTTGGAAGAGTTACATTCGGAGAACCCAGAAATTGAAATAGAAGAAACTTCTGAAAAAATAAAAATTCCGTTAAAAGCTCTTAAACTTTTAGCTAAAATATTAAAAGCAACGAGTCAAGGTCAACCAATTTCTTTAGTTCCTATTGCTACTGAAATGACAACACAAGCAGCAGCTGAATTATTAGGTTGTTCAAGACCTCATTTTGTTAAATTACTTGAGGAAGGCAATATTCCATTTACTTTAGTAGGAAGACATCGTAGAGTTAAATTTGAGGATGTAATGAATTATAAGAAGGAAATGAAATCGAAACAGGAAAAACTTCTAATTGAAATGATGAAGTCTGACGAAGAATTAGGTTTATATGATTCATAGTGTTCGTTTCACATGTGTTCTTGACACAAATGTTATTTATCCAATTGAAATCAGAGATTTACTTTTTTGGTTTGCTCATTATGAATTGTTTACTCCAAAATGGAGTAGTCATATTTTTTGTGAGTGGGAAGACGTAATGGAAAGGAAAGGGATAAGCAAAGAGGAAATAAAAAAAAGGTCTAAAATTGCAAATCTAGCATTTCCTGATGCCTTGATCGTAAATTATGAGCCTTTAATTCCTGGGTTGACCTTACCTGATGAAAAGGATTGTCATGTGCTTGCTGCAGCAATTAAAACTAATGCAAATGTTATAGTTACAAATAATTTAAAAGATTTTCCAGAGGATTATTTGGCTACTTTTGGTTTGGTCGCAAAATCTGCAGATGACTTTATTGCAGATGTTATTGATTTAAATCACGAAAAAGCATTAGAGGCTTTTAGAAAATTAGTTTTAAATCGAAGAAATCCAGATTTAGATGAGTATGAAGTTTTAGATAACTTAAGAAAAAACGGATTGATTAATTCCGCCAATTATCTACATTCACTTATTTAGTACGTCATAATTAATGCCAACGTTACGTGGTCTATTAGGAAAAGAGAGTTTCACCCTTCCCCTCTCACACCCTCCTGCCGAACGGGCAGGGAACCTACGTGATAGTCTCCCATCATACGGCTCTTCTAATTTAATCTACAACTATAAGCTCATCCTTTTGCAAGTTGGCAAATCGTAAATATAATTAGCCCAACCCAACGTTTTGCCCATAGACGCCAAACCAACCGGATGCGTCAACACGGTATTCAGCTCTGGCCAACTTACTCATGACCGAAGGGAGTAATCGGTGAGCCGAATACTTCTTAGTTATTGTCATTAGTACTTTCTCGCAATGTTCGGTTCCTACTTTTCAGTCCACGAAAGTCTCCCGGATAATGTCCTTGCATTTTTGAATTTCGGACTTAGTTAATCTGTCGAATTTTTTCATTATCCGTGATTTCTCAATTGTCCTGATTTGGTCGATTGCGACCATTCCCTTTTTACTATTATGTTTTACCTGAATTCGGGTCGGGTATTTTTTCAAATTCGTTGTCATTGGCGCAACAACGATTGTTTTCAGAAATCTGTTTATTTCGTCTGGCGATA
>NZ_JAEHJZ010000565.1 GCF_016469035.1 Gelidibacter salicanalis | reverse complement strand
CACAGCGTCGGCTTTGTACGTGACGGGATTGGTGTGGTTGCGCGCGTTGGACGTGAATATCTCGACCCCAGTCTGGCTGTAGCGCACTTGTCGCACGCCCGTGTTGAGTTTGATGTCCAGCCCTTCGGACAGGGCCACGGGGACGCACGAGTACCCATTGCGCACGGTCAAGTGGCTGCCGGTGAAGGCAAAGCCGTCGTCCTGGTCCCAATGCTTGAGGGAGAGA
>NZ_JAEHJZ010000564.1 GCF_016469035.1 Gelidibacter salicanalis | reverse complement strand
ATTTCATATTAGAAGCTCTGATTACGGCATGTTCCTTGTAAGAATGGTTTCATGGATTTTTGCCAGTGGAAAAGGTCACATGAATCATGCCATTTATGATTAAAAATCTTCACAAATGCTCCAATACTTGCTCCAAATCCAAGCTCTGATCTCTCAGATCCTTCCCTTTTGTTTCTGTTTGATCCTAGTCTGTTTACTTCTTTTTAATTTCTATTTAATTTTATGGGATGCTTGAACTCTTACCCATTCATGAAGAAGCTCTGCATAACTA
>NZ_JAEHJZ010000563.1 GCF_016469035.1 Gelidibacter salicanalis | reverse complement strand
CAGGCTGGCATGCGGGGGTCTTTTTCCCATTTTTGCTTTGGCCCGGAGCAATTCGATCTCTGCACGGAGACGTTGGGTCTCTGAATCGGCGCACCTGAGTTTTAGATGAGCAATTGTATCCTGGTTCGGGTTCTTGCCCGAGGTCTTGGGGTTGGAGGAGGAGGGGCCATTCCCCCTTTTGGATTTTCCCGACTTGCGGTCATTTTTGGGCTTTGGGAGGGGCATGTGCCATAACTTGCACAGGGACGACCTCCTGGTCAGACATGCATCCTCTAGGCATATCGGGGGGTGTACAAAGCATTTCTCTGTTTTGCATTCTGTTCCGTTGAATCGCGATTTGCAGACACGG
>NZ_JAEHJZ010000562.1 GCF_016469035.1 Gelidibacter salicanalis | reverse complement strand
CATGGACCCTACCCAGCTGATCCGAGGGATGCCCTGAAAATGTCCGAGGACTCGTGACCCAGCCGTACAAGATTGTTTCCCGGAAGAGGAGACGAGAAGACCAATCATTGCAAATTGTCCATGGCCGATGTGATTGACTCTCTGAACTCCGTCAATTTCAGTGTTTCCCTGAATACACACACAGTAACAGACTTTTTATGGCACTACGATTAAAGTTTTCGAGGCACCTTCATGTAGA
>NZ_JAEHJZ010000561.1 GCF_016469035.1 Gelidibacter salicanalis | reverse complement strand
AGGCGCACAGAGGCTATTTGCTAGATAGAGAGCTGGATGAGGATGACCTGGAGTTTCGGGATCAGCGGGATTATGTGAGCAAGTACCGTATGGTGCTAGACTATTTTGATGCGTATGCAATAGGCCTCACGGCTACGCCAGCGCTACATACGACTGAGATTTTCGGGTCGGCTGTTTATACCTATTCGTATCGAGAAGCAGTAGTTGATGGGTTTTTGAT
>NZ_JAEHJZ010000560.1 GCF_016469035.1 Gelidibacter salicanalis | reverse complement strand
GAAGAGGATACTAATGATCGTCGCGAGTGGTGACAACAACTGCAGCGTGAACGCTGGAATGGGTGACTCTGATTCAGTCCAGGTACTTTCTGCGTGAATTCAAGATCTTTTCTCATGGGATGGCTCCCCGTGACTGGGCGGGGAGGACCAGGGCGCTCGTGCCAACAATCTAGCCTCATCGCGTTGGGATAGATATACTGCTTTGGTAGTCTGTCGAAGTG
>NZ_JAEHJZ010000559.1 GCF_016469035.1 Gelidibacter salicanalis | reverse complement strand
CTGCAAACCAAGTGAACTACAGCCTAATATACAGGACTCCTGAGTTGAATGGTGTGAAGGCAGCTTGTGATGAGCTTGGCATCACCCTGATTGCTTATTCCCCAATAGCCCAAGGTGTTCTGTCAGGAAAATACACTCCAGAAAAACCTCCTACCGGTCCTCGAGCAAACACATATACCCCTGAGTTCCTCACCAAGCTTCAACCACTCATGAACAGGATCAAGGAGATTGGAG
>NZ_JAEHJZ010000558.1 GCF_016469035.1 Gelidibacter salicanalis | reverse complement strand
AATGTATTCTACAACCGTTTCCTAATCTCAGTGGAAATCTTTGCATCCTGGATTAGGCACCCTAAAAAAGCGCCCCTGATTCAAAAAATGATGCGTGGATTAACTTCGCCACTGCAATTACAGTAATGTGTACTCTGGATGTTTTTTGTATCTAAGACAAGTACTGTAGTGACTTAAAAAGTTTTGAGGTGATTCTGACCAACAGGCGTATTTGAAGCCAAAAA
>NZ_JAEHJZ010000557.1 GCF_016469035.1 Gelidibacter salicanalis | reverse complement strand
GCCCGCATCAAAAGAGTAGCGAGGAATTGCTTGGCTCCAGATACGGCATTGCTCGGCCTGGCGACACGCTGGGCAATGCGTGATAGCCAGTGCAGCTCGCTCATTCAGCATCAATCCTTGGAGAAAAATCGTGTCCTTCGATCTACAGTCTGAATCGCCACAAGTTCACCAGACGCTCGCGAGCCGCTTAAAATACTGCTTTTCGTAATTG
>NZ_JAEHJZ010000556.1 GCF_016469035.1 Gelidibacter salicanalis | reverse complement strand
AACAATAATCGTCGATAAGACGATCGGATCTGTCCAGCCATCACTTCCGGCTTCACTCACTCCGTATAGAAGCGAAGCAAAACCAACGATGGAAAGAATCGCACCAAGGCCGTCCAGCTTGATCTTTTTAGGCTATACAATATTTCTAAACATAAAGAAAGCCGCGATAATGACAATTGCTCCGATTGGAACAAGTCCATAAAACATAATACGCCAAGAATAATG
>NZ_JAEHJZ010000056.1 GCF_016469035.1 Gelidibacter salicanalis | reverse complement strand
AAGATCCTGCCTCGCCGGCAGGCAGGCGCTGCGCTTATAGTCCCGATAACTATCGGGAAAAGAACAAAGACTTGATTGTAACTGATTGATAAACAGTCGTTATTCTAAATTAAATTTGCCCGATCACTTTAAGTGAAATTGGTTTCAAAAACAAGGTGTATTTTTAAGTTCTTGAAGCAGATCATGCTTTAAGGGGATTTGCAAACTTTTCACCTATTTTACCGGACACTGATGTTTAGAAATATAAAATAACCAATTGTCGTAATAAACCAAAACATGCTTACAAAACGAATCATTCCGTGTTTAGATATAAAAAATGGACGTACCGTAAAAGGGGTTAACTTTGTGAACCTTATTGATGCGGGAGACCCCGTAGTGTTGGCAAAACAATATGCAGAAAAAGGTGCGGACGAATTGGTGTTTCTAGATATTTCAGCCACTTTGGAAGGACGTAAGACCACCTTGGAGATGGTTTTAAAAGTCGCAGAACAAGTGAATATTCCATTTACCGTTGGTGGTGGAATTTCATCCCTTGAAGATGTTGATTTACTTTTGAAATCAGGTGCTGATAAAGTTTCGATCAATTCCTCAGCTATCAAACGCCCTGAACTTATTAATGAATTGACGGATAAATTTGGGAGTCAGTGCATAGTGGTTGCCATTGATGCGAAACAAATCGACGGACAGTGGATCGTCCATTTGGCGGGTGGAAGCATTCCTACAGAATTGGAACTTTTTGATTGGGCCAAAGAAGTTGAAAGGCGAGGTGCAGGTGAGATATTATTTACTTCCATGGATCATGATGGCACTAAAGACGGATTTGCAAATAATGCGTTGGCGAGATTGTCTACAGAATTAAATATTCCAATCATTGCGTCTGGTGGAGCAGGAACCATTCAGCATTTTGTGGATACTTTCCAAAATGGTAAATCTGATGCAGCGCTTGCAGCCAGTGTTTTTCATTTTGGTGAAATTGAAATCAAAGATTTAAAAGAAGCGTTAAAGAAACATAATATTGAAGTACGATTGTAGATTAAACCAGCAAAACACAGTACCTATTTTTCTTTGACCGCTCAAATTGAATGAACTTACACTTTAAGACAACTCTTATAGCAGTGTGTTGTAATAAACTATATAAAAATGAATTTAAAATATAATTCAGAGGGCTTGATTCCTGCCATCATACAGGATGCCACCACAAAAAACGTATTGATGTTAGGGTATATGAATGAAGAAGCGTTCAGACTAACCCAAGATGCCAAAAGGGTAACCTTTTACAGCAGAAGCAAACAACGTTTGTGGACTAAGGGGGAAGAAAGCGGCAATGTGTTGAATTTGGTGGACATTAAAGTTGATTGTGACAATGACACGCTATTAATTCAAGCACATCCAGAAGGTCCAACCTGCCATAAAGGTTCTGATACCTGTTGGAATGAAGAAAATACCTCCAATTTCGGATTCCTTTCCCAATTGGAGCAGACTATTGAAGACCGTCGCACCAACTCAAAACCTGAAGATTCCTATGTAGCATCACTTTTTGCCAAAGGCATCAATAAATTAGCCCAGAAAGTAGGTGAGGAGGCGGTAGAAGTGGTTATAGAAGCGAAGGATGAGAATGATGGGCTATTTCTAAATGAAAGCGCAGATTTATTATTTCATTACCTCATGTTACTCCAAGCAAAAGGTTTTAAATTGGAAGATATTGAGCGGGTGCTTAAAAACCGTGAGAAAAAATAAATGAACTATTTCTATCTGATCAAGATTCAGTATTTGGGATTTCGTTACCATGGTTGGCAAAAACAGCCCCAGCTGAAAACGGTGCATTTGATGATTGATAAAACATTGAATTACGTCTTTGGTGGCGAAAAAAAATTCAAATCCTTAGCAGTTGGTAGAACAGACGCCATGGTATCAGCCAATGAAACGGCATTCGAATTGTTTGTAGAAGAGCCCATTTTAAATTTTGATATTTTTATAGAGTGCTTCAATTATTATTTGCCTCAAGATATAAGGGCCTTATCTATGAAAGCAGTAGATAAAGACTTTAACGTCATCCAAAACGCAAAACTAAAAGAATACGTCTATGTGTTTGCTCATGGGCAGAAAGCGCATCCGTTCTGCGCGGCAATTATGACCACGTTTAGAGACGTTCTTGATATTGAGATCATGATACAGGGTGCAAAGCTTTTTGAAGGCATACATAATTTTAAAGGTTACTGTTCTAAAGTTTCGGAAAATGGGCTGTATGTAAGAGAGGTTGTATCTTGCCAACTCATTCCAAACACCACGATTACGGCGAGCTTTTTCCCTAAAGAATCCTTTCTACTTAGAGTAAAAGGTGAAGGTTTTGGATACAACCAAATAAGAACCATGATGGGGACGCTCGTGAAACTTGGTCAACATGAAATTTCCTTATCAGAAATTGCCGATAGTTTAAAGTTCAAAAGTAGCGTGACAATGGATTATATAGCACCTGCATCGGGTTTGATATTGAATGCTGTAGAATTTGAATAAATCTTCTATTTCTATAACTGATTAGTTATTTCAACCACTTTCTCGCCACAGCACGTTTTGAAAACCAAATTAGAAATACTGAAATCACCAAAATCGTTAGGCTTAAAAAGATATCGCGAGGATTCACTTCAGTCAGGATATAAAATTGTTGGAAGCCAACCGCTAAAAAAGAAACGATAAATAAAACATAAGCCCAGCGTTTGCGGATCAGCAAAAACATAGAGCCAAACAATCCGGCAAAAACAGCTATGGCAAAGACTGATAGATACCAGGCGGGTAAATGTTGTTCGGTTTTTGAGAGTTCTCCGAGATGATCGTCAGTCATAAACGCGAGGGCAATATAATTATACACGCCAATAGCATTCCATATAAAAGCAATAATGCTAACGATCCAAAAGTAAACTGGAGGCCTATTTAAAGAAGTAAAATTCATAAATTGTAGGTTTTTGGTAGTTAAAAACACAACAATTTATGAATTTTTTATTAATGTACAGTAAGTCTTTGTTGGAGAAACTGTCTGTGGGACAATTTAGTTGTCATCTACCACATGTAGAACGGGCGTTTTGTTAACCCATTTTCCGTTTTTAGATTCCCCTAAGATGTACACTTCTTTTGTCAATTCATACTCTTTGATCGTACGAAGCATGTGTTCCTTGGTATCTCTATGGATTTTAATTCCTGTATTTTTACCTTTATTTCTGATTTCTATATAAAAACCGTCTCTAAATTTGATCGGTCTTGTAGGTGGTCTTCCCATGAATTTAATTATTTGATGTATTAACTCGCATATTAAACAAAATTATGTCAAAAAGCAAACCTTAATTGAACTTTTCAAAAATAGACTCTTTTTTGAGGTAGAGACACTATTCTTGATAGTAATTTTATATTCATTAATAGAGCCATACTATACGAAAAAAATTTTTACTTTTAAGCCATTGATGTTGATAAGAATTCAGAAAAAATATGAAATCTAAAAAGAAGAAAAAATCCTATAAAACCATTAATCGCTCACCGGGCACGATACAATATCGAGGCAAGAAACAGTCTGCCGTAACGGTTGTAGAGATTATTAATTACAGTAAAGAATACTACCATAAAATTGAAACCCAAAAAGTAGAAGACGCGTTCCATTTAAAGGGAAATGATAAAGTAACTTGGATTAATGTAAACGGACTTAACAACACTTCAGAAATAGAAAAATTGGGCAACCATTATGGCTTGCATCCTCTTACTTTAGAAGATATCCTAAACACGAACCACAGACCCAAAATGGATGAGTTTGACCATTATTTGTTTTTGGTTATGAAAATGCTTTATTTTAAAAATGAAGATGAGCTGGTGTATGAGCAGGTCAGTATGGTGGTGGGAGAAGATTATGTGCTGACGTTTCAGGAAGCTGATGGCGATGTTTTTGATGATTTGAGAGAGCGCATCTCAGCAGGTAAAGGTCGAGGACGCAGTATGGGCTCTGACTATTTAATGTATGCCATTATGGATGCAGTGGTTGATAATTACTTGACCGTCATAGAAGCTTTTGGAGATAAAATTGAGGACATTGAAAATCGTATTTTCGATTCTGAAACAGAAAATGATCAAACGGCAAATACCATTCAGACACTAAAACGTGAAGTACTTAAGATCAGACGGTCCGTATTTCCTTTGCGGGAGGTGATTAATAGATTGGAGAAAATTGAACACCCAATTATTGATGATAAGACCAGAAATTTTTTAAGAGATTTGTATGATCATATCGTTCATGTCAATGAAAGTATTGAAGTGTATCGTGAGATGGTGTGGAGTTTGTTGGATATGTATATGACCATTATCAGCAATAAAATGAACGAAGTCATGAAAGTGCTGACTATTATTGCAACCATCTTTATTCCGTTGACCTTCATAGCGGGAATTTATGGGATGAATTTTGATCATATGCCAGAATTGCACCATAAGTATGGTTACTTTATATTATGGGGTCTTATGCTTTTTATATTCTTCATGATGCTACTCTTTTTTAGAAGGAAAAAATGGCTATGAGAATGTTTAAGTCTCTTATTACAAACGGTGTTAGTCCTTCCTGAAATTTCTTTTATGGGATATTTTAAAGTGTTATAGGAAGACGTTTCATAAACGCTTTGAACCTCATAAATTCATGAGTTTTCTTTACAATTAAAGAAGATGAATTGTGCTATTTTATCATAGAAATTATGATATTCTTAGCAGATTGGTTGATGGTTATTGTAACTTTATAGGCTCTTTAAAGAGTTTTTTTGTCTTATGTTCCCTAATCAAAATCATCAAGGCAGTAGTGCACCGCAACTATAAAAAAGACTGTACATTTTAAAATTTTTATATGAAAGACGAATTAAACAAATCCTTTGCCAAGCTGGTTGAAAAACTTTTGGGTTGGATGAATGCCATTGTAGAAAGCTTACCAAACCTCGCCTTGGCCATTTTAGTTATGGTCATTGCATATTTTATGGCGAAATATGTCAGTAAACTTATGCTAAGGATAATTGGGAGTCGGGTCAGACAAAAATCGGTCAGCAATGTCATCTCCAGGTTAACGGCGATATTAGTGGTGTTTATTGGTTTGTTTTTAGCACTCGGAATTTTAAACCTCTCACAAACCTTGACCTCGTTAATTACAGGTGCTGGTGTATTAGGACTGGTAATTGGTTTGGCGTTACAAGGCACGCTTTCAAATACCATTTCAGGAATTGTCATTTCTTTTAGAGAAAAAATTCAAATAGGAAATTGGGTAGAAACCAATGATTTTGCTGGGGAAATTGTCGATATAAATCTTAAAAATTTCACACTGAAGGAATCAGACAATAATCTGGTCTTTATCCCTAATAAGACCATCTTGGAAACACCAATGAAAAACTATTCATTGACGCCATATATTAGAGTGGATGTGTCTTGTGGGGTAGGTTATGAATCGGATCTGGAATTTGTAGAAACACTAACCAAGAGAACGCTAGAACAGACGTTTAAAAAAATTGACGACATGAAACCTGTTGAATTCTTTTTCACCGAATTTGGAGACAGTTCTATCAACTTTAAATGTCGTTTCTGGATTGAAGGCACCAAAAATGTCCATAAACTCAATGCCACCAATAAAGCGATAATCGCCATTAAAAAAGCGTTTGATGCTGAAGGCATCAATATACCATTCCCTATTAGAACGCTGCAGTTTAACAATCAATTGACGGTGAACAAAAACCCTGATAAAAGCGAGGAAGAATCCACCAACGAGTAAAAGAAATTAATAAGCTATAAATTATGACTAAAGCTTCCACATTCTCTAAAGATTTATTGGAGTTTTTGAAACTGTTACAGGAGAACAATGATAGAGATTGGTTTAATGAGCATAAGGCAGCATTCACAAAATTGCAAATAGCCGCAAAACACAACTTCCATACGTTGTTTGAAGCCCTTAAAATGCATGATGATGTGGATCGGGTTAAAATATTCAGAATTTATAGAGATGTCCGGTTTTCCAAAAACAAAGCCCCTTATAAAACTCATTTTAGCGGATCGTTTCACAGAAAAAAACCAGACTTACGCGGCGGGTATTACCTCCATATCCAACCCAACAATGAGAGTTTTATTGCCGTAGGTTTTTGGGATCCTTCAAAAGAAGATTTATTACGAATCAGAAAGGAGTTTGAAATGGACGATGAAGACATTCGTGCCATTATTGAAAATAAAAAAATTAAAGATATTTGGGGTAATTTGGCAGGTGATGAGCTTAAAACTGCTCCAAAAGGTTTCGATAAAGAACACAAGGCCATTGATTTGATTCGCAAAAAACAATTCATTTTTACCAAAAAATATACAGACGCAGAAGTGCTGTCCACTAATTTTTTAAACGATGTTAATGGGGCATTTCAAACCATCAGGCCTTATTTTGATTATATGACTGATGTGTTAAATACAAACAGTAATGGGGAATTGCTTATATAACTTCAATAATGGTAAAGGTGTTGCCATTAAATTCAATAAGGTCTCCTGCGGTTTTGTTGTTGAGCAGCATGCCAATTGGAGAGCCAAGTGAAATTGCAAAAACACTGAAGTCATCGAGATCAATTTTTCCCGCACTAATGGAGATAAAAAAAGTATTGGTTGTTGTTTTGACCAAACTTCCCAGGGTAACAGTATCGTAAACCATCTTTGGGCTAATGGCTTTTAAACTGTCCAACATTTTCTGGGCATCAATTAAATGGATCGAATTTTTCTCCAAATCGTTAAAAAGCTTTCCGTTTCCTGAATCGTCATCATCGCCACTTCCTTTGTCATTGCTTTCAATAGCGTCCTTGATGGTTTCGATTTCATTTTTATAATTGGCAATCCGCTTGTTGGCATAGTCATAACAAGCTTGCAGAACATCACTTTTTAGTTTCATATAACAGTTGCCTTCTCTGGCTTAAATAGTTGGATATGACTGATTAAACGCTCCTTTGCAAGAGTCATCATACGCTTATTTAGGGCTGATGGATTTTCGATATAAACTTCATATTCTTCCATAGTAAAATGACCAATGATCATTCCTTTAATAGAATTTCTGAACTTCATATCCTTGTGGAGGACATTTTCAATATAGCCCAATTGTTTCGGCAAAGATAGGTCATAAAACACATTTTTGTGCTTGGCAATATAATTTTTAAACACCGCCACAATAAGATCGTTTTGAAGCTTTAGCAACGGTCTCAAAGTGGCGTTTTGAAAGCGTTCTCCGGGACTCATGGTGTCGTAAATTAAAGCACTGGAAATGACGGGTCTAATCTGAATGAAATCTTCGGTTCTAGTAGTCATGACTTTAGGTTTTTATAAAATTATGCATAATGATTTTCTTAGAGATCAAGGACCAGAGATGTTGTTAACCGGTTTATTAACAACAGCATTATTTTAGAGGTTTTAAAGGGTTTGTGAGCTTTTTTAAATATTGTTTGCCAAGATTGAAGTATCTTTGGCACATACCTTAAATGTGTTGATATGAAATTTGGAAGCGTTGACAACCCTCAAGATATTGACTTTACATTGCCACCGGATCATAGAGATACGGCTGGTGTTTTGAATGCCTTTAAAAGCAAAAATCCACCAGAGATCTATGTGGGTTGTGCCAAGTGGAATAAGGCCGATTTAAAAGGTTTTTATCCAAAGGGCACCAAAGATGAATTGACCTATTATGCAACACAGTTCAATTCTATAGAACTTAACGCCACATTCTACCGCATATTTTCACCAGAAACCTTTTCTACTTGGTATGAGAAAACACCTGACGGCTTTAAATTTTTTCCGAAGCTCTATCAAGAGATTAGTCATTGGAAACGCTTAAATGGAGTAGAAAAAGTGGTGGACGATTTTCTTTATAGCGCTAATAATCTGAAAGAAAAATTGGGTACTGTATTTCTCCAGATGCACACTAATTTTGCGCCCAAAGATTTTGATAAGGTAGAAGCTTTTGTAAAAGCATGGCCATCAGAAATTCCTTTAGCTATTGAATTTAGACATACAGATTGGTACAATGATGTTGCCGTAGCTGACCGTTTATATGATTTGTTTGAAACCTACAATGTGGCCAACGTTATTGTAGATACTGCCGGGCGGCGTGATTTGATGCACATGCGTTTAACCAACGGGACGGCGTTTATTAGATATGTTGGCGCAAACCATGAGAGCGATTACAACAGACTGGATCAATGGGTATCACGACTCAAAGAGTGGCAGCAACAAGGCATACAAGAAATAGATTTTTTTGTGCACCAAAATATCGAAAAGGAATCACCTTTACTTTCGGCTTACTTTATTAAACAATTGAATGCTGAATTGGGCACAGCTTTAAAGATTCCCAATGATAACAGCCCTGAATTATTCTAACACTAAACTTAAAAACCACAAATCACAATGAGATTTCACACGCGTAAATGGGTAAAACCAGAAGACCTTAATCCTAATGGAACACTTTTTGGAGGGCAATTACTGGCTTGGATTGATGAAGAAGCGGCGCTCTACACTGCTATTCAACTGGAAAATTCAAAGATTGTAACAAAATATATTTCGGAAATCAATTTTATGAGCTCCGCTAAACAAGGAGATATTATTGAAATAGGGATGGATGTTGTTAAATTTGGAGGTACTTCAGTGACCCTCAAATGTGAAGCACGAAATAAAATGACTAGAGAAACCATTCTGACTGTAGACAATATTATTATGGTAAACCTAGGTAAGGATGGCAAGCCTACTGCTCATGGAAAAACCAAAATTGAGTTTGTTAAAGACCGCTTAAAATAGTCGGAAAGTTATATTTCTTAACAAATAGGGAAATCCTTAACAACCAATGTGTAGTAATATTCGTATATTTATTACAAACCAATATAACACTTATCAAAATGAAAAAATTAGGAATAATACTTCTTATGTCGACGCTGTTTGTGTCGTGCTCTTTATCAAAAGTTGAAAAATCAGCTAGAAAAACCGTTGATGGCAATTGGGTACTGAATTCTGTAACCTACGACACTCAGGGAGTTTTCAATACCGTTTTATTCAATGACGCAACGGCATCCTGCTTTAAGGATAGCCAGTGGTTTTTTAGATCCAATAACAGTACCGGAACCTATACTATAATAGATGCCGACTGTTCCACTGGTGTTAGAAACTTTAGATGGGCTGCGAATGAAATTGGCAAAAACACAGGTAACTTTGATTTTACAATGAAATTTACCGATGCCAAGAAAAAGGATTTGCAAGAGGATACCGGCTATAGAATGAATCTTAAATACTTAGATGATAACAGTATGCAGGTAACACAAACTATTCAATTTGAAGGAAAACCCTTTAAAATCAATTTAAATTTTACAAGAACAACTTTATAAACTTTTGAACATGAAAAATACTTTTAAAACAATTGCACTATTATTTATGGTAAGTGCCTTAGTAGTGAGCTGCGATGCCACTAGAAATGCAAATAACAAGCAAAAAGGAACCGTAATTGGAGCCGGTGGTGGTGCTGTTATTGGAGGCGTCATTGGAAATAATGTGGGCAGTAAAAACAATTCAGCCTTAGGTGCTATTATTGGTGCTGTTGTAGGTGGTGTTGCCGGAAATTATATTGGTGACAAAATGGATAGACAAGCTGAACGCATTGAACAAGAAATCCCAGGAGCTCAAGTAGAACGTGTTGGTGAAGGTATCAATGTTGTATTTGATGAAAGTAGCGGTGTTTATTTTGACACCAATAAACATAACATCAATAGCGCATCATCTGCAACCTTGAAAAAATTGGCTGCCGTCTTTAAGGAATATCCAGATACAAATATTTTGGTAGAAGGTCATACTGATAGTACGGGTCCGGACGATTTTAATATGACGCTATCTAAGCAACGTGCGCAATCAGTAACGTCTTTCTTATCAGGACAAGGCATTTCAACTGGGCGTTTTACAACCAATTGGTATGGTCCTAATCAGCCAAAATATGATAACTCTACCTCAGATGGCAGAGCAAAAAACAGACGTGTGGAGTTAGCAATTATTGCTAATGATGACATGAAAAAAGAAGCAATGGAAAAAGCTGGTAATTAAAAAAAATAGATTTTTTTTAGTAGTAAAGCAGCCTTATTTCGAGAATTTGAAATAAGGCTGTTTTTTTTATGCCCTATTCTTTGTTGACATTGAAAATAGTTGGCGTCAATTCGAAAAGTTCTAGATCGAAATAGGTAATGGCTGAAAGCACATGATCGAAAATATCAGACATGATATACTCATAATTCACCCAACGTTTATCGCTGCTAAAGGCATAGATTTCCAAAGGGATTCCTTGAGAGGTTGGTTCCAATTGGCGTACCATTATGGTCATGTCTTTATTAATGCCAGAATGACGTTCAATATAGGTTTGAACATATTTCCTGAACACGCCCAAATTGGTAAGGTTACGGCCGTTGATTAAAGTGTCCTTGTTAACCTTATTAGACGTATTGTAGTCTATTAGTTCCTTTTGTTTGGTCGTGAGATAGGCCGTGATGAGTTCTATCTTTTTAAGGTCTTCAATTTCAGGGTCTGTAAGGTAATGGATGCTTTTTGATTTGATTAAAATAGACCGTTTAATGCGTCGTCCACCGGATGACTGCATGCCGCGCCAGTTCTTAAACGATTCCGAAATAATCGCATAGGTTGGAATATTGGTGATGGTCATGTCAAAGTTTTGAACTTGTACCGTTGAGAGGTTGATCTCAATAACATCACCATCAGCGCCGTACTTATCCATCGTAATCCAATCGCCAATTCTTAAGGTGTCATTGATGGCCACCTGAATGCTCGCCACAAATCCTAAGATGGTATCTTTAAAAATCAAAAGAAGCACTGCAGATGCGGCACCTAGAGTGGTAAAGAATTTTAAGAAAGATAAATTGATGATGGCAGCAAAACAAGATGCAATCCCAATAACCCATACAAAAAGCATGACCACCTGAATATAACTATCAATGGGTTTATCTCTTAAACGGGGTAAGGTTTTGAAAAAAGATTCTAAACTTCTGAGAACACTTCTAACAATCCAAATGGTGAGTAGAATTCCATAAACCTTTAGTAGAATGAGAATAAACGACTGAAATTGAGGGAAGTCATAAAATACAATGGGAAACAATTTGATGGTAATAAATAAGGGTACCAAATGTGCAATGTTTCGGGGTGCTTTATGACTCACTAAAAAATCATCAAATTGCGTAGTAGAACGCTGGGCAAATCTATTAAACGCCTGGACCAATATTTTTCGCGTCAGTAAGTCTGAAACAAAGATGATCACAAACAATATTAAAAGCAGTGTGAGCATGTTAAAGATTGTCGCCCATTCATCAGTGAATCCAAGATCAAAAAAATAATCGCAAAAAATATGGCTGTACTCAGGCATTATGCGGTCTGATTTAAATATTTGCGTTCAATATAGAACGTCGCAAAAGGAATTAACGATGCTAAAAGAACAATTCCCAAAGTTTTAAAAGACCATTTTAATTTGGAGCCCACTAAAAGCGCCAAAATAACATAGGCAATAAATAACAGCCCATGCGCCATCCCGATAGGATAGAGTAAGGTTTTGTAAATTTCAGGATTGAAAGGTTTGACCAATAACATGTTGCCAAATAAGACCAAATAGGAAATACCCTCTAAAATGGCAACAATTTTGAAGCTCTTTAATAATGTAAACATAGCGACTTAAATTTTATGCAAAAATACCTATGTTATACTGTATTAGCTAATTTTTTAAAGGAGATTTTTTTATGTGAATGGTACCGTTTTGCTATTGTTATGTAATGCTTAAGCAAACAAATAGGAGGTTTTTATGATTGATTTTCTGATAGGTATAACCATTCAAAATGGTCTTCATTCTTTAAAGATTTGATTCGGGTAAATCCGTTTTTGACGTAAAATTGATGCAAACGATTTTCTTCCGTCAAGAGGAAATATTTCTCATGTGCTTCGGCTTTCTTCAATTGCGTAAGCCAGTACGAACCTAAGTTGTTGCTCCGTTTGTGTTTTGCAATCCAAATAAAGCCCAGGTATAAATAACCTTTACTGAACCAATAATTGGCTTCATCCTCAAAATAGGTAAAATTAGGTGGGCAGGCAGAAAACATGATGCCACCGCCAATGATGATATCATCTTCTTCTATAATATAAATTTTAGCCACAGATTCGTAGTCGGTCCAAAATGGTACAATTTCTTTTTGCCATTCTGAGGGCAACATATCAAAGAATTGCTGTGGTGCTGTAGTTAATTGTCTAAAGGTAAGGGATTCCATGATTATATTTTTAAGCGTTTAATATATGCTGTATAAATTTAGAAATTTTGTGGCGGATTTAGGGCTATAAAAGTCCCCAGGACCATAATCGATCTGAATCTTCCAACCATCGGTCGCCAATGTCAGTCCTGTAATAACCATTATTGACAATGACATTGCTGATGCGATTGTTCATCATTTTTTGAGCATCTTTCATCGTGATTCCGGTTCCGGTTACCAACAGTGCAATGCCGGTATTTCCGGTAATCAGCCATTCTTCATTTACCTTTTTTAGATGCATCGGGTGGATCCCTTCCTTTAAATCCTTTCTAAATACGACCACCGCATCCTTTGAGAACAACTCGAAAGTTTTTTTGTCGTCATAAGGAAAAGGTGGTACCACCATAAATGCGCCTACTTGGAAGCCCTTTTTTGTTGCAATCCTGAAATTTTGACCTGAAGCAACTTTGTAAAGCAGTTCTCCAATAGGTTCATTAATGCCTGCACGTTGGATGAATATTTGAGGGTAACCAAAGCGCGACGTAAACTCTAAAGGATAAATCCCGTTGCCATTAACAATGCAGTTGATATCAATATGACCAATGAATTTTTGTTTAACCAAAGACGATTCAAATTTCAGCAAAGTGGCATCAAAAATAGGAGAGTGGTTGACCCAAAACATACTTGAACCCATCTCTCCAGTAGAAACTCCCAATTCTTTAGGAAATAGTTTTTTATGCTCAAAAGTGATATTGATAGGTTTTATAAATTCCTTTCCATTAAAAAAGGCGGCGACAGAAATTTCGACCCCTTTCACTTTTTTCTGCAATTGAAAATTTCCAAAGTCGTCTCCCCAAGATTTATCATAGGCCTTTAAGACGCGAATCACATCTAAGCCTTCGTCATCGCTACCTACAAATAGGAGTTGCTTTAATTCCTGCGTTTCGCCGGACGGTTTAATAACATAGGCATCAGGATGTTTCTCTACATAAGCAATGGCATCCTGAAAACTTACAAACTCTTTAAAAGGTAAGGTTTTAATTTTGTGCTTTTGAAGTTCTTTTTGACCAAAATTGCGATCCAATTCGAGAAGGTCAGTATACTCACTTCCACCGAAAACAATTTTTCCGGCCGCTCTTAACTCTGTGCATTCCTTTCCAAATCCGGTATAATCAAAAATCAGAATATCAGCCCAATCAATATGTTTTTTCCAGTCTCTGACTTTCTTTACAAAGCCAGTTCCGATTTCACGAGAGGGTTTATCCTCTATATATAATTTGACATCGTGGCCTTCGTTTTGTGTAGCGTAGGCAATGTCAAGAATTTCTCCCCAACGGGAAATGAACAGGAAGTTTTTAGGTGAGCTATTGTGCTTTTTCAAAGTGTTTTTTAGATCAATATTGTGTTACGAAATTAGTTAATTTTTCGTCTTAATGATCAAATTGAAAATAAAAAAAGACTGTTATTGCTAACAGTCTTTTTAGAATTGATTAATTGAATAAAAACGATTATTCGTTAGTACCCATTAATGCAAAGAATTTATCTAAGTTAGGAAGGATCACAATACGTGTTCTTCTGTTTTTTGATCTATTATCATTGGTGTCATTCTCCGCAAGTGGCTTGTAAGAACTTCTTCCTGAAGCAATCATTTTTTCTGGAGCTACACCGTAGTCATCTTGTAATTTTCTAACCACTGAAGTTGCACGCAATACGCTCAAATCCCAGTTGTCTGCAATTTTGCTCGTACGTATACTTCTAGCATCTGTATGACCTTCAACCATTACTTCAACACTTGGCTCAGAATTGATAACATTAGCCAATTTTTGTAAGATATCGTTTGCTTTGTTGCTCACTTTATAACTTGCTGTGTTAAACAACATTTTGTCAGAAATAGAAATCATTACGACAGTTTCATTAATATCAATTGAAATATCTTCATCTTCATTAAGATTGCTATTATCCAAAGATTTGTTCAAGTTGTAAGACAACGCAAGATTCATTGAATCTTTTAAAGTCTTAGCTTCTGCAAGTTTTGACTGATCTACATTTTGCAAGGTTTTACGCATTGCTTTTTTAGTATCGTTTGAAATCACTGCAATATTGTCAACATTGACGAGCATTGCATCATTTTCTTCAGTAAGTGAATTGATTTTCTTATTGTAGCTATCAACTCTTGCTTGAATAGCATCAAACTTTGCTTCAAGATCTTCTTTCTCTACTCTAGTTTTAGTAAGTTCACTCTTAATTTGACCATTTTCAAGTTCTAAGGCAACATATTTCTTTTTAGAAACACAAGAGCTAAACATTATAACGGTGAATAATGCAATTGAAATTTTTTTCATAATTATAAATTTATCGGTTTAGTATATGTACGGCTATCTGCCCCTTATAGACGTTGGCCCATCTCACATTTTTGATTATTTTAACTTTTAAAGACTGTTATTACAACATAATGTGATAGTTAAGTATTTTCTTTTATTCAAAAGAATCTATATAAGGATTAACTTATGGATCAACATTAATACAGATGCTCATAAAATTAAATTGATACATTGAAATGCGCTGCTTCCTTTTACAATTTCAAGAGGTACTATTCTTTTACACCTTATTTTTTGAACTTTTGATTTTGTTCTCCTGCCCCCGTTGATTCATCCTTTTCCAAACGAATAGGAAATCCTTTTTCTCCACCATAGAGCTTAATTTCTTGAATGTCTGCAGGTAAGTAATACCCATTTTCCTCTAGGGCTTCCTTGACATTACGGACAACATTCCCTTTCGTAATCAGCGCCATTCTTCTAAAATCTTTGGTATCTACCCAAAAATAAACTTTCAAATTAACGGTACTTGTGGCCAATTCATCTTCTATGACAAAATTGACATGTTCTGCATCTTCAATAACATTAGGTTCTTTGCTTAAGGCATCCATAATAGTCTGTTTGGCGCCTAGTATATTGTCTTCGTAAGCAATACCAATAATAAAGTTCCATCGGTAAAAACCATCTTCTGTATAATTGGTCACGGGTTTGGTTAAGACATCACTGTTAGGGATATAAACGTCTTTCCCATCAAAGGTTTTTAATTTGGTATACCGAAATTCTAAATTTTTCACCTTCCCAAAATTCTCACCAATCTCAACAGTATCATCTACATCAAAAGGCCTGTTAAAGGCTAAGATAACCCCCGCAAGAAAGTTCTCACCAATATCCTTAAAGGCAAATCCCAGAACAAGGGCACTTGCGCCCGCGGCGGTTAAGATTGCCGTTGCAATGCTGCCTAAGCCCGCAGACCGTAAGGCAATCATAATAACAAATATGATTAACAAGTATTTTATAGCTTGTCCCAAAAATTTACTCATTAATGGGTCATGGGTTCTTGCGGAAATACGTTTTCTTGTAAATTGCCCAATCCACTTGGCTATCAGCGAGCCTAAAATCACAATGAGAATGCCCACTCCAATACCGGGAAGCTGGTCTATAAGATTGTTATAAAAATTAAGGAACGATTCTGAAACTGTTTTTGTGTCGTACTGCATATATCTAGTTGAAAAATAGGAATCCAAAGAGGAAGCTTATAGGTATCGGTTTTTAAATTGAATAAGCCCAATATGGTGATAATATAAGCAAATCATATGGTTGTTTATACGGTTTCTACTCGGTTTCTTCGAGATGGTCATTTTCTGGCCCACCTTGGCTATAAAGCTGATTTTCTTCGTCCTTTAGTGTTTTTTTCGATCTATCTTCTGGCAATGTTCTTCCAGGAATATCTAAATCTTTCCCTTCAAAATCTACTGGTGCTGACCTGTTGGTCTCGTTCAATTGTGAGTCATCGCCACCATCTGTTCTCAGGTTTTTTTGTTTTTTACCCAATAGATCCTTATCGCGTTGAGAAACTGCTGAGTCATAATTCTTGTCTTTCTTATTCTTTTCCATAGTATCTGTATTTTAAATTGACATTGAAGTTTTAAGATACATTTATCGATCCGCAACACTTAACCGATTACAGATTAATGTTGCTCCAATAGGAAAACCATTTACGGCGCTTCTTCTATGGGGATGAGTCCCCTTTAATTTGGGTTGCATTAAAGAGTTTGATAGGAATGCATTATTTTTGAACTAGGTAATAGAGACACTGGTAAAAGATAAACAGTATTCAGTTTTCGCATTGACAGGGTTTCGGGATCTTACCAAAATTATATATTCTCGTGAAGTATTAATTTGTGAAAAATCAATTAAGTCATCATATCAATAGCGTTGTTTCAATTTCTGATCAAGAAATGAACGAATTCTTGTCGCTATTTTCCGAACAATCTCTCAAAAGGAAGTCTTACCTTATTCAGCCTCAAGATACCGTTACCAAAGAATATTACGTACTCAGTGGATGTTTGATAGCCTATTATGTAGATGTACACGGTGAAAAACACATCTTGCAATTTGCAATTGAAGACTGGTGGATCAGTGACTTTGAAGCGTTTTTCAACAATCAACTAGCTAAACTTTACGTAGAAGCCATTGAGGATTCGGTAGTGTTAGCTATTGAAAAAAGTATGCTTGAGGTAGCTTATAGCCGTATTCCTAAGTTAGAGCGCTTTTTTAGAATAAAAACTACAGCCGCTTTTGTAAGTGCCCACAAACGCATACTCACTACACTAGAAAAATCCGCTACCCAGCGTTATCTCGACTTTTGCCTTTTATACCCAAATATTACCACCCGTATCAATGATTATCATGTAGCTAATTATCTTGGTATAAAGCCTGAAAGCCTGAGTCGCATTAAAAAAGCACTGGAAGTTGCGCCTTAACTATTTTTAACAGTAGCCACTAACCTATATCAAGCATTCCAAGCCGTTGGATATGTATCTTTGAATATCATAATAATGGACCATAAGAAATTTGGGGGTTTTTAACGAAAGCGAAAGAAAGTGCACTTGAAAGTTTATTATAAAAAGCTTAGATGCAGAAACCTGAAAAACTTTTCGTCACTCCCCCAGAATCTTCAGAACAAAATGTCTAGGTCCAATTAATTTTAAAAATATAAATGAAAAACATGTCAAAACAACCTCTATTATCAACATATAAAATGGCCGATTTAGAATTGCCAAACAGAATAGTCATGGCACCTATGACGCGTAGTCGCGCCGACAATGAAGGCAACGTACCCACCGAAAAATTACACGTGCCTTATTATACGCAAAGAGCCACCGCTGGATTAATTATAACGGAAGGTTCTCAGGTTTCAACGCAGGCAGTGGGGTATTATACGGCTGGTATCCACTCTCAAGAACAAGTGGAGGGTTGGAAGAAAGTAACCAAATCTGTACACGACGCTGGTGGACGTATTTATATTCAATTGTGGCACGTGGGGCGCATGTCCCATCCTGATTTTCATAATGGTGATTTGCCGGTGGCGCCTTCTGCTATTAACCCAAATTCGCAATCATTTACACCTAGTGGGTTTAAAGATACCGTGACGCCTAGGGAAATGACTTTGGAAGATATCAAAATGACTATAGCCGACTTCCAGAATGCTGCAAAAAATGCGGTTGAAGCAGGATTTGATGGTGTAGAGATTCATTCGTCCAATGGGTATCTGTTCCATCAGTTTTTTAATGGTACCAGCAACCATCGTAAAGATCAATACGGAGGCAGTATTGAAAACAGAGCGCGTTTCTTTTTTGAGACGCTTGATGCCATAATACAAGTAATTCCAGAAAATAGAATAGGCGCGCGTTTCAATCCGTCACTTCATAATGTATTTGGGATGACCATGGATAAAGACACAATTCCTACATTTGATTATATCATTGAAAAATTGGAAAAAGAATACGATTTGTCGTATATTCATCTGTCTGAGCCCTTTAACGACGTATCTGATGTGGAATTTGCAGTTGAGCATATAGCAAAACGTTACAGACCCAAATATAAAGGTACCTTGATGATCAGTACTGGTTTTGACAAGGAATCAGGAAATAAAGTTATTGAAGATGGTGATGCCAATTTGGTTTCTTTTGCCAAATTATACATTTCCAACCCAGATTTGGTGGGACGTTTTAAAGAAGATGTTGCCACTACACCCTGGGATCCCGACACTTTTTATACTCTAGGAAAGGAAGGTTACACCACATACAAAGCAGAAACTAGAGATTTAATTCCAAATTTATAAACTATGAGTACTACAGATAAACAAAAAACTTTTACAACGATTAATCCAGCTTCAGAGAAAGAGATTACAACCTATACCTATATGACCACCGATGTGGCTTTAAAGGCGGTAGAGAGATGCCATAATGCTTACCTAGATTGGCGATTAAGGCCTATTGAAGAACGCGCCAAAATTATCAAAGCCATTGGTAAGGAGTTATCCAACCAAAAAGACAAATTAGCGGCAATAATGACTGAAGAAATGGGCAAACTTCTAAAGCAAGGGCATCAAGAAATTGAGCTTTGTGTAGGAATTTGCGACTTCACCGCCACTGAAGGTGTTGAGATGTTACAAGATGAAGAACGCGAATTGGCTGAAGGCGGGAAAGGTATTGTGACCTACTCTCCAATTGGTGTCATTTATGGAATTCAGCCTTGGAATTTCCCTGCCTATCAAGTTATTCGTTATTCTATTGCCAATTTAATGGCCGGTAACGGTGTCTTGTTAAAGCACGCAAAAAATGTGACCGGTTCTGCACTGTTGTTGCAGGAGATTTACGAAGCTGCCGGTCTGCCTAAAGATTTATTTAAAGTATTGATTATTGATCACGATCAGTCGGACAAAATTATCGAACATGATTTGGTGCGCGGTGTCACTTTAACTGGAAGTTCTGAAGCTGGCCGAATTATAGGCAAAAAAGCGGGGCAGGTTCTAAAGAAAACGGTTCTGGAATTAGGCAGTAATGATGCGTATTTGGTTTTGGATGACGCAGATGTAACATTGGCCGCAAAAACCTGTGTACAAGGACGGGTGTATAATAATGGTGAAACCTGTGTTTCTGCCAAGCGTTTTATTGTCACAGAGAAAGTTTACGACCAATTTAGAGAGGCATTTATAGAAGGTATGAAAAGTATTGTGACTGGAGATCCTACAGATAAATCTTCTAAAATGGGACCACTTGCACGTAAGGATTTACGGCAAACACTGCACGATCAGGTAGAGGAAAGTGTTAAAAAAGGTGCAAAACTCAGTTTAGGTGGCGAGATTCCAAATGGTAAAGGTTATTTTTACCCTGCTACTGTTTTAGAAAACGTGACACCAGGACAACCTGCCTATGATGATGAGTTGTTCGGTCCTGTAGCCGCTTTGATAAAAGCAAAAGACAATAAAGATGCCATGCGTATTGCCAATGACAGCCAGTTTGGATTGGGCGGCGGAATTTTTTCTAAAGACGAAGACAAAGCTATTGAATTGGCAAGAACACATTTTGATACGGGAATGGTTAATATAAACTCCTTTGGATTGGCACGACCAAATATGCCTTTCGGAGGGATTAAAAATTCTGGATTTGGTAGAGAACACGGCGGATTTGGAATTCGTGAATTTGTCAATGTCAAATCGATATTTGTGCCAAAGAAAAAGTAGAAGTCAACATAATTAAAAAGACTGAATGGTGTTCATAATTATTGTAAAAGCAGGCATTTCAGCATTTTAAAACAAAGATTAACTAAAAAATTTGAAAATTATGAAATTTAATAGAACAGCAAAAGCCCACTGGGAAGGTGGTGGTAAAGATGGAAAAGGATCATTATCTACAGAAAGTGGTGTGTTAAAGGAATCGCCTTACGCGTTTAAAACTCGTTTTGAAGATGCAGTAGGAACCAATCCTGAAGAATTAATTGGAGCAGCACATGCTGGATGTTTTACAATGCAGCTAAGCTTCTACATTGTTGAAGAAGGGTTTACAGCAGAACGTTTGGACACACAAGCCAAAGTTTATTTTGAGGATGGCAGCATTCCTAAAATAGAATTAGACCTAAAAGGGAAAGTCCCTGGAATGGATGAAAGTAAATTCAAGGAACTCGCCAAAAAATCTAAAGAAAACTGTCCCGTATCAAAATTATTGAATGCGGATATTACATTGAAGACAACTTTTGAGAGTTAATAAATGGTTTCTTTATGAATCATCAGTGTCCGGTAAAACAGGTGAAAAGTTTGCAAACCCCCTTAAAGCATGATCTGGTTCAAGAACTTAAAAATGACACCTTGTTTTTGAAACCAATTTCACTAAGTGTGATTGGGCAAATTTAATTTAGAATAACGACTGTTTATCAGTCAGTTAAAATCAAGTCTTTGTTCTTTTCCCGGTAGCTATCGGGACTATAAGCGCAGCGCCTGCCTGCCGGCGAGGCAGGATCTTAATTCTTTATCGGACAATAATGTTTATGAATATAATCGAGTCAAACAATTAATTTAAAAAATTTGAAGAACTCATGAATACAACTATAAAAGCTTACGGGGCAAAGGACTCCAAAGCAGACTTAAAACCCTTGGATATTGAGCGAAGAGCTTGTGGCGATGACGATGTGAAAATCGATATTACCTATTGTGGCGTTTGCCATAGTGATATCCATACCGTTAGAAATGATTGGAAAAACTCGAGATATCCGGTAGTTCCTGGTCACGAAATTATTGGGCGCGTAATTGAAACGGGTAAAAATGTGACGAAATTTAAGGAAGGCGATCTGGTAGGTGTGGGCTGTATGGTCGATTCTTGTCAGGAGTGTTCCGCCTGTAAAGAAGATTTGGAGCAATTTTGTGAAGAAGGCATGGTGGGTACCTACAACGGTAAGGACAAACATTTGGGAGGACATACCTTTGGTGGATACTCTACTTCAGTTGTGGTCAACAAAGAGTTTGTTTTAAATATTCCTGAAAATATTGACGAAAAAGGAGCCGCACCGCTTTTATGTGCAGGGATTACCACCTGGTCGCCATTGTGCAAATGGAACGTTAAAGAAGGTGATAAAGTAGGGGTGATTGGTTTGGGCGGCCTTGGGCATATGGGAGTAAAATTCGCCAATGCCTTGGGAGCACATGTCGTAATGATTACAACCTCGCCAGATAAGGCTAAAGATGCAAAAGCGCTTGGAGCACATGAAGTTCTTATTTCAAAAAATGAAGACGACATGAAAAAGCATAGCAACAGCTTCGATTTTATTTTAAATACAATTCCTGTGGGTCACGAAATGGATCCGTATATCGGATTGCTAAAACGTGATGCTACTATGGTGCTAGTGGGTGCTGTGGAACCACTCAAACCATTTCATGGTGGCGGATTGATTCTCGGGCGTAAACGTATCGCTGGTTCCTTAATTGGAGGAATTAAAGAAACTCAAGAAATGTTAGATTTTTGTGGAGAGCACAATATTGTCTCAGACATAGAAGTGATTGATATGAAAGATATCAACAACGCTTATGAACGTATTATTGACTCTGATGTCAAATACCGATTTGTGATCGATATGGCATCATTGAAAAACTAAGAATACATTTTAAAATAACAACTTCAAAAGAGGCGTTTCAACGCCTCTTTTCCTATTTTTGCCAATTGCTTTTTGTCACTATCCCACTTTGCTACATCATGAACAGTTCAAAAAACACCATCTTTATTATCCTTGCTTTTTTCTCCATTTATGTTATTTGGGGCTCTACGTATTTGCTGAACAAAATAGCGGTAACTGAGCTGCCTCCATTTATGTTGGCGTCCGTGCGTTTTATAACTGCGGGTGTTTTGATTTTTATAATTGCCAAACTTATGGGTAAATCCTTAGCCATTTCTAAAAAACAGCTCATCAATACCGCCATTGCGGGGTTCTTGTTTCTGACCTTTGGAAACGGTATTGTGGTTTGGGCACTTAAATATGTGGACAGCGGTTTTGCGGCTTTAGAAATATCCGCACAACCTCTGGTGGTGTTAATTTTAATGCGGGTATTTCAAGGAAAAAAGATTCAGGCCATGTCTGTTTTAGGGGTGATTTTAGGAATTATTGGTATCTATTTATTGGTCAGTCAAAATGAGGTAGTCAGTAAAGAAGGCTCAATTTTAGGCATGATCATGATATTTGTGTGTATGGTGAGTTGGGCTACTGGGAGTTTATTTGTAGGAAAGGCAGACTTGCCTTCTAATTATTTTGTGAATACAGGCTATCAAATGATTGCGGGAGGGATAATGCTTGTCGTATTGAGTTTGCTTTTTGGCGAAGCGTGGAGTTTGCCCAATGTATGGAGTGAAAAGGTACAATTGTCAATGGTACTATTGATTGTTTTTGGAAGCATAGTGGCGTTTACCTCCTTTAATTTCTTGCTAAAACGCGTCTCGCCAGAAAAAGTGGCCACCTCTACCTATGTCAATCCAATTATAGCCTTAGTATTAGGCTGGTATTTTTTAAACGAGGTGATTACAACCCAATCCATAATTGCCGCTATTGTCTTATTAACAGGTGTTTATTTTATTAATACGAAGAAAAAACTGGTGCTTTTTGCAAGGTTTCGTAATAGAAATTAAATATCTTTAGTTTTTAATTTGATATGGACAAACAAATGCTACGCGACACCAGTCGAAGGATTTCCCCCTATATTCATAACACGCCTATTTTTACATCGCATTTATTGGATGACATGACAGGAGCAAAACTGTTCTTTAAATGTGAAAACTTCCAAAAAATGGGTGCTTTTAAAATGCGTGGTGCCGTCAATGCCGTGCTGCAATTGACCAAAGAAGAGCGGGAGCGAGGTGTGGTAACACATTCTTCAGGAAATTTTGCCCAAGCATTATCCTTAGCCGCCAAAAATTTGGATGTTCCGGCCTATATCGTGATGCCCAATAATGCACCTAAGGTAAAGAAGGATGCTGTTGTTGGATATGGCGGAATTATAACGGCGTGTGAACCGAATATAAACGCTAGAGAGGAGGCAGCAGCTAAAATTGTTGCCAAAAAAGGTGCGACGTTTGTCCATCCTTCAAATGATCTCAATGTAATTTTAGGAAATGCCACTGTAGGGATGGAGCTTTTAAATGCGCATCCCAATCTGGATATGATTGTCGCACCAGTGGGCGGAGGTGGTTTGATTGCTGGTACAGCGTTGTCTTCCCATGTTTTCGGTAAAAATTGTAAGGTTATTGGAGGAGAGCCGTTGGTTGCTGATGATGCCTATCGGTCTCTAGAAAGCGGTCAAATTGAAACAAATTACAGTACAAATACCGTAGCTGACGGATTGAGAACGCAATTGGGTGACATCAATTTTCCGATCATTCAACAGTATGTGGATCATATTATACGGGTGGAAGAGGTGGAGATTATTCAAGCCATGAAATTGCTTTGGGAACGCTTAAAAATAGTTATTGAACCCTCTAGCGCTGTCGCGTTTGCGGCAGTGTTAAAGAATAAAGATTATTTTAAAGATAAGAGGGTTGGAATCATTCTATCTGGTGGCAATGTGGATTTAGAAACCATCAGGTTTTCTTAAGGAATTGTTCTTTGTTAGCCCTTAAAACTCGACGTTCCATAGAAGGAGATATACACATAAAAAAACCCACTAGAAGTAGGCTTTTTTTTGTGCTTAATACTTTAACTATTGTTTGTTAGCTAATTCATTGGCTTCTCTCTTGACATCTTGAACTGCTTCTCTCTTGACGTCTTGAACGTTGTTTTTTATATCGTCCAATTGAGTTTTGACCGAAGATTCGACTTCATTATATTTGTCTTTTACCTTTTGGCCAACCTCATTTACTTTACTATGAAGCTCTTCTTTTTTTTGTGGAGATAAGTTTTTATATTTCCACCAGGCAAAAAGACCTGCCCCAAGTCCTAATAAAGCCAATAGACCTTTTCCTGTTCCTTGTTGATTTTTCATATTCTAAGTTTTTTTAGTTTTGATTATCTGATATTAAAGATAAGAAATTTTTAAATCAAAAGATAAATTTTCGTTATGATTGTGAGAAGTTTAATATCTCATTAAGATAACATTAAGAGCTTATTAAACGAGTTAAACTATTTGTTGAATTCCACTAGATGGATGGATGCGGGCCCATTTGCCGATTCATTGGAAATATAAAGATCACCCTGATCACTAAAGGTCATTCCTTCAGGTTGTGGAAAATTAATCTTGTCTAACTTAAATACCGTTTTAAGTACTCCATTTGAATCCATGATGAGCAATTTTGGATTTTTACCTTCCAACACATAAATATCATGGGTTGTAGGATGCACAGCAATTTCTGAAGGATTAAACGTTTTATACCGTTTTTTGTTTCTGTAAGGTTTTAAGGCCGCAGCGTTCATTTCTATTTTATAGGCTGGCGAATTGGTATCTACATTTTTTGAAGACAATGCAATCTTATACAAGCCTTTAAAATCATCTTCCAGATCTTTATCTTTTGGTGCTGTAAGCAACGCCGAGTCTTTGATAGAGTACACAAGCGATTCCATATTATGAGAGGAGTCAAAGCCGGTTTGATGAGAGGTGACTATTTTATTGGTCGCGTTCCAATTTTTTACTTCGTAAAGTAGACCGTCACTTTGCATCACATAGAGATCATTATTATGGAGAGCGATGCCTTCATAATCACCATTACCAGCAAAAGGAATTTCTTCCGTGATTGCCCGTTCATCAAGATTATAGATGTAAATCATGCCAGTTTCATCTTGCACACAAGCTATAGTTTGGTGATCTATCCAAACAATGCCGCTTATTTCATCAAGTTCTTTGGGTAGTTCCCAAGTTTCAGAAATCGTATAGTTGTCGCTACCTTCAGTTATATGGGCGCTTGCCTTGTTTACTTTGGCAAATCCTATGACCCCTATGCCGATTAAAACAGCGATAAATAGACCTATAAATATGGTTGACTTTTTCATAATAAAAATTTTATAATTCAAAGGTCTATTTTAAAACTGAAAACATTTAGGAATAGTAGTCCAATTGTCTGTATTTAGTATAAGTTTAACTTACACTAGGAAAATGCAGACTAAAGATGTGTTGCGACGTATAAGAGTAGCTAAGCTCAATCCTGTATTTTTCTGAAATAGCTTTTGCTATGGCGAGACCCAGACCCGTGGACTTTTTATCCGTACTGATCTTTTTGAATCGTGAAAACACGAAGTTGGAGTCAAGAGCCGCTTCCAAGCCATAGTTCCGTACTACAATTGAATTATGCGTAATGCCAATAGTAACCGTATGGTTCTGTTGGCCATGAACAATCGCATTTTTAATAAGATTTGTCAGTAAAACGATGGCCAGATCCTTATTCGTTTGAAAATGCAATTGCTCAATACTTTCAACTTTAAGTCCGATGTGTTTATGGGACGCCAAATCTTCAAAATCCTCAGTAATCGTAATGATCAATTGATTAAAATCAATCATTTCTTCATCGGTAAACTGTCTGTTTTCAATTTTTGAAAGTAGGAGTAAGGATTTATTAAGACGGGTCAATCTTCCTAGGTTGTCTAAAATGGACGCCATTGTGTTGAGTTCCGACTCAGACAAGTTGGTGTTTTCTAAGAATAGTTCCAACTTGTTAATACTAATAGCTAATGGTGTTTGTAGCTCATGTGAAGCGTTTTCGATAAAATGTTGCTGTTCTAAATACCGTGCTCTACTTTGTTCAATCAAGGTGGTAATGGAAGCATTGAGCAGTTTAAACTCGACTATAGAAGTGTCTTTGGTTTGGATTTGGTGGTTTTTTTCAATCCTAAAATTGGGCAATTGTGCCATCAAGCTATGAAAAGGTTTCCAAATCTTTTTGAGCATTAAATTGTTTAAAACAACAATCGTGATCATGAGTATGGCATAAAGTACAATAAGATAGGTAACAAGATCCTGAATCAAATCATCTTCTTCCACCATGGACGTAATAAATTTGACCTTGTAATAAACATCATTATAGGCCATTTTAGTTTCATAGGTACGAACTGGTTCAAAATCCTTTTCATTCAACATATACATCAAGGTGTCTGAATACCGTTCAGTAAATTGATCATGATAGGTTTTGGATATAGGCGTAATGCTGTGGTTCCAGAGTTCTAAATCTGTATGCTCTAAAATTTCCGGATTTGTAGGCAAGCGTTGTAAGAGTAATATTTTTTGGTTTTCTAAACCATCGTCAAGACTATCGTAAATCTCATCGAGCATGGCGTAGTAAAAAATGAATGCCCAAATGGTAATCAGTGGCACCAAAAGAATGGCTAAATATTTTGAGGTATGATTGAGTAACTTCATTACATCACTTCTAATTTATAACCAACCCCATAAACAGCTTCAATAGTAATGGTAGCATGCTCCAGTTTTTTTCGTAGGTTTTTGATTTGGGAATAAATAAAATCAAAACTATCTGCCTGATCTATATGATCTCCCCAAACGTGTTCTGCCAATGCAGATTTGGTTACCAATCTTTTTTTATTAGTAATGAGATACATTAAAATATCATATTCCTTGCGGTTTAAAACAATAGGGTTACCGTCCACTTTTACCTCGCGGCTCTCTGGAGCAACAGCTACATTGCCAATATTGATTTGTTGGTTGCCTTCAAAATGACGTCGTCTTAAAACCGCTTTTACCCGTGCATGCAATTCGGCCATATGGAATGGTTTCGGCAAATAATCATCAGCACCTAAATTAAGACCCTCTAATCTATCGTCTAAAGAGTCCTTTGCTGAAACGATGATAACCCCATCATCTTTCCCTGAAGATTTCAAGGCTTTTAACAGCTCCAATCCATTGCCGTCAGGTAAGGTAATGTCCAATAAAATACAGTCGTAATCATAAACACCAATTTTATGGAGTGCCGATTTGTAATCAGAGGCAGTTTCCACAACATAATGTTGACGTTCTAATGTCTGTACCATATTTTCCAACATTTCCGGTTCGTCTTCTATAATCAACAATTTCATCTTTAAGTGTTATCTGTTCTAGGCAATTGTACTACTGAAATCTATAATCATTTAGGAATACTTCTAAAATAGCTAAAAAGAAGCTGTAAGCAGATGGGAGTGGGTAATATTTTTAGAAAAGCTTAACAGTTTACTGTTTTGTATTCCTAATTTGTTACAGTTTTCAGCCCTTCCTTTGTTTCAAATTAAAAACTATAATATTATGAAAAATTTAAAAATAGCTGCGCTATTAATGTTCGCCACTGCAACCATCAGTGCACAAGATTTAAACACCAATGATGTGCCTGCAAAAGTACAAAGTACGTTTACTGCAGCCCATAACAATGCAACTGATGTTGAATGGGAGAAAAAAGGTGATCATTTTAAAGTGGAATTTGAAATCAATAAAATGGATCATGATATCTGGTATGATGCTGAAGGGAAGGTTGTGAAATCGAAAATGGAAATTTCAGAAAGTGAATTGCCAGCAGCCTTGATTTCAGCAGTAAAAAATGCCTATGCAGACTATAAGATTGATTCTGTAGAGGTACTTGAAATGAATGGCGCTAAAACCTATGTGGTAGAAATTGAAAAGGGTTGGTTAAAAGAGCGTAAATTAATAATTGATGCTTCAGGAAAAGTAATAAGTGATTTGGAAGATTAATTTTTTCATAGTGAAGTTAGATAGTAAAGGGATTGGAACCATGTTTCAATCCCTTTTATTTTAAATTTGAAACGTTTATGATCATAACTAAATATCGTTTTTTAATTCTGAGTATAATGATCCTCTTTTCGGTTAAAGGACAATCGCAAGATAAATTTAAAGGCTATTTTGAACCTGCAATAGACTTGTCTTATCAAGTAAATCCAAAATATGGCTTAAGCTTCGGAGTTGAAAATCGCAATGTTATATATAGCGATAAGAACATGCAGTACACTGTTAAACAGATAGATCTTTCACATTTTTCTGAATACCAATGGCATTCCAAGTACGCTTTTGGGCTAGGCGTGCAATACAGGATAGAACATGCTTTTGATGTGGATGAAGAAAGCGAATTGAGGTTTCAGGAACAAATTGTTTACACGCCAGAAAGGTCAGGTTTTGAAACTGATCATCGTGTCAGAATTGAACAAAGGCTGTATGCGTCGGTCACCAAACACAGATTCAGGTACCAATTGGGCTACACCATACCATTAGCTCAAAAACAAGCCAATGAACCGTATTTGAAATTTGATACTGAGAGTTTATTGGAGATTGCCAAAACTCAAAAGCCGGAACTTGAGCAGCGCTTGGGAGTTGGTCTGGGATGGTTTGTGAGTTCTAAAACGACGCTACAATTTGGAGTGGAATATCAATTGGAAAACTATACCCAGCAATTGAACCATGAACTTTTTCTATTGGCCGAATTGGGAATAGAGCTATAGAAAAGTTTAAAAGTAGAAATCAGTAGTCCAAGTTAACGAGGATAAACTTGAGAGTTCTGAAAACGAAGTTGCGACACCGTCAAAACCCAAACGTTCAAGAACGCATAGATAGAGAAGGGTGCCGCTTTAAATATTCTTCCATTTTTGGTAGAAAAATTACTATTCATGGGGGTCAGAATCGTTTTTCTTCTTGTCATCTATCATAAAATTAATAACAATGCCCAACAATGTGGCGCAAACTATTGCAAAAATGATGATCGTAATTACGCCAGTTTTCCAATTGGCATTTAAAAGGAGAGGTTGATACATGTCTTTTATATTGAGTGTTTCGATAAACATAGCCTTTTACCTCCTTAGAAAAGATGATTTATGTCAGTAATTGTTGGTTAATGGTCCAAACTATCCATACAGTCAATAAATCTTTGATTATAGTCTCTAAAAATAATAGTAAACCACTTTTTAGATATGGAAATTGTATAATTTTGCATGGTCTTAAAACACAGATAAAATGAAGCCATATACAATACTGATGCTTATGTTGTTTTCAATAGGATCAGTAGCCCAAGTTGATTACAAAAGACAGTTGGATAGTTTAACTACGGTGCATAAAGTATGCACAATAGAAAGTACAATTAGAAATCATCGGGTAAAGCTCGATCAGTTGAAAAAAGAAAAGAAACGACTTGAGACTCAGTTAACAGAGGTTGAAAGTTTTAAACTGGGGCGTACAGATGCTGAAAAAGAACAGCAACTGTTGGAAGTCAACGCGTTGTTAGAAGCCAATGCTGTGGCACTTACTAAGGCCACCGTTCATTTAACATCTTTGATTAATGATTTGGTGATAGCAAATGAAGATGTAAAAGATTTACAGAACAACTAAGAAATTTAGAGTATTATGGGAGTGTATTGACAGCGCACATTTGAATGGTCAAATGATGTCCTTCAAATTACACTCCCATTATTATTATTATTATTATCTTAAATGTTAAACTTTCTTTGGTGGTAATGCAAATGCTATAGCATCATGCTCAAAGTGGTTACGATGAGAGCCATCGCAAAATGGCTTATTAGCTGATAATCCGCATCTACATAAAGATATAACATCTCGTCCACCAAGGTCGTAGGCATTGCCGTCCTTATCCACAATTTCAAAATCTCCTTCTATTCTTAGTGAACCGTTGTTGTTTACTTTCAGGGTTGTTTTACTCATAGCAATATTTATTTACAGCGTTAATTTTTATTATAGCGTGCTAATTTAGCCTAAGTTTTTCAATTCTTATTGGAAACACTATTTTATCCTGAACACAAATTTTCGAGTCACTGATATTTAGAACATTATAAATGCTTGAATTTTAAGTGTAAAAGGCTTTAAGCTATGAATGCCCTAGGATTAACAAAGCCCTAACAGAAAGACTGCACTTATTGCTGTATTTTTGTTTTTTGACAAAATTTCACCCTGTTTTTAAAAATCACAACACCATATAACATGAAATTCCCACATACAGCATATTCGATTTTAGATTTAGCCTTAGTTTCTGAAGGCCATAGCCTCAAACAAACCTTTAATAATTCACTCGATTTGGCACAACAAGCTGAACGATTTGGTTACACACGATTCTGGTTGGCAGAACATCACAATGCGGTTAATATTGGTAGTAGTGCCACCTCTGTACTGATCGGTTATATTGCAGAAGGTACACATACCCTGCGCATCGGTTCAGGGGGGATTATGTTGCCTAACCATTCACCATTAATTGTGGCAGAACAGTTTGGCACCTTAGGTTCTTTATATCCCAACCGTATTGATTTAGGTTTGGGTAGGGCACCAGGTACTGATAGAGAGACGGCACAAGCTATTCGATCAGATTTTATGCAAGCGGCACATGCGTTTCCTGAAGATCTGGAAGCAATACAGCAGTATTTTTCAATTGATAATGCGCAATCCAAAATCCGCGCTACCGTAGCCGAAGGTGTAGAGGTGCCTATTTATATTTTAGGGTCCAGTACAGACAGTGCCCATCTGGCGGCTAGAAAGGGTTTGCCTTACGCGTTTGCAAGCCATTTTGCGACCCGACATTTGGAGGAAGCTTTAGAGGTTTATCGAAAGGAATTCCAAGCTTCAGAGGTGTTGTCTAAACCTTATGTGATGGCGGGGGTAAATATCATTGTAGCTGAAACAGATGCTGAGGCAGAGAGTTTTGCCACGTCACTCATACGAATGTTTTTGGGCATTTTTACAGGCAAAAGAGATTATATGCAACCGCCAACTGCCATGACCCAAGAATTTAGGGAAATTATGGAACATCCGCAGGTACACCAAATGTTGAAATACTCTTTTATTGGCAGTAAAGCGACTGTTAAATCGCAAGTAAAATCTTTTTTAGAAACGAATCAAGTTGAAGAACTGATTGCTGTAACCAATATTTATGACATTCAAGATCGAATTCGTTCTTACGAGTTGTTTGGGGAGATTATGGATGAGTTGAATGCTGAATTATAGAAATAACCCTTTGAATTTTTGGTGTTTGGGTCAATAGTCGTTCATTTAGGAGCAAGCAGTTCTCGGGTTATTGACCACCTTTAAATTAGTGAAACTCAATTTTTAAAAGTTGCGAAGCAATGAATTNNGGAACTTCTACTTGATACCTCGTACACTTGGGTCGAGGCTGTTCATTAATTTAAAATTATAATCGATGATAAAACCAAGAACCAAAACTCCAGAATTAACTATAAATTTAGTCAATGATACGAAATGGTCTTTAAGCGATCAAAAACCAGAAAACTTCACTCGGTTGGTGGTGTATAGAGGTAAGTACTGCCCAATTTGCAAAAAATATCTCCAAACCATTCAAAAACATATAAAGGCGTTTTCTGAAAAAGGTGTCAATGTCATCGCCATTAGCTCCGATTCTGAAAAACGCGCAAAAGCAACTTATGAAGAATGGAAAGTAAAAGATCTACCAATAGGCTATAACTTTCCAATTACCGATGCAAGAACTTGGGGGTTAGCGATCTCAAAAGGAATAAAGGAAGAACCGGAAGAATTTATTGAACCTGCACTTTTTCTTATCCGTCCAGATCAAACCTTATATACATCCTCCATCCAAACGATGCCATTTGCAAGGCCTGAAATTGAAGATTTATTAAAATCCATTGATTTTATTATTAAGGAAGCGTATCCTGCAAGGGGAGAGGCATAGTTGATTCCTGCGAAAACACTTTCTTTTTTATGTGTCAAAATTTTCTATCAAGATGACTTCTCAAGATAACTCCATAATTTATGACTTTCAGTCGCCACAACAAAACGCCCTCCGTTGGCATGTTGTAAACGACGGGGTCATGGGTGGCCTCTCCAAAAGTAAAATAGCTTTGACTGATGGAGGTAATGGTTTGTTTGAAGGGACTATAACTACTGAAAATAATGGAGGATTTGCATCTGTGAAACATTCATTTTTTCAGAAAGAGGTGTCTCAATTCAACATGGTTAAACTGCGTATAAAAGGAGATGGGAAATCGTATCAATTCCGCATCAAATCTTATGAAGCACAGCAATATTCCTACGTTCAAGAATTTAAAACTTCTGGGGAATGGCAAACGATTACGCTTTATTTTGACCAATTTTATGCAAGCTATAGAGGCAATACCCTAGGCCGTCCCAATTACGATGGCAAACTTATTGAAGAGGTGACCTTCCTTATAGGAAACAAACGGAATGAATCTTTTGCCTTAGAGATTGAACGTATTTGGTTAGAGTGAAAATTTTAGTTTTATGTCAACAGATTAACACCTTTATGGCTTCCATAATTTTGCTTTAAAAACTTCCAAAATGACATTATTTGCGACACGTTTAAACAGGCGTTGTCTTCTAGTCACACAACTGCATCTTGTATTAATAAACCAAATGGTAGGATTCTCTGTAAAAGTGTGGTTATCTTTGCACAAAATTTAGTATATGTCAACACCGTTTTCAGAGTTAGGGATTAATGATCAATTACAAAAAAGTTTAGAAACTTTAAAAATATCCATTCCTACAGATATTCAAATTAAGACCATCCCTGTTGTTCTAAATCAAAAAGAAGATGTTGTGGTGCTGGCAAAAACTGGAACTGGAAAAACGGCAGCATTCGGTTTACCATTATTGCAATTAATTGATTCAGAAAACACATTTGTACAAGCGTTAATTTTAGCACCAACAAGAGAGTTAGGCCAACAAATTTTTAATAATCTGATTGCTTTCGCAGCAAATAGCCCAAACCTATCCATCGCTTCAGTATGTGGCGGAATTCCTATAAAACCTCAAATAGAACGCTTAAAAACGACTACACATGTTGTGGTTGCAACACCGGGTAGATTGCTCGACTTAGTTAAACGTGGTGCTATTGATATCAAAAACGTTAAATATTTAGTATTGGATGAAGCTGATGAAATGGTCAGCGCCCTAAAAGATGAGGTCGATTCGATAATAAAGAACATTCCAAAATCGCGACGCACATTGCTTTTTACGGCTACCATGCCCGGAGCTATAAAGCAATTGGTTCAGAATTATATGTCCAAACATGTGGTGCATATTGAAGCAGATATGGCTTCCGTAGGTCATCAAGGTATTGATCATCAATATGTGGTGGTAGAACCTATTGAGAAATTAGAGGTTTTACTTCACTTTTTAAATTCCAAGGAAGGCGAACGCGGTATTATATTTTGTAAAACCAAAGCCGCTGTCAATAAATTAGCGAAGAACTTAGCTATTAATAAGTTTTCTTCCGGTGCACTTCACGGGAGTTTGACCCAAGGCATTCGCGACCGGATTATGGGGCAATTTAGAGAAGGCTATATTGATATTTTAGTGGCTACAGATTTGGCAGCCCGTGGCATTGACGTAAAGGAAGTGTCCTACGTGGTCAATTATCACTTACCAGACACCTATGAAGCTTATGTACACAGAAGTGGACGTACGGCTAGAGCTGGCGCAAAAGGCTTGTCGTTAACCATCTTGCAACAAGAGGAGGTTGAAGATATTGCTGATTTTGAAAAAGAACTCGGAATTGTTTTTAATACATTCAAAAAAGCGGACGCCCAAAGTATTGCAGAAAATAACGGACTGTTATGGGCTAAAAAAATATTTAAGACCAAACCAAATCGTGAGGTTTCAGAAGATTTTAAATCGAAGATAAAGACCATCTTTCATCACCTGACAAAGGACGAATTGGTAGATAAAATACTCGCCAATTACTTGGCACAATCCAACACGGAAACGCTTAAACCAGAGGCTTCCAAAAAACATAAAAAGAACCAATAGCAATGGCGAATACAATAAAAGATCAACAGGATATTTTAGATAAATTGAATATCCAAACCTTGCATCCCATGCAGAAGGAAGCCATTTCCGTAATATCAGAAAATACCAATACTATTTTACTATCCCCAACAGGTACTGGTAAAACCTTGGCGTTTTTGTTACCCTTATTGGATGTTTTAGATCCAATAAATCCTGACGTTCAGGTACTTATCATTGTACCCTCAAGAGAATTGGCCATTCAAATAGAGCAAGTAGCACGCAATATGGGTGCTGGGTTTAAAATCAATGCTGTGTATGGTGGCAGACCAATGTCTAAGGATAAAATTGAGATCAAGCACACTCCGGCCGTTTTAATTGGAACACCGGGCCGTATTTTAGATCATTTTGATGCGGACCGTTTTTCAAAAGCGAGCATCAAAACTCTTATTTTAGATGAGTTTGACAAATCTCTTGAAGATGGTTTTGAGGACGAAATGAAGCGTATTATTGGGCAGTTGCCGAGTATCAACAAACGCATTCTTACGAGTGCCACCCATTTGGAAAAAATTCCGGGCTTCGTGCGATTGGACAAGCCCATTTTAATCGATTATCTCACCGTAAAAAGAAAATCGACCTTAGCCATTAAAACTGTGGTGTCTCAAAAACCTAATAAACTTCCAATTTTGTTGGAGTTGTTACAGCACATCGGTAATGGGCAAGGCATCATTTTTTGTAATTTAAGAGAGAGTATTGACCGATTGAGCCACTTTTTAAAACGGAACAAAATCAGTCACTCCACTTTTTCTGGAGGCATGGAGCAACAAGACCGAGAACGCTCTTTAATAACCTTCAGAAACGGCACAAGCCAAATATTGCTAGCTACTGATTTAGCATCGAGAGGTATCGACATTCCGGAGCTTAACTTTATCATTCATTATGAATTGCCGAAGCATAAGGAAGAATTCATCCATAGAAATGGGCGGACCGCAAGGGTCAATTCTAAGGGTACTGCCTATATCTTAAAAGGTAGCGATGAAACCTTACCAGATTTTATCAAAGATTCTCAAGGTGTAAATATCTCCAAAAAAGCTCCAATTACGGCACCACAATGGGAAACGCTTTTCATCTCGGGCGGACGTAAAGATAAAATTTCCAAAGGGGATATTGTTGGACTTTTTATGAAGCAAGGCGGACTCACACAAGAGCAATTGGGAACTATAGAGCTCAAACAAGATTGTGCTTTTGTGGCAGTACCGCTTAGTGAATCCAAACGTATTGTCAACCTTTTGGACAATACGCGCTTGAAAAAGAAAAAGGTTCGTATTCGGGTTTTGTAAGGGGTAAATAAAGAATTTTTTGAAACCAACTATCCTCGAGGCAGAGCCTCGGGGAATTCTTTAGGATTAAAAAAACTTATTTTTTAATTCTAACCGGTTTTAATTGAATAATACCAACGGCATCCAAGACTCTGATCACCAAATAAGTCATATCAATTTCATACCATTTGACACCAAAGTTAGCTCTACTGGCGTGTCTGTGGTGGTTGTTGTGATACCCTTCGCCCATCATTAAAAAGTCAAAACGAAATAGGTTTTTACTGGTATTTTTCATCTTATAATTGACATAGCCATAAATGTGGCCAAACCAGTTAATGATAACACCATGGATAGGAGCCATTAAAAAAGTTATAGGAAGTAGTAGCCATTGCCACCATGCAGTTGCGAAGTACACGAAAACTAAAATATAAATGGCTATCCAAAGTAATCTTGAAAATCGAGAGCCTGCAAATTTATCAAATGCAGCCCATTGCGGGACGTTCTTAGTGAATTTCTGATCTACGTCCACACGTTGGTCATTTATATCTTGATAAATAGTTTTCGTTTTCCACATCATCGCAAATAGATTATCGTCGTAAGAAGGGGAGTGTGGGTCTTTTTCTGTATCTGTATAAGCGTGGTGCATACGGTGCATAATACCGTAACCATACGCGCTTAGGTAACTAGAACCTTGAAAAATCCAAGTCAGGACAAAAGTAATGCGTTCCATGGTTTTAGACATCGTAAATACCTGATGTGCAGCATACCGATGTAGAAAGAAAGACTGAAAAAACAGGCCTCCGTACCACAGAACTAAAACGAAAATAACAATAACCATAATATTTTTTTACAAAGATAAACTGATAGTTAGCGCAAAACAATGAACCTAGGTCAAGTAATACGTCTATAAACGTTTTCTAATTCTGCTAAGTGCCTGAGCTGTAATACCAATATAAGAGCTGATATATTTTAACGGAATCACTTTTAGAAGTTCTGGACGTTCTTTGAAGAGTTTCATATAGCGTTCTTCAGCCGTAAGATTCAATAAGTGTTGTTCGCGTTTGGATTTAATTAAAAACAGTCGTTCTGCGGTCAATCGGCCAATAAGATTTCCTATTTGGGTGGTTTTGTACACCGCTTGCAAATCGTCATAAGTGATACTCAGCAGAGTGGTTTCAGTTAGCGCCTGAACTTGATAGGCTGAAGGCGATTGGGTTAAAAACGAATCGTAGGCACTCACAAATTGATCCTTAAAACTGAACCCAAAAGTGATCTCCTTATCTGGATTTTCTTTGGGAATATACAATCGGACCACCCCAGTTTCAATAAATGAAATATGATTTTCAATCTCGTTGAGTTTTAAAAAAATCGTTTTCTTTGGAATGACACGACGGTGCAATCTTGAAGTAAAAAAATTCCAATCGTCGTTTGATATGGTTGCAATTTGATCGAGATAGGTTCTAATTTGGTTCACGGATATTATGTCGGTTTTAGATGACTGCAAAGATAAGTATTTGGAGTTGGTTTTGCAATCCTCTTCTGACCTGTTTAAGACCTCGTCAAAGTAATAGAAAGTGCTGTGGTTACCGACCTAAAAGTAGAGCCTTAAAATAGCAACAGAGAGCATTGAAAATCCTTGAATCGGAAGTTATTCTTGAGTTTAATCAAAAAAAAGAGGTCAGCATATCCTGCTGACCTCTTAAATAAATTAAAAATTATGTATTACTGTCCTACTTTTTTTCGTCGGTAGTTATAGAGTGTTTCATCTATTGTAAACCAACAGAAATAAAAGATTCCGACAGAGAAAATGACATCGCCAATCATACGCAACCATTTTAGGGTTTGAACGACGGGAGAATATAATAAGTCCGCATCTCTGGCGAATGAGTAGCCTTTGGTAATAGAGGTATACGCTTGAATGATACCAATAGGCAATAAGCTAAAAATAACCATCGCCGTCAGTCCAATATTCAATAACCAGAACGCGCGTTTCAACTTTGTGTTTTGCCACACCCGGTCAGAATAAAAGCGGAGGCATATAATGATAAAGCCCATTCCCAACATCCCATATACGCCAAATAAAGCGGTGTGGGCGTGTACTGCTGTGGTGTTTAAACCTTGAATATAGTATAGTGCGATGGGTGGATTGATTAAAAATCCGAAGACCCCGGCCCCGATAAAATTCCAAAAGGCAACGGCAATAAAGAAAAAGATAGGCCATTTGTATTTCTGAATCCAATCTTTACTTTTTAAGAGGTTCCAGTTTTCTCTGATTTCAAAGCCCATTAACGTTAAAGGCACAACTTCCAACGCGCTAAATGTAGCTCCTAGAGCAATAGCTTGAACTGGAGTTCCTGAATAATATAAATGGTGTAAGGTTCCTATAATTCCGCCTGCTAAAAATATGGCTGCAGAAGCTACAGAGACGCGACCCGCAGTTTTGGTAGAAATGACTTTCATTCGAGAAAAAATAAAAGCGATAACCACGGTTGCAAATACTTCAAAGAAGCCTTCCACCCATAGGTGTACCAGCCACCATCTCCAGTAATTAATCACGGGTAAGCTACTGTTTTCTCCATACATCAAACCTGAAAAGAAGAATAAGCCTATAGCTACCACAGAAATTAATAAAATGATGATCAGATCTTTTGATTCGTCTTTCTTATTTATAGCGTACATCAAATGTCTGCCCACCATAACAACCCACAATACCAAACCTATGGCCAAGAAATATTGCCAGAAACGACCCAAATCCATATACTCATAGCCTTGGTGCCCAAAGAAAAAGTTGGTGGTTAAATCTAAGAATTGATGCACACCAAGCCATTCGCCCATCATAGAGCCTAACACAATAATAATTAGGGAGAAGAACAGGAAGTTGATACCAAATACCTGGTATTTCATTTCCTTCCCAGAAATCATAGGAGCTAAAAACAGTCCCGTGGCAAGCCAAGTGGCGGCAATCCAAAAAATAGCCAGTTGCGTATGCCAAGTTCTGGTAATCGAATAGGGTAAATACTGCGATAACTCAAATCCGAAAAACGATTGACCTTCTACCGTGTAATGTACGGTAAGCGCCCCTAAAACCACTTGCAGTGCAATCAATAATGATATGACAATAAAGTATTTTAAGACCGCCTTTTGAGAACCTACCAATTGTAGTTTTGAAAGCGGGTCAGAATTTGGTTTTTCTAAGATCTCACCCTTTTCATGGTTTCTCAAATAGTAGTACGTTAGAATTCCTATAAATAGTAGGAGCAGAACAATTGATAAGCCTGACCAAATGAGAGAGTCATCAGTGATCAAATTATCAATTAAAGGTTCATGGGGCCAGTTGGAGGTATAGGTGTAATCTTTTTCCGGACGATTGGTACTTGCTGCCCAGGAGGTCCAAAACAAAAAGGCATTTAGCTGTCCTAATTTTACGGTATCAGTTAAAGCGCCTTTCGGAATGGCATACTGCTCATGCCCGTCAGAAAATATAGAACTATAATGGTTAATATTGGCTGAAATAGCATCCCAGCGGATTTGTGAAATGCTGATGGTTTGAGTGTCTGCGTCAAAAGTGTTTGTTTTGACATCCTTAATCAGACGTGCCTTAAGAGCGGCTTTCTTTTCCACATCAAGATCATCATAGGCGGTGTTATAATCCTTTTGTGCCCAATGCTCCAGCATGTAGACAGCTTCTTTGTGTATCCAGTCTGCGGTCCAATCAGGCGCCACATAACTCCCGTGGCCCCATATGGAGCCTACTTCCATGCCACCAATAGATTCCCATACATTTTGCCCGATCTGAATATCGGCTTTGGTATATACCACAGTATTGGTTTCTTTAATGACAACTTGTTCAGGAATTGGAGGTTGGGTTTGATAAACCTCGGTGCCGATCCATATCAGCACAATAAATGACAATACAACAACGCTAATAAAAGCAATCCAAATTTTTCTCATGGTTTCTGGTTGGTTTGGGTTAGTCTACAATTTTATTTACACGGTCCACACTATCATTTTTTGAAAGTGATAAACGAATAATGGCGTCTTCAGTACAGTATAAATCGTGAGGCACATTCGCCTCTAAGGCGATGAGATCTCCTTTTTTAAGTTTTAGAGTTTCGCCATTGACACCAAAATTGATTTCCCCCTCAAAAAGGGCAACAACAATGGCGTTAGGCGCTTTGTGTTCTTTCATTAGTTGTCCTTTGCGCATCAGTATTCTAATTTCTTTAGAGTGATCACTCTCCAGCATGACGCTGATGGCAGGTTTGTCGGTTTTGTAAACAAGGTGTTCAGTAATTGAAGCTGTTTTCATAAAATAGTGTAAGTGAATTGTTAATTAATATAAAAGGTCTTTTTATCCTTTATTGATGTAAATGTGTTATCTTTTTAAATGGAAGCGATATAAATTCATGTCGTTGACCAACATGATTAAGGTGGTGTTTTGCAGCATTGCTTTAAGTTCCTCTTTAATGGCTACAAATTTGAAGTGGAGTGGGCAAGGTTTTTTATCATTGCACTGCTTCAGTCCTAAGCCACAATTGGTATAAATGGAATCTCCATCCAAAACGGTTACAACGGCTTCAAGCGTCAGGGTTTTCATGGCTTCTGGTGCCATAAAAAAGCCGCCTTTTGGCCCTTTGCTAGAATCAATGAGGTTGTTTTTGGCTAATTGCTGCAAAATTTTAGCTGTAAATGCCGGAGGTGAATCAACCGCTTGGGAAATCGAAGTCAAGCTGGCTTTATGGCCCAAATGCGATTGTTGCGCAATAAAAATTACTGCTCTTAATCCGTACTCACAAGACTTTGAAAACATAGAGGTGATTTAGACCACAAAAGTATAGGAAAATTTAATAAAGGACAATTTTATCCTTTATTAAATTACTAAAAAAAATATTGCATATTTAGGGATCTGAATGCTAATTATTTAGAAGCAAATTAATTTTATTTACAATAATGACTTCAATTATTTAATTGAATAGTCATAGTTCTCTTTTCTTTCGATATGTTTACATTAGAGAAATAATTATGTCTTTTTAATTAAAAGTCACACCTTAAGAACTTCAGAAAAGGATAACAATCATTACATAAAGTTTGTTATTTGTTTTCAAACATTTAAAACTAATGATTGCATCAGAAACCTTAGTAACCTATATGTGGATTTTATTGGCCGTTTACGCAGCGGTCATTTTATTTTTTGTGGTGCGAGGTGCACGAAAAAATAAGGATATTCAAGATTATGCGGTAGGAAACATTGGATTTCCTGCATGGGTAGTAGGATTGTCTCTAGCGGCATCCATGACCAGTGCGGCAACCTTTATCATCAATCCAGGTTTTATTGCACTATATGGTGTTTCCGGTGTTATTTCGTTTGCATTAGTTTTGCCCATTGCGGCGTTTATTTCATTAATTGTGTTTACCAAAGGCTTTGCCAGACAAGGAAAAGCGGTAAAGGCCACGACAATGGCACAATGGATTGGAAAGCGCTATGAAAGTAAAAAGTACGCTATTTTCTTCGCATTTGTTGCGCTTCTATTGATGACCTTTATTGTTTTGATAAATGTCGGGCTCACCCAAGTCATTTCAAAATCTCTTAATGCAGAACCGTTTTATGTATTGATGGGTATTACCACGTTTGTCTTTGGATATATGATGTTTGGTGGTGCGAATTCTATGGTCTATACCAATACCATTCAAGCGATAATTATGTGTATTGTGGCCATCATCTTAATTGGGTCTGGTGCCGAATATTTTACCGATGGTATTGATGGGTTTATGCAAAAATTGAATTCCATCGATCCTAATTTGACTAAACCAACCAATCCGTCAAGTTTCCTTTTTCGTGATTACTTTGAAATTATCGTCACCCAAATTGTTATTGGTGTCGCTATAGTCTGTCAGCCGCATATCATCACCAAATCCTTATTATTAAAAGATGCAACAAAAATAAACACCTATTTGATTAGTGGAATTTCATTTATGATCATATTCTTTTTGGTGGTTATTGTTGGCCTTTATGCACGTCTCAGTTTCCCAGATTTCACAATTAACGGCGAAACTTTAAAAATGGATGAAATTATTCCTACCTATGTAGTAACCAAGTTCTCTGTAGGTGTTGGGTTGGTGATTGTGGTGGGACTGATTTCTGCCGGATTGTCCACTTTAGAAAGTTTGATACAATCCTTATCCATTACCATCACATCAGACATTATCAATCCGCTGTTTAAGGATAAGTTTACTAAAAACACCATCTCAATTAATAAAGCGGTGATTGTGGTGTTGGGGATTGTGAGCTTTTTGCTCAGTTGGAATCAAATTAAAAATCCAGATATTAGCGTGGCTATTTTTGCTCAGAACGGCGTGTATGCTTACTTTGCTGCGGCCTTTGTACCCGTTCTTTTCGGTACATTTCTTAAAAATGTTTCCACAAGATCCGTTTTTATTGCCAGCATCACGGCCATAGTGGTTCATTTTGGAATATATTACGGAAGGATTACACCCTATATGCAAGAGCCTGTAAATAATCCTGGGGTTTCTGCAGCCATCGGAATCGTAGCCTCACTCATTGTAGGTTATATATTTTATAAATTAGACGAAACAAAACAACGTGGACACACTAGATTGGACAGCTAAATGGGCGGATTACACCCCAGAGAAAATTGCAATCACTTCGTACGATTCAAATAAGAGTTATACGTACAGCGATTTAAATAGATATGCCAATCAGTTAACCAAAAAATTTACTGAACTCTACATAGAAGAAGGCGACCGCATTGCCGTTTTGGCGGAACACGGCTTAGACTATATCGTTCTTTTTGTAGCCTGTCAACGGATGGGTGTGATTATGGTACCTTTAAACTACCGACTGTCGCAACGAGAGATTTATAAACTCATTGCCGATTGTACGCCAAGTTTAATCATCTATAATCTGAGCCATCAGGATAAATTAGAGCAGCTCTCTTCTGAAAACTTAAAAGCGATCTCGTTTGATGCCCTAAGAAATTATTATAAGAAACCTGATGCCTCGCCAGTTAAAAGTTTTGAGATAAAAGAGAACAATCCCTTATTCATATTTTATACGTCCGGCACCACTGGCACTCCAAAAGGTGTGATTTACACCAACAAGATGCTGTTTTGGAACAGTTTGAATACGTCCATGCAACTTGGCATCACCTTTCGAGATTCCACCGTCAATATCCTACCACCATACCACACTTCCGGTTGGAATGTCTTTATCACACCAATATTGCACAAAGGCGGTCATATAGGCATGTTGGAAAAATTTGATGCTGAAAAAACATTGTGTCTGTTAGAACTCAATAAAGCTACTTTGTTTATGGCGTTGCCCACCATGCTGTTAATGATGCAACAATCGTCAGTTTTTAAAAAGGTCAATTTAAAAAGATTGCGCTATATCATTTCAGGAGGCGAAAAAGTACCTTCAGAACTCGTAAGCTATTGGAAAACCGAAAAGAACATTTACATCAGACCTGGTTACGGGTTAACAGAAGCTGGACCGAGCATTACCTCGCTACACCATAAAATGGCGCATCTCAAACCGAATTCTATTGGCAAGCCGAACTTTTATTTGAGTATTAAAATCGTCGACAAGAAAGGTTTTCAGGTAGCCCCAAATGAAGTAGGGGAGTTGTGCATTAAAGGAGATATTGTGACACCAGGTTATTGGAACAATTCCGTTAAAACCAACAACAAAATTAAAAAAGGCTGGCTTTTTACGGGCGATTTTGCCTATAGCGATGCCGAAGGATTTTTGTACATGAAGGGCCGAAAAAATGACATGTACATTTCTGGTGGAGAAAATATTTATCCTCAAGAAATCGAGACGCAACTCGAGGCTATTCATGGTGTTGACAAAGCCGTGGTATTGAGTGTGAAGGATGATAAGTGGGGTCAATGTGGTATAGCCTTTGTAACCATGATTGGTGAGGATTTGTCAGTGGCCGACATCAGAGCATTTTTAAAACCAAATCTTGTGGCGTTTAAGCACCCAAAATATATTTTTATTCTGGACGACATTCCACAGACGAGCTTGGGGAAAGTATCCCGAAAACAACTCTTAAAATATTATAACAGCATAACATCCAACCCATGAAACAGTTTAGCATTTTATTCGCTTTTATCCTAATTAACGCTTCCGTATACTCACAAAAACCTATGAAAGAGCTACTTTCAGATTATGATTTCCAAAGTCATATGATCGCCTTAAACGATTTAGACATCAACTATATTAAAGAAGGTTCCGGAGAGAAGACATTGCTTTTTGTACATGGGCTAAGCAGTAATGCCGATGCTTGGTCTAAAAACATTGATGCGCTTAAAGAAACGTATACCTGCGTAGCTTTAGATTTGCCAGGATACGGAAAATCATCAAAACCGGACGTCACTTACAGGCCTACATACTTTGCTGAAGTTGTATCCCAATTTATTGAAAAATTAGAGTTGCAAAACATCGTTTTGATAGGTCATTCCATGGGTGGGCAAGCCAGTGTAAAGTTAGTAATTCACCATCCTGAAGTCATTGAAAAACTAATTCTGGTGGCACCAGCAGGCTTAGAGCAATTTTCAGAAGCTAGTGCTAAGATCATGGAATCATTTTTAACCGAAGACGCTGTTAAAAATACTACTGATGAGCAAATTGTAAAAAATTACTCCTTAAATTTTTATGAGCAACCTGAAGATGTTTCTAAAATGATTGCGGACAGAATTCGTATTAAAGAGGCATCAGATTTTGACGCACATTGCAAAGCTATTGTCAGCAGTGTTTCTGGAATGCTACACGATCCTATTACTAATGATTTACAGTCCGTTTCACAGCCTACCTTGGTCATTTTTGGAGATCAGGACATGTTAATTCCGAATCGTTATTTTAATCCGACCTTAACAACCAAAGCTGTTGGTGAGATTGCTCTAGCTCAGATTAAAAATGCAAGATTAGAGTTTGTCGAAAATGCTGGGCATTTTGTGCAATTTGAAAAACCGTCCGAAGTGAATGCGCTGATTCAGAAGTTTGTAGAAGGAAGATAAGGCATTGATAATACCCTTTAAAGTTCTCAGAATCTTAAAGGCGTTGTATAAAAATTTAGTTCCAACCAGTGTTATCTAGATGAAGACCAAGCTTAAAAAATTCACGGAGTTCAGTACTTCCATTTTGCCTAATGAAGCGAAATACCTTCAAGGTCAGTATCAGTTTATTGATGATGAAAAGCTTCAAATTATAAAGTTGGTCATCACAAATGCGTTATCTCAAACTAAGCGTAAAGAATTTGATGATATCATTGATAAGCGCAAATATTCATACATTAAGGATTGGACAGAAAAGAAACTGAATAGCATAGATGTCGATGCTACCATTGGTTGGATCATGTCCTTAAATCAGAAAATCCTTACTGATGCGATTTCTTCCATCGAAGAAAAACAATTTCTAAGTTATATAAACACTTATAAAGCGGTCGATTTTAATTTTCAGAATTTATATGAGCTGGCCAAGGAGTATAAGTCATTTCTATTGGTCAGAATGCGGTACAAGGACCATCAAGTAGTGGCCGATTTTATTAAAGAATTCACGGTGTCGTATAAAAAGGCCATCGCTATAAAGGAAAAACTTTACACAGCCACAACGGAAATCACCAACCAATACACCCTCAACAATAACGAAACAAAGCATTTGGAGTCTTGGTTATTGGAGGTCTTTAATGATAACTTAATAAGCGGAAAAAACCGATATCAGGCCTTTGTGCTCCTCGCATTTATGTACACCAATTACAATGAAAATGACAAGTTAAAAGTGCTATTTGATCAAATTGATGTGTATTTCAGTCAAGGTAAAATGTATAGTAGGCGATTGTTGTCCAATTATTATGCGAGTCGTGTGCTCCTGCATTCCAAACAGAATGAATTTAAGGAAGCTGAGTATTATGGTTATCTCTCCATCCGTCAAAACAATAACGATACGTTGATGTATCTGAATAACTTGGTTGCCATATTATTACGGAACAATCAGCCTGATAATGCGTTTTCATTGTTGGAAAAACACAAAGATCTTTATAAGGAAACCCATAATTACCATCAAAAAATTGGCTACTGCTCGTACCAAATTCGGGTGCTTTCTGAACTTCATAAAAACGAACTCGCTGAAGCTAGCGCCAGAACGTTTTTAAGAAAATATAAAAATGAAGTTCTCAAACACCGTTGGCATCACTTTTTTACCTCCTACATCAACACCTTAATCGCACAGGAAAAGTACGAAGACGTTTTGAAGCTTTCATCCAAATATGGACTTGTAGAAAAGGAAGAAGAGCGCCAAAAACAGAAGAATTATGTGCCAAATATCTCTTGGAGTATTTCTCTATCGCGCTATATGGAAGGCAAGATTAATTCTGCACGTTTATTGGATGAAATAAAGCTGCCACTTCTGGATATCAAACCCACCACAAACCAAAAACAATTAATGGTTAAGGTGATTGATCGGCTTTCTAAAAACTTACCTGAGGCCTTTTTAAAACTAAAGTCGCACATCTAATTTTTCCTGATGAGTCCATAGCTATAACACAGTTTGTAGCTCTTAAAAGTTCGTTTATATTGCATAGTCACACTTAAAACCTTCTGTTTTCTACAACCTTTGTTTTGTAATTCCTAATAGATTGCCATCTAAACGAATTCAATCCATATTCACACATTATGAAAAAACTACTCTTATTACTCACCCTAATTGGTTCTTTTGTGGTTAACGCCCAAAATACAGGAACCGTTAGCGGATTAATTACAGATGCTAAGGGCATGCCTTTATCTGGCGCAACTGTGTCTATTAAAGTCATCAATAAAGGCGCTATGACTGATTTTGACGGGAAATACACCATTGAGAATGTAGAAGCTGGCACGTACAACGTTTCTATATCTTATATTGGTTATGAGACCAGCACTAAAAATATTTTGGTAACTGCTGGGCAAACCACCCAAGTTGATGTGTCTTTAAATGATTCGGATACTATTTTGGATGAAATCATCTTAACGGCAAACAAAAAGCCACAAAAAATTACTGATGTACCAGCTACTGTAAACGTGATTACAGCAAGAGAAATTGAAGAATTTCCGAGTTTTAATATTGGTGAGTTGGCTGCACGGCAAAAAGGTGTGGATTTTGTAAGAACAGGAGTGTTAGGCACAGGTATTAACATTAGAGGTTTCAACTCAGCATTTAATTCTAAAAACCTACAAATTACGGATGACCGCTTATCGTCATTAATTGCTACAGGATTACCGTTAGGCTCTTTTTCTACGGTAACTAAAGACGACATTGAACGCGTTGAAATTCTATTAGGTCCTAATGGAACGCTTTACGGCCCTAATGCACATAATGGTCTTGTGAGCACGATTACCAAAAATCCAAGAACTTCTGAAGGAACGACGTTTGCAATAGGTGCGGGAAACCAAAATGTATTGACTGCAAGGTTGCGACATGCACAAATTATAGACGACAAATTTGCCTATAAATTTCATTTTGAAAGATCTCAAGGGACTGAATTTGATTATGTAGATAGTGTATATGTTGGGACGAAAGCGTATAAAGAACTCGATTTGGACCGTGATTTTGACTCTCAAAAATATGGGGCGTCTTTATACTATAAACCTACAAAAGGCTCTGAACTTTCAGGATATTACGGACACAGTAATAGTAATAATATTGGCGCAACCAATGCAGGTCGTAACCAAATTAAGGATTGGAGTATTGACGTGGCACAATTGAAATTTGTGTCTAAGAACTTCTTTGCAAACACGTATTACACGTGGAGTAAAACCGATGATACCTATGCCATGAACCAACGTACTCAAAACTATGTTTCTTTTATTGAGAACGGGTTTACTGAGCAGGAGGCACGTGAGCGCTCGTATACTGAACAATGGTTGCCTACAGGTGAAGGCACAGGTGTAGCGTTGCAACGTGGTGCAGTATTTAAAGATGCTTCAAACCGTTTCAATGCTGAAGCGCAGTACAATAATAACTGGGATGAGTTCTATTTAACTTTTGGGGCACAATATCAATTGGATATGGCAGATTCTAAGGGCACATATCTTTTAGATGATGGCGGCATTGATTTGGCACAAACAGGAGTGTACACACAAATAGAATATAAATTGGAAGATTCAGGATGGGGATTCTTATTCGGAGCGCGTTTAGACAACCATGATTTATATGGGTCTAACTTTATTCCAAAAGCTGCAATTACTAAAAAAGTAAACAACGGTACCTTTAGAATTACTTATGGAAAAGGAATTGCTGTACCATCCATTCTTAACTTAAAAGGCAATTTATTTGGTGGTTTGGTATTAGGTAACGGTGAAGGATTTACCTTGAAGGATGGTACAAAAATCGCAAAATTGGATGTAGAAACCATCAATTCTTATGAGATTGGCTATAAAGGGAAATTATCAGACAAATTATTTATTGACACAAATGCCTATTACAACCAATCTGATAATTTTATCAGTCCATTGGTAAATGTTGCTGGTACTGCCACAGGAAACTTTGTGACGCATGTTGGAGATAGGCCAATTGGAGAAGTGATAGAAGGGTCGAACGGTGCGTTTGTTTTAACCTATTTAAACTTCGGACATGTGGATACTTACGGTCTTGATGTTGGTTTGAACTATTATTTTAGCGACAGTTTTAGAACGGTTTTCAACTACTCCTATTTTGATCGTGATCTTGATTTAAATGATATGGCTAATGATGGTAACTTGGATGGAAAAGTTCTTGAAAGCGAATTGCCTATCAATACGCCAAACCACAAATTCAGTTTAGGGTTCCACTATAACCAAGGCAATTTTTACGGTTCTATTTTTGGACGTTATGTTCAAAAATATGATTTCTTCTCAGGAATTAATGTGGCTGCAAAAACACAGGATCAAGATGGCGACGGGGTAAATGAAATTGTTGAAAACGCTAGAGTTGGAAGAACTTGGAACTACGGTCAATTAGGTGGTTTTACAGTAGATGCTAACGCAGGCTACAACTTTTCAGACAGTCTTTCTTTAGGAATGAGCATTACTAACTTATTCAATGCCGATGTTAGAGAATTTGTAGCATCACCAGCAATTTCAACATTGATCTCCTTTGAGCTGAAATACAAAATCAACTTCTTTAAGAACAAGGCAACCAACTAAGTTTCTAAAGCATGTTAAAGATACAAGTGAACAGCATTGAACTTGATTATGAAGATTATGGAACCGGACAAGTGCTTCTATTGCTTCACGGATTAGGATCAACAAAAAAAGATTGGGACGCTCAAGTCCCTTTTTTTTCTAAAAAATACCGCGTCATTGCTTTAGATTTGAGAGGGCATGGCGACTCTAGCATACCAATAAATGACTATGGAGTAGAGGTAATGACTGAAGATGTCAAGGCGTTTATGGATCAATTAAAAATTGATAAGGCCACGTTTGTAGGATTTTCAATGGGCGGTGCCGTCGCCTTTCAAATGGCGGCTAGCTATCCGGAATATGTGGAGCATTTAGTCATTGTCAATAGTGGTCCAGATTTCAATACTATGGGAAGCATTGGCGAAGATTTACTAAAGAGTAGAACCCAGTTTTTGGAAAGCAAAGGTTTAGACGTATTGGCCAAGGAGATTTCCTTTAATATGTTTCCGGAAGAGCATCAGCTGGAGTTGAGAAAGGCTTTTGAATTGCGTTGTAAAAACAATGATTACCATGCCTATTATCAATCTTTTGTGACTCTGATGGATTGGGGATTGGGAGATCAGTTGCAAGGCATCAAAGCCAGAACACTCGTGGTGGCGTCAGATATGGATTATACATCAGTGGCTTTTAAACAAGACTATGTAGACCGGATGCAAAATGCAAGATTAGCGATTATTGAAAACTCAAGACATGGTGTGGTCATAGATCAACCAGACGCATTTAATAAAGTACTCGAAAAATTTTTGGAAGATGAATAAAACTGTTCTCATTACAGGAAGCACCAGCGGTATAGGATTGGCCATAGCAAAGAAGTTTGCAAAGAAAGGTTATGACATCATGTTTCATGGTTTAGAAACCAACGGTGCTGAAATCGCAAAAAAAGTAGGAGCGAAGCATAACGTTAAAGTCGCATTTTCTAATGCCAATTTATTGAAATCTGAAGCCGTAGAAGGTTTGATTGCGGACACCATCACCAAATTTGGTGAGTTGCATGTATTGGTGAACAATGCAGGCATTCAACACGTGTCGCCCATTGAAGACTTTCCAAATGCCAAGTATGAAAACATCGTTGCCATTAATATGAATGCGGTGTTCTATGCTTCAAAAGCGGCTTGGAATCAGATGAAACAACAGAAGTTTGGTAGAATTATCAACATTTCGTCCGTCCATGGATTAAGAGCCTCAGAATTTAAATCGGCTTATGTGGCCGCCAAACACGGCGTTATTGGGATGACAAAAGTTTTGGCTCTAGAAGGCGCTCCCTATAATATTACCTGCAATGCCATTTGTCCTGGCTATGTAAAAACACCCTTGGTGGAAGGTCAGATAAAGGACCAGGCCAAAGCCCATAATATGACGGAAGAAGACGTTGTTGAAAAGGTCATGCTTAAAAAGCAAGCCGTAAAACAATTTGTTCCGGTTAAAGTCATTGCAGATATGGCCATTTTATTGGCCAAAGAATCCTCAACAACCATTACGGGCACCTCGTTTGCCTTAGATGGAGGCTGGAGTGCACAATAAAAAATAAAAATACTGCTAATTTAATTTTAATAGTTGAGTTCTCAATGCCCCGAAGGTTACGCCTTCGGGGTTTTGTGTTTCATAATTCTTACTGCATGGCTCTTCTATATAGATGAATCGATTGAAAGCCTATTGCAAATGTCTATCAATTTAAAAAGTGTTTCGAAGTGTAGAAGAAACATAAAATTCTCCTTCTTTCTTAAGGAGGAGTGGATTCTGCTTTAGTATAAAAGCAGAAGACGAGGTGGTTTTTTATTGATGAAACTCATAAAATCTAAAATTTACAGTTTAATAAGCTTAGAAGAGATTAGTGGTAATAGTGAAGTGGAATATGTCTATCTGATACACTTAGGATAAATCTGTTCAATAATTTAGTATATGTGATGATATATATTTTAAGGAACATCAGAATCCCAAAATTCTCCTCCTTTTTCAAAGGAGGAGTGGCTTCTGCTTCGGCAGAGAAGCAGAAGACGAGGTGGTTTGTTAAAAGATTTTCATATGATTTTCACATTCACAATTTTCGTAATTTGTCAGTCTCTAAATCACATGCTATGGATCAAGTGACTTCTTTTGACTGGGCACGAATATTTGTTGGGGAACAGCCCTTATTCTTCTTGGCCGAACTGTTTTTACGTGTAGTAGTCATTTATATTATGGCCTTGCTTCTGTTGCGCCTCGCCGGGAAACGCTCCCGTCAACAACTCACTACACTCGAGCTGTTGTTGGTGATTGCTTTAGGCTCCGCCGTAGGCGATGTGATGTTTTATCCGAGCGTGGCAATTATCTATACCATTATCGTCATGTTGACGATTTTGATTCTGCAGCTCCTCATCGAAAAGTTGAAAACGAAATTTCCACGCTTCGATAAATTTGTAGATTCAAAACCGAGTCTTATTATAAAAAACGGAAAGTTTGTAGAAGACAATCTCAAAACTGAAAACCTCACAAAAGCAGAGATTTACAGTTCGCTACGCTTAGAAGGAATTCGCAATATGGGAGAAGTAGAGTATGCCTATTTAGAAATACCTGGCAAAATCAGTGTCTTCAAATTTGAAAAAGGCCATGAACTAGACGGCTATGTTTTGGTGCCTTACCAAGAGGAATAAAATAAATATTTTGTTAATAATAAAAATTTGTGAAATGGATTTTGAAATGCATCAGGACCACAAAAATCTCCTCCTTTTTTAAGGAGGAGTGGCTTCTGCTTCAGCAGAGAAGCAGAAGTCGAGTTGGTTCTTTTCTGATGAAACTTATTACAGCTGAGTTATACAGTTCGCTGCAATTAAATAGAATTATTATTTAAACGAAGTGGAATATACCTATCTGATACACTCAGGATAAATCTGTTTGGTCAATTAGTATATGTTTTATAATGGATTTTGATAAGTTTTGGCATCACAAAAATCTCCTCCTTTTTTAAGGAGGAGTGGCTTCTGCTTCCACAGAGAAGCAGAAGACGAGGTGGTTTTTGAGCTAGGATCAAACCTCACCCCTCAATCCTCACCCCTAAAACCTATCTCACTAAAGGTCCCAAAGTTTCCCAAACCGTTTCCGCCAATAGTTTATGACCTTCCACATTCGGGTGAATGCCGTCTCCCTGATTCAGCGAGGCAATCCCTCCAACATCTTTCAAAATAAACGGAATAAATTCCAAGTTGTTTTTTTGAGCTAAGTCGGCATACAATTCTCTAAATTCAGTCGTGTATGCCTTTCCCATATTTGGTGGTAATTCCATTCCGGCAAGAATGATGGTCGTCTCCGGACTTTTTGCTTTAACCACATCAATAATCGCCTGTAAATTGGCGCGTGTTTCTGATAAGGGCACACCACGCAAGCCGTCGTTGGCCCCAAGCTCTAATAAAAAGATATCTATAGGTTGTTTGATCACCCAGTCAATTCTACTCTTTCCACCTGCAGTCGTTTCACCGCTTACTCCCGAATTAATTACCGTATAATTCAAATCTAACGAATCAATTTTTTGCTGCACCAAAGCTGGATATGCATCAGTGGTATCTTCCAATCCGTAGCCTGCCGTGATGCTATCACCAAAACATAAAATGGTTTTGCTAGCATTTTCTGGGGCTTTTGAATTTTCAACCTGTGCTTCGGTTTGTTGGCTTTCTGTTGTTTTTTTTGCTTCAGAATCGCCACAGGAAAACAACAACAGCGGCAGCATAAAATAACAAAACTTTATGAGTTTATGCCCGCTAGACGTTGGTAGATATGATTGCAATTGATTATTTTGAGCCTCGAACATAAATCGCTATTTAAATTAAAATTAGATGTCAAAGATATTAAAGATTAATGGGTTGGAAAAGACATATACCAGTGGTAACAAACAATTAACGGTCTTACACGACATCTCTTTTGAGGTAGAAAAAGGCCAAACCTTTTCAATTGTTGGTCCTTCGGGCAGTGGCAAGACCACGCTGTTGGGCATTTGCGCTGGTTTAGATCAGCCCAATTCTGGCAGTGTGGAGTTATGCGGACAGGATCTAAATAGTTTAAATGAAGACCAACGTGCGCAATTGCGCAATACCGACGTCGGATTTATTTTTCAGAATTTTCAATTGTTACCAACCCTTACCGCACTCGAAAACGTGAGTGTGCCCTTAGAATTGCAAGGTGCCAAGGATGCCACCCAAAAAAGCAGAGTCTTATTGGAAAAAGTGGGCCTGGGAGACAGAGTGCACCATTATCCATCGCAACTGTCGGGTGGTGAACAGCAGCGTGTGGCATTGGCGCGAGCCTTTGCAAATTCACCTTCCATTTTATTTGCTGATGAACCTACCGGCAATTTAGATGAAGAAACAGGAGAAAAGGTTATTCAGTTATTATTGGATCTCAACAAAGAAAATGGTACCACTTTGGTTATCATTACCCACGATTTGGAATTGGCCAACCGAACCCAACAAATCCTAAAACTTAAAGGCGGAAAAATAGTAACCAATCAACTGACTTCTGTACTGTGAATAACTCCAATTACAACAGCACCCTACAAACACCTTGGCTTTTTAAAATGGCGTGGCGCGATGCCAAGGCCAGTAAAGTGCGCTTGCTCTTATTTATGGCGTCCATTATCTTGGGCATTGCCGCGGTGGTATCCATACAATTGTTCAGCACCAACTTAAAAGACAATATCCAGCGCCAGTCAAAAAACTTGATGGGAGCTGATTTCATAATTGATTCCAGACAAGTGCCTACCGAACGGGCGCAAGCCATTATTGATTCCTTACAACCTAACGCTTCTGAAGTCAAATTTGTATCGATGATTGCGTTTCCAAAAAATGGCGGTACCAAATTGGTACAGGTACGTGGCTTGGAAGGTGGTTTTCCTTTTTATGGCAGCATGGATACCGAGCCAACTAATGTGGCGGGAACCTATCAGGAATCTGGAGGAGCGTTGGTAGATGCTACTTTATTGCTGCAATACAACGTAAAACCTGGAGATTCTATAAAAATAGGCGAACTGACACTTCCAATTGCTGGAGCTTTAAAGTCGATTCCGGGAAGTTCTTCGTTTTCGAGTTCTGTAGCTCCGCCGGTGGTCATTCCGTACGGGTTTATAGAAGAGACACAATTGTTACAGTTTGGAAGCCGTAAAGAATACCAATATTACTACAAAGTTTCCGATACTGTTAATTTAAAACAACTTCAAGACCATCTCGAACCACAACTCGATTTAGAAAATGCTGATTTAGACACACATACCAGTACCACCAACCGTCTGGGTAAACGTTATGATAATGTGGGCAAATTCTTAAATTTGGCCGCGTTTATCGCATTGCTATTAGGCTGTATCGGGATTGCCAGTTCCGTACACATTTATATCAAAGAAAAATTACGGGCCATTGCCGTTCTCAAATGTATGGGTGCATCGCGACTTCAAAGTTTTCTGATTTTCTTGATTCAAATTGCGGGGATCGGGATTATTGGTGGACTTGTGGGCTCGTTGATTGGGGTCGGACTCCAAGAATTGTTTCCGTATCTGCTTAAGGACTTTTTACCATTTACACTTGTCATTACCATTACACCGCAGCCTATTTTAATAGGGGTGTTCTTGGGGCTCTTTATGTCGGTGTTATTTGCACTGTTACCATTATTGCGCACTTGGTATGTATCGCCTTTGGATGTGTTGCGCGTAGATGAAGGAGCGTCTCAAGAACCCACCAAAGTGCGAATGTTGGTTTTTGGGGCGATACTCATATTCTTGTATGTATTTTCACTATGGCTCATTAAGGATGCACTATATGCCTTAGGGTTTGTAGGAGGCACAGTAGTCACGTTTGCTGTTTTAGCAGGGGTTGCTTTAGGGTTTATAAGAATGGTAAGACGATTTTTTCCTAAACATTGGAATTTTACAGCGCGCCAAAGTCTGCTGAATCTGTTCCGTCCCAACAACCAAACCGTAGTACTGGTGGTGGCGATAGGTTTGGGTACATTTTTGATTAGCACCTTGTATTTTACAAAAGACATTCTGCTGTCTAAAACAGAAGTAGGGCAGACTTCGGAAAATGCAAACATCATCGTTTTAGATGTGCAGCCTCCCCAGTTGGATTCTGTGGCCAAAAGTATTACGGCAAACAGTTTGCCGGTTCTCAATAATATTCCATTGGTAACCATGCGGATGCATCGTATTAATGGCCTATTAGTAAATGAACTGAGGCAGGATACCACCCGTCACGTACGCGGTTGGGTCTTGAACCATGAATTTAGAACCACCTATCGGGATGCATTGACAGCTTCCGAAGAATTGGCAGAAGGCGAATGGACACCACAAATTAACCCCAATGACCCTATTGTCATCTCCATTTCAGATAATTTAGCGTCGGATGCGAAATTGAGTGTCGGCGATCCTGTGGTGTTTAATGTACAAGGCGTGCTGATGGAAACCACCGTGGGCAGTATTCGTAAAGTAGATTGGGCACAAATGCAGCTGAATTTTACCATCGTCTTTCCTGCAGGAGTATTAGAACAGGCACCACAATTTAATGTGTTGACCACTTCAGTACCTGACGATGCAAGCTCCGCGGCCTTGCAGCAAGATTTGGTGTCTAACTTCCCCAATCTGACAATTATTGATTTACGCCAAGTCTATACGCTTGTAGAGGATATTTTAGATCAGGTGTCATGGGTGATTAACTTTATGGCGTTTTTCAGTATCATTACCGGAATTATTGTATTGATTGGTTCGGTAAGGACCAGCAAATACCAGCGCATTAAAGAAAGTGTACTACTCCGTACATTAGGCGCTAAAAATTCGCAGATTTTACAAATTTCAGCCTTTGAATACGTGTTTTTAGGTTTACTAGGAAGTTTGGTGGGGATTCTATTAGCCTTGGTGAGCAGTTTGTGTTTGGCATTATTTGTATTTAAAGCACCTTTTATACCGTCGTTGATTCCTTTTGTGGTGTTTTTACCGGGGATCACGTTATTGGTAGTTGCTATTGGGCTAAGCAACATTCAAACGGTGTTGAGAAGCTCACCTTTGGAGGTGTTACGACGTGAAGCGTAACCCCTTATGCTTTCAAATTTAAACCGTTCCGAGTGCTTTCGGGACGTTTTTTCTTCTTTTTTAGGCTCTTAAAGCTGTGTTATTTTATTCGTTTTTACTGATTTATTCCGTAAATTGAGTGCTCACCATTAACTTATAAAAAATGCTATATTCAATATCTTCTTTAATTATACAATTGCCACCAGGCACCCGAAACCCGGATGATAATAGTCCCCTAGACTTTACCAACGCCTTTGATGTGATTGTCTATATCATTCTGCCCATCCTTCTCATCATTTTTTATGTGCTATGGAGACGGAGTAAGAAGCGCCATAAAGATTAGAATTTTCCTGAACCCATAAATTAATCCATCAACACAGCTGATACATGTTACAAAATGTTTTATTAGAACGCCAGATCTACGCCTCAGAAGAACACAAAATGATGCGCCAGATGATTCAGGATTTTATTAAAAATGAAATTATGGAACATTTGGACGAATGGGAAAGAAATGGCATGGTCAGCCGAGACATCTGGGAACGTGCGGGCGAATTGGGATTACTGTGTATTGATATGCCCGAGCAGTACGGAGGCAGCGGACTGGATTTTAGTTTTAGCGCCTTATTTATTGAAGAATTGGGGAAAGAAGGCATCAATGGGCCAGGATTTTCATTGCATTCTGATATTGTAGCTCCTTATCTATTAAAGTATGGAACTGAAACCCAAAAGGAAAAATACCTCCCTCTAATGGCTTGTGGTAAAATGATTACATCCATTGGAATGACCGAGCCCAACTGTGGTAGTGATCTTAAAGCGATCAGAACCACAGCAGTTGATAAAGGCAACCACTATTTGGTAAACGGACAAAAAACCTTTATCACCAATGGTTATATGTGCGATATGTCTATCGTTGCCGTAAAAACCAATCCAGGTACAGAAAAAGAAGGCGTGTCTTTATTGATTATGGAAAGTGCTTTGGACGGTTTTGAAAAAGGCATTCCGTTTAAGAAAATTGGCATGAAAGCTCAAGATACCTGCGAACTCTTTTTTGATAATGTCAAAGTTCCGAAAGAAAACTTATTGGGAGAAGAAGGGCTGGGCTTTAAAATCATGATGACCGAATTGGCCAGAGAACGATTAACCGTAGCGCTAAATGCGATTGGTGGGGCAGAAGGAGCTATAGGCAAAACGATTGCCTATACTTCTACAAGAACCGCGTTTAAACAGCCTATTGCCGGATTTCAGAACACCCAATTTACCTTAGCCGAATGCGCCACGCAATTGCAATTGCATCAAGCCTTTTTAGACCGGTGTACCCAGTTAGTATCCGAGCATCAACTCACTGCTGAAAGTGCATCCATGGCGAAATATTCTGCCACGGATATGCACAGCAAAGTGGTGGATGAATGCTTACAGTTATTTGGAGGCTATGGCTATATGTGGGATTATCCAATTGCCCGGATGTATGCCGATAACCGCGTGGCCAGAATTTACGCCGGCACCAACGAGATTATGAAAATATTGATTGCGCGTGGGTTGTTTAAGGAATTGTTTGAGCAGATGAAGAAAGAATCAAGACCGCTTCGCTGATAGAATCAAGAACCAAGACTTGTTTGGAGGAATTATCATCTTTTGAGTTTTTATTATCTAGTTAAAGGTAAAAACCCTGCTCCCGAGCTATCGGGATTCATTGCAGTTA
>NZ_JAEHJZ010000555.1 GCF_016469035.1 Gelidibacter salicanalis | reverse complement strand
TCCTTCCAAGCTTAAAAGCGAGCCTTTTTCCTGGTGGCAAGCTCGAGGCTCGAAATGGATGTCACGTCAAAAGGGCCAAAGTGGCTCCTCGAGCCTAAATTTGTCCACGGACCAACACGGAAAAAGGTCAGACATCCTTGGGTCCAATGAGGGATTGATCATTGTCACCCAATCCGGGGGTGAGGGGGAATACCACCGACTATTGAGGCCGAGATCAGGGGTATCCAGGCTGGCTGCAAGCCTGGG
>NZ_JAEHJZ010000554.1 GCF_016469035.1 Gelidibacter salicanalis | reverse complement strand
AGTCAATAAAGCCGCAGGTGTTGATAATCACAATGTTGGCATCCGACTTCTTGGCCTCGTGCGTCACCAGAAAGTCGTTGGCCTGGAGCTGGCCCATCAGCACCTCGCTATCAACAAGATTCTTGGAACAGCCCAGCGTTATAACGTTGACTTTGTTTTGTTTAAGGGTTCTAACTTTCATGGGAGGTAAAGTGGAACGTCATGCTG
>NZ_JAEHJZ010000553.1 GCF_016469035.1 Gelidibacter salicanalis | reverse complement strand
AGACGGGCCTTTTCACGATCATCCCAGTAACGCGCCCGCGCTTCATCGTTAACAAAATAATCATCCTTGCGCAGATTCCAGATGTCGTCTGCTTTCTTATACGCAGCCTCTGCCTTAATCAGCATCTCCTGCGCGGTATCAGGACGACCAATATCAAGCACCGCATCCCACATGGATTTGAATGCCCGCGCAGTCCTGTCTGCCCAGGTCTCCAGCGTGCCCATGTTCTCTTTCAGGCGGCGGGTCTGGTCATCAAACCCTTTCGTTGCGGCCTCGTTCGCCGCCTGCAATGCCCCGGCTTCATCGCCGGAACGCTGCAACTGAGCAACATACGCAATCTGCTCCGCCGACA
>NZ_JAEHJZ010000552.1 GCF_016469035.1 Gelidibacter salicanalis | reverse complement strand
CTGATTTGTAAGAGAGATCTCTTTGATTGGTAGAGAACAAACTGCATTTTTATAAGAAACCATTTCAGGCACGTTTTTCTAATATTAGCTTGAGAAGTATTTTCACGCATAGCTAGGTATATTATAAGTTTCCTGTTTAAAAATTGCCTTAAAATCGTGTAGAGAATAGAGGCTTCAATAATGGCTTGTGAATGATTGTTTAATGCTTTTATAGATGAGCTGGCAGCAATATTTCACATTTGCTTGTGGAAAAACATTCCACAAATATCTCCAAA
>NZ_JAEHJZ010000551.1 GCF_016469035.1 Gelidibacter salicanalis | reverse complement strand
TGCTTTGCCCATGCCACATCCAGCAGATCTAGGGTGCTTGTCAATACAAAGGCGTAGCTCTGAAGCATGAAGACCAGATAGTCCCTCCTCACGTTGGCATTGGCCGTGAGGAACACCAAGGTGGCCAATTCACGGGCAATGTTCCCGAAATATACCCTGTGACAAGTGTTCACAGCCGCACAAATGGGTCCATTTTCATCGTAGGACACTGTCGCACTGACCGGAGCTGTGGGTGCCGGCGTGTCTTTGTTGGAACTCCCTCCGGCCACACTATTGATGAGATCTGTGGGTTTGGAAAATTCAA
>NZ_JAEHJZ010000550.1 GCF_016469035.1 Gelidibacter salicanalis | reverse complement strand
CTTTAGGAAATTTAAAAGACGGAAGCGATCAAGATTTAAGATCATTGTTTGAAGATTATATTCAACAAACGACTCAATTCAATCATGAACTGACTCCATTCGCTGTTATTAATGGTGAAGAAACAACAGAAGGAACACCTATATCTGGAAAATTGCATCGCTTTTGGCTTGATCTTAAAGCTTCATTATCTGGCCATGATCGCAAAAGTATACTCGAAGAATGTGAACGTGGTGAGGATGCTAGTAAAAAGGCATATGAAAAAGCAATTCAAGAATCACCAGATCTACCTATACATATCGTCAGTATTATTCGAAATCATGCACA
>NZ_JAEHJZ010000549.1 GCF_016469035.1 Gelidibacter salicanalis | reverse complement strand
CTTCCACAATTCCAATGGCAATCTATCTGAAACGAGCTTTGTTTCCGTGACTGCCTTGAGGGCGGAGAAACTATCCAAGGTCACTCAGTTGGAAAGTTTGTCCCAATGCATTTCAAATGCAGCCGAAAGCACAGTGTTTCAGCGAAGAAGTATTGAAGACCTCTTTTCCAGACTTCTCTTCTCTTGAACATGTTCCAATTCCGTCGTTGACAAA
>NZ_JAEHJZ010000548.1 GCF_016469035.1 Gelidibacter salicanalis | reverse complement strand
CAGCGCTGGATTAATTTCGAGTTCCTCTTCAATTCGAGTGTCTAATTCGGCAGTCGGGACCTGCAGCAACTTGATAAATTGTATCTGCTGAGGAGATAACTTCTGAGAAAGTGATTGGCTAAGATTTAACTTTTGCATTCAGTATGGGATAAAACCTGCTGTTTGGGTTCAAAAAAGGCCTTTTCGTTTGAAAAAGCCCTTATGCCAAAGTTAGGAAAAACAAGCAATCTTTTGATAAAAAGCTTATTTAATCGA
>NZ_JAEHJZ010000547.1 GCF_016469035.1 Gelidibacter salicanalis | reverse complement strand
CACCTTATTAAACAAAGCTTAAATCTCGGCTAATAATCGTGATCCGTCAGACTAATTCAAAGAATAGGGGATAAAGTTCTGCGTCAGTTGTTTGAGCTATACTGTAAATCAAACCATACCAGTCCCAACGACCTTGCTTTGGACGCTCGAAATCCAACACTATTATGCCATAACGACCAGACCTTCGCGCCTCTTCCGAGTGGATAAAGGGTGATTAATGAG
>NZ_JAEHJZ010000055.1 GCF_016469035.1 Gelidibacter salicanalis | reverse complement strand
CAGTTCCTTACAGAGCGTGAACTCGAACTGATTGAGAATACGCATTATACCAATGCGCGGTTGGAACGTGTAAAGGATTGTTTTATTTTCTCCTGTTACACGGGACTTTCCTATGTAGATGTCAGGGAACTGACCCTGGACCATATTACCCGGGGCATCGATAACAACTATTGGATCTTTACCAAACGTGAAAAAACAAATGAAACGGTCAAAATTCCTATTTTGCCCAAGGCCTTGTCAATTATTGAAAAATATAGGGACGAAGCCGAAAAAACGAACAAAGGAACCATCCTTCCGCTCAGCTCAAACCAAAAAACTAATAAATATCTGAAGGAAATTGTACTGGACTGCGGTATCCATAAGAATATAACGTTCCATGTTGCCAGACATACCTTTGCAACCACCGTCATGCTCTCCAATGGGGTTCCCATTGAGACCGTATCAAAGCTGTTGGGGCATAATAAGCTATCAACAACACAGATTTACGCCAGGGTCGTGGAGTCAAAGATAAGCGAGGACATAGACAATCTGCTGATACGGTTTGAAACGAAAAAGTTGAAACCAAAGACCCAAACCAAACAAACATTTTTTTAGACTTAAAATGAATTTCCTTTCAATGCGCTCCTCACAAGGCTACGGGAGTGTATTGAAAGGAAATTTCAGCTAAAACTAAATTATAAAATCTCTCTCTCCCTTTAATTTATAAATAACATACCCTGTTGATGGATAGTTTTTGCTCAATATGATATTTCTAACCTTTCAGAACCTCCAAAAGTCTAAAATTCAAGTACAGTTTTTCCTTGCCCACCTGCTCGCTCCTTAAAAACCCTTCTTTTTCCAAGTCCTTAAGATAATTTCCAACAGTCTTTAAGTTGCCCAGTCCTGCCTCTTCCAAATGGCTTCTTTTGGTATATGGCAACCTAAACAATTGCTCCATCAAATCCTTTGAATATATCCGAGGCAGTAGTTTCTGGATTTCAGTTCCCATGATATTCATCAGATTTTCAATTTCAGCAATCTGCTGTCTTCCCCTTGAGGCTGTTTGTTCCACCATATCGAGCATGAACACTATCCAAGCCTCCCAATTGCCTTCCTCTGTGACCTTACGAAGGTTCGTATAATAGTCGTTTTTATGTTCAATGATATAACTGCTCAGATACAACGCTGGCAAATCCATGAGCCCTGCCAATTTTAGATATAGCAACAGAATAATTCGTCCTGTACGGCCATTCCCATCAAAAAAAGGATGGATGGCCTCAAACTGATAGTGGATGATTGCCATCTTTATCAAAGGGTCCAGATCATCTTCAGAATGGATGAAACCCTCTAGGTTCTTTAATTCACTTTAAAAATCC
>NZ_JAEHJZ010000546.1 GCF_016469035.1 Gelidibacter salicanalis | reverse complement strand
CTTTTGGCTCCGGCATTGGATAAGGCCGCTACAGAGCAGGTGTTTTTGCATAACCCCGCGGCGTATGATGCTGATGGCGACTCGCTATCCTTCAAGCTACGCACCTGCCAACAAGTATTAGGTGGCGCACCCGCTGCTAAGAGCAATAAGAACGTAGCCGTTCCGGTAGACTGTAGTAACTACACGTATCCTGATAATCAAGT
>NZ_JAEHJZ010000545.1 GCF_016469035.1 Gelidibacter salicanalis | reverse complement strand
AGTGATGTTTATAACTGAAAATATGCAGCAGAATCGGTTTAGTTCTTAAGGTTTAGGCGATCTGCTAATTTAGGTCTAAAATACTGGTTGTTTTTAACTATTATATTTCCAGTTATTGCACTCGTCAAGAAGAATTTTTCTGGGGTTGTCTCTATTAGTACGAATAAATGTCATAAAAGTTTCAGAAAATTGTAAACTTTTATTAAAAAACCGTTCCCGAACAGGAACGGTTGTAAACA
>NZ_JAEHJZ010000544.1 GCF_016469035.1 Gelidibacter salicanalis | reverse complement strand
AGAATCTGCTCGACTCTCCCAAACCGAACCATGATGGAGTTGGGTCACCCACAAAAAACAACGATATTCGGCAATAACAAAGGTCCAAGATCCACTCCACTTGATTAGTGATTGTCGTTTCTCCCACTTTCTTCAAGACAATGTGTCTTATCCGATCTCGTGTCTCGAGTGAGCAGATTTCCCCCTCTGCCTTTCCAGCGTCGGCTTTTCCG
>NZ_JAEHJZ010000543.1 GCF_016469035.1 Gelidibacter salicanalis | reverse complement strand
AGTCAAAATATACCCTTTTTCCGCATCATAGACAGCCTCATCTAAATGCGCACACACAACCCGGCCAATGATATGATCGACCGTGATTTCATCTTCATCATTTTGAAAGGTCAGATGTTGTTCTAACTGACATTCAAAGCGAATGCGCGCTTCCTTGATGCCTGGAACTGAAACAACACTGCTCTTTACTTGATGAAGACGGGTTCGATCGAG
>NZ_JAEHJZ010000542.1 GCF_016469035.1 Gelidibacter salicanalis | reverse complement strand
AGGCCGTGTCCCGAGCCTTGATCACGAGGGGAGGTGTCAGATTCCTCCCAGTTGCTCCCGTCTCCATGTCAGCCATTTCATATTGCTCGTGGGCTGAGATCACATCAGCCTACATCCAGATTCATTTCCCGAGTCCATCTTGAGCCAATAAAGGTGTTACACATTTTACCTTAAACTTGAGGAGTTAGGGTGTGGAGGTCCCGCAT
>NZ_JAEHJZ010000541.1 GCF_016469035.1 Gelidibacter salicanalis | reverse complement strand
ATTCTACCCAAGCTGATCATTGCGCTGAACTCGATTGAAAGCCAATTATGAATCGGACTGCGGTAGAGACACTTTTGAGGAGCTGACAGAGCCTCGTCTGTGCCCATCTCTGATGGCTTGAAACAAAGACATCAGCTTGGACAATCGGTCAACGAGGATCTTTCTGTTGTAAATCAAGCAGCAATTTTCCAACCCTAACTGTTGGTCTGCTTAAGCTTCACCACCGCCAAACCATCAG
>NZ_JAEHJZ010000540.1 GCF_016469035.1 Gelidibacter salicanalis | reverse complement strand
ATTATTACATGGGGCAATATGGACATGAAAGTGCTGAAGCAAAACTGTATGCTCAATCACATTGCCTTTCCTTTTAAGGGGAAGCTGAGGGACCTTGCCTTTGAATATAAAACCTTTTTTGGTGATCGCACACTGACAGGGCTTCGCAAGGCGGCAAAGGAATACGGCAGTGAAGGAGCTGGTAAGCATCATAAAGCACTAGATGATGCCATGACG
>NZ_JAEHJZ010000539.1 GCF_016469035.1 Gelidibacter salicanalis | reverse complement strand
TTTTTTGCTTGTGGAACTTGAGGCAGAATAGTCATACCCAAAGTACTCCTTCAAGACATCCTCATTTTCCAGTAGACACCATTTCAGAGTGGCCTCAGTTCGAAACCTTACTTTGAAGGCACCCTTGGAAACTTTTTTAAAGAGGGTCGCGAAATGTGCACCCCAGTCATATTGAGGCAATGCCTCTATCGACTGGACCAAATGGTCAAAGGCGACGTCTTCGGTGGGCAAATCTCTCCAAATCTCCCAACTTTGGAACCAGTTTCCGCTCACGATGTAAGTTTTGGGCTGAGATTGCAGGAAGGCTT
>NZ_JAEHJZ010000538.1 GCF_016469035.1 Gelidibacter salicanalis | reverse complement strand
AATACCGGCTTGATCGGCCTGGGCGTGGTGGCCGGCGTCGCCGTGTCGCTGCAATTTTCCGCCATGGCGCAAAAGACCGTCGAGCCGCCCCTGCCGCTGGAAGAGCTGCGCCAGCTGGCCGATGTGTTTGGCCTGATCAAGTCCGATTACGTCGAGCCGGTGGAAGACAAGAAACTGCTGGAAGACGCCATTTCCGGCATGGTCGCCTCGCTCGACCCCCATTCCGCCTACCTGGAC
>NZ_JAEHJZ010000054.1 GCF_016469035.1 Gelidibacter salicanalis | reverse complement strand
CTCTGTCGAAATGACAAAATATCCTTAAAAATTTATAGAAACTAAAGTAACTGCAATGGATCCCGATAGCTATCGGGAGCAGGATTTTAACCCTTAACTAGATAATAAAAACGCTTCAATTATGCATTACCCAGAAAAGAAATTGCGAGTAATATCAGTTGCCATTGATTCAATTATTGATAGGATTTCTGAATTTGAGTTAAAATATAAAGTGCAATTAGACAACGTGCATCCAAATTACGACCAAAGTGCCAAAAATCTGATTCACTATTTAGCCCTGCGTACATTTGATATCAGCGACTTACAGAAAAAATTGGATGACATAGGTTTGCCCATATCTCCCGAATCCAAAAATAGCATTTTACACAGACTACTGAATTTCAAAACCATCCTCAATAGTCTATTGCACATTGATCTGCCCACTGGTGATAAAATCCATCTCACTAACAAGGAAGCAAAGGCCATTCAATACCGTAATTCCAAAGTGATTTTCGGAACGATAAAGAATAAAAGGGAAACGGCTATTATGATCACCCAACCGACTGAGGCGGCAACCGACAAAAAATTTGTAGAATCCTTGTTGAAACTGGGCATGGACTGTGCCAGAATCAATTGTGCCCATGATGATAAGCGTATTTGGAAGCAAATTATAAACAACATTAAGGAAGTCGAAAGCGATTGTAAGATTGCAATGGACCTTGCGGGTCTAAAAATAAGAACGGGAAACATAAAGCCCGGTGCCAAGGCAATTCATATACAACCAAGGAAGAACATGTTAGGAAAAGTCATAGCGCCTGCCAGGGTCTGGCTGTCATCGCGAGGGATTGCACCACCAAGGGACATGCAAGTAGATGCGGTCATTACCGTTAACAAAAAATGGCTTAAAAAAAGTGAAAAGGGGGCCACGATTGTTTTTAAGGATGCGAGAGGCAAAAAACGTCAAATCTATATCGATGCAAAAGAGGACAATGGCATTTGGGGCCTGTGCGACAAGTCTGCCTTCGTGACCAGTGAAACCGTATTGAATGTGTTTTTTGAGAAAAAAACCACATTTGAGGTCCACACCGTTCATGATTTGGAACAATTGGAAGCGATTATCTTCCTGTCCAAAGGTGATTTGCTAAGACTCGATAAAGACCCCATCCCAGGAAATCCAGCCGTCCTTGATGAGAGTGGACAAGTTACCGAAATTGCCCATATTTCCAGCACCTCTCCTGAATTTCTAAACAATGTTTTAGTGGGAGACCCTATTTTTTTTGATGATGGTAAGATTGGAGGTGCGGTCATAGAGACCCATTCCAAATATTTGATTATTGAAATCACGAACGCAAAAAAGAAAGGCGGAAAACTAAGGGCGGATAAGGGAATAAACCTGCCTTCCAGTAAAATCGATTTTGGGGGCCTGACTGACAAGGATAAGGAAGACCTGAAGTTTATAGTAAAAAACGCCGATATCGTCAATTTTTCGTTTGTAAATAATAAGCAGGATGTCGCAGCCTTATTGGAGGAGTTGACAAAACTGAATGCCAATCTTGGCGTTGTCTTAAAAATCGAAACCATGGAAGGATTCAGGAATCTGCCGGGGATCCTATTAAAAGCCATGGAGAACTACCCAATTGGGGTCATGATTGCCCGTGGCGATTTGGCCATTGAAACCGGTTGGAAAAACTTCGCCATCATCCAAGAAGAAATCATACAGATTTGTGATGCCGCACATTTACCTGATATTTGGGCCACGCAAGTTTTAGAAAATTTGACTAAAAAAGGAATTCCTACCAGGGCAGAAATCACTGATGCTGCAATGGCGCAACGCGCAACCTGCGTCATGCTGAACAAAGGACCTTATGTAGAGCAAACCGTTAAAATGTTGGATCAAATACTACACAGAATGCAACAGATCCAAAACAAAAAAGGAGCCTTATTGCCCAAATTGGAATTCAATGAGATGTTATGAAATGCCATGGGTGGAAGTTTTATGCATTGATTTTCTTTTTTCGGGTTTCTTTTAGTTTAAAGAAATAATAGTATGATAAATAAAATTGTATATCCGCTTCCTTTCATGCTAGTAAAAAATCAGCGAACATCTCCGTAATCAGCGGGAAAACAATAAGCGTATGGAAAAATTATGCCGCAGATCTCGCAGGTTTACGCTGAACAAAAACAAATATTTGTTTTTTTTTGAGGAAATATTCATGTTATTATATGAATCGATTATATAATTATGATGTTTTACGGACAATCAATAAAGTTTTAATGACTGGATAGCTAGTGTCGATGAAACCTAAAAACAGTGACATCATAAGCGTTACCATATAAAAAGAAATATTAAAACGTCAATCCCAATCGCTTAAAAAGCTGCGACAAAACCAATGACCCAAATGCAAAAGCAATGACCCAGCCTATTTGTTCCAGTGATAAATTGGTTAAGAAAAGTGCGTTGGCCACAGGTTGGATGTAGTATGCGCTTATGGTAATTAATAACGATAGTATAATAGCAGCCCATACCCAAGGATTTTGTACAATTTCATTATTAAAAAACGACACTTTCCTATCTGCCATACTAAATACATTTAATAACTGTGCTAAAACTAAGGTAAAGAATGCCATGTTATTTATAATTTTAGCTGATAACTCGAGCACTAAAGAGGCATATGCAGTAATACCTACAACAGCAGCGGTAATCGAAAGTCCGTAGAGAATAGTTGATTTCCATCGTTTTGCTGACATAATGGGTTCATTTGCTCTTCTAGGTGGACGTTTCATAATTTGTTTTTCGCCCTTTCCCATGCCTAATGCCAATGCCGGAAATATATCTGTAACAAGGTTTAAAAACAAAATTTGTAAAGGCAAGAGAGGTGCTGGCAAGGCGAGTATCGCCGCCAAACCAACTGAGACAACCTCTGCCAAATTGCAAGAAAGAAGATACACCACAAATTGTCTGATATGGTCAAAAATGGAACGTCCTTGTTTGATGGCCAATTCCATTGCAGTGAATTTGTCGTTTTTAAGAATAACATCTGCGGCTTCTCTTGCGGCTTGTGTACCTCTTATTCCCATAGCAATCCCAATATCTGCTTTGCGCAATGCAGGAATATCATTGATGCCATCACCAAACATCCCCACCACATTATCATTTTCTTGATAAAGTGAAACTAATTTTAATTTCTGCTCGGGTGTAACTCTTGCAAAGACGGAAGCATCCAATAAATTCTTTTCAAAAATAGTGTTTGTATGGGATTCAAACTGCAAGTCCTTTCCGTGAATGATGCTGTTGGAAGCCGCATTTTTTGACAATAAGCCTATATCTTCAGCAATTTTTTTTGCAGTTCCAGGATGGTCACCTGTCATCATAACCACTTTGATACCTGCTTCTTTATACACTTGTATGGTTGCTTTTACATCTTCTCTGGCTGGATCTAAGAATCCAATAATTCCTATAAAAGTTAACTGTGATAGTATATCTTTTTTTTCTGGTTTTCTTTCGTGCTTTTTATAAGCAAATGCCAAGACCCTTAAGCCTTGAGATGCCAAATCATTTACCCGATGAACCCATTCCTTTTTATTAATAAATACTTGTGGTTTATTATTTTTAAAAATGGTATCACAGTAATTTATAACACTCTCAAAAGCGCCTTTTACATGAACAGTGAAACCTTCTTTATTTTGATTTAATGTTGCCATCAACTTACTGGACGTATTAAAAGGAATCTCTAACTCTTCAGGATGATTTTCTTTAATTTCTTTTGGATTAAAATTAAATTTTTCAGCAACTTGAATGAGTGCGAGTTCAAGACTGTCTCCTCTCATTTCTTCAACATTTAAAATAACATTGTTACACAACACGCTGGTCATCATCATTGCTGTTAAGGCATCCGATTTCTCTACATTATGAAAATCAACCCGCTCTTTAATGAGTAGCTGATTTAAAATTTCATCTTCAAAGACCAGCGTGTGAACCTGCATTTTATCTTCAGTAAGCGTACCAGTTTTATCTGTGCAAATAATGTTTGTAGCACCCAACGCCTCTACTGATTCCATTTTTTTAATAATTACTTTTCGCTTGGATAGCGTCAGCATTCCTCTAGCCAAAGCGATAGTTGCTATTACTGGTAGACCTTCAGGTATTGCTGCCACGGCAAGTGCTACTGCAGTTTCTATAATTAACAGCATCTCCAAGCCTCTTAAATAGCCAGTAAAAATAATGAGGATTGCAAAAATTAAAGTGAGGGATATAAGCCATTTGCTTAATGCATTCAGTTTTTTTTCTAATGGCGTTCGTTGTTCTTTAACGTTAGTTCCCATTTCCTGAATTCTCCCAAGTTGCGTATTTCTCCCTGTGTTTACAACGATTGCTTTGCCTGAACCCTGCTCGCTAGTTGTACCTTTAAACACCATATTGCTCCTGTCTGATAAGATGGTGTTGATAGGAAGTGGAAGTATATCTTTATATATAGTGTTACTTTCTCCAGTTAACGAGGCTTCTTTAATAGTTAAATTCTCCACAGAAATTAGGCGTGCATCTGTTGAAATGACATCTCCTGCTTGTATAAAAACAATATCCCCAGGCACTAAAAATGACGATTTTACAGTTTTAATTTTTCCATCACGCAAAACCGTACTCTCTGTGAATCCCATTTGGCGAAGGGCTTCTAGAGAACGAATACCTTGTAATTCCATTACAAAACCAATACTAATTGTAATTATAATCACAGCAATTATTGCAATAGTCTCAGCTAAATCATCATTAAAATAAAAGGTAAGACCCGCTGCTATGATAAGAATGAAAATGATTGGGTTATTACACTGATCAAACAGGATTTTCCATTTTCTTTTAGGCTTTTTAGAAGCGATCTCATTTTTACCATATTTTTTAATACGTTGCTTAACCTCGCTTTCAGTTAACCCTTTCTTAGTATTACTGTTTAACTTCTCTACAACAGCTTTTATGGAAAGATGGAAAGGTTCTAACATGATAAATGGTATTTAATTTTATATCCCTTACTGGTGAAGCGTTAGAATTAAAAAACCCCCTTACCAAATCTTTAAGCTGAAGTTATTGGTAAGAGGGTGTTTTGAAGAAATCTAAATAAAAAGCACACATTAAGATATTTCAACTTTCTTTGGTTTCTGCTGTTTAGATACTTCTTTTTAAATAAGATTGAAACGAAGAACTCCATCTTTATACTTTGCTTTCACGTCTTCCTCTTTTACAGAATCTGGAAGTTGCAATCTTTTCTCAAAGGAATTATAACTAAATCCTTGACGTGTGTATTTGTCTTCTTTTTCTTCTTTAGAACGCGAACTTTCTGCTGAAATATTCAAGCATCCATCATCAATGGTGACGTTAAAATCTTTTTTATAAAATCCAGGTGCTGCTAATTCTACCTCAAAAGATTTGTCCGTTTCTTTAATGTCAGCGCTGGCTCATTCAAGTGAGTGTTCCACAATTCATTGTTCCAAGGTTGATTGTTAAAAAATCACTAATATCAAATAGATTTGATGTAACAAGATTTCCTCAAGGTCTTCTTTTAAATTTTACTAGTGACATAATTTTACAATTTTAAGCTAATCAATTTATTTACTACTAAATTAAGATGAAACTAGGGTATTGAAAATGATCTAGGTCAGAGGAGCAAATCTTTTTAGTTTTGTTAAAAAACCTTCTTTAGATCAACTTTAAGAATCACCCAAAACAACTAATCGCACTAAAAACCACTACTGCAGAATTGGGTAGATTTGGCCTGCTCTATTTTAGCGTCATAGTGGTTTTCAAGACATTGCAACCACTCTAATACAATACCATTTGGTGCTGATGGGATTGGAGAATGGTTTTAAATTCCGTCAGATCCATCTTAATTTTCGTTTCTTTTAATTTGGCATTTAGTTTCTACAACTTTTCCAGATCGTTTTTAAAACCAGTCTCATCCTTTATGTTAATTTTATGACTCTTAAAGCCTTATCGGAATAGTTGGTGTGGTAAACGGTAGTAGGAATATTGGGATTATTGGATATGCTTTTATTGATCCATTTGTTTTTTTATTAAGTAGGAATAGACTTTAATCAAATACAAGCGCATATAAAAAATCGAAAGCATAGCAACTTTTAAATTAATTGCTTGGTTCTTGACTACTTAAGAAAATCTGAGTGGATTTATACCTGCCGACAGGCAGGCAGGTTCGGTTTTTATGTGCTAAATTACTAACTTAACCACGTAATCCATTATTAACAAAAACTCTTGGCGGTCATTGTATGGGCTATGAAAAAGTCTTTGCTTATTGGATATTAAAGATGGTATCATGAAAATAATAGGATTTCTTAGGGGTATTAATGTTGGCGGACATCATAAAGTGCCAATGGCAGATCTACGCGACAAATTGATTGAATTGGGATGTCATAAGGTAAGAACATTAATGAATACAGGAAATTTTGTATTTGAAACAAAGCAGTCGAATATTAAAAATCTGGAAAACAGTATAGAAAGTTCTCTTTCTCAATCGTTCGGATTTCCAATTCCCGTGATTTTAAGACACCAAAAGGAAATCTCTGACTTAGTTGCCGCCAGTCCCTTTGCCACAATAAATATCCACAAAGAGATCCGTCTATATGTCTCTTTTTTAAAAAGCAGAAGTAAAATTGAGTTGACCGCACCTTATCATTCAGATGACAAAGCTTATAACATCCTTTCCGTCCAAAATAACACAATTTTCAGCGTTTTGGACCTTTCGACAACAACCACCACAAAAGGAATGAATGAGTTAGAAAAACTATTTGGAAAAAACATTACGACAAGAAATTGGAATACAATCAAAAAAATAGTTAATATCTAATAAACAACAAACGCCAAAAATGGCTATATCTAACGGAGCTGAAAGAGTTAAAATAAAAGCAACTCCATTTAATAAACTAATGGCTAAACCATGGCTGAATTGTTATATTCAATAAAATCAGCTACGCTTTATACAATAGTTTCCAATAATAACCAGTATGATTAAACAAAGACTATTATTGATCACATTTTTACTGATATCAATTAATCTGTCTGCTCAAAAAAAGAGAGCCAGAGATTATGGTATTGAAATTGGTATATTAAAAACAGGGCCATACAACTCTATTACAGACGTAAAGGGAGTTAAAGTTGGACATACATCAATAATAAAAGGCGATAATATTAGGACCGGTGTTACTGCAATTTTACCTCATTCCGGAAATATATTTCAATTGAAAGTTCCAGCAGCTATTTATTTAGGAAATGGTTTTGGAAAATTAGCTGGCTATAGCCAAGTAAAGGAATTAGGAAATATTGAAACACCTATAATTTTAACAAACACTTTAAGTGTGCCTACTGCCAGCAATGCATTAATTACTTATACACTACAACAAAAAGGCAATGAAAGTATTCATTCTGTTAATTCGATTGTTGGAGAAACCAATGATGGATGGCTGAATGATATAAGAGGCAGGCACGTTAAAGAAGTTCATGTTTTAGACGCTATTGAAAATGCGAAAAGCGGAAATATAGAAGAAGGCAATGTAGGTGCCGGTACAGGAACAAATTGTTTTGAATATAAAGGAGGTATAGGAACATCTTCTCGTGTGATACCAGAAAATCTGGGAGGTTTTACTGTTGGGGTATTAGTACAAACTAATTTTGGGGGTATTCTTCAAATAAATGGTGTCCCGATAGCAAAAGAATTAGATAATTATCCTAGAAATTATACCTATGATGTTGATGGTTCTTGTATGATAGTAGTCATGACTGACGCGCCTTTGAATTCCAGAAATTTAGAACGATTGGCGAAACGTGCAATGATGGGATTGGCAAAAACAGGCGGAATAGCGTCAAATGGGAGTGGTGATTATGTTATTGCTGTATCTACCTTTGAAGACAATTTTATTCCATACCCCAACAAATCTTTATTTATTAAAACCAAAGAACTGGACAATGGAGCTATTACACCGCTATTCTTAGCAGTTATTGAAGCAACTGAGGAAGCGATTATAAATTCGCTATTTGCTGCAAAAACAATGAGTGGGAGAAACAATCATAAAGTAGAGGCTTTACCGATCAATGATGTCATTAAAATAATGAAAAAGTATAAGAGGATTACTTCAGACAAAAAATAAAGCACAACAAAGAAGTGTTGTTTCTTTTTTCTAATTGACGTTAGTGAAGGTATACTTAAGCCGTATAAAAATAGTTTTTGTCCCCAATAAAAATTAGATATGGAACACCCAACGCAACGGATTCTCAAATAATTAATCTTACTGTAGTAGATCTATTTTATAAACCTATAATAAGCTTTTGGTATGTATGTTTAAATTTATTCACCAATACCATGTTCAAGATAAAACTCCAAGTGTTTTTGATGTACTTGATTGGTTGCTTTATTTAAATCAACCATAGTGCTCAATTCCGTTAAATGTTCAATTCTTGAATGATCTATTTTAGCAATCAGTTCTATTTGATAAGGATATGCCTCCGCCATCATCTTTTTATCCTCAGCTGATAATAGGTGGTTTTCTTCCGTATAACACGACGATTTTATCCCAGATTTGAACATCCAAGCAGGAAAACTATAATGCATAATTGAATTCACGTCGTGCGCTGAATAGGTCAATCCTCCTTCAGTTAATTGTCTCAAATTATGGTCTACTTTAGCTTTGGTCCAATAATTTGGGGGGCCACCTAAATAATCGTAAAGTTTTACCCAATCAAAATCACATTCAGTATCTGGAGATTGGTGCTCATGATGAAAGCCTATTGCATGCCCAAATTCATGCAATACCGTGCCTTGCCAATTGATTGGAAGCTGCTTATCAAAATTTGATAAATTAAGCGTAATCTCACCGGGTTTAATAATTGCTTCATCCATAGTATCATTTCCCACTAAAGACCAATAGCCCTTGTATTCAAAAGCAACGCGAATATGGCTATTGTCATCGGGTTTCCATTGCCTGTATTCACCCGTTAGCTTGTCATAACCAAAATCGAAAACCAAATTTCCGTACCTACTCCATTCACTTGCAACTTCGGATATTTGACGATGAAGATTTTTGTTGCCCCCTTTAAAACTAACAGTTAAAACCCCAACACGCCAAAGTTTTAAGTCTTCGAATACAAGATCTCTTGCCGCCCCATTGATATAAGACGGAACGTTTCGTTTTTTGATTCTCTCACGTTTTTCTAATCGTGCTTGAATCCTGTCTGGGTATGATTCAACATAGATTTCTTTTTTCTGCATAATCATGAGTTTTGAGTGTTAAAAAATTGAGCAACAATAGCGATGACCATTCCTATAAATGCCATTGCCATATGGGAGACGCTACTAATTGCATTTTCGTCTAAGTGGATCCAGATAATCACGGCGGCTGCACCAACAATAAAGTAGGTCAGCGCATAATATAATCCTATTTTCTCCTTAGTGCCATCCGATTGTTTCTCTGGTACAGCCAAAGATCCTAAACCTTGAAGTTTATAAGCATATGCTGTTTCTTCCCCACGTTTAGGTACGCCCGCTTGTGGTTTCACTCCAAATCCTGAGGCTACTATGCCGCCAACCAATCCGGTTAGACCAGTGGTAACATAGATGAGTCCAGAACTTAGATCCTTAAGATAATCTGCTGGTAATTTTCCATCGATCAATAGATCATAGGCCTTATAAAATAAAAATGCAGAACTTGCTATAAAACCTACTAGAGCTGCAATGACTAGAAATGGAATAAGATCTCTTATCGTTTTCATGTTATTGTTTTTTATTTATAAAATTATAGGTTAAACCTATATACAGGCCAGTTTCAATACGCTCAACAGTATTTATTGATGTCATATCTTTTGATTGATAATAGCCGCCACTATCCTGGCGCGTACCATCTGATAATGATGCTATTTTTGCAAACGCTACCCCTATATTTATGCCTACATATTTTTGCTCACCAAAGAGTAAACTCGTACCCGTTAAGTATCTGAGCTTCCCATCAAAAGGCGATAATGACGCTCCAACTGAAATACCCGCCATAAAGCTTGGTGAAAATTTATAAGAGAAATGTCCTAAAGCCCCAATAGAAATATCAACTTCTGGGATGTCTTCTTTTAGGATCCAATTGAATGACTCATCCCTATTTTCTAAATAGTATTTCTTCTCCACCCTATTGGAATAGAAAAATCCTGTAGTAAAATCGAAACTCCAATTATGATAGGTTTTAAAATTAAGGTCGCCTTCAAAAACAGTAACGCCAGTATAAGTATTTACGACTTGCAGATGCACCTCGGTGACATCCTTTGAAGCTGTAAATGTGTCAATATTCATCTGGTTTTTTGCACGTTCAGAATCTATTAAAAATTGTAAGGATTTACGAAATACACCGCTTTCTATCCGATCTTTAATAGTGTTTAATGTGGCGTATTCCGTGTGAATGACTTCTAACATAGGATCTCTAACATCAATAGTCTTAATACTGTATCGATAGCTCTCTATAGCATTTAAAATAAACTGTTCAGACATTAACAACTGATTTGCTATAGCCTTGACATTATCCAATCCTAATGTTTTCTTAAGATTATGAAGGGGAATCGTATCTCCGGGAATTGGATTAAATTTGGTTTTTTCATAATAGTCGTTTCCAGCACTCCTTATTTTTTGTAATTTATCATAATGGTTCATGGCATTCAAAAATAGTCTGGTGTTTCCTCTATTGGAATCCAATTCGAATTGTCCCATTACATTAGTGTTGGGTATCCCGAGAAAAATTGGCTTTAGAATATCAGGAAGATCAGAAATATAGTCATAAGCGCTTAATTGACTAACCACGCCTACGTGTGCAGAATTCACCTTAGTGAGCATTAGAACGTAGTCTTTATTCGCTTTTACTTTTTTGGGTAGGTTGCCGAATAAAAGTGAATTACTGGTAGAATCATAAGTGATTTCTATAACCTCCACTTGTCCAAATAAAGCATGAAAATTTATAAAAAAGATGATTGGCAATAGAGGCGTAAGTTTATTCATGTCCAGTTATGATTAAGACTAAAGAATTTCACGGCATGCTTTAAACACAATTTACCCTAAAATGGGTTTATATAAGCACGGCGGAATTGATTTCTCTAAAAAACACATGCTTAATAGCTCACAATGAAGTTACTAACTAAATTTCTGAAATAAAAATAAATTTCAAAACAAAAACAAAATACAAATCTCTTTTGCCGTTTAAACAGTCACTTATTCTGGAAGCACTTGTGTCTAAGAAAGGTGATGAATCTTTTCTTTTTAATCGCATTTCAAACGAATGTCATCAAATAAATCGTTTCAAAAATTCATCTTTACGTCTAGTGGAAACTTCTAAGTATGTCCCATCGACCATGGTAACATAGCCGCCTTTGCCTTTGATATACTTGCTTATGCACTCAAGATTGATGAGGTGGGAATTGTGTATCCTAAAAAAATTACATTCCGAAAGCAAGGCCTCAAAAGATTTAAGTGTTTTGGACACCGTAATTTTTTTGTTTCCGTTCAAAAATATGTGGGTATAGTTAATGTCAGATTGGCATCGAATAATTTCCGAAACTTCTATAAAAGTTAGTCCCTCAGAAGTTGGAACGCTTATTTTTTTGTGTAGGTCCTGCTTATGTAAATTGCTTAGTAAGGTCTCCACCTTTTTTTCAAAATCCTTCCTTTCCAGTTTTTCGTTTACTTTATCCAAAGCCTGTGTCAAGTCATCGAAATCTATTGGCTTTAAAAGATAATCCACTGCACTGAATTTAAATGCTTGGACGGCATATGTATCAAAAGCTGTTGTAAAAATGACTTCGAAACCCATTTTTCCAACCAATTTTAAAAGATCAAAACCTGTTTTATCATTGATTTGGACATCTAAAAAAATTAAATCCGGGGCAAGGTTTAGTATGGCATGTGAGCCATCCTCCACAGAGGTATATGCGCCTACTAACGCAATATTTTCCAGCGGTGTCACAAGCTCGGTCAACCTATTGATACAATGCGGCTCATCATCTACAATTATAGTTCTGATTATTTTCAAAATAGCTGTTCTAATGGTAGTTTTACCTCTACTCGAAGTCCTTGGTTTTTTGGCTTGTCAATAATTGACATATCGCCATTTGTGTTTTTTTGCTTGTTGATAATATCAATTCTGGTTTTGGTTATTTTCATGCCCATGGACTTCCCTACTTCTTCTTTTAAGGCTAGTGAAGCTTTCCGTCCAATCCCGTCATCATCTACGCTGCATATAATTGAATCCCCATCTTTTTTTATTTCGATCAGAATATGGCCTTTTCCCTGTTTTTTTTGCAATACCATGCCAAATACTATTTTCAATAAAGGGTTGGAGGATTAGTGGCGGAACCAAAACATTTTCAGGATCTAAAGCCGGGTCTAATTTAATCTCGTAACTAAACTTGTCGACCATTCTTTTTGACTCCACCTCTAGATAAAGCTTCAATAAGTTGACATCCTCGATTAGGGGAATCTCTTTTTTTTCAGAATTCTCCAAGGTCAGACGCATTAATTTGGCAAATTCAGACAAGTATTTATTGGCCGAATCTTTGTCGTTTCTGGCATAATAATCACCGATAGAGTTGAGGGAATTAAATATGAAATGCGGATTCATTTGCGCCCTAAGGGCTTTCAATTCTGTTTCAGCGACCACCGTATCAAATTGAGATTTTTGTCTTTCCGTTATGGCATCCCGTCTTCGCTTGTATAGGAATACGCCCGCAAAAGTAACGAGCAGTAGGGTGCCTCCGCCTAAAATTGATCCGTTTTTAATAAACCTTTGCCGTTGTAACTCGGCCTCAACCTGAAGCTGTTCTTTTTCATGTTCAGCCTTGGTCAGGGCCGCTTTTTTATCGAATTCATACTGCATTTCCAAACGCGTGATCTCTTCTCTAATTTCCGAAGAACGAATACTATCCTGTAAAACGATGGACCTATTCTTAGCCTCAAAGGCTTCTTTATAATTTCCTATTTGAAAATAGGTCATGGCTAAATTTTCCAGTGCGACATTCTGATCTTCGAGCGAACCGACATGCACGGCCAATTGCAGTGCTTCTTTAAAATGGGAGTTGGCCTTTTCATAACGCTTTTCTTTGGGCAGCTGATTATCGACAAGATTCAGATAGTTTTTTCCTAAATAGTTTGGAATAAGGATGATTACATAACACATAAACCGATGAGCTGCGCATAACCAGAACCCATTAAAGTTCTAACACTCGGCATTTTTCACTTTAAGTTTCCAAATCTTGATATTGCTAAAACAGATGTTCATGATCAAATTGATGTTTTATATTCAACTATCAAAAAGAAATTGAATTAATTGTGGATAAACTTGGTAAATTTAAACCTAACAAGATTGTTATTGAAAGAGAGCCTGAAAAACAACAAGAATATGATTCTCTGTACATGTCCTACATAAACGGGGTGCATACACTAACAAGGAGTGAAGAACAACAAATAGGATTTATAATAACCAAACGTAGGGGTTTGAAAAGATTATATTGTACTGATGCCTGGGATAGAGATTATGAAGATGCTAAAAGAATTTTCGAGGGAAATGACTCAATTGAGAAATGAAAATTTAGAGATTATTTCCATAAGAATCCAGATATTATTTCAGCTTCCTATTTAAAGGAAAACGTTTGTTTAAGACTGAAGGTGTTTTGGCAGCATTAAAGAGATTAAATACCGAAGCATGCTAAAAGGGGATTAGGTGACTATTTATTGGGAATCTTTAATATGAGACAAATGAAAACGGACAATTAGAACCAGACTTTGCCACGTTGTGGTGGTTTAATAGAAATTTGAGGATCTTTAGATATATACAACGCATTCATGCACAACCTGAAGCTATTTTCTTTGAAGCTTCTCCAGAATATAAACTAATACAGATAAATGATTATTTAAATGGACACCATTGTCAATCTAGTGTAAAATAGTTGTTTGATTTAAAATTTAATACTAAAAAAAATTAGAGAATGACTATTGAAAAAGCATATAATAATTGGGCTGGCCAATATGATACAAATATGAATAAGACCAGAGATTTAGATGCGAAATCTACTTTCGAAACGCTAAAAGGAATTGATTTTTTAAAAGTTATCGAGCTGGGTTGCGGAACTGGTAAAAACACTGCTTATTTATTACAGAAAGCAGATAAAGTAATTGGATTGGACTTTTCGCAAAAAATGTTGGACAAAGCCAGATCCAAAATCAAGGATAAACGAGCGGAATTTATAAAAGCGGATCTAACAATCCAATGGAATATTGAAGATGATTATTGGGATTTGATAACATGTAGTTTAGTACTTGAACACATAGAAAATATAAGTTTCATTTTTGACCAAGCGAGAAAAAAATTAAAAATAGGTGGGCATTTCTTTATCAGCGAACTTCATCCGTTTAAACAATATTCCGGTAGTAAAGCAAAATTTGAGACTGAAAACGGGACGCAAGAATTAGAAACTTATACTCATCACCTTTCTGAATACATGAACCACGCAAATAAATACGGATTTGAATTAATAGAATTTAAGGAGTGGTTTGACGAGGAAAACCAAAGGGGAATTCCTCGGCTGATTGGAATAGTTTTACGGAAAAGTATTATGGTCAATAACTAAGAAGTATTCAGCTCTGGCCTATCAGCCACACGGATGTTAGTTATTGGCAATAGGTTTTATTTATAATTTCCATTTGAGCCATTGTTGGTGTTTTCCACCAACAATTTTTGTTTAAACTTACGACACCTCACAAACAGCTAGAACTAATGTTTTGACCTCTAATTGCTTGAATAAAACATAAAGCACTTCAACCAAATAACATTAAAATGTCAAAATGAATAGACTATGAATGCTGTTGGTGAAAAACACCAACAGCGGCGTAAAAAGTGCAATAGAATCCTTTGAGCCATTGTTGGTGTTTTCCACCAACAATTTTTGTTTAAACTTACGACACCTCCCACACAGCCAAAACTAATGTTTTGACCTATAATTGCTTGAATAAAACATAAAGCACTTCAACCAAATAACATTAAAATGTCAAATGAATAGACAATGAATGCGGTTGGTGAAAAACACCAACAGCGGCGTAAAAAGTGCAATAGAATCCCTTGAGCCATTGTTGGTGTTTTCCACCAACAATTTTTGTTTAACCTTCCGACACCTCACAAACGTCCAGAACTAATGTTTTGACCTATAATTGCTTGAATAAAACATAAAGCACTTCAACCAAATAACATTAAAATATCAAAATGAATAGACTATGAATGCTGTTGGTGAAAAACACCAACAGCGGCGTAAAAAGTGTAATAGAATCCCTTGAGCCATTGTTGGTGTTTTCCACCAACAATTTTTGTTTAACCTTACGACACCTCCCACACAGCCAGAACTAATGTTTTGACCTCTAATTGCTTGAATAAAACATAAAGCACTTCAACTCAAAAAACATTAAAATGTCAAATGAATAGACTATGAATACGGTTGGTGAAAAACACCAACAGCGGCGTAAAAAGTGCAATAGAATCCCTTGAGCCATTGTTGGTGTTTTCCACCAACAATTTTTGTTTACTTTCCAACATCTCACAAACAGCCAGAACTAATGTTTTGACCTCTAATTGCTTGAATAAAACATAAAGCACTTCGACCAAATAATATTAAAATGTCAAAATGAATAGACAATGAATGCTGTTGGTGAAAAACACCAACAGCGGCGTAAAAAGTGCAATAGAATCCCTTGAGCCATTGTTGGTGTTTTCCACCAACAATTTTTGTTTAAACTTACGACACCTCCCACACAGCCAAAACTAATGTTTTGACCTATAATTGCTTGAATAAAACATAAAGCACTTCAACCAAATAACATTAAAATGTCAAATGAATAGACAATGAATGCTGTTGGTGAAAAACACCAACAGCGGCGTAAAAAGTGCAATAGAATCCCTTGAGCCATTGTTGGTGTTTTCCACCAACAATTTTTGTTTTACCTTCCGACACCTCACAAACGTCCAGAACTAATGTTTTGACCTATAATTGCTTGAATAAAACATAAAGCACTTCAACCAAATAACATTAAAATGTCAAAATGAATAGACTATGAATGCTGTTGGTGAAAAACACCGACAGCGGCGTAAAAAGTGCAATAGAATCCCTTGAGCCATTGCTGGTATTTTCCATCAACAATTTTTGTTTAAACTTACGACACCTCCCACACAGCCAGAACTAATGTTTTGACCTATAATTGCTTGAATAAAACATAAAGCACTTCGACCAAATAATATTAAAATGTCAAAATGAATAGACAATGAATGCTTTTGGTGAAAAACACCGACAGCGGCGTAAAAAGTGCAATAGAATCCTTTGAGCCATTGTTGGTGTTTTCCACCAACAATTTTTGTTTAACCTTACTACACCTCACAAACAGCCAGAACTAATGTTTTAACCAATAATTACCTGAAAATAAAACATAAAGCACTTCAACCAAATAACATTAAAATGTCAAATGAATAGACAATGAATGCTGTTGGTGAAAAACACCAACAGCGGCGTAAAATGCGCCTAAATTGGAAAGCGTAAGAAAACCTAATTAATACAAGTATAAATGGACACCTTGCGGTGGCTCAAAATGAAGCTTTGCAATTTGTTTTGATTATTTATCGTTGGACTGCTTTAAAGCATTGCCTTATTTTTTCTCAAAAAGATACTTTCTTGGCGCTTTAGAATATTATATTTGAAAACTTCTTAATCAAACAGCAAAACCTGAATTAAATTCCATAGATTAGAATCCGAATGACCAAATTGCAACCCTTTTAAAAAACAGAATATGAAATTTATCGGTAGTCAGTTGGCCTATTATATGGGCGACAGAGACTTTAAAAGAAACTCTAAGGTCTTACTTAAATATTTAGCTCTCTTAGGAGTTGTCATCGTCATTTATTCTGTTCTTTTCCATTTTATAATGGCGTCTGAAAACCAAAATCACTCCTGGGTTACAGGCTTCTATTGGACACTTACGGTTATGAGTACCCTTGGTTTCGGTGATATTACATTTGCATCCGATCTGGGTCGCTTTTTCAGTATTGTCGTATTACTTTCTGGCATTTTCATGTTAATGATTGTATTGCCGTTTGCCTTTATTAGGCACTTTTATATCCCTCTTCTAGAGTCAAAAAAGAAAAACAAGGTGCTTCGTCAGGTGCCTGCCGGAACAAAAAATCACATCTTAATATGTTCTTATGATGTCATAGCAAGAGATCTTACAAAGCGATTGAAGCAGGAGAAAACTCCTTATTATGTCATTGAAAACGATATAGAAAAAGCGATTAAAAATCATGATGAACATGTTTCTGTACTACTTGGGGAATTGGATGACAAGGAAACCTTTATCCTTGCCAATATTAAAGATGCAAAACTGGTTTTGATTAATAGAGATGATTTTTTAAATACCAAAATCATACTCACTATCAGGGAAATTGCCCCCACGATTCCCATTGTTGCCATAGCGACTGATATTGATTCCGTAGATGTGCAGAAACTAAGCGGCGCGGACCACGTGTTGCCTGTAAAAAAATGGCTGGGCGAACAATTGGCAAATAGGGTAAACACACAACATGCAGAGTCTCATGCCATAGGTCAATATGAAGATCTATTGATTGCAGAATTACCAATCTACAACACCCCTTTGGTGTCAAAACTTATCCGGGAGACGGAATTAAGACAACGATTCGGGGTCAGTATTGTGGGCATTTGGGAGCGAGGCAGATTGCAACCTATAACCGGTAAGGAAAGACTAACACAGGAAAGCATATTAGTCATCATAGGACATAAAGAACAGCTCAAAAACATTGATGAGCTCTTCCATGATTACGATGTAAACCCACATCCTGTATTGTTAATCGGAGCGGGCCGGGTAGGATTGGCGGCTGCAAAATCTTTACATAAAAATGGCGTCTTAGTAAATGTCGTGGACAAGGATCCGGAGATATGCAAAAAAGTAAGTCCTTTTTGCAATAAGGTATTTTCGGGTGATGCCTCCGATTACCAATTACTAAAAAGAGCAGGAATTCTAGAAGCACCTTCGGTATTATTGTCTACCCATGACGACACCATGAACATTTATCTCGCCTCCTATTGTCGTCAATTGAACAAGGATGTAAGAATAGTGAGCCGTATATCCGAAGCTCGAAATGTTGATATCATTCAAAAGGCAGGCGCTAATTTTGTATTAAGCTTCTCCACATTAGGTTCTGAAGCCGTTTTATCGATTTCTAAAAACCAGGAACTAACCGTTCTTGGGGAGGGTTTTACCTTGTTTATAATCCCGATACCAAAATCACTAGAGGGTAAGTCCCTTGCAGAATCTGGTATTGGCGCTAAAACGGGATTATCTGTCATTGCAATAAAAGAAAATTCTGAAGTAGTGACGTTGTTATCGGCACAAACCATACTTCCTCATGGAGCTGAAATAGTCATGCTTGGAAACATCGAAATGAAACGTAAATTCAATAAGATATATGTCAACGGCATTTGATGATCGTTTTTTAATTCTTTAATTGTTTGACAGATTTTAAAAATCTAATAGCTATGTGCTACAAATTATAATATCAATAGAAATAAAGCATCTATTCATCCAATCCAATGATAGTCAACCAAAAGAAGACGTCATACTATGACCATAAACGAATTTTATTTCTTCGATGCAATATTCTAAAACCTAGCGTTGTGTAAAGCTAGCATTTGGTTGACCTCATAAGATTGAAGTAAATAATGTAAATTCCAAAAGTCTTTTTTCTTCCTCCGCGCTGCACAAGATCCTATCAATTACTTCTTTTTATTTCATCATCATTTCCAAAATTTCTATTTTTCACATCTACCTTTTTGTTTCCAAAATCGTAAGAAAGGGAAACTCTAAGATCTCTAGAGCTTTCATTTTGTCTGTAGATTTGCTCAATTCCGTTTATAGTTGAAGTATAGTCTTTTAAACTTGCCGTATTAAAAACATCACTTAATAATAGGGACATTTTTAAATTGTTTTTAAAGCTATGCTGTATTCCAAAGGACAAGTCGAACATTTCGCCAATAACACTAAACAAACCTCTGTTGTGTTGGGAACTATAATATGAATTTACTTGAAGTTTGGTGTTATCACTCAAAGAAAATGTATTGTTTGAAGTTAAATATAGTTGAAGTCCCTTTTTAGGCATCGCTCCAAAATCTTTGATGAATTTTGTATAATACCCTAAAAGATTAATGCTATTATCACTTTTAAACCACTTGATTTTATTGAAAGAAAAACTTTCCGTTATTCCGTAATTGTATTGTTCGTAATAGTTTTCTCTAATGATAATTTGTGTTTGACTCTCTGCATCTGTAGTAAAAACAGTTCCTGAGCCATTGGTTGTAATACTTAGAAAAACACTTGAATTAATCATCTTTTTATACAGATGGGAAAATTCAAAATTATCAGAAAAGGAGGGCTGTAAAAAAGGATTTCCATCACTATAACTATTGGTATTTATATAAAATCGAAATGGATTGAGGTTTCTGAAATTTGGTCTACTAATTCTTTTGCCGTAGGAAAGATTAAAATTGTTATCATCATTCATTTTGCATGAAAAATAGAGGGTTGGAAATAGTTTCGTGTATTTATTTATGGTTTCCTGATCCATTTCTGCATTGATTCCTATAGTCTTTGTGTCTTCCAAACTCAAACCAAACTGTACTTTTAGTTTCGCTTAAATTGGCATTTCCAGAAATATAACTCACTAAAGTCAAAATTTTTTGTCTGTAATCCCCATTTTAAATTTGCTTTCAACAGCATGCCGCAAGTATTCCATCCCTTCACCAGAATATTGAAACTTTGTTCCAGGTTTAAAGTTTAATTTTAATTTCCCATCTGCTTCGTCCCAACGCCAATTTTTAAAACCTGTGGTATGCGAAAGGCAATTTCTGGTGGTTATCAGTTTTGCATAGGCATCATGTGCCACATCTGGGTCTGTCCAATAATGAAACAAGGGTTCGTCCAAATCCCAATCGCCATGAGCCACCAGTTTTAAAATGGCTGCCGTTACAACAGGTTTGGTAATACTTGCTATATTAAAAATGGTGTTTTGAGGTGCTTTAAAGCCTTTTTGATTTTCTCCATACACTTTTACAAATGCAATATTACCGTCTTCTATAATTCCCACTCCAACGGCTGGAGCAAGGTATTCAGCCATAAGTTTTGGCACAATGCTATCTAATGTCTTTTTATAGTTCGGTTTAAAGATGGTTGTTTTGCTGTTTGATTTTTGCTGACTCGTGCAAGCAACAATCAATAAAAAGAACAAACAATACCCGTAGAAAAATTTAGTTTGAAACAGGCTCATGATCGTAGCTTATGGCGCGTTTTAAAATCCAAGAACCTTCTTTTCTTTCCCAAATGGTAATAAATTTTCCTCTTTGTACTTTTTTACTATCCTCATAAAATTCATGGACACCCATTTGTACGGCACCATAATCGCCTAAAACATGTACAGTGGAACCGACCAACTTTCGGGTTACAGCAAAAGGTCTGGAACATCTGTCTTTAAAAGAGGCTATTTCTGTTTCAAAAGATGTATTAAGTCCAGAACGGTCATCATAAAACTCAATATCTGGGGACATTATTTTCTTATAAAGCTTTAAATCACATTTGTTGAATGCGATATTAAAAAACAGGCTGTCCATTTTTAGAATTTCGTGTTCTAAAGATACTTTGGCTTTCACTTTATCTGCATCTTGTGAAAAAAGAGCGTTTGAAAATAGGATAAAAAGGAGTAATGTGTAATTGAATATTTTTAATGTTTTCATTTTCTGTAATAATTTAATTATATTAAGAAGACGATCAATTTATGTAATTGTAACATTAAAGGCAAGGAAGTGTTTTAGTGTGTTTGCCAACAATTGGATATATACAATTGTCTATATTCACTCTACAACTAATAGAGTATTTGTAATTTCCTTGAATGGCGTCTTGCCTATTTTCTCCCTGGCCTGACTTATTTTTCAGTATCCTAGCACGAGCTACGAAAGAACCAAGGACAAAACTTGGGACAAAACCCCTCTACATTTTTTGTAAAAGCGTTCTCTTTTATTTTTTTAAACACGTGTTGCATTTTGAAAGTGCCACAAGCGTAATGCTTTGCGCTAAGGTGACAAACCTAACACTGTTCAGTCAACATGCCATTCATGTTGAACCCCTCTGGGCAAGCTGTCCCGTTCACCCAAATGCTTCTTAGTTATTGTAGTTGTTTATATTATTTTATCTCCTATAATTCCTACTAAAAAACCCAAAATAGCACCTAATGATGTCAAATAGTTCTTTTCTAACTTACTTTCAGGAATAATGTTTTGAATGAGTAAATATAAAATACCTCCACTTGCAAATATCATCAAATGAGCTGTTAAATCTGGAGAATCACTTAAAAGGTAATGCCCAATCAATGCTCCAATAATTCCAAAAAAACTTAAAAAAAAGAACATTAATAATGTCTTATTTACTGTAAATCCGCTCTGAATTAAATCTCTAAATGAGTTAAATGCTTCTGGTAAATTTTGAAGACCTATGAATACAGCTAAAAGTACGGCCATCTCTGGTTCAATTGCAAAGACAGCTCCCAACGCGATTGATTCAGGAATAAAATCCATGAGCATAGCTAAAAGCGTAGCAGTTTTACCGCCTTTATTTGCTAGATATTGGTCTATTATCATAAATAAAAGTGCTCCGAGTAGAAAGGAAATAACTATTGGCAGCAATTCCAATTGTTCCATCCCTTTTGGAATTAAAACTAATGCTAAGGCTGACAACATGATACCTGAACCAAAAGACATCAGTGTATGAATAATTTCATATTTGACATAGTTTTCATTTACATGATGATTGAAATAATTTGCTAAAATTCCGCCAATAAAAACAGTTATTCCTGCAAATCCAGAAAACAATATAAGTTTTAACAACATATCTTTAAAATAATTTTATCTCGAATCTCATTGCTCATTTATATTACTGTCAACCTGTGTATGTACTCAATTCCTGTAAAGCATCTAAGGTCCATGTCATATTTTCCATGTATAAATTTTAAATCTTAAAAATCACTCCCCCACTTATTGGGGCTAAAGTAGTGACCATAGGGTTTCATATTGCAGTGCTGGAAATATTACTAACAAAACATCACGGAAAATCAGATAAAGACACAGAAGCTTTCATACTTGAATAATCCCCTAGCTTTAGTCAGATTTAAAAACCTATGGCACTTTAGTCCATATTGATTTAGCTGCTTCTTATTAGAAGTGGGTTCTTCTAGATTATTAAAGAGGAATAGTGAATGTAAATATCGAACCTTTTCCAATTTCAGAAACAACATTCATTTCACCACCCAATAATCCAACCAACTCCTTAGCAATTTTAAGCCCCAGGCCGCTTCCTTCGTGTCCACGTGTCATTGACGAATCTTCCTGAGAAAACATTTCAAAAATCAATTCTAATTTATCGCCAGCTATACCTTTGCCAGTATCTTGAACAAAAAACTCAACATCTTTAGGTTTTGCTTTATATGTGCATGTTACGCTTCCTTCGTTTGTAAATTTAATAGCATTATCGAGCAGTTTATCTAATATTTTCTCCAGTAATTTGGGGTCAGTAGTAATTTTCAGGTTATCATTTTCTGAAGGAATAACAATCTCGAAGTCTATATTTTTTTCTGAAACCAAGACTTTTGCTTTTTCGGTTATACCCTCAAACCAGGGCTTTAGCAAGAATTCTTTTTTATCAACTTTCACAGCATCGGAAAAAATCATGGACATGTCTATATAATCAGTAATGGTGCTCATTAAACGGGAACTTGAAATTGATAAGCCGTTAAGCAACTCAGCTCTTTCCTCAGCAGAAAAATCGCTTTCGGCTAGCATTTGTCCAAAACCCAAAATTCCATTTAATGGCGTTCTTATTTCATGAGAAATATTGTTGATAAAAGCGGTTTTTAATTTATCGGATTGTTCAGCCTTTTCCTTCTCCAATACCAATAAATTTTCCTGAGATTTCCGGTTTTGAATATTTACCATTAGTTCAGAAAAAAAAGTTAAAATCATTTCTTCTCTTTTCGAGTATTTATGATGTTTTCTGACATTATCGAAACCCATAAAACCTACACATTTGCCAGATTGCATGAGGGGCAAAGTAAATAAGCTTTTTACACCCTGAGGGTCAAGAATCTTTTTTACACCATCATTTTTGTTCAAAGAGGACACATTGGCAATTGCAAGTTTTTCACCTTTTTTATGGGCTTCCACCCACCATGGAATTGCATCAAGGGGCACTTCCTGTAGGTGTTCTATTTCGGGGGTAATACCATCATTGCACCACTCGTAGGTGTTTTTGCAAATTTGCTTCTCCCAGTCGTAATCAAAAATATAAACCCGATCAGCATTAACAAAGTTGCCCATAGTTCCCAGGGTTTTTTTGATTTCTTTTGAAATATTTTTAAGGGGGATATGGATAAAGGATTTCGCCATATTGGCTAGCAATGTCAGAGTTTGCTGAAATCTTTTGGAATTACTTATATCCAATGCTATGCCTACGTGCCGTACAATTTCTCCGTTGGAGTTTTTTACAGGGACGGTTTTTATCCGCACCCATTTTATGTTACCCTTGTTGTTTATTATACGATATTCCAAATTAATCTTTTTTCCTTTCCTGTATTTTTCGAATTTGGAAAACACTCCGGGCTTATCCTCTTGGTTTACAGAATCAAAAAAAGACTCGGGGTTATCGTACAGGCTTTGGCAACTGCGACCCCAAACTTTCTCATAAGCTGGGTTTACATAAAATATTGTTTGGAAATCAGTACTGCTAAGCCAGAATACTTCAGTTATATTTTCAGTAATCTCACGAAATTTTCTTTCATTTTCCTCAGCTTTTTCTTTGGCTATTATTAATTCAAACTCTTTATTTTTGATATCGCTTATATCCTGGTGCGCACCTAACATTCTGATAGGTTTTCCATCTTTATCGCGAACTGCCATTCCACGACAACGTATCCAAACCGTGGAACCGTTTTTGTGAGTGTATCTTACAATTTGGTCATATGGAATATTTGGGTTTTCGAAGTGTTTCGTAAGAATTTCTGTTGTAAGCTTTAAATCATCCTGATTTATAATATCCTGCCAAGCATTCGTTTTATGTGGCATCTCATTGGGATTATAACCCAATACCGTCCAAAATTTGGCATTCATCCATTCGTTTTCCGGATTTTCCAAATCCCAATACCATAAACCATCTAAGGCACTTTCCTGTATAAAGTCAAAAATACTTTCATTGGTTTTTAATAGTTCGTAAAGTTCTTTTTTTAAATACACAACGTTGGTTTTAAATTTTAATTAATAATGGCTATAACGAGTTTGTAGTCGAGTAAACAAAGGAAATTTCAACCCAAGCCTCTCACTCCAGCGTGCCGGACGGGCAGGGAACCGTATCCCGAAGAAAAATCGTGACAGGCAATAAAAGTCTCCCATCATATGGCTATTCTAAGTTGATACACAAAGATAGTTCATACTTTTTCAAGTTGGACATGCTATATCTCAAATTAACTCATCCCTTTCCTCTATTTCCATTACAGTCCCGATAGCTATCGGGATCATCACTACTTCGGATGAGTCCATCTCTGTATAATACGTCAGTATTCTGGCTCTACGTTGATCTTATTAAACATTTCCCATTGCATTATCGTATAGGTCCCGAGTTAAATTTATAAGCCCAAAAAAAGTTATGTTTCCTAAATGACGCATGCCGCCCAACCATTAAACAGGTAGCCACAGAACTTATAATGTTTGTAATACTTCAAACACTTTTGACAGAATGTAGCACTTTATTTACACTTCACCAGAGGTTCATTTGTACCTGCCAGCATAGGCCGGTTCATCTCCATTATTTATACCTGACCAGCTCATGGCGTAGCCTTTTCCATAACGCTCAATACCTTGGCTCTTTACCAAAGCACCTTATGGTGGTTTGATGCTCTCCCCTGTAGGACAACACTGGTGGGTCGGTTCCACCATCTTATAAACAGTTGCGTAACGATTTTTAGCCGCTCGTTACTCTCGGCACACGTAAGTATAGTTGTGTGGATTACACACTTAAAGTACTAAAAATTGATCGAGTCTGTGGAAATTCCGCTGAAATTATTATAATTTCTCTTTATATCTTAAGAGATATTCACAAAAACAAATTTATCTGACTTTGTTGAACAACTAGCGCTGTTTTTGCTAGTACCAAAGTTTTCTCTAACTTATCTTTTCAGGAATAATAGTTCTTCTTCTTTTGGATTAATTGAGCTGGAAAAAGGGGAGTTATAGGTTTATCATTAGCTTTCTTAATAAAAAGCAATGTAGGTTTCCAACCAGTGCTATTCCTTTATTGAGGGCTTGATTTCCAGTGACTTTTTGTGAAGTTTTTAAAATAGCTTCAATCGTATCTTGTACGCCTACCCGTACCAATCGGGCGGGCTTTCGCCGAAACTCTTAATAAAAAAATGGCTATAGTTTAAGGACGTATTAAAAATTACGCTCCTAAGCTATAGCCACAGTAATAATAACAATAATTTCTATTTTTTAATAAATAATTTAGAGTGGGTAGCCCCTATATCATCTGTAACCTGAAGGATATATACACCTTCTATCAAACGATCTACCTGGATTACCAATTCCTTCGATTTTAAGTTTTCCTGTGATTGCCTAACATTACCTATATAATCATATATTTTATAACTGGTCATATTATTTTCCAATTTGGCTGTAAAGAATACCGTTGTTGAGTTTGGATATATCAATAATTCACTATCAGAAGTATTCGACTTGTCATCTGCTTTAGAAGGATTCACAATGACTTCAACAGTGGCAAATTTTCCACTTCCTTCATCGGTGCAGGTAATAGTCGCATTGCCCACAAATTCTGCGGTGACCTTTCCTTGCTGGTCTACAGTAGCTACCGTTTCATTATTAGAACGCCATACTAAAGATACGTCAGTAGCCTTGGTAGGGGTTACAAAACCAGTAAAGTTATAGGTATCGCCCACCTCTAAATAGCGGGTAACGGCAGGAGTTATATGTACTTTTTTGACTGTTTTGGTTTTTATCAAATCAACTTCTACAGGCATTGCATGTTCCACCCTAAACTGGAAGGTAGTCGTACTATCTGTTGCGATCACCTTAGTCACCTGTGAATGTGGATTTGAAAGCGACCATTCGCCGTGTAGGGTCAATACAATAGTCTTAATGGCAGCCGGTTGGTTTGATCTAGCTACCAATGCCAAATCTGGATCAGTCATAGAAAGTGAAATGTTTTTATCGTCAATTTCCTCATACATCACCAAACAAGCGGCATCATTAGCCTTTATAATTCCATGATTAAGGTTTGTTGATGAATTAAAGAGTGAATACCCCCAAATATTATCCTCGTTATGTTTAACCACATGGCGCTCAGAAGATTTTTCTAAAACGGTATAAGGTTTTGCCGCGGCAATAGCCTGCATATCGCTCGCTGTTGCATTAGGCTTGGTCACATATTCATAACCAGTATCTACAGGAGCATTCCCATGGTCTATATATCCTTTTGTATAAGTGCCAATGGCATTATCAAGATAAGCATTTGGATTAATTTCATTATGGTTGGGTGTTTGCTGATCCCCTTTCCAAATTTTCAGCGCTCCACTTCCAGATACTACATAAAAACCTGTGTTATGATCGCTGATGACCCAGTTGTCCTGTGCACCTGAGAAATTATTTATTCCTTCATCATAAAACGTTGCATTTACTGTGGCCCCGCTTTGAGCATCTCCTGTGCGCTGGTATAACGTAGTTACGGTAGGGTTATCCACATCATTATTGGAAATTCCGGATCCTAAACTCACGATAAAATCTTTAAAAGCGAAGTTGGATTTTTTAAAGGTAAAGGTTGCGTTATGGGTATTAGGACCGTAAACAGTGCCAAAACCTTGGTTTTCTAATTCCTGAAAATCCATTGCAAATAGTCCGTAGGTACCATAATTTTTTTCAAGGACACCTAAAGATTCTCCTTTGTTTTTAAAAGCTAGAGCACCTACAAAACTTTTTTGTTGCACCTCATCTAAGCGTGAACGCTCGCCATGTAATTTTTCCCAAGGTAGAACGATGGTAGTCGCGCCTGGATTATAGTTCCAGTCCCAAGTTTCCACGTCATAGGCATTTTCGCCTTGAGCTATCCCACCCGGATATAATATTTCCAATGTACCATAACTTTGGTATCTGCCATAACGGTTTGTAGTAGGATAAAGTTCAGACCCCGGAAGGGCGTCACCGAAACCTTTCATCACCGCAACCCAATTGTCTTTTCTATAAACACCGGCCTGAGCATAGTTCAATTGAATAAAGCCTTCTTCAAAAGGGGTGACTGCCGTAGAATTGAATTTTGGATTAGTTCCCCAAACGCGATTGTAATATCCCGCCAAAAGTGGATCAGCAGTAGAAAGGCCCAATATTTTACCTCCGCTGATTGCTAGTTTTGCAAGTTCATTTTTCCCCGTAGTTACTTTTCTGATTTGAGGATTTCTTCCGGACATTGATAAAGCTTTAGTTTGGGCATCATTTGAGAACATTTTTTGTGCATAGATGGCGTTTCTTAACACGTAATAATATTCTGGATCAATTTGAAATTCTGTATCGTTAAATGCATCAACATTGTTGATAACTGTGGTAAGAGCGTACATATATCCATCATAGGCAAACCAGTGGTGAAAACCTGTACCATCAGGCTTTAAACCGTCGCCAGTACCATCGGAGTGCGTTAAAAAGCGTTCGAGAAAACGTTTTCCTGCTTTCATATAGCGCACTTTTTCCTCATCATTGTCTGGATATCTAAAAGCACCATACAAGATCATTTGCTCGCTCATATTAAACATCCAATCGGTATTGTATTCCTGTCCCTCTTGATAATCAGCGTCCCAGAAACGGAAAAAGTTTCTTGTTTGGGCATCGAGAACATAGCCATACTGATCTTTAACAGCGTCAGAAAGATAATCCTTTAAATAGATGGTAGGGCGGGAAAAATCTTCAAAATCATAGGCATTGCCATCTAATAAAATAGTCCCTTTGCAGAATTGTTGGGAAACTAAAGCGACCAGGTTGGAGGCTTTTTCAACGATAACGGTATCGTTTGGATCAACTAATTTGAGATGTTTGGCAAAGATTTCAATAATACTTCCAGCATACTTGAAAGTAGTTTCTTTTCCGTTCACTAGATTACCATTAACGGTGATTTCTAACTGATCATAATCTTGCAAGGCTCTATCCATCTGACCCTGAAAGTTGGAAGGGGCTACGGTTCCTAGATAAGTATCAGAAAGCGTTTGGTATACCTTCTCGGCTTGGAGAACTTGTTGTGGTGTTACAGGAGACAAAGGTATATCAGGATTTACATCAATACCGTTGGCACAGGCAGGATTTAAAGGAGGCTCAATGATAAGCATGTTCAAGGTAGCTCCGTTTATTGTGCCGTAGTCTATACTAAAACTCCGTACAGGATTGCCATCATCTGACCTCAAAATGCGTAGTTGCAGCTCATCTCCAACATCGGAACTTTGTGTTATGTATGAGAATGCCAGTGGCGTTGTTCCGTTTGCCGCAACTGTTTGTCTTCCTGTAGAGGCTAGGACCACACCGTCAGTACTGTTATAAAGCTGCATGTTTGCCGCTACATATGAGTTTCGGGAATTATAGAGTACCGTTGCTACTTGTAATGTTTCTCCAGCTATCATAGCGCAGTCAAAGGTGTAAAATGTACCCTGCTGCTCATTAACGCCTGATGATAAAGATACTACCGCGAGTGCGCCATCATTCAGGCCATCGCCATTATCGCCATCATTTGTTACTGCATTAATGGTGACATCGCCAATTCTGGCCCAGCCTTCTTCGTTACCTGTAGTCGTAAAACAAGAGGGAGCTGGCGGCGCTACACCTTCAGGATATAGATAGCTACCGTTTAACTTGGCATTGTCTATCGCAAAAGTACGCGCAGCATTGCCATCATCAACCCGTGTGTATCGCAGTTGTAACTGATCTCCATTATCAGTGGCTAAAGGCGTATAGTTTAAAACCACTTTTTGAACTATCCCTGATGTGGACATTACCACCGTGCCTGAATTGGCCAGTACAACGTTATCGGTAACATTGATCAATTCCACCTTAATCCTTACATAGGATACATTAGGATTAAAAACATAAGTTTCAAAGGCTAAACTTTCACCTGTAAGCATGGTACCATTAAAATTGTAAGACATGCCGTGACCCACGCCAGATGAGAGATTGTTTAATTTTTGAGCCCCATCATTTACACCATCGCCGTTATCGCCGTCAGTTGTAATGAATGTGATTTCGGTATTACCAAAATTGGTCCAGTTGTTACTTGCCAAAGAACCAATCTGTGCTTGCGACAGTGTAATAGTACTTAGCGTTAAAATAAAAAGTAAAATAAAGTTTTTCATAGGATTACGGTTTTATGTTTAGTACTCATTGCGTATTATTAAATATTTATAGAAATTAAAATAGATATACTGTATTATTATTGATTATCTAAATCTCGTGTAATTGAATAAATCGGGAAAGGGTGTAGGTGTTTTTTTATAGGGGTGTAATAGTTCAACCTCAGGGTTGTAAGTTCAAACCAAAAGAATTATTGGCCGATTTCGGTCCCTAAAATAGTGTACTGTCCATTTCAGATAAACCCCTTCGTTGTGTCTTATATGAAAAACCGTCAAGTTTGTTATAGTGAAGAGTGCAAGGTAGACTTTGACTTGTCAGCCCCGCAACGATGGGAAGCGTACGCGATGGATAAGTGTTTTGGGGCAGTTCGAGAATCAAGTTGGTGCTTTTAGTGTAGAGAAAAATTGGTGGAAAGAATTAACAATGGCTAAATAACTCTAGAACGTTGATAACATTTGGCAATCCAAAAAATAGCGCAACCTCCAAATATCCTTACCTAAATCCATTATTATACCCATAGACGGCAAATCAACCGGATGCGCCAACACAATATTCAGCTCTGGCCTACCCCGCTAAGGCGGGACAGGTGCGGCGAGCCGAATACTTCTTAGTTATTATGCGTAGGTTTTAATTTTCATATTCTCTATTAATTTGACGCACTATGTTTTAATGAGACAGGTGTTGCAACTACCCTATTGAAAAACTAACATATTAAAACTTTTTAAAACTATCCTAAGCATTAATGGTCTATTAATGTGACTAAAAAAAGTGATGCTTTAGGATGATGTTCAAAGATCGTGGCAACGGTGAAGATTGTTGGTGGAAAACTTCTACAATGGCGGAATGGTAACCAATGAAAAGCTCATTGGTATTATGGTTGTAAAAAAATGGAGTGGGCAGCAAAGGCTAATTTGTTGTTATTAAAACTATTATTTTACTTTGTTATAAGATGTGGCTTTATTTTTTTGTCTTTTAATCCCTCATTGAGGGTTTAATTCCCCGAGGCATGCCTCGAATTTTTCAAAGTATTTTCTTGTTCAAACCTCGTGGGCTTGCCCCGAGGTTCTTGATTTGTCATGCAACATATAATTTGTTGATGTGCTTTTGTATCAATGCAAGTAATTTTTCTTTGCTAATGGGTTTTGAAATATAATCGTTGCATCCCACTTCAATTGTCTTTTCTTTTTCTTCAGATAGTCCAGAAGCTGTCTGCGCTATTATTATAACTTTGTTGTTAAATTGACGAATTTGTTTGGTTGCTTCAAGTCCATTCAAAACAGGCATTTGAATATCCATCAGAATTAAATCAATATCAGGATTATTTCGGAATATATCTACAGCTTCCACACCTGTTTTTGCTTGAAACAACATCAAACTACAATCTTTTACTAAAGCCGATATAAGCATTCTCGATATGGCATCGTCCTCAACAATTAATATTTTTAGTCCCAAAGCTTGAGGATCAAGCTTTAGTTGAGTTCTTTTAGACACATTCTTAGTTTTACTAACGGTTTTATGGTGTTGTATTGTCTGATACGGAAGTGTAAAATAAAATATTGAACCTTTTCCTTCTTCACTTTCTAACCTAATTTTTCCCCCAAGCATTTCTACGTACGCTTTAGAAATTGACAAGCCCAAACCAGCGCCCTGAAATGCCTTTTCATCTGAAATATCGGCTTGTGTGAAACGCTCAAATATTGCCATCTGTCTGTCTTTGGGTATCCCAATTCCTGTGTCTTTTACATAAAACTCCAATTCTGAATGTTCGTTTTCTGTTTTTACAACATATCCCAATTCGATGGAGCCCTCTTCAGTATGTTTAATAGCATTTTTAACCAGATTGGTAAGAATTGAATAGAGTTTTTCACTGTCAGATTTAATAAATGCTTCTTTATTCTGCAACGTGTTTTTAGTTTCAAAAAGAATTCCTTTTCTCTCAATCTCGGGTTTGAAGAAGCTATAGATGAATTGGATCCTGTGGTTAATATTGAATTCCTGAATATTAGCCTCCACTTGTCCCGATTCTATCTTTGAAATACTAATAATATCATTAATTATATTGAGCATTCGCACGCCGCTTTTTTTAATGATGCGGATATACTCTTGCTGTATTTCTCCTGTTAGTTCGGGCTCTCTCAATAAATCAGTAAAACCGAGTATGCCATTCATTGGAGTGCGTATCTCGTGACTCATATTAGCTAAAAATGCTGATTTTAATCGGTCGCTTTCTTCTGCTTTTTCCTTTGCTTGGATTAGTTCCGCTGCACGTTTTTCTTTTTCTTCGTTTTGAAAGAGGAGTTCTTTGTTGGCAATAATTAATTCGGCTGCACGCTTTGATTTCTCTTTATTTTGAAAAATAAGTTCAATATTTGCTATATCTAACTCTGCTGCACGCTTCGCTTTTTCTGCATTTTGAAAGACAAGCTCTTTATTGGCAATGTTCAATTCGGCTGCACGCCTTGATTTCTCCTTATTTTGAAAGACAAGTTCAATATTTGCGATAGCCAGCTCTGCCGCACGCTTTGCTTTTTCTTCATTTTGAAAAAGCAGTTCTTTGTTGGCAATAATCAATGCGGCTGCACGTTCTGATTTTTCCTTATTTTGAAAGACAAGTTCAATATTTGCGATAACCAACTCTGCGGCACGTTTTTCTTTTTCTTCGTTTTGAAAGAGGAGTTCTTTGTTGGCAATAATTAATTCGGCTGCACGCTTTGACTTCTCCTTATTTTGAAAAACAAGTTCGATATTTGCTATAACCAGCTCTGCCGCACGATTCGCTTTTTCTTCATTCAGAAATTTTACTTCCAAATTAGCAATTATTAATTCGGTGGCACGTTTTGTTTTCTCGTCGTTTTCTAAAGAAATTCCCTGAAGAGCAATTGCTAATTCTTGCTTAAGTTGAATGCGCTTGTTGAGATCAAGATCTTTTATTGAACTTAAAAATTCTTGCTCTAATTCGTTTAATTCCTCTCTAAGTTCATCTTTGTGTTTGTCCTGCTCGTTCATAGTTCTATATTTTAATCTGGCAAAGTCATAAGTGTTAAGCATTGGACTTAATATTTGTAAAACAAGGATATTAAAAAATAATGCCATGATGAACATTATTACTCCTAATCTCACGTTGCTTCTAATTTTACGCCAGGCCATTTTTATACATAATTATGTAGAATTATGTAGCCTTTATTCATGATGGGGCAAAATTTATGCCAATGGTCTTGTGTTGAGTAGGAAACGGGTATTTCACCCTTCCCCTCCCACACCCGCCTGCCGGACGGGCAGGGAACCGTGCTTGAAAGTCTCCCCTCACGCGACCCTTCTAATTTTATTTACAAATATAAGCTCATCCTTTTGCAAGTTGGCAAATCGTAAATATAATTAGCCCATCCCTTCGGTCCACTTCCATTACAGTCCCGATAGCTACCGGGATCATCACTACTACGAATGAGTCTGCCACTGCATACACTATCTGTATTTTGCCTCTAAGTTGTTCTTATTGTGCATTTTCCTTATCATTTGTATGCAGCTTCCCGAGTTCCGTAAATAAGCCCAAATAATGGTCATGCCTCCTAAATGACGCCTGGCCTTACAGAAAATAAATAGGTTATCTCTGTAATTAATGTTATTGCTAACATTACTTTTCACTCCGTTTCATACTTCGTAGTTTTTGACTGGAGGCAGCAACTTTTCGACACCTTTTCAATGGTTCACTTTCGCCTGCCTGCCGGCATAGGCAGGTTCAACTCCTTTATTCATACCTGCTAATCTCAAGGACTAGATTCTCCTAAACGCGCAGCACCAAGACTATTAATCACAGCACCTTTAGGTGGTTTAGAGCCTTTGCCTATACAACGACTCTGATGGGTGAGTCCATTATTACTTTCTCTAAAAACTCAATTTTGTCTTCTAAAATTTGTACGCGTTTTTCCTTCAAATTATTTATAATAGTAGAGTCAGATGTTATATTCTTAAGTTTTAATTCCAGAGTTTTATTTCTTCTTTGAATAGTGTATTTTGAATTTCCTGTAAAACTAATTTATTAGAAGAATTATTTTCAGTATCTAAATTTAGATTATTTGTAAAATAATAGCTTATAACTATGACTCCTAAAATGGATAAAAAAGTAGAGAAAAAGTTGAGAAGTTTACTCACTTTTCTCTTTTTTGTTTTTTTCGCAAATTTGTGTTTTTAACTCTTGAAATTCTCTCTTCTCCATTTTTTTTAAATTACAGGTAACACATGTATAGACGCAACTGGTTGCGTCTATATTTATTATTATGTTCCTATCAAACATATTACTTTTAAGGATGGGATACAATTTAATCAAAGCACTTTTTATTTTTAAAACCACGGAGAATGTTAGAAAATAATTGAACTCTATGCATTTTAACCAAATCACTCACAGCGCAACCTTTAAATATCCTTCCCTTAACCCAACCTTTTACCCATAGACGGCAAATCAACCGNNATTCAGCTCTGGCCTACCCCGCTAAGGCGGGACAGGTGCGGCGAGCCGAATACTTCTTAACCTGAGTTCGACGTAAGAAAAGCGATTTTTTAGTATAAAAAAAGCAGAATATTTAGTATATTAAAGTGCTGAAAATCAATATATTAAAAAATATTCTGCTTATGATTTCTAAAGATAGAATTACTGAAATTTTTTGTTCTATCGATGATTTTTGCCTTGTTTTTGATCCCGCATTACAAAAGAGGCAGCTTTCCACAGGAAAAATGACAAGAAAACGCAAATTCACAATGTCAACCAGTGAGATAGTTACCATTACCGTTCTGTTCCATTTGAGCGGCATAAGGACTTTCAAGCACTTTTATATTCATTATGTCCAGAGCCAGCTCCAGAATGAGTTCCCAAATACCGTTTCCTTCAACCGTTTTATTGAAGTGATGCAGTCAAATATACTTCCGTTGACCCTGTATATGAAAACATGTTGTCTAGGTGAATGTACGGGGATCTCGTTTGTGGATTCTACGCCCATCCGTGCCTGTGGCAACAAACGGATAACGCAGAACAAGGTTTTTAAGGGAATAGCAACCGTAGGCAAATCAACAATGGGATGGTTCTATGGTTTTAAGCTTCACATCATCGTAAACGATAAGGGAGAACTGCTCGACTTTGTCATAACCCAGGCCAATGTGGATGATAGGGCGCCCTTAAAGGAAGAGAACTTTTTAAAGAAAATATTTGGCAGGCTATATGGTGACAAAGGCTATCTCTCAAAGGAACTTGCGGCCCTGTTGTTCGACAAAGGACTGCACCTGGTAACCGGTATCAGGAACAACATGAAAAATGTAATGATGACTATGCGGCATAAGATATTGCTCAGAAAGCGTTCGGTCATAGAAATCATCAATGACCAATTAAAGAACATTGCCCAAGCTGATCATTCCAGACATAGGAGTTTTGGTAATTTTATTACAAATTTAGTCGCCAGTCTTATTGCCTATTCTTTTCAAGAAAAAAAACCGAGTATTAAGTTTGAAACAGAAAACACAACGCAATTGTCTCTATTTTACTAAATCCTTATATCGAACTCAGGTTCTTAGTTATTAAGTGCAGGTTTTATATTAATTGTTTTAATTTATATTCTGATTTCAACTCTTCTAATTCTGTTTTGTCAATAAGTTTCATATTCAATAACCATTGGATGTTTCCCATAAAATGCTCTTCGTTTAAGTCAAAGTTTAATAGCATTTCTGTCTTTTTCTCGTTGGCTATTTTCATTAAATTATTTGCAAATTCCATTACTTCTTCTTCATTTGGTTTAGTTCGGAAAAGTCGAATTGTTTTATTTCCATTGACAATTCTGATGAATTAATCGTAACAAGATGCCTTTCGTTATGCCGTTTCGCTTTTCCACAAAATGATTAGCAAACAGCAGAATCACAACCAAAATTAAAATATAGACCTTATTAAAACGAAAGTATTAAGGTCTAGCTTCAGCTTTAAAGCCAACTTTTTGCAATGTAGCCTTTACTTCTTCTTCGGTAGCACCATCGCTTTTAATGGTTAGAATTTTGTCAGGATTAGCGGTATCCACTTCCCAACTTTCAACCCCTTCTTGCTTGTCCAAGAAAGGTGTTACTTTTGATATACACCCACCGCAATTGATATTTGTTTTAAATTTTAAAGTTTTCATTGTATTTGAATTTATAATTAATATTAAAGTTTTACTCGTTTAAGTCTTAAGCTATTTGCAACTACTGATACGCTACTGAAAGCCATTGCAGCTCCCGCAATCATTGGGTCCAATAAAAATCCATTTATGGGATACAGAACTCCTGCTGCAATAGGAATACCAATGATGTTATAGATGAATGCCCAAAATAGGTTCTGCCGGATTCCCAATACGGTTCTTTTTGATAGTTCCAATGCTTTTGGGATGGACTGCAAATCTGAAGTTATCAAGGTCATTTTTGCGACGTCCATTGCAATGTCTGACCCTCTACCCATCGCAATACTTACATTGGCCTGTGCCAAAGCGTGAGAATCGTTGATGCCATCGCCTACCATCGCTACTATCTTTCCATCAGCTTGTAATTTTTCAACAAAAGCTGCCTTATCTGAAGGCATTACTTCGCCTTGGTAATTTGTTATTCCTACTTGTTTTGCGACAGCTGATGCGGTTTTATTATTATCTCCGGTAAGCATATAAACCTCTATGCCTCTTTCTTGAAGCGTTGCTATGGCCATTTTTGAGGTTTCCTTAATCTTGTCTGCAATGGCGAGTATCGCCAGCACTTGTTTTTCATCACCAAAAAATATTACTGTTTTTGCCTGATCCTCCAAACCTTCTGCTGTTTTCATTAAAGAACCGTCGATTTGAATATTTTTCTCAAGCATCAACTTATGGTTACCCACAAAATATTTTGCCCCATTTTCTGTTTGAGCTTTCACACCTTTTCCTATAATACTTTCAAAGGAATCAATTTCAGCTTGTTCAATATTTTCCTCTTTCAAAAGTTTTACCACCGCGTCCGCTAAAGGATGTTCTGATTGTGCCTCGATGGCCAAAAGAATCTGTTGGTATTCAATTTGATTTTCAATTTTATCTTTCCATAGTATATCAGTTACTAAGGGTTTTCCTTCCGTAATGGTACCTGTTTTATCAAGAATGACGGCATTCACTTTATAACCGAGTTCTAAACTTTCAGCATCTTTTATAAGAATATTGTTTTCAGCACCTTTGCCAATACCCACCATTATTGCAGTAGGCGTTGCCAATCCCAATGCACAAGGACAAGCGATTACCAATACTGCTACAGACGTTAATAAGGCTTGCGAAAAGCCATCATCGCCTCCTACCAACATCCAAACGATAAACGTAATAATAGAAATCCCTAATACAACCGGAACAAAAATACCAGCAATCCTATCGACCAGTTTTTGGACAGGCGCCTTACTTCCTTGCGCTTCCTGAACCATTTTGATGATTTGGGACAGTAAGGTTCCGCTTCCCACTTTTTTAGCGACAAACTGAAAGCTCCCTTTTTGGTTTACGGTACCCGCAAATACTTTCTCATCCTTTGTCTTTTCTACGGGAACAGGTTCTCCCGTAATCATGCTTTCGTCAACATAAGAACTTCCTTTTGAGACCAACCCATCTACAGGAATTTTCTCTCCAGGTTTTACAAGAATCGTTTGTCCTACTTGGACAGACGAAATAGGAATCTCCTTTTCTTCTCCATTCTCAATAATCTTTAGCGTTTTAGGTTGTAAGCCCATCAGCTTTTTGATAGCGGAAGAGGTATTGGATTTTGCTTTTTCTTCCAACAGTTTACCAAGGGATATGAAGGTAATAATGACCGTAGCGGCTTCATAATATACGTGAGGTTCTATTCCACGACTCAACCAAAATTCAGGAAAAAAGGTATTGAAAACACTAAATATAAAGGCGATACCTGTACTCAAAGCCACCAAGGTATCCATATTGGCCTTACCGTGCCTGGCTTGCTTATAAGCATTAATGAAAAAGCTGCGCCCGAACCAAAAAAGTATAGGAAAAGTTAAGACCAAGGAAATCCATTTTCCTGGCACCCAATCCATATAGAACATTCCGAATATGAAGATTGGCAAGGTCAAAATAGCTGACCAAATAGTGCGGTTTTTTATATCTTGATAATGCTTTTGTTGAAGTTCTTGCTGTACTTCCGAAGGGTCTTCTGTATCTATAATAATGTCATAGCCCACTTCGCGTAAAACATTTTGTAATTTCTCTTCAGAAACGGCCTCATCGTAGTCTACAAGTACCGAACTACTGGCAAAATTAACACTGGCACTATTTACACCATCAGTATGCAAAAGGATGGATTCAACACTCGACGCACAAGATGCACAGGTCATTCCTATTACGGGAAATGATTTTTTTACTCCGTGTTTAGCCGGTTTTTGTTTTGTTTCAAATATATTAACAGTCTCCATAATCTAGATGTTATAACTAGATTACAAATTTCAGGATTTATAGATCTCATCGTGTTACCTTATATGCTGAATAATTTGTAAAATTCACTTGAGATCGCAATCGGGTAAATAATACCAGGGTCCCGTGCGGCTAGCACTTTTTTCATTAGTTTTAAAAACTAAAAAGACCACAATCTCAGCTGTGGTCTTTCGAAATTTGACTTGGTAGTACTTCACTTATCTAATAAAAAAATTAATTTTTAGTATTTCAGATATTCCTCACAAGCTTCAGCACACTTTCTACGGGCATCTGCACATTCTTGACAATGTTTATGATCGTGCCCTTCACATTCTTCAGCGCAAGCAATACAAATTTTATGGCAATATTTTACCAAATCCTTTACATCTTTATAAGATGTGGCCAATACTTTTGCAGTAGCACTACAAACCTCTGCACATACTCTATCTGTCCTGATACAAGATACCCTCATTTTGATATCATCAAAATCCAGACAAGCATCCGCACAATGATTACAATGTGCTACACAATTGTTTAAAGCTTGAATTAACTTTAAATTTTTGTAACTATTCAGGCTTCA
>NZ_JAEHJZ010000537.1 GCF_016469035.1 Gelidibacter salicanalis | reverse complement strand
CCGTGTCCAGAAACGTCAGGCGACTCGGAGGAGGGCGATTTCTTCCAGAAGAAGCTCTTGGACGCTCATGTCGTCCCTGTAGATCCGAATGGGAATTTGCCCTTTGAACACAAAGAACACTTCGGGAATGGCCATCCGCTCGCTAGGGAGACGTCGGGGAGAAACGATGTTAATATTACCCAAGAATGTTTTCACTGAGCAGGTTAGAACAACTTACTCATTCGCAGCGGAAGAAATGTGTAACATATCGTTTGGCCTTTCAACTGTTCACATAATAACTTTCCCGGCGACGGCGACGATCAACTGTAAAAACGAGGTG
>NZ_JAEHJZ010000536.1 GCF_016469035.1 Gelidibacter salicanalis | reverse complement strand
AGATACCGCCCAGCACGAGCCTCAAACCATTCTCAACGTATATAGCCCCTATTTCGGCGGCGATACGATCATCACCCGATACGAATTCCAGCAGGGGCAATTGCACCTGATTAAAGAAACCCATGCCACCAAAACTGATTTGGGCGTCATGCTGCGTTTCGACGAGGGTGGCAATGTCAGCTTTATGCAGCGACAGCTCCCGGAGCGTCGGGAAAAATTATCGTCAGACGAAATCGAACGCTATAAAT
>NZ_JAEHJZ010000535.1 GCF_016469035.1 Gelidibacter salicanalis | reverse complement strand
TGCCGCCTTGCTACGAGGCGCGCCCTAATCAATACTTATAGTATGGAAAACACTCTGAATCTCCTCCTGCAGGACACCGCCCTCAAATGGTATACGGTCGTGAACGACCGTCCCGTGGGCCCACTCTCCGCCAAGGAGATCGTGCAGCGGATCCGTGCGAACGACCTGAATTTTGCGTCCCACGTTTGGAAAGACGGCTTCAAAGGTTGGACGCGCATTT
>NZ_JAEHJZ010000534.1 GCF_016469035.1 Gelidibacter salicanalis | reverse complement strand
CAACCCAAAGCCTGAGGTGACTAATTAATTATGGCTATCACCAATCCGATGGATTTTCTGCGTGAACTTGCAGAGCAAACACTGACAGATACCACCGCTGAGCTGGGCAAAGTTCAGCAGGCTTATACGCTGGCGGCGACACAACTCGGTCAGCTGGAAAGTTTCGAGCTGGAATATCAGCAACAGCTTCGGGCGACGGTGTCCGGTAAAGGGATCCCGGTGGCTGATTTGCTCAACCGCCAGT
>NZ_JAEHJZ010000533.1 GCF_016469035.1 Gelidibacter salicanalis | reverse complement strand
AGGCCGTGCAGAGAACTCGATTACTTACCGCAACAACATCAGCGATAACTGGAAGTACGGCTTCACTTATCAGACAACTCGTGAAGATGTTGGCCTTGCAGATGGTTTAACCGCAACACTAAAAAACGGTATGGGCGCATCAACCCTATACACGGTTATGGACGGCCTAACGATTGGTTTGGCTTACCATCAGAATGAATTCGATGATGTCAATGCTGGCGTTAAAAACATCAAAGATGG
>NZ_JAEHJZ010000532.1 GCF_016469035.1 Gelidibacter salicanalis | reverse complement strand
CCATCTCCTAATGTCATATTTGAAGGGAGTGAACCGGAATGAGAAAAAAACATGCTTTTTTCGCCGGTGTTTGCTCAATGATTGTGATTTGCAGTGCCGCTATCATTCTACAGCACTATGAGTGGATTGGGTTTGTCAGTGGAGGGATCTCTATTATCGGGCTCGTTGTATCTGGATTTTTAATGGGTGCATGGACAAACGGGGAAGAAGCACGAGCAGCCTATCACTCTGAAACAAAAGAGCACCGCATGTGGCGTCTTGATACGGCTTTTCTTTTTATGATCTTTGCACTTCCA
>NZ_JAEHJZ010000531.1 GCF_016469035.1 Gelidibacter salicanalis | reverse complement strand
GAACAGAGACAGGGATGCCATCAAATCCAAGTGCCTCAGTGTTTTTGAGGGCATGGATTGTTCTGCCAATCTTACCAGCACTAGCAAACGAGAACGAGAATGGCTTAGATTTTGCTGGCCAATCTGAGGAAGGTGCAGAGACATGGGCCAGATTTTGACGCAACTTGTCGACCTTATCAATGTAGAAATGGTTCATTGCCTGAGTGGTCTCGAAACGTGGCGAAAGCGAAGCAAGTTCCTGCCTCCTTATTGACTTAAAATTTTGACGGAGCAGGTTCTG
>NZ_JAEHJZ010000530.1 GCF_016469035.1 Gelidibacter salicanalis | reverse complement strand
CACCTCAACAGGTTTTGGCTCATTTCAAACTGTAAAACATCAAGTTTTCCCAAAGTTGCCCAAATTTAAAATTATGATTTAAAAAAGAGGGCCAGTGAGCTATTCAGAGTAAAGTGAGCACCACTTTAGAGTTGGGATGTTGGAAAAGGTCGAGAGGTTGAGAGATCAAACGAAAAACAGTTTCGGCTAAATCGTTCTTGTTGCACCCGTATTAACATACATTTTTCCGTTACAGAAACGTTCTTGTCCCACCTT
>NZ_JAEHJZ010000529.1 GCF_016469035.1 Gelidibacter salicanalis | reverse complement strand
ACAACTTGAATGGTCATTTTCATGTCATATGAAGAACCATGATAATTTTTGAACTTCTAAATTGATTTTGGGCATTTCTGAATCATTTCAAGGAAGCAGCACAAAGTTTGGGGGTTTTACCATGCCCACAACAGGTGTCCTTCAAAATGCTTTAAAATTCATTCATTTTGGATGAGGCAATTGGATGTGATTGGTCAAGAAATAACTAGCACCAGTCAGATTTCACTTGTTAAGCTGAAGATGAATTGAATGTCATCAAA
>NZ_JAEHJZ010000528.1 GCF_016469035.1 Gelidibacter salicanalis | reverse complement strand
TTTTGTGTGTACAATGGAACACGCAGGCATGTACACAACCAAGTATACTCCACCCCAAACTATAGTCTTTGCAATGGTTTTGGCAGTTGCTCAGAAACCATGAATCTTGATGTGTTCCTTCTTCACAATGCCGGCCTGAACAAGAAAATTTGATACGTTCTTCCTCTGATCACCCTGAAGTTGAATGACCTGGCCAAGCTCTGGGTCCTGGACAACAGTACCATTGCAGCAAAACTCTTTCTTGAGATCTTTGAGGATCTTGTTGTAGCTGAATTCCTTCTTCAATCCCTGGACAGTGGTCAGGCTCTTACGGC
>NZ_JAEHJZ010000527.1 GCF_016469035.1 Gelidibacter salicanalis | reverse complement strand
ACACTTTTCCCAAATAAGAAGTCAGTCAATCTGAATGAATTCAAAGCATCCCTTGCCCAGAGTGACTCAGAATTTGCCCAACTCTCAATTAAAAAGGGGAGACAAAATCTGTTCAAATCGTGATTTGAGGGCAGCTCCCAATCCCAAAAAAGGTGGTGTGTAATATCCCGGAAATATGCTGGGATGTGGTTTGAGCCCAGTCAGTC
>NZ_JAEHJZ010000526.1 GCF_016469035.1 Gelidibacter salicanalis | reverse complement strand
CGGTTGTTTGGTCAAATAATACAAGGATCAAACGGGAAGAGGAGCACAAAAGAACAACTCGTGGGCTTAATCAAATTAATCAAGGGGTGGCTGCACGCTTTCACGAGTGTGCAAGACAAACCTGATTTGAAGCCCTTCTCGGACCAAGTGTGATCGAGGAGCCAAGATGCGCTTCCATGCTCCGTGCCGTCGAATAAATCCGAAAACGAGACTAGACGGCTTCACGGGACCCCTTGCAAAAAGACTTCCTATTCGTCCTTGGAACAAAGGGATGATGTTTACTCGATGGCCAGCTTTACCTTC
>NZ_JAEHJZ010000525.1 GCF_016469035.1 Gelidibacter salicanalis | reverse complement strand
GAGGTTGCAGAAGAAGGCAAACACAGGATTTTTGGTTGGCAGTTGAGTAGTGTATTTGATCTTGATATATTTTCCTTTCCATGCTGGTGGAGGGTATCTTTCAATTTCGGCGAGCATTAAATCATTCAATTTAGAAGTAGAGATACGACGAGTTTTGTTTTCGTACACCTTCACTGCCAACTCAATTGCTTGTAAGATTCTCTGTTTTT
>NZ_JAEHJZ010000524.1 GCF_016469035.1 Gelidibacter salicanalis | reverse complement strand
AGAAGAAGGTGTTTGCACATTCAACGTGTGAACTTGCGACACCTGTTTTCCGCCGCGATCACAGTCGCTGATCACCCTGTTACTCGCGGCCTTGAAGTTACATCCCCCTTCAACAATTGCCCCCGTGAAATGTATGACGCCGCCTGTAGCAGCCGCATTGGCAAACTGAATCGTCCCTGAGGCCATGATTCCCAAAAACAGTAAACTGGTCATTCTGTTCATGGTGACACCTCGTTGTAATTATAGAATTTAAAATTTACGCAACCGCCATTTAACATTAATACATCTAATGGAATTTACATGGCG
>NZ_JAEHJZ010000523.1 GCF_016469035.1 Gelidibacter salicanalis | reverse complement strand
CGCAGCACTGAAACACTTGTAGTCCACGCCCGCCCGCAAGGTGGGCCCCACCCTCGGGCTCCCTTGCAGTATAAATAGGAAGGAGGCCCGGCAATCTGCTCCCACACAAACAGCTTTTCTTCAGCTATTCGTGGAGCCAGTGGGGCCCAGCACTTAGAGGGCTTCGCCAATACTCATAGAAGCTGGGTTACAGTAGGTAACTTCAGTTCTATTTCG
>NZ_JAEHJZ010000522.1 GCF_016469035.1 Gelidibacter salicanalis | reverse complement strand
CTACTACTACCACTACTACAACTACTACTACCACTACCACTACCACCCTTGGTTCGCTCGTCCATATGCCGTTCGTCGACTGACGTTCCGCACTCGTGTCTTTCTTTTCGCGTGGGTCGCATTTGAGGCTGGGATCTTCCAGCATCCAGCCTCTATTTCGAGGCCTGCCAGAGGCCGCTCTTACATTTTTCCAGCTATAGTTGTGCCAGAGATTATCATGGGGGAAGAGGTAAGAAAT
>NZ_JAEHJZ010000521.1 GCF_016469035.1 Gelidibacter salicanalis | reverse complement strand
AAGTGGGATCTACCAACCATAACTTGTCATTGGTGTCATGAAAAGAGAATGAGTAGGTTGGGTACAGCCAACCCATGGAGAGATCATGATGAACGACTTCCCTACCCTGCTCGATCGGCACATTATCGTCGGTGGCCATCGCATTGCTGCCGGCGTGCATGGTGCAGGCGATCCGCTGGTGCTGGTGCACGGTACGCCCGCCCACTCGATCATCTGGCGTAACCTGCTGCCCAGGTTGACGTCTG
>NZ_JAEHJZ010000520.1 GCF_016469035.1 Gelidibacter salicanalis | reverse complement strand
GTGATTCAAACCCGCCTTATCTGGAGGATGCCGCAATTAGAACTCTTGCTTACTAGAAGTGCTCATTCTCGCCATTCCGCTCCTTTCGCAATTAACTAATCTTCTAGTCTCTTTGATTTTGGCGCTTACCAATGGAGGGACCCTCAAATGACCTCTAATTCAGTGATCAATCCTTGTGTGATGAAATGCGTGGCCGAGCCTAATGCGTGAAAATGTAAACCTTGGTCCAACGGCTCTCT
>NZ_JAEHJZ010000519.1 GCF_016469035.1 Gelidibacter salicanalis | reverse complement strand
GCCAGCATCCCACATACTCGCTTAGATATGGGTTCAATTTCAACCAAGATCCACGGAGAGCACCACGAGCCAGTGTGACACCGGGGCTCAAATGCATTTGGGCAATTTTTCACTCAAACTCTAGTGGTTAGCAGAAGTACTTTTTTTTGGGAGGGGGGAAGGGGGAAACCATTATGTGAGCCGGCATTACTTGCCTTCAAAGTATACGGAAGTGCAAAGGGAATTTTGACGATCACGTACTCTGGCCGAGGCAGCATCTCACATACCCTATGTCGTATATGTATAC
>NZ_JAEHJZ010000053.1 GCF_016469035.1 Gelidibacter salicanalis | reverse complement strand
ATGGTATGCGTAGCGCACATAAAAAAACCCCTTGCATCCAAAAAACAAGGGGTTCGTGATTTAATTGATTTTGTCTCCATATTTATCGTAAAAATGGTATTCAAGATATGTGTAAGCATCTCTGGGCAGTACTTTTACCCATTTTTTATGTTCTAAAAACCATTTTTACTACACTGACTGTAAGAAATCGGTTAAAACAGAATTGTTTTTAATTGTTTTTCAAAATATAAGCAATCCAGCAATCGCAACGATTACTGGAGAATTTGTTGAAAATTTTTAGCTTAACAAGATATATTGTCAACCCGCGCAAAATGGAAATAGTACGGTTTTACCTTACTATGGTTACGGAAAAACCGTAATTAATAGTAAATTTTAGTTTGTAGATTGTATTTGAATAAATAAATCTCGAAGCGGAGCCGTCAGGGTATTCAACTGAAGAAAGTATTAAAATTCAATGAAAACCAATCGTATTCAAATTTTCCTCTGATAGCTTCAATGCAGAGCATCGGCGAATTCAATTTATTAAAAACCTTAAATTATGAAACAAAATTCCAAAAACCTAATTAAACTTAGCGTACTGCTATTTATTATGACATTTTTCGTCATTAGTTGCCAAAAAGAAAACGATTTAATTACTGATGTTGAAAATCAAGAAAAAAATTTTACTGTTACCCATAAAAGCTTTAGTTTCATAAAGGATAACACACCACTACTCAACAAACTGAATCTTCTATCCAAATCTAAAAGAGAAAAAGATGGATACGCTTCCAGAAGCAACATTATAAGAACAGATAATTTCACAATATTTACAGATAGAGTAACCCACATAGCGGCAACAGATGGCACAAAGGAGTCCTATTCATTTTACGTTGAAAGACCGTATGAACTGGAAGATAACATCATAGAAAACTTAGTTCTATCAAAAAAAACGATACATACTGAGTACAGTGCGTACATAATCACTTATCTCTTTCCCGGTGGATTGACCAATGAGAAAAAAAGTTTTGAGATCATTGGTTTCCAAGAGATTGATGTTGAAAGTGTTTCAGAATTGTATGCCAACAGATGTGAGGAAAGTTACGAGGTAAATATTCTTGAAATAAAACACAATTGTTATTCGGGTGAGCATTCAGGAGCAGGTCAAGCAGGGAGCTGTAACTATCAATCCGCGGGCGGAAACGCGCCTTATTCTTCTTGGATCGTACAAATGACGCTGTTTACTACGTGTGACGGTGAATCAGGCGGCGGCGGCACTACGGGAGGACAACCCGACACCGGAAGCCCAAATGGAAACAATCCACCATCGGGCTACCCTGATGGTGTAGATACCGGCATTACCTTGCCACCTAACTGCCAAACAAATGATTGTGGAGAAGATATTATTGCAAATGACATCAATGACCTGTTGGACAACACACTTTCGTATGAGCAGCTGCTTTGGCTGTACGAGAACGATGCTGAAGCCAATCTTATTAAAACGTTTTTGGGGAACAATCCAACTACAGAAATGAAAGCGATTTCGGTTATTGGTATTGATGCTCTCCAAAATGACGGTGAGATAGATTTAACTAATAGATTAATCTACAATCCATTGGTTGCACAAGATTATAAAACACGAATGTCAGAAGCTGAGATCACAATTTTTGAAGCACTTCCCACTGTTACTCAAGGTTTATATTTAAAGGCAGCCACACAAGCCTATATTTACTCCGAATCCAAATTTCCTAATCCTGTAAGGAACAGAAAAGGAGATGCGTTTAAGCACACATTTTGGAATGCCCTGAGCACTGTTTATATTGGCGAGACTCTCACTAAAAAGTTAACTACTGCTCATGAAGCTATAGATTATGATCCAAATTATTCAAATCATTATAAAGAAACTCAGATGGATTTATACAACAATACCCAAGGTAGACAAATTGCAAACGGTGCTGGAAGACTGTACCAATTGGTGCAACAAGCATTAGACGATGGAGAGTTGCGCTACTTAAATCATTTAGAATTTACAACAGGCTTTTGGAAAGCCACAGATGCTTCACAATTAACACCTACAAACAAATAGACAATGAGAAAACTTAAATCTTTAATATGGACTCTTCTCATACTCTTATCATCATGCGGTCAAGATAATAAGATCTTAATAATCGATGACTTTACCGATTCTAAAATCATTGTCTTAAAACCATACAAAAACTATCCATATGCTATGATGAATATTTGGGTAAAGGGATATACCAATGATACAATTTTAATAAAACTTGATTCTAAAGATAGTAAACCTATTTTAAAATTATCGGGAGATATAGATGAAAGATGGTATACAGACTATTATGGCGAGGGCAAAAGAATTATAATATTTGAACCTTACAAAGCATCTGATGGAAAAATAGAACTCAAAACGAAACTATAATATAGGTGGAATAAATTATTCTAAGTCAAATTAATGGTTTATATAATAAGCTTCGAGTTTAAATTTATAGAAAAAATAAAAACCCCTTACTTCCAAAGAAATAAGGGGTTTGTGATTTAATTGATTTTGTCTCCATTTTTATCGTAAAAATGGTATTCAAGATATGTGTAAGCATCTCTGGGCAATACTTTTACCCATTTTTTATGTTCTAAAAACCATTTTGACCTGATGGACGGGAATCCTTTGGTCAAAAAGGCTGCTATAAAAGGATGTGTGTTTAAGGTCACCTTTTTGTAGTCTTTTTTGAAAATCCGTTCCATGTCTTGAGTGATGCGTTGTACCACCTTAATTGGCGCTTCAATCTCCTCCCCACTAACATTCGGGTTTTCTTCTTTTGTTTCAATATTCCTTTCTGGGCGCACGCGTTGTCTGGTAATTTGGATCAGACCGAATTTGCTAGGAGGTAATATCTTATGCTTTGCTTTATCATCTTTCATTTCGTCACGAAGATGATTGTACAGTTTCTTTCGATTCTCTGCATTGCCCATATCAATAAAATCGACTACTATAATACCTCCCATATCGCGTAAACGCAATTGTCTGGCAATTTCAGTAGCTGAAATCATATTGACTTCTAAAGCAGTATCCTCTTGATTTTTTTCTTTATTGGATCTATTGCCACTGTTCACATCAATAACATGGAGTGCTTCGGTGTGTTCTATTACAATATACGCACCTTTAGCCATAGAGACTGTACGTCCGAAAGAGGTTTTTATTTGCCTCTCAATACCATGTTTTTCAAAAATGGGCACGCCATTTTGGTAATGTTTTACAATAGATTCCTTTTTTGGTGCAATTTGATGCACGTAATCTTTGATTTGCATATATAACTCTTCATCATCTACAACAATACTTGAGAACGAATCGTTGAAGATGTCCCTCAAAATTGAAGATGCTTTGTTCATCTCTCCAAGTACTTTACTCGGGTGAGGGGCCTTGTTGAGTTTCTTGCACATTGCTGTCCAACGGCTCAATAGGTTCTGCAAATCAGTATCTAGCTCAGCCACTTTTTTACCTTCAGCAACCGTACGGACAATAACGCCAAACCCTTTAGGCGTAATGCTTTTGACCAATCGTTTTAAACGATCTTTCTCTTCTTTTGATTCTATTTTTTGAGAAATAGAAATCCGATCAGAAAACGGTACCAAAACAATATACCTTCCGGCAATTGACAACTCGCTACTAATGCGAGGCCCTTTGGTTGAAATAGGTTCTTTTACAATTTGAACTAAGAGCGATTGATTGGATTTTAAGGCGTCAACAATGCTACCATCTTTATCAATATCTTTTTCAAATTGAAAGTTTTTGAGTAGAAAATCTGTGTGTTTCCCTGTGCTTACACGTTTTACGAATTTTAAAAGCGAAGGTAATTTTGGACCTAAATCATGATAATGCAAAAATGCATCTTTCTCATAGCCTACATTAACAAATGCAGCATTTAGTCCAGGAACAGCTTTACGGATTTTGGCAATAAACACATCACCAACCGCAAAGTTGTTATCCTCTTCATCTTTATGTAATTCAATAAGTTTTCCATCTTTTAATAAGGCAAAATCAACAAAGTCTGAACTTGAACGAATAATTAATTCCTTATCCATGTTGTTAATTTAAATCCGTCCTAAAATACATCAGAACAGATGGATTATACTAAATTTTTTTGACACAGGATTCCCGATAAACAATCGGGATAATTCCGGTAAATATAAGCCAGCCACAACCAGCGGTCTCACTTAAATTTTATATCAAAGAACGTTACTGTAAAAACCGAAAAAGTAGTTAAAAACTACTTTTTCAATTTATTTTTTCTTGTGACGGTTAGCGCGTCTACGTTTTTTACGCTTATGCGTCGCTACCTTATGTCTTTTTCTTTTTTTACCACTTGGCATAAATCAAGTCTTTTTTAAATTAATGTTTCCTTTTATATGTTTACTATACTTCAACATTAGATTTAACGCCTTCTACAAAAACTTTTGCAGGCTTAAATGCTGGAATGTTGTGTGCTGGTATTTTAATTGTCGTGTTTTTAGAAATATTTCTACCGGTTTTCTCAGCTCTTGTTTTAACAATAAAGCTTCCAAAACCTCTTAAATACACATTGTCTCCACTCTCTAAAGATGTTTTAACTTCCTCCATAAAGGTTTCAACGGTCGCTTGAACATCTCCTTTTTCAATTCCTAATTTCTCAGAAATTTTCGCTACTATATCAGCTTTTGTCATTGTTATTAATTTTAGGGTTTATCTATTAATTATAAGGGTTGCAAATATAGGGATTTTAATTTCAATATTTCAAGCCTAATTAATTAAAATTTAAGCTTGTAAAGGATTATTTTTGTAGAGATTAAAAAAAATAAATGGATTTTAACAAGACTTTAACTATTTGGTATTCAGAACATAAGCGCGACCTCCCCTGGCGCAAAACCAAAAACCCCTATCACATCTGGTTATCGGAAATAATTTTACAACAAACCCAAATCGCTCAAGGACTCCCATATTACGATGCTTTCGTTAGCAAATATCCCACCGTTTTTGATCTTGCCAATGCTCAAGAAGGCGAGGTTTTAAAACTTTGGCAAGGTTTGGGCTATTACTCTAGAGCCCGAAATTTACACACCACAGCCAAACATATTGCCAATGATCTTAATGGCATCTTTCCAAACACCTATAAAGACCTCTTAAAACTAAAAGGTGTGGGCGACTATACCGCCAGTGCCATAGCGTCCATTTGCTACGGAGAACCCACTGCAGTTGTTGATGGTAATGTTTATAGAGTATTGTCGCGCTACTTTGGGATTGACACCCCTATAAATTCCACAATTGGGATAAAAGAGTTTAAAGCACTTGCCGCATCTTTAATGGATCATGAACACCCATCAGATTATAATCAGGCCATTATGGAGTTTGGCGCCGTGCAATGCAAGCCTAAAAACCCCTATTGCCACACCTGCCCTTTAAATGAAAGTTGCGTAGCACTTCAAAAAAACCGGATTGATCAGCTGCCTGTAAAACTTAACAAAACAAAAGTCAGCACAAAGTATTTTAATTTTCTGGTCCTATTATCTACCGATAAAAAAACGATTTTTCAAAAGAGGGCAAGCAAAGGCATTTGGCAAAATTTGTATCAATTCCCATTATTAGAAACCGATCAGAAACTAAAAATAGCGGATTTTAAAAAGCATCCTTTTATAAGTGCTTATTTTGAAGACGCTGCTTTCGATTTTAGTCTCTATAATAATAAAGACATCGTACACAAACTTTCCCATCAGCATCTGCATACCAAATTTTGGATTGTTGAAATAGATCAGCTTCCTCAGAAGGGTATTCCCATCACCGAAATCAAAAACCACCCCACACCAATATTGATCAGTAATTTTATTGATGAGTTTTTTTAAGCCTTAAGTTTGCAATGGGCTATGACACGGGCGTTAACCGAGGCGTGGATATAAAAACGATCATCAACACCCCATAACAAATTCAAACGCAATAAATAATAACTCACATTTTTTTATTACTTTTAATAAAGTCCGTGCAAATGGTTAATTTTGCACTTAAATTCTAATAACTGTTATGTCAGGAACTTTAAATAAAGTCATGTTAATTGGTCACTTAGGTGATGATGTGAAAATGCACTATTTTGATGATAAAAACTGTGTAGGACGCTTCCCGTTGGCCACTAACGAGACCTATACAAGTAAACAAACCAATGAGCGCATTAGCAATACGGAATGGCATAATATAGTGGTTCGCAATAAAGCGGCTGAAATATGTGAAAAATATTTAAGCAAAGGCGACAAAGTGTATATTGAAGGGCGGATCAAAACAAGAAAATGGAATGATGACAAGGGTATCGAGCGGTATTCTACAGAAATCCAATGTACAGACTTTACATTTTTAAGCACTAAAAATGACAGTCAAGAACATGCGTCAAACCAGACACCTCAAGCATCAGACCCAAATAAAAATGGTGCTGAACCTGAACAGAATGATGATTTACCATTTTAAAAAATCTAAATAACTTCTTTTCTATTGGACCCTGAACCCATACAATTCCTTATCCTTCTTCAGTCTTCTGACAACATCTCCTTAATTATTGGTGTTGTCTTATTATTTATATTGCTTGCTTGCTCTGCCCTTATTTCTGGGGCTGAAGTAGCCTTTTTCTCTTTATCCCGTTCTGATATTGATGACGGATTGGCGCAAAACCCAACGACATTTCAGACCATATCAAGGCTTTTAGAACGCCCTAAAAAGCTATTGGCCACCATCTTAGTTGCCAATAACTTTATTAATATTGCCATCGTCATCCTGTTTGCTTATCTTGGAGAGTTTCTGTTTCATCAAATTAGCATTATGTGGCTAAAATTCCTGCTGGAAGTAGTTGTAGTTACCTTTCTTATTTTGCTCTTCGGCGAAATTATTCCAAAAATATACGCCAACAGAAACCGAATTAAGTTCGCCATGTTTATGGCGCAGCCGGTAAGAGTTTTAGATGTGATTTTTTCGCCCATCAGTTTACCCATGCGCTCCATCACTATTGGCATTCACAACAGATTGGGAAAACAGAAATCAAACCTTAGTGTAGATCAGTTATCACAAGCCTTAGAGCTTACTGGCGAGCATGAAACCACTATGGAAGAACATCGCATTCTGCAAGGTATTGTGTCCTTTGGAAATACAGATACGAAACAAGTAATGCGACCGCGTATTGATATTTTTGCATTGCATACAGAACAGAAATATTCTGAAATCATTCCAGAAATCATCAAAAATGGCTATTCCAGAATTCCAGTTTATAAAGACTCCATTGATTCTGTTGTGGGTATTTTATATGTAAAAGATCTGCTGCCTTATATCGATAGAAAACAATTTGATTGGACCGCATTGTTACGTGATCCGTTCTTCGTCCCTGAGAATAAAAAACTCGATGATTTAATGGCGGAGTTTCAAGAGAAAAAAGTGCATTTAGCCGTTGTTGTTGACGAGTATGGAGGCACTTCAGGCCTGGTGTCTTTAGAAGATGTTATTGAAGAAATTGTTGGAGATATAAGCGACGAGTTTGATGATGACGATTTGATCTACACCAAAATTGACGATAATAATTACTCTTTTGATGGCAAAACTCCACTGAAGGACTTTTACAAAATTGTGAATCTGGACTCTGACACCGATTTTGAAAACCATAAAGGTGAAGCCGAAACCATTGCTGGTTTTGTACTCGAAATTTCTGGACTTTTCCCGAGGCACAATAGTAAAATAAATTTCAAGAATTACGTGTTTACTATTGAAGCTTTAGATAAAAAGCGGATTAAACAAGTAAAATTCACCATTTTAAAATGATAAAAGCCAAATTTTTTGTTCTCACCTTAACGCTTGCGCTCTGCTTTTCATGTGGAGGGGATCCTGTTCCTAAACCAAAAGGCTTTTTGCGGTTAGATTATCCGCAAGCAAAGTACGAAGAAATTTCGCTCAACCTACCGTTTACCTTTGAGAAAAACAAACTTGCCACAGATATTAAAAATATTAAAGTGGACGCCAAGAATGAGACGTATGGCATAGATATTAACTACCCGTCTTTAAAAGGCACCATTTATTTGACCTATATAAAAGTAACTGAAGATAACCTGATCCCGCTAATTAGAGATTCTCAAAACCTGACCCAGGAACACACCCTAAAAGCTGATGCCATTGAAGGCAATCTCTATACCAACACTGATCATAAGGTGTACGGCATGTTTTATGAAATTGGTGGCAATGCCGCATCACAATCCCAATTTTATGTTACGGATAGCGTCAATCACTTTCTTAATGGGTCACTTTATTTTTATGCCAAACCAAATTTTGATTCTATATTACCGGCGGCAGAATACTTAAAGAAAGATATCAAGCACATCATGGAAACCTTAAGATGGAATTAAACAAGTTCTACTTTTGTAAATTACAATAATCGCTATATTTGCTAAACTTTTCAAAACAACACATGAAATGAGCATGCTAAAAATTTTAATATCCAACAGAATGATGAATGGCGAGCAGCATGTGTCCATTGAAAAACAATATGTAAACACATGAAATACAAAAGAATTCTCCTCAAATTATCTGGCGAAGCATTAATGGGAGATCGTCAGTACGGAATTGATCCGCAACGATTGGCAGAATATGCTGCTGACATTGCGACCATCACCAAATTAGGGGTAGAAGTAGCCATTGTTATTGGTGGAGGAAATATTTTTAGAGGTGTTGCAGGAGCAAGCAACGGAATGGACCGCGTACAAGGCGACCACATGGGCATGCTCGCCACAGTAATCAACGGGCTGGCCCTGCAAAGCGCCTTAGAAGATGCTGGTATCCCAACACGTTTACAATCTGCTGTGCATATCAACCAAGTTGCAGAACCTTTTATTAGAAGGAAAGCCATGCGTCATTTAGAAAAAGGCCGTGTGGTCATTTTTGGTGGTGGCACGGGGAATCCTTATTTCACCACAGATTCAGCTGCCGTTTTACGCGCTATTGAAATAGAAGCGGATGTTATTTTAAAAGGCACTCGTGTAGATGGCATTTACAATACTGATCCTGAAAAAGACACCACAGCTGTAAAGTTTGACCACATCACTTTTGACGATGTCTTACGCAAAGGACTAAAGGTTATGGATACCACCGCTTTCACCCTGAGTCAAGAAAATGAATTGCCAATTATTGTTTTTGATATGAACAAGAAAGGAAACCTCTTAAAAGTGGTTTTAGGCGAAAAAATTGGAACTAAAGTTAATTTATAACCCTAAAACGAAGCCATTTGGCTCATTTTTTGATGTTTTAGAATTTAAAATTTTTAATGATGAACGAAGACATTAAATTTATATTAGATAGTACACAAGAAGCAATGGATAATGCCATTAAGCACCTTGAAAAACAATTTACAAATATTAGAGCTGGTAAAGCCAGTCCAGCAATGTTGGGCAACGTAATGGTTAATTATTACGGTGCTCAAACGCCACTATCTCAAGTGGCCAACGTCAATACTCCTGATGGTAGAACAATTTCAGTTCAACCATGGGAAAAAAAGATGCTCCAAGAAATTGAGAAAGGGATCCAAATTGCAAATTTAGGTTTTAACCCAATGAATAATGGTGATCTTATTATTATCAACGTACCACCACTGACAGAAGAACGTCGTCGCGACTTAGCAAAACAAGCTAAATCTGAAGCTGAAGACGCTAAAATTGGTGTCCGTAGCGCTAGAAAAGATGCGAATACAGAAATCAAGAAATTGGAGGACGTGTCTGAAGACCTTCAAAAAGATGCTGAGCAAAGCGTACAACAATTAACAGATAAATACGTTAAAAAGATTGACGATTTCTTAGAGGTAAAAGAAAAGGAAATCATGACCGTCTAAATACAAAGCGACTCGCAAGTCGCTTTTTTTTAGTTCTAAATTAATAATCAGCCATCCTCACTATGCAAAAATACTGTGCTTATCTCTTTTTTATTGTTTGTATATGGTCAGCACAAGCGCAAGTCCCTTCTAAAGTTGGAGATACACTCACCGTAGTACAACAAGACTCTCTCAAAAAGAGTAAATTCTTCAAACAGATTGGAAATGGCTTTTTCCCTACCAAATATATTGATATTGACCTGAGATACTTGTTTAAATACAATCAATATGAAGGTGTAAGAACTGGTTTGGGAGGACGAACCAATGACAACCTTTCAGACAAATACCGCATGAATGGGTATGTGGTGTATGGTTTTAAGGATCATAATTTCAAATACAGTATTGGTGGCGGATTCAGAGTTTCCAAAACGTCACAAACATGGGTCAACCTTTCCTATACAGACGATTTACAAGAAACTGGAAGCTCCACTTTTTTGACTGATAAACGATTTTTTTCGTTCTTTGAGCCGCGCCTATTGAATATTGATCTTTTTCATCACCACATTACCAAAGCAATTTCTCTAGAACACAGAATTACACCGTATTTACTTTCTGAAACCCAGCTTTCAAGAAGCAATGTGACCACAACCTATAACTATACGTTTTTTGTGGATAACACAGCTTACACGGAATTTAGGATGAGTAGCGCACAACTTTCCTTACAGTGGAACCCTTTCAACACCTTCGAAACCATTGGCGATGTAGAAATGGAAAAAGAAGGATTTCCAAATTTCACCTTGCAAATGACCAAAAATTTTAAAGATGTATTGGGGAGCGATTTTAATTTCTTTAAAGCCGATTTTAGGACTATTTACAAATTAAATCACGATGAGATTGGCGACACTTTTACCGAAGCCACGCTGACTAGTGGCATTGCGACCGGCAAAACCCCGCTGACCCATTTGTACCATGCTTACCCCAACAATATTGGTAAAGAAACCATCCTGCAACGGTTTTCAGTAGCGGGTATCAATAGTTTTGAGACCATGTATTTTAATGAGTTCTTTTCGGATAGGTTTGCAACATTGCAACTGAAACACTATTTTAAGCCTTTTAATATTGCCAAACGGTTACAACCACAAATGGTATTGATTTCTCGTTTCGCCATAGGGGATATGCATGATATTGATAGGCATCAGGAAGTGAGTTTTGGCACGCTCAACAAGGGCTACTCTGAAGCTGGCTTTGAAATAAACAAAATTCTTTTCGGTTTTGGATTGAGTTTTGCCTACCGTTACGGAGGCTATCATTTACCAGAGTTTGCTGATAACGTGGCGGCCAAGTTCACTTTTAATATTACCTTATAAACGAACGGCAAATCTTTTGTTTTTTTAACTTTGCTCCAGTAAAAATTGCTATGTCTAAACTGTTTACAAAAAGTTTTTGGGAAGTTGTGGCGCGACTAATATTGCGTAACAAAATTGTGATACTCGTCGTTATCGTATTGATAACCCTGTTTTTTAGCACCCAATGGAAAAACATGCGGTTCACTTTTACCGAAGCGAATCTTCTGCCAAATGATCATGAGGTCAACCAGACCTATAATAAATTTCTCGATATTTTTGGAGAAGAAGGCAATCTTGTGGTGCTTGGGGTTAAAGATTCATCACTTTTTACGGTTGAAAAACTTAATGCATGGAACAGACTTTCTGAAAGTTTTAAACAGTATGATGAAGTTGAAACCGTTCTCTCAATAAAAGACCTACAAAAACTTGTCAAGAATACGGAAAAGGAAAAGTTTGATCTGCAACCTTTCATATCAGACTCCTTGACGTCTTTGGCACAGATTGACACCTTACAGCAAGAGCTTTTTCAGCAATACCCCTTTTATGACAACTTCCTTTTTAACAAAGAAACACGTACCATAAGAACTGCTATTTACCTTAAAAAAGATATTGTCAATACGGCCGCCAGGAAAGATTTTATCATGGACGTTCTGGAAACTAATGTCAATGCATTTGAAGAGGAATACGATTTAGATGTCAGAGTTTCAGGGATGCCTTATATCAGAACCCTCAATTCGCAAAGTATAGTGGATGAAATTGGCTTGTTTATTGGCGCAGCCCTTTTGGTAACCTCCTTTATTTTCTTTTTGTTTTTCAGATCGGTTAGGGCCACGCTCATTGCGCTTCTTGTGGTGTCTGTGGGCGTTATGTGGACTTTTGGAATTATAGGGCTCTTGGGGTATGAAATTACCGTACTGACCGCTCTAATCCCACCATTGATCATTGTTATTGGCATCCCTAATTGTATTTTTCTCATCAACAAGTATCAGCACGAGGTAAAACTTCATGGCAATAAAGTCAGGTCATTGCAACGGGTCATCACCAAAATTGGTAATGCCACCTTAATGACGAATATGACCACAGCCTCTGGGTTTGCCACCTTTATATTAACAGAAAGTTCTTTGTTAAAAGAGTTTGGTATTGTGGCCTCTTTGAGTATCATTTCTATTTTTATACTCTCCATACTGATTATCCCGATCATCTACACCTTTTTGCCTTATCCTAAGGAACGTCATCTAGACCATTTTAACAGACGTTGGACCACTGGATTTGTGGATTGGATGGCGCGCATGGTAAAACAACGCCGCATCACCATTTACATTACGGCAATAAGTTTATTGACCTTAAGTATCATTGGGATTTTCCAAATTAAAATTTCAGGAAGCCTTATTGAAGACATGCCTCAGGACACAGAGTTTTTCAAAGACATCCGTTTTTTTGAAGATGAATTTAATGGCATTATGCCTTTAGAAATCATGATTGATACCAAACGTAAAAAGGGTGTCATGAAATTGAGTACGCTTAAACGCATGAATGAGCTGGAAGAACATATTAAAGACATCCCTCAACTCTCACGCCCTGTATCTGTAGTCAGCTTGGTCAAATATTCCAAACAGGCGTATTACAACGGCAATCCCAAGTATTATCAGCTACCTACAAGCCAAGAAAATAGTTTTATATTATCCTACGCCAAAAACTCCAGCACAGAAGCTGATCTATTGAAGAGTTTTGTAGACAGTACTGGACGTTATGCGCGTATCACTACCTTTATGAAAGATATTGGTACAGATAAAATGGAACGTATTGAAGAGGATCTCCAAACCCAAATTGACAAACTATTTCCAGAAAAACAGTACACCGTTATCATGACAGGAAAAGCCTTGGTATTCCAAAAGGGCACTAATTACTTGGTCAAAAATTTAGCCATTTCACTATCACTCGCCATTCTTTTGATTGCCTTATTTATGGCCTATCTGTTCAGGTCCTTTAGAATGATTGTGGTGTCTTTAATTCCAAATTTATTACCATTAATAATTACGGCGGGACTTATGGGATATTTAGGGGTCCCTATAAAACCCTCTACAATTTTGGTATTTAGCATTGCTTTTGGGATCTCTGTAGATGATACCATTCACTTTCTGGCAAAATACCGTCAGGAACTTCAGGCCAATAATTGGAAAATTAAAAAATCAGTTTATGGTGCCCTAAGGGAAACTGGGGTGAGTATGTTTTACACCTCCATTGTATTGTTCTTTGGATTTTCGGTATTTACATTGTCCAGTTTTGGAGGCACGGTGGCATTAGGCGCTTTAGTTTCAGCCACTTTATTGTTCGCGATGTTATCTAATCTACTCTTGCTGCCTTCGTTATTGTTATCCTTAGAAAAGAGCATTGCCAACAAGGAAACCTTGAAAGAGCCTTCTATAAACATTATTCCTGAGGATGATGATAAAGAAGACCAGATCCTTTAACTTCTTTATTAAAACGGCTTTTGGAATTTGAATTCTGGAATTTGTTCTTTTTAAATCTTTCAGGCTTGAAAGCCGCTTGCCTTTTTTTATCTTTGCACTCTTAAATTTATGACGATGACATCAAAAACTGTTGCAGAATTATTAAAGTCTGATTTTAAATCACAAGACATAGACATCAAAGGGTGGGTAAGAACCTTTAGGGCAAATCGTTTTATTGCCTTAAATGATGGTTCTTCACTTCAAAATATACAGTGTGTTGTAGATTTTGAACATACGGACGAGAAAATTTTAAAGCGCATCACTACGGGTGCCGCAGTACACATAAAAGGCCAATTGATCGAAAGTCAAGGCAAAGGCCAATCTGTTGAAATTAAAGTTGACCAAATCACTATCTTGGGTGATTCTGATCCTGAAACATACCCAATACAACCTAAAAAACACTCTTTTGAGTTTTTACGCGAAAATGCCCATCTACGCACCAGAACAAATACCTTCAGTGCGGTAATGCGTTTGCGTTCAACTTTGTCTTTCGCAATTCATAAATATTTTAATGATAATGGATTTTACTATATGCACACCCCAATCATTACAGGAAGTGATGCTGAAGGTGCCGGTGAGATGTTCCGAGTTACCGGATTGGATCCTAAAAACCCGCCATTAACTGCAGAAGGTAAAGTAGATTATAAAGAAGATTTTTTTGGCAAGGAAACCAACCTCACCGTTTCCGGACAGTTAGAAGCGGAGGCTTATGCCATGTCATTAGGTAAAGTATATACTTTTGGGCCCACCTTTAGAGCTGAAAACTCAAATACCTCACGCCATTTGGCGGAGTTCTGGATGATTGAACCAGAGGTTGCGTTTATGGATCTAGCAGGGAACATGGACTTAGCTGAAGATTTCATGAAATCTGTCTTGACCTATGTTTTAGAACATAATAGAGAAGATTTAGAGTTTTTGGAACAACGGTTGTTAGACGAAGAAAAAACAAAACCACAAGCTGAGCGTTCAGAAATGAGCCTGATCGAGAAATTGAAATTTGTGGTTGACAACAACTTCAAACGTGTCAGTTATACAGAAGCCATAGATATTTTAAAGAGCTCAAAACCTAATAAAAAGAAGCAATTCAATTATATTATTGAAGAATGGGGTGCTGATCTTCAAAGTGAACACGAGCGCTTTTTAGTGGAGAAACACTTTAAATGTCCAGTGATTTTATTCGATTACCCGGCCAACATTAAAGCCTTTTACATGCGTTTAAATGAAGATGGCAAAACGGTCCGGGCCATGGATATCCTATTCCCAGGCATTGGCGAAATGGTGGGAGGTTCCCAACGTGAAGAACGCCTGGAAGTTCTTAAAGAAAAGATGAAAGCCTTAGATATTGATGAAGAAGAATTGTGGTGGTATTTGGATTTACGGAAATACGGTACCGCTGTACATTCGGGCTTCGGACTTGGTTTTGAACGCTTGGTAATGTTTGTAACCGGAATGGGTAACATTCGTGATGTGATTCCTTTTCCAAGAACCCCACAAAACGCCGATTTCTAGTCGATATACAGGCCTCGCCGTTTCATTTATTAAACCCAGACAGCAAAGTCTGAAAACGTAAATTTTTCACAAAACAATCTACATTTATCACTTATATAGATTGTTTTTTCTATTTTTAGAGTTAATCCTTTTACACGTATGCTGAAGCAGTATTTACAGTTCAAATTGTCCCAAAAGTTGTCGCCGCAACAAATTCAGTTGATGAAACTGATCCAGTTGCCTACGCAAGCATTTGAACAACGTTTAAAGCAGGAAATGGAAGAAAATCCAGCCTTGGAATCTGGAAAGGAATCTGATGAACTTGATGATGGATTTGATGAGTTTGACAACACAAACGAGGAATACGAAGACAACGATCAAATTGGTGATGACATCAATGTTGATGAATATTTGAGTGATGATGATATTCCAGATTACAGAACCCAAGCCAATAATTACAGCGCCGATGATGAGGACAAGGATATTCCTTTTGCCGCAGGTACCTCGTTTACCCAATACCTGACCAATCAGTTGAACACCTTTAGATTGACTGATGACGAACGCGATATTGCTGAATTTTTGGTGGGCAGTGTGGACGAAAGTGGGTATATCAGACGTTCATTAGCTGATATTACAGATGATTTGGCTTTTACACAAAATGTATTTACAGACGAAAAGTCCATAGAAAAAGTACTCCATGTGGTCCATCAGTTGGATCCGGCGGGAGTTGGGGCACGTAACCTTCAAGAATGTTTAAGTATTCAATTGCACCGCAGGGAAAAAAATCCGGATGTGGAATTGGCTATTGAAATCATTGACAATGCCTTTGATCAATTTACCAAAAAACATTATAAAAAATTGATTCAGAAGTTTGATATCACAGAGATGCAGCTTAAAGACGCCATTGATGAGATTGAACATTTAAATCCAAAACCCGGAGGTTCCTATTCAGGCAATAATCGCATCGTGGAACATATTGTACCTGATTTTGCCATTAGAATTGTGGATGGCGAATTGGAATTGACCTTAAATGGTAGAAATGCTCCAGAATTGCACGTGTCTCGAGAATACAGCAATATGATGAAGGGCTATAAAGAAGCCAAAGACAAGTCCAGATCTCAAAAAGATGCGGTGATGTTCATCAAACAAAAACTGGATGCGGCCAAATGGTTTATAGAAGCCATTAAACAGCGTCAGCAGACCCTATTTGTAACGATGAGTTCTATTATGCACTATCAGAAGCAATACTTCCTAACGGGAGATGAGCGCAAGCTAAAGCCCATGATTTTAAAGGATATTGCAGACGAGATTGAAATGGATGTCTCTACCGTATCTCGAGTAGCCAATAGTAAATATGTAGATACGCCGTACGGCACCAAATTGATTAAGGAATTTTTCTCAGAATCCATGACCAATGATCAGGGTGAAGAGGTGTCCACACGCGAAATTAAAAAAATATTGGAGACCGTTATTGAAGACGAAAACAAACGTAAACCGCTTACTGATGAAAAATTGGCATCTATTTTATTGGAGAAAGGCTATCCTATTGCACGACGTACAGTTGCCAAATACAGAGAACAACTCGATATTCCTGTAGCGCGATTACGAAAAAAAATATGATACACTATCTTTTAAAGAGTATCTCCTATATCTTCCATCCATTGATCATGCCCCTGCTAGGGGTGATTCTGTATTTTTCAAAAACGCCTCGTTTCATTCCGTATCCCGTAATTAAAGCGAAGTTGTTTTCAATTACCATCTTGACCTTTATACTTCCTATTCTGCTCTATTTTTTATTAAAGACGATAAAGAGAGTTGAGTCCTTGCATTTAAAAACCACCAAGGAGCGCATCATACCCTTATTATTGAACACCATTATTATGGTATTGATCTTAAAAAGAGTCTTGCCTTACCATGAAATACCAGAATTATATTACTTCTATTTAGGCATCCTCTTCTCCACTCTGGCATGTTTATTTTTAGCCATTTTTAAGCTTAAAGCAAGCATCCATATGATTGCCAGCGCAGGATTCTTTATGTTTGCCATTGCTCTGAGCATTCATTTTAAAATTAATATCAATGGTACTATCGCCTTAATGTGTATTATTATTGGCGCCATAGCAACCTCAAGATTACATTTAAAGGCGCACACAAATGCAGAATTGATTATTGGTTTTTTTGTGGGCTTGTTACCGCAATTGATCTTGTTGAATTACTGGCTGTAAAAGTTCAATTGTAGCTTTCGAAATTTCCTGGAAGACTTGGCTATGAAATACATTACTTTAAAAGCAAGTCTGTTAAAGCACATAAAACATCAATCCTATCTTGATGCTATTCACATCGATTGCCTTCCCATCAAGCTGAGCAGTATCTTTGAAAATAGGGTTAAGTCCGTAATAGATATGCAAGTTCCAAGTGGAATATCCCGCACTTAAGGTCAGCCCGTATTGAAGCGCATTAAAATCATCAATATGAGTAAGTTTGACCTCCTCAATACTTCCCTTAAATTTAGAGGAATTGTAAAACACATAGCCCACCTTTATACCGGTATAAATTCGCCAAAACTTATATTCTTTAGCAGTAGAAGTACGCCATCTGTATTGCAAGGGCATTTCTAAAGTATAGGTGGTAAACTTGTTTCTCTTGATGCTAATCTCACTCTCGTCGATAATTTGATAGTTAAAATTACCACCAGAATCTTCTGATATAAGCACATTTTGATTATACGAATTGGCTGACAATCCCAACCCAATCCCTATAGCCCTATTCCGACGTTCATTGATGGGCATATCTCTAATGACACCAAAATGAATCCCGCTTGAAAAACCACTTTGTTTGAGGTCGTTGGGCATATTGCCAATAAGATTGTAGGTTAATGCAAAATAGAATTGATCTTCTCTATAGTTAGTGTCTACAAAGGTTGTATCTGTAGGTTGCTGCGCCAACAGAAGTGAGGTAAAACAAGAACAAATAACAAAAAAAACAGCACTTTTCATACTACAAATATAATCGATATTAGTGATTTTTATAGCTACCTCTGATAAAAGGAAGTACAGTTGAAGAAAATTTCTGTTCCGACAATTCTGCTGCATCTAACCCCACGCTATCACATTGTTAAGGGGCGGAAGACCAATAAGTGAAGTATCCTTCAACAGCGACTGATAAAAATTAAAAAAGCACCCTACATTAGTAGGATGCTTTTTAGACTATTTAACTATAAATTTTAATTCTTTGTATTGCCAGTTACTTCACCTTTTCTAGTGGTGTAATTGATTTTCAACGCGTTTTCTTTTCTAAGTTCCTGTTTAACATCTCCTACTAAGCCCATATTGGCACCTTCGTCAACTTTAAGAGCAACCGTCAAAAATGGGACAAGTTCTTCTCTTTTAGAGGCTCTTTCAGCAGCAATAAAAGCTTTAATCTCGGAGAGATCAGCAAACTTATCATTAAGTTGAATACGTGATTCTTTACCATATTGACCTTGGAAAGCTTCTTGTGGTTTTCCAATATAAATATACATTACCAAATCTTTTTTATCGAGTTTCTCAACCTGATCTGCAAACGGTAATTTATTTTCAATCTTCAACGTGGTATCACGCATTGTAGTTGCCACCATAAAAAAGAACAATAGCATAAATACAATGTCTGGTAAAGACGCTGTTGATATTGCCGGTAAATCGCCTGATTTCTTTTTATTAAATTTGGCCATATTGCTTTTTTTCTAAATTATTATTGAACTTCTGATAGCTTCTGAGGATATTCAATTTTAATCCTGTCGATTTTCTCTTTAAGATTATCCTTGTTCCCTATCCAATTAACATCGCTATAATTAGCTTCCATTTCTTTTAAGGTTTTCCCATAAAGCTCCATAGCTCTTCTATCTCTTAACTGATTGTAGGCTGCTACCAACTCATTTTGAACTGAGATATAAGTACCATACTTAGTCTCTCTTTCGTTCTTTAATGAAATGATGGCCTTATCAGGATTGTCAGATGATTTCGGGTCTTTTTTACCTTTACAGTACGTACAGGCGTCATCGCCAACACCACCACCGTTATCCAAAAACTCAGCAGCTGCCTTTCTCAAATCTTTAAGTTCCATTAACTCATCTTCAACCATTAACTGGTTGTTTTTGTTAATTAGAACTGTAAAGATATTTTTCTGCTTAATAATAGGCGGTTCAACTTGCTCATCATCAATTGGAGGTAATTTCCTGTTTAAACCCGTATCTGTCTCAATGGTCGTGGTGACCAAGAAAAAGATAAGAAGTAAGAATGCAATATCAGCCATGGATCCTGCATTAACTTCGGGTGCTGATCTTTTTGCCATAATTACTTAGTTATTTTTTTGATTCCTGCTAATGCCATTGCTGCCGCAGCACCAACAATTAGGATATAAAATGCTATTAAGCCTGCACCTACCATATGTGCCTCGCCTTCAGTGGCAGGAGCTCCATTATAGAGATACTTACTTGCATCATCACCGCTAGAGAATATGTAAGCTATTATTAAGACTGCTGCAAAAGCACCCACTCCTATTAATGTATTTTTTAAAGAACCTGTGTGTGTAAACAAGTTTTTCACTACAAAAAACAGAACGAAAACTAAAGTCAGTGCAAAAATAATGTAAGTTACATAAGCCATTGGATCTATGATGGCACTGTCGCCATCAAGAGCTGCAGCTTTGATTGCATCGTCACCTTTTGAGATAATCATCACTAAAAAGATGATCCCTGCAAGGCCCAGAAGCGCAGCTACTATTTTTAATATTTTGTGTAAATTCATAATTTTCTTTAATTGTGCGGTTTATCTTTTGTATCTCACGAGCATATCCATCAATGTGATAGATGCATCCTCCATGTCATTTACAATACTATCAATTTTAGCAATGATATAATTGTAAAACACTTGAAGGATAATTGCTACAATAAGACCAAATACCGTTGTTAAAAGTGCTACTTTAATACCACCCGCAACAAGTGAAGGTTGCATATCTCCAGCAGCTTCAATTTTATCAAAGGCTTGAATCATACCAATTACTGTACCCATGAACCCAAGCATTGGTGCCAATGCAATAAACAATGAAATCCAAGAGACGTTTTTCTCTAACTGACCCATTTGAACACCACCGTAAGCTATAACAGCTTTTTCAGCAGCATCTAAATCGCCATCTGCTCTATCTAAACCTTGGTAATAAATAGAAGCAACAGGTCCTTTTGTATTTCTACAAACTTCCTTAGCAGCTTCAATACCACCTGATTGTAAAGCATCTTCTACATTTTGAACTAATTTTCTAGTGTTTGTAGTTGATAAATTTAAAAAGATAATTCTTTCAATGGCAATTGCAAGTCCTAAGATTAAACAAAGCAATACAATACCCATAAAGCCTGGGCCACCTTCAATAAAACGTTTCTTTAATTCTTGATGAAACCCAAGATCTTCTTCAGCCGAGACTGGAGTCTCATCTTGTGTTACTGTTGCAACGGTTGTAGTCGCCATTGATGCTGTAGCTGCATAGTTATTTGCACTTACAGTTCCGAAAGCCATGATTCCTGCGATGGCTAGGATAGAAAATAGTCTTTTCATTGTTCTGATCTTAATTTTATTAGTTAAAGTGTTAAAGATATAAAAAAATTGCAATTAAAAAATAAAAATACGGGAGAGTATAAGAGATTTATGAGATATCAAATCTGTACTCCCACAGTAATAACGCAATCGTATTGTTATATAAAAGGTTAACTTCTGTTAGAAAGACAACATTTTTGGTTAAAATAATTGCAGAGAGGAAGGGATTCGAACCCTCGATACCCTTTTGAGGTATACACGCTTTCCAGGCGTGCGCCTTCGACCGCTCGGCCACCTCTCTAAAATTTAGAACTTAATTGCTGTGCCAAATAACGAAAAAATCTTTTAGGGCAGAAAATTTTAAGCGTTAATTTTAAGACATTTCTCCTCTTAAAGAGGTTTCAAATATGGTTTTGAACGTTTTAGCTGAAATTTTTTCTCCCAACATGTACATTAATTTGGTCACTGCAGCCTCAGTTGTGATGTCTTTTCCTGAAATAACGCCCATATTTTTCAGTTGCGAGCTCGTTTCATACTGCCCCATATTGACACTTCCTCCAGAACATTGGGTCACATTAATTACCGGAATGCCTTTTTTAATGGTGTTTTTTACAAGATTAATAAACCAATCTTCTGTAGTTGTATTTCCTGCGCCATAAGTTTCTAATATAATCCCTTTTATATAAGGTGAAGAAAACATACACTCCAAAACCGGTTGAGAAATACCTGGGAACATTTTAATCAAAGCAATATTGTTCTCAAGTTGTTTATGAACCTTAAACATTTTTCGCGTGTTGGGCTTAAAAAGATGTTCTTTTGATACTTTTAAATGTACTCCTGATTCTGCTAAATCTGGATAATTTAAAGATTCAAACGCTTCAAAATGCTCCGCGTTGATTTTCGTGGTTCTGTTGCCTCGATACAGTTTGTATTCAAAATAGAGCCCTACTTCTTTAATAACCGGCTTACCTTGGTAGTGCAAAGAGGCCATCTGTATGGACGTAATAAGGTTTTCTTTAGCATCTGTGCGCAAATCGCCAATGGGCAATTGAGATCCGGTTAAAATAACTGGCTTTGCTAAGTTTTCGAGCATAAAACTTAAGGCAGATGCGGTATAGCTCATCGTATCACTGCCATGAAGCACAACAAACCCGTCAAAGCTTGAGTAATTGTCCTCAATAACTTCAGCAATCTGAATCCAATATTGCGGATTCATGTTGGAAGAGTCAATAGGCTCTTCAAAAGAAAAGGTTGTAATCTGACAATCCAACAATTTCAATTCTGGTATTTTCTTAATCAAATTACTGAAATCGAATGCCTTTAAAGCACCAGAATCAGCATTTTTGATCATACCAATGGTACCTCCTGTATAAATTAATAAGATATCGGGCTGTTTGTTGGACATAGATTATATTTTAAATATGGCTTTAGAATTTTCAGTGGTAATTTCGGCTATCTTTTCTCGCGACTCACCATAAAGCTCCGCTAATTTTTCCAATACCTTTATAATGTAGGCACTTTCATTGCGTTTACCCCTAAAAGGTTTGGGTGCCAGATAAGGAGAATCAGTTTCCAAAACAATATGCTCTAAGGCAATCTGATTTAAAAATTTATCAATACCGCCATTTTTAAAGGTGACTACACCGCCGATGCCCAATTTCATATTAAATGAAATGGCCAGTTTTGCCTGTTCTAAATCGCCCGTAAAACAATGAAAAATGCCAAACAGGTGGTCTGATTGCTCCGATTCCAAAACTTCAAAAATCTCATCAAATGCTTTGCGGCAATGGATAACGATGGGCAATTGATACTGTTTTGCCAACCTAATTTGATGTTTGAAAGCTTCCCGTTGAATGGCTAATGTGGACTGGTCCCAATACAAATCGATGCCAATTTCTCCAATGGCGACAAAGTTTCGTTTGGAAAGCAGGTCTTCCACATGACGTAATTCCTCTTTATAGTTCTCTTTTACGGAAGTGGGATGCAAACCCGTCATCAAGTGCACATAATCCGGAAAATCAGCTTCTAGTTGCAGCATTGCTTCCGTATACGTTGAATCGATAGCAGGAATAAAAAAACGGCTGACCTTGGCTTCAATAGCGCGTTCAATCATGGCTTTGCGGTCTTGGTCAAACGCATCACTATATAAATGGGTATGGGTATCTGTAACAATCATTTTGCAAAAGTATAGGTTCTTTTACAAATAATTGCACTTACTACCTTATAGTGTTAAAAGTTGAGATGCCAGTAACCCAATTTTATTTTGGCTTTATTATTAAGATCATCGCTATAGCTTTCAATCCTTTACATAGGAGTAGTTCCATGTAAGCGGTCAGAAAATGATTTAGCACTGATTTATAGTTTCATTAGGATGTTGGCCGTAATAATTGTTTTATTTTTAAGGGTTGATAACACCATAAAAGGATGACAAAAAAAATTGATCAGAAAGCCATATCACTTAAAGACTTACTTTTAGAAAAAGGATATATAAAAGTTAAGCTTAAATTGACCAAAACCAATCATTTCGAAATAAAAGCTACCATCAATGGAGTAAAGGGCCTGTTTATATTAGATACTGGCGCTTCAAATTCGTGCGTAGGTTTTGAAGGCATTGAAACCTTTAAATTAAATGCAAAGGATTCTGATGTTAAAGCAGCTGGCGCGGGTGCTACTGATATGCTAACGCAAGTCTCAAAAAAGAACAAGCTCAAAATAGGCAAATGGAAAAAAGATAAAGTGGCGTTGGTCCTTTTCAACCTAACTCACGTTAACACCGCCCTTCTCCATCACAATTCTAAACCTGTAGATGGCATTATAGGTGCTGACATTTTAAAGAAGGCAAAGGCTGTTATAGATTATGATAAAAATGACGTCTATTTAAAATTGTAGCCGCATTCTTAATTTCTTGATCTAAAGTAGTACCTTTAAAATCCCTAACCCGCATTAATAGCCCATGCAAGCCTCTATAATTATAGCAGACGATCATCCTCTTGTTCTTAAAGGTCTCACTGATTTTTTAGTCGAAAAACACTACAATCTTACCGGAAGCGCCAGCAATGGCCAAGAAGCTTTTGAATTGATTGTCTCTCAACGTCCGGATATTGCTATTTTAGATATTCAGATGCCGTTGATGACAGGACTCGAGATTGCAAAAAAATGTAAAGATTTAAAACTGCCTACCAAAATTGTCCTGATTACTTTTGAAAAAGACGAAGCCATCTACAATCAAGCAAAATATTTGGATATTTTTGGCTATGTATTAAAAGAATTTGCGCTTGTTGAAATGGAAAACTGTATTGCAGCCGTTTTAGAGGGCCGTGCTTATTTTAGTCCTGAACTTCTCGAACATCTTGAAATTATAGAACCTCCTGAGAAGCTAGAAACACTTACACCTACAGAAAAAGAAGTCCTCAGACTCACTGCTCAAAACAAAACGGCTAAAGAAATTGGGGACATCCTTTTTATTTCGAGTAGAACCGTTGAAAAACACAAAAGCCATATCATAAAAAAACTTGAATTAGAATCGAAGGCAGGCAGTTTAGCGCTGTATGCTAAAGAAAATGAACAGTTCCTCAAAAAAAATACGTAATAGTACGTATTGTTTGGTACTGTCTTAATAGCGATCTTTACATTGTTATTAATCAATTCTTTTAACGATGACTAGAAACTCTGGGAGATTGAAAATATTCAGATTTTTTCACACTAATTCAACCATCATGAAAAACAATTGGGGTTTTATAAACTCATTTTTTGCTTTTGGTTTGATTGCAACCTCCCTCTTGGTCATTATCTTAAATATATTGGTCACTTTTTTTTAATTAGGTAGGTTTATGGACCTCAGGCGCATCCCAAATAGGTAATGCGCTATATTTTTGACCAAAAAAGAACAAATACACCAAAATATACGTAGTTCTACGTATTGTATAGTACTAAAATAATGTCGAAATTTACATTGCTATTAATTCTTAGGGGAATTATTCTATAGAGCTCTGGGTCGTCAATGATTCAGGGCTTTATTATTTAGGGTATTGTTGAAGCGAAAACATCCCGCTGTAAGTTCCGTTTGGTCCCCTATACATTTTAAAGTTACAAGTTCGTAATTCATCCAAACACGATTGTCAATTGTACCCATACATACATAAAACAGCCATCAAAGGTTCTGATCCAAAAAATCAAATTTTAAAGCCATTATAATTATGGAAAATGATTTAAAAAATGTCCATAAGTCCGTCATTATAGCAGTACTTATCAGCGCCCTATTGGTGAACTCTGCGAATGTTCAGGTTTATTTTGGTTAGTTTCCTGCTGGTATTAACATACAAAAAGGGACACTTTAGATAAAGTGCCCCTTTTTAATTTTATAAACGTGTGTGTTATAGTTCTAATGTTCTCTTAACATCATTGTCCATAAGCAGTTCTATTGGATTTTCTAGAGCTTCTTTAATAGCCACTAAGAATCCCACACTTTCTTTTCCATCAATAATTCTATGGTCATAAGAGACTGCCAAGTACATGATTGGTCTGATTTCTACATGACCATCTATTGCTACAGGGCGTTCTACAATATTGTGCATTCCTAAAATTGCACTTTGTGGTGGGTTAATGATTGGTGTAGACAACATACTACCAAATACACCACCATTAGAAATTGTAAAAGTTCCACCAGTCATTTCATCTACAGTTATTTGACCATCACGTGCTCTAATGGCTAAACGTTTTACTTCAGACTCAACACCTCTAAACGTTAAGTTTTCAGCATTTCTAATCACCGGTACCATCAACCCTTTTGGTCCTGATACGGCAATACTGATATCGCAAAAATCAAAGCTGATCATTTCCTGACCATCAATCATAGAATTAACTGCAGGATATTCTTTTAATGCTCTCACCGCTGCAAGGGTAAAGAAACTCATAAAGCCTAAACCTACACCGTGTTTACTTTTGAAGGTTTCTTTATATTCTTCACGTAATTTAAATATTGCTGTCATATCTACCTCGTTAAAAGTAGTCAACATAGCGGTTTCGTTTTTAGCCGACACCAAACGCTCTGCAACTTTACGACGCAACATAGACAATCTTGAACGTGACTCTCCACGTTTGCCACCAGTTGGCGTACCCATAGATGGCACTGCTTTTACAGCATCATCTTTAGTGATACGACCAGCCTTTCCTGAACCACTAACATCTGAAGCGGGCATGTTCTTTTCAGCCAATATTTTTTTTGCTGCAGGACTTGCAACACCAGATGCATATGTTTTCTGTGACGGATTTGCCTGTTTCTTAGAATCTTCCTTATTTGGAGTTTCCTTTTGTTCTTTAGCTAATTCCTTTTCAATATTTTTATCGCCAGAACCTTCGTCACCACTAGGCTTCGCATCTTTTGCTACATCTGATGGTTTAGAATCTGAACCACCACTTGGTTTTTCAGCAGCTGTATCAATTAAACATACTACTTCACCAACGGCAACAGCATCACCTTCTTCTGCCTTTAATGTAATAATTCCGCTGGCTTCAGCAGGAAGTTCTAAAGTAGCTTTATCACTATCTACCTCAGCAATAGCCTGATCTTTTTCTACATAATCGCCATCTGCAACTAACCAAGCTGCAATTTCTACTTCTGTAATGGACTCTCCTGGTGAAGGAACTTTCATTTCTAAAATCATAGTTCTTATTGTTTTTTGTAACCTATTGGTTTGCGTTGTTGAATTCCTACCTAAGCAGGAGTATTTTAATTTTTATCGTTGGTTATTTTTTGTGCTGTCAAAAACATAGTCAATCACTTCTTTGTGACGGCGTTTAGAACGTGTTGAACTTCCTGCTGCTGGTGCACCGTAAGCACGTCGTGACGCAATTCTGAACGATTTTGACTCTTCAAAATGCATCATCAAAAAGCTGTAAGCCCCCATATTACGAGGCTCCTCTTGTGCCCAAACAACATCTTCAGCATACTCATATTTTTTTAAGATCTCACGCATTTGTTTTACTGGTAATGGGAATAATTGCTCTATTCTTACTAAAGCGACATCCTCCCTTTTTTGTTCTTCTCTGACCTCTAACAGGTCATAATAGAATTTTCCAGTAAGAAAGACAAGTGTTTTAACCTTCTCAACCTCTGCTTGATGATCATCGATGACCATTTGGAAACTACCGTTTGCAAATTCATCTACCGTTGACACCACCAAAGGATGGCGCAATAAACTCTTAGGTGTAAATATAATTAAAGGCTTTCTAAAGTTGGCCTTTACCTGTCTTCTCAACAAATGGTACATGTTTGCTGGTGTCGTACAATCTGCAACATACATATTGTCACTGGCACACAACTGTAAATAACGTTCCATACGTGCTGATGAATGCTCGGCACCTTGGCCTTCATAGCCGTGTGGCAATAACATGACCAATCCGTTTTGCAGTTTCCACTTGTCCTCAGCTGCAGAAATGTATTGGTCCAACATTATTTGTGCCCCATTACTAAAATCTCCAAACTGTGCTTCCCAAATGGTTAAGGTTTTTGGGCTGGCCATGGCATAACCATAGTCAAAACCAACCACACCATATTCAGAAAGTAAAGAGTTGTAAATATAGAATTTACCTTGAGTATCACTGATATTATTTAAAAGTACGATCTCTTCTTCACTATCTTCCACCTTTACCACCGCATGGCGATGAGAAAACGTACCACGCTCAATATCTTGTCCTGACATACGTACATCATGACCCTCTTCTAAAAGCGTTCCATATGCTAAATGCTCAGCCATTGCCCAGTCCAGTTTATTCTCTTCAAACGCTGTTTTACGAGATTTTACAAGACGCTCAATTTTACGGATAAACTTTTTATCTTCTGGTAAGCTGGAGATAACATCAGCAATTTTTGTTAACTTTTCTTCAGAATAGGTCGTATCAACAGCTTCCATCATTTTATTCTCGTCTGCACTTTCATAACCGGTCCATTCATCTTCCATAAATGGCGTAATGACCGTTTTTTCCTGCTTACGAGAATCTTCCAATTCTTCTTCTAAGGACCCTTTATAAGACTCTTCAAGTTTTTGAACAAAATCCTTATCAACGATGCCTTCTTTTATAAGTTTTTCAGCGTAAATATCCCTTGGATTTTCATGCTTGGCAATTGCTTTATATAGTTTTGGTTGGGTAAAACGAGGCTCGTCACCTTCATTATGACCGTATTTTCTATACCCTAAAAGATCAATAAACACGTCACGTTTAAAAGTCATTCTAAAATCTAGCGCAAATGACATGGCGTGAACCACGGCCTCAACATCATCCGCATTAACATGCAGCACAGGAGACAACGTTACCTTTGCTACATCTGTACAATAGGTACTAGAACGTGCGTCTAGATAATTTGTGGTAAAACCAATCTGATTGTTAATTACAATATGTATGGTTCCACTGGTTTTATAGCCATCCAAATTTACCATTTGAATCACTTCATACACCAAGCCCTGTCCTGCAATGGCAGCATCTCCGTGTACAATTATAGGTAGCACTTGAGATGGGTTATCACTATATTTATCGTCTTGTTTTGCTCTCGCGATACCTTCAACCACGGCGCCTACAGTTTCTAAATGTGAAGGATTTGGCGCAATATTTAAGTTGATCTTTTTACCGCCTTTAGACTCTCTATCGCTAGTCCAGCCCAAGTGGTACTTTACATCACCATCAAAAATTTCCTGCTCATAATCTTTTCCGTCAAATTCGCTAAAAATATCTTTTGCTGATTTCCCGAAAATGTTGATCAAGGTGCTCAAACGGCCACGATGTGCCATTCCCATAACAAACTCCTTTACGCCAACTTCTGCTGCATTTTCAATGAGTGTGTTTAATGCTGGGATTAAAGACTCACCACCTTCTAATGAAAAACGTTTTTGGCCTACATATTTCGTATGCAAAAAGCTTTCAAAGGAAACCGCTTCATTGAGTTTGGTTAGGATATCTTTTTTTGCCTCAGTCGAAAAATTTGGCTGATTGTCATTGATATTTAGTTTTTTCTGAATCCATTCAATTTCTTTAGGATTCCTGATATACATATATTCCACACCAATTGAAGAACAGTAAATCTTTTCGAGGTGGTCAATGATACTTTGTAAGGTTTGAGGCCCTGTGCCTAAGATTTCTCCGGCAGAGAACAAGGTATTAAGATCTTCTTTTAAAAGGCCGAAGTTTTCAATTGCTAAAGTAGGCTCGTATTTACGGCGCTCTCTAACAGGGTTGGTTTTTGTAAACAAATGACCTCTATTTCTATACCCATCAATTAAGCGCACCACATTGAATTCCTTTTGCATGTGTTCAGGAATGTCAGGTGAGATACAAACCTCGCCATCATTATAAGTGGCTTCACTGTTTTCTGAACCAAAATCGAAACCTTGAAAAAAGGCTCTCCAACTCGGTTCAACTGTATCCGGATTTTGTAAATATTGATCGTATAATTCAGCAAAGTGAGCTGAGTGAGCGGCGTTTAAAAAGGAATATTTATCCATCATTTTTTGTAAAACGTTCAGATGTTTTCAAATTTTATTCAAAAATACAACTTTTACCAAAACAAGAATGATTTTAGTATATTTATATGATATAAGTGTATCGATAAACATAATACAAAATTTATGAGATTCCCACTAAACAAAAACCATTTTATTTATCTTTTAATAGTCTCATTTTCCTTAACCGCTTCGGCACAGCTACAAAACGTTTCGGCCCCAACTGATTTTTGGAGTCACGTTCGGTTTGGTGGCGGTATTGGCTTAAGTTTTGGTGACGGTTTTTTTAGTGGAACGCTGGCTCCGAGTGCTATTTATGACTTTAACGATCAAGTGTCTTTAGGGGTTGGACTTAATGGCACTTACAACAAACGGAAAGATTTTTATAAATCGACCGTTTTTGGAGGAAGTTTGATCGGACTGTTCAATCCGATACAAGAAATTCAGCTGTCTGCAGAGTTTGAAGAATTGAACGTCAGCAGAAATTGGGATGATAATTTAGGAATTGCCGACGAAAACTATTGGTACCCAGCCCTATTTCTTGGTGCGGGTTATAGAATGCGAAATGTTGCAGTAGGCATCAGGTACGATGTGCTCTATGATAAAGACAAAAGCATTTATGCCGACCCGTGGGCGCCTTTTGTAAGAGTGTATTTCTAAACAGAAACATCTTAAATACAGTTGAGGCTTAAGATGAGTATTGGTGTCTATAATACACCTTTTGCCATTCTCGTTTTAATATTAAAAATGTGACATGCTCTGACATTTGCAAGACATCATTACCATCTAACTGTCTTATTTTTTCTTCAGAAACATCAATAATATAGAGTAGATTCAAATAGTCCATGAATTTTTCCTGAACTAATTTGTACACTTTTTCATGAAGCATCAATTTTAAGCTGGTTGGTAAAACGTCGGTATGGAACTCCAAATTGATATTTGCCAAAGACAAATCTTTATTGAGTTGCGCCACCAATTTGGCATACAACTCAAGCTGATTGGCTTGCACCACGACGTCATCAAAGGTTTCTAAATTTTTCATGGCTATTAAACTCTCCTATTCATTAAATCATTGCCAAATTCCTTTAAGACGTTCTTTTTATCTTCAGCTATAGAAAGCTCGTCTAAAACTGAAAACGCCATCTGGGTATACTTTTCTATTTCTTTTCGCGTAGCATCAGCTGCACCGCTCGACTGAAACAGCTGCTTTGCAGTTTCTATTTTGTCTGTGCTGTCTGAAGGATTGATGGCAAACAGATGTTTCAATTCTAGTTGGTCTTCGGCATTTGAAAACTCCACAGCCTTTAAAAACAAATAGGTTTTCTTGTTTTCAATAATATCGCCACCCACTTGCTTACCAAAGGTTTCTGGATCTCCAAACGCATCCAAATAATCATCCTGAAGTTGAAACGCCACACCCAATAATCGTCCAAACTCATATACATGGTCTTGATCCTGTTTGGAGGCTCCTGCAACAATAGCCCCCATTTTCATGGCTGCACCAACCAATACAGCCGTTTTGAACTCGATCATTTTAAGATATTCTGCCACTGAAACATCGTCTCTGGTTTCAAAATCCATGTCATATTGTTGGCCTTCACAAACCTCTAAGGCAGTTTTGCTGAACAATTTTGCCAATTCCTGAAACGTGTTGGCATCATAATATTCAAACAATTGATAGGCTATAATAAGCATGGCATCTCCTGATAGAATACCGGTATTCACATCCCATTTTTCATGGACAGTAGGCTGACCACGACGCAGTGGTGCATCATCCATAATGTCGTCGTGAATTAGAGAGAAGTTATGAAAAATCTCAATACTCAATGCCGCATTCAGCGCATTTTTATAATCACCATTAAAAGCGTCAGCGGTCATGAGCGTCAATAACGGACGTAAACGCTTACCTCCCAAATCTAGAAAATAATGGATGGGGTCGTACAAGGAGGCGGGCTCCTTTACTTGGATTTTATCTTCTAAATAGGCCACAAAGGCAGTGTGGTAAAACGAAATATTTTGCATATGGCAAAAATAAGGCAAATACCCTCAGTAAAACAAGCCTTAAAATCAATATTAAATTTCTATTAAACTTTGGAAACTATTTTGGTTTTTAAAGTTTCCTATTGTACATTTGTACGCAATTATGAAAGAAAAAATTATAAATAGAGCTACAGAATTGTTTTTGACCCTAGGTTTCAAAAGCGTGACTATGGATGATATTGCCAATGAATTGGGCATTTCCAAAAAAACCATCTATGTACATTTTGAGAACAAAACAAAACTCATTGAGGCAGCAACATTTACAGTCTTAGAGGATGTTTGTAACGGTATTGACTGCATTTCTGAATCCTCTGTCAATCCTATTGAAGAATTGTACGAGATCAAAATGTACGCGATGGCCTTTTTAAAAAATGAAAAAACATCGCCACAATTCCAATTGAAAAAATATTATCCGCAAATCTATCAACGTCTGCAAGTAAAACAATTTGAAAAAATGCAAGGCTCCGTGCAGGAAAGCATTCAAAAAGGTGTTGACACAGGATTGTTTAGAAGCAATATTGATGTCGATTTTATTTCGCGCATGTATTTTAACGGGATGTCAGGTATAAGAGACGAACATATTTTTCCGCACGATCAATTTTCAATTGAATATTTAATGGAAAGTTATCTCGAATATCATTTAAGAGCCATTGCAACCAACACTGGGTTATCTGTTTTAAAAAAATTCATCAACAACCAATTACAACCAAATGACAAGTAAAATTTATATCCTTATAATCCTCCTCCTTCCCATTTTGGGATTTTCACAGGAGGCACCTACAAGCTTTACTTTACAGGAAGCCATTGATTATGCGTTGCAAAACAACCGTAATTCCATAAACGCCCAATGGGATATTGAAGCGGCCAAAGCACAAAAATGGGAAACCACAGCCAGCGGATTGCCCCAAATAAGCGCCGCAGTAGATTATCAAAATTTTATAAAGCAGCAGGTACAGGTGCTTCCTGCGGAATTTTTTGGTGGTAATCCCGGAGATTTTACGGAGGTGGTTTTTAGCACCAAACAAAACATGACAGCTACCGCCACCTTAAGTCAACAAATCTTTGATGGGTCATATTTGGTCGCGCTACAATCGGCCAAAGTGTTTTTAGACATTTCAAAAAACGCTAAAGTAAAAACTGATTTAGAAGTTCGTAAAGGAGTGATCAATGCTTATGGCAATGTTTTATTGGCCGAAGAAAGTGTTCAAATTCTACAACGCAACCTTGAGGTTCTTCAAAAGAACCTTGATGAAACCACTAAGATTTTTGAAAATGGTCTGGAAGAAGAAGAGAGTGTAGAGCAGCTACAAATAACACTCGCTGGGGTTAAAAGCAATTTGAAAAATGTGACACGAATGAAAACCTTGGCGCATCAAATGCTCAACATAACACTTGGTTTGGAGATCAATCGTTCTACTGTATTGACCGATGATTTAGAACGTCTTACGCAAGAAAACATCTCTTTGGGCTTATTAGAAACAGAAGCCAATGTTGAAAACACTGTTGACTACCAAATTGCAGAAAACGATAAGGTTTCAAAAGAACTCTTATTAAAATTGGAAAAAAGCAAAGCCTTACCAACACTAAATGCTTTTATCAATGGCGGGTATTCTGCGTTTAGTGACGACTTTACATTTACCAATAAAGATCAAACATGGTTTGGTTCCTCTTTATTTGGTGTGAGTTTAAATGTACCCATTTTCAGTTCAGGCATGCGAAGGGCAGCAACCCAACGCGCTAAAATAAACTTGGAAAAAGCAGAAGTTGATCTTGTTGATAAAGAGCAAAACATAAAATTTGAAATTGCATCTGCTAAAAGCGATTATCAATTTGCTATAGAAGAGTACGACAATAAAAAACAAAATCTAAGACTTGCCGAGCGTATTGAAGAAAAAAATCAAACCAAGTTTTTTGAAGGTATTTCTTCAAGTTTTGATTTACGTCAGGCGCAAACTCAACTATACGCCGCCCAACAAGAGTTTTTACAAGCTATGTTAGACGTTATTAATGCCAAGGCGGAACTGGAAACGGCTTTGAATGTCTTTACGGAATAGAAGAAGTTGAGAAGTTGAGAAGTTGAGGAGTTGAGGAGTTGAGGGGTTTAGGGGTTGAGGGGTTTAGGGGTTCAGCAACTCCGAAGGAATTTTGAATGTTAGAATAGGTAGATTCAAATTAATTAAGATATGAGAGTTTTTTCTTTTGAAAAGTTAATAGTTTGGCAGAAGTCACGCGAGTTGTCTAAGGTTATTTATAACCTGACCCATCAATTTCCGGAAGACGAACGTTTTGGATTAATTAGCCAAATGCGAAGATGCTCAGTTTCAATTTCATCAAACATAGCGGAAGGAACAGGTAGACATTCTAATAAGGATAAAGCACGATTTACCGAGATTGCATATGGTTCAGCACTTGAATTGTTAAATCAGGCCATTTTGTCAAACGACTTGAAATTTCTATCAGATGAAAGCTTATATCAAATAAGAACCAATCTTTCAGAAATAACGGCAATGTTAGATTCACTGTATAAATCACAATTAAAAGTATAACAATTAATCACACGCGTAATAATTCACATTTAAAACCTTACAACCCCACTAAGCACTTAAACTTATAAACTCCTAAACTTTTATAAACCCCTTCTCTTACTAAACTCATAAACTTCTTAAACTTCTAAACTTCTAAAACTATCAAACATAAATACCAAACTTAAAACAATGAAAAACATACTCACCATCTTAACCATAATGCTGCTCTTCACCTCTTGTGGAGACGACAAAAAAAACACAGTTGAAAACGCTTTGGAAAGCAACAACTTGGAAACCATCAGAAAAAAGAGAGCTGAATTGGTTGATGAGCAACAAGTGCTCCACGACAAAATTAAGGTTCTTGATGAAAAAATTTCAGAATTAGACACGACTAAAAATGTACCGCTAATTACCACCTTTAAAGCACAACCCGAAGCATTCAATCACGTATTGGAACTGCAAGGCAATGTGACTACTAAAAACTTGATGATCCTTAAGCCAGAATACAATGGTATTCTGACTAATGTATATGTTAAAGAAGGCCAGCGTGTGAGCAAAGGTCAAACCCTAGGTAAAATTGACGATGGTGGCTTAAGCCAACAATTGGCGCAACAGCAAATTCAATCTGATTTGGCTAAAACTACTTTTGAGCGCCAAAAACGCTTATGGGATCAAAAAATTGGAAGTGAAATTCAATTTCTTCAAGCAAAATCAACTTATGAAGGTCAGTCAGAAGCAGTAAATCAGATTAAGCAACAAATCGCAAAAACGGTCATTAAAGCACCTTTTTCAGGAACTATTGATAATATCATCACAGAACAAGGAAGTGTTGTTGCTGCAGGACAAACCCAATTGATGCAGATTGTAAATTTGGACGATATGTATATTGAAGCTGAAGTTCCAGAACGTTATGTCAATGCGGTTACAAAAGGCAAAGCTGTTGAAGTCAATTTTCCCGTACTCGGAAAAACAATTACCTCTAAAGTACGTCAGACCAGCAGCGTCATCAATCCTTCAAACCGAACATTTAAGGCAGAAGTTGCCATCCCGAACAAGGACAAGATAATCAAACCAAACTTGACGGCCCGTTTAAAAATCAATGATTACACCAATGAAAATGCAGTGTTGATTCCTCAGAGTATTATTTCTGAAAATGCCGAAGGCGAGCAATATGTTTACGTGGTTAAAGATAAAAACGATAAAAATCAAGGTACAGCAACACGAGTGGTGATTAAAACAGGCAGAACACAGGGCGATCAAATTGAAGTGTTGGAAGGCATAGAAAACAATGCAGAACTTATTCAGGAAGGCGCAAGAAGTGTAAAAGACGGGCAGACTGTAGAAGTATTAACTATTGATAACAGACAGAATGACTAAGAAGAAAAAACAAGTAGAAAAGAAATTTGGCTTGTCTTCATGGGCCATCAACAATAAGACCACAATGTATGTGCTTATTGCGGTGATTTTCTATCTCGGAATTGCTGCGTTTTTCAGTATGCCACGGGAGAGTTTTCCGGAGGTCAATGAAACCAAAATTTATATCAGTTCTGTTTTTCCTGGGAACACTGCTGAAGATATTGAAAAGCTGATCACTGATCCGTTGGAGGACAAGTTAAAAACGGTCAGTAATGTGGTAGACATTACCTCAACATCTCAAGAAGATTTTTCTATGGTGGTGGTAGAGTTTGACGAGAACATTACTGTTGAGCAGGCCAAACAAAAGGTAAAGGATGAAATAGAGAGTGAAACCTCTAGTGAAGATTGGCCTACATTTAATGAAGCCAAAGTGGAGCCGGATGTTTTTGAGTTGAGCCTTTCAGAAGAAATGCCCATTCTTAATATCAATATTTCTGGAGATTATACCGTCGAAAAACTTAAAGAATTTGCGGAATACCTTCAGGATGAAATTGAGGACATTCAAGAAATCAAAAAGGCGGATATCCGTGGTGCTCAAGATAAGGAAGTAGAAATAGCGGTAGACATCTATAAAATGATGGCCTCAGAAGTGACGTTTAATGACATCATCGGCGCCATCAAAAATGGCAACGTGACCATGTCTGCCGGAAATTTAATTGCCAGCGGACAACGTCGTACAATCCGCATATTGGGCGAAATCAATTCGCCTAAAGAATTGGAAAACTTTGTCGTAAAAGCCGAAGATGGCAATGCCATCTATTTGAAGGATGTGGCTACGGTAACGTTTCATGAAGAAGATAAAACAACCTTTGCGCGCGAATTTGGAGAACCTGTCGTCATGTTGGACGTTAAGAAACGTGCAGGAAAAAACATGGTGGCTGCCGTTGAGCAAATTACAGTTATTGTAGAAAAAGCAAAAAAGGAGGTCTTTCCGCCGGACTTAAAAATTACTATTGCCAACGACCAATCGTCGGTAACCATTGGGCAGGTTGACGACTTGGTAAACAACATCATTTTTGGGGTCATCTTGGTCGTCACCGTTTTGATGTTCTTCCTAGGATTTAAAAACGCAATTTTTGTTGGGTTCGCTATTCCGATGTCCATGTTTATGTCTCTCATGATCTTGAATATGCTAGGCCAGAGTTTAAATACCATGGTGCTTTTCGGACTGATCATGGGTCTGGGGATGTTGGTGGACAATGGTATTGTGGTGGTAGAGAACGTGTACCGTCTGATGGACGAAGAAGGCATGAGCCGTATTGAAGCTGCTAAAGAAGGGATTGGCGAAATTGCTTTCCCTATTATCATCTCTACAGCCACAACAGTTGCCGCGTTTATTCCTTTAGGCTTATGGCCAGGAATTATGGGCGAATTTATGATGATCTTACCAATTACCTTATCCGTTGTTTTGGGATCATCTTTATTTGTAGCCATATTTTTCAACTCGGTGTTGGTGTCCCAATTTATGAGTATTGAAGACAAAAACATGCCTATCAAACGCATTATTATTACCACAAGTATTATGGTGGTGATTGGCTTGATCGTGTTTTTTACCGCTGGCGAATACCGTGCGTTAGGAACCATCATGATTTTTACAGCCATTATGCTATGGGTTTACCGCTTTTTCTTAAGAAAATGGGCCAACAGTTTCCAAAACAATACGCTTGTAAAATTAGAAAACTGGTACGAGCGCCAATTGCGCAGTGCGCTTTCTGGTAAAATGCCGTATATATTGAGTGTTGGAACCTTTGGTTTGCTGATTTTAGCCTTTGTGGCCTTCGGTGCCTCCTTGGCTGCAAAACGCACTAAAGTCGAGTTCTTTCCGGATAATAAGCCCAATCAGATTATTGTATATATCGAGTATCCACAAGGGACCGCCATTGAAAAAACCAATGCCATTACCCATCAAATAGAAAAGCGTGTTTATACGGTGTTGAACGACAAGCAATACATGGACGGAGACTATAACTTTTTGGTAGAAAGTGCCGTCTCACAAGTTGGTGAAGGTGCAGGGAATCCACAAACAGATATGGGCTCTGCTGCCGAGATGCCGCATAAAGCAAAAATTACCGCCTCCATGCGGGAGTACAAGTTTAGACAGAAGGCTGACAGTGAACTGTTGCGTCAAAAAGTACAGGAAGCCTTGGTAGGCATCTATCCTGGCGTCTTGATATCAGTAGAAAAAGACGCAAATGGCCCACCTGCAGGATCACCCATCAATATTGAAATTGAGGGTGACGATTACAACGAACTGATTGCGACCGCTGAAAACATGCGTGAATTTATAAACACCAAAAACATTGCTGGTATTGACGAGCTTAAAATTGATGTCAATAAAGACAAACCCACCATGCGCGTTACGGTAGATCGTGAAAAAGCTGGAGAACTGGGCGTGAGTGCCGCCATGGTAGGACAGCAATTGCGTAATTCGATATTTGGGGCGAAAGCCGGCATTTATAAAGAAAGCGGCGATGATTTTGATATCTACGTGCGTTTTAATGAAGAAAACCGCTACAGTACGAGCGCCTTGTTCAACCAGAACATTACGTTTAGGGATAATAAAGGACAGATTAATAACATCCCTTTATCTACGCTTATCAAATATGAGAACAACTCTGGGTTTAGCGCCATCAAACACAAAGGCACCAACCGTGTGGTAACAGTCTATTCTGCATTGTCTCCTGGATATACGGATGCAGGCGCCATAGTAACGCAGATTCAAAATGAGATGAAGAGCTACGAAGGTTTGCCAGAAAACATTAAAATTGATTATACAGGACAGATTGAAGAACAAAATAAACAAATGACCTTCTTGATGGGTGCCTTTTTTACAGGCCTCGGCTTGATTTTCTTTATCCTGATCTTCCAATTCAACTCCATTTCAAAACCAGCCATTATCATGCTGGCCATCTTTTTGAGTTTTATCGGGGTGTTTGGTGGTATAGTCATTACTGGGAGTGCCTTCGTCATTATGATGACCATGGTTGGAATTATCTCTCTAGCGGGAATTGTGGTGAATAACGGGGTGGTACTGTTGGATTACGCCGAATTACTCATAGAACGCAAAAAGAATGAACTGGATCTCGAAAAAAGTGATTATCTAGAAACAGAAGACCTTTTTGAAACCATCGTCAAAGCTGGGAAAGCACGTTTGCGTCCTGTATTATTGACCGCTATTACGACCATATTAGGGTTGATCCCGTTAGCCATTGGATTAAACATTAACTTCTTTACCTTATTTAAAGACTTTGATGCCAACATTTATATGGGAGGGGATAACGTGGTGTTCTGGGGCCCATTAGCCTGGACCGTGATTTACGGATTGCTTATTGCAACATTCCTCACCTTAATTGTGGTGCCTATTTTATTCTTTTTAGTGACCAAATTTAAGATGTGGTTGCGGACTAGGGTAAAATCGGTCAATCAGGAGATGGACAAGGAATTGGCGGAGTAATACCGTAATATTTATAACATTGAAAGGCTAAATGACAACGTTAATTTAGCCTTTTTTTATACCCCAACGAAAAAATCCATCAAGATGTAAATAACTAGAAACACAAGCGTCCTAAACAGATCTCAGGTCAAATTAAGGGTGTTTTACGCGAATTTATCTCCTTTCATTGAATACAGTTAAGTCCAACTTTGATCACCGTAGAACAGTAACCATCTGTAATAAAAAACACCTTAAAAAGATATCAAATCTGTTTAGGGTGTTAGATATTAAATCATCAGTGTCTGGTAAAGAATTAAGATCGCTGCGCTTATAGTCCCGATAGCTACCGGGAAAAGAACAAAGACTTGATTGTAACTGACTGATCAACAGTCGTTATTCTAAATTAAATTTGCCTAATCACTCTAAGTAAATTTGGTTTCAAAAACAAGGTGTCATTTTTAAGTTCTCGAACCAGATCATGCTTTAAGTGGGTTTGCAAAATTTTCACCTGTTTTATCGGACAATAATGATATTAAAAATGATATTAAATAATAGAATCCGGTCTTATTTTTTGTGTTTGTCTGGGAAAGGAATAGGTTTTACTGAACTGTCGTGGGCCAGATAATACTCTTCCATAAGATTCATTGTCGCCACTAGCAAATCTTTTGTTTCCAACAAAATACTAAAGTATAAGGTGGTGTTTTTCGGACTCGATTCTTCGGTACGTGTACGTTCTACCTGTTTTTGGATTTTATCAGTAACCAGACTGATAATTTCTTTTTTCCTACCCAAAATAATGCCAATCTCTTCAAAAGAATGCGATTCAAAGGCGTTTCTGGTATTGTTAAACAAGCGCTCAAAACGTTCATCCACTTCCTTCAGCTCCTTAATCTGACTGAACTTTAATTTCTTGTGATTATTGTGGATGTGTTTATGACTCACTTTAGAAATGTATTCCAAAGATTGGGTCATGTCCTGCAAATACCCTAAAATATTGATGTAGAAATTACTCGCGCCAACACTCGAGTCGTCCAAATTCTTGATAAAATAGAAGATATTGTCACGCAGCTCATCAACTTCATCAGATAGTTTTTTAACCTGCTTTTTATTTTTCTTCAATAAGGACAAGTCTTGTAATGCGAGACCATTAATAGCGTTGGTATAAATTTTATTACCGCGTTTAATGACATTGGCAATATTATTGGCACTTTCATGAATTACGCCTTGTACAGAGCTACTTTCAGTTTTATTCAAGCGGTCTTCAGCTTTGGTCTCTTTCAATTTTTTACTGTGTGCCATGGAGCTTTTGATAAGCAAACCAAAGGCCACCAACAATAAAATTGGAAACATCACCTTAATATTCAAATTTAATAAATATGCAACTAAAGCCGCGGCGAAAAATGCACTGATTGCGGTAAAGAACCAACCCCCTATTACATTAATAACACCAGCTACTCTATATACCGCACTTTCCGCTCCCCAAGCTCTATCCGCAAGTGAAGACCCCATAGCCACCATAAACGTGACGTAAGTGGTTGATAGCGGCAACTTGTAAGAGGTTGCAATAGCAATCAATACGGCGGCAACCATTAAATTGACCGCAGCTCTTACCAAGTCAAAAGAAGGCAATTCGTGCACTTTATCCTTTGCGAGTTTGATAACAGGTGCTTCAAATTGTTTATCAATTTTAGCTTCCCACGATTTTGGTAAGATATATGATGTAACATAGGATATGCCCATCGCCATTCTTACAAAATTTCTAGACAAAAAGTTGGGTTGAAAACGTTCTTTGGTTTCACCTTGACTTGCCAAATCGAGTGAAGTTTTAACCACGTTTTTAGCTTTTGAAGAAAACCAAAGCGTTAGTACCATAACCAACCCTGCACCTAGCAATAATAAGGTAGGAGTTGAAGCTTTTTCACCCAAGCTCACCATTGGAAATTCTGTGGCCGATAGACCAAGCGTGTTGACAGCAGGATTTGTAAAATCTGAGTAGGCTTGAAATGCACCCATTGAAGGGCCGATAAAGTTGACCAAATCATTCCCAGCAAAAGCCAATGCCAATGCGAAAGTACCCACTAAAATAACCAATTTGTAAATGTTGGTCTTTAAGAATGCAATGACTGCATAGGACAATGCGGTCCATAATAGAAAACTTATTGCAACTATATAAACTGCTTGATGTTCTAAAAATTCTTTGATGGTTTCCCCACCTGTAATGGCATAACTCTGGTTGGCCAAATTGGTGCCGCCAATACCTTTAAGAAAAATAAAATAAGTAATGGATGTCAATGCAAACCCACCAAATAAGGCCCCTACCCAATCCGCTTTTCTTTCAAAATCATAAGAGAGCAATAATCGGGCTATCCATTGTACAAAGGCACCCACGGAAAACGCAATAACTACAGAGAGCAGTATTCCAAAGATAATTTCGGAGACTTTGGAGGTGTTGATATAGTTCATCACATCAGCAAGTTCACCGCCATTATGGCTAATTTTTATCAGGGTCATCGCTACAGACGCTCCCAACAATTCAAAGACGATAGATACTGTTGTAGAGGTGGGCAAGCCAATAGAATTAAAGAAATCCAACAGCAGAATATCCGTAATCATTACCGCCATGAAAATAATCATGATCTCGCTAAACATAAACTGTTCAGGATTGAAGATGCCTTTACGGGCAATTTCCATCATCCCACTGGAGAATATGGCTCCGATGGCAATTCCGAGACTGGCGACAATCATCAGCGTTCTAAAAGAAACCGCTTTAGAACCAATGGCCGAGTTCAGGAAATTCACTGCATCATTACTAACGCCGACCACCAAATCTGCCACCGCTAAAATGGCCAAGGCAATGATCATGTATAAATAAATATTCTCCATAATGTAGTTTAAAATAGTTTGCAAATATCCTTCGTGTTTTTAAAGGCAATGTTACGTTAATGTTATGTTTTTAAAATTGCACTGCAAATTGCAAGCGAAACAAAAGTTGATCATCTGAACCCGTGACATCTAAATAACTGAAATCTGACTGCACTTTCAATTTATGACCCAATATATATTTAGAAACCCCAAGGGTGTATTGATTTTCTGAAGGGTCGCCGGTGATAGGGGTTTCTGGAGTAATGTTGCTATATCTTCCTGACAGCTCCCAATTGTTTTCCAACACGTAGCCCAACTGAACATTCAATCCGGTTCCTACTTCTACAACATAACCCGTGTCTATGCCATCAGCATTTTTAGCAATCGGTTCATCGGCAGTTCGTTCAGCGAACGCTGCCAACAAAGAAAAGCCTCGATACTTAAATACGGCATCAATATATACTGTTGAAATATCGGTTTGGTGCAAACCTGCATCGGTTATCATGTATGCACCTTGATTGCTACGTGTTTTTACGGCATTGTTGTTATAATCGTAAGCCAGGGCAACCGCTAATTTTGGAGTGGGCTCTCTAAATAAATCACCGCCAACAAAGGCACCTCCTTTATTAAAATCGCCAAACGGATACAATTCCAATCGCGATGTAAATTGCAAACCACCAAGGTTGCCATAAGTTATATTGCGGCCCTCACCTTGCGAGACGGCAAATGCTTCTTTTAAAAGTATTTTTTCAGAAAGTTGGGTTTGATGGTGCAATTGTAAGCCTAGATCTCTATCAATAGTATAGGTTTTACTAAGCAGAGACCGGTCTACAAACTGAAGGTTAGTGGAAGAGGTTAGCGTTTCTAAATCTCCTGGAAGTTTAGTTTGGCCAAACCACAATTCGAAATTTCGGTAAAAATTCCATTTCATCACCGCATCCAGAATGTAACGCGGTGCATTACCGGTATAAATGGAAGCACCAGACACATCTCTGTTAGAAAGACCTAAGGCTACTTTGTACGTCAGTTTTGGAGAATAGACAAACCCATCAAATTTTAAACGGGCCCTTCTGATTAAAAATTGAGATTGGGCATCTGAAAAGGAACCGTCCTGTTCTTCCCATTGTGCCGCACCTTGAAATTGCAATTGCAACCCCATTTTCATCGTAAAGGTGCTGTCCTTTCCGATAACATTAAAGATACCGTTGCCCAAACTAGGACCTTCAATATGTTGCGCATTAAGAAAATTACCCACGCCTAAAAAAAGCACAACAAGTGCTGAAGAGAGCTTCATAAGTCAATATTAGTTTTTGTCACTGCAAAGAACTCTAACTAATCTGTATGTAATGTTTCCTTAATATTAAATTTTCGCATAAAAAAACTGCCTTGGCCAAAGGCAGTCATCACAATTCAGGATACAATAGTCGACAAAAACTAATAGTGTATATGAAGTCCTAATTGTGTACGTCTAAAGACAGCAACAAATATGAGATTTTAAATGGGTTTAAATGTCAACCTAATATTAACGATTGCTTATCGCTGTAAAACAGTTAATTAATTAAAATTCAGATAATTACGGATTTAATGTTAATTTAAAGTTACCAAAACGTTGTTTCTAGGTTAACAGTCCTTTATGTTTGTGTATCGTCAGGAACCAGATCTATTAAAACACCACCTTTTATGCTGACCAGTTCCACTCTGCAAGACATAAATAGATCCTAAAAACGAAAAAGCATCCTCAGGGAATGCTTTTTTATGAAAAATATTAAGCGACACGGTTAGTTACTGTCCGTTAAAGGTATTCATCGTGATGGTAATACCTGCCATTCCGAAAGATTTAATAAGCTCCACAGCTTTATCCAAACGCTCTACCAATTTCGCTTCCTCTTCTGGGGTCCATTCTCCCAACACATAATCCACTTGTCTGCCCTCGCTAAACACGTCACTAATTCCGAATCGGAAACGGTTGTAATTTGTAGTCTGTAGTTTATCCTGAGTATCTTTTAATCCATTATGGCCACCAGCACTGCCTTTGGTCTTTAAACGGATGGTACCAAACGGCAAATTCAAATCATCTGTAATGACCAATACATTTTCTAAAGAAATGTTTTCTTTGGTCATCCAATACACAATAGCCTTTCCGCTCAAATTCATATAAGTATTCGGTTTCAACAGGATAAACTGGCGTCCTTTAAACTTATATACAGTGACATCTCCCAATTTTTGGGTGACAAAATTTAGGCCTTCCTTTTTAGCCAAATGATCCAAGACCCTAAACCCAATATTATGTCTTGTATTCTCGTAATCACTGCCTATATTGCCTAAGCCTACAATAAGATGTTTTTTCATAGTGTTGTCTTCAACCTCTGTTGACCGATGTGATGATTTAAAAAGATAGCTTAAAAACTTTAACATGTCAACTCTATTCTATTTTACAACAGTTGTGTTAATTTGAAAAATAACCATAGTCACAGAACAGTTATAATTATCCAATCAAACTTTTTGGGGTTAGGTAAAAATAAAAGATATAACAGCTTAAGTCAAATCTTGAGGCATTAAAAACCGAGCGAATCCCAAAAGCTTGCTTGATAGAGGTTAAAATTGATATCTCGCAAAAAAATGGATAAATTCAAACATCTCTTTTGAATGCGTTGCTTCGATAATTTTATGAAACGTGCCAAAGTTGAGATCCCGCCCGAAAGCGGGATTAGTTCAACTATCTGTTTTGAATGCGTTGCTCCGATAATTTTATCAAACGCACTAAAGTTGAGATCCCGCCCGAAAGCGGGATTAGTTCAACTATCTGTTTTGTATGCGTTGCTTCGCAACTTTTCAAAACAGAGTTTCACTAAAAAAAGCATCCTGAATAAACAGGATGCTGTAAAATATGTTGTGAAACAAGATTTATTCTTGACCTTCAGCTGCAGTTTCAGTAGCTTCTGCTCCTGCTCCTTCTGCTCCTTCTTCAAGTTCTTCTTCATCCTCGCCTTCAAACTCAGCTACACTTGCTCTAGAACGTCTCACTTGACAAACTACAGTGTTATCTGGGTGTAAGAATTTGTAATCAGGGTTTTCCAATTGCGTAATGTACAATTTACTTCCAATTTTTAAAGGTGTAATATCAGCCTCAATAAAATCTGGTAAGTTTGATGGTAATGCTTTTACTCTAAGTTTACGCTGATTTCTACGTAAGACACCTCCATTTAATACACCTTTAGAAGTCCCAATGATATGTACAGGAATTTCCATTGCAATTTCTTTATCCTCAAATAACTGATAGAAATCGATGTGTAAGATTCTGTCAGTTACGGGATGTAATTGGATGTCCTGCATGATTGCATTAAAAGACGATCCGTTTTCTATGGCAATCACAACTGTATGCGCATTTGGCGTATAAACCAGTTTTGAAAAAGCCAATTCAGGTGCTGAGAAATGCACTGGGTTGTCTCCTCCGTATAATACGCAAGGAACCTGACCAGCATTACGTAAGGCTTTTGTTGCTTTTTTGCCCACGCTTTCTCTTTGAGATCCGTTGATTGTAATTGATTTCATAATTGTTTGTTTATTGTTATTTAATGGTATTATGGAAACTTTGTTGAAACAAAACGAAAAGTTTTGCTCCAAGTCGTTTTCATTTTGAAAATTTATAGTTAATAATTAATACTCTATATAAGATGTAGCCTAATTTGATTGTGACTACATTAAAAATTTGGAGCTAATTGATTTGTTGTAATGCACGTTATGCATTACCTCCGCAAATAAATTAGCGCAACTGATCACTCTGATCTTGTCGCTTTGTTGTTTTAAAGGAATAGAATCTGTAACGATCAATTCTTCTAATTTTGAATTTTCCAAACGCTCATAAGCATTGCCAGATAAAATGGGATGCGTACAAATGGCTCTCACACTCAAAGCTCCACGTTCCATCATCAAGTCGGCAGCTTTGGTCAACGTTCCGGCGGTATCCACCATATCATCTACCAATACCACGTTTTTACCCGTAACATCACCTATCAATTCCATATGCGAAATGACATTGGCCTTTTCACGTTGTTTATAACAAATAACCACATCACTTTCTAAGGCTTTAGAATAGGCATAAGCTCTTTTAGAACCACCCATATCTGGCGAAGCAATAGTTAAGTTATCGAGGTTTAAACTTCTTAAATACGGTAAAAACACTGTAGAGGCAAACAAATGATCCACAGGTTTTTCAAAAAAGCCCTGAATTTGATCAGCATGTAAATCCATAGTGATAATACGGGTTGCGCCCGCAGCTTCCAACATTTTCGCTACTAATTTAGCCGCAATTGGAACTCTAGGTTTGTCTTTTCTGTCTTGTCTTGCCCAACCAAAGTAAGGCAACACTGCGGTAATGTGTCTTGCTGAAGCACGCTTTGCGGCGTCAATCATCAATAACATTTCCATCAAATTTTTGGGTCCAGGATGGGTCGATCCAATGATAAACAATCGTGTTCCTCTTATTGATTCTTCATAAGACGGCTGAAACTCACCATCACTATAGGTTGATGTAATCACCTTACCAAGCGGCTCACCGAAGGTGGCGGCTATTTTTTCTGCAAGTTCTGTACTCTGTGAACACGCAAAAATTTTGGCTTTTGTAGCAACGTTAGGCATCTGTAATGAAGTGTTTTATAACGAATTAATCCTCGTTCTGTTTAACAGGCTGCAAATTTAAGAATTTATTTGGACAGATATGTATAAATGGAAGATATTTTTAGCTGTTGGCGATGAATATGCGGAAAGAGAATAAATACTGCTTTGCTGTTAGAGCCAAGAATAAAGACTTTAAATTAGTGAAACTCAATTTTTAAAAGTTGCGAAGCAATGAATTAAAAATTGTTAGTTGAACTAATCCCGCTTTTTAGCGGGATCCTTGGGTTTTATTCCNNGGAACTTCTACTTGATACCTCGTGCCCTTGAGTCGAGGTTGTTCATTTGGATCAACATGGATAATTTGGGAGGTGTAGCATTCAGCCAGTTGTGCCCTTGCTACTCTATAAAACTTAGAAAAATGGTAACTATTCAGGCTTCAATATAGCAATAGTTTTAAAAGCGCCGAATATGTTTTGTCCGTTTTTAATACAGGTGTCAGTTACTGATCTTATGACCGCATAGACTTGTGCACCATTTTCAGTTTTGAACTGACCGGATACTTTTTGTTTCACTTTCACATTCCTAATTGCTCTTTCCGATGCGTTATTGTCAGCAGGCACATGGAAATGATAGAGAAAAGTAAGAATATATTCTTTGTGCTTTATCATTCGCTTATGAAATGCACGCAGTTTCTTTTGATTTTCCGGTA
>NZ_JAEHJZ010000518.1 GCF_016469035.1 Gelidibacter salicanalis | reverse complement strand
TCAAGTGTATAGTTACTCTAGTTACTCCGTTCCCCAATATCGTACACGTATTGCGGGACGTTACATGGCGCAGACGTCATAAAGTGGGAGGACTTCACGCCGCAGGCGAGACTCTAGAACCCATTTAGAACCTGTGTACCTGTGTACCCAAAGAAGACCATTGCGGTTTGGTTCCATAGGAAGCTTAAACCATTACCCCCTCCAAGATTAAAAATGGGTGCCCAATTGATCAAATATGAAAAGTCTACGAAATACCTCGGGGTCATTCTTGATGAGAAGTTATCGTGGACCCAACATATCGATCACAAAATCAACAAGGCATTGGCTCTACTCTTCCAGGTGTCTAACAGCATCGGAAGGACGTGGGGCCCGATTCCCAAACTCTCCCGTTGGGCCTACACCGGGATTGTTCGAACCGGGCTAACCTACGCAGCGCACCTCTGGGCTCACCATCTGAAGGCGCGACACAAAGTGAGGCTGAGGAGACTGAACAGGCTCGCAGC
>NZ_JAEHJZ010000517.1 GCF_016469035.1 Gelidibacter salicanalis | reverse complement strand
GTGCTTTTCACTTGATTCATGTCAGGTAATTAGTTTTCTAATGGGATATTCAGCACTTGTCCGCTGTACACACTATTTCCTTTTAAATGATTATACGCTTTGATCTTCTCTTCACCCGAACGATTTTGGTAATATTTCATGGAGATTCGATACAGGTTTTCCTCTGGTCCAACGGTATGCTGTACGACACGAACTGGTTTCTCTTCCTGCTTCTTTTTCTCTTCAGCTTCTTTTCGTTTTTTCTCTTCC
>NZ_JAEHJZ010000516.1 GCF_016469035.1 Gelidibacter salicanalis | reverse complement strand
GTGCGCAGCGGCATTTCGGCGGCGGCTTGGCGGCGCGCCTGCATTTCGAGGAACACCGGGGTTTCGTTGAGCCAGCGGCGCAGCCACACGCCGATCACGCCGAAGACACCGCCGAGCAGGAAGGGGAAGCGCCAGGCGTAGTCGAGGATCCTCACCTGCGTGCTCACCTCGGCCGTGGTGGTGCTGGTGGTCATCACCCCGACCATGATGCAGAAAACCTTCGGCATGACGCCCAGCCACACCTTCG
>NZ_JAEHJZ010000515.1 GCF_016469035.1 Gelidibacter salicanalis | reverse complement strand
ATCATGGCCTCTTCTGAGCCAAAGTAGTAGGCTGCAAGAGCCTTTGCTAACTCTGATTTACCGACACCAGTTGGTCCAGAGAAGATGAAGCTAGCAATAGGCCGATTTGGGTTCTTGAGGCCAACACGAGCACGGCGGATGGCACGGCTAATAGCTTTGACAGCCTCATCCTGACCAATGATACGCGTATGGAGTGTCTCCTCCATCTTAAGGAGACGGTCAGAC
>NZ_JAEHJZ010000514.1 GCF_016469035.1 Gelidibacter salicanalis | reverse complement strand
GTCATCTAGCACGCGAAAACGGGTAACCGAATAGCTTGTAAATGCGGATGTGGCGCAGTGGTAGCGCATAACCTTGCCAAGGTTAGGGTCGCGAGTTCGAATCTCGTCATCCGCTCAAGTGGGAAGTGTCAGCCTCGCTGGCACTTTCCATGTGCGGTGGAGTGGCCGAGAGGCGAGGCAGCGGCCTGCAAAGCCGTATACGCGGGTTCAAATCCCGTCTCCACCTCGTAACGAGTGTTTTACG
>NZ_JAEHJZ010000513.1 GCF_016469035.1 Gelidibacter salicanalis | reverse complement strand
GGATGGCTTGGTAATCGAGCTACGCTTAATTATCAATCAGGAGTTCAAGACGCGCCTGTTTAGTTTCGGACCTGATTTACAAGTGCTAGCGCCCAAATCCTTGCGCGACTCTATGCACGAGAAGCTCAAAAGGCCGTCTCCCGCTACAAATAATTGCCTGATATTCAAACCATTCAGCTACTTCCAGTTTTTGACCATTACGCGATACTGTTCGAGCAGTTTACTCACATCGCT
>NZ_JAEHJZ010000512.1 GCF_016469035.1 Gelidibacter salicanalis | reverse complement strand
ATAAAGTCAGTGTATGTATTCTGAACTGAATGACGTGTAGCGACTAGCTCCTCTACAACCTAGTGGTGTATTAAGTTAAACATAAGTAAATAAATTGTGACATGGTAATATGAATTGGCGCACCCTGCTGGGCGATGTGGAGCAGAGTCAGGCGCGGGATTCGTTTGGATCCACCAAGTGATGACCTGCTGAGTCTGCGAGGCTTTAAATGTGCAGGCCGTGGTCTCATCGCG
>NZ_JAEHJZ010000511.1 GCF_016469035.1 Gelidibacter salicanalis | reverse complement strand
TCTGTTGGTAGGCATGACCTGCTGTACCTGTTGGACCTGTGGTTGAACTTGTTGAACTGGGACTTGTAGTGGCGATAGTAACACGTGTATTTCAATCAGTGGCTACATTAGCAATGCGGCACTCCACAGTCGCACCAGCCATTGGAGCAGCTAGCACGAGCAGGAGCCAGTGAGACGTATCAGCATGTGGTAATAACGGCGAGAGATTTGAAGGGCAAACCAGGCTCCCAACAGAGCACCCCCAGCTGATACTAGTTCAAGAAACTAATGGCAACCCTGACCCGGTGCAAACCGTGAAC
>NZ_JAEHJZ010000510.1 GCF_016469035.1 Gelidibacter salicanalis | reverse complement strand
TGGGTGCCTCCTCTCTCATGAGGTACCTCGGTTCTGTGCAGCATACACCCTCCTTTATCCTCGCGGTGCAAGAGCCATACGTGTGGAAAGGTAAACTTACAGGTTTCGACAGAACACATCAGCTTCTGTATGATCATCTGTCTCTCACTCCCAGGGCTGCCATCTACGCATCTCGGGATTTACACCTCTGGCCAATGCCGGAATTCACCTCGCGAGACATCTCCACATGTCTTTGGCTTACCCATCAACCCCACCTACCGAAGGTGATCGTTGCTTCTGTGTATATGGACTACACCAATCCATTGGTATGGCCAGATATGCTGGGCAAGCTGCTTCGCTACTGCCGCCATGGCAGACACAAGCTCTTGATTATGTCCGACACTAACGCGCACAGCTCGCTGTGGGGCTCCTCGGACACGAACAACAGAGGTAAGGCTCTGGAAGACCTTATCTTCTTAAATAACTTGGCAGTTCACAATACTGGCGCCCATCCTACCTTCCACAATAGGAGGTCCTCAACCATCATCGACGTCACACTCTCCT
>NZ_JAEHJZ010000509.1 GCF_016469035.1 Gelidibacter salicanalis | reverse complement strand
CTCAACACAATCATATCATCTGATACATCAATCCCCTGTTCATGGCACACCTCAAAAACAGGATGTCCGCTTTCTAAAAGAAACAGCCCTTCAAGTTCAGCTTTCGTTTCGCCGTACCTGACAAATTCAGACGATCCACGGCCTCCGACAAGAAGAGAAATGGCATCAATAATAATGGATTTACCGGCACCGGTTTCTCCCGTTAATACAGTCAGCCCCCGTTCAAAAGAAACCGTCAATTCTTCTATAATAGCAAA
>NZ_JAEHJZ010000052.1:97213-97871 GCF_016469035.1 Gelidibacter salicanalis | reverse complement strand
CTTTAACTAGATAATAAAAATATGCTCGGACTTAAATTACCTACAGATCCACGTTGGGTTAATATTGTCGAAAAAAATATTGAAGAGATTCTAACAGACCATGCCTATTGTGAGCAAAAAGCGACCAGTACGGCTATTTCATTAATTGTCAGTTTTCCTGAATATACAGCGTTGGTTCAGGAAATGGTGGCCTTGGTAAAGGAAGAAATTAGCCATTTTAAAATGGTTCACGACAGGATTCTTGAAAAAGGATGGACGCTTGGCAGAGACCGAAAGGATGATTATGTTATTCAACTCATTACCTTTTTCCCAAAAGGAGGCAGTAGAACCACCCAACTCGTCCATAGACTGCTTTACGCTGCTTTAATTGAAGCGCGAAGCTGTGAGCGCTTCCGTTTGTTATCTGAAGAACTTGAGGACAAAGAACTGGCCGAGTTTTACCGAAAATTAATGGTGAGTGAAGCCAACCATTATACCATGTTTTTAGGTTTTGCAAGACAATATGGCGACCGAAAAGAAGTAGATAAGAAGTGGAACGATCTGCTAGAATTTGAAGCGAAAATCATGAAAAACTTGAGTAAAAGCGAAACAATACACGGATAGATCCATTTGTGTAATGCTCTTTCAAAAAAAAGAGAATAAACCACTATGGATTTGA
>NZ_JAEHJZ010000052.1:60028-97204 GCF_016469035.1 Gelidibacter salicanalis | reverse complement strand
GGAGCAGGGTTTTTACCTTTAGATAATAAAAAAAGCTCCAACACACTGTTAGAGCTTTTTTTATATCCAAATTAACTGCTATTAGAGCCTGTAAGTGACTCCAAATTGCATCACACCTTGTCTGGCTTCTAAGTTTAATTCATCGTCAAACACATTGGAAATGCCGTATAAATAACGGAAATCAACACCAAATTCATCGGTAATCATGTACTCAGCAAATCCAACACCTGAAAAGACAAAGTTTTTGAATCCGTCATTGTGTTTGTAGACCTTCAAACCCACTTGCGGACCTACACCTAGTTTCAAATCGTTAAAAATAGTGTAGTTTAAAATGATTGGCAGATTGAGATAATCGGTTTTATAATATTGCAAATTGGCGCCTTCTGGAGAATATTGCAACTCTGTCATAACTGCTAAGGATTCGGTCAGTCCGAAATCGACAAAAGCTCCAAATACAAAACCGTTTCTATGTGGGTTTGATCGGATGCCATCCACATCATAATCCATGTTGGAGATGTTGGTGGCAAAATGAACACCGTATTTTATATCTTGTGAAAACGAGTAGGTCGATAGACCTAAAACAAGGAATAGCGTAAAAAAATTTTTCATAATATGTGATTTGAGAGGGTGAATATAATTTGAAAATAATTATTTCAAAGAAATATTAGATATGTCACATAAAAAAGAAGATAAACGGCTAATTTATACGATGTTTACGCTAGAAACCGCACCAAAATAAACACTCTTAATTATCCCATCTGAAAGCCCAATCTTAGGAACATAAATATATTTGGCGTCACTCCATTTCATGGCAGAAAGATAAATTCTGGTTGCCGGAATGATCACATCTGCCCTATCTTGATTTAAGTCGAGTTCCGTAATACGCTCTTCATAACTATAGGTTTGAAGCATGTTGTAATAAGAGGTCAGATAGAAATACGTTAGAGGTTTACCCAAAGCTTTTCCTGAAATTTTGAAGATTTTATTGATGTTTCCACCCGAACCCAGGAGATCAATTTTCTCAAAATCCTTGGTGTTGTTCTTAATCCACGCTTCCAATTCTAACCAAGCTTCTTTTTGGACAATGTCATTTAACAACCTTACGGTTCCTATTTTAAACGATTTTGAAGCGGTGGTAATTCCTTGATGGATCACAGAAAACTCTGAACTTCCACCCCCAACATCAACATATAGATACGTTTTACTTTTATCGATAAAACTATTCAAATCTGTAGCGGCAATAATGGCGGCTTCTTCTTCACCATCAATAATATCAATCTTTATCTTAGCATGTTTTTTTATAAGCTTTACCAGATCAGCCCCATTTTCGGCTTCACGCATTGCCGAAGTAGCACACGCTTTATAGGCCACAACTTTATGTGATTTCATCAGCAATTTAAAAGCGTTCATGGTATCTATTAAGCGCAGTTCGTTTTCCTTGGAAATTTTCTGGTTTAAAAAGACGTCAGCTCCTAAACGAATGGGTACCCGTACCAAAGAGCTTTTCTTGAAAAGCGTGGGTTTTCCTTTTTGTTCAATAATATTTGCAATAAGCAAGCGCACCGCATTGGAACCAATGTCAATTGCAGCGTATTTTTTTATGGTCAACATAGTCTATTCCTGTAATTTATCGACATAATAATTATAAATGGCAAATTGCGCCCTAACCTTTGGTAAGTTATTATGTTTGTATTTATTTTCATGGGAGCCACACAACATGCGGGCCTTTACATTATCATTCCAAGAGATCTCAAAGACATCCAGTAATTCTTTTTTAATATCAGCATCATAGATTGGACAGGTTACCTCCACTCTATTTTCGATATTCCGCGACATCCAATCGGCTGATGAAATAAATACTTTGGGGTCATTATTGTTGCAAAACACCAATAATCTGGTATGTTCCAAAAACTTATCAATAATACTGATCACCTCAATGTTTTCACTCATGCCTTTAATTCCGGGAACCAAACAACAGATGCCTCTTACAATCATCTGAATCTTAACACCTGCCCTACTGGCTTCGTAAAGTTTATCCACCATCATATAACTGGAAATACTATTAAGCTTCAGCTTGATAAATGCAGGTTTACCCTTTTTGACGTTCTCAATTTCAGTGTCGATCAGTTTAAATAGTTTGGTTTTTGTATAATGTGGCGACACGATGATATGCTTATATCTGAAAATTTTATAATTGGTTTCGAAAAAATCAAACACTTTCACCACATCCTTTAAAATTCTTTGGTCGGAAGTGAACAAGGTAAAATCTGTATAAAGTTTGGCCGTTGATTCATTGAAATTTCCGGTACTTAAAAATCCGTACCGCTTGATCTTATTATTTTCTTCGCGCTCAATCACGCACATTTTACTATGAACCTTAAGTCCCTTTACCCCAAATAATAAATTGACACCATCCGTTTCCATTTGTTCTGCATAGTCAATGTTGGCTTGTTCATCAAAACGTGCCTGCAACTCGATGGCAACGGTTACTTTTTTACCGTTTTTGGCGGCATTGATCAGCGAACTTGCGACATGGGAAATTTGTGCCAATCTGTAAATGGTAATTTTTATATTTTTTACTTTAGGATCTAAGGCTGCTTCCCTTAAAAACTTGACGATGTATGAAAAAGTATGATACGGCGTATGCAGTAAATAATCTTTTTTAGCGATGTTCTTGAAGATGCTTCGTTCTAAACTCAATCCCTTTACGGGTAAGGGTTTTATTTTATCATATAATAAACCTGTTCTTCCCAAACTCGGAAAATCCATATAATCGCGTCTATTATGATAACGACCGCCAGGAATCACACTGTCTTTAGAGTCAATGCCCATCATATTCATCAAAAACAACAAGGTTTCCTGATCGATGGTTTTGTCATATACAAATCTCACAGGTTCTCCCGTTTGCCGATGTTTCACACTATCGGAGATTTTCTCGATAAAACTCTTACTTAAATCACTTTCGAAATCCAATTCGCCATCACGCGTAATCTTAATCATGTGCGCTGAGACCGATTCATATTCAAAAATATTGAAGATGTCATCCATACAATAGCGCAACAAATCATCTAAGAGAATGATGTAATTGTCCAGACCTTTTTTAGGCAGTACCACAAACCGATCCATCGACTTCGGAATCTCTATCAGCGCATACTGTTTTTGTTGTTTGCCCAGCTCCATTTTAATAGCAAGGTAGGCTGCACTATCCTTTAAAGTGGGAAGTTTTACCAATTCGCTTAAAATAATGATCACCAACGCGGGACTGACGTGTTGAATAAAGTAGTTTTTTATAAAACGATGTTGGGCTTCATCAATTTGGGTCTCATTGACAATATGGATGTTTTCATCTTCCAAACGCTTATGTATGGCAGCCAAAATATGGAGACTATCACTTTGTTGCTTAATGACAATCTGGGTGATGATCTCCAATAATTCACTGGCAGAAATTCCGCCCAATTCACTTTTACCCGTTTTACCGGCTTCGTCAATCCGCTTTACGGTGGCGTATCTGACCTTAAAAAACTCGTCTAAGTTGTTTGAGAAAATCCCTAAAAACCGAAGGCGTTCTATGAGCGGTACGCCCTCGTCTTCTGCTTCTTGTAGAACACGCTCGTTAAACTGCAACCAGCTCAACTCTCTATTGATGTATGTATTGGAATTTATATCTGTAACCATTAAGTGCGGACTGAAATTTTAATCTATGACAAATATATTCTATTTATCACTCAAAATAAAGTCACTTGATAAGGAATAGCAATTTGTTAACTGAGAGCACATATGACAACAGAATATATTCTCAAAAAGGCCTGTTTAACAGCTGTTATTTAAGGTCTTTGGGTTTTAAAATCATTTTGGTGTGGCCTTTTTGTAAATCTTTCCAAGAATCAATTTCAAATTGAATCATGACCAGCCCTGAAGTGGGCAGATTGTCTATAATTCGGTCTCCGAGTGCATTGGTCAACTCCGTAAATGCATGGTTGTGACCAAAAATCATCACTTGGTTAAGGTTGTCGTCCATATTTTTTATAAACCGCAACACACGGTTGCCGCCAAAGTCATAAAGCTGTTCTTCAATTTTCAATAGTTCGTCAGGAAACCCAAGGTTTTCCATGAAAATCGAGCAGGTAGACAATGCTCTGTTTGCTGGACTTGAAAAAATGGCGTCCGGTTGAAAATTTAAATCATCTAAAGATGTAGAAAGTAGATGGGCGTCAGTGACGCCTCTTTTGCTTAAAGGACGGCTCAAATCAGTGATGTCCTGCTCCCAAGAGGATTTAGCATGTCTTATAAGTACGATGGTCTTCATGATAATGTTCGATTAAATGTGGTTTGTATCGATAAAGTGTTACGTCGATTCGTTTTAACGATTATTTTAGTTAATCAACATTTATTTTTGATTAACCAACTAGTTATCTGTTGCTTTGTTCAAATAAATTAATGTAAAATGACCCCAAATCAAACACATGTTAATCGATCCTATCTTGTATTGCCCAGCAATATGACTTCCCTCAACACAGTTAAACCCATTTCCTTTATTTACAACATTCCAGTTAATGTTCGTCTAATTTAAGGAAAAAAGTAGTGGTATGTTACTACTTATGCTATTTACCTGTTCAATACAGACTTTTAGTTTTTTAAAATAATTACATCAATAAATATTCAGGCTATGGATTCCAAAATTAAAACAAAGTTTTTAAGTATCATAATGCTTATGGGACTTTTCTCAGGTGCATGTTTTTCTCAGGGAAACGCAATTCACAACGTAACGGATCGCGATCAAAGGTTTGCACCCGGCGATATTGTAGCTAACAGAAGCGCTACTGCAACTCAAGAAATTCCTACAGATTTACTTTATGATTTAAAATCGACCATTTATGTAAAGAACAATGGTATTTCAAAGGTTACGGGTGCTGCGCCTTTAGTATTACAATTTAAGGATACGAAATCCTTTAATGTGGCTTCTAAAAGCAATGCGCTTTTTAATAAAGTGGAAATGATCAAAATTGATATAGCATCAACTACCACTTTAAATACGCCTTTCAATTTGTCTTCAACACAAGGTTTTAATAATTTAAAATACATCTACCTTAATTGTGAATTTCCTGTAACTGAAGATCAGATTAGAAGTTTTATTCAAAATGCTGACCCTGAAATTATCATTTTTTACAACATTTATAAACGTTCATAATACCTACTGACTTCCTTAAAAGTTATCACTATGAAAAAACTATACACTGAAAAAATCAATAACATAAAACCGATCCTACAGCTAGTCCTGGTAGTGGTTTTGGCACTAGCGCCCTCTGTTTTTACTCAAGCACAGGTTAAGGTGGAATTTACACCAAGAGCTTCTGCTTTTACACCCAACAAAACCGTTTATAACGTAAAGGGTGATTTTACGATGCTAGGCAATACCAATTTAACATTGGTTGATTATGATGACAATGGCAACAATAGTGAAGATATGGCCTATGTTGATGTTGACAATGACAATGCAACATGGAACTCTTCTGCCGCATCGTTAAATTTGTCAGATCAGATTAGTCCTGAATGTACTAATATTGTTTACGCTGGTCTATATTGGACCGGTAGATCTACTGGAGACAATGAATTTACGGTAACCAAAGAATTTGCTACTGGAAAGACCATAACTGAGAACATTAGTGATGATGCAGAAGTTTTTAATGGTCAAGCTATCCCAAATACAACTTACGGTCTCGCAATAACTAACTCCACCACTCTTGCAACCTATACGTTTACTTCTACTGCTGGTGGAAACACTGTTAAGTTTTTTCTTTATAAAGGCTATAATGATGACAAGACCTACCTAAAAGTATCGGTCAATAACGGTCCGCAAACAGATGTGGCAACCAGTAGTTTGACAAATGCAAATGTGATTCTAAAGACGCCTTATACCATCTTTTCTGGTTCAGACTATGCTCTAAAAATTAAAAGATTAGAAGTATTACCACAAAACAGAGCGCATGTGAACATCTCCTATACGTCAACCTATAATGAAACTGTTGAACGCACAAAAAGTTTTAATAAGAGAAAAGTATCAATTAAGGGGCCTAACGCCACAAATTACACACAATTAACTGCTCATGCCACTGATATTTACTATCCATCAGGAACAGACAACGACATATTTTCTGCATATGTTGATGTTACTGATTATGTAAAAAACAATGGCAACAATGGCTTATATCATGTTGCTGACATCGCACTTGTAGAAGGAGATGGAGACGGCATTGGCTTTTATGGTGGCTGGGGCATGGTAGTGGTTTATGAAAATTCAGAAATGAGTTGGAAAGATGTGACTGTTTTTGATGGTCACGCATTTGTAGATAGCAGCATTACAATCAGTCATTTCTTAGACGTTTCTGGTTTTAACACTACTCAACAGGGACCTGTTAAAGTAAAGTTGGGTGTTATGGCAGGTGAAGGCGATAGAACCATTGCTGGTGACTATTTTAAAATTAGAAGAACTAGTGATAATGCCTTTGAAAGTTTAGCACATTCTGGAAATAGTCTGACTAACTTTTTTAACTCTTCCATTCAAACACCAGGTGTAAGAATACCGTATCTATTAAACAATACGGGTATGGACATTAGTATGTTCGATTTGGATAATGAGGATAAAGCCATCATCAATAACAATCAAACCTCTACCCGATTTGAATATGGGTCTACACAGGACACATATGCCATTTTCAATATAACTGTTGCAGTGGATTCTTATATTCCAGAATCTGAAGGGTTGTTGTCATTAGTTGATATTGCGGGTAATCCTGCAACAGCACCTTATGTTGCTTTACCGGGAGACGAGCTACAATACAATCTGGAAATTAGAAACAAAGGGTCCGAACCTATACAAAACGCAAAATTGGTAATACCAATTCCGTTTACGTCTCAATTTGTGCCAGGTAGTATCATTTTTAATGAATACGATAGTTTATTTAACGCGACCGCGCCGTATTACGATCCTAATGAAGGCGCGACTGGTGCTATTGTATGGGACATTGCGTATTTACCTTTGGATACGGATGTAACCAAATTATTGGCAAACCTTCGTTTCAAATTAAAAACTACAGAAGACTGCTCCATTTTAGTGAATGATGGGTGTGCTCCTAAAATTGTCATTCTAGGAGGATATATATCAGGAACTGGGGCAAACTCAGGTATAGTTTATTCGTTGCCTCTTATACAAGGCTATGACCAAAATGGCATTTGTGAAGGTATCCCAAATACGGATCCAATTGTAGTAGATATCGATGCTGAACAATACATTCTGGATAATTGTGCCAATGTTTCTCTTACAAGAACGTTTTTATATTGCAATCTAGAGAATAATAGTATTCCTGTCTCAGAAATCGCTGCACAGTTTCCTCCGGGATCGTTATTTTACAATTCTTTTCCAGTAACTGATGCTTCAATTCAGTTCACTGCCTCTAATCCTTTCCCTGCTACTAAGGGACAAAGCACTTATTACGCAATTCCTCCAGGAGTTACGAGCTGTACCTATACATTCACAATTGAGGTAAATGATATCACTTCATCTCCTACAGTTGCTAATGTAGAATACTGCTTAAACCAAACTGCTAATCCATTGTCAGCGCAAGCCAGCAATCCTGACTATACCGTTTTTTACTATGCTGATAATAACCCTAACACTGTTGGCCAATCTTCTTTGGTTCCAGATACAAGTGTAAAAGGTACATTTACGTATTATGCATCAGAAGGTCCTGCTGAAAACTGTGTCAATCCTAATAGAACACCATTTACTGTTACAGTTAACGATGGTCTAACCATAAATTTGGTTGAGCAAGTCAATGATTCCTGTTCAAATCTTAACAGCGGTAGTCTGAGCATATCCACTACAGGAGGTTCAGGTAACTTTACTTATGCGTGGGACTTTAACGGAACGCCGATTGCAACAACGCAAAATATAAACAATCTAGCGGAAGGCACCTATTCTGTTACAGTGTCTGATGCCGATTCAGATTGTACAACAACCAAATCTTTTGTAATTATTACTGAAAACACAAGTCCTATAGAAATTAATGCACCTGCTGCCCTCCTTGTTAACGGCTGTACTGTAGATGATATCACTATTAACAATACCGCATCATTGGCTTACAGTGCTTCTGTTTCAACAATTGGCATCGCTAAGTTTTTAAGTGAAGGTGGTACATTTACTGGAGATGGCATTACTACCGTTACTTATAGTGATACAACCTCAGGTACCTGTCCATTAATCGTTACGAGAACCTTTACGATTACTGATACTTGTAACCAAGCAGCATCAACTACCCAAACAATCACTATTGAAAATACTACACCCCCAACCCTGGTAACGCCTGAAGCTAAAACCGTAGAATGTGGCGCGTCAATAGAGCCTTCTGCTACAGGAACAGCAACCGTTACTGATGCTTGTGGTAGTGTTGAAATAACCTACGTAGATGCCAGCGTTGAGAGTTGCGGAGAAACAGAAACCATCACAAGAACATGGACTGCAACTGATGCTTGTGGAAATGCTAGTACTGGTACACAATTAATTACTGTTGTTGATACTACTGCACCTGTATTAACCCTGCCATTAGATACAACTGTTGAGTGTTCTGAGTCTATGGCACCTTTTGCCACTGGATTAGCAACAGCAACCGACACTTGTAGTGAAGTAGCTATTACTTATGTAGATGCCGCTGTTGCAGCGTGTGGAACAACACAAATTATTACCAGAACATGGACTGCTACAGATGCTTGTGGAAATGCGGTGACTGGAGATCAAATAATCAATGTGGTTGACACAGTTGCCCCAGTAATTACTGCTCCAGAAGACGTTACACTTGAATGTTCTGGTCTCTCCCGAATGAGTGGAAGTGGTTTTGGCGAGGCAACAGCAACTGACGGTTGTGGCGAGGTCGTTATTACGTTTGAAGATAGTGCTATTGCAGGTTGTGGCAACACCCAAAGCATCACAAGAACGTGGACCGCTACAGACGAATGTGGAAATACAGCATCAACATCCCAAACAATTACAGTGGTTGATACTACCGCTCCAATAATCGCGGCTCCAAAAGATATTTTGGTTGAATGTTCAGAGTCTATTGATCCTTCTGTTACTGGAACTCCAGATGCCTTTGATGCTTGTGGCGGTGTAAAAGTTACTTATGCTGATGTTGATGCCTATGATACCTGTGGAAACACAAAAATTATCGAAAGAACTTGGACAGCAACGGACGACTGTGGATTAACATCTACCGCAACCCAATTTTTAACAATTGTAGATACTACAGCACCTGTTATCGAAACGCCTGCTGAGAACGTTGTATTAAACTGCAACGCTGAGGGAAATACTGGAAGTTTAACAGCGTGGTTAACCAACAATGGCGGGGCTACTGCTTCGGATTCCTGTTCAACTGATTTGACCTGGACCAACAATTATGATGGTGGAGGTTCTGATTGTAATGAACCAGTAACAGTTATTTTTACAGTTACTGATGCCTGTGGAAATGCTAGTACAACTACTGCGACCTATACTATTCAGGATAGTGTTGCACCCGTACTTACTCCAGCATCTAATTTTACGGCAGAGTGCATTAGCGAAGGTACTATGAGCGACTTCCAAAATTGGTTAGAAACTAATGGTGGTGCTACAGCTTCAGATGTTTGTTCTGCAGTAATATGGTCTAATGATTTTATAGCGCTTTCTGAAGAATGTAATAGTACAGGTACAATTACCTTTACCGCTACTGATGGCTGTGGGAATTCATCTACCACCACCGCTACATATACAATTACTGATACTACCGCGCCAGTTATAGAAACTTTACCGGGCGAGACTACCGTAGACTGTTCAGTAACACCAACATTTGTTCAAGCAATTGCGACAGACGAGTGTGGATCTGACATAACCTTAACGTTTGACGATGTTACAACTGACGGGAATTGTGAAGGTGCGTATGCCATCACTAGAACCTGGACGGCAACTGACGCTTGTGGAAATGCTTCAACAGCATCACAAACTATCAATGTTCAAGATACTACTGCTCCTAGCCTAGTGACGCAATATGAGTCAGAAATCACCCTTGCTTGCGATAATATTCCTACTGCTCCAAACTTGGTTTTTGAAGATTCTTGTTCTAACACCATTAATGTTGCGTTTAATGAAACGTCAACAGCTGCAGAAGGTGTTGAAAACTACGTGATCACCAGAACTTGGACCGTATCTGATACCTGTAACAATGAAGCAGTATATACCCAAATTATTAATGTGAATGCCGCTCCTGTCATTACGGTTACGGATACCGAGCTTTGTAATGGTGACGATTTGAATTTTAATCTTTTCGACTTATTGAATGGCACATTTGATACCAACGGTACATGGTCTGTAGTTACGGGTAATGCATCTTTAGATGGTAGTATATTCAATCCTTATCAATTGGAATTGGGCACCTATACGTTTAAGTACACTTTAGCTGATGATTACTGTACATCTGAAGCCTTTGTAAATATCAGATTGCATGATGACTGTGTGGTGTTGCCATGTGGCGCTGAAGATGTGATCATTTCGAAGGCAGTCACTACCTATACTGATGGTAAAAATGATTTCTTTACCGTAACCGGAGTTGAAACTTGTGGGTTTACTGTAGAGCTTCAAATATTCAACCGTTGGGGTGCTATGATCTATGAATCTAAAAACTATCAAAATGATTGGAATGGGACATCATCTAAAGCTTCCGTTGGGAATTCAAACTATGTACCAACAGGAACATATTATTACGTCATTAACCTAAGAAATAGTGGATTAAAACCTTTTGCAGGTCCAATCTACGTTGCAACCAAATAAATTTTAACCTATGAAATTTTTAAAGTTTAATATCATCGTTTTAATACTGTTCACAAGCTGGGTAGGCGTTGCACAACAATTACCCCAGTTTACACAGTATATGTACAATACTATCTCCATTAACCCAGCGTATGCTGGGAGTCGAGAGACTTTGAGTATGGTAGGTTTGCACAGAAGTCAATGGGTAGGACTCGAAGGAGCCCCAACAACCCAAACGCTTTCTGTACATGCACCCTTGCGTAATGAAAAAATTGGTCTGGGAATGTCATTCATTAATGACGAGCTTGGATACCAAAATTTCCAATATGTTTATGCTGACTTTTCATACACCATTCAAACCGGTCAAAACACAAAATTGGCCTTCGGATTAAAAGCTGGTTTTACCGGGTTTAGCCTTGATCCTGATTTTAGGGCGGCTGAATTTGATGATCCAATTATCTATGGTTATGAGAATAGATGGAAGCCTAATGTTGGTGCTGGTGCATATTGGCATACTAATAAATGGTACTTGGGGCTTTCTGCTCCTCGATTATTGAATACAGATTATAACGGTGAACAGGAGTTTGAAGCTTTAGAGCGCTTGAGCTACTATTTTACAGGTGGCTATGTGTTTGATTTGGGTGCCATCACCAAATTTAAACCGGCATTCATGTTGAAAGCGACAAACGGAGCACCATTATCTTTAGATTTAACCGCTAACTTTCTTTTCAACGAAGTGTTGTGGATTGGCGGAGGTTACAGGATTGATGAAAACACGTCAGCTTTAAGTGGGATTGCTGATTTTCAAGTCTCTAAACAATTACGTATTGGATACGCCTATGAATATCCTTTTTCAGATTTGAGACCTTATACAAGTGGTACCCACGAAATCCTCCTGATGTTCGAAATCTTTAAAAGTAAACGTATTAAATCGCCTCGATACTTCTAAAACTTATGACTATGAAAACAAAATTATTTATATTTCTTTTTGCGCTTAGTAGCACGTTCATGGTTGCTCAAAAAAAATTGGCCGATAAATTCTTCGAGAATTATGCCTATGTAAAAGCAACTGAACTCTATGAAGAAGCCGTCAAAAAAGGCGACAGCAGTGCCCATGTTTTAACCCGATTGGGAGATTGTTACTATAACAACTCAAAGTCTCAAGAAGCGGCATTATGGTATGGTAAAGCTCTTAACAGATACAATGATGTTAATCCTGAATACATTTTTAAATACATCCAAAGCTTAAGAAGTATTGGCAACTATGTTGAAGCTGACAAATGGTTGGTCAAATTTAAAGAGATTCAGAGTGGCGACAGTCGCGTTAAAAACTTTGATGCCAACAATCTTGATATGTATGAAGAGTTAGCATCTACTGAAGATGTGGTCGTTGAAATTGAAAATTTGCCTTTTAACACTGAATTCTCTGATTTTGGCGGCTATACGGCTAATGGCGAATTGTATTTTGCATCTTCCAGACATGCTGATTTGAAAAAGAATTACGGGTGGAATGATGAACCTTTTTTAGATTTATATTCCTTATCAGTAACAGATAAAGAAGGCAAAAAAGAATATGGCGATCCTAATTTTATTAAATCGACAAAGATCAATACCGCATATCATGAAGCTTCAGTGGCTATTACAAATGATGGCCAAACCATATACTTTACTAGAGATAACCTAGACAAAAGAAATAAATTAGACTATGACCGTAAAGGTACTTCTCATCTTAAATTATACAAAGCTACTTTAAAAGAGGGTCAATGGGAATCCATTGTTGAACTACCATTTAATGATGATTATTTTTCCAATGGCCACCCTGCCCTAAGCCCAGATAACACGAAATTATATTTTGTTTCTGACCGTGACGGCGGATTGGGTCATACTGACATTTATGAAGTAGATGTTTTAGAAGATGGAAACTATAGCGAACCAAGAAATTTAGGTTCTCAAATAAATACTGAAGGTCGTGAAATGTTTCCTTTTGTAGCTAAAGACAGTACGTTTTACTTCTCATCTGATGGCTATTTAAATTTGGGTCTATTAGATATTTATAAATCCAATATCTTAAAAGATGACACTACTGAACCCGAAAATCTAGGCGCTCCTTATAATAGCGGTTATGATGATTTTGCCTTTTTTATCAATGAGAATAGCAAAACCGGTTACTTCTCTTCCAACCGACCAGGAGGAAAAGGCAGTGATGATATTTACAGTTTTAATGCAGAACCTTGTCAACAAAAAATTGAAGGTATTGCTAGAGACGCAAAAACGAATGAGCTTCTTGCTAGCGTTGAAGTAAAATTAATTAACAATTCAGGAAAAATTATCGCAACGGTTATGACCACAGCTACAGGAGCCTATGAATTTGATGCTGATTGTGATAAAAGTTATACGGTGTTAGGCAGCAAAAAAGATTACAAAGACGATATGAAGAAGGTGGTTACCAATTTTGAAAACGGAAAAGTTAACAATGCCGATCTTTACTTAACCCCATTAATTGATAATAACCAAATTGTTATCAATCCGATTTTCTTTGACTTTGATAAATGGAACATCAGAACAGATGCTGAGTATGAATTGGAGCATATTGTTGATGTGATGAGAGCGCATCCTGAAATGGTAATCAAAATTGAATCACATACAGACAGTAGAGGAAGTGATAGTTACAACATAAAGCTATCTGACAGAAGAGCAAAATCTACAAGGGACTATATCATCTCTCGCGGAATTGCTACCGAGCGTATAGAAAGCGCTATTGGTTACGGAGAGTCCCAATTGTTGAACAAATGTTCAAATGGGGTTAAATGTACTTCAGAAGAGCACCAGTTGAACAGACGCTCTTACTTTTATATCTTAAAAAAGTAACCTCTATAGTTATTTAAAAGAAAAGCAGACCTGACGGTCTGTTTTTTTTTGCCATCATTTCTCAATCGGCAGAACCTTAATTATGAGCTTACCGTATTATATGAGAAGGACAAGCTTTTTCTGAACTTCACTAGGCTACCAATCCCTAGTAACTACAATTTAAAAAGATAGGTTAACCTGAAAACATGAAATCAGATTCTTCTTAGTCCGACAGTCTGACGCAGAAAAATCGCTATGAACATTAGATCTGAAAATCCATGGGCGCATCGCTAAAGACTCCTATTATGTCATTTATAAGGTTATGCCGATATGGATTGCCGGCTTTTGAATACTGCCCCTGATATCTAAAGTTTTAATAGCGCATTTAACAAAATGCCATGAAATTTAGCCAAAAAAAAACCACTCATGGAGCGGCTTTTTCAAAAAAAAATAACTAAACTTAAAATAAATAATGTTTTAACGTTTAATGAAAATATTCGTAAAGTACCATTTACCTTCAGAATTCTTTTCAGCTGAAATATCAAAATCTGTAAAATCTCCTTCTATAGTGGCGCGATGTCCCGGACTGTTTAACCAAGCATTTACTACGGTTTCAGCAGATGTATAAGAATAGGCTATATTTTCTGCTACTCTTACTGCTGCTACAGTATTAACTAAACTAGCCTTCCGTTGATAAAAATTATCGTGGTTAACTTGATTTAGAGAAATCATATAATCTGTATGGGTAAAAGCCACCGATTTAATGACACTTAGATTGTGCAATGGTTGTAAGTCCATCCCTATTCTGTGCGCATTGATCAATTCTAAAATTCCGATTTCAATAGTTTTGGTGGCTGGCGTAATTAAAGTAGAAGCATCCAATTTCTGTTCTTCTATATCCTCAGAGGAACAAGACATCGTAAATAGCGTCATTAAAGCCAATATGGGAAGGAATAGTCTAGGTTTCATAAGCTGGTTAATTCGATTTGGTGAGGCTAATTTAGAAGACTAATTGAAAAGATTTGTTAAATAAATGTTAAAATCGATTAAAAACATGCAGTTAGTCGAATTTATACGTCAATCATCGATGAAATGCACGTTAAAGTGTGTTAATAATGTTTTTCGTCGTCTAATTCTACCTTTTAACGTTAGTTAAAATATGATTTGAGGCAACTTCTATTAGAAAACCGACTAAGTTTTTGAAGGCTCTCATCTTTGTTTAATTTATATAACAGCGAAGGTGAATTGATGATCAGGTAGACAGATCATTATTCAACGAATGTACATTTTAATATAGCTTGTAATAGTTGGATGGGATATGAAAAAGAAACCTAGATTGTAACACAGGAGTTTTAGGAACAAACTTTAGTGTAAAGCCAATCGATGATTATTCCTTTAACTAAGGAATTGAAGATATTTAGGTGTTGGGAAAGATAATTTGTTTCCTATAAAAGCAACCTGAACTTTAAGGAGAAAGACGTTCCATAATCCAATCAAACTGTTCATTCAAGGTAAATCTAATCCGATCGTGTAATCTATTTGGGCGTCCTTGCCAAAATTCCATAGAGATGGGTTTGACAATAAAACCTCCCCAATAATCTGGTCGTGGAATTTCCTTTTCTTTATAGTCTTCTTCTAATTGGCGCAAATCTTCTTCAAGTGCTTCTCTATTTTTGACCACTTCACTTTGATGCGACACTAGAGCTCCCAATTGACTACCGCGTGGGCGCGACTCAAAGTAGCCATCGCTCATGTTAGGCGCTATTTTTTCCGCAACCCCTTTAATGATGATTTGACGTTCTGCTTGGGGCCAAAAAAAAGATAAACACACTTTAGGATTGTGAAGAATGGCCTTGCCTTTTTCGCTCTCATAATTGGTATAGAAAATAAAGCCTTCATAGGTAAATTTCTTCAGAAGCACCACCCTACTCTTCGGGAAACCATCCAGACCAAGCGTTGAAATGGTCATGGCATTGGTTTCTCCTTCATCAAAATTAGTGTCAACTTCATGAAACCATTTCTGAAAAACCTCCAAAGGGTTATCACTGAGATTAGATTCCAAGAGTTCTTGTTTCTCGTAGGATTTTCTATAATTACCTAAGTCTTTGTCCATTGTCTCTGTCTATAATTTAAAGAAATATTGATATCTTTTTTGAACCGTGAAATCTGATAAATTTAAGCATAATTCGAATAAAATGTGATGTGAATAACTCCTATATTTCACTTTTGAATCGTTATGATGGCTAAATCTTAAAACCCTCTACTCCTATTTTCAGATACCAAGATGTATCTCATAATTAGTCGAAATCAAAATGCTTTCCATCTCTGGCAAGTTTAACCGGTTTAAAAATAGTCTCTGCCTCATGTTTAAATTCATTCAAATCGTCGTAGCGCGTTGAATAATGTCCCAAAATGAGTATTTTAACATTGGCTTTTTTTGCAATAAGTGCGGCTTCCTTAGCGGTAGAATGCTTTGTTTTGGGGGCCAAGTGGGCATGCTTTTCTAAAAAAGTCGACTCATGATAAAGTACATCCACATCTTTTATAATAGGGACGATACTTTCTTTATAAGCGGTATCACTGCAAAAGGCATAACTTTTTGGTGGACTTGGGGGTGACGTAACTTTTTGATGATCAATGAGCACCCCGTCCCTATTAAGCACATCATGTCCTTGTTTCAATTTATTGTAATAAGCAATGTCAATATTGGCTTCAATTACTGCAGGCATATTTAAATGACGCTCTCCCTCTTTTTCCTTAAACAAAAAGCCATTGGTGTATACCCGGTGGTCTAAAGGAATGGTCCACACTTCTACTTTGTCATCTTCAAAAATAAGTTCAGAATCGTCGGAATTTAATTCATGAAAAAAGAGCGGATAATTGGTCCAGGAATCGGCCAGTTTCATTTGTAAAACAATCACTTCCTTTAAGCCTTGTGGGCAGTGAATATGGAGTTCAGTCTCCCGGGTCAATAACCGAAACGTAGAAATTAGGCCTACCAATCCAAAAAAATGATCGCCATGTAAATGGGAAATAAAGATGTGCTTGATACGGGCAAACTTAATTTTATTGCGGCGTAATTCTACTTGGGTTCCTTCACCACAGTCAATCAAGAATAGATGGTTATTAATCTCCAAAACCTGAGCGGTAGGATTTGTATCCTTACGAGGTGTTGCACTGAAGCAACCGAGTATGGTAAGTTTCATTGTTTGAGTTTAGAAGTTTTGAGTTTATGAGTTTAGTACATGTCCAATAGAACTTTTGAGGACTTTACACTAAGTACATCTAAACTTTAAACTCCTCAACTTATAAACTTATTTTTAGATTCCCAAATCGCGTTCCATCTCCTCCATTTCAATCAGGTCATAGGCTTCCTTAAGTGTTGGAACCACCATAATTTCATCTGGGGTTTCGTCGATATTGGTTTTATTGGTCACAATAACAAAAGAATGCTTTGCACGACGGTGGGTATTTGAAATCTCTAAAAATTCAATTATATCCTGTAAACTTACCTCATGGATCACAGATAAATTAATGATCACATCATCATTTTTAAATTTTGGATAGGTGGCTTGAAGTTTCTTTACCAATTCTACAATGGTACTTTTTTCTTGAGTGATAAGGGTGATGTTATTGTCTTTGTCAAAAATCATAACGATGGTTTTAATGTTTAATTTTAGAAGCTAATAAGTAAATGACCGCCATTCTGATCGCGACTCCGTTTTGAACTTGGTCCAAAATGATGGCCTGCTTAGAATCTGCAACGTCACTAGTAATCTCTACCCCACGGTTAATTGGTCCTGGGTGCATGATGGTGATCTCTTTATCTAAGGAATTGAGCAAGGCTTTGTTGACACCATACTGTTGTGTATATTCTCTGGTAGATGGAAAGTAAGTCATATCCATGCGTTCGTTCTGAACCCGTAGCATATTGGCCACATCACACCATTGCAATGCTTTTTTAAGGTTGGTTTCAACTTTTACGCCTAATTTATCGATGTATTTTGGCAATAATGTTTTTGGCCCACATACCATAACATTAGCCCCTTGCAATTGCAAGGCAAAAATATTGGATAAGGCCACGCGACTGTGTAAAATATCGCCTACAATAACCACATTTTTCCCTTGTACGTGACCCAAACGTTCTCTAATAGAATAGCTGTCCAGTAAAGCCTGTGTAGGATGCTCGTGCGCGCCATCTCCTGCATTAATGATACTTGCCTTAACATGCTGGGATAAAAACACGCTAGCTCCCGGATTTGGATGCCGCATGACCACCATATCCACCTTCATGGACAAAATATTGTTGACGGTATCAATTAAGGTTTCTCCTTTTGTCACGGATGATTGTGAGGCGGAAAAGTTAATGACATCTGCTGAGAGTCGTTTTTCTGCTAATTCAAAAGAAAGTTTGGTACGGGTGGAGTTTTCAAAAAATAAATTGGCAATGGTAATATCTCTGAGCGAGGGTACTTTTTTGATGGGTCTGTTGATGACTTCCTTAAAATGATCGGCAGTTTCAAAAATAAGTTGGATATCTTTTGAATTCAGATATTTAATTCCCAATAAGTGATTGACACTTAATTCGCTCATTGTGTGCTGTTTTTTATGCTATTAGTTATTCCTTTAAACAGTTATGCTTCAACTAAATACACCGCATCTTCACCTTCATTCTCTACCCAATTGACTTTTACTTTTTCTTTATTGATAGCATCTACCTGGCGACCTCTATAGTCTGGTTGAATAGGTAAGTGTCTGCTAAAGCGTCTATCAATTAAGGTTAGGAGTTCAATTTCATTAGGGCGTCCAAAAGACTGAATGGCTGTTAGAGCGGCACGGATGCTTCTTCCTGTATAGAGCACGTCATCAATAAAGACAATATTCCTGTCTTCAACAATAAAATTGATTTCAGTCGTGTTGGCCTCTAAAGGTTTTTCGCCACGACGAAAATCGTCTCTAAAAAATGTGATATCCAAATGTCCTAATTGAATATGCTTGATCTTATAATCGTCCTTTAAAATTTGAGCGAGCCTGTCAGCCAGAAATTTTCCTCTAGGCTGAATGCCTATAAGTACGGTATTAGTAAAATCGTTATGTTTTTCAATCAGTTGACAAGCCAATCTATGAAGAATGATATTGATCTCTTTTGCGTTAAGTAGAACTTTTTGGCTCATAGTTTTCCAAACGTATTTGGTTTACAAATTTAGGATAAATATTCTTGTATGCAATGGTTTTCTGCACCTAAGACTTAAAGTAGAAAGCAATAGAACAAAAAAAGCCTTCAACATTAGTTGAAGGCTTTGATTTACAAATGTTTTGAAAAATTACTTCTTCCCGTCCATTTTATCTTTAAGAGCTTGTAAAGCATCATTGGCATCACCAAGTGTTGGTTTTGACTCTGCTGCAGAAGCTTCTGCTTTAGCAACAGCCGCTTTTACGTTAGCAATTTCTTCTTGTTTAAAGATAGCAGTATGAGAAGCGACCACACGTTTGAATTCTTTGTTAAATTCAATAATTTTGAATTCAGCCGTATCACCTTTTTTCAATTTCTTACCATCTTCCATTTCTAAATGACGTGAAGGAACGAAAGCAACGATATCTTCGTTAAACTCTACAGTTGCACCTTTATCTACCATTTCAGAAATTTCCGCTTTATGCGTTGTACCTAGAGCAAATTCAGTTTCGTATTTGTCCCAAGGATTTGTAGTGGTTTGTTTATGACCTAAACTTAATTTACGTCCTTCAACATCCAACTCTAATACGACAACATCTAAAGTATCACCTACGTTACAGAACTCACTTGGATGCTTGATTTTCTTAGTCCAAGATAGATCAGAGATGTAAATCAAACCGTCAATACCTTCTTCTAACTCTACAAACACACCAAAGTTTGTGAAGTTACGTACAATACCTGTGTGCTTAGAGCCAACTGGGTATTTAGTAGTAATATCAGTCCATGGGTCTGGCGTCAATTGTTTGATACCTAATGACATTTTACGGTCTTCTCTATCTAGAGTTAAAATAACCGCTTCAATTTCATCTCCTACTTTTACAAAATCTTGAGCAGAGCGTAAATGTGTTGACCAAGACATTTCACTTACGTGAACTAATCCTTCTACACCTTCTTCTACTTCAATAAATGCACCGTAATCAGCAATAACAACAACTTTTCCTTTTACTTTGTCGCCAATTTTTACAGTGTCGCCTAAAGCTTCCCAAGGATGTTTGCTCAATTGTTTTAGACCTAATTGGATTCTTGATTTATCTTCATCAAAATCAAGGATTACAACGTTAAGTTTCTGATCCAATTCTACAATTTCATTTGGATGGTTGATACGTGACCAAGAAAGATCCGTAATATGGACTAAACCATCTACACCACCAAGATCAATAAAGACACCGTAAGACGTAATGTTTTTAACAATACCTTCCAATACTTGTCCTTTTTCTAATTGACCAATGATTTCTTTTTTCTGTTCTTCAATATCGGCTTCAATAAGCGCTTTATGAGACACAACAATGTTTTTGAATTCGTGGTTGATTTTCACAACTTTAAACTCCATTGTTTTATTAACATATTGATCGTAATCTCTAATAGGTTTCACGTCAATTTGAGAACCTGGCAAGAAAGCTTCAATACCAAATACGTCAACGATCATCCCCCCTTTAGTACGACATTTAACAAAACCGTTTACGATTTCGCCAGTGTCATGTGCGTTGTTTACACGATCCCAAGCTTTGATTACTCTAGCTTTACGGTGAGACAATACTAACTGTCCGTTAGAATCTTCACGTACATCAATTAAAACTTCTACTTTGTCACCAACTTTTAAATTAGGGTTGTAACGGAACTCATTAAGAGAAATTACACCTTCTGATTTTGCGTTGATATCAATAATAGCGTCACGATCAGAAATATGGATCACTTCACCTTCAACGACTTCATCATCAAGGGTATCTACGAAATTTTCTGATACTAATTTTTCGAACTCCTGTAGTTTCTTGTCATCAACTTGCTCAATACCTTCTTCGTAATTGTGCCAGTTAAAATCTTTTAAGAATTTTTCAGGATTTGCTTGTGCTTCTGATACTTTAGGAGCTGCTTTTTCAGTAGTTTGAGTTTCTACTGCTGTTTCTGTTGCGTTAGTAGTGTCTACTTCGGCTTGTTTTGTTTCTTTTTCAGACATTTGCTGAATACTAAGTTTGTATTCTGAGTGTTCTAGGAAGTTTTATGCGATCAACACACAGAAGTGTTATTTGCTTTTTGTTTCATTCCTTTTATCTTCCAATGGGCATCGCTAAAAGGAGTGCAAAAATACAATATAATTCTCTCATTAACAAATAATTTACGACTACCCAATAATTAGATGAGCAGTCCAAAATGGAATGGAGAACATTTGATCGCATTCGGGTTACAAAATTACTCAACATTTCAGTATATTTACAAGTACATTAATTTAAAAAAATTCAAATATTATGGTAAAATCTAAGTATCAAAGTGTTTTAGATCTGGGTCAAGAACTAAACATTCAAAACGGGGATGTTTCTGAAGAAAAAGGGATCCTAAAAATAAAAGGAACAGCCAAAAATCAATATGAAAAGAATTTGTTATGGGATAAAATCAAAGCTATTGGCGGCGAAAATCCATCTGATATTAAAGCAGACATCAAAGTAGCTGACACCTCTGTTTTTGCAAGACACACCGTTAAATCTGGTGAGACGCTCAGTAAAATAGCAAAACAATATTATGGTGATGCATCTAAATACCAAAAGATTTTTTCAGCGAATACTGATATTTTGAAAAATCCTGATATGATTCATCCCAATCAAGAGCTCATTATTCCTAACGAATAATCTGAACCTTGATTATATATAAAAACGATCCATTGGATCGTTTTTTTTGATTTATAGTATGATTTACAATGTTTTATAAAACCCTACTCCCATTTTCGGCTTGGTATTATTACTTAATGGCATTTTGAGCTAACACATAAATTTTTTCAAATTGTGCTGCCAATGATAAATTAGAGTTGTCAATTTCCAAAGCGTCTTTAGCCTTCATTAAAGGGGAATCTTCTCTGGTAGAATCGATCAAATCTCTTGATTCCACATTTTTTAATACGTCTTCATAACTGACATCTTCATGCCGTTCAAGCAATTCTTTATAACGTCTTTGCGCTCTTGTTTCAGCAGAAGCGGTCATAAAGAATTTCAGTTCCGCATCCGGAAAAACTACGGTACCTATATCACGACCATCCATGACTACTCCTTTTTCTTTGCCCATTTGCTGTTGTTGTAGGACGAGCATTCTACGCACTTCTGAAATTTCAGCGACTTGACTAACATTTTGCGACACTTCTAAGGTGCGGATGTCGTTCTCAACATTCGTTCCGTTCAAATACACTTCAGCAAAACCTAACTGCTCATTATATTTAAAACTGATCTTTACAATGTCCAATTCTGAAACCAACCGATTAACATCAAAATTATCTTTTGAGATGATGTTTTGTTGCATCGCATATAAGGTCACCGCTCTATACATAGCACCAGAATCTACATACACATAGCCCAGGGCTTTTGCCAATTGTTTGGCAACGGTACTTTTTCCTGTGGATGAATAGCCGTCAATGGCAATTGTAATCTTTTTCATATTTATTTTCCTTGGAAACGGAAATCTTTTTAATTTATCTTAAATCTATTTGCAGTCCGAAAAAACTGGTATTTGATGCGCTGGTATAGCGTGCATGTGTATAACTGAAGCGCAATTTATTAAGTTTGATGCCAATCCCAAAGGAAAGCCCTGAAAAGTTGCGCTGGTCCACAATACGCAACTCTTCGGCACGTCTAAAATTATACCCCAACCGTAAATTAAATCCTCTATCAGGAAATAGTTCTGCCCCCATAATGGTGTGACGCATTAATTCATTTAAAAGCCCTACTTTTTCTTGGGTTTGATTGCCATCTAAATTGGTGTTGGCCCGAGCAGGATTTGAAAACCCGATGGGCCATTGCTGTAAATTATCAAACGTGAGGTGCCATCTCAGAGGAACATATTGCAAAGTTTGGGAAAGGCCTAAATTGACCTCTAACGGCAATTTTTCCTCAAGGTCAGCATAGGTGGTAAATTGTGTTCCAAAATTTCTCACCGTGACTGCCGCATTAAAATTAAGCTTTTCATTTATATAAATTACACCTACATCAAGAGCGCCTCCAATAGAGTTATACTGTTCCAATTTTGACGTGATCAACTTGCCGCTGACACCCACATAAAAATCAGAATAAGGAATTTTATAGGAATACCCAAAAGACAAGGCAGCTTCATTACCAGTAAACGTGCCAGTAGACTCGCCAGTTTGATCATAGCCATCAAACTTACCGTAATTGATATAAGTCATCCCTACGTGAAACGTCTGAACATGCCGATCCCAAGTATAGGCATACGCTCCAGTACCATAACTGATGCCACCCAAATAACTGGAATAATTTAACGCCAATTGATTGTCCATTTCAGGGTTGATGGTGGCCGGATTATATAGTCCGCCAGTAACGTCGTAATCAAAATTGGTAATAACCTTTCCTCCTAATGCCGCTTGGCGTGGTGAGGACACCAAATTTAAGAACTGGTAGGTAGATTCGCCACCGAGTTGCGCGAAAACTGAGACGTTCGAGAGAATAAAGAATATAACAGCAATCGTCTTAATCATAGCACAACAAAAGTAAGATTTCTTCCTTAAAGCTGTTCTAAGATTATTTTATTTTTAAACCAAAAAAAAACGGCAACAATTTGTTGCCGTTAGGGTTATAAGGTTTTAGCGTTCTTGACCTTCTCATCCGTCAAGGCGTATTTTAAAACATCACTCATATCGGTAACATAATGAAATTTCAAACCTTTCAGATATTCTGGTTTGATCTCTTCAATATCCCGTCTGTTATCTTCACAAAGCAGAATTTCTTTAATTCTTGCACGCTTGGCAGCCAATATCTTTTCTTTGATGCCCCCAACAGGTAACACTTTTCCTCTTAGGGTAATCTCTCCGGTCATTGCTAAGCTGTTTTTCACTTTTCGCTGTGTGAAAAGAGACACTAACGAGGTTAACATCGTTACACCAGCACTCGGTCCATCTTTGGGCGTTGCGCCTTCTGGCACGTGAATGTGCACATTGTATTTTTCAAAGACATCAGGATCAATACCAAACTCATCAGCATTAGATTTTATATACTCCATAGCAATGGTAGCCGATTCTTTCATCACCGTTCCTAAATTACCAGTAATGGTCAAGGTGCCTTTTCCTTTAGATAGAATGGATTCTATAAATAAAATGTCGCCTCCTACTCTCGTCCATGCCAATCCGGTAACCACACCCGCGACGTTGTTATTCTCATATTTGTCGCGCTCCATACGTGGAGAACCAAGTACTTCTAACACATCTTCATTGGAGACCTTTTTGTTATAAGGCTCTTCCATGGCAATGTTTTTGGCCGCATAGCGGACCATCTTTGCCAATTGTTTTTCCAAACCTCTCACTCCTGATTCCCTTGTATAACCTTCTACAATTTTTTCCAATTGTGGTTTGGCTATCTTCAAATTATCATCCGTTAATCCGTGTTCTTTAAGTTGCTTTGGCAGTAAATGACGTTTGGCAATCTCCACTTTTTCTTCAATGGTATACCCGGTAACGTCAATAATTTCCATACGGTCCAACAAGGCTGGCTGAATGGTACTCAAACTGTTTGCTGTAGCAATAAACATAACTTTAGAGAGGTCGAAGCCCATTTCTAAAAAGTTATCATGAAAATCAGCATTTTGTTCCGGATCCAACACTTCCAACATGGCTGAAGAAGGATCTCCTTGATGGCTATTGGACAATTTATCAATTTCATCCAATACAAATACAGGGTTTGAGGTTCCCGCTTTTTTCAAACTTTGGAGGATACGTCCGGGCATAGCACCGATATAGGTTTTTCTATGACCACGAATTTCAGCTTCATCGCGCAACCCACCTAAAGACATCCGTACATACTCCCGTCCTAATGCTTCGGCTACCGACTTTCCTAAAGAGGTCTTCCCTACTCCAGGAGGCCCATACAAACAGAGGATTGGCGATTTCATATCATTACGCAATTTTAAAACTGCCAGATATTCTATAATGCGTCGCTTCACATCATCTAGTCCGTAATGATCACGATCTAAAATTCGTTTGGCGCGCTTTAAATCGAATTTATCCTTGCTGAATTCATTCCAAGGCAACTCCAGAAAAAGATCCAAATAATTTCTTTGGATGGAATATTCGGCAACCTGCGGATTCATGCGTTGTAATTTCATCAATTCCTTTTGAAAATGCGTATCGATTTTCTCATCCCATTTTTTGGATTTTGAGCGCACTCTCATGTCATCAATCTCTTCATCAGAAGATACTCCACCCAATTCCTCTTGAATGGTTTTCATTTGCTGATGTAAGAAATATTCGCGCTGTTGTTGGTTCATATCGCTTTGAACCTTAGACTGAATGTCATTTTTAAGTTCCAATTTTTGGAATTCAACATTCATATATTTCAAAGTTGCTAATGCACGCTCCTTTAAGTCATTGATTTCTAATAAATTCTGTTTTTCTTCAATGGACAGATTCATGTTAGAAGACACAAAATTCACCAAAAACGAATTGCTTTCGATATTCTTGATAGCAAAAGTGGCTTCGGTCGGGATGTTTGGACTCTCCTTAATAATTTGAAGCGCCAAATCTTTAATAGATTCTATAATGGCGGAAAACTCTTCGTTATCTTCAGCAGGTTTCGCCTCAGCGACATCCTTAACAGTCGCTGTGATATAAGGGTCTTCTGTGATTACCTGATCAATTTCGAAACGCTTTTTACCCTGAATAATAATAGTTGTATTGCCATCAGGCATTTTCAGCACCCGAAGAATACGGGCAACTGTTCCTGTATTATACACATCTTTTCCTTCAGGATCTTCTATACTGCCATCTTTTTGAGACACCACACCAATGACCTTGCTGCCTTTGTTAGCCTCATTGATCAGTTTGATAGATTTATCCCTTCCAGCGGTAATTGGAATGACCACACCAGGAAACAAAACCGTATTCCGCAATGGCAGGATAGGCAGTGTTGCTGGTAATTCTTCGTTATTTATTTGCTCTTCATCTTCAGGTGTCATTAGAGGAATTAACTCAGAATTTTCATCAAACTCCTGAAATGACAAACTGTCAAGACTTAAAAATTTAGATTCTTTCATAAATATTTAAAGGTCATTATGTCATAAAACCGACATAATATTTTTTTTTTGATTATTAAACTTATCCAATTACCCCTTGAAGATCAATAGATTGATCATTCAATTGCCAATGTAGACACCCTATGTTTCCAATAGTTATGCCATAGTTGAAGTCATGTGAGGATGTTATTTTTTAAAATTTTCTCTATGTTTCATACATCCTTAAATTATCCCTATCAGTTTTTCATAATATTTTTTCTAAAAACTGTAACATTGTTTAAGTAACTTCATCATTATAACAAAGCAATTGTTTTTTTGAGACCAAACCATCAAAATATTAAAGACCTATTAGAGCAGTGTAAATCTGGTAGTCAGCATGCCCAGATGGAGGTTTACAACAGGTATTACAAAGCCATGTATAACACAAGCTTGAGGATTATTAAGGACAGATTCATGGCTGAAGACATTATGCAAGACTCCTTTTTGACCGCTTTTACAAAATTGGATACGTTGAAAGACGTGGCAATGTTTGGTCCTTGGTTAAAGCGGATTGTGATCAATAACAGCATAAGTGAGTATCATAAAAATGTAAATAACAACACTGTGCCATTAGAAAGTGTACTCTACAAAACTGAAGACCATCAGGGTATTGACGAAGATTACCAATGGACCAATACCAAAGCAGCCCAAATAATGGAGTGCATGAAAAGTTTAAAAGATTCGTATCAAATAGGTCTAACCTTGCTATTAATTGAAGGTTATGATTATGAAGAAATTTGTGAGATCATGAACATAAGTTACGGCAATTGCAGAACGATGATTTCTAGAGCCAAAGACAGCTTAAGACAAAAGTTAAAGCCTGTAATGGACAATTAACACAACGCATTATGAAAACAGATAATATAGACCAACTCTTTAAAAACTTGCAAGACGATTTTGATTTTGAAACCCCAGAACAAGGTCATGACCTGCGATTTTTAAACAAATTAAAATTGCAGGAGACGCCTGAGGCAACCACAAAGACCAAGCTCAGATTTCACCAAATTTTATGGGCTGTGGCGGCTGTACTAGTAATCTGTATCGGTTTCTTTACTTTTTTGCAACACTCATCCCAAACTAATGATTTGGCCAGTGTGTCTCCACAATTATCACAAACCCAAGATTTTTTTACGGCAGCTATCACTTCTGAATTAAATAAAATACAGAATCAAAGAACTCCAGAAAATGAAGCACTCGTTTCTGACGCATTAAAACAAATGGAACTCTTGGAGAAAAATTATGAGCGACTTAAAGTTGACCTTAAGAAAAGTGGTAATGACAAACGGGTGGTGTACGCTATGATCACCAATTTACAAAGTCGGATTGACCTGTTGCAAGACGTCTTAAATACCATCGAAAATTTGAATCAATTAACATCAGAAAGAACACAAATAACCCTCTAATAATATCCCTATGGAAACTAAATACTTTTTTCTCGCTTTAACCTTACTCTTTTTCCAAGGATCATTTGCGGTAACAGAATGGAACGGCAAACACACCAAAGAAAAAACCATAAAAAAGGAATATACTGTGACTAGGGATGCACTCCTGAAAATAGACAACAGTTATGGAAACATCAATATCATTACCTATTCAGGAACTACCGTAAGCATAGAAGTTAAAATCAAAACAAATGGCAACAGTCTAGAAAAAGTAGAAGAAAAACTGAATGATATTAACGTCGATTTTCAAGCCTCTTCCAATAGGGTTTCAGCGAAAACCATTTTTCATAAAAACAAATCAAACAGTTGGTGGAATTGGGGTCGAAGCTCTAATGTCAATATGGAAATCAATTACATTATAAAATTACCCATTACCAATAGTGTCGATTTGAACAATGATTATGGCAGCATCAACTTGGACCGATTGGAAGGGCATGCAAAGATCAATTGCGATTATGGCAAAATCACCACTAAAGAACTTATGGCAGATAATAATTCCATAACTTTTGATTACACCAACAACAGCTTTTTTGAGTACATCAAAAGTGGACGGATTAGTGCAGATTATAGTGGATTTACCGTAGCCAAAACTAAGGACTTGGAAATCGAAGCGGATTACACAAAATCTGTAGTTGAAATTGCTGAAAATATCAACTATTCCTGTGATTACGGATCGATAACCATTGAGAAAGCAAATCATATTAAAGGCGATGGCGATTATCTAACGGCTCGATTTGGTGAAATTTATAAAAACATCCAAATCACCTCAGATTATGGGTCAATCAAAATTGACAGAATGACCGCAAATGCAGGTAATGTCTCCATTGATTCAGATTATACAGGTATCACCATTGGCTACGATGCTGGCTACCAATTTAAATTTGATATCAACCTTGAATATGCGTCGTTACGAGGTGCTGACAACTTTCAGTTCACCAGTAAAAAAGAAGACTCTACAGATAAATATTATCGAGGCTATTACGGGACTTCCACCAGCAATAATCTGATAAAAATAATCTCCGACTACGGAAGTGTCACTTTTAAAAGAAATTAACTTAAATCTAAAATTATGAAAAAATCAATCCTATTAATTGTGGCTTTAGTAATGGTAAGCACAATTCAGGCACAAAAGAAAATCAAAGGTAATGGCAATGTAACGTCTGTTACCAGAACCACATCTGATTATGATGCTGTAAGCTTTGCAGGCGCCTTTGACTATGTTTTAGTTGCCGGAACTGAAGGTAAAATCGTATTGGAAGGCGAAGAAAATCTCTTACAGTATATTAGTACAAAAGTCAAAAATGGCACTTTAGTGGTAAAAACCGAAGACAGGGTCAATTTACAGTCCACTAAAAACAGATCTATAAAAATTACGGTTCCATTTAAAGCCATTAATGCAGTGGCATTGGCTGGATCAGGAAACCTGTGGACTGAAAACACGATTTCTGAAGAGCGTTTAAAAATTTCTTTGGCGGGATCAGGAGATGCAAAACTTAAGGTATCCGCCACTTCAATTAAAGTAAGTGTAGCGGGATCAGGTGAACTCGTATTAACAGGAAAAACAAATTCGTTAGACGTGGACTTAGCAGGTTCAGGGGAATTTAGAGGTTTCAACCTTGATGCCCATGATGCCGATGTTTCAATTGCAGGATCAGGAAAAATTGAGTTGGTTTGTAACGGACATTTAAAAGCACGGGTAACTGGGTCTGGAGATGTGAGATACAAAGGCAGCCCAAAGACAGCAGACTCTAAAGTTACAGGCTCAGGAACCATCAGCAACTAATCTATTAAGGAAAAAACTTACCTTATATCTTACATCAACTGAGAAACAAAACTTATAAGAAGAGCTTTATTAAAATTTATTTGGTTCTGGGAACTCTAAAAAGCAGTACAATCCCGATTAAAAAGAACACGAACAAAAATAAAATGGCATTCCGCATACTTCCTGTTATTTGATCAATGGTCGCAAAAATGACCATTCCTATAACGATCCCTATTTTTTCTGCCACATCAAAAAAGCTAAAATAAGACGTGGTGTCTTTGGTTTCAGGCAGAAACTTGGAGTATGTGGAACGTGCTAAAGACTGAATGCCTCCCATCACGAACCCAACAGAAGCTGCTGCTATGTAAAAGTCTTTTGGAGTAATCATAAAATAGGCATAAAAACAGAGTGCCATCCAAATAAAATTGACCACTATAAGGGTTTGAATATTGCCAAATTTAGAAGAGGCCTTAGAGGTTAGAATCGCACCGACCACAGCCACCAGTTGAATGATAAGGATGCTGATAATCAATCCCATGGTTTTTTCATCACTATCAGCCCAAGCTATTTCTTCTTCCCCAAAATAAACCGCCACCAACATAATAGTTTGAACGGCCATACTAAACACAAAAAAGGCTAGTAAATAGCGTTTCAATCTTAAATTTTTAGTCAAATCTTTCCAAACCAGTTTTAACTCTCCAAAACCATTGAATACGACAGCCTTGGTCACTTTATGTCCTGAAGACACTCCTTTTGGAAGGATGTAAAAAGTATATTGACTAAACACAATCCACCACACGCCAACTGTTATAAAAGCGACTCTCATGGCGTTTATGGATGCGGCATCTTTGGCGGCAACTGTGGCTATGGTGATCTCACTTGCTGTACCATTCGCCAAAATGTCTGGAGCAATGGAAGTATTAAAACCGAAAAATTCCGGCTTCATAACCATCGCTAAATTAAAGATCAATAATAGAACACTTCCAATATACCCCATTGAAAAACCTTTAGCACTAACCTTGTCCTGTTGTTCTGGAAATGCAATATCAGGCAGATAAGAATTATAGAATACCAAGCTGCCCCAATACCCTATCAATCCCATAAAATAAAACAATAAACTGATATGGATATGTTCTAGACTGAACCAATACAATCCGATACAGCCTATCCCTCCCACATAACAGAAAAACTTCATAAAGTTTTTCTTGTTGCCCACATAATCTGCTATTCCTGATAATATTGGAGAAGTAAGAGCGACCACTAAAAACGTGAATGCGGTAACAAAGGTGATGAGTGCTGTACTTTTGAACTCGAAGCCGAATGCAGTGACTTTTTTAACTTCTGACATAAATAATGCAGAATAAAAAATTGGAAAAATAGAAGACGCAATGGTTAGTGTATAAACTGAATTTGCCCAATCATAAAAAGCCCAAGCGTTGAGCAGTTTCTTACTTCCTTTTTGAAGTTGTGTCATTCCTGTAGGTTCGTTGTTTTGATATTACGTCATTAAGGCAAATTTTGAAACGATTAAAGAGTTCCATAAACTACCTAGACCAAAAAAAAAGCTGTCTGCCAAATTTAGGGCAAACAGCTTTTAAAAATAGATATTTAATTTAAAACAAGGGTAACTTATTTTTTAAATGTGGTCGTCCCAAATTTATTAGCCTCCAATTTTGCTTTGGCGGCAAGTGACTCTATGTTTCTAATACGTGTTTCATTAGCAGGGTGAGTGCTTAAAAATTCAGGTGGCGCTTGTCCGCCGCTTTGAGCATTCATACGTCTCCATAAATTAGCAGCTTCTAAAGGCTCGTAACCAGCAATAGCCATTAAATAAAGTCCAATTTCGTCTGCTTGAGTTTCATGACTGCGGCTAAAAGGTAACATGACCCCAACTTGTGTCCCAACACCATACGCTTGGTTAAACAAATTTAAAGTTTGTGGGTCTTTAATGGCTACATTTCCTGCAACGGCACCTAATTGTTGTAACATACCCGCACTCATGCGTTGTTGACCATGATTTGCAAGGGCGTGAGCCACCTCATGTCCCATAATTGCAGCTAAACCAGCTTCACCATCGGCAATTGGTAAAATACCTGTGTACACTACAATTTTCCCTCCTGGCATAGCCCAAGCGTTTACTGTTTTGTCATCAATTAAATTATATTCCCATTTGTAATCCTTTAAATACCCTTGGTAGCCATTGGCATCTAGCCAACGTTCGGCAGCGACAGCTATTTTCTGACCAATACGCTTGACCATCTCAGACTCTTTTGTACCTGTTATGACCTTATTTTCAGTCAAAAATTGATCATACTGCGCAAAAGCAGTAGGAAAAATTTGAGAATTGGGCATCAATGCTAAGGTCTTATTACCTGTAAAAGGATTTGTAGCACATGATAAAAAAAGCGTTAGCGAGCCTAATGCGATGATTGAATTTTTATACTTCATTTTTATTGTCTTTGGTTATGGTCTCTAAATTACAAAAACCGTTCCTTAAATGATGAACTCATTTAGAAATAGTTTTTGCTTATACTTAAAAGTTGAATCTTTTTATTGTCCTAAAATATGTATCTGTGAGAATCCTTTATCAATAATCATAGTGTTGTCTCCATTTAATTGAACATCACTCAAAGAGATTTCTTCGTTATCTACTTGAATTCTTACCACTGCAAACGGAAGTCCATGAAATTTGACTTTAAATCGTTGGTAGTCTGCATCAAATTTACCTTCTTTATGCTGTTGGATAATCAGTTCATCAGTCTTTCCCGTTAATTTAAATGTTCTTAGACTATAGCGTCCTTTCGTGTAATCATAACCATCATGGGCGTCATCAAATAAAGTTGAAGATTCCTTTCCGTTTTTAAAATAAACATCAAGCATCACTTCTTCAATGTCCAATTCTCCCACATACTGTTGCACTGGATAGGTGGGAATAATAGCGCCAGCTTTTACAAAAACAGGAATCGTTTCAATATCCGCATCAACCCACATTTCCTTACCACCTGAAACCAGTTGGTCCGTCCACATATTAAACCAATCGCCACGCGGGATAAACATACGTCTACCACGAGCATTAGGTTCTAAAATTGGACATACTAAGATATGATCACCAAAAATAAACTCATCAGATCTGTAATGTGTATGGACATCCTCCTGGTCAAATATGACCAATGATTTTAACATCGGGATACCTTCTTCTACATATTTCCAAAACGTCGTGTATAAATAAGGAAGTAGCTTATAACGCAATTCAATGAATTTCCGTACAATGTTGGTCACGTCTTCATCAAAGGCCCAGGGTTCTTGATTACCATGATCTCCCGAAGAATGCACCCTGAAAAATGGATGAAAAATTCCGAGTTGAATCCATCGCGTAAATAATTCACCTTGCGGTTGCTCTGCAAACCCACCAATATCACTTCCAGCAAATGAAAATCCAGACATGGCTAAACGTTGGGCTTGAATATTGGCAATCCAAAGATGCTCCCAAGTGGCCACATTATCGCCCGTCCAAGTTGATGTATAGCGTTGTGTTCCAGAGTAGGCTGCACGAGTAATGACGAACGGACGCTTTGGATAAGCGAATTTCTTGACCCCTTGATAGGTTGCACGGGCCATTTGCATCCCATAGACATTATGGGCTTTTCTATGGCTACAGCGGTTGCCATCATACTCATGGCGCACATCATCAGGGAAGGTTTTATTGGGAACCTCCATCACTGCAGGTTCGTTCATATCATTCCACACGCCTTTCACACCAATATCTTCAATCAATTCTCTATATAAATCTGACCACCAATCACGTACCTTTCTATTAGTGAAATCTGGGAAATAACATTCTCCTGGCCACACCTTTCCTTTCATATAAGGGCCATCAGCACGTTTACAGAAATAATCATTTTCTAACGCTTCGGTAAATACAGAATAGTCTTTATCAATTTTGATACCCGGATCAATAATCACCACGGTCTTAAAACCGTCATCTAACAATTCCTTGACCATTCGTTTTGGATCGGGAAAATGGGTTTTATCCCACGTAAAACATCTGAAGCCATCCATATAATCAATATCGAGATAAATGGCATCACAAGGGATTTTAAGTTCCCTGAATTTAGAAGTGATTTCTTTTACCTTCGATTCTGGATAGTAACTCCATTTACACTGGTGAAAGCCCAATGCCCATAAGGGTGGCAACTGCTGCGGTTTCCCCGTCAAATCAGTATAATTGGCAACCACATCTTCCATTTTAGGTCCGTAGATAAAATAGTAATTCATTTCACCACCTTGCGCCCAAAAACTTGTAACGTTGCGTCTTTCTTGACAAAAATCGAAATAAGATCTAAAACTGTTGTCAAAGAAAATTCCGTAAGCTTTTTTATTGTGCAATCCCGTATAAAATGGGATCGCCTTATATATAGGATCAGAGCCTTTGCCATACGCATAACTATCCGTGACCCAATTTTCAAAACGCTTGCCCTTTAAATTGAGTTCTACAGGCTTGTCTCCAAGCCCGAAAAAGCACTCCCCATCGTGCGAGGTTTTGCTCATTTTAACAATATTCCCGCCGTATTCATAACTTTCTTCCCAATGGAAACCCAACTCATCTTCATTAATAAGTTTATGATCCTTTGCATCAAAAATATAGACTTTGAGATTGTCCTTTTTGATATGGCAAATGAGTTTTTTGGTCGTTATTTTATAGGATTCTGCTTCTTCTTCAATTTCTAGAAGATTGTACCCCTTACTGGCATGCTTTGTAATGGCATAAGAAAAATCCTTTTCAAAAGTGCCCGTTGTGGTGTACCTGAAACGAATCACACTATCCCTTAAAATGGTCATGGCAAGCACAACATCATTATCAGTGGTAAAATAAAAGGTATCAACGTCTTTCTTATAAGATACTATTTTTGAGGGGAATAAATTCCCTTTGCTTTCTAATTCGGTATTTACAATCATAATTTTATAATATAATTCACAAAAAAACGCATAAGTTTAGTAAAATAAAATATAAGTTAATAGCATTTATTAACTATGGCGTTTAAGTTTTAAGCATTGATTAAATTAGTGAAACTCAATTTTTAAAAGTTGCGAAGCAATGAATTAAAAATTGTTAGTTGAACTAATCCCGCTTTTTAGCGGGATCCTTGGGNNTGATACCTCGTACCCTTGGGTAGAGGTTGTTCATTTGAATTGGTACTTAGGTCTTCTTTTTGAATATTTTTGAAGCCGTTTTGCTTTCGGTTGATTTTGCTGAAGTTTTGACAGCTCTAGAATCTGACGACACTTCCAGTTGTGGGGGCACCTTTTTTAATGTGACGGTGGATTTAACTTTCAACTTGGAGTTTTCCTTTTGAATCTTCTCCTCTGTCTCTTTTTTGGAAGGTTTGTTTTCTTTAGCATACTTAAATACAACCATGCCTAAGGGAGGAATGCTAATTTTAGCAGAATGATTGCGAGAATGCAGTTCAGCTTTTTGGGTAGTAATCATTTTATTGTTAAAATCGCCAGTACCACTATAACGCTTTGCATCACTGTTAAAAATTTCCTTCAGCTTTCCTTTAGAGGGAACACCAATACCGTAGTTGACCATTGGCGTAGGTGTCATATTACAGGCTATAATCACCTGATCTTTTGGGTTATTGCCATTTCTGATATAGACCAAAACTGAGTTTTTGTGATCGTCATAAGCTATCCATTCAAATCCTTCACCCGAAAATTGCTTTTCGTACAGTGCAGGCTCTGATTGATACAAGCTGTTTAAATCGATGACCAAACGTTGTATCCCTTGATGGTATTCAGTTTCTAACAGATGCCAATCTAGACTTTGACTAAAATTCCATTCATTTTGTTGTCCAAATTCACAGCCCATAAAAAGCAATTTACCTCCAGGATGGGTAAACATATAGCTGTACAACAATCTTAAATTTGCAAATCGTTGCCACTCATCGCCTGGCATCCGTCCTAAAATCGATTTTTTACCGTACACCACTTCATCATGACTTAATGGTAACAAAAAGTTTTCTGAAAACGCATAGGTCATTGAAAACGTCAAATCATTCTGATGATATTGTCGGTAAATAGGTGGTTTACTGAAATAATCCAAAGTATCGTGCATCCATCCCATCATCCACTTCATTCCAAAACCAAGACCTCCAGAAAATGTAGGACGTGATACCATTGGAAATGCTGTAGACTCTTCGGCTATATTCTGAACATCTGGATAGTTGGCATACACCGCCTCATTCATCTCTTTTATAAAGGCTACGGCATCTAAATTCTCTCTTCCACCGTGAATATTTGGCTCCCATTCGCCATCTTTTCTAGAATAATCCAAAAACAACATTGAGGCCACTGCGTCCACGCGCAACCCATCGGCATGGTATTGATCCAACCAAAATAATGCATTACTGATTAAAAACGATTTGACTTCATTACGACCGTAGTTAAAAATTAAACTCTTCCAATCGTGGTGGTAACCCTTGCGTCTATCCGGATGCTCGTACAAACACGAGCCATCAAAATACCCCAACCCGTGGGCGTCTTCAGGGAAATGCGAGGGTACCCAATCCAACACTATTCCGATATCATTTTTATGGAGCGTATCAACCAAATATTTAAATTCTTCAGGATATCCAAAACGAGATGTTGGCGCAAAATAACCCGTAATTTGGTAGCCCCAACTTGGGTCGTACGGAAACTCCATTATTGGCATTAACTCCACATGGGTGAATTTCATTTTTTTGACGTAGGCCACCAGGTCCTCAGCCAATTCTAGATAAGACATAAAGCGATCCTCGGTGGCGTGGCGTTTCCATGACCCTAAATGCACTTCATAAACGGATTGTGGAGCATCTAAAGCATTATTGGTTTTACGTTTAGACATCCAATTTTCATCTTTCCATTTATACGCATCGTCCCAAATAATAGACGCTGTTTTGGGAGGATGTTCAGCACGGCGCGCATAAGGATCCGCTTTTTCAGTTTTAATATTGTTATGATGACTGGTGATTTTGTATTTATAGATGTTTCCGCGACCTACATGTGGAATAAAACCTTCCCAGACGCCACTCTTGTCCCACCGCACATTTAAAACATTCTCGTTTTCATTCCAGTGATTAAAATCGCCAACTACCGAAACGTTTTTGGCACTTGGTGCCCATACTGCAAAATAAGTTCCTTTTACACCCTCATGTTCCATAATGTGGGATCCAAACTTCTCATAAAGCCTAAAATGTTTTCCTGCTAAAAACAAGTTGATATCAAAATCGGTAAAACGACTACAAGGCTTAACTTCTGCCATATTTAAAGTTTAAAGGAATTAAAAGCTGTTAAGATATAATAAAATAAAAACCTAATGTAGTAAAATTACGTACAAATAATATATGAACATCACTTTTATATCCTTGTGATTTTCTTAACGGACTCTCAAGAAAGTAAAAAGAACGACGTTCGACTTATATATTAACCATAATTCAATACTAATGAAAACATTACCATTAATACTTTTACTAAGCCTGGTTTTCAGTTGCAACAGTTCTGCACAAAAGAAAAACGATAAAACTGAACATAAACAGACCTTTAAAATCAATAAAACAGAAGCAGAATGGAAAGCCCTATTGACTGCTGATCAGTATTACGTATTGAGAAAAGCAGGTACTGAACGCGCCTTTTCAAGTCCGTTGAATGACAATCATAAAAAAGGAACTTATGTGTGTGCAGCCTGTAAAACACCCTTATATAAAAGTGAACATAAATTTGATTCGGGTACTGGATGGCCAAGTTTTGATAGGGTCATTGAAGGCAATGTCGCTTTTTCTACTGATACAAAAATTGGATATATGCGCAATGAAGAACATTGTGCAACCTGTGGCGGTCATTTAGGTCATGTGTTTGATGACGGACCCAGAGCAACTACCGGGAAGCGTCATTGCATCAATGGCGATGCTTTGGAGTTTGTACCTTCAAAAAAATAAACCACTATGGATTTGAAATCCATAGTTTAAAAAAAAAGAATGAAATTCTTTTC
>NZ_JAEHJZ010000052.1:0-60016 GCF_016469035.1 Gelidibacter salicanalis | reverse complement strand
TCTGTCGAAATGACAACATACCCTTAAAAATTTATAGAAGCCAAATTAACTGCAATAAAATTGCAAGGTTTTAACCTTTAACTCGAAAATAAATCCATGTAACGCGCAAAAAACCCGACGAAATACGTTTTTTATTAGTTTTTTTCAGTAATAATGTCTATTATTGCCTGGTCAAACCAATCATCAATAAAGGGATCAATGCAATTCACATATCAAATTGAAGATATTCAATCTGTTGCTGACGCTATTTTAAAACAGCTCACTTCTAAGACTTTGTTATTTTACGGCGATATGGGCTCGGGAAAGACCACCTTAATCAAAGCATTATCAAAACAACTGGGGACTTTAGAAATTGTGAATAGTCCAACATTTTCTATAGTCAACGAATATGAAATCCAGAACGATCTCATTTACCATTTTGATTTATATAGAATAGAGAACGAAGAAGAAGCGCTGAATTTCGGAATAGAAGATTATCTGTTTTCTGACCACTATGTTTTTATAGAATGGCCAGAACGAATTGCGCATTTACTTCCTGAAGATTACACTAAAATTACCATAAAATTGAATTTAGACGGCTCAAGAACGCTGTATATTGATTAAAAAAGCTAACAGAAACCAACATCACGCCAAAATGCAGAAAAAAATTTGAAAAAATTTAGCAATCGCACCCCACGTCATTTTTGAAAAGTACGGGAAAACCGTAACGTTTACAAGGGTTTAGAAATTTATTTTAACGTTTGTTTAACGCCTTTTGAAAGGTGTTAAACCTAATTTTGAATCAAATTAATTAATTAAATCCCTTAGAATTATGAAAACAAAAAAGTACGTTATTGCATTAGCAATATTTGGAGGTGCATTGTTCACTGCACAAGCAACAAATCTTATTGATTTAAATGGACAAACAACCACACAAATTGAGAAATCAAGAATTAAAGTCCCAGGACAATGATCATAGAAGAATTTTAATAGGACTATTAACAGGAGTCGCAGTCGCGTTATCTCCTTTTTACTTTACCATTTATGAGAGTGTTCCAGATATAAAAATTTGGAGCACTTCTTTTTTCACATATGAAAGCCATTATTATGAGAGTGTATATGTTCTAGCCTGGACTTTAACTAACAAATTAGTACCATTATTATTACTCTTTATATGGTTTTTCACTTGTCGTCATTGGTGGTATCACGCTATTTTAGTGCCAATTTCCATGTATTTTTATCAAATACTTATTATTTTTAATGATGATTTAAAATTTGCCGATTATAATCAAGTCCTTTACTTATTGCCTGTTATGGCATTAGTCATCCCATCTATCTATTTAATTAGAGCCAAGATTTTCAATAAAATTAATGACGTAGATAAAACGATGCAAGACTTAGAAGATGAGTTTAAAATTAGACCTAAGAATTTTTTCGAAAAAGTAAAAGATTACTTCTAATTTATAATTCCAGTATTACAATAAATATTTGTAATTTGAGTGCCTATTTTAAATTCAAATGAGCAAATCTATTTCCCCCTTTACCCGAGAACAGTTGCTTCCTCAAGAAGAGACGCTCGAAATCTTTAAAAAAAAAGGAAACCTTTTTATAGGTATCCCCAAAGAGACCTATTTTCAGGAAAAACGCGTCTGTTTAACTCCAGATGCGGTATCTGCTTTAGTATCTAATGGTCATCGGGTAATGATTGAAGCGGGCGCGGGTGACGGTGCTAATTTTAAAGACAGAACCTATAGTGAAGCGGGCGCGGAAATTACGCGAGACACTGCAAAAGTGTTCTCTTGCCCCATCATTTTGAAAGTTGAACCACCTTCTTTGGATGAGATTAAGATGATTAATCCGCAGACCTTGTTAATTTCAGCCCTTCAATTAAAGACCCAAAACAAAAAATACTTTGAAACTTTAGCTACCAAGCGCATTACCGCTTTGGCTTTCGAATTTATAAAAGATGATGATGGCTCCTACCCTGCCGTCACATCATTGAGCGAAATTGCGGGAACTGCCTCTATACTTATTGCTGCGGAATTATTATCGAACATTAACGGCGGCAACGGGTTAATGTTAGGGAATATTAGCGGCGTACCACCAACTGAGGTAGTTATTATTGGAGCAGGAACCGTGGGCGAATTTGCAGCCCGGTCCGCCATTGGTTTGGGTGCCAATGTTAAAATCTTTGATAATTCTATTACCAAATTGAGATCACTTCAATCCAATCTCGGCAGAACGCTGTACACCTCAACCTTGCAACCAAAAAATTTAATGAAAGCCTTAAAACGCTGTGATGTTGCCATTGGCGCCGTAAGAGGTACAAATAGAGCACCAATTGTAGTGACTGAAGCTATGGTGGACTGCATGAAATCTGGTGCAGTTATTATTGATGTCAGTATTGATATGGGCGGCTGTTTTGAAACCAGTGAAGTAACCACGCACGACAAACCTACGTTTGAACACAATGGGGTTGTTCATTATTGTGTTCCCAATATTCCCGCGCGCTACTCCCGATCAGCCTCTGTAACAATAAGTAACATGTTTACCCCTTACCTTTTAAAGATTGGTGAGGATGGCGGAATTGAAAATGCACTGCGTTTTGATAGAGGTTTAAAAAATGGATTGTACTTTTACCACGGTATTTTAACTAACAAATCGGTTGCCAATTGGTTCGATTTAAAATACAGTGACGTCAATCTCTTAATTTTTTAAAATGAAATTCATTCATCGATTGGGCTACTATTTGGGTGGCTTCTCTATAGGTTTAATTATTCTTGCGTTTTTTTTAAGCGGCAAAAAAACCTCTTGTGCCTATGGCCCTAATGCCAGAACCACAAAAACGATCTCTCAAAAAAAGAAATCATATTCAGAAGAGGCTTTACAGACCATGCGCACTTTTCAAATGGATTCTGCCACCGTTTCAGACATGATAAAATATGGCTCTGTCAATTTTTCTGAAAGCGATACTAAAACTGAAACCTGTAAAACGTACATCATAGAAAATAGCTTTAAAAATCAAGATTTTAAATTACAGATTAAAAACTGCGATTCTTTAGCAACTATTGAAACTATTGTTTTGGATAAAAAAGACGGATAGGTTTCGATTTTACCTTCTCAAGAACTTTAAATAGCTAATAAAAAACCCTTCTGTCATGTTAAGGAAGATTCCAAATATATTTAAGGACTATCCAAACGGAATTATTATTTGAGTATATTGTGGCCGATTTCAACAATCAATACTTAAATCTTGAAATACATAAAATAATTCAAATGTTTAACAGAAGTTTATAGAGGTACTCATATGTTCCTTAACTCTTTTAAAACATAAGATCGTTTTTTTTAGAGACCATCTGTTTAAGTTAAATTTAATAGTTTAAATACTAATTTAGTTACTGTTCTGAAAACAAATAAAAAAAAAATAGCCTTTGTCATTGGGGCTTTAAGGCCGGGTGGTGCAGAACGCGTCATATCTACTCTAAGCAATGAACTTGTTGAAAAATATCAGGTCACGATTATTACATTTACAAAATCTGACCCTTTCTATCCTCTAGACAGTAGAATTAAAGTTGTATCATGCTTTGACGACATTGATAAACCAACATCAGCAATTGGATCTATAAGATTGAATTTTGAATTGACTAGGAGAGTATCCAAAATCACCAGAAATGAACAGATTGATTTGCTTATAGGATTTATAACTTCAGCAAATATAATTGCTACAATTGCTGCAAAATTAAATAACATCCCTTGTTTAATAAGTGAGCGCAATAATCCATTAAGCAATTCCATACCAAAATTCTGGTTGATTTTGAGAAAACATGTCTATCCAATGGCCAATCATTTAATTGTGCAGACAAAAAATGTGAAACAGATTTATGTACCCTTAGTTAAATCGCGAGACATTTCTATTCTTCCCAATCCACTATCTTCAGAACTATCTCTATTAAGAAATGAAACTCATCCACGAGAAAACATCATTCTTTCAGTAGGGAGACTAACTAACGATAAGCAACATCATAAATTAATCAATGCATTTCATACCTTAGAGCCAGAGGGTTGGAAAGTTATGATTATTGGAGCGGGTCCTAAAAAGGAAAGTTTAATAGAACTTATAAAGTCTCATGACCTAGGAGATAAAATTGAAATTTTGTCACATATAAAGGACATTCATAATTATTACAACAAAGCATCACTTTTTGTATTTACTTCTAAATCAGAAGGTTTTCCCAACGCGTTATTAGAGGCAATGCATTTTAGTTTACCATGCATATCAACGGATTGCGATTTCGGACCTTCAGATTTAATAAATGATGGCGTTAATGGGTTTTTAGTGCCTGTTGATGACCAAAATTTACTGACCTCAAAAATGTCTGAATTAATTTATGAAGAAAAATTAAGGACACAATTTTCAGAAAAAGCTAGAGAAACTTCAGAACAATATACCAGTAAGAAAGTTACGGCCCAATGGGATGCTATTATAAAAACACACATTAAATAAGCGTTTTAATGACACTAAACCAATGAAAATTTTAAAATATATAATTTTTGCCTTAGTGATATTGAACTTGCCCTCAATAGCTTTGTCTATCTACGGTGGTGCACTTGGAAGTGTGTTAAGTTATGCAACCATAGTTTTATTAGCCATATACTATTTTTTAGAAAAAAAGTCTGCACCCAACTGGTGGCTACTGATTATTGCATTACTATTTTATTCAATTTCTGGCTTGCAGTACTCAGGCGATACGGCCACTTTTTTAATGGAATTCATAAAATACATTGTCTTTATAATATGTGGTTATGAACTCTCAAAACATATTACCATTACAGAACTCTATGTATTTTTGTTAATTGGAGCTTTGAGTATTGGGGTCGAATCTATATTTTTTCCAACGCGTTTTGGGCGTTATTCTGGATTTTATATAAACCCAAATGTAGCAGGGTTTATCTGCATTACTGGGTTTGCCTTAACCTATGGCCTGAAAAGATCGAGTTTAAAATATATTGGGCAATTTGTATTTACACTTACAGGTCTTCTTACATTCTCCAGAACATTTATCGTTATCTGGCTTTTTATTAATCTAATTTCTTTAAAAATAAGTATCAAAAACCTCCGTATTTTAGGTAGTGGTGTTTTGATCTTGGGAACATTATTTTTTATAGATGAACTGATAGGTCTAAATAACCCGCGTTTTAACCAATTAAAAAGTATTGTAAACAATGAAGACGTATCAAACCAAGAAATAACTTCTGATTCTAGAGCTGATACATGGGCATTATTTTATGATCAAATTTATGATTCTCCGTTAATAGGTAACGGATACGGAACATTTTCAGGAAAGGGCAATATGAACTTGGGTGTTCATAATACGTATTTAAGAATAATTGGTGAGGCAGGAATTATACCCTTTATTGTTTTTGTAATATATATCATGTACTTACTTTATATGAGCTTCATTTACTTCCATAGGGCGCCAAATTTAATTATGCAAATAATTGCATTATCACTATTTTTAATGGCAAACCATAACTTTTTTGGATTTTACTATGTCACATTTGCAGCTATGTGGGTTCAATATCAAATCTATAAGTTAAAGACTGAAGATAAGTTAAAAGAAATTGTTTGAGTCTTACATATCCACATTTTTAAATCACCATTTGTAACGTCTAAAAATTGGATCATCAATTGCTGCGTTCCTTAATCTGATAGAAATCACATCACAACGGGCCTCTACGAAAACTAAATAACCCATACTGAATTAATTTTTAACAAACCCATACCTTATAAAATGAAGGAGCCGTCTCAATAACTAAATTGGGATGGTTTTTTTATTCCCTTTTCCACTAATTTTATTAGGATTTATAGTTTAATGTAAACGTTAACCTTCTTAGACAATTTTCTTTCTTAGATCTTGCGCAACTGCATGCAATCCGAACTCTAGTGCCGCTTTTTCTATTCGTTTTATGAATAAACCTCTTGAAATCTCTATTGGATTTTAAGTGTGCTAATACTGATTCTATGCCAGCGCTGCGCTGTTAGAGTTTTATTTGATCTATTTCGTTCAGCAGGTTTTTCCTTACTTTTTCACTATATCTTTCCATAGCATGGTTTCTTTCTACAATTCTATTGCCCCTCGATTTGAAACAGGCATCATACAGTGGACAGCTCTGGCCGTTGTGCGCGCTATGCACTATTTGTCTAATAGAAAAAGCCGTCTCAGGTTTTGAGACGGCTTTTTACATCATGTAAATTCTATTGAAGACTTTACCTCACCACTATTTTTTTAGTGATGACGCGTTGGTTATCTACCAATTGCAATAGGTAAATACCCGCTGCGTAATCTGACAGGTTGAGTTTTTTTACGTAACTCTTTGTTTTACCGTTATTAATCGTTTCATTATACAACGACTTACCTGAAAGATCATACAAATGAATACTTGATGATTGATTGGTGAGACCTGAAATGTTGATGTTTACTAGTCCATGCGTAGGATTAGGGTGAATTAACAACTTTAGTTCTGTTGATCCCTCTAGAACAGCAATAGATTGATTAGTGATTTGTTGGGAAGTTTTACAGTCTTCAACTTTGACCACAACACTGTCCGTGTCAGAATCTAAATCATGGTAAACCATTACAGAGTATTCGGTATCCTCTTTTGGGTCTACGGTAATACTTTTAGTTGTCTCACCAGTGCTCCATAAATAGTCACTGTTTTCAGGACCTTCAGCGGTTAGAATTGTGGTTTCATTTTTACATATAGTAACATCATTACCTGCATTAGCCACCACTTTATCATAAACATTAACTGTAATTGATTTTTTCGCAAAACATTGATCAACGCTACCAACAACATTATAAGATTTAGTGGCCTCCGGACTAACTGCTATATTAGGGTCAGTGACACCATTACTCCATTTATATCTTTTTGCTCCAGTAGCCGAGAGAGTTATAAACTCACCTTCAAGGATTGAAGTCTCTGTACCATTTGTAATATTCACATTAGGTTTTGAGTCTACATAAACCATGACCTCATCTGTATCTGCAGTTTTACCAACATAGGCTGTAACTGAATACTTTGATGTAGTTGTAGGACTTACCACAATGGTAGGTGTCGTTTCTCCTGTACTCCATAAGTAGGCATCTCCCCCTGTTGCAGTAAGTGCTACGGTCGATCCTCCACAAATAGTATGATCTGAACCTGCATCAGCCACCGCCCTTTCATTACTTATCACAGTAACAGTCACCTTATCCTTACCTTCGCACTCATCGTCATTCTTGCCGCGCACACTGTAAGTCGTAGTGACCGTTGGCTGAACCCTGATACTGGACTTCTTGTCGCCAGTGCTCCAAATAAAGTATTTGGCCCCCGTAGCTGATAAGGTAACCTCCTCTCCCGCATTGATGGTGACATCCTTTCCTGCATTTACCTTGGCAATGGGGTTTACCGTTACCGTAACGTCATCGCGGTCAGATATTTTGCCCTTACCGTCATAGGCCGTAACTGTATATGTTGCGGTCTGTCCTGGGTCGAAAGTAATACTTTGGGTTTTAGCCCCCGTGCTCCATAGGTAGGTAGAACCGCCTGTGGCCGTAAGGGTGACGCTGGACCCCTCGCAGACGCTCTGGTCCTCACCCGCATCGGCCGTAACGCCAGCAGACTCTTCCTTTTTTACGATGACCCTCACCGTATCCGTGCCCTCGCACTCATCATCATTCTTGCCCCGTACACTGTAAATCGTAGTGACCGTTGGCCGAACCGTGGTACTGGACTTCTTGTCTCCAGTGCTCCACATAAAATATTTCGCCCCTGTAGCAGATAAGGTAACCTTGTCTCCCGCATTGATGGTGACATCGTTGCCTGCATTTACCTTGGCAGAGGGGTTAACCGTTACCGTAACATCATCGCGGTCAGATTTTTTGCCCGTGCCGTTATAGGCCGTAACTGTATATGTTGTGTTCTTTTCTGGACCTACAGTAATACTTTGGGTTTTAGCGCCAGTGCTCCATAGGTAGGTAGAACCGCCAGTGGCCGTAAGGGTGACACTGGACCCTTCGCACATGCTCTGGTCCTCTCCCGCATCGGCCGTAACGCCAGCAGACTCTTCCTTTTTTACGATGACCCTCACCGTATCCGTGCCCTCGCACTCATCATCATTCTTGCCCCGTACACTGTAAATCGTAGTGACCGTTGGCCGAACCGTGGTACTGGACTTCTTGTCTCCAGTGCTCCACATAAAATATTTCGCCCCTGTAGCAGATAAGGTAACCTTGTCTCCCGCATTGATGGTGACATCCTTGCCTGCATTTACCTTGGCAATCGGGTTTACCGTTACCGTAACATCATCGCGGTCAGATTTTTTGCCCGTGCCGTTATAGGCCGTAACTGTATATGTTGTGTTCTTTTCCGGACCTACAGTAATACTTTGGGTTTTATCTCCCGTGCTCCATAGGTAGGTAGAACCGCCTGTGGCAGTAAGGGTGACGCTGGACCCTTCGCACATGCTCTGGTCTTCTCCCGCATCCGCTGTAATGCCCGCAGACTCTTCCTTTTTTACGATGACCTTCACCGTATCCGTGCCCTCGCAACCGCCATCATTCTTGCCCCGCACACTGTAAGTGGTGGTGACCGTTGGCCGAACCGTGGTACTGGACTTCTTGTCTCCGGTGCTCCACATAAAGTATTTGGCACCTGTAGCAGTTAAGGTAACTTTATCTCCCGCATTGATGGTGACGTCGTTGCCTGCATTTACCTTGGCAGAGGGGTTTACCGTTACGATAACATCATCACGGTCAGATTTTTTGCCCGTACCGTCATAGGCCGTAACTGTATATGTTGCGGTCTGTCCTGGGTCGAAAGTAATACTTTGGGTTTTATCCCCAGTGCTCCATAGGTAGGTTGAACCGCCTGTGGCCGTAAGGGTGACGCTGGACCCTTCACAGATGCTCTGGTCCTCTCCCGCATCGGCAACAACTGCAGTAGTATTTAAAACTTTAACCTTTACAGTGTCTGTCACTTCACAACCATTCAAGCTCCCTGTTACAGTGTAAGTTGTTGTTGCAGTAGGACTCACGGTAATGCTCGCGCTTGTCCCTCCTGTGCTCCATTTATAAATTTTTGCGCCTGTAGCAGTTAATAAAATGCTTTCTCCTGCAGTAATTGTTTTATCGCTTCCTGCATCTATTGATGGCAATGGATTGACTGTTATGGTCACTTCATCCGTATCTGAATTATTTCCTGCGCTGTCATAAACTGTAACTTCATATACCGTAGTTTCATTTGGAGCTACTTTTATACTGGAAGTTGTTTCTCCAGTACTCCATAAATATGTAGAACCTCCTGTTGCGGTTAAAGTTGTGCTGGCGCCTTCACATAGACTCTGATCGGCACCTGCATTGGCAACAACCTCAACAGTATTTAGAACGGTAACCTTTACAGTGTCCGTCGCTTTACAACTATTTGAGGTTCCTGTTACAGTGTAAGTTTTTGTTACGGTAGGACTCACGGTAATACTTGCGTTTTTGTCTCCTGTGCTCCATTTATAAGTTTCGGCACCTTCTGCCGTTAATTTAACGCTCTCACCTGCAGTGATGGTTATATCGTTCCCGGCATCTACAGTCAAACTATTGACAGTTATTGTCACTTTATCAGTATCTGAATTATCTCCGGTGCTATCAAACGCCGTAACGGTATAAGTAGTGGTATCTTCTGGCGCCACATCAATACTTGCTGCAGTGGCCCCTGTATTCCAGAGGTAGGTGGAACCACCTGTAGCCGTTAAAGTGGTGGTTGTTCCTTTACAGATGTTTTGATCTTTACCTACATCAGCTACAACTTTAGTAGATTTCACAACAATTACCTTAACGGTGTCTGTCGCCTCACAACCATCAATCATTCCCGTTACAGTGTAAGTTTGGGATGATTTAGGACTCACGGTAATGGTCGCACCATTATCTCCTGTACTCCATTGATAAGTTTTGGCTCCGGTAGCAGATAACGAAATGACCTCTCCTGAATTGATTGTCATATCATTACCGGCATCAACTACAGGAATCGGATTGACTGTAACAGTAACCTTGGCGTCTTCTGACTGACCATTTTTATCTGAAACCTTAACCGTATAAGTTGTTGTCTTTTTAGGGGTTACTTCGATACTCGTTGTAGTTTCACCTGTACTCCATACATAATTTGTGCCTCCACTTGCTGTAAGTGTGGTGCTTTCGCCTTTACAAATCTGTTGGTCAATACCTGCGCTCGCTTGGAGCGCTTTCGGAAAAACTGTTATGTTCGTGGCATCTTCATGACCACCATCAGCTGCGGTAAAGGTTATGCTCACTTTCCCTGGTGCCACTCCCGTCACAAGGCCGTTACTATCTACCGTTGCAATGGTATCATCCTTACTGCTCCAAACTCCATTTTTATTTGTCGTATTGGCTGGTGTAAAAACGACATCTAATTTTACAGTTTCAGAAACATAAAGCCCTGAAAAATCTTTTGGCACAATAACCTCTATATCTTTTGCTGATACTTTTGTATCATCTACTGCCCCATCAACTTGGTTGAGATACATCTCCAACCAAGTGTATCCAGTTGGTGCAATATCATTATGGTCTTGGCCTTTTGGCACGTGAGCACTAAACCAAACCTCAGGAATATGTGGATTGTTTACATAGAAGTTTTTTGGTCTTTTGGTTGATTGAGAGATGACTGGTTTTTCAATGGTCTCGCCTCTGCTTGTAGAAACGTCTTTGATAGCTATCCCGTTTACAGAATGTAAATCATATTTATCACGATGAAACCCAACTGTACCATCATCCTTTATATATTGTGAACTACCAACCAGATTAAGAACATCATCTTTTACTGACTGAGAACTTAAAATTGGCATTTGTCTCCCCTGAATAGGAAGTTTTTTAGAGACAAACCATTTGTCAAAGTCTATTTTATCGGTATCATTTTTTGAATAAAAAACGGTCCAGTCTAAACTTTTGTTGTCTTTATAGCCAGGAGGCCTAACATCTTCACTATAATAATTATCCTCTTGATAGATTTTAGGAGACATGTTAAAATAACCTACCCACGTTTTTTGTAATTTATTAAATTTACTGGATATACTTGAATAACCACTTTGATAATAGTTACCGATGTGGTTTAATTTATAATTATAGGGGTCAAACCTCATCAATCTAGCACTCCAATTATGGGCTACATTATTAATCACATCAAAAGAACCTGAACCTCCAAATTTAGCCGGTATTCTCCATCCAACATTATAATACGCATTTCTATATATGGAAACGCTACCATAAGGGATCTCTGGAACGCCATTTACAAAATGACTGTCGCCAATAATAAGTCCATTTTTAGAATTGGACATTAAGCAATTCTGAATTGTATGATTGGTAGAATACGTACCACCATTAGAGGTAACTGAAAAAACAATGTCAGGCGTGTGAGAACCGGAAAGGTGGTCAAGTATTAAATTGTCTGCATAGCCTATACTCAAACACCCATCATAATTTCCGGTAGACCTAAACTTGACATATCTAATGACAAAATCATTGATTCCTTTAATTTTTATTTTTCCTCCAGTAATGGTTATGCCTCCTAAGGGAGCAGATTGACCTGCAATGGTTACGCCATCAGCATAACCGCCTTCATCTCCGGGAGCATTACTTATATACATATCACTATATAAGTCAATTATTCCACTGACATCAAATACTATTGTTCTACTAACGCTTTTATTCTCAGCGCCTTTCAGAGCCCATCTCAACGTACCTACATATCTAGAATCTGATTCTTTAACATCAAGTAAACTAGTGACATGAACAACTTTACCTCCTCGACCGCCTTTTGCATAGGCTCCGGCACCATACGCATTTGGGAATGCTAATTGTTGTGCAATTAAACTATAAGAAAAGAAGAATAGAAGAATAATTATTGGAAATGGATTTAATTTTTGTGGTGAATTGAATTGGGCAAGTAGGAACTTCATAAATGTAATTTTTTGCTATTAACTTTTTTTTTGGGGGGGGGTATGCGAAATTATATAATTTACAGTGCTTAACAGTCAAAACGTTTAATTATTAGACGAAAGGAGTTTTTTTGTAAGAAAAATCATTCGACAAATGATATTGATCGACTAAACATAAATAAATACGTCCAAATACATCTTTTGGATCATAATATTTTTTTTTTAACACAACTATCATCTTTTCTTACAAAAACCGAGACGTTTACTGTATATTGTGTAAGAAAATATCCAACAATTAGCTCAACACGAACAAATAACTTTGAACTGGAAATACATTCAGGTATATTAAAAAATCACTTAAAAAAAACCTAAATTAGATTTCCTAAATTTTGTAATAAAAACATTGCTTTGAAACCATTAACCCTGACAAACGAAAGAGTAATTGATGCTTTAATCAGAAGATTGGTGATTAACTTGGAAAGTGGTAAGAAGAAAAAATAGGGATCGAAAGAGGTAAGCTATATCCTACTGCATTTTATAGGGATTAAACTGCTTTTTATCACCAGAATGCATAATTATAATTTTCATTTTATAATATTTACACCTTTATAATTAAATGTGTGATTAATAACCTCAGACTGTCCACTCTAAAGTTCCCCTAGAATATACATTAGATTAACTGTGTAACCAGGAAAGAGGTTGTATTCCCATGTTATTAAAACAAATATTAAGCATAAAATGTCAAGAGTCTCCAAGTCTTTAAAAAATGCGAAAATTGGTGTGTTTTTCTTCATACTTTCAATTTTTGTGCAATTCTTCACGAGAAAGATTTTTTTAGATACTCTCGGCGATTCATTTATGGGCTTGGAAACAACTTTGAGGAGTGTTTTAAGCTTTCTGAATTTAGCTGAATTGGGAATAGGTACCGCTATTGGTTTTACACTCTATAAACCAATTTTTGATAAAGACTATAAAGAAATTAATAAAATCATTGCACTTCTTGGTGTACTTTATAAAAGAATAGGCTATTTCATATTTGGTATTGGCTTTATTGTTTCACTTTTTTTTCCTTTAATATTTGATGACGTTCCCTTTTCGTTACCGTTAATCTATTTTGTGTTTTATGCCTTGTTAACATCAACCTTGTTGAGCTACTTTGTTAACTATCACATCAGCTTGCTTGGGGCAGACCAAAAAGGGTATATTATTCAGCAATACTTTCAGACCTTTAATATCATTAGGATAGGGTTACAAGTTATTGTTGCTCTCTATCTCAAAAACTTTTATTTATACATAACGCTAGAACTGGTATTTAGCATTTTATATAGTTTGCTAGTAAGGCACAAAATAAAAAAAGAATATCCTTGGCTTATTATCAACTCAGCCGAGAAAGCCGAAATCATAAAAGAATATCCAGATATACTTAAGAAGATCAAACAGGTGTTTTTTCATAAGATGAGCTCTTTTGTAAAAAACGGAACAGACAATCTACTCATCTATGCTTTAATAAATCTTCAGAGTGTTACTTTCTTTGGGAATTATCAATTGATATTTGTAAAACTTGGCGGGTTAGTTAAAATGTCTTTTGCTGGTACAGGATCTGCAGTGGGCAACCTCATTGCAGAAAATGATGAAAAAAATATCAAAAAGGTCCTTTGGGAGCTCATTGCCGTACAGTTTTTTATAGCGGGGTTTTTTAGTATTACAATTTACCATCTCATGGACTCCTTTATTTTATTATGGTTAGGCGAAAAATATATTCTTTCTCAAAGCATTTTATTATTAATGATTGCCAATTTTTTCTTGAATGAGATCAACTCTCCTATTGAGCGTTTTAAAAATGCCTATGGATTATATGCAGATACATGGGCGGCAGCGGCTGAAGCAATAATTAATTTGGGTGTTTCATTGTTGTTTGGAAGTATTTATGGCATAGCGGGTATTATGTTAGGCACCTTAGTGAGTATGTTTTTTATGGTAATTCTTTGGAAACCTTATTTTTTATACAAACATGGATTTAATAAAAGTGTTTGGTTGTATTGGAAAGGGTTAACACCTATGATAGTGGTCTTTTGTGCATCAGCACTTTTAGTAACCTGGATTTCCAGTTTTTTTAATTACGATAAAGACAATTTAAATCTATGGAACTGGGCTGTTTATGCTTTTCAAATAACTGTTACAGCACTTGTGATCTATGGTGTTTTACTGTTTTTTTTAATTCCAGGATTTAGAGTTTTTTGTCTCAGAATAAAATCGTTAATTATTAAAAAACTGGTTAAATAGTATTAGCTTACATTCAATTGAGAATAGAAAGTAAAACTTTAGTATTCGCGATCATAACTAGGATCAGAGAATCACTTTAAATAAAAAACTTAAAACATGATAACATCTAAAGCTAATTATCACCACTACTTAGAAAGGGACAAGGTAGCGCTAAGGATTAAATCAAATTCCGCAATAACTAAACTAACCACGACGTTGTTTCCAAATTCTATTTGGAAATTTCAAAAAACAATGCGGAAACTAGAGTACTACAGTAATTGTAAAAACAGAGGACTAGGTAAACTCTATATATATTATTTAAAATATAAGTTTAGGAAAATCTCCATAAAACTCGGTTTTTCAATACCAATCAATGTCTTTGGTCCAGGCTTATGTATTGTCCATTATGGAACCATTGTCATCAACAGAAATGCAAAAGTAGGAAGTAACTGCAGAATTCACGCTTGCGTCAATATTGGTGCTTCAGGAGGAAACAGAGGTGCACCTCAAATTGGAGATAATGTATATATAGCTCCAGGAGCAAAAATATACGGTAATATCACCATAGCCAATAATATAGCAATTGGTGCCAATGCTGTTGTCAATAAATCTTTTGACCAAGAGAACATTGTTATTGGCGGAATTCCGGCGAAACAAATTGGCGAAGTTGATATTAAAAATATAATTAAACACATTTAATTTTTTTCACATTAATTAAAAATAAAATGGCTTCAGATTTAAGAAAAGAAAGTTTCAGAAAGAAAGCATCAAACTTATACAGACATTCAGAATTGGGGTATCACTTGGTGCGTCCCTTTTATAAAATTTATGAATCAATTTTAATGGTAATACCTGATGAGGTCATAGTAAAATCCAGCTTTAAAAAGCATATGGGCTATGATCTGGATTTAAACAACCCACAAACCTTAAACGAAAAGATAAATTGGTTAAAACTTTATAATAAAGAGGACATACACACACTCATAGCTGATAAATACAAGGTAAGATCTTATATAAAAGAAAAAATTGGCGAGCAGTACTTAATTCCTTTATTATATGATACTGATAACTCTGATGATATTACACCGGAAAACTTACCCAATACTGAATTTATAATTAAGACCAATCACGATAGTTCCGGTGGCGTAATAGTCAGAGATAAATTGGTAGTTGATTGGCCAAAAACTAGGAAAAGATTTAAAAAGCTATTAAAAGAAAACAATTTCTATAGCACCAGAGAATGGCAATACAAAAATATTGTGCCAAGAATTGTAGTCGAGAAATTATTGACCAATGAAGACGGCAGTATTCCTGATGATTATAAGCTTCATTGTTTTAATGGAAAAGTGCAATTTATTGGAGTCGATTTAGACAGACATAAAGACAATAGAGCAAGAAATTTGTATGATATCCATTGGAATTTAATGCCCTGCAATTGGGGTAGACCAAATGGCAAGGATCTGCCAAGACCATCAAATTTTGAAGAAATGATAATGCTTGCTGAAAAACTTGCAGAGGGTTTTATATATCTCAGAGTTGATTTTTATTCTGTTAAGGGCAAAACTTATTTTGGCGAATTGACATTACACCAATCGTCTGGATTCAGAAAATTTTGGCAGCATGAATGTGATGAAAAATTAGGAAAACTATTGGATATAACGGATATTAAAAACAAAAGTACGCCGTCTTTATAGTTTAGCTTTTTTATCTCGTACTATTATAGAACACGGTAAATTGATAGGTTTGCATATTTTACAAACTCATCTCATCGTGGCAAAGGCATCTAAAATTTCAATCAAGATCTTTTTTGATGTTAAGTTTATTTGAAAAATGAGAAGCAGTGTATTCCGAAATCAACTAGAACGGCACTGATTTTTATCGGAATTAACATATTCAAATTTTAAAATAAATATATGAAAGCAATTAAAAACAAAGTTAAGGATGTATTAGTAAAAGGTAAAAATTATGTCTATCATTTAGAACATAAAAACTCAGCAACCAAATTTCTAAAAAGAATTGAAGCCGAAAAAGGGAAATTAGATCCCAAAAACGAGCGATCATGTAGGGAATATGCAAAGGACATATTGGGCGATATCAAATATGCGCCTTGGTTATTAGTTTATTCTGCCTTTTCTAAAGACTTTAAAGAAGGGTGGATTCCTGACAATTATTATGGAGAGGTTGTTGTGCCGCAACTCAATGGAGAGTACGGTAGAATATGTAACAGAAATGCGGCAATAAACAAACTGTTAGGAGAATTTGATTCTTTGGATGTTGGTTATTATTTAAATAGACTATTTTTGAGCACAAGTTTTGAGGTGCTGAATGAAGAGAAATTAAGAAAACTACTTTTCACCGACAATAAAACGATCGTTTACAAAGTTGAAGATTCTCGACAAGGAAAAGGGATCTACTTTTTTGATGAAAAATCTTTTGATATAGAGATTATAAAAAAGTTGGGAACTGGTGTTTTTCAAAGATATATAGAGCAGCACCCGTTTTTTTCACAATTTAATGACTCATCAGTAGCAACAATCCGTATTACATCAGTTTGTGACGATAATGGACACATTGAAGCAAAAGCAGGTTATTTTAGAATTGGGAGGGATAATGACACCCATGTAATATCAGATCGTCAATTAAGAACACCAATAAATATTAAAACTGGACAATTATACGACATGGCCTATTATCCAGATTCAAAAACAACTAAATATCTGCCCAATTCTAATGTTACTTTTGCAGGCAAAACATTACCTTCGTTTGATTATTGCCTATCAGAAATTACAAAACTGCACAGTCGGATTCCATTTGTGAGATGTGTTGGTTGGGATCTTATATTAGATAAAAACAATCAAGTTAAAATCATTGAATTGAATGGAGGTCATAATGGTATTAAATTTAATGAGATGATACACGGTCCATGTTTTAAAGGTCTAAATTGGGAAAAATTACATTTACTTAAATAGCAGAAAAGGGAAATGAACTTAAACTCCTAATTTAAACAGTGTCATATACTGTTAAATATTAAAATTTATAACCCAACAAGTCGTTACTATTAGATCTCAGTATTGACTCCATAAACTATATAAAAAAGTATGGTTAAGATTAAAAAATCATGAAAAGTAAAATTAAAGTATTTTTTATAATACCCAATTTATGTGCTGGTGGGGCAGAAAGAGTAATGTCTTTCGTCTCTCAAAATTTAGATCCAGACAGATTTGACGTTACCCTAATAGTAATTGGTTTTAAGAAAGATAACAAGTATAATATTGCTAAAATTCCCGTCCTATATTTAAATAAAGAAAGGGTTTTACACTCCTTCATGGCACTAATTAAAATTCTTAGAGAACAAAAACCTAAGGTTGTTATTAGCGCAATTTCGCATTTAAATATTTTTATGGGGTATATCTCACTTCTATTTCCAAATATAAAGTTTGTGGGAAGGCATACCATTGTTAGTATTGTTGATAAGAAATTTAAAGCTGAAAATAAAAAACCCATTAAAAAAAGAATTAGTAAAAAACTAAGACGGCCATTAGGGTTTGGTTATAAGTTTCTTGATATTATTTTATGTCAATCTACGGATATGTACAACCAGATGAAATTTAAATCGAAGGTACCCGAGCACAAACTAAAAATAATTAACAATCCAATTACAGATAATTTCATCCTAAAAACAGACGCCACTAAACAGGATGAACTAGTAAAGTTTATAACAGTAGCACGAATTTCAAAAAACAAAGGTCATAAAAGAATACTAAATGTCCTTTCCAAATTGGACTATCCATTTCAATATACCATAATTGGTGATGGTATAGAGAAAGACAATGTTCTAAAGCTCATTCGTAAATTAGGTTTAGAAAATAGCGTAGTTTACATCCCCTTTACACACGAGGTTCCAAAACACCTCGCTGAAAGTGACATTTATCTTATGGGTTCCTATTCTGAAGGATTGCCCAACAGTTTAATAGAAAGCTGTTCTGTAGGAACACCTGCTTTGGCATTTAGAGCTCCTGGCGGTCTAAATGAAATAATTGAAGATGGTGTTAATGGATATCTGGTGGATAATGAATCTGAATATTTAGAAAAATTGCAACAATCACACCATTGGGATAAAGAGCAAATTAGAGAGTCTGTTTATCGTAAATTTAATAAAGAAAGAATCGTCGGTCAGTACGAAGAGTTAATTGTAGAGCTTTCAACAAAATAGATAAAAGTGAATATCCCCAAACAAAAGATTAGCATACTCTGCACCTCTCTGGCTAGTGGTGGTGCAGAAAAAGTGATAAGCTTGTTGCTAAAGAAATTGAAAGATGATTTTAATGTCTCCTTGGTATTATTTTCTAATGAAATCCATTTCCCTATTCCCGATGAAGTTAAAGTTGTGTTTTTAAGCGATGACAAAATTAACAGACCATCTTTTCTCAAAATATTTGATCCTTTAATCTATATTAAACGTTACAACCGTTTTATAAAGAAAGAAAACATTTCAATTTCAGTTTCTTTTTTAGCATATCCAAATCTTGTTAACGGTGTCACCGCCATGCTAAACAAAAATAAACTCAAAACTATTATCAGCGAACGTGGTTTTCCTTCTGACAATACGTCGAGTAGGATCTCATTTTATATTTCTAAACTCTTCTACCCAATTCTGTACAATAAATGTGATAAGTTGTTCTCTAATTCTGAGCACATAAATAAGGACTTGAAAGAAAATTTTGGGATTAAGATCCCTATGGAAGTGATATACAACCCTATTGAAGTACCTATAAACCAGATAGTGCCAAAAACATTGGATAGAATTTCAAAACCTCTCAAAATCATAACTGCAGGCACATTAAATAAGCGTAAGAATCAGATTATGGTCATCAGAGCTATTCATGAAGCCGATAATGATTATCTATTCACTATTTTAGGCGGTGGTAATTTGGAAGATTACCTGTCTCAAGAGATTGACAACTATAACCTCAAGGACAAAGTTATTTTAAAGGGACAGGTAAAGCATGTCAATGAACATTTAATTACCAGCGATTGTTTTGTGCTATCCTCATTTACTGAAGGTTTCCCCAATGCGCTGCTAGAAGCTATGGCTATAGGTCTGCCTTCCATTTCGACAAATTGTCTATCAGGCCCGTTGGAACTTTTGAATAATAACGACCCTGTGGAGATAAAGGATGGGGAATTCTTTAATGCTAAATACGGACTATTGGTAAATAACGATGATCATATAGGAATGAGCAAGGCACTTGAACATTTTAGACAAAATCCTCAAATACGCAAAAAATACAGTACCTTGAGTTTGGAACGCTCCAAAGAATATCATATCAGCAGTATTTATTCAAAATTCAAAAATTATATTACAAACTAAAGCTTAAACTGCATGTGCGGAATTAACGGGATTATTACAAAAACTCATTATAATAAAGAGAACATATCTTCTATCATTGATACAATGAACGATCTCATCATTCACAGAGGACCCGATGATGATGGTATATTTTCAGAAGAAAATAATGATTTTTCTATAGGGATGGGAATGCGACGGTTGTCCATTATTGATTTGACGTCAGGTGAACAACCTATCTTTTCAGAAGACAAGCAGATAGTTATCGTTTTTAATGGTGAAATCTATAATTACAAAACTATCAAATCCAGATTGGAAGCAGAAGGTGTTAAGTTCATTACTACTAGTGATACTGAAGTTATCTTGAAAGCTTATGAAAAATATGGCGTGGAATCGTTCCAATGGTTGGATGGTATGTTTGGGTTTAGTATTTATGATAAAAACATCAATAAACTTTTCGTTGCCCGAGATTTTTTTGGGGAAAAACCTCTGTACTACCTTCAAACGGAAAAGGAATTTTTATGGTCATCAGAATTAAAATCAATTGTAAACACCTTGGATTTTAAACCTGAAATTTCAAAGAAAGGATTAAATCTTTTTTTTAGGTTAACCTATATTCCTGCACCTCACACAATCTATGATGGGATCAAAAAATTGGAGGCCAATCATTATATGGTCTATGATTTAATTGACCATAATTTCAGTATTAAAAAAATCAACCAAGAAATTAAACCGGAAGTGGCTTCAATTTCATTCGTTGATGCTAAAAAACATGTGAAAGATCTGGTTTATGAAAGTGTTGAGAGCAGATCGATTGCCGATGTACCATTGGGAACATTTCTTTCCGGAGGAGTGGATTCTTCAATCGTGTCACTTTGTCTATCGCAACTGACCGGAAAGAAAATTGAAACGTTTTCCATTGGCTTTAAAGATTCTTCCGACGAATCGAGTAAGGCGAGGACAGTCGCAAAGCTCATTGACAGTAACCACCATGAATTTATCATTGGTGAAGATGATTTAAAAGACAATATCCACCAAATACTCATGAATTTTGATGAGCCCTTTTCAGATACCGCTGCCCTACCCACCTATTTTGTTTCCAATAAAACGAAAGATTACGTAAAGGTTGCGCTCACCGGTGATGGTGGAGATGAGGTATTTGGTGGCTACAATAAGTATTATGTTGGTAAAATGAACAGCCGATACACCAACTTCATACCAAAACCCTTACATAACGTCATACTAAAATCGTCCTCAGCATTATTGGCTGATAAAAGTGACAGGAGAGGCAAGCGCTTTAGGATAAAAAAAATGCTAAAGGCCATTGACTATGACGGCGAGTATTATTGGGATATCATATCCTTGGCAAATACTGAAACTGAACTTTCTGAAATTTTGTCTTCATCTTATTATGAAACTGATTTATTTGGCGAGTACAAAGATATTTTAGGAAACCAAAAAATAGAAACCTTGACCGATTTCAGGCACGTAGATAAAATCTTGAGTCTCGAAGGCGGTATGTTGGCCAAAGTGGACCGAACAAGTATGCAAAATTCCTTGGAGTGTCGTGCCCCATTTTTGAACAAGAAACTATGGGACTATACCAATACGTTGCCTGAAAATTTCTTAATGAACGGTTGGAACAAAAAATATATCTTGAAAGAATCGTTTAAAGACCAGTTCCCAGAGGCGTTCTTGGAAAAGAGCAAACAAGGTTTTGGCTCTCCGGTTGGTGATTGGCTTAAATCAAGCCTGAAGCCAGAGTTGGAAGGTTATATTGATGAAACATATCTTTCCGACCAAGGAATATTTCAATTGGATAAAATCATCCCTTTAGTAAAAAATCATTTAGAGAGTAAACGCGACAACACATTTAGGGTTTGGGCGTTCTATTGCTTTCAGAAATGGTACTCAAATATCTATCTCAAAAAATAAACCTACTTTATGAACAAAAAGAGAATTTTGGTGGTTGGCTCTACGGCAACATCGCTTATAAATTTTAGAGGCGACTTCATTCAAAGTCTAACGGACAATGGTTACGAAGTTTTTACGGCAGCAGGATACGCCGATGAAGAAACGTTATCAAAACTTACAGAAGATTATGGCGTTACCGCTTTGACATATAGAATCCAAAGAACTGGGGTAAATCCTTTCATGGATCTACAGACTATTTCTGACTTGAAAAAAATAATAGCCGAGCATCAGATTCAACTCGTCTTCCCGTATACCGTAAAGCCAGTTATTTATAGTACGATAGCAGCAAATTCACTGAATGTTCCCGTCATTTCGCTCATTACAGGTTTAGGATTTACATTTACCGGTTTATCGGCTAAAGCTAGAGCGTTACAGCATCTCAACGAATTTCTTTATAAGCGCACGATCAGAAAGAATAAGACCGTTGTTTTTCAAAATGCGGATGATCGCGACTTGTTTTTTGAACGGAATATCTTAAGGGATAAAAGTAAAGCTAAAATCGTCAGTGGTTCTGGTGTGAATTTAGAGCGTTTTAAATTCAAGGACAATGGTCAAGCTCGAAATCCCGTACGTTTTCTTTTAACGGCTAGATTGATAAAGGAAAAAGGTATAGGTTTGTATATTGAAGCTGCAAAGACACTAAAAACAAAATATCCCAGTGCAGAGTTTCATGTCATCGGTCCTGCTCAGATGTCACCTTCTGCAATAAAGTTGGAAGAATTGATTAGTTTAAATGAGCAGGGTATTTTGATATGGCATGGCCATCAATATAATATTGTAGAGAATCTAACCAAGGTTGATGTTTTTGTATTGCCATCCTATTATAGAGAAGGTGTGCCTAGATCAATATTGGAAGCTTTATCAGTGGGCTTGCCAATAATAACGACAGATTCTCCTGGTTGTAGGGAAACTGTGATTCCTAATAAAAATGGTTTTCTCATTCCTCCCCAAAGTTTGAAAGAACTTGTTGATGCAATGGAATTTTTTATATTAAATCCCGAGAGAATTGAGGAAATGGGGAACAACAGTAGAGCGTATGCAGAAGAACGCTTTGATGTTCACATTATCAACCGTAATTTGCTAAAAATTATAAATAATGTTTTTAATCAACAAGAACAGGAATCATCTGCTCTTCATCTAAAATAATTATATTTCAATAGTGAAACATTCCTCAAGGCCCTGAACCTCAAAAATCGATTCAATCGATAATAACCAAGTACTAAATAACCGGGGAATATATAATACAAAACCCTATTGGAATTGTATAGTTTTTGTTTGAGCTTCACTATATATCTAAAATACTCTTCGGGTTTCATCAAAAATTTGATAAACTCCTTTGGATTTAATAAATTTTTTGGGATCTCGTAATCAATTCCTGTTTTTTTATTGCTCAAATTCTGATAATAACCGGCATTCAGTATTTTAAGGAATTTTATTTTTCTTATGTTTTGTAGAATACCACTTTTTAAAGCGACATTATTTAATTCGGTGCTTACCATTTCTTGAGAATAGCATATCATTTCAAGATTTTTCAACAGTTTTTGATGCACTTCAAACATTTTATCCTGATGCTCTTTCAGATAATTGTCATAAAGATATTTTTCATTTTCATCGTGGAATTCAACAGTGTAACCACCATCGACTTTACTGTATTCTATACAAGTGCCATGACTTGCACTTGCAAATTGCTCATATTGTTGGGCATTTGCCCTTAGAATATTTGAATCATAATCCACATAGGGTAAAATGGAGAAATTAAGACCGTGTCTTTTAGTGTTATTGTTTGGGCTGTAGATTGTATTTATACCGAGATAGAATCCAGTAACTTTTACTTTTTCATCAAAGAATTTATATATGGCTTCTTGCATCGTTCCTCCCCAGCCGATATCAACAACGTTAATCCCATCTCCTTCTATGTCCTCTCCAAAAGATTGAATATATTCTTTAAAAACGGCTCTATTGCTTTTGCAATGAGCTTCATAAATTTTTAAAAAATGCGCGTTCTTCTTGAGCTTTTTAAATTGTTTTGATTCAAATAAATCTAACTCCAATGTATCATATTCCACATCCAAGGTATCATATATTGATTTTTTATCAGTTTCTTTAAGGTTTAGAAACTTAAAAAACTCGTTTAGGCTCATCGAGTCGTATTTTTTTCTCAAATAGCTGAATTCTTCATCATCAATTGACTTTAAACTTATTTGAAGCGCCGCCTGCCGCGAAACTTTTATGTAATGAGTCCTAATGTTTTTATCAGAATCAATTTGATGGAAGGTTTGATAAGAATCAAATAAACGTTTTAAAAACAATCCTTCACGAGATAAAAAGAAAAGACTATCAATACCCTGTACTTTACAAATCTTGTACAGCCTTTCAACAAAAAAGTGATAATAAATGACGTATTCTGTGTATGGAAGGTTGTCCTTTTGATTGCAATAATCATAAATGTCGCTGACACAATTCCTCAATTGATTGCCATCACTTCCAAAGCTGTTCATTTTGTTCTTTCTCAAATGATTTTTATGTGGCATCAAAAACGAATGTAATCCTGCCTTTTCAGCATGAATCGAATCACTTCTTAAATTATCGCCTATCATTAAAACCTTGTGTGGCTCAACAGCGAGATCGGAAAGTATAAATTGATATATTGAACCTTTATGCTTGCTCTTTCCCACATCTGAAGAGATGTAGATTGCATCAAACAAATGGTCAATATTATGATGTTTCAAAAGGGCATTAAAAAGTGATGATGGCCCGTAAAAATCGGATACCAGATAAACCTTTCCACCTTCATTCTTAAAATCCTGAATGATTTGGACTGTGTTCTTGTTGAGATATTGCACACTCTGCTCCGCTTTCAATTGAGCTTTTTCGAATAGCGTGGCAAAAACGTGTTTTTGGGAATCATCAACTATATTGGCGTTATTCAGTCGTGTGAAAACTTCGTCTATAAGTTTTTTATAGGCAAGTTCATTACGGTCGATTTTCAACTTTTCCACCAAATGGTTCACAGCATCTTTTAACGTGAAATATAGATCGTCAATAGAGGCAATCAAACCCAATTCCTTGATCAATATTTTGGAGCAGATCCTTAATACTTGATTGGGGTGCACACGCCTGTGGACAAGAGTGTCGTAGTAATCCGTAAAAAGCACTTCGACTTTTTTTTCTTGGAGTTTTTTCTTTAACTGAATCATCTCTAAATGGTTGGCTTAAATAGAAAATTCTATGTTTTAAAGGTCAAGATTGTTGTTGGTTACTAATTATCTAAATATTGTAAAATTATTTTATTGTAATCAATTTTATCACTTTTATTCTTGGGCAATTCTTCAAAATACTTAAATTTTATAGCTGAACCTTGAATTTTATAGCTTGCAAATATTGCTTTTTTGAGTTCAGATTCATTGAGTGCTTCATTGCTATGCGCAATCAATAAAATTTTATCATCGATACCTGTGCAAGCCAGCAAACTCATGTTCAATCTAGATTTTAAATAGGCTTCGATTTCGTCAAGATTGATTCTGTTGCCAAAGACTTTTACAATGCGTTTTAATCGTCCTTTGATGTAGTAAAAACCATGTTCGTCCTTGTCTGCCAAATCTCCTGTTCTTAAATGCACGATATCCTCCCAACATGCCAAATTTTCTATTTCATTGGCATAACCGCCGAACACATTGGGTCCGGAATACAACAATTCGCCTGTTTTATCATCGATTGTTATCTTACCATTTTTTATCGGTTTTCCTATTGAAGTTATTTTATTTTTCAAATCGGCTGGTGGAACGTAAGAAATCCTTGCCGTTGCTTCCGTCTGTCCGTACATGACAAAAAATTCAATGGCATTATCATTACAATACTCATAAAATTCCATTTTAATATTTTGGCTGAGATTGCCTCCGGCCTGCGTTATATATTTTAACGATGGATATGATTTTTTCATAAAACCGATCCGTTTTAACATTTCATAGATAAAAGGCACACCTGCAATAGATGTAAATTTATGTTCTTCTAAATAGTTCCAAAAATCTTTGTTGAGAATGTCTGGCAAACCACAAACTATTGTAGTTCCGGATATGGCATTGGAATGTAGGACCGATAGGCCATAAGAATAATGCAATGGTAAATTGAGAGGTGTAACGTCGGTTGTGGCAATTGGAAGATATTCGCAAATGGACAGTGCATTTTTCAGAATGTTATCTTCAGATAACTTTACCAATTTTGGCGAGCCCGTTGTCCCTGATGTTGACAATAGGATCTTAATATTTTCGTGCAGTTTTGTTGTGTAAGATGTATTGATGTGAAGATCAATAATGGAGGCATTACCTGTGATTTTATCAGTTGTATATTTTGGTATTTTAGCTCTTTTGCTATCTATTATAAAGGTTGGCAGGTAAGAATCTTCAAGATTTTCCTTGAGTTTTAGGTCAATTGAATCACTGAGCAAGACCAAAGCATGCGGTGAGTTCAAAAAAGTAAGATACACTTTTAAGGAAATTAGACTAGTGTCTAAATACAAAAAACCCAAGCTTCTGGGTAAATCCATCGTATCTAAATCAAATAGCATATCGTTCAAATAATAGATCTTGTTAGATTCAACATCTATAAACTTGAGACTTTGACTGTCTTTTATTAAATTGATTAAGTTATTGTGTTTATTCGAAAACATTCATTCTCTTATAATAAATTAGAACGTTACATTATACTTGGACAGCGCTACTTTTGTTTCTTTAAAGCTCTTAAAATATAGGATATCTTCAGAATCAATCTCAATATTAAATACGCTTTCAATTTCATTAATCAAAAACATGTGGTTGATAGAATCCCATTCGGCTATACTTTGATATTTTAAATCATCATCTATTTTTGACGCTTCGATTTCTAAAATTGTGACAAATGCCTTTAAAAGAATGTCGTTATTGGTCATAAAAATTTATTATATTAATTATCTTTTAGGTAGTAAAGGATCTAAAATTTAAATCTCACTCTAAACAAATATAGAAAACAAATTGATTTCATTCTGTTTTCTATCGCCATGATTCATAAAACTCCCATAATAATCGACCTATGTAAAAAAAACACGACAAGCACCATTTAATCAGTCACATTATTCGTTGAAATTCACTTATATTTGAAAAGGTTAAAATGTGGTGCATTACTTACATGAAATATTCCCATTAACTGTGCCCTAGCCCTATTTCAGAATTTAAAAAAAAAATCATCGTAGAAACATAGTAAATATGTACAAATCATATTTTAAAAGACCTATAGATATCATCATTTCCGCCATTGGTCTTATTATATTATCTCCTATTATCCTAATTTTAATAATAGTTTTGACCATTAATAACAATGGTTTACCTTTTTTTGTGCATGAAAGACCTGGTAAGAATGAGAAAATATTTAGGCTTTTGAAGTTTAAGTCCATGAATGATAAGAAAGATAAAGAGGGCTACCTTTTGCCCTATCATCTCCGAGTTACCAAAGTTGGGAATTTTATAAGAAAGACATCACTGGATGAAATTCCACAACTTTTCAATGTGTTGATTGGCGATATGAGTATTATAGGTCCTAGACCGTTACTTATTGAATATTTAGAAAGATACAGCGATTTTGAAAAACGCAGACATAACTTTAGACCGGGTATCACAGGATGGGCACAGGTAAATGGACGAAATTCGATCACTTGGAAAAAAAAGTTTGAATTGGATGTATGGTACGTGAACAATGTATCCTTTGCATTGGATTTGAAAATCGTGTTGTTAACAATAAAAAAAGTAGTGCTGAAAGAAAATATAAATCTTTCTGAAAATGTAAATATGACTCCATTTATGGGTAATGATTAAACTATGAAAAAAGCAATCATAATTGGTGCAGGAACACATGGACAGATATATGCTTCTTATTTAAAGGAAGCCGGCGTTGATGTAATAGGTTTTATAGACGATGACGACTCTTTCTATAACAAAAAAGTCATCGGTATTAAGGTGCTGGGTAAATATGAAGATTTGTTCAATAGTGAATTAAAAGATCTGATTACTGACGTCTATTGCCCCATAGGAGATAATTTTGTGAGACAGGATTATCTTTCATCTTTGAAAAAAGAAGGATACAACACGCCCAGTTTTGTACATAGAACAGTCTGCGTAGGTCCGGACGTAACTTTGGGTGAAGCACATTATATGCTGCCAGGAAATTATATCATGCCACATACAACAATTGGCGACTATTTTATGGTAAATATGGGAACCACTATTGGACATCATGTCAAAATTAAGAATGGGGTTTTTATGTCTTCAGGTATTCATATTGGTGCAAGTTTAGAAATTAATGACATGGCTTATTTTGGCATTGGTTCTATTGTTAAGACGGGAGTTCAACGTATTGGTGTAAATTCATTGATTGGTGCCGGTTCTGTAATTTTCAAGGATGTGCCAGATTATGCTGTTATGGCTGGTAATCCTGCAAGAGTTATCAAATTGAAGGAAATTAATGAAAAAACCACTAATCACTGAAGTGCCCTAGGTTTTTAAATAAATCTGAAAGGTTGGGTTTTAGAAGCTAAAGTAAGATGCACTATGTTTAAAAGTTTTAAACGTAAATTCAGACTGTAAAACTTGAATATCTAGTAAAGAACAAGCTCAGTTAAAAACAGAAATGACCAAAGCCTTAAAATTGTGATTACCGTATATCATTTTTAGGTTTTATAGCCAACCTAGAATTTACAAAGTGTCAAATAATATTAATCTCTTTGAAATTTAAAATATAATCTTGAGGTAAATTTTTTTCATTCTCGCATTCATGAGATTGAAAATGAATATTCTTCCCGTTATCAACAAGTGCAATACTCTGCCATCCCAATTCATTAGGTGCAAGAAAATCCTTTTTTAAATTATCTGCAATATAATAATAGGTCTTACCGAAGAGTGACTTTTCTATCAGTTCAAAATTAGTTTTACTTGGTTTTTCAGAGCCAATTTCGTCAGAGATTATTAGTTCATCAATGTATTTTGCAATGCCCAGACATTTTATTTTTGTTCTTTGTGTCTTCGATCTTCCATCGGTAATAATTCCAATTTTTCCATTTTTGGACTTGATCGCTTCAAACGTCTCGATAACGCCATCAAACACGTGTATATCAGGTTGATGATCTTTGTACATTTCAATCAGCAATTCCATTTCGACGCTATACGTCGTGACAATAAATTCAAACACATTAAGCTTACACCTATATAATGAAAACAACTTTGAATATAATGGCTTCCAATTTTTATTTTCCAAAAATATGGCAATGGATTTATATGCAGATTTTAAAAAATCCAATTCGTTATACAGAGTATCGTCTAAATCAAAAACGACGACCGTATGCTTATCAACCTGTATATCCATGAACTAATATTTCATCATCATAACGGATCATTAAGAGATCTTTTTCCCAGACATCAAATTGATCCGCAATTGTTTTTCCCATTAAGTACTCCTCAATAATCCATTGAGAAAAATTAGCGCCGGACAGATATGTTAACGGGTATCCTCCACCAAATCGCGGATTTATTTCAATTCCGTAGATTTTTGTGTCATCATCTTTATGCACAAAGAACTGCGCCGTTAAACACCCAACAGCCCCGTTGATGTAACTTAAGTTCTCTTTAATGTTAGAGACCAAATGGTTCCTTATGGTCATAGCCTTATAAACCTCACCATCTCTCACTTCTATACGCTTTCTGGGCACAGCACATTTTAATTTATGATCTTTACCAAAATATAAATCGCAAGTAAACTCATTATAATGGTTGTGGTCCAAATATTCCAGAAACATCAATTTCTCATTATTGAAATGATATTCCGTCAACTGATCTTCTGATTTTACGATATAGTTATCCACACTTCTACTTCCATCAACCGGTTTTATAAATAGTGGCATTCTGTAATTATCCTTTGTGTATTCTTTAGCGATATTTATGTTTTGTTCTTCAAAAAACTCATGAGTCAATCGTTTATCCCTGCATTTAAAAACAAAGTCCACCGAGGATATGATAACGGTGATCCCTTGATCTCTAAATCTTTCTTTATTATTTGCCAGATCAAGTAATTCAGTATCTATTGTTGGAATAATTAAGCAAATGCTATGCGTTTTACAAAGCGTAATTAAAGTCTCTATATAATCTGGGTCATCTAATTGAGGTACCTTGAAAAAACCGTCGGCAATATGACACGCCGCTGAGAGGATTGGATTGGAATCAGAAGCAAAAACTTTTGACTTAAAATCCGCTTTTTTTAATTCCTTTTGAAAAGATCTTATAAGAGAAACTCTGCGTCCGGCGGAAGTTATTAAAATATTCATTCGTCTTATTTAGGTATCTAATTTATTAAATATTTAATTGGAAATTCAAAGATAACTACATAAAACTGAAAATAAGCTATAGAATAATAGAGCTTTTCACATATGACCAGAAATAATTATCCTAAAAACACGTATTTTTACGTCTTTAATAAAATGAATTGGATATTTGGTGATTTACAGAGGCAACAATCAGACCAGTAATATGAAGACACCTTCTTATATAATTTTTGATTAAAATGGAAGTTAATGAGATGACCAAATCTCTTCTTATCCAGATTAAAAAGGAGTCTATTTCTGGGACGATCATACAAATACCATAAATGCATTTCTTTAAAAACCGGAAGACCTCATTTTTTTAATAAGAATAATGACGTGTTGAAATGCATAACAGTGTTAAATTCTAGGATAGACATAAATTCAGTTTTTTCAAATTAAGATTTTAAATAATAACGTAAATATTTACTTCTCATCGTTTTAATTGGGGATTTTCCACATATTGACGCATATTTGGCATTACTTTTAATAAATGTAGCAGACCCCTCTATCTACATTACATGAATAAATCAGTAATCTGACTAATTACGAAATAGTTATTACTTATGAAACCGAAAATTTGGCTATCATCACCACACATGAGCGGTAATGAGCAATCTTACATAAAAGAAGCTTTTGATTCTAACTGGGTAGCCCCGCTAGGCCCTAACGTTACGGGATTTGAAAACGACATTCAGTACTATCTTGGCGAAGATCGTCATGTGGCAGCATTGAGTTCTGGTACTGCTGCCATCCATCTCGCACTCATTTTACTAAATATCAAACCCGGAGACGAAGTTATTTGCCAGAGTAAAACGTTTTCAGCATCGGCCAATCCTATCGTTTATCTTGGTGCGACGCCTGTTTTTGTGGATAGCGAAAAAGAGACCTGGAACATATGTCCTGTTCAATTGGAAATTGCAATTATAGATAGGATTGAAAAGGGGAAAACTCCCAAAGCTATTATTGCGGTGCATTTATATGGCATGCCCTATAACGTTGATCAGGTAAAAGCAATAGCATTGAAATACAATATTCCAATTATTGAAGATAGTGCGGAATCATTAGGGAGCACATATAAAGGTCAACACTGCGGAACATTTGGGGATCATTCTATTTTATCATTTAATGGCAATAAAATTATAACTACTTCTGGTGGTGGTGCTTTAGTAACGAGATCCTTAAAAGAGAAAGAAAAGGCGGTTTTTTTAGCCACACAAGCCAGAGATGAAGCACCCCATTATTTACATTCTAATATAGGATATAACTATAGAATGTCAAATATTCTGGCAGGCATAGGTCGTGGTCAAATGACAATACTAGATGATCATGTTGCCAAACGACGATCTAACCATCAATTCTACCAAGACGCATTTAAAAATAATAATGATATCACATTTCTAAAAGAACCTGATGGTTATTTTTCTAACCGATGGTTATCCTGTATATTGCTAAGTACTAAAACAATACGGGAAGAACTTAGACAAACTCTCGAAAAAGAAAATATAGAATCTCGGCCATTATGGAAACCCATGCATCAACAGCCTATTTTTAAAAATGCACCAAGTTACCTTAACGGGGTATCGGACGAATTATTTGAAAAAGGTTTGTGTTTACCCAGTGGATCCAATCTAACTAATGCTGAACGCAGTAGAGTTTTGACAACCATTAAAACGTATTTTGGTGAATGATACATAAAATCTTACATAAAATATCTAAAAAGTACGCCTCCAAATGGTTGGTGCTTCTATCTGATTTATTAATTGTCTCTTTTACCTTCTTCTTATCGTATTTTATAAGATATAATTTCCAATTTGAATTTGATTTTCTATCCATGATGTCTCAAATTCCGTTTGTAATTGTAGCGGCAATTTTGAGTTTTTTAGCTGTGGGATCCCACAAGGGAGTGGTTAGATTTACAGGTTATAAAGACATTATTAATATCATCATTGGCACCAATATCTTGGCCACTATATTAATTATTTCCACCTTCTTTAGTCGGAAGTATAATTACAATGAATTATTTGATATTCCTGGGTCTATCATATACATACACCTCTTACTTAATATTTTCCTATTAATTGCGTTTAAGCTTTTTATAAAGTCGCTATACAATGCCATAACCAGTGATTTTGTTGCCACTAAAAACGTTTTGATTTTTGGTGCAGGTAATTACGGGATGATAACTTATGCTGCGATTAGTAATGATCCTAAAAACAGCTATAAAGTTACAGGATTTATAGATGACAATGAGGGTAAAGTAGGGAAAAAAATAGATCTTCTGCCCGTTTATAGTATCAAAAACATAACCCCTGAATTGGTTTCAAAAAACAATCTTGAAGAGGTTATCGTATCTATTCAAAATATTGATCCCACACGTCTACTTAATGTTACGGGCCACTTATTTAATTTGGGTCTTCAAGTAAAAATTGTCCCACCAGTACAGCATTGGATCGATGGCGATTTGAGTATTGGGCAGATTAAAGACATTAAAATTGAAGATCTTTTAGGAAGAGAGCCCATATCAATTATCAACCCTACCCTAGTTAGCGAATATGAGAATAAGATCATCCTTATTACCGGAGCTGCAGGCTCTATTGGAAGTGAAATCTGTAGAAAAGTAAGCCTATATAAATACAAAAGACTAATTCTTGTAGACAACGCTGAATCTGCCCTTTATGATGTTCAACAAGAATTTATGCAACAAGGTTTAGAAAATATTGAAACTATTGTGGCTGATGTAAGAAATAGAGCCAGAATTGATCAATTATTTAACCAATATAAACCACAGGTAGTTTTCCACGCTGCTGCTTACAAACATGTACCACTAATGGAAAGCAGTCCCTACGAGGCTGTTAGTGTAAATATTGGAGGGACAAAAAATGTGGTAGACACCGCTATTAAGCATAGCGTAGGAAAATTTATTTTAATATCAACGGATAAAGCGGTTAATCCAACAAATGTGATGGGAGCCACTAAGCGTATTGCGGAACTCTATGTCACCTGCCTAGAAGAAAAAGGACATACCAAATTTATAACCACCAGGTTTGGTAATGTTTTAGGCTCCAATGGGTCAGTCATTCCACTTTTTAAAAAGCAAATTGAAAAAGGAGGACCATTAACGGTAACCCATAAAGATATTACCCGATATTTTATGACTATCCCAGAGGCTTGCCTTCTGGTTTTAGAAGCGGCTGCCATGGGTAATGGTGGAGAAATATTTGTGTTTGATATGGGAGAACCTATTAAGATATTTAACCTTGCCACAAATATGATCATACTTTCCGGACTGCGATATCCTGAAGATATTGACATTAAAATCACCGGACTAAGACCAGGTGAAAAAATTTACGAAGAACTTTTAGCAGATGGAGAAAACACAAGGAAAACCTATCATGAAAAAATAATGATAGCTAAATCCAGACGTATCGATGTACTTAATATCGAAGAACAGATCAATAAACTTACGGCTGTAAATTCTGCAACACAACCTCTTGTGATAGTCTCAGCTATAAAACATTTAATCCCCGAATACAAATCTAACAATTCCACATACGAAGTATTGGATCAGACCAAATAACCTATAGTTAAACCAAATCTAAAAACGATATCAATGAAAACACATATCTTTATCATCTCAATATTAGCATTAGCCTTTGCCTCATCCTGCGCATCCCGTAAAGACCTCGTATATTTTCAAGATGAACCTCTCAGTGGTGGTTATATAGACTCAACACCAGAACAACTGATTTACAAACCAGACGATATTTTGACAATTAATGTCTCTGCTGCAGATCCAATTGCTGCAAAACCATTTAATTTATCAGTTGTTTCAGAAAGCGATGATCTTGTTAGAGCAACTGGATCTACCCGTATGCAGACCTATTTGATTGACTTTAATGGCAATATAGAATTTCCTGTTTTAGGCACATTACATATTGCAGGAATGACACGAATAGAACTTACCAACATGCTTAAAGAAAAAATAAGCGCCTATGCAAAAGATCCTATCATAAACGTTAGATTGGTTAATTTTACCGTTACGGTTATAGGAGAAGTTGCAGATCCGGGGACATTTACCATACAAGATGAACGTATAACATTATTGGAAGCTTTAGGCCTAGCTAATGATTTAACAATTTTTGGCCAGCGCAAAAATGTTTTATTAATTCGTGAGGTGGATGGTAAAAAGAGGTTTGCAAAAATGGACTTGACCTCAGTGAATTCTGTAAGTTCGCCACTCTATTACTTGCAACAAAATGATGTTATTGTTGTAGAACCTAATAATTCCAGAATACGCTCATCTACCTACAATCAGAACAACTCTGTTTTAATTTCTGCAATTGGTACTTTAACGACAATTTTAGCAGTGTTCTTGATAAAATAATATATAGATCAACAATAAAGTCTCATGAAATCTAAAATGACCAAATCTACTAACGAAATAAAAAAAACGTTAAACATTTACCTCAAACGGTGGAAGTTTATTTCTTTCTTCTTAATTGCAGCTCTTGCATTGGCATATGGCTATCTTCGGTACACAACTTATGAGTATAAAGCGTCTGCAACGATCAAAATCAAGGACGAAAAACAATCTCAAAAATTACCAAATATGGCAGATATTGGGAAAGGCGGACTTTTCTCTGATGGAACCAATAAAATAAATGATGAAATAGCAGTTATGACATCAAGAACCATTGTTGCTAATATTGTCAAAAACTTAGGACTGAATGTTCGCTATTATGAACAAGGAAAAATTAAGGAGAAAGAGAGCTATGAAAATCCTTCAATAAAATTAAATTTCTTTGCTAACGATTCAATTATACATGATGTTGACACCACGCTTTATATTAAGATAAAATCTCCATCCCAGTTTTTAATGTTTAAAGATGATGGCAAATCCATTATTGATCGTGATGACTCTGAAGGAAAGTTGTTTTCTTTTGGAGATCGCATTAAAACGGGATTTGGCGATATGGTCATGATTCCCAATATCGACAAACACGCCCCAAAAATTGGAAGTAACCTAAAGGTCTCCATATCTCCAGTAAACTCCATTGTAAATAAATATCAAACTGGTATAATGACCTCTACTGAAGAAGGGTCTAGCGTTGTTAAATTAGAGCTTAAAGACAATATACCTGAAAAGGCCGTAGATATTCTCAATGAAATCATCAGAGAATACAATAATGACGTTATTACGGATAAGGAAGAAGTTGTGAAGGTGACTTCTGATTTTATAAACAATCGTTTAGAACTGGTTTTTAAAGAATTAGAAGAAGTAGATTTTTCTGCAGAACAGATTCAAAAAAGAAATAATTTGACCGCGTTGGGATCTCAGGCCAATATTTATTTGGAAAGTGAAAAACAGAATGAAATTCAAATTAATAGCACTGCAAACACCATTCAACTAATTGATTATTTACAAGAGGAGATAAATGGGGGAAATAAAAGTTCCGATTATTTGCCATCTAACCTTGGTATTACTGATCCAAACATAAACCAAGTTACAAAAAGCTATAACGAATTGGTCGCTCAGCGTGATCGAATATTAAAAAATTCGAGTAATATAAACCCAGTAGTGGTCAACTTGAACAATGAAATCAATTCCTTGAAAGCCAATTTGGAGAATTCGTTGGAAAACATGAAAAAAACAAGTCAAATCACCCTGAGCAACCTTACTAGAGAAGACTCAAGAATTAGAGGTCAACTCTATACTGCGCCTACAAAACAGAGACAACTTAGAGATATTGAACGTCAACAAAGCATTAAGGAGTCCTTATATTTATACCTATTGGAGAAGCGTGAAGAATCAGCAATTAGTCTTGGCATGTTCTCTCCGAATGCAAAAGTGATTGATACCGCCTATTCCACACACAAACCGGTTTCTCCCAATAAAATGATTATCTATTTAGCAGCTATAGTGTTAGGGTTGATGCTTCCAGTTGGTTTAATTTACGCCATTGACTTGCTCGATACAAAAATTTATGATAAAGATGATTTAATGCAAGTTCTTGACATCCCATATATTGGGGATGTTCCAATGACTAATAAGAACACAAAACTGATCAATAAAGTTGATTATTCTCCAAAAGCCGAAGCTTTTAGAATTATTCGATCGAATATAGATTTTATACTGAGAGACCATGACAACAGTGCCAAAAAAATATTTATAACTTCTACCCGAGCTAAAGAAGGAAAATCACACACCAGTACAAACTTAGCCTCTTCAATTTCCTTTTCAGAAAAATCAGTACTGTTGGTTGAAATGGATGTCCGAGTGCCTAAAATTATGCAATATCTTAAAGAGAAACCATCTACTCAAGTTGGTCTCTCAGATTTTTTAGTGGACAAGAATTTAAAACCTGATGATATTGTAACCAAGCTTAAAAACAATGAGTTTTTGGATGTTATTGCTTCAGGCACTATACCTCCCAATCCATCTGAACTATTGATGAGCCCAAGAGTAAAGGAATTGTTTGATTATTTTGAGAATAAATACGATTATATTATTGTAGACGCGTCTGCGGTGGGATTAGTAAGTGATACCTTGCTTGTATCAAAATTTGCAGATTTGTTTATTTATGTGGTGAGCGCTGCCAACGTGGACAAAAGGCATCTGGCAGCGGTGGCAACGCCATTATATGCCGAAAAAAGATTACCAAAAATGCATGTATTATTAAACGGTACTAATTTTGAAAAAAAAGGCTATGGTTATGGCTATGGCTACGGAAATAATCCTGAGAATAATAAAAAATGGTATCAATTTACCTAATATAAAAAAAATGGTCGCAATACTTCCTGAACTTTTCTGAGGTTTAGGTAGTTGGAGATCACCCTCAGAGTTTGGGACAATACTATAAAAAAGCCGTTTCAACTAGTTTTGAAACGGCTTTTTTGTTTTATAACTTTCTTCTTTGTTTCTCTGTTTTAAGCAACATGAGCTCTCTACTGGTTTGTCCTGCTACCGAAGTGTTTTCTTCAGCGCGACGTATTAAATACGGCATCACCTCTTTTACGGGACCAAAAGGTACATATTTGGCTACATTGTATCCATGGGCAGCCAAATTAAAACTAATGTGATCACTCATCCCATAGAGCTGACCGAACCACACACGATTATCGCTTTTTTGAATTTTAAGATCTTCCATCCTCGCCATGGCCAAATAACTGCTTCTTTCATTATGGGTACCTATAAATAAAGAAATGGTGTCCAAATTTTTGAGAATATAGTCCAAAGTTTCATCAAAATTTAAATCTGTGGCCTCTTTCGTGGCACAAATTGGGGACTCATATCCCTTCTCTTGAGCTCTTTCACGCTCTTTCTCCATATAAGCACCTCGAACAATTTTAATACCAACTGTAAATCCTTCCTTTTTACCACGTGCCTGAAGTTGTTTCAGATAATCCAATCGGTCCCATCTGTAAAGCTGTAAAGTGTTGTAAACTATTGGTATTCCGGTATTATACTTGCGCATCATGGCTTCACACAACTCGTCTGCAGCATCTTGCATCCAGCTTTCTTCAGCGTCAATTAATATTTCTACATCCTTTTCTTTAGCTAATTTACAAACCGTATCAAAACGAGCTACCACCCTATTCCATTCTTCTTGCTCTTCAGGCGTAAATGCCGTTCCTTCTCCTCTTTTCTGGTAGAGATGAAAACGACCAAATCCAGTGGGCTTAAACACAGCAATTGGCATGGACTTCTTCTCATCGGCAAAATTGATGATTTTGAGTGTTTTTTGCATTGCTGCGTCAAAATGGGACTCAATTTCTTTGCCTTCAACAGAAAAGTCTAAAACAGAGCTCACATTCTTTGCGTACATACCATCAATAACGGGCAAACAATCTTCTTCGTTGACGCCACCGCAAAAATGGTCAAACACAGTTGAGCGAATTAAGCCCTCTACCGGTAAATTGGTCTTTAAAGCAAAATTGGTAGCGGCTGTGCCTATCTTAACCAAAGGCTCATAAGATATCATCTTAAATAAAAAGTACGCTCGTTCGAGCTCAGAATCACTTTTAAGACTAAAAGCGACTTCTGTATTTTCAAAAATTTTAGGTATAGCCATTGTGGAAAAATAAACACAAATTTAATTATTCATTCTTGATTAATTAATTAAAAACTGCTTATTTTCATCCTTAATTAAAAGCCATATCTACAATGACCTCAATTACCAACGATACATACACTGTTCACTTCAATACTACAGGATACGAAAAGCTTAACAACTACCTGAAAGACAATCATTTATCTAAAATTTTTATCATTGTAGATAACAATACGCACACCCATTGTTTGCCAAATTTCATGTCTAAATTAGAAACTAATTTGGACTGTGAAATTATTGAAGTTGAAGCAGGAGAAGTCCATAAGAATATTGACACTTGTGTTGGCGTATGGAATGCCTTGTCAGAGTTAGGTGCCGACAGAAAAGCGCTTATCATTAACGTTGGCGGAGGCGTTGTAACTGATCTTGGCGGCTTTGTAGCCTGCACTTTCAAGCGCGGCTTAAAGTATATTAATGTGCCTACTTCACTTTTAGCAATGGTAGATGCCTCTGTTGGCGGCAAAACCGGTGTTGATCTGGGCGCTCTTAAAAATCAGGTTGGCGTGATTTCTTCCGGCGACATGGTATTGGTAGACACAAGCTATTTAGACACGCTACCACAAAATCATTTAAAAAGTGGACTGGCAGAAATGCTAAAACACGGACTTATCTACGATGCAGCTTATTGGAATAACCTCTTAGACTTAGACAACTCAACCTTAGAGGATTTAGACCAGTTAATTCATCAATCTGTTGAAATAAAAAACACCATCGTCACCGAAGACCCTTATGAACATGGAATGCGTAAAACGCTCAATTTCGGACACACTTTAGGTCATGCCATCGAGTCTTATTTTTTACTTCAAACAGATAAAGAGGAATTACTCCATGGAGAAGCCATTGCCATAGGCATGATCATGGAAGCATACATCTCAGCTGAATTGTTAGGTTTCCCTAAAACTGACTTAGAAATCATAAAGGAGGCCTTCCTGAAAATTTTCAAAAAAGTAAGAATTGACAATTCGGATCATGATGCCATTATCGATCTTTTGAAGTTTGATAAAAAGAATGAACATGGCAACATCAACTTTGTGCTCTTAGAAGAGATTGGAAAACCTAAAATTGATTGCTTGGTAGAAAACGGATTGATAATTAAAGCTTTTGAGTATTATAGATCATAGATAGCGCGCTTTTATTATTTCAAGATGATGGTTTTCATGACCAACAATAATAAAGGCAATAGCTCTGACAGAAAGCCTATTCTCGCTTGAAACACCGCTATGCATCCAAGCCTGATTATCAAAGCTCTCAAATAAAGAGACTGTAGCCGATCTTACAGTACTGTATTCCCACAATAAGCTTTTGATACTCCGTGTGTCAGCTTGACTGTTTACCACATAGGCATCCTGATCAAATCCAGGCAGGTCGGTTTTATCCTTTCTGGCGATGCATAAAGCACGATAAGCAAATATACGCTCTGTGTCAATTAAGTGCAGCACAATCTCCTTGATAGTCCATTTTCCCTCAGCATATCGAAAACCCAGTTTGCCTTGGTCAATAGTATTTAAAAAAGACGACACGAGTTCGCTATTGTTTTTCAGAATATCCAATACATTTCCCTGCCCCACCTTGCTGACATAAGGCTGGTAATACGGATGATATTCATCGGGTTTCAAGTCATTTATAGTCATAGTTACAATTTATATTCCATCTATAAAAATACCCTTTATTGATTTCTCAACAAAGGGTATAGACTTATAATTATTAAAACGATTATAGTTCGTTAAAAATAGAATGCATGAGACGCTTTTTGTCGTTAATACTTTCTTCCAATGAAATCATGGTCTCAGTTCTGTAAATACCTTCAATATCATCCAGCATAAAGATAATATCTTTGGCGTGAGAGGTGTTTTTAGCCCTCACTTTGCAAAAAATATTAAATTTACCAGTAGTAATATGCGCTACTGTAACAAACGGGATCTCATTGATACGCTCTAAAACAAATTTGGTTTGAGAGGTGTTGTTTAGAAAAACGCCCACGTAGGCAATAAACGAATAGCCTAATTTTTTGTAATCTAGAGTAAGTGAGGACCCTTGAATAATCCCTGCTTCTTCCATTTTTTTGACCCTTACGTGAACTGTCCCTGCAGAAATTACTAATTTTTTAGCAATATCCGTAAACGGAATTCGCGTATTATCAATTAACATGTCTAAAATTTGATGATCTATTTCATCTAATTTGAACTTTCCCATTTTTAGTGTATTATTAAATTTTTTACAAAAATAATGGAAATTTACTGAAGATAATATATAGAATGCTACTTATTTTACACATTAAGCAGGTATTTTATGTCATTTATAAATACGAAATCGATTTCGAAACCCTCTTTTAGCGCCTCCTGACTTTCTGAAATCACTAGATGTCCATTAGCCTGAATCTCCTTATGTCCATAAAAATTTCTTAAGTCTGCGATTTTTTCAATTTTAGGGATAAAAATAACCTCATTTTGCTCTAATCGCTCAACATACTGAACAGCTATGTCTATAATTTGATGAACATCCCCAATTTTTAATTTCGCATTCCTGATAATGATGTCATAAAACAGTTTATCGTTTTTTGGAATTGCAAAATATTCCTCTTCCCTAACCCCCGCGACATCTTCAAAAGCTATTTCGACCAAAGCCGTCCATATCGATAGAAATATGAAGCCTCTTACAACCTCTCTGTCATAATCCTGAAGATAATGACCCGCTTCAAACAAAATCGTAGGCACATTTAAGGTCTGAAAAGTGTCGCCAACGCAATTTAGGTTAAAAGCATCATCATAGGTCCCCACCTGTCCCGGAATGTACTCCTGAAGCACCTGGTCCATCTTAACAATAACATCCATTGCTTTTTTTCGAGTGATGGTCACCGTACAATCGGCATCCTGTGCGGGCGACAGAAAAGATACAGTGGCAGATTTATCAGTTGCACCCGCACTAAAAATTGTGCGCTGACCGTGAAGGTTAAAACAGTAATGAGGTTTAAAACTATCAAAACATGTTCTCAGCACCTTACTTTCTGGCTGTGTAAGCATTTGGGCATCCCTATTTAAGTCTACTTGGTTAGCATTTACCCGTGTATAGCCCCTCGAACCATCCGGATTCAACATAGGAATAATACCCAGAGTAACCTTACTCAAAAGATCCTGAACACTGAGTGTTTCATGATCAGAAAACACATTCAACAAGTCAAACAGTGCTTTGGTAGTTGTGCTTTCATTGCCGTGCATCTGAGACCACATTAAGACTTTTATTGTACCAGTGCCAATTTTAATAAAATGAATATCCTCCAATAACACCGACTTGCCAATGACCGCAATCTCAAAATTTCCACTGTGCTTTTTAAGTAAAGGCTGCAAGTGGTCTGCGTTGATATACCGACCAAAAAGTAAGGACTCCTGATAGTAATTATAAGGGTGTTGTAAGTGCGCTATTTCCATGTTCAATAATTATGATGACAAATGTAAACAATTGATAATTTACAATTGTAAACATCAAAAGTCCTCTCGATTGTTTACATTGTTATACAACTTTGTTTTAAATCTTAAGATCCACTACACTGCTCAATAGATGTGTAATTTAGGTTTTATAATTTTAAGTATAAAAAACTTATGATCAAATAAATACATGTTATTACATGATCTTTTAATTTAACTAAAAAAAACAATATACCACAAATAAGCATGGCGATTACGCAGTATTTGTTACATTTGTAACGTCTGAACTTTTAAATATTAGTTTACAATGATCAACAGTGATGAGTTTTCAAAACGACTTCAAAAAGTCATCGATTACTACTCTGAAAGTGCCTCTTCATTCTCTGAAAAAATAGGTGTTCAGCGTTCCAGTATTTCCCATATTCTTTCTGGAAGAAACAAACCTAGCCTGGATTTTGTGCTGAAGATTTTGTCCTCCTATCCTGAAGTTGAACTCTATTGGCTGTTAAATGGTAAGGGTGAATTCCCCTCTCATTCCACTCCAATTTTACAATCGCAGGAAAAACCCAAGGAAAAGGCACCTGAAGAAACACCACTTCCAAGAATCGATACTGCCGACAAAAGCATCGAAAAAATTGTCATTTTTTACACGGATGGAACGTTTAAGGATTTTGTTAAGGATTAAAGACTATGGCCGCTAATCAAGGCGTCATCTTTTAAATTTAAGCTTAGGTTAGCTTTCTTTTGACTAATTTTGCAATTAAACCTATATTCATGAAATTGTTCTTATCCCTTATCTTTTTACTTCTTCTAACCAGCTGTTATAACAAGGAAAGAAATTGTAAAGATTTTAAAACAGGTACATTTGAATTTACGTACGTTACTGATGGTATCGAAAAAACGGGACGGTTTGTACGAACCGAAGATTTGAATATCGATTATTATGAAAATAAAATTGATACCGCTTCTATACGTTGGATCAACGACTGTGAGTTTATCATGAAACACATCAATCCAAAAAACATGAGTGAGGAAAAAGCCATCCACATGAAGATTTTGACCACGTCAGAGGACTCTTATACGTTTGAATATAGTTTAGCGATTCAGCCAGGTAGTCAAAAAAAGCGAGTAGAACAAGGTACTGCTACTAAAATAGAGTAGGCTTGTTATTTAAAAATGTGCTGATCATAGGCTTTCAATATGATTGGCATTTGTAAATATTAAGTTCAACTGAAAGAGATTTAAAAATTGTTAATAAAACCATTAGGACGTTAAATTCATCTGTACACCTAAAAAAAGAATATTTATGGTGTCTGTACATTTGCATTTAGTATCTTAATAAGAGAAAACATCACAACAATGGCTCACACTTATAAAACTCTAAGATATTGCTTTTCAACTCTATAGAATATCTCGTATTTTTTCCAATTGTTTTTATCTGCTATTGGTTACTTCAGAATAGATATAAAAGCCAAAACATTTTATTGCTTATTTCTAGCTATGTTTTTTATGGCTGGTGGGATTATAGGTTTTTATCGCTGATCATATTTAGTTCATTCCTCGATTATTTTGTGGGTTTGAAAATTGAGGAAGCCCAAGGAGAAAAGAACAAATACCGTTGGCTCCTAGTGAGTTTATTCTCTAACCTTGGACTTCTTGGTGTCTTTAAATACTACAACTTTTTTGCAAGTTCATTTTCTAGTTCCATGTCTACCTTAGGATGGGAGGTTAATGATCTTACATTACAGATTATCCTACCGGTAGGTATTAGCTTTTATACATTCCAGACGCTCAGTTATAGTATAGATATCTATAGAGGGCATATTAAACCGAGCAGAAACATTGTCGCTTTTTTTACATTTGTAAGTTTATTTCCTCAATTGGTAGCAGGTCCAATTGAGCGGGCCTCAAACTTAATACCTCAAATTGAAAGTAAAAGACGTCTCAATATCACATTGATAAAAACTGGGGTTTTTCAAATATTTATTGGGTTGTTTCGAAAAGTTGCAATTGCTGATAATTTAGGAGTATATGTAGATTCTGTGTACGGCAATTATGATATTCACAACGGTTCAACTCTTTTGGTTGCCACCATTTTTTACGCTTTTCAAATATACTTCGATTTTTCTGGCTATTCTGATATCGCAATTGGTAGTGCAAAACTCATGGGCTTCAATTTTAATCGGAATTTTAATTTTCCTTACTTCTCCAGAACTTTGACTGAATTCTGGAGACGATGGCATATGACGCTTTCTTTTTGGTTAAGGGATTATTTATATATTTCATTGGGTGGTAACAGAAAAGGTATTGTTATTACTTATCGCAATCTTTTGCTAACAATGCTTATTGGAGGTTTGTGGCATGGTAGTTCTTGGAATTTTGTCATTTGGGGTGGTATCCACGGCATATTCTTGAGCTTAGAGAAATACGCGTTTTCAGCATTTAAAATTAAAACCTTTAATGCCTTTGGATATCTTTACACGTTTATTGTTGTCCTCATTACTTGGATTTTCTTCAGGGCTAAAGACCTAACATCCGCATTAGCCATTTTTACTGAAATATTTAGTTTTAACTATGGCGCACTTTTTATTGGAAATATCAATTCTTTCGTCAATGCAGTAATTCTGCTTTCAATTGGAATTTTAATTGATCTAAAAATTTTCAGATCAGATATTCCGTTAGAAGATTACGGGGTTCGTTTTAATACAGTAAAACTATCTATTATCGTATCTATTATTATTATAATGCTATGTTTATTCTATTCAACAACTGAAAATTTTATATACTTTCAATTCTAGATTATGAACTCAGAAATTACATATAAGATTCTTAAAATGGTGGCACTAATACTATTGTTCAGTTATGCACTTGATAAGGTTGTGTTTTTTAGTTTTAATAAAATGAGCGATAAAGTGATGACTGGGCAAGCCATTGGCAAGTTGAATCATTTCTTATCTAAAAAAGACAGTGCAGATTTTATAGTTTTCGGGAATTCGAGAGCCAACAGACATATAGATGTTGATTTATTCAGCACTAATGGTTTTAACATGGGAACTGATGGTGTTGGTATTGCGTACAATAGCGCATTAATAAGCACATTACCAATTAAGAGTAAGCAGCTTATTCTGGTCCATATTGACACTAAAAATTTCTTTGATAATGATTATGATGGGTCGGATATTACAGCATTAAAAACAAAATATCAAAGAAACGACGATATTACCAAAGCACTTAAAGAATCTGGTCAGTTATCTGTTTTACAGAAGTTTTACAGCAGTATCAATTATAACGGTAACGCCATTGGCATAATTAAAAATTTTTTAAGACCAAGCTATAACTTCCATAATTACAATGGCTATGACCCTATTATAGTAAGTGAAATGCAAGCATCAATGAGGGATCAGGTATTATCTAAAGCAGATACTCCCCAAGAATGCAAAGATGATCATAAAGTAAATAAAGTGGCTTTACACTACTTAGAATCTATAGCAGCATTTATCGATATAACACCCCATAAGACATTCTTATTTGTGACATCACCATTATATAATGACAGTTGTGATATTGACAATATCAAACTGAATAATATAATGCAAAATCTGGGCTTAACGTATTGGGATTTCTCCAACCTCTATAAAGACGAAAAGAATAACGCCTATTGGAAAGACGCTACGCATATGACAAAAAATGGAGCAGAAGCCTTTTCTACCTATCTATCTCAACAGTACAAGGAAAAAATACTAAAATAACTTTCCTTGTCCATTATCTTCCAATTGGTCATCATCCAATTCGGCCTTAGAAGCTTTACCTTCTGAAACGTCGTCCTCATCAATCACTTCAATTTCCTGAGCAGGCACTTCTTCTGGCGCTTCATACGGCAATGGTTCCAACAAATTAATTTGGTTCACTTTCTCCTTGGTCAATTGGTTGCCTAAGGCGGTAATTCCTTTGATGCTGATAAACTCTTCCAAATTGACTTCCAAATTATCTTTCCTGTCTTTGCCCCGTTCTTTGGTGAATTCCACTTCTACAATAGGTTTCCAATCGGTTGAAACAATTTCAAGATGCGATTGGGGATGCTCTGAGATAAACAACTCTTCTCGGCCTTCGTGTTCTATAAAAAATCGCTTCACGTAAAACCGTTCTTTTTCACCTTCAAAATAAATAGCAGAGATTGGCTTTTTAGGAACCCATTTTTCTAAAACGATCATGTCGTTATCAAAACGAGTAGTCAATTCTGGCAGAATTGTTTTTACAATACCGGATTGATTGATGATCAACAAGCGGTCTTCACCCCTAAACTCACCAATCAGCTCGCCCCTACCATCAACATTTAACCGTTGGATGGTATCATCAAACCATATTTTACGTGGTTTTAAGGTAGAAATACCTTTCTCTTTGAGTTCAATTTTTTTGATCGCATATTTTGTAACCAGGTTTCCTTTGGAGTTTCTGCCTTTTATAAGAATATCAGCAAAATCAAGATCCCATTTCAGCTTTTTAACACTTCCCACCTGTCTCAAAAAGATACTGATAACTTCAGCCTCACCATTTGGATTGGATGAAAAGTACCACACGGTAGAGCCTTTGTTCCCGTTGGTCAAATCGTATTCCTTATCGCGTGTAACGCCGGTTACGGCAAAACGCTTCACGTATGAAGGGCCTTTTGCCCCATCGCGGTATATCATGTTGTAAATGGTGCGTTTGTCCTTTTTATTGAATACCTCTACATTGATGATATCTTTACCGATAAACGTTTTGGCATCTACCTTGGTGACCATCATTTTGCCATCTCTAGTAAAAACGATAATATCATCAATATCGCTGCATTCGCCTACATACTCATCTCTTTTAAGTGAGGTACCAACAAATCCTTCTTCACGATTTACATAAAGTTTGGTGTTCCTTATAATCACTTTTGTAGCGTCTACATCATCAAACAAACGGATTTCTGTTAAACGCTCACGACCTTTGCCATACTCATTTTTAAGCCGAGTAAAATAGGCTATGGCATAATCAATCAAATGCGCCAAATCATGTTTAACTCGTGCAATTTGATCTTCGAGGGCATCAATTTTTTGTTGTGCCTTATCAATATCAAATTTAGAAATACGCTTGATACGGATTTCCGTCAATCGCTCAATATCTTCAGTAGTTATGGCACGTTTTAAATGTTTGATATGAGGTTGCAACCCTTTATCAATAGCGGTTATGACACCATCCCAAGTTTCTTCTTCCTCAATATCACGGTAAATTCTATTCTCGATAAAAATACGCTCCAATGATGCAAAATGCCATTGCTCTTCAAGCTCATTTAGTTTAATTTCTAAATTCTGTTTTAAAAGCTCAACGGTATTGTCTGTTGAACGACGTAGCATTTCAGTAACCCCTACAAAAAGCGGCTTGTTATCTTCAATTACACAACCTAATGGCGAAATGGATACCTCACAATTGGTAAATGCGTACAACGCGTCGATAGTTTTATCAGGTGAAATTCCGGAAGGTAAATGCACTAGAATTTCTACTGAAGACGAAGTGTTATCCTCAATCTTCTTGATTTTTATCTTCCCTTTATCATTAGCCTTCAAAATTGAATCAATTAATGACGAGGTATTAGTGCTAAACGGAATTTCATTAATAACCAAAGTACTCTTATCGAGCTGAGAAATTTTAGCCCTGACCCGCACCTTTCCACCGCGCAAACCATCTTTATAATCAGTAATATCGATTATACCTGCGGTAGGAAAGTCTGGATAAATGGTGAATTTCTTGCCGTTAAGATGTTTGATTGATGCATCAATCAATTCAATAAAATTATGAGGTAGGATTTTCGTAGAAAGCCCGACTGCAATACCTTCGCCTCCTTGTGCCAATAACAAAGGAAACATGACCGGAAGATTGACCGGTTCTTTTCGTCTGCCGTCATATGACGATTGCCATGCCGTGATTTTTGGATTGAACACCACCTCTAAAGCAAATTTCGACAAACGTGCTTCTATATAACGCGAGGCGGCGGCACTATCTCCGGTAAGAATATTCCCCCAGTTACCTTGGGTGTCAATTAAAATGTCTTTTTGGCCAATTTGCACCATGGCATCCGCAATACTGGCATCACCATGTGGATGGTATTGCATGGTGTGACCAACAATATTGGCGACTTTATTATAACGTCCGTCATCCAAATCTTTCATAGATTGCATGATACGTCGTTGCACGGGTTTAAATCCGTCCTCTATAGCCGGAACTGCACGCTCAAGGATAACATAAGAAGCATAGTCTAAAAACCAATCCTTAAACATCCCAGTAACCCTTGTAATGGTTTCATTGCTGGCGTTTTCCTGAATGTTTTCGTCTTCATTATGTAGGTGATCTTCTTCCAATTTAGCGGGTATTTAGGGTGTAGGTTTTATATTGTTTTTGACGATCTTGCTTAAGGATTGACTAATGTAACGTCTTTTCTTTTTCGGAATCAGCGTTACATTAAAGGTTTCCTTTTTGATTTGTCCTTTAGAGTTTTTTATATAAAATGTCAGGCTTTTATAAACAATATAATTTTTGAATTTAAAAGCTATTAATCGGTCTTTATCAAATTCCAACTTATGTTCTCTGTAATTGAAATGTTCTGACAACAAAAGTCCTTTATTGAGGACGACCACTTTAACACCATCACTATCATATTCAAAAAATTTTGAAATGGCATGCACGGAAAAGAATAGAATTAAAAATCCCGCCAAAAGAATTAGAAAAGTAAGAAATGGATTGGATGTTAAATGACTGAAAGCACTAAAAACGGTAGCTAACACTATGGCGAGTACAATCAGTATAAAGTAGACTGAAACGATGATATTTTTTACTTTCGCATTATTAGTTCTCATGAACTTCCTCTACTATATCTAATTCTACCTTAAGATTGTCGATAATAAACTCTTGTCGGTCTGGTGTATTTTTACCCATGTAAAATTCAAGGAGCGCTTCAATGGACATGTCTTTATCAAGCATGATAGGATCCAGACGGATACTTTCTCCAATAAAATTGACAAATTCATCTGGCGAAATCTCACCAAGACCTTTAAATCGGGTAATTTCTGGTTTAGGTTTTAATTTTTCAATAGCATCACGACGCTCTTGCTCTGAATAACAATAAATAGTTTCCTTTTTATTTCTCACCCTAAACAATGGCGTTTGTAAGATATATAAATGACCTTCCTTAATTAATTCTGGAAAGAACTGTAAAAAAAATGTGATCAACAATAACCTAATATGCATTCCATCTACATCAGCATCTGTAGCAATTACAATATTATTGTAACGTAGGTCTTCTATAGATTCTTCAATGTTTAAAGCGGCTTGCAGCAGATTGAATTCTTCATTTTCATAAACAATTTTCTTGCTCATGCCGTAAGAATTCAAAGGTTTACCTCTTAAACTAAAAACTGCTTGTGTATTAACATCTCTAGATTTGGTAATACTACCTGATGCTGAATCTCCCTCGGTGATAAATAAGGTGGACTCTAAATAGCGATCATTTTTTGTATCTCCAAAATGTACGCGACAATCACGTAGCTTTTTATTGTGTAAATTAGCTTTCTTGGCTCTGTCTTTTGCCAATTTTCTAATCCCCGACAATTCCTTACGCTCGCGTTCTGCCTGAAGAATTTTTCGCTGGATTTTATCAGCAGTATCAGGGTTTTTGTGTAAAAAATTATCTAAATGCGTTTTTACAAAGTCGTTAACAAAAGTTCTTACCGTGGGTAAATCGCCTCCCATGTCAGTAGATCCCAACTTGGTTTTGGTCTGACTTTCAAAAACAGGCTCCATAACCTTTACGGCAACTGCAGTAACTACAGATTTCCGAACATCAGAGGCTTCGTAATTTTTACCGTAAAATTCGCGTATGGTTCTAACCAGTGCTTCGCGGTAGGCTGCTAAATGCGTCCCCCCTTGGGTGGTGTTTTGTCCATTTACAAAAGAATGATACTCTTCACTATATTGTGTTCTACTATGGGTAAGCGCTATTTCAATATCTTCAGCTTTGAGATGGATGATAGGATACACCATATCAGATACGTTGATGTTTTCTTCTAACAAATCCTTTAATCCATGCTCACTATAATATTTTTCGCCGTTAAAAAGAATGGTCAAACCTGTGTTGAGATACACATAGTTTTTGAGCATTTTCTCAACATATTCGTTACGGTACTTGTATTTTTTAAAGATGGCTTCGTCCGGAATAAAAGAAACCTTGGTACCTTTTCGTCTTGAAGTATCATCCAATAATTCCTGGTTGATGAGATTTCCTTGTGAGAATTCTGCGGAAGCGGACTTATTATCACGCGTAGATTCTACACGGAAAAAATGAGACAGCGCATTGACTGCTTTCGTACCAACACCGTTAAGACCTACTGATTTTTTAAATGCTCTAGAATCATACTTACCACCAGTATTCATTTTAGAAACCACATCTACTACTTTACCAAGGGGAATACCACGACCGTAATCGCGCACAATAACTTTGTTACCTTGGATGGAAACTTCAATGGTTTTGCCAGAACCCATCACATATTCATCAATGGAATTATCCAAAACTTCTTTTAGAAGAATATAAATACCATCATCAGGTGAAGAGCCATCACCAAGTTTACCAATATACATCCCAGGACGCATACGAATATGCTCTTTCCAATCGAGCGATCGTATATTATCTTCGGTATAGTCGGTTTCTTGAGACATAAAAGCGTGAAAAATTTAGATAGGTTGCTAATATAACATTTCGCTATAAAATATAATACCGCATGGGTCTAAAGTAATTAACAATGTTTATTAATTGGAGTGTCCATTGCTAAAAGCACCACTATCTTGGAGCTTTAGTCCTTAGTTTTTCTTTTTATAACAAAATACACAATAGGAATGATAAGAAGTGCTGCCGCAACAATTAATGAGGTGAAAAACACAAATTTAAACACATAAAAAAGCACCACAAAGAAGATGATTGCTCCGGCTAGCCATAATATAATTTTCATAAATTTCATTTTTTTTATCCGATTGAAAGATAAGCATAAAATTGATGTGAAATCAAAAATTGTTAATCCAGATGCTCTTGAAAACTCATTTGGTGCAACAATACTATTGATCTAACATTAGTGTCCGACAAAAGACTTAAGACCCTGCCTAAAAAACGGCAGGCAGGCGCTGCGCTGAAAGACATAAGACATAAGACATAAGACTTGATTCGCAAACATTTGAAAATTAAGCCCATCTGATTTTCATTTTTAAGCTCAAAAACTAAAACGCCCTTTAGGGCTTTAGCAAGGTGATATGTTTTTAAATTTCCCTGACAGCTTGCTGCTGTTAGCAAAATCAAATTGTATAAGATTTTAATCGGACAACAATGTTTATCTAACAACTAAATAATTAATGCTAAAAAAACATTACTGATGTAGTAATTTTTTTAAACAACAGCAATTATATTTTTTATATCCTTATACGTTAAACAGAAAATGCATCACATCACCATCTTTAACCACATAGTTCTTTCCTTCTACACGCATTTTGCCCGCTTCTTTTACTTTAGCTTCACTACCTAAAGCCGAAAAATCCTCATAAGCGATAACTTCTGCTCTAATAAAACCTTTTTCAAAATCGGTATGAATGACGCCTGCCGCTTGTGGTGCAGTTGCGCCAACATCAATGGTCCAAGCACGCACCTCTTTAACACCAGCCGTAAAATAGGTTTGTTGTTTTAAGAGTTTATATGCTGATCTAATTAATTTTGAAGATCCTGGTTCTTCCAAACCAATGTCCTGAAGAAACATTTGCCGTTCTTCATAACTGTCCAATTCGTTAATATCAGCTTCTGTACCGACTGCCAATACTAGAATTTCAGCATCTTCATCTTTAACAGCCTCTTTTACTTGGTCTACATATGCATTACCTGTTGCCGCTGAACCTTCATCTACATTACAGACATACATCACTGGTTTATCAGTGATAAATTGTGCAGGATCAACAAACTCCTCGTAATCTTCCTTATCAAACTCCAAAGTCCTTACAGAGATTCCTGCTTCTAATGCTGATTTAATTTTCAACAATACAGCTTCTTCCTTCTGTGCTTCCTTATTGCCGGTTTTCGCGGCACGTTTTACTTTTTCAAGTTTTTTATCTACCGTCTCCAAATCTTTTAACTGAAGTTCCATATCAATGGTCTCTTTGTCTCTAATAGGATTTACATTGCCATCAACATGTATGATATTGTCATTATCAAAACAACGTAAGACGTGCAAAATAGCATCGGTTTCTCTAATATTGGCCAAGAATTGGTTTCCCAAGCCTTCACCTTTACTCGCTCCTTTTACCAAGCCGGCAATATCCACAATCTCTACAGTTGCGGGTTGTACACGCACAGGCTTCACCAATGCTTCCAGACGCTCTAGCCTCGGGTCTGGCACGTTGACAATGCCAATATTTGGCTCAATGGTACAAAACGGAAAGTTGGCACTTTGCGCTTTGGCGTTAGATAAACAGTTAAAAAGGGTTGATTTCCCTACGTTTGGCAATCCTACAATTCCGGCTTTCATTGAAAAACTTGTTTTTAATCCCCACAATTGAGGGAATCTCATTAAAATACATCGCGATTTTTGCGAGTGCAAATTTAGTCAATTATCTGAATAAATTGCATGAAAAAATTCAAAGGCTAACTTGATTTCATTATACTTTTCAGTTATATTTTTCATTTCTATTCATTATTGTCCAGTTAAAATATTATTATTATTTAATGAACCCTAGCTTAATAAAGGATTTCACAAGTTATTTAAAATGAAATCTATCTTTTTGGAAATGATGTTATGGAGGTTGAGCCACCAATTTCACCTTTAAATCATGTCTATTTATCAGTTAGTTACACTCAAGTCTTTTAGTTACACTCAAGTCTTTGTTCCCTGCCTGCCGGCTCAGGCAGGTTGATTCTATTAGCGCAGCGCCTGCCTGCCGTTCTTGAGGCAGGGTCTTAATTCTTTACCAGACAACAATGATTTCTATTCTAAAATTTCATTATTAAATATTTGATCAATTTATTATGCAAACATAACAGCTTGACAAATTTCCTGTATATTTATGTTAACTAACTCATAATAATTCAGATATGAAATACATCTTTACATTAATGCTAACCACGTTTAGCATCCATTTTTGTTTAGCACAGAATGTATCTGGGACCGTAAAGGATTCCGAAGGCAATCTAATGGCTGGCGTAAATGTGATTGAAAAGGGCACCACACATGGTGTGCAAACAGATTTTGAAGGCCATTACAGCATTGCCGTCAGTGGTTCAGCCACTTTGGTATTTAGCTATGTAGGCTCCAACACCCAAGAAATTCCCGTAAATAACCGAACGATAATCGATGTCTCTCTTGGTGGTGGCGTTAGTTTGGAAGAAGTTGTTTTAGTTGGGTCCAGAAGTCCTAAACGAACTTCACTAGATACCGCTGTGGCCATTGATGTTATTGACGTTTCCGAAGTAACCACACAGCTTGGAAAGGTAGAAATCAATGAGCTGTTGCAATACGCGGCTCCTTCTTTCAATGCCAACAAGCAATCTGGTAGTGACGGTGCTGACCACATCGACCCAGCTTCACTGCGCGGTTTGGGACCTGACCAAACGCTCGTATTAATTAATGGAAAGCGACGCCATCAATCGTCATTGATCAATCTGTTTGGAACGCGTGGTCGCGGAAATACAGGAACAGACTTGAACGCAATTCCAGCATCTTCCATTAAACGTATTGAAATTTTACGTGATGGTGCATCCGCCCAATATGGCTCAGATGCCATTGCAGGGGTTATCAATATTGTGTTGAAGGATGAAGTAAATGTAGCAACAGGTAGCGTCAATTATGGTTTTTATAGTACCAACGCTGATGTCGATACGAGTGCTTTCCAAGAAGACAATTATGGTCTCTGGAATACTGACGGTTTCTATTTAGATACTGAAAGAGATGGTAATGCCATTGGAAAAGACAAAAATTTTGATGGAGGCTCCCTTAAAGTAACTGCCAATTATGGAGTTAAAGTGGGTGACAAAGGAGGATTTGCTAATTTCACAACCGAGTATCTAAGCAAAAATCACACCTTACGTCCTACGTTCGATTTTAGAAAAGGTTTTGGGGAAGCTGCTATTGATGGCTTTAATTTCTTTGGGAATTTTGCCGTGCCTGTTTCGGAGAATACAGAAGTTTATGCATTTGGTGGACGGAATTATAGAGATACTAATGCCTACGCCTTCACCAGAAATGGCGGGGAACGTGTGGTGGAATCTATATATCCTAACGGATTTACGCCGCGCATCACATCCATCATTATAGATAATTCCATTGTTGCTGGTGTGCGAACTGAGACTGCTGGTGGTTGGAAAATTGACGTTAGTAATACTTACGGTCTTAACAAATTTCATTACTATATTAAAGGAACGCTCAACGCCTCCTTGGTAGATGTTTCTCCAACCGACTTTGATGCAGGCGGACATAGTTTAAGCCAAAATACGGTCAATTTTGATATTTCTAAATATTATGATGCGGTGTTAAGTGGCATGAACTTGGCTTTTGGAGCAGAATATAGAACCGAAAACTTTATGATTTTTGCAGGTGAAGTAGGCTCTTGGGCTACCTATGATAGTAATGGTGTGCCATTTAATGCCAATACACCTGATTCATTGACCGTTAATTATATGGATGACAATGGTGATCTTATTTTAGATGATGATGGAAACGCTATTCCACGCCCAGGTGGCTCTCAAGGGTTTCCTGGGTATGCGCCAGCCAATGAAGTTGATAGAAGTAGAAGTAACATAAGTTTTTATGCTGATGGCGAATTCGATATCTCTGAAAAGTTTTTAGTAAATTTGGCTGCACGATTTGAAGATTACAGTGACTTTGGGAGCACCATCAATGGTAAATTGGCTGCCCGCTTAAAAGCGACAGACAACATTAACATTCGTGGCTCTGTCAGTACAGGATTCAGGGCTCCATCTTTAGCCCAAATTTATTATAATTTACGATTTACCAATTTTATTGGAGGTGTTGCCAGTGACCAATTGTTGTCACCTAACAACAGTCCGGTGACCGCATCTTTTGGAATAGGCCCATTACATGAAGAAAAAGCCTTTAATGCGGCCTTAGGTTTCACTGCCAAATTCGGACAGTTTTCAGCAACTGTTGATGGTTACTATATCAATGTTCAAGACCGAATTGTTTTAACAGGTACATTTGATGCCCCCGATATTGAAGGTGTAGATACCGCACAGTTCTTTACAAATGGGGTTGACACAAAAACCACAGGATTGGATATCATCTTATCTTGGAAAACAGACCTTGGTGAAGACAGTTCATTTGGAGCGACCTTCTTGGGGAACTTCAATGATATGAAAATTGACAAAGTACTTAATGGTAATTTAGATGAACAAACCTTTTTTGGTGAACGCGACAAAGCATTTTTATTGGCATCAGCGCCTGATAGTAAATTGAGTTTAACCTTCACCTACGACAAAAATTGGTTTGATGCTGGTTTATCCTTTACTCGTTTTAGTGAAGTGCAATTGTTGGACTTCCAAACATTTGAAGACCCAGCCGATTATGGTGGCTTTGCGCAACAAATTGCTGCGGCTACAGATACTTATGGAGCAAAGATGGTTACCGACCTTAATCTTGGTTTCAAACTCTCTCAAAGCCTTAAATTGAATATTGGAAGTAATAATCTATTCAATATTTACCCAGACCAGCAAGATGATTGGACTGAAGGCGGGGGCTATTGGGATGCGGTACAAATGGGCTTTGGAGGCACATACTACTATGCTAAAATGAATTACAGATTCTAATTTCCAATAGTTATTGATACTAAAAAACCGAGCAAATTGCTCGGTTTTTTTTATTATATTTTGGATTTAATTTACCCTTCAGGATGCATAAAACGCTGCTTACTGAGCAGCTGCTCTTCAGTTTCCATATGGTCGTCATCGGGCACGCAACAATCTACAGGACATACTGCTGCACATTGGGGCTCATCATGGAAGCCTTTACACTCCGTACATTTATCAGGAACGATATAATATATTTCATCACTAATAGGTTCTTGAGACTCTTCAGCATCAACTTCCTTTCCGTCAGGAAGGACGACTTTACCTTTTAAACTGGTACCATCTTTATATCTCCAATCGTCAGCTCCTTCATATATAGCGGTGTTTGGACATTCTGGTTCACAAGCACCACAATTGATACATTCGTCTGTTATTATAATTGCCATAGCATCGTTTACATTTAAATTTTTACTATAGAAAAAATGATGAGATTTTATAGATTTAAGACCGATTTAGCAGATTTTCAAACCCTTTTATAAAAAGTGGGACTTAAATAATCTCGTTCATTTCATTTTTCTAACTTTGCGATGCAAAAATAACGCCAAAACTATTCATAACCAAATACAGAATGGATTTACAGAAAAGAATTACCGCTTTTGTGAAATTGGGAGAATTTATCGGACAATTCTCTGCAGAAGGCTATCAAAATTATGATAATGACAGTGCCAATGACCACTTTTTTGACGGGTTTAAGCATCAAATAAAACTGGCTCATGAACACAACGGCTGGTTTACAAAAGAGAATATCACATTCACTTTACAAGGATGGTCCAAGTTATTAACAGACACTGTTATTAACCAATGGGTGGAGCAGTATAACTTTAAAGAAATCTCACCAAAAAAAGTAGCTATTATTATGGCTGGCAATATTCCGTTGGTAGGTTTCCACGATATTATGTCTGTACTCATTTCTGGTCATCACGTCATTGTAAAACAATCTTCAAATGACAAGCATCTACTGCCCTATTTAGCCAAATATTTGGAACATGTGGAGCCTGAATTTAAAGGAAGAATTACATTTACCGAAGAAAAATTAACCCATTTTGATGCGGTTATAGCTACTGGAAGCACTAATACTTCACGTTATTTTGAACATTATTTTAAAGGAAAAGCCTCAATAATAAGAAAAAACAGAAATTCTGTAGCCATTTTAACCGGTGAGGAAAATGACGAAGAACTTAAAGCATTATCAGAAGATATTTTTAGATATTATGGATTAGGCTGTAGAAACGTTTCCAAATTATTTGTGCCAAAAGATTACAATTTTGACGCGTTTTTTAACGGATTATACGAATGGCACCCTATTATTAACCAACACAAATACGCCAATAATTATGACTACAATAAGGCCGTATATTTAATGAGCGAGTTTGACCTTTTAGAAAATGGCTTTTTAATGATTAAGGAAGATGCGAGTTACGGATCTCCAATTGCTACCCTATTTTATGAGTACTATAACGATTTAGACACTCTAAAAACAGTATTAAAAAACAACCAAGAGAACATCCAGTGCGTAGTCTCTAAGGGCATTACAGAAAATTCCGTACCCTTCGGACAAACCCAACATCCGCAGTTATGGGACTATGCAGACAATGTAGACACTATTGCATTTTTGACAAAAATTTAGCGGATAAATTATCAAATTATCAACCTCTTTTCTCTATGAATTTAGCACCTTTGTAACTTTCCAAAACCACAAACCCATGAAAATACATAATTTTAGCGCTGGTCCATCAATATTACCTCAAGAGGTTTTACAAAAAGCCTCAGAGGCTGTAGTGGAATTCAATAATATAGGCTTGTCCTTGTTAGAGATTTCTCACAGAAGCAAACACTTTGTGGATGTGATGGAGAACGCCAGAGCGTTGGCTTTAGAGCTTTTAGGTCTTGAAGGCAAAGGTTACAAAGCCTTGTTTTTACAAGGTGGTGCAAGCATGCAGTTTATCATGGTTGCCCAAAATTTACTGGAAAAACGTGCTGGCTATTTAAATACCGGTACGTGGAGTGATAATGCCATTAAGGAAGCTAGAATTTATGACGATATTCACGAAGTAGCGTCATCAAAAGAAGCAGGATTCAATTACATTCCTAAAGGTTATACAATTCCTGAAGATTATGATTATTTCCATTGCACCTCCAACAATACGATTTTCGGAACTCAAATGAAACAATTCCCGAAATCGCCAATCCCAATGGTTTGCGACATGAGTAGCGATATATTTTCGCGTCAGTTGGATTTCTCCAAATTTGATCTTATTTATGCTGGAGCTCAAAAAAACATGGGACCTGCAGGAACAACTCTAGTGGTGGTAAAAGAAGATATTTTGGGCAAAGTGTCTCGAAAAATCCCTTCCATCCTTGACTATCAGGTGCACATAGCAAAAGGTAGCATGTTCAATACGCCTCCTGTGTTTGCTATTTACACTTCTATGTTGACCTTAGAGTGGATTAAAAACCTGGGTGGCATTCAAGCAATGGAGAAGGCCAATGAAATGAAATCACGTGTCATCTATTCAGAAATAGACCTCAATCCTTTGTTTAAGGGATATGCTGCAAAAGACGATCGTTCAATGATGAACGCTACATTTACTTTGGTTAATGACAATTTAAAAGAAACTTTTGAAACCATGATAAAAGAAGCAGGAATAAGCGGATTGAATGGTCACAGAAGTGTTGGCGGCTACAGAGCTTCCATGTACAATGCGCTTCCTTTAGACAGTGTAAAGGCACTTGTTGAAGTCATGAGCGAATTGGAGACAAAAGCATAAAATAACTGAAAAATAAAGATTTCCCTCCAACAATTGTAACCGGAACACGGGAATAAAAAAAACAATTTCATGAAAGTATTAGCAAACGACGGTATTTCTCAAAGTGGAATAGACGCCTTAAAGGAAGCTGGATTCGAAGTAATCACCACTACCGTGGCACAAGAACAACTAGTTAATTACATCAATGATAAAGCCATTGATGTGCTATTGGTAAGAAGTGCGACCACAGTCAGGAAAGATCTTATTGATAGTTGTCCGAGTATTAAAATCATTGGACGCGGTGGCGTAGGCATGGATAATATTGATGTAGACTATGCACGTAGCAAAGGGTTACACGTTATCAATACTCCTGCCGCTTCTTCACAGTCTGTTGCTGAATTGGTATTTGCGCACTTATTTGGTGGTGTAAGATTTTTACATGACGCCAACAGAAACATGCCATTGGATGGCGACTCCAAATTTAACAACCTAAAAAAGAGTTACGCCAAAGGATCCGAGTTAAGAGGCAAAACTTTAGGAATCATAGGTTTTGGACGGATTGGTCGGGAAGTTGCTAAAATTGCACTGGGTGTAGGAATGAAAGTTGTTGCGGCTGATAAATTTGTAGGTAAAGCAACCATTAAAGTCGATTTTTACAATGGTCAGTTTATCAATGTCGAAATTGAGACAGAACCTATGAAGGAGATTCTTAAACATTCTGATTTTATCACTTTACACGTGCCAGCACAAGATGAATACGTCATTGGCGACAAGCAATTTGAATTAATGAAAGATGGAGTCGGTATTGTTAATGCTGCCCGAGGTGGTGTGATTGATGAAGTTGCACTGGTTAAAGCTATAGAAAGTGGCAAGGTTGCTTTTGCCGGATTGGACACTTTTGAAAGCGAACCAACCCCAGCTGTTCAGGTGCTAATGAATGGAAGCATCTCATTAACCCCACACATTGGTGCTGCCACTAACGAAGCGCAAGATAGAATAGGGACTGAACTAGCTTCTCAAATAGTAAGCATCTTAAAAACACAGGAAGCTTAAAACTATTAACTTTATATAATTATTAATGCTTATAGCCAATGTGTGTTGTAAGCATTTTTTGTATTTTAACCTCTTAAAACTTAAATAGATATGTCTGGAATTTTAGATCTTTTAAATAGTGAAATGGGTAAATCCATTGTCAGTGGGGTTGCTGGTCAAACCAATCAGCCAAAAAACAAGACACAAGATGTACTAATGATGGCAATGCCAGTCTTAATGGCGGCCATGAAACGCAATGCAGCTTCACCTGAAGGGGCTCAAGGTTTATTAAATGCGATAAACAGCCAGCACGATGGTAGTATTTTAAATGATTTGGGCAGTTTATTCAGTGGTGGCGTTGATGATAAAGTGATCAATGACGGCAGTAAAATATTAGGCCATGTGCTTGGTAACAAACAAAATACTGTCGAACATGCTATAAGTGCAAAATCAGGAATCGATACAGGATCTGTAGCTCAAATCTTAAAAGTTGCTGCCCCCATTTTAATGGGCATGTTGAGCAACCAAGCTAAACAGCAAAATGTGGATAGCCCTAGTGGATTAGAAGGCATGTTGAGTGGTCTTTTAAAAGGAAATTCGCCACAAAATGAACAAAGCTTTTTAGAATCCATTCTTGACGCTGATGGTGACGGTAGCGTTATTGATGACGTAACAGGAATGGTTTTGGGCAACACTAAAAAACGTGGTCTTGGAGGCCTCCTTGGAGGCTTGTTTGGCGATAAAAAACAGTAATTTTTAAGAGACATCATTATATTAAAGAATTTTTTGAAACCAACTATCATAGAGGTATTTCGCTGGTTTCATTTTGACCTGAAAAAGGTCAAAAATCAAAATTCTGTAATTAGATTCCCGTTTTCACGG
>NZ_JAEHJZ010000508.1 GCF_016469035.1 Gelidibacter salicanalis | reverse complement strand
CTGTCAAACCGTCCCATCCTGTTGACGCTGACCAACCGCTGCCACCCCCGGGTCGCCTGGCGGGCCGCCCGCTCTCCCCTCTGGCCGTTGGTCAGCGTGTCCGCCTACAGGGTCCCTCCTCCAGTACGTGGGAGAGGAAGGGCACGGTGGAGGTCGTCCTGTCCGCCCGCAGGTACGGCCTGCGCATGGACAATGGGGCAGTCTACGAACGCAACCGCCGCCTCCTCCTGCCATT
>NZ_JAEHJZ010000507.1 GCF_016469035.1 Gelidibacter salicanalis | reverse complement strand
AGAGGTTCTGAAATTGAACTCGAAAGCTGATACATTCATGCGCTCGGGAAAAAAATACTCCCAGGGACACTCGACTTTAAAATCATGAGGCTCATCAATCCAAAATAATGTAGACCAACTCATGTGTTCCACAATGAGGCCGGAATCAAAGTTACGATTGGGACACATTAAGGTTGCTAACCAGCTTTCTGGTCTATGTAATGGCATTTTGCCAAACGTTGCTAGTTATGCCCGTATTCCGCGAAATTTTGGCTTGGGTTCGCCAAAGGCCCAAAGAGGCGA
>NZ_JAEHJZ010000506.1 GCF_016469035.1 Gelidibacter salicanalis | reverse complement strand
CCATGTTGATAAATACAAAAGTACATAAAACTATACGATATTTGGGAAATAAAATACGAATCTACAATTTAATATTTGGACATTTTTTTGAGGCCCAGAGTTTAGAACTCGACCAATCATTGATAGGTAGCGTTCATGTCTCTCGTTCCACTGGATTCTGGTAGACCCGTGGGCTAAAAAACATATGCCCCAGCTTTCCAAACACAAAACAGAGACACAGAGACAGATAG
>NZ_JAEHJZ010000505.1 GCF_016469035.1 Gelidibacter salicanalis | reverse complement strand
TCAGCTGTTAAAATCGTTTACATTGGATTTTATTGTACAAGGTTCGTCAGTGATAGATTTCAAGTGGCCGATTGAAGGACATCGAACCTACTTTATCATTCAACAAGTTAGAACATATCTTAATTCAGTGTTTGTTAAAATGAATGTAGGTCATGATCTAATGATTTCACTAAAAATCCCAGCCACAAGCCTCCCTGTCAAGATTCGAATGAATTCATGTTTAATTCAAGCACTAGGTCTTCCTTCTGAAAATAAAGAACATCACACGTGGGAAATACAGCC
>NZ_JAEHJZ010000504.1 GCF_016469035.1 Gelidibacter salicanalis | reverse complement strand
CTCGGGCCTCTGGCCATAAGCCGGCGCCTGGGCCTCGGCTGAGAGCGGCTGAGCGGGCGGAGCGTTGGTCCAGTCCCCCGAGTAGTAGCTTTGGGCGGGATCGTAGTAGTCCTGGTTGGCGTAGTAGGCATTGCCATCGTAAGCATTGGCATCGTAGCCCTGTTGAGCCTGAGAGCCGCTCTGAGCGTAGTAGTAATTGGCCGGATAGCCCTCGGCCGGCTGCTCATAGTAAGGCGCCGCCTCCTGACTCGGCGTGACTCCCGGGTCAGCGTAATTATTATTCTCGTAGGTCTC
>NZ_JAEHJZ010000503.1 GCF_016469035.1 Gelidibacter salicanalis | reverse complement strand
CCACCACATCAAGCGTAAAAGGACGTTTCTTCAGCACAACTTGGACAGGGCGCTTCACTTTTTCGTGGAGAAATACGGTACGAAAAATATCGTACCGCTCAACGATGACATTCATGCTTTTCTCAAGTAAGTCATGACGCAGTGTGCCCTTTACGTTCATATCCATTTGCTCTACATAAAAGCCCTTTTCTTGGTGATGGAGGGTATGAAACAGCATGCCTTCTTGCATCGGTGACAGATAATACATGTCTTGAACTT
>NZ_JAEHJZ010000502.1 GCF_016469035.1 Gelidibacter salicanalis | reverse complement strand
TGAACGGGTTCGAAGATTGTGCGGGTGCTCTTGACTAACGAGTGTTTTTTCAGCCCTAACTGGCGAAATCCCTGTGTGTTCCCTGGGCCGTTTCCCTCCTGCTGTGCCCACCTGTACCCTCTCGCCTCCGCTCACATGTGTATTCTGAAATAATACTCTTTTTAGATGGAAACTTCCTCTCAAGAAGTCCACGAGAATCTGAACGCCATCATCGACTACCAAACCCACCACAGACTGAGGGAGACGCAGGTATAAAGCTGGACAATTGGACGCTAGGATGACCAACTTTCTCTCACGCTGCTTCAT
>NZ_JAEHJZ010000501.1 GCF_016469035.1 Gelidibacter salicanalis | reverse complement strand
TGTGGCCCATCCTGGCTGTTGAAGGCACGCCAATTTTTCAACATTGAAAAGGGGTTATGCAAGCAGATCCTAGTCAAAAGTGGTGAGGGATCGAATTCTATGATATAATCTATTCAAAACCTAATTGTACCCGACGGACATGACAAAAAAATCAATAGTAAACTATAACCAGTTGGCGCTTCGGCGGTCAACACATGGGCCACA
>NZ_JAEHJZ010000500.1 GCF_016469035.1 Gelidibacter salicanalis | reverse complement strand
TTGCATCCTTGATATTTTCAAAATTCCACACCATGATGTCGTTCGTGAAGGATGTGAATTTTGTTCATACTTAAATGGAGAAAAGTTCTTCCTCACGTCTTTTGTGCTCGCATTCGCTTTCCCAGTTCTGCTGATCCTTGAGGCTCTCTTTCAACTTGGTGATCCGTACGAAAAAGGCTACAAGTAATGAATAGGAACGGCTGTTTTTGACGATCGATCTTCAATAAACAAGTCCTGGATTAGGAGGAACTTTTTTG
>NZ_JAEHJZ010000051.1 GCF_016469035.1 Gelidibacter salicanalis | reverse complement strand
TGTTTTTGAAACCAATTTGACTTAGAGTGATTGGTCAAATTTAATTTAGAATAACTACTGTTTATCAGTCAGTTACAATCAAGTCTTTGTTCTTTTCCCGATAGCTATCGGGACTAGAAGCGCAGCGCCTGCCTGCCGGCGAGGCGGGATCTTAATTCTTTATCGGACACTGATGATTTCTAAATTTAAGCTCTAGCAAAACTGTTCTAGCTCCTTCAGACTGATTTTATTTTCGTAAATGGCTTTTCCGATAATCACGCCTTCACACCCCATTTCTTTAAGCTTTGGCAGTTCGTCAATATGAGAGATACCTCCAGACGCAATAAGTTTTATGGATTGATCTGTGCTGCTGTTAGTGCATTCCTGAATAATCTCTTTGTACAAATCGAATGACGGTCCTTCCAACATGCCATCTTTAGCGATGTCCGTACAGATCACGTATTGCACTTTACGGCGTTGGTAGTTTTTGATAAACGGAATCACTTCTAAACTGCTTTCCTCCTGCCAGCCGCTAATGGCAATTTTACCATTGTTGCAATCGGCTCCTAAAATTATTTTAGCTGAGCCATATTTTGACAACCACGATTCAAACGTTCTATGATCATTAACGGCTATACTCCCCCCTGTTACCTGTTTTGCACCAGAATTAAATGCAATATGCAAATCTTCATTAGATTTGAGTCCGCCGCCAAAATCAATCTTTAAACTCGTTTTCGAAGCAATTTGCTCCAATACTTTATAGTTTACGATATGTTGTGCCTTGGCGCCATCTAAATCTACTAAGTGCAAATATTCAATTCCAGAAGCTTCAAACTGTTTGGCAACTTCCAAAGGGTTTTCATTATAGATTTTTTTTGTATTATAATCTCCTTTAGTCAAGCGCACGCATTTTCCGTCTATAATATCTATTGCTGGTATTATTCTCATCTTATGATTTTAAAAAATTACTTAATATCTGAGCGCCTTCTGTACTGCTTTTTTCAGGGTGGAATTGCACACCATAAAAGTTATCTTTCTTCAGCGCCGAGCTATAATTCAGGTCGTACTGGGTTTGTGCAATGGTATGTTTACAAACTTCAGCATAATAACTGTGCACAAGGTACATATAAGCTTTATTTTTTATACCCTCAAAAAGCGCCGATTCGAGATTAAAAATGGTATTCCAACCCATTTGAGGCACTTTAACCTTATTTGAAAAACGTTTGACTACCACATCAAAAACCCCTAAACCCTGAGTGTTCCCTTCTTCGGTTTCTTTACACAGCAATTGCATTCCTAAACAAATCCCTAAAACAGGTTGTGTAAGCGTAGGAATTAAGGTAGCCAATCCTGAATTTTTAAGCATTTCCATCGCATTGCTTGCCTGACCAACGCCAGGAAAAATAACCTTATCCGCCGCTTTTATAACTTCTGGCTTATCACTTAACACGGGGTCATACCCCAACCGATTACAGGCAAATTGAACGCTTTTGGTGTTTCCGGCACCATAATCTATAATTACTATGTTCATTACGTAAATTTGAAAATTTTAAGAATTATCCCAAAACACTTTTTTAGAGTTTGGTAGTTCTAATTTGAAAATTGTTCTACAGGACCCCTTTCGTGGATGGAAGAATCATTTTTTCCATATCGCGCTTAATTGCCATTTTGATAGACTTGGCAAAGGCTTTAAAGATAGCTTCTATTTTATGGTGCTCATTCTCTCCCTCTGCTTTGATGTTTAAGTTACATTTTGCCCCATCTGTAAACGATTTGAAAAAATGAAAAAACATTTCCGTTGGCATCTTCCCTATCATTTCACGCTTAAACTCGGCCTCCCAAACCAACCAATTTCGTCCGCCAAAATCAATAGCGGCCTGTGCCAAACAATCGTCCATAGGCAAACAGAACCCGTAGCGTTCTACGCCTAATTTATTACCCAAAGCCTTTGCGAAAACTTCTCCTAGAGCAATCCCAGTATCCTCAATAGTATGGTGTTCATCCACCTCTAAGTCACCTTTTACTTTAATATCCAAATCTAATTGTCCGTGACGTGCAATCTGATCTAACATGTGATCAAAAAAAGCAATTCCTGTGTCAATATTACTCTTACCGATGCCATCGAGATTCAGCTGGATGGCGATTTTGGTTTCATTGGTGTTTCGTTCCAAACTCGCGGTACGATCTTCTGTTTTGAGAAACTTATAAATTGCTTCCCAATCTGTAGACACCAATGCAATATACTTACGTAATTCTTCTGTAGAGGGTTCATTTTCCGTGAGCACATTCATATAAATCCCTTTCGCTCCCAAGTTTTTGGCCAATTCAACATCTGTCAACCGATCTCCGATAACGAAGGAATTTTTCAAATCATAGGCCTCAGTAAAGTATTGATTTAACAATCCTGTTCTAGGTTTCCTCGTTGGTGCATTGTCCTCATCAAATGTCCGGTCAATGAATTGCTCTTTAAAATAAATTCCTTCAGATTGAAAGGTTTTCACCATAAAGTTGTGAACGGGCCAAAATGTATCTTCAGGAAACGAATTGGTTCCTAAACCATCTTGATTAGTGACCATTACGAGTTCATAATCCAACTCCCGTGCGATCTTTCCCAAATACTGAAACACTTTAGGATAAAACTGCAATTTGTCAAAACTGTCAATTTGATAATCTTTAGGTTCAGTAATAATGGTACCATCCCGATCTATAAATAAAATTTTTTTCTTCATACTGTTTATTCTTTATAAGGTCTGTAACCTCTCAATTAAACGCTTATTTTCCGCTTTAGTTCCTATGGTAAGTCGCAAACAATTCTCGCACAGTGGTTGGGTAGTTCGGTTGCGAATAACAATACCACTGTCAATCAATTGTTGATACCTTTTGTTGGCATCATCTACTTTAATCAGGATAAAATTAGCATCAGAGGGATAGATGTTCTCCACATAATCAACATCACCTAAAACTTTAACTAACGCATCCTTTTCTTCTATAAGACAAGATATTTGATATTTAACGAGTGAATGATTTCCTAATAGTTCAATAGCCTTTTGTTGGGTAAGCTCATTGATGTTATAAGGTGCCTTAATTTTGTTTAAGGTTGCAATTATTTCTACAGAAGCGAAACACATTCCGAGACGAATGCCAGCCATTCCGTAAGCTTTGGATAGTGTTTGGGTAACCACCAAATTTGGAAATTCCTGGAGTCGCGTCAGCCAGCTTTTCTCATTTGAAAAATCGATGTAAGCTTCATCAATCACCACAATTCCCTTAAAGCTATTTATCAATTTTTCTATAGTGGATGTGTCAAAATTGTTTCCGGTTGGATTGTTGGGAGAGCACAAAAATAGAATTTTACTGTTAGCATTTGCAGCTTTCAAAATTGTTTCCGTCTGCGGTTGAAAATGTTTTGCTGAAAGGTTCACTTTTAAAATTTCAACGGCATTAACATTGGCTAAAACTTCATACATACCATAGGTTGGAGGAAGTATGACAACATTGTCCTTAGTTGGTTCACAGAACATTCTAATCAGCAAATCCAACACTTCATCGCTTCCGTTTCCTAATAGTATGTTCTCTATCGGTACACTTTTCAATTCAGATAGCACAGATTTCAATTCACTTTGTTGTGGATCAGGATACCGATTAATGCCATTGTTAAATGGGTTCTCATTGGCATCGAGAAAAATCAAATCACCTTTTACTCCTTTATATTCATCTCTAGCGGATGAATAGGGTTTTAAAGTTTTTATTGTCGGTCTTATCAGGTGTTGTATGCTCATTTTACAAATCATTTAATCGGATGGTTACGGCATTTTTATGCGCTTGCAACCCTTCTGCTTCGGCCATAAGCTCAATGGTCTTTCCAATATTCTGCAACCCTTCTTTGGTGATTTTTTGAAACGTCATGCTTTTTGAAAAGCTATCCAAATTAACACCTGAATACGCTTTGCTGTAACCGTTTGTGGGAAGGGTGTGATTGGTGCCTGAAGCATAATCGCCGGCACTTTCTGGCGTATAATTACCCACAAATACAGACCCAGCGTTACTAATGCCCTCTAAAAAAAGAGCTTCGTTTTGCGAACATACAATAAAATGTTCTGGTCCATAAGCATTTATAAAGTCTAAAGCCTCTTGAGCGTCACTTATCAGGATTAATTTAGAATTATCAATCGCTTTTTGCGCCATAGATTTTCTAGGCAGTAGGGCCATTTGCTTGCTTATTTCTGTTTCAACATTAGTTAAGAATAGCTCTGAATTGGAAACTAAAATTACTTGGCTATCGGCGCCGTGTTCAGCTTGACTTAATAAATCAGAAGCCACATACGCTGCATTAGCGCTATCATCAGCCACAACTAAGAGTTCACTTGGACCTGCAGGCATATCGATAGCCACACCATACTTGGTAGCTAACTGCTTAGCCACGGTAACAAATTGGTTGCCTGGCCCAAAAACCTTATACACTTGAGAAATTGTTTCGGTACCAAAAGTAAGGGCTGCGATAGCTTGGATGCCCCCAACTTTGTAAATTTTAGTCACGCCACATAATTGTGCGGTATATAGGATTTCATTGGCAATTGCTCCATTTTTATTGGGTGGCGTACAGAGAATGATTTCTTTACATCCGGCAATTTGCGCAGGAACCGCAAGCATTAAAACAGTAGAGAATAATGGCGCTGTGCCCCCTGGAATATACAGACCAATTTTTTCTATTGGTCGTTTTTCTTGCCAGCAATTAACACCAGGCATTGTTTCTACTTCAATTTTGTCGGTTTTCTGAGCGGTATGAAATGTTTCGATATTCTGTTTTGCCATTTGAATGGCCTCTTTTAGTTCTTGAGGAACAGCTTTGGATGCATCACTCATTTCTGACTCCGTAATAGCCATCACTTTTGAATTGATACCGTCGAACAAAGCGGTATATTTTTGCACCGCTACATCTCCATTTCTACGAACATCATCAAAAATTTGAACCACAGTTTCTTCAATACTATCAACAGATTGGGTGGGTCTTTTTATCAACTCTGACCACGAGTTTCTATCTGGATTTTTTATGATTTGCATATTACTGATATTTAGCCCTTTTAAATCATCATTTGAAAGTCAAACTTTTAACTTTTTACAGATTTGTACAGAGCGCATTTTTAAAATTTAAACAACCATGTTTTCAATAGGACACACTAAAATCCCTTCAGCACCATTGGCTTTAAGATCATCAATAACATCCCAAAATTCATTTTTAGTAATCACAGAATGAATGGAGCTCCAACCCTCTTGCGCTAAAGGCAACACTGTTGGGCTTCTCATTCCGGGAAGCACGCTGATAATTTTATCAAGCTTATCATTAGGCGCATTTAAGAGGACATATTTTGACTGTCTGCCTTTTAAAACCGATTGAAACCTGAATTGCAAGCGTTTTAAAATGGCCTCATTCTCAATGGAAATTTTAGGTGAAGCTGCTAAAACAGCTTCAGATTTCAACAATACTTCAACCTCCTTTAAATTGTTTTTAAACAAGGTGCTCCCACTAGATACAATATCTACAATGGCATCTGCAAGACCGATATTTGGTGCAATTTCTACAGAACCGTTGATAATGTGTAACTGCGCTGTGATCTTGTTTTTATCTAGAAACTGATTTACTGTATTCGGGTAAGAGGTAGCAATGCGTTTCCCTTCCAAATCCTTGATGCCTTTATATTTGAAAGATTTTGGTACTGCAATGGAAACCTTACAGGTTGAAAAACCTAATTTTTCCACCACAGAAATGTCTGTACCTTTTTCTATTAGAATATTTTCTCCAATTATAGCGGCATCTACAACACCATCATGAAGATATTGTGGGATATCGCCATTGCGAAGATAAAACACTTCCAAAGGAAAGTTTTTGGCAGATGCTTTGAGTTGATCTTTGCCATTGTCTATTGAAATTCCCACATCGTTGAGAAGTTTCATGGAATCGTCGTGCAAACGACCCGATTTTTGTACTGCTATTTTTAATTTACTCATCGTAGTCCCCACGAAAGTGGGTATCTTTTTAATTAAACTTAAATTTTGCCTGAGTAAACCTGTTGGGTAAGATTTCTAAATGGATAGAAACAAAAAAACCGCTTGATTTACTCAAACGGTTTTAAAATATGTTGACTTTATTCAATACATCTTCAGTTCGCTTGAGTGCAAATATGATGATGATGGTGATGTGATTGAATAAATTTCATTGTTCTTCTTTTGTTTTACAAATGTCGTAAAATTAATTTTAAAATTCCAACTCCTGGCATGAAAAATTATAAAATAATTTACAGTGCCTAACAGATTAAGGTCTTAAGTTATTGATTTCCTAGGATAATAGGCAATCCAGAATCTCCTGAACCAATTACAATTACTTTACTATTACTAGACTCTGACAACTTAACTGTTGCTTCAATTCCTTTATCCTGAAGAATTTTATCCGTAAGAGAAGCGCTCAAGATTCTATTGGCATCTGCTTTACCTTGGGCTTCAATAATAACTTTCTCCGCTTCCTTTGCCGCGGTTACCAATCTAAATTCATATTCTAAAGATTCTTGTTCTTGTTTCAATTTACGCTCAATAGCGTCTTTAATTGTTGGTGGCAAGGTCACGTCACGCACCAAGATATCAATAAGTTGTATGTATTGATCATCAACATAGTTCTTAGTTTCTTCAAAAATCTCCGTCTGAATGGCGTCCCTTTTACTAGAATACAACTGCTCAGGCGTGTAACGACCTACAACGCTTCTTGCCGCAGATCTTACAGCAGGCAATAAAATACGCTCTTTGTACATTTCACTTTTTTCTTGGTGCAATTTTCCAAGATTTTCAAATTCAGGTTGGAACCAAATAGAGGCATCCAATTTAATATCCAATCCATTTGAAGACAAGGCACTCATTTTTTCGAAGATCTCTTGCTGTCTTACTTCGTAAATAAACACCTTATTCCAAGGTGCTACAACATGAAACCCTTCACCTAGTGCGGGTTCATCTGTAACCACACCGCCACCAAATGTTTTATATAAAACGCCCGCTTGTCCTGAATCAACGGTCACTGCTGATTTAGCGATGATGATAATTAAAATAATTGCACCAATAATGACAGGCAATGCGATTTTAGGTAATTTTTCCATAAATAATAAATAATTTGTTTTTAAATTAATCCGTTGTATTTCCTAATGAACCATTCCGAAGAAAGGCTTAACGCAATTATTGCGAGTAGAAATGTCCAATTAATCAAAGGTACAACTTTTTTAGTGCTTTTCTGGATAGTAGCGAACCTTTCGTCCTTTAAAAGCTGATCTATAATTATGCTACTATCATCAATAAAATAAGCGGTTCCTTGACTATTGTCAGCCAAATTTTGAAGTTTTGAAACATTTGCATTTAAAAACTGTTGCTCCACATTATACTCTAAAATTTTAAACGCTCCTGAACTTAAAAAATTCTCATTTTTAGTTTTTACCGTAAATACATAATCGCCCGCCTCCATACCACTCAAATCCACTTGATAATTGGTTTGTTTTAAAATAAACGGAAGCGCAAGCGATTGTTTGGTTGCTTTATTTGTGACCGTCATCTCAAGATTGGCTGCGCTATCAAATTCATAGTTTTTATTAAAAAACTGGGCTGTGATAACTATATTATCGTTCCCGTCATAAAATGACTCGTACGAGACGTTTAAACGGTTTCTTCGTTGGTTGGAATTTAAATATTGAATGATTTTACCAATGAAATTATCAAAATTGTGGAATGATTTATCATTTAAATAGCTCTGTGCTCTCCACCTCCAGATGCCTTCGCCGTTTAAAACCGCAGCGCGTTTCTGATTAACTTCGTACGTCAATAACAGCGGCTCTTGTAACTGAATACCATTTACAGTTTTGTATAGAATCGTTTCAATAGGCATCGAAAAAGCGGTGGGACCAAACTCTGTTTGCAATGGCGGGAAATCAGAAAAATTCAAATCGTCAACAATAAAAGGAGTGTAATTGGAATTTAAGGCAGACTGATAATATTCATACTGATTGGTAATGGTTTGCTGAAAATCAGATTGTAAATTATTCAGTTCAGGCCATTTTGTTTTCGTACCTAAAATCGTAAAAGTGTTGATTTTCAGATTTTCTAAAACACCATACACCTCTTTAAAGTTATTGTTTGGCTGATATAATATAGCTTGCTGAAAGTCAACGCTTAAATTTATAAATTCTGAAGGCTTAAGAATGGTCGCTTCGCGCTGTTCATTACTTTCAATGGCTTTTTTTAGGGCACCTAAATCTGGGTGCAGCATATCTGATATAATGGCGACATTGGTTTTTCGATCAATTACTTCTACCGCAAAATTCTTAACGTTGTTGATGGTGTTCTTTTCGTTGGAAAGAGGTGTTAACTCGGCTTTATAAGTATGCACGCCGGAACTGTTTGCTGGTAAACTAAGTGTGACTATTCTGCTAGATTGGTTTTGAGTAAAAGTCAAATTCTGCGAAAACACCGTAGTGTTTCCCGAAGTAATGGTTAACTGGGAATTGACGTCTTCTTTCCCATTGTAAACTGCAATGATTTCTAATGGAAAATTGTTTTTGAAATACGCGTATTTGTTGACGTTGAGTTGTTCAATTTTTAAGTCGGTATAGCGGGTAGTATCTCCTAGAATAATTGGGAAAATAGGTTGTCTGTATTTTTGAGTTGCATATTCATAGTCGTTACCGTAGGTCTGATTCCCATCCGTCACCATAATTAAAGGCGCTATTGAATTTCCATAAACCTGCGATAAGCGATCAAGAATAACGGTAGGATTTGTTTGCTTGTCATCAAACGTCAACTTTGACAGGGGATTCGCGTCCTTTCCAAAGCTATAAAACTCCACATTAAATTGATCATTAAGCTCTTCAGAAGCTTTTAGCAGTGCTACAAGATCAATAGTATTTTGGTGCTGGTCTAAAAACCTTATAGATTCTGAATTGTCTACCGCAACAACAAGATGAGGCTTTTCATTATAATAAGTCGTTTTATCAAACTTCGGATTGATCAATAGCAGAAATACCGCAAACAGTGTGGTAAAACGTAAAAATGTCAAAAGAAGCGTGACCTTCGTACGTTTCTTCGACTTGTACACATACTGAAAAAGCGCTAATGAAAGCGCTATAATTCCAGCTAATATAATGTATAGAAGTGTTTCTGTTTGCATTATAGAATTTACGACATACGAATTACAATCTACAAAAATTAAGATTCGCAACCATCATAATCCGTAAATCGAAAATATTAGGTCAGCATTCCGCCATCTACATTGATGGTCTGACCTGTAACATAGGCACTCAAATCACTCGCCAAGAACACACACACATTCGCAATATCTTCAGGGGTTCCACCACGTTTTAACGGAATGGCCTCTCTCCAGGATTTTACTGTGTTTTCATCTAATTTTGCAGTCATTTCTGTCTCGATAAATCCAGGGGCAATCACGTTACTTCTAATATTACGTGAGCCCAGCTCTAAGGCTACAGATTTAGAGAAACCAATAATTCCGGCTTTTGATGCGGCGTAATTGGCTTGTCCTGCATTGCCTTTAACACCAACTACAGAACTCATATTGATAATAGAGCCTTTCCGTTGCTTGAGCATGGTACGCTGTACAGCTTTAGTCATGTTGAAAACAGATTTAAGGTTGACTTCAATCACTTTGTCAAAATCGGCCTCACCCATTCTCATTAAAAGATTATCTTTTGTGATGCCGGCGTTATTCACCAATATATCAATGCTTCCAAATTCTGCAAGCACGTCTTCTGCCAATTTTTGTGCGGCGTCAAAATCAGCCGCGTTACTTTGATAGCCTTTTGCTTTGATGTCTAATTTGTTCAATTCCGCTTCAAGCGCATTTGCTGATTCTGCGGAAGAGCTGTATGTGAATGCAACATTGGCGCCGTGTTCAGCAAAAGCCTGAGCGATACCCTTTCCTATACCTCTACTTGCGCCGGTTATGATTGCTGTTTTTCCTTGTAATAATTTCATAGATATAAATTTAGTAGTGAATGCTGATGATCTTGAATGTTCACACCCTCACTCGGTTGATGATTCTCAATTCAAATATAAGGATTAGATGCTGTACCAAATAAAAAAACCCCACAAAAATGTGAGGTTCTTTAAAATTTATAGGTGGTAATTATGCCATAACTTCGGCTACTTTTTTACCAATTTCAGCAGGAGAATCCACAACGTGAATTCCGCAAGCTCTCATAATCTCTTTTTTAGCCTGAGCAGTATCATCACTTCCACCAACAATAGCTCCAGCGTGACCCATTGTACGTCCTGCAGGCGCAGTTTCGCCAGCAATAAAACCAATAATTGGTTTTTTACTTCCACTTGCTTTATACCAATGAGCAGCATCAGCTTCCAATTGTCCGCCAATTTCACCAATCATTACCACACATTCAGTTTCTGGATCGTTGATCAATAACTCAACAGCTTCTTTAGTTGTGGTTCCAATAATTGGATCTCCACCAATACCGATAGCCGTTGTAATACCAAGACCTTGTTTTACAACTTGGTCAGCCGCTTCATAGGTTAATGTTCCCGATTTAGAAACAATACCTACAGTCCCTTTCTTGAAAACGAAACCTGGCATAATACCAACTTTAGCTTCTCCTGGAGTGATAACCCCTGGACAGTTTGGACCAATTAAACGACAGTCTTTATTTTTAATATAATTTGACGCCTTAATCATATCAGCTACAGGAATTCCTTCAGTGATACAAATAATGACTTTAATACCAGCATCTGCAGCTTCCATAATAGCATCTGCAGCAAAAGCTGGTGGTACAAAAATAATAGACGTATCTGCTTTTGCTTCTTTTACTGCGTCTTCAACAGTATTGAAAACAGGTCTGTCCAAATGGGTTTGTCCCCCTTTACCTGGCGTAACACCACCAACCACATTTGTTCCATATTCTATCATTTGTTCAGCGTGAAAAGTTCCTTCACTGCCTGTAAAACCTTGAACAATTATCTTTGAATCTTTATTTACTAAAACGCTCATTTATATTATTTTTTAAATTTTAAGACTTCGCAAAAGTAATCTATTTGACAGCACTTAGGAAGTCTTTGTTAAACTTTTATTTCTGAAAATGATTTGTAACTTTCTAAATTGTCATCAGCTATCTGACTTATTTCATAGCCCCTGTAAAGTTTGTCATCTTTTAGTTCCCAAATGCTAATAAAGTTAGCCAAAGCTTGCTCGTTTTCAGGGTCTTCAATAGTGTTTACGAATAGCGTATATCTTACAGTGACATGATTTCCATCTTCCAATAAATGGCTTATTTGAACTCTAACACAATCATAGGCTGTGTTAATATGCTTAAAAAACTGGATAATGTCGTCATAATCCTTAACATTGTAGCCCGTTGAACTGTTCCAATGCAATTGACATTCTTTGTGGAAATATTTAGGGACTAGCTCAATACCATTTGCTAAATTGGACTCATAAAACGATTTGACAATTTCTTTTGCAGACATTATTTGTTCTTTAATTGTTCAATGATTTCTGGTATTCTCTTAATATAGATCTTGTCTTTTAATTCGGCTTTCGCTTCTTGTGCCGGTCTGCCCCAATAGGTTTTACCGCCTTCTAAGGACTTACTGATTCCTGCCTGCGCATGGACAATTGCTTTGCTACCAATGGTGATGCCGCTGGTGCTCCCCACTTGCCCCCATATGGTTACTTCGTCTTCAATAATCACACAACCAGCAATTCCCGCTTGAGAGGCAATCAAACATTTTTTACCAATAACGGTATCATGTCCAATTTGAATTTGGTTATCAAGCTTGGAACCTTCACCAATAATGGTGTCTCCCGTAACACCTCTGTCAATGGTGCAGAGCGCACCAATATGAACATTGTCTTTGACAACCACCCGACCTCCAGATATCAATTGATCAAATCCTTCAGGACGTTTTTTATAATAGAATGCACTTGCTCCTAGAACTGTACCTGCGTGAATGGTGACATTGTCACCAATAATGGTATCATCATAAATAATAACATTAGGATGGATTAGACAATTCTCACCGATGACAACGTTGTGTCCGATGAAACAATTTGGTTGAATGATGGTGTTTTTTCCGATTGTAGCAGAATCAGCAATACTTTGATTGGCGCTTTTAAAAGGTTTGAAATGTTGGGTCAGTTTATTAAAATCCCTGAACGGATCGTCACTAATCAATAAAGCCTTGCCTTCAGGACAATCCACTTCTTTATTGATCAACACAATAGTGGCCGCCGATTTTAACGCTTTGTCGTAATATTTTGGATGGTCTACAAACACAATGTCTCCAGGTTCCACCACATGGATTTCATTCATACCCAAAACAGGAAAATTATCATCTCCAACATAGGTGGTGTTGATAATTTCGGCAATTTGTTTTAAGGTATGGGGTTGTGGGAATTTCATTTGATGTACTTGGTGTATTATTGAGTTGATGAGTTTATGAGTTTAGGGGGTTTAGGTGTTTAGAGGGCGAGAAGGATGATTAAATTTAAATTTTTCTAAACTTCTAAACTTCTAAACTTCTAAACTTTTAAACTTTATAAACTTTATAAACTTTCCTAAACTTCTAAACTTCTAAACTTCTAAACTTTATATGACTTCCAAACTTTTCACAACCTACTCCTTAACCCGCTCTTTATAAGTTCCTTTTTCAGTTTCTACTCTAATCTTGTCTCCCTCATTAATAAACAAAGGCACGTTTACTTCTGCTCCAGTTTCAACGGTTGCTGGTTTTGTAGCGTTCGTAGCTGTGTTTCCTTTAAGGCCAGGTTCAGTAGCCGTCACTTCTAGGGTTACCGTAGCAGGCAAGTCCACTGAAAGCGGCATATTGTCTTCAGTATTAATTTGTATGGTCACCACTTCACCTTCTTTCATCAATTCCGCTCTGTCTAATGAGGCTTCCAACAACCTAATTTGGGTATAATCTTCTTGGTTCATGAAATGGTAAAATTCGCCATCATGGTACAAAAATTGAAATTTATGGGTTTCAACGCGTACTTCATCAATTTTATGTCCTGCAGAAAACGTATTGTCCAAAACTTTACCGTTGGTGACACTTTTCATTTTGGTTCTTACAAACGCTGGACCTTTGCCTGGTTTTACGTGCAAAAATTCGGTGATTTTATAAATATCATTATTGTACTTAATGCACATTCCATTTCTTATGTCTGATGTAGTTGCCATTTTAAATTGTGTTTGTTGTTATGCTTATTTATTTAATAGGTATTTAATTAGACTTGAAGTAGCCCTTCATAATACCTCTATGGGAATTTTTTATGAATTGTAAGATTTCATCGCGTTCAGGAGTTGCCTCCATCTCAGCTTCTATAATTTCTGAAGCTTGGGTGTTGTTGTAATTTTTTTGATAAAGAATGCGATAGATATCTTGAACCTCTCTAATCTTGTCTGCAGAAAATCCGCGTCTTCTTAAGCCAACAGAATTAATTCCTACATAAGAAAGTGGCTCTCGTGCCGCCTTAACAAAGGGAGGCACATCTTTACGCACCAAAGATCCTCCTGTAACAAACGCATGGTTACCAATAGAACAAAACTGATGCACTGCAACCATTCCTGCCAAAACTACATAATCTCCCACAGTAATATGACCTGCTAGGGTACTACTATTGGAGAAAATACAATTATTACCCACAATACAATCGTGTGCAATATGACAATAGGCCATGATAAGGCAATTGTCTCCAATGATCGTTTTCATTCTGTCAGAAGTGCCTCTATTGATAGTGACACATTCTCTAATGGTCACATTATTACCAATTACAGTAGTGGTATCTTCGTCATTAAATTTTAAATCTTGGGGAACAGCTGAAATCACAGCTCCAGGAAAAATATTACAATTTTTCCCAATGCGAGCACCTTCCATAATAGTCACGTTACTCCCTATCCATGTACCTTCTCCAATCACCACATTATTGTGTATGGTTGTAAAAGGATCAATTACAACATTCTTGGCTATTTTAGCTCCAGGGTGCACATATGCGAGTGGCTGGTTCATTTAATTTCTTTTATTTGTTTAATGACCTCAAAAACAACCTCACAATTAGCCTGTTTTGAGCCCTTAAATGATTAATCTTATTTAACTTTTGAAATTTGTGCCATCAACTCTGCTTCTGCACAAAGTTTTCCATTGGCATAGGCATAACCTTGCATGTGGCAAATACCTCGTCGGATAGGTGTAATTAAATCACATTTAAAAATCAAAGTGTCACCTGGTACAACCTTTTGCTTAAATTTCACCTTATCGATCTTCATAAAAAAGGTCAAGTAGTTTTCTGGATCAGGAACGGTACTTAACACTAGAATACCACCTGTTTGTGCCATGGCTTCAACAATTAAAACCCCTGGCATTACAGGAGCTCCTGGAAAATGACCCGCAAAAAACGGCTCATTCATCGTCACATTCTTCATACCAATAACGCCCGTATCCGTCAATTCAAAGATTTTATCAATCAACAAAAACGGTTGTCTGTGCGGCAACATGTCCATGATTTGATTGATATCCATCAACGGCTCCTGATTCAAGTCGATAACAGGAACATTGCTCCTTCTTTCGGTTTTAATCATTTTAGCCATTTTTTTAGCAAACTGAGTATTGATAAAATGCCCAGGTTTATTGGCAATAACTTTCCCTTTTAACCGGATACCAATCAGTGCCAAATCGCCTATAACATCTAATAGTTTATGACGTGCCGCCTCGTTTGGATAATGCAAGGTGAGGTTGTCTAAAATGCCATTGGGTTTGACGGCTATAGAATCTTTTTTAAAAGCTACCTTTAGCTTTTCCATTGTTTCTGGAGATAATTCTTTATCAACATACACTATGGCGTTGTTTAAATCTCCTCCTTTTATTAGGCCATGCTCCAGAAGCATTTCAATTTCGTGCAAGAAACTAAAGGTTCTTGAATCTGATATATCTTCTTTAAAGTCTAGGATCGTATTTAAGGTCGCGTTTTGGGTGCCTAAAACTTTAGTGCCAAAATCAACCATAGTGGTCACTTGGTATTCTTTTGCGGGCATCACAATAATCTCACTTCCTGAATTTTCATCTATATAGGACACTACATCCGTCACCACATATTCTTCGCGAAATTCATCTTGTTCTTCAACACCTGCTTTTTCAAGAGCCTCAACAAAAAACTTAGAAGATCCGTCCATAATAGGAGGTTCTGAAGCGTTTAATTCTATCAACACATTATCAAGATCCATTCCTACCAGAGCTGCCAAAACATGCTCTGAGGTTTGTATCACTACACCGTCTTTCTCTAGGCACGTGCCGCGTTGTGTGTTGGTAACAAAAGTAGCATCGGCCTCAATAATTGGCGTGCCTTCAAGATCTAACCGTTTAAATGAAAAACCAGAATTAACCGGTGCTGGTGAAAACGTCATGGTTACATCATTACCGGTATGCAACCCAACACCCTTAAGAGATACGCTCTCCTGAATGGTTTTCTGCTTGATGTTTGTCTTAACTATTCCCATTTACTTTTTTATCAATGTCATTAAATTCTTTCATGATTTTAGGCAGATTTTTAAAATATACATAAGATTTATTAAAATCTGCATACGAAAACGCCGGAGACCCTTGGATGGCTTCATCATCTTTTACATTTTTGCCTACCCCTGACTGCGCTTGTATTTTTACATTGTTACCAATTACAATATGCCCTGCAATTCCAACTTGACCGCCAATAATACAGTTTTCTCCAATTTTAGAAGAGCCAGCAACGCCTGTTTGCGCTGCAATTACGGTGTTTTTACCTATCTCAACATTATGGGCTATCTGGATTTGATTGTCGAGTTTTACTCCTCTTCTTATAATTGTTGATCCCAATGTGGCTCTATCAATAGTAGTAGCCGCCCCAATATCAACAAAGTCCTCTAAAATGACATTTCCTGTTTGAGGAACTTTTGTGTATTCACCGTTTTCGTCTGGTGCAAAACCAAACCCGTCCGCTCCAAGAATTACTCCGGAGTTAATGACACAATTGTTTCCAATAATACAATCATAATAAACCCTAGCCCCAGCAAACACTATGGTATTGTCACCAATTTTAACGTTGTCTCCAATGTAGGAATTAGGGAAAATCTTTACGTTGTTCCCAAGTTTTACATTGTCACCAATATAGGTAAATGCTCCTATATACACGTCGTCACCATAGGTGGCAGTATCAGCGATAAAAGACGGTTGTTCAATACCAAATTTATTGAGTTTTGCTTGATTGTAATACGCTAACAATTTTGAAAATGATTTATAGGCATCTTCAACTTTTATAAGGGTGGTACTTAAAGCGTGTTCGGCTTCAAAAGTCTTACTTACTATAGTTATGGACGCTTTTGTAGAATAGATATACGGTTTGTACTTAGGATTGGCCAAAAAAGTCAATGAGCCTTCAGTACCCTCTTCTATCTTTGAAAGTTTAGAGACCTCAACATCAGGATTACCTACGATATCGCCATCTAAAATTTCCGCTATTTGTAATGCTGTAAATTTCATGAATCGCAAAAATAGAAAAAATGTCCCATATATTCTTGTTTGTTGTAGAGTTGTTTATAATGGAGTTATCAACGGCTGTAAAATTGCAATATGCCAAAAAAACCTTCAAAAATTGACACTTCAGGAAATTGTCTCTGGCTTTGGATAACAGATATAGTATTTAGTTACTGGTTTTGAGAGTGCTTTCAAATTTAATTGATCAGATGCCTTTACGATATCCTGAATTTTTCCGGACTTGTGCAAAATATTTATATTTTGAGATTTGAGCTGATAGGCCTGATTTGTAATTTGACCCGTAAACACAAAATAACCAGCTTCTTCAGCAGTAATATTATAACGCTTCATCAAGATGTCTTTATGTGCTTTAACGCTCTCAATCTTGCGCTTCTTATCCTTTAACTTTACTTTGAGAAGATCTCTATTGATAATCATATCACATAAATTCTTCAATACAAAATCGTCATGGTATTGCCATTCTTTCATGGCAGACACAATATCATAATCGTCCAAATGGGCAAAAACCTCTAAAGTTTCATCATTAAAATTACTACTGTTGGTTTCATTCATCAAAAAATACGTCAATGCCCTGCTCGATTTTAAGTAAACGCCTCTATTGGTCAGTTCCTTTGCCCGTTTTAAAACCCGCATCAGCAACTGTTCAGCCACCACGCTGGTTTTGTGCAAATACACTTGCCAATACATCAGTCTTCTTGCCACCAGAAATTTTTCTACACTGTAAATTCCTTTCTCTTCTACCACCAATTCATCGTCAACCACGTTAAGCATGGTAATTAAACGTTCAGCATTGATATTGCCTTCCGCAACACCGGTGTAAAAACTATCCCGTTTTAAATAATCGGCTCTATCCATATCGAGCTGACTCGAAATGAGTTGACACATAAAGTGTCTGTGGTATTCTCCCTTAAAAATTTGAATGGCCAGAGTTAAACTTCCGTTAAATTCAGCATTCAAGCGTTCCATAAACAAGAGAGAAATAGCTTCATGTGATATGCCTGTTACGATACTATGTTCCATGGCGTGACTGAAAGGTCCGTGCCCAATATCATGTAATAAAATGGCAATCAACAATCCGTTTTCTTCATCATTAGAAATTTCAACCCCCTTAAAACGAAGCACGTGGATGGCTTTTTGCATTAAATGCATACTTCCCATAGCGTGGTGAAACCTTGTATGGTGTGCCCCCGGATAAACCAAATAAGACAAGCCCATTTGAGAAATGCGTCGGAGTCTTTGGAAGTATTTATGGGCAATCAAATCGAAGATTAACGAATTCGGTATGGTAATAAATCCGTAAATTGGGTCGTTAAATATTTTGAGTTTGTTTACTTTATTCAAACTTGAGAATTTAAACATTAATTATAAACAAATATACATGAACCATATAAATATTCTTTGGGTTGACGACGAAATTGATTTGCTAAAACCTCATATCCTGTTTTTAGAAAAAAAGAACTACAAGGTCACCACCTGCAAAAGCGGCACCGAGGCTTTGGAGATTATTGATGACACTAACTTTGACATTGTTTTTTTAGATGAAAACATGCCCGGATTGACAGGTTTGGAAACGTTAAATGAGATTAAGGAACGTCGCGCCAATCTTCCCGTGGTGATGATTACCAAAAGTGAAGAGGAATACATTATGGAAGAAGCCATAGGCAACAAGATTGCTGATTACCTCATTAAACCCGTTAATCCCAATCAAATTTTATTGAGCTTAAAAAAGAATTTGGATCATTCAAGATTGGTTTCAGAAAAGACAACCTCCAATTATCAGCAGGAATTTAGAAAGATAGCCATGGACATGTCTATGGTGAATAGCTACGAGGAATGGGCAGATTTATATCAAAAATTGATTTATTGGGAATTGCAGTTAGAAGATATTGAAGATGTGGGGATGACTGAAATTTTAGAATCCCAAAAAACAGAAGCGAATGCCCAATTTGGGAAATTCATTGAAAAAAATTACACCAATTGGTTTGGAGATAATGCCGATGCACCAACCATGTCGCACAATTTGTTTAAAAACAAAATAGCGCCTGAGCTCACTGATAAACAGCCTACACTATTAATTGTCATAGATAACTTACGATACGATCAATGGAAGGCTTTTGAACCCATTGTGAGCAATTATTACAAAAAAACCTCAGAGAGTTCCTTTTATAGTATCCTCCCAACGGCGACGCAATACGCTAGGAATGCTATTTTTTCTGGCTTGATGCCCAGTGAAATGGAAAAACGCCATCCCGAATATTGGAAGAATGATGTGGACGATGGTGGTAAAAACCTTTTTGAAGCAGAATTTCTTGAGGCACAAATGAAGCGTTTAGGGCTTCAGAATCTGAAAACAGAATATCATAAAATTACAAATCTCCAATCGGGAAAAAAATTACTCGAAAACTTCAAGTCTTTAAAAACCAATGATTTATCTGTAATAGTTTATAATTTTGTAGACATGCTCTCGCACTCTAAAACAGAAATGGAAGTAGTTAAAGAGCTAGCGTCTAATGACAAGGCCTACCGTTCGCTCACCCTAAGCTGGTTTAAAAACTCACCATTATTAGAAATGATTCAAAAAGCGCAGCACATGGGCTTTAAATTAATTCTGACTACAGATCATGGCACGATTAACGTTAACAATCCGTCAAAAGTGATTGGAGACCGGGAAACGAGTTTGAATTTACGTTACAAAACAGGGAGAAGCCTAACCTATGAAGCTAAAGACGTATTTGTTATTAAAGACCCGAAAGACATTCATTTACCAACGATAACCATGAGTAGCTCCTTCATTTTTGCAAAAGGCGATATGTTTTTGGCGTACCCAAATAATTACAACCATTACGTCAGCTATTTTAGAAATACCTATCAACATGGTGGTGTTTCATTAGAAGAAATGATTATTCCGTTTGTAGTTCTTAATCCAAAATAAATCCACTATGGACTGGAAGTCTATGGTTTGAAAATAGCTTGTCATTCCGAATGAGGAAAGAAGAGGAATCATATTATCATGAGATTTCTCGGCACTCGTTCCTTACTCTGTCGAAATGACAACATACCCTTAACAGTTTGTCATTCCGAATGAGGCACGAAGAGGAATCATATTATCATGAGATTTCTCGTCACTCATTCCTTGCTCTGTCGAAATGACAACATACCCTTAACAGTTTGTCATTCCGAATGAGGCAGGAAGAGGACTCATATTATCATGAGATTTCTCGGCACTCGTTCCTCGCTCTGTCGAAATGACAAAACACCCTTAAAAATTTATAGAAACTAAAGTAACTGCAATGAATCCCGATAGCTATCGGGAGCAGGGTTTTAATCTTTAACTAGGGCTTGCTGATTTTCGACCTCAGACCTCCTTATGTGTTGATAATCAATAATAT
>NZ_JAEHJZ010000499.1 GCF_016469035.1 Gelidibacter salicanalis | reverse complement strand
ACGAAGCTCTTACCATACAAAAGAGCTACCCCAGCCGGTGTTTTTATCCATTTTGCTGGGAGCAACCATGCATGCAAATAAACATTGCTGGAGGCAAGGTTAGCTTTATTTGTACATATAGGATTGGAGAGCATAAACATGGAGGGATAGCACTACTTGGGAGTATTAAGTGTATGAAGCAGATCAAAGCTGTATTTTTTTTTGTTGAATAAACTGTATGTGTGTAGTCTTCATTTGTTAAGATTTCCG
>NZ_JAEHJZ010000498.1 GCF_016469035.1 Gelidibacter salicanalis | reverse complement strand
TTTTGAGTTATGAGTTGTGAGAGATAAGAAAGCAGGATAGAAAACTCCTATTATCCTAAAAATGGTAACACGGATTGGTGCGTATGTTGGATAGTCAGCTCCAAATCGTGTTTGGGTGGAACCTCTCTTGAGATTTAGGCTGAAGGTAGTCGGAGATTGTTTTAATCGATCCCGTCTCGGAGAGATTGAGTCTTTTATCAGAAATTCAAATTATTGCAGGGGTCCAAAAGTTCTCAGACAGCTCTGTCAATGTCAAAGGGCTCAAAATTGGACATTGCC
>NZ_JAEHJZ010000497.1 GCF_016469035.1 Gelidibacter salicanalis | reverse complement strand
CGTGTCAATAAAAGCCGACTTTCCTGCTCTGTGTCTTAGCATTTGGACTGTTTTTGCTCCTCCCTCACGACAAGAACAATAAATGTGAGATGCCCTCAATGTATTCACATCAGGGGTTGTTGGAGGGGATTCCGAGGGATGAGCTCAATGGACTGGGAGGGTGGCAAATGTAGGGATTGTGTTTCAAAAAGACATGGAATAACAGGCCGAAGACATTCAAACAAACACACTCACATGCGAGTCAGTCGCATCGTTTCAAGGGATGAGCCCCCAAAAAATTGTAGAATG
>NZ_JAEHJZ010000496.1 GCF_016469035.1 Gelidibacter salicanalis | reverse complement strand
ACAGGGCATTCAAAGCAAAGAGTAGAATTATTCTGCCTGGCCAGTTTGTGCTATTTTTTGGCCAGGTCTCTCTAGAGCTTCGTGGTAAAGGTAAACGGAACGGTTAACCCGGGTTATTCATATTTTGCCAATAAAAACAGCTCAATAGGGAACAGGGGAAGGTGACAAGATTAATAGACAAAAAACACCTATTGACAATGTGCCTTGAAATTAAACATTTTTTTCTCTAATGAAGCTAACAATTCCGCAAAAAAACACGAAAACCCTT
>NZ_JAEHJZ010000495.1 GCF_016469035.1 Gelidibacter salicanalis | reverse complement strand
AAATGACTGCATCATTTAAGACTTCATCGATCCCTGTTAGCTCTGATGAATATAGTGGATTAGTAGCTCATTTGGAGCAGTTTCGAGTCCATCCCACGGGGTTTTATGATGCTGATGGTGTATCGCTTTATGATCGCTGTCGTGAAGAGCCTCTTTAGGATTTTCTGATTCAATAAACTTCGATTGAAACACTTTCATTTCGGGCATTGAGCTTTCATCAAGTGCTGCATTAACTTTCTGCACAAATTCAATAAATTTCATTTTTGCAAAACCTAAATCTTCCGCAGATAAAGCAGGTACAAAATTAGAGCGGAAGTTATTTGCATTGCGAATAGGAGGG
>NZ_JAEHJZ010000494.1 GCF_016469035.1 Gelidibacter salicanalis | reverse complement strand
TTGGATCAAAACTAGGCAGGAGCTAGAATCATGAATCACTCGAAATCTGCCGAGTCTGGTGACTTCCAGACTCCGTCGTCTGACCTGTTTTCGAGATGCACAATAATGTTGGATTGGGAATATACAGTATATATTTACATGTGCTTGTACACTATAACTAGCTAATTTGTGCTAAGTGTTACATCCAGCAAGCGCCATTCTTCTAATAAACGATTACACACACACACACTGCGATCCGTCGA
>NZ_JAEHJZ010000493.1 GCF_016469035.1 Gelidibacter salicanalis | reverse complement strand
TCCCCCGTCTGGTCGCACTTGGCGAGAAGCATTTTGACATTTTTCACGGCTGCTTCGGCCAGGAAATTACTTTGGGCAATGTATGGACTTGAAGTGGCATGTTCGATGCCATGCGTATGACAGAAGGTTTCAAATTGCGTTCGAAATTGGGGTCCATTGTCTGACCGGATTCGGGTTGGAAAGCCGAAGGTCAGAAACCAATGTGTAATAACATCCAAGGTTGCTTGTGTCGTA
>NZ_JAEHJZ010000492.1 GCF_016469035.1 Gelidibacter salicanalis | reverse complement strand
GAAGTAGTCATTGCTCAGTTTCAACAAAGTTAATGGCGTGCTTAAAGTTGGGAAAGAAGATTAATATTCTTTTGTTCTGTTAATATCTTAAAAAAGAAACAAATTAAAGGCATTCCAATTTAATTGGGATTAGGGTCACTAGCACAAAATACTTCGAGGAAGTTGCAGGAGAGGGATTCCAGTCGGATTTATGTCAAAGGTGACGGGGAAAACACAACTTAGTATTGCACAATAAACCTTTATCAAGAAAATGCACTTTTTTAAAATGCTATTTGAACTCAATCCTCATGATATATGGAGGCAGTTAATATTGTCCATCAAAAATAGCCAAAAAGATTCAGTAGGGTGTTTTAT
>NZ_JAEHJZ010000491.1 GCF_016469035.1 Gelidibacter salicanalis | reverse complement strand
TTGTACCGAACACAGAAATTTAAATCTATTTCAAATGTAAAATGGCACCTCCGTCGATTTATCATTATTTTGGCCATGCTGAATGTCCAATGGCAAATTAATGTATAGGATAACTCGATAGATTTCTCAAATTTCCATATATAGCATAGCCGCTAATTCAATCTTGAGGGAGAGAAAAAGATCCACTGGTGGAAGGTGCAGACTGGAGCTCGTTTTTTAGGTGCATAGCGCAAAAGTGGAA
>NZ_JAEHJZ010000490.1 GCF_016469035.1 Gelidibacter salicanalis | reverse complement strand
AAGAAGGTCCTTGTTCTCATTGTGCCTCATAGTTCTTTGAGGAAAGTACAGGAAGTCGCTCTAATTACGAGCCCAATGAATTCTGCTCTATTCCACCAGGCTCTTTACTAAAGGGTGGGCGGACCAGTCTGCCATGAGGGCTTTGTGAACTCGCTCGTGATAAATATCCAAATATGGCCATGGGGGAAAAAGGCTCTTATCTAAAGGCCTTCAATTTCCCACAAGGTGAAATTGCTAAAAT
>NZ_JAEHJZ010000050.1 GCF_016469035.1 Gelidibacter salicanalis | reverse complement strand
ATGGACCTTGGATGCTTTATATGAATCGGGTACATTTGAGAACGGCAAACAGAAATGGCATGGGGTGCATAAGTGATATATACGTAACTCCTCGTGTCATATGTTATATATACACATGTTGTAGTGCATTTAGGAAAATTCAATAAAGAAAATAATCTGACTAATATTTATCTATTGGAATAGATAGAAAGCCTGAGCCAAAATAAATTTTAAAAATTAGTAGTAAAAATAGATTAATGAAAATACTTAATAGAGCTTGGTTTAGGATTATTGTAAGTTTATTTCTAGGAGGAGTAGCTACCGAAATTATTCATATTAGTACAGGAGATCCAAATCGACCACAAGAAATTAATTTTACTATACTTTTCGCTGGAATTTTTTACTTGATAATTACTCTTTTCACCAAAAAATATTTAACAGATTAAAAACGCGCAACAAAACACGTTGTAGTGGATTAAAAAAACCTTACGAGAAAAATTTTATCAATTAAATAGAATTATGAGAACGAAATTTATAACATTAGTCGGACTTTTAATTACAACTTTTGCTTGTGATTATGATGATTATCAGGAACCAAATATTGACGGACAATATATTGGAACTTTTGAGAGAAATGAAATGATTTCTAGTGTTGAACTTAATTTTGACAATGGAGATTTTTCTGGTGAAAGCGATAGAACTAATTTTCCTGCCATATATTTTGGGGATTTTTCTGTACAAAAACATACTCTGAGTTTTGATAATAAACAAACCATTATCACAACTGAATTTGACCCAAATCTTGTACTGAATGGAAATTGGAATTATGTATTTGAAATGAATAGATTAATTATGATAAATTCGATAGGAGACACCTATGTTTTGACAAAAAGATAAAAATGCACTACAATAACTAAGAACTGTGCTAAAAACAACCAAGAAAGCACTAATTTTCAATTAAAGTACTTCTGTGGTTTTTATCATAGATCAAACCCGATTTCGCTACCGCAAATGCCTGTTTCAGGTGCCTGTTTCAGGTGCTTGTTACAGACTGCTATTAGAGCTAGCTTTCTACTTTTCCCTTTAGCTACTATTCTGTCATAAATTGCCTTGCAGGCTTTGTTGTGTTTGCAAGCTCTAAAACTGCACATGAATAATGGATTTCTGCGTTTTGGTTTCCAATCTTACTGATCCTGGGTCGTCCCTTTACACTGCTTCCGCTTTCTCGGATCATGGGTGTCAATCCTGAATAGCTGGATAATTGGCCTGCCGAATCAAAGCGTTCAAACCCATCGGTCAGAACGATGGGCATAAGTGAGGTCTTGCTCCCCTATTCCAGGTATGGTCTCTATGTGGGTCAGTAATGCCTGATGGTCTATACCCTAATTGGGATTACTGCGTTCCCAATCTTCTATTAACGTTTTGCAATCTTTTTCGTGTTATCGACAGTGCTCTTCTGTCATGCCTGGAGCCTTGTACATCAATTGGGTGCGGTCATTGGAACGTTTTGTTAAGTTATTACTCTGGCCATATGTAATTATAAGTTATTCACAAGCTACAAACAGTAGCAATGATTCGCTACATATATGAGTAATTTTGCACTATGGAAAAAAATATATTGCATCTCGATTTGGATACCTTCTTTGTATCGTGTGAAAGATTAATCGATAGCCGACTTCAACATAGGCCCCTCTTGGTGGGAGGTACAGGATTAAGAGGCGTTGTGGCGGCATGTAGTTATGAAACCCGCCCCTATGGTGTGCATTCTGGGATGTCCATGAAGGTTGCAAGAAATTTGTGTCCGGAAGCCATTGTCATTCGCGGAGATGCTTCTATTTATACAAAATATTCTCATTTGGTAACTGAAATCATAAAGGACAAAGTACCTGTATTTGAAAAAGCGAGTGTGGACGAGTTCTATGCAGATCTGACCGGTATGGATAAGTTCCATGGGTGTTATAAATATGCTTCTGAACTTAGGCAGAGCGTTATAAAGAACAGCGGACTGCCAATTTCCTTTGGTCTGTCCGTAAATAAAATTGTTTCAAAAGTGGCCACAGGTGAAGCAAAACCAAACAACCAATTAAAGATAGATGCAGGCTTCGAAAAATCATTTTTAGCGCCTTTATCCATCCGAAAAATACCATCTGTGGGAGAGAAAACATATCAGGTTTTACGGAATCTGGGTGTTGACAAAGTCAAGATAGTTCAACAAATGCCCATAGAGATGATGATAAGCGCTTTAGGCGCCAATGGGGGCACCATATGGAAAAGGGCCAATGGTGTTGACAACCCGCCCCTGGTACCTTTTCATGAACGCAAATCCTTATCGACGGAGCGCACTTTTACCAAGGACACGATTGATATACTGAAGTTGAGAACCACCATTTTTGCGATGGCTGAAAATTTGGCATTCCAGTTAAGAAGGGGAAACAGGATAGCCGGTGTTATCAGTGTGAAAATCCGGTATTCTGATTTTAATACTTACAGTAAACAGATTAAAATTCCATATTCCAGTGCAGACCACGTGATTATCCCAAAAGTTATGGAGCTCTTCGATCTCTTGTTTCAGCGGCGTCTGTTGGTACGTTTGGTAGGAGTGAGGATCAGCGATATTGTAAGTGGTCATTATCAAATAAATTTATTTGATGATACAGAAGAAATGCTCAGTCTTTACACCGCCATGGATCATATTAGGGGGCGCTACGGTGAATCAAGTATTATGCGTGCCTCTTCCATGGGGGCAAAGACCATTGGAAGATTTGAAAACCCATTCAATGGGGAACCACCAACTTTATTAGCCCATAGAAATCAGTAATGTACCTTAACTGTCATACCTATTATTCCTTGCGTTACGGCACGTTTTCTGAGATTGAACTGTTGGAGCTTGCTAAAAAAAATAATGTCCCTACATTGGCACTGACGGACATTAACAATACATCGGCATGCCTGAATTTTATTAGGAAAGCCAAAGATTTCAATATAAAGCCTATTGTAGGCATTGACTTTAGAAATGGCCCTAAGCAAGTCTATGTAGGTATTGCCAAAAACAACGAAGGGTTTAAAGAGCTCAATGGATTTTTATCCCATCATTCGGAAAAAAAGATTGAATTGCCAGAACTTGCGCCGATTTTTGATAATTGCTACGTTATCTATTCATTTGAGCGGGCATTGCAATTAGAAAAAGAGAATTTTGCCGAAAACGAATTTATCGGGATCCCCATTGAAGAGCTGAGAAAATTAAGGTTTTCCAAATTGAAAAACCTTAAAAACAAATTAGTGGTCCTACAGACGGTAACCATAAGAAGCAAAAAGGATTTCAACGCCCATAGATTATTGAGGGCCATTGATAAAAACATCTTGTTGAGCAAGCTTGAAAAATCTGAGGAATGTAAGCTTACCGATAGCATGTTTTCTACCCTGGAGATCCATGAAGCTTTTGAGGATTTTCCAAATATTATTGAGAACACCAATACAATCTTAAATAGCTGCCATATAGAATTCAACTATGGCGAGGATCGTAAATCGCAAAACCTAAAGCTGTACACAGATTCTGTTGAAAAAGATTATAAGCTCTTAGAATCTTTATGCAAAGATAATTTATACAAACGCTATGCAGACCCTAACGAGAAAGTTTTGGCCAGATTGAAAACTGAATTGGATACCATTAAATCACTGGATTTTGTATCCTTCTTTCTTATTAATTACGACATTGTCTCTTATGCCAAAAGTAAAGGCTATTTTCATGTGGGCCGTGGGAGTGGGGCGAATAGCATTGTAGCTTATATTATTGGTATTACAGATGTTGACCCCATTGAATTGGATTTATATTTTGAACGTTTTATCAACCCGTTTAGAGCTTCGCCTCCCGATTTTGATATTGATTTCTCATGGAAAGATAGAGATGATGTGACGGATTATATCTTTAGAAGATTCCCACATACGGCTCTATTGGCCACCTACAGTACTTTTAAGTATAGAGCTGTGGTAAGGGAATTGGGAAAGGTTTTTGGATTGCCAAAGGAAGAAATAGACAAACTGAGCACGGGCAATTATTCGGTTCCCCAATTGGACGATATCTCACAGCTTGTTCTCCGATATGGAAAATTGATTGAAGGATTCCCCAATCATTTGAGCGTGCATTCTGCTGGCATACTCATTTTGGACAAGCCGATTCATTATTACTCAGCCACGGACTTACCGCCAAAAGGGTTTCCAACAGTTCAATTTGATATGATCATAGCGGAAGATGTTGGTGTATTTAAATTTGATATTTTGGGCCAGCGGGGCTTGGCCAAAATTAAGGAAGCTTTGGAGATCATTAAGGAAAATAGACCAGAGGTGCCAGCAATTGACATCAACAATGTTGAAGCTTTTAAAAAGGATAAAAATATAAATGACCTTTTAAAATCTGGAGGTGCCATTGGAGCCTACTATGTGGAATCGCCCGCAATGCGGGGATTGATGCAGCAATTACAGACACAGGATTATATTGGTCTAGTGGCTGCAAGTTCTATTATTAGACCTGGCGTATCGGGATCAGGGATGAAAGAGGAGTTTATCAAGCGACACCGGTATCCTGAAAATCGTAGGAACGGACACCCAATTCTCATGCAGATTATGCCTGAAACCTATGGAGTCATGGTATATCAAGAGGATGTCTTAAAAGTTGCCAATCAGTTTGCAGATTTATCGCTTGGAGAAGCTGATATTTTGAGGCGTGGCATGAGCGGCAAGTTCAGATCGAGACAGGAATTTATCGCTGTAGAAGAAAAATTCATCTCAAATTGTAGAAAAAAAGGCTTTAGTGATGTATTGATCTTTGAGGTCTGGAATCAGATCAAGAGTTTTGCTGGCTACGCTTTCGCGAAAGGCCATTCGGCTTCTTATGCGGTGGAGAGTTATCAGAGTTTGTTTTTAAAATGTTACTATCCATTGGAGTTTATGACTGCCGTTCTTAATAATGGCGGTGGGTTTTATAGTGTCGAGCATTATCTTCATGAAGCACAGAAACAAGGTGCTACAATTTGCCCGCCTTGTATTAACAGAAGCGACCATCCCAACAGATTGATGGGGAAATCCATTTATCTAGGTTTTGGTTATCTGAAAAATCTAGAGACCTATACTGTGCAAAGAATCCTATCAGAACGGCAATTGAATGGTCATTACAACTCCTTGGACGACTTTATAGACAGGGTAACTATTAGCATTGAACAGGTGACCATCTTAATAAGGATTAATGCGTTTCGCTTTACCAACCGGTCAAAATCGGAATTGTTGTGGCAAGCCATTTTTAAGTTAAATGCTGACGGTACCAAAAGTCAACAGTCCAAATTGTTTAAAATTCAGCATAGGGAATTTAAATTGCCCAAGATGGAAAGCAATTGGGTAGAAGACGCCTATGATGAAATGGAGCTCTTGGGCTTTCCTTTATGCAATTACTTTAGATTGGTTAATGGCGCTATAGAAAATGGCATTTTAGCCAGTCAAATGAAAGATTTCATAGGTAGAGAGGTCTTAATTTATGGCAGCTTGGTGACAACGCGATTTAATAAAACGTCTCAGGGGAAACTCATGAGATTGAGCACTTTTATAGATGTAAAGGGCGACTATTTTGATGCGGTACACTTTACCGATGTTGTCGATAAATATCCAATTAACGGATTGGGAGTCTATGCCTGCTATGGAAAAATAACAGATCGATTTGATTTTTACAGTATGAATGTTATATGGAGTACTAAATCATCCATACTTCCTGATCCTAGAAATACTTAAAATTTTGAACATTCAATTACTTTAGAATTAGTCCATGCTAAAAATGATATGCTATTGTCTTTTTATTTCAAGTGCTTTATGTTTTGTTTTCAGGCATTATTAGTTCAAAACATCAGCACTGGCTATTTGTGAGGTATTGTAAGGTTGTGCAAAAATCGTTGGCGGAAAGCACCAACAATGGCTAAGAGAGTCTCTTTAAATTTGAATACATCTCTATAAGTCTATTATGGAACGGAAGGCTAAAACATATATGATTATCTACCTCCCTCAACCCACAGCTCCATGGCCATTCCAGTACAAAAACGACAGAAATATATACTCGTGTTGTAGGATTCCTTATAGGAATCGGGTACATTTGAGTACGACAAACAGAAATGGCATGGGGTAGATAGGGGATATGTATGGCACTCTATGTTGTGTATATGAATGTGGGCAACCAACTAAGAATAAAATGAAATCCGAAAATTACATCACTTTAGGAAAAGTAACTGCATTAATTTCGTTCATAATTGGAGCAATTATTTTCGGGGGTTATTTCCTGACTTCTAACAGTGATTCATTATTTATTGGATACGGATTTATTGTACTCGCTGGAATTACAAATTTGATAATTCTAATAGCAATTATAGCTAAATCAAATTCTGACTCGACCAATCGCAAAAAGCTTTTAAAGACAGGAGGCTTAATGCTCATTAATCTACCGATAATGTTAACTTTCATTTGGATATCATTGATTGTAATTGGGAATATGAGAATCACTTTTACAAACGCCACAGGCAGCAATTTGACGGATATAAAAATCGTTGGTTGTGAAACAAAATATATTTCGGAATTGAAACCTAAAGAGAGTCAAACTGTTTGGGTGGGAATAACTGGCGATTGTTCAATAACGTTGGAATATTTGGAAAATGGAATGACAAAAACAGAAACTGTTGCCGGATATGTAACAAACGGTATGGGCCAAAAAATAAAACATAATATTGACGGAAAAGATAAAGACATACTATAGAAAAGCCAGTTGCCAATATCTAACAAGCATTCGTGTGGTCAGTACGACCCAACATAAATGCCGTGTTGACTGAACCGGTGTTAGGAGGTTAGTCTGGCTGGCTAAAGCGTTAGGCTTTATATCGTTTTGTCATGGATTGTGAGAAAACGCTCCAAGATGTTGTTAGTTAGCGGGTTGTAAATACGCAGTTCTACTTATAGGAAAGTTGGGGGAAAGGTGGTATTTTAGGGATTATATAGTGTAGGTATTTGCACCGGTGTAGATACCCACATGTTGTAGCAAATTTGACGCAACCTTTCGTAAATTATTACATCTAATAAAAAAATATAATAGATTATGAAAAATGTATTAATCATCTTGTTATCAATTTTAGTTTTGAGTTGTAGCTCCGATGATAGCAATTCAGAAATGACAAATGTTGTATCTACTTTAATTGCAAAAGACAATCTGTATGGTAATGGAGTGGAAGGAATTACGGAACAGAATTTAATTATTTCTAACCAAACTACTTGGAATGATTTAATAACTCAAATGAATTCAGTAAATAATGTTTCTGACAACTTTACAGAAACTGATATAGATTTTTCTGAACATACAATTATTGCAGTATTTGACGAGATAAAAGGAAACGGAGGACATAACTTGGAATTAAATATAATGTCGAATTCTGAAAACATAATTGTAAATGTTACAGATTTAGCTCCTGAAGGGAATGCCACAACTGTTATTACGCAACCTTTCCATATTGTGAAAATTCAGAATTCTGATTTACCAATAATATTTGAATAAAAACTTGCTACAACACAGGTAGCCGTTGTACAACCCCATAAATTCATAAAAAAACGAACTTGTTTAGCCCTTATCAGGGCTTTTTTGTTGCCTTTTGTTGGTTTGGAGTGTTTGAAAGGGGTTGCTCTTAGTTTGGTTCAGGAAACTGGACCATGAATTATGCTAGTGTGTGTTTTGATAATAAATATGTCGTTCTACTTATAGAAAAGTTGGGGGAAAGGTGGTATTTTGGGGATTATATAGTGTAGGTATATGCACCGGTGTAGATATGCGATATTTTTCGTAAATTTGAATATTAATAAGACTTTTAAAATGGACATTCAAACCACAAAACTGGAATTACTCAAGGCTATTTTGGATAATGAAAATTCCGAATTTATTCAACGTGTATCAGATTTCGTAAAAAAAGAAAAAAATGACTTTTGGAATGAATTAAGTCTGTCTGAACAAAAAGAAATAAAAAAAGGAATTGAGGATTTGGATAATGGAAAAAGAATTTCTTATGATTCTTTTTTAAAGAAAATTTCGTAGAAATTGAAAGTATTCTTATCTAAGCTTGCCGAATCAAAACTCCTGAAGCTTTCGGAATATTTATTAGAAAATTGGAATTTAAAAACAAGAGATAGATTTATTTCAAAACTGACTGAAAAAATTAAGCAAATATCTCTACAACCCAATACTTGTCCTACATCATCGGAATTTGATAATCTTTATAAGTGTGTCGTAACTAAACAAACAACATTTTACTACAGAGTTAATTTGGATAAAAAAGAAATTGAAATAATAACAATTTTCGACACAAGACAACATCCTGACAAGCTTAAAAAAGATATAGAATAAAAAGTACGAAAGCCCAACAAAGAACTGAGGCAAAAAACAAGCCTTTCTTCCATTAAATTAGTGAAACTCAATTTTTAAAAGTTGCGAAGCAATGAATTAAAAATTGTTAGTTGAACTAATCCCGCTTTTTAGCGGGATCCTTGGGTTTTATTCCCCGACGCTCTGCGTCGAAATAAAAAAGGAACTTCTACTTGATACCTCGTACCCTTGGGTCGAGGTTGTTCATTTTTGAGAAATGCATTATCTAGCATTGTTGAAGTGGAATAAAGCTCCTTCGTGGTTTGTATCCAATCCAACAAGCAATAATCATCACCAAAGCTGATAACTCTGATTAATTATTTTTTAGCACTGACACATGGCCATCATCGTGCGGTAAACTCGATTTCGCGATGGCGAAACACTGCTTCAATAATTTATTTGCTACTGCAATAAGGGTCAATTTTTTACTCTTACCCTTGATTACAATTCGCTCGTATACCTCGCGGCACGCTTTGTTGTACTTACAGACATTGAAAGCGCAAAGGAACAACAGGTTGCGAAGTTTCTTATTGCCGACCTTACCGATCCTGCCACGACCGCGTACGCTGCTTCCCGACTCTCAAAGGTTACTTCTGTTCGATTTGTGCCACTTTGCCTGTGCAGAAAAAAAAACTATAACGGTTCGATTTGTGCCACCTTGACTGGAACATGAATTAGACTAGTGTATTTTGGTTGTAAATACGTAGTTCTAATATAGGAAATATGGGGGAAAGTTGGTATTTTGGGGATTATATAGTATAGGTTTATGCACCGGTGAAGATACCCACATGTTGTACACAAGCTGAAAAATGAACACATATTCAAACTTATAAATTGAAATATATAACAAAGTCAGTTTGGATTTTATCCTTGGTAAGTTTGTTCACAGATACAGCCAGCGAAATGTTGTATCCGATTATGCCGATTTATTTAAAGTCAATTGGCTTTTCCATTGTGCTAATTGGAATACTTGAAGGAGTTGCAGAAGCGACAGCAGGTTTAAGCAAAGGTTATTTTGGTAAACTTTCAGACAATTCGGGCAAAAGAGTTCCTTTTGTTCAAATTGGATATGCTTTTAGTGCTATTTCAAAACCAATGATGGCGATTTTTATTTATCCGCTTTGGATTTTCTTTGCTCGGACAATTGACCGTTTCGGAAAAGGAATTAGAACAGGAGCAAGAGATGCCATCCTATCAGGTGAAGCAACCGCAGAAAATAAAGGTAAAGTTTTTGGATTTCATCGTTCAATGGACACTTTAGGTGCAGTAATTGGACCTTCATTGGCATTGATTTATTTGTATTACTTCCCACAGAATTACAAAACACTTTTTTTTATTGCCTTTATACCAGGTCTTCTTGCAGTTTTGGCTTCGTTCTTACTAAAGGATAAAAGGAAAAATATAGTTAATCAAAAAGTTGCTACACCCTTCTTTTCGTTTATCAATTATTGGAAAGAAAGTCAAACAGAATACAAAAAATTAGTCGTTGGTCTTCTTGCTTTTACATTATTTAATAGTTCTGACGTGTTTTTACTTTTAAAAGCAAAACAAGCAGGACTTGCTGACACAATGGTTATTGGTGTTTATATTTTCTACAATCTTATTTATGCTCTATTTGCTTTTCCAATAGGAATACTTGCGGACAAAGTTGGACTTAAAAAGATATTAATTATTGGGCTTTTATTATTTTCAATTGTCTATTTTGGTATGTCAGTAAACACAAATCTTTATCTGTTTTTTGGTCTGTTTTTCTTGTATGGTATTTATGCCTCTGCCACAGAAGGAATTTCAAAAGCGTGGATTTCAAATATCACAGACAAAAAAGATACTGCAACAGCTATTGGAACATTTTCAGGATTTCAAAGCATCTGCACAATGCTTGCAAGTTCATTGGCAGGACTTATTTGGTTTCAGTTCGGTGCAACATTGACTTTTTTAATAACTGCAATTGCTACAATAATTGTCATTGTATATATCTTGACAATTCCTAAACCTAAGACTCTGAAAAATGAATAAATTTATTAATCGGAAAGAAAAAGCCAGTGTACAGTAACTAAGAAGTATTGGGCTCGCCGCACCTGTCCCGCCTTAGCGGGGTAGGCCAGAGCTGACTATTGTGTTGACGCATCCGGTTGATTTGCCGTCTATGGGTATCCGCTTTTCGAGGAATGGATTTGGGTAGGGCTAGTTTAGGCCCCAATAAGTTGGGAGTGGTATTTTAGATTTCAAATTTATACATTTGAGATATGAACTATAAGAAATGGACCTTGGATGCTTTACAGGAATCGGGTACATTTGAGAAGGACAAACAGAGATAGTATTGGGTAGATAGGGACATATACAAGACTCCTGGTTGTATAAACACATGCTGTCAATTTGAGAAAAACCGAATATACAATTGAATTTAAGAGACGCGAAAAACACAGATTTAGAAATAACGTATCGAATTAAAAGCAACTCGATTAAACCGTATGTGGAAAAAATATGGAGTTGGAACGAACAGTTTCAAAAGAAAACGCATGAAACGAACTTTACTGCTTCGGACACGAAAATAATTGAACGAAACGGAAAAGAAGTTGGATATTTAGTTCTGAAAGAAACACACGACGACATCTATATAGAGAATTTACTAATAGAAAAGGAATTTCAGAATTTAGGGATTGGAAAGGCCGTTATGGAAAAAATTATTGAAAGAGCTAGTTCTGAAAAAAAGCTGATTCGATTACAAGTTTTTAAAATAAATATTAAAGCTCAAAAATTTTATAAAAATCTCGGATTTGAAAAAATTTCGGAAAAGGGAAATCATATCAGAATGAAAAAAAACTGGCTACAATAACTAACCATTTGTGTGACCGTTACTGGTTGTCCCGACGACCCTCGGGGGCAAGATGAATGCCGTGTTGGCTGACCGGTGTTTGTAGGTTGGCTTCATTAACGCAAGGGGTTATGCTTGTACCACTCTCAATTAATACCCCCGTGTTTAAAAAAATAAAGGAGAAGGCTTTTACAAAAAATGGAAAGGCTTTTTTAGTTGCCTTTTATGGGGTTAGCTTATTTTAAGAGAATTACTACCTGCTGTTCTTGGATTTTTTGTAGAACCTGCCAGAAAACTGAAACATGAGTCAGAGCAGGGAGAGAGAAAACTGGCAATAGGCAATACATGAAAATTAAAAATCACTATGTTAGTTGTAGAGTGGATATAGATAATTTTATCTATTCAATTGTTGACAATATTTAAAAATTCATGAAACAAATCCTGTTCTGCATAATTACATTATTTGCGTGTAAAAATTACGCACAAGTTGATAAAACCATTGAGTGGATTAATCATAACTCTATTGAAATTGAAGATGCAGATCCAAATAGTGAGTTAACAGCTTTCTCTAAAAATACTCCCGAAAGATTCAAAAATGCAAGAATATATGGGTTTGGTGAATTATCCCATGATGGAAAAGAATACTTTGATATTAAAGCGAAATATTTTAAATATCTCGTAAAAAATGAAGGAGTTTTAACCTTTATGATGGAAGAGGAATATCAAGCTGAATCTCCCGTGAATCAATGGATAACTGGGCAGGACAACGACATTTTATCCATGGGAACACCTTTTCAAGTTGGGTTTTGGTATTCAGAGGAGATTTATGACCTACTAAGATGGATGAGAATTTACAACTTGGATCGCTCTAAGGAAGAGCAAATTAAATTCTATGGAATTGATGTAAAATCAGGAAAAAACTTCAATGTTGAAGTTCATAATTTAATTGACAAATATAATATACCCATCAGCAAAGACTTGCTAGTAACTTTAGATGATTGCTCAAACAAATCAATTGATTATTATGCAGGAACCAAAGAGTGGGCAGATAAGCAGGTGCCTAAATTAATTAAACTGCAGAATGAAATAAATAGATATCAAATAGCGAACAATCTCAATAACTCTAAAGACTTCAATTCAATTGATCGAAGCATAAGTAATTTAATTAATTACACCGAATATGTCCAGGATCCAAAATCCGAAGTCAGAGATAACAAAATGTTTGAAAACTCTAAATGGATTATTGACAAGGAATCTAAGAATGGTAAAGCTTTTTTATGGGCACATAATGAGCATATCAACAAAAGAGGAATGTGGTCGAGCAATAGTGGAATTGTAAATTTAGGAAAGCAATTGAAAGACTATTATGGTGACGATTATTATTGTGTCGGTTTTGATTTTGGCATTGGCACCCTGAAAGGATTTGAAAATAATAAAAGGCAACAAGGAAAATGGAGACTCTATCAAGTCGACAAACCCTACAAAAAAACCTATTCACACACACTGTTTAAAGCAAATTATGACATCTTTTTCATTGACATGAGCAAAGCTATTGATTGTGATGAAACTAAGTTTTTCAGCACAAGTAATTTTAATCTTTCTATTGGCAGTGGTGGCTTCAGCCCGAAACCACTGTATAAAATAAAAATGCGAAAAATATATGCAGACGAATACGATGGATTGATTTTTATCAAAGAAATATCTCCAGCCAATAATAACATTAAGGTAAATTAAAACATTGTACCATAACTAAGCATCCATGTGGTCGGTACTGCTTGCGCCCGAGGGTCACAACATGAATGCCGTGTTGACTCAGTCTATGTCTTGTAGTTTGGCCACGTTAGCGAAAGGCGCTATGCTTGTGCCACTTTCAATAAGCGACACGCGTTTAAAAGAGTAAAACAGAAGGCTTTTACAAAAATGTAGAGGTTTTTTATTGCCTTTCTGGGTTAGCGTATTTTTGATTGATCTGCTTCCAAGGTTGTTCTTGGATTTGTCGTAATGGTGTTAGGAAACTGAATAATAGGCCAAGGCAGGGGGGGAGTGGGAAAAACAGACAATTTAGTGCTTTTTCGCTTCCTCTAATTGGGTTAGGATAGTTTGACCCAGATTTATCAGCTCATCCATAAAGTTCAAAATAGTATTCTGCTTTTCTTTTTCTCTTATAAAGGAAATCAATCCATTAGAATCAGAATGTTAAAAGTGAATAATCTTAAGCTGTATGATATGGCTTTTCTGCTAATGACATCATATCATCTGAATGTTTTGTATGTGTAATTGTACGATCGCATTCACGGTTATCATCAGTACCGCGAATCAAATTGACCGGTCATTATCACTCTACTTCTTATCCTTCGGTTTCTTTGGAGATGTTATTTGGGGTTCTGATTTTACTGTGTTCTGTTGCAATCTGCTAGGGTCTATTTTAACTCCTTTGGGTTTGTTATTGATCATAATACTCACGATTTTAGGGTAGTATAAACATATCATTTTAATTTTTAAATTGCAACCAAAAGCTGACCATATGCCATCGTCACTAAATATCATGGAAATTGGATGGTAAAATCACCCAGGTAGACCAGTTGTTGCCAACGTTTCCTAGACATGAAGTGCCAACCTCATAAAAGCCAAGCCAGTCTATTTTTTTGGCTATCTCGATAGTTTAAAAAGAAAAAGCAAACTGGATTGAAATTTAAAAATCATTTAAATTTTGATCGCAAAATAGCCATATCCTTGCTCACTTTCATATCTAAAATTTTAGCGTAATGCTGGGTTGTTTTAAGATTTGTATGACCTAACATTTTACTAACCGATTCAATTGGCACACCATTCGTTAAAGTTACTGTAGTGGCAAACGTATGTCTGGCCAAATGGAAAGTGAGGTTTTTAGTAATTCCACAAAGGTTAGCAATCTCTTTGATGTAGGCATTCATTTTCTGATTGCTTAGAACCGGAAGTACCAAATCTTTTTCTTTCAACAGCTCGTTATCTTTGTACTTTTCGATTATAGTTTTGGCAATAGGTAAAATCGGGATGTTACTTCTAGTATCGGTTTTAGAGCGTTTTGTTTTCACCCATTCCTCACCGTCCGCGCCAACACTAATATCGCCTCTGTTCAGCTTTTTGACATCGGCATAGGCCAGACCAGTAAAGCAACAAAAAATAAAAATATCACGTACTTGGTCGAGCCGTTCCATTTTCAAATCAAGATTTATGATTTTTTGAATTTCTTGTTCTGTCAGAAATTCGCGATCCACTATTTTAAGCTTGGCTTTCCAATGTAGGAAGGGATCTTTATCGATCCAATCGTTAGCATGGGCAATACGAATGATTTTTTTAAAATTAGTGATATACTTGATGGCCGAGTTATGGGCACATTTGCGAGTTGTTTTAAGATAGTATTCAAGACCTGTGATAAACTTATGGTCAATATCCTGTACGGGAATATCATTTTTCTTGTATTTCGTCTTTATAAAGCTTGCTACGTGTTTTTTGCAAGTGCGATAGCGCTCGGCAGTTCCAGCAGCGAAATCCTTTCCGATTAGACTTTCAACTTCAGTATTATGTTCATGAAATATTTCTAAGAGCATTTTTTGAGTTTTGTCTTTTCCTAAGTAGGCATCTCGAAGATCGATGGCCGTATATTCCTTTTCTTCTCTTTGAAATTGATGTTGAATTGAGTAAATCTTATTTTTAATTACGCCAAGCTCTCGATTGATTTCTTGTGCTACCATAGAATTACCTAGGGCAAGTTGGGTTTTGGGGTTCCATTCACTGGAATGAATTTTCCTGTGAATACTGCACTCAGCCCTGCGGCCGTCAAGTGTGATACGCAGGTAGATGTTAGCTTTGCCGTGTTCATCGGCCTTGCTTTTTTTGATATAAAACAGAAGAGAAAGAGAATGTGACACCGAATAGATTTTAAATTCTCTTCAATTTAGTAAATTTAATTTAAATCGTTTTAATTTTAAGTGTCTATTTATCAATGTTTTAACTTCAATTCGGTGTCAGTTGGAAAGAGAATTTTAGTGACACCGAATTAGCCCCTTTTAGGGTGATGTTATATGATGTCAAATGAAATTAAATAAAATTAAAAACCCTGTAAATCAACGATTTACAGGGTTTTTGGTGCCTTTTGTAGGACTTTTCGCGGAGAAAGAGGGATTCGAACCCCCGGAGGTATGACCCTCAACAGTTTTCAAGACTGCCGCATTCGACCGCTCTGCCATTTCTCCAGTGTCTTTTGCGTTTGCCTTTCAGAGGTTTTTTATGCTTTAAAACATATTATGAACTCGGCGGGCTTGCCTCAACAAGCAAATACTGTTTGCTTAGGCGGGTGCAAATATAGAACCCTTTTTTAATTCTTTCAAATAAAATGGTAACTTTTTAATCAAATAAATTCTGTCATAGAATATAATGATCGAAATCCTTTAAAATTGTAAAGGACATCCCTTATTTTTGCTTTAATTTGAACTGAATACCCATGGATATTATACAAAGTTTACAGTGGCGCTATGCCACCAAAAAATTTGACCCCAATAAAAATTTGACTCAAGAGAAGTTGCATACGCTTAAAGAAGCCTTTAATTTAACCGCTACCTCTTTTGGGTTGCAGACCATTTCATTGCTGATTATTGAAAATAAACAACTGCGTGAAAAATTATTGCCGGCAGCCTACCACCAACGTCAAATTGTGGAGGCCTCACGTTTGTTGGTCCTGTGTATTAAGGATCATATCAACACCGCTGATGTAGATGATTTGTTTGATAATGTGAGTGAGTTGCGCAATACACCGGAGACCATTTTGGAGCCTTATCGGAACGATCTGAAATCGATGATGAAAAACATGACACAGGTAGAGCAGCAGGAATGGTCCATAAAACAGGCTTACATTGCTTTGGGCAACTTAATGACCGTCTGTGCCGTAGAGCGCATTGACTCTTGTCCTATGGAGGGTTTTGAGCGGGCACAATACGATGCCATTTTAAGCCTTAAAGAAAAAGGACTTAAATCTGTTTTATTATTGCCGGTTGGATATCGCGCAGAAGATGACATATTTTCAAGCTTTAAGAAAGTAAGAAAGAATTTGAATGATGCTGTTTTGGAAATGTAACCTCCAAAAGCTTTTGAACCCATTGTTATTAATACTAAATTTGTTTCTGATTTTAACTTTTAATTGATATGCCGGGATTTGAATTATTTGGAAGTGCTGAACGCAAAGAAGTAAATGATGTGTTGGAAAGCGGGGTGTTGATGCGCTACGGGTTTGACGGTATGCGCAACGGCCATTGGAAAGCTAAAGAGCTGGAGACCGAATTGCAATCTGCTTTTAAAACCCAACATGTGCAATTGGTATCTAGCGGCACTGCCGCAGTTTCTGTAGCACTTGCCGCCGCCGGAATTGGAGCAGGAGATGAGGTTATCATGCCGTCGTTTACCTTTGTAGCGAGTTTTGAAGCCATTATGATGCTCGGGGCTGTGCCAGTATTGGTAGATATTGATGATACCTTAACTTTGGATCCTAAGGCAGTCGAAAATGCGGTAACGCCCCAAACAAAGGCCATTATGGTCGTGCATATGTGCGGCAGTATGGGTGATATGGACGCCCTGCTCCGTATTAGCGACACACACGACCTAGTTCTGATAGAAGATGCCTGTCAGGCCATTGGAGGCACCTACAACGGGAAGCCCTTGGGGAGCATTGGGAATTTGGGTTGTTTTTCGTTTGATTTTGTAAAAACCATCACCTGCGGTGAAGGTGGCGCTGTCATTACCAACAACAGCAATTATTATAGGAGTGCTGATCAGTATTCTGATCATGGTCATGATCATGAAGGATCAGACCGAGGTGCTGAAACCCATCCGTTTTTAGGCTATAATTTTAGAATTTCAGAATTACATGCTGCCGTAGGTTTGGCGCAAGTGAGACGTCTGCCAGATTTTCTATCCATCCAAAAGAAAAACTATACCGTGCTTAGAAATGCACTGTCAAAAATTCCTGGAGTGACGTTCAGAACTGTGCCAAATGGGGGTGAAGAAAGTTATGCTTTTTTAAATTTTTTCCTTCCTGATTTAGAATCGGCACGCCACGCTTCTAAGAATTTAAAAGACGCAGGTGTCGATGGCTGTTTTCATTATTTTGATAACAACTGGCACTATGTCCGCAAATGGAATCACCTGAAAAACATGCAGAGTCTCTATCCCTTATCTGCTGCATTAAAAGACGGCTTATCGTATCTTCAAACAACATCTTTTGAACAGTCTGATCATTTTATAGGACGTAATATTTCTTGTTTAATTAAACTGTCGTGGACAGAAGAAGAGGTTGCGCAACGTGCTGAAAAAATGGTAAATATAATTAAATCATGTATTTAATTAGGGACATATAAGTAATTGATAAACAGTATTTAAGATATTTTTTATAAAGTTTTTAACCATCTGTTTGCTTATGTCGATCATGACCTTTTATCATAACCCTGAGGGAAAGACTCGTTATTTATATAAACAAATAAACCCTTGTTTTTGGAAACTATAAAGCTCCAAAAAACAAGGGTCTAAGTATATAGAATCAGGAGTGTCCGGTAAAATGGGAAGAAGTTTGCAAAGCCCATTATAGCAAAACTTGATACCAGATCTTAACTATGACAACTTGCTTTTTAAAACTAATTTGACATAGGACGATAGTGTAAATTTAATTAGAAATGACAATTATTTATCAGTCAGATACCATCAAATCCCAATTCATTATCGGACCACAACATTGTGAAATCTTACTATTATAAAAGGGTATTGACGCGAAGAATTAGTACGTCATATAATCCACAATCTCCAAACCATAACCTATAATACCAACACGTTTCGTGTGTTCGCTATTAGACATTAATAACAGTTTATGGATGTTAAGATCGTGTAGAATTTGTGCTCCAATTCCAAAATCTTTCGTGTCCATTGCAATACTCGGGGCCTTAATAACATCGGTATGGTTCTGTTCCTGTCTTAGGGTGGCCAAACGGTTTAACAAGTCAGTAGCTTGGTGCTGCTGATTGATAAAAAGGATGGCGCCCTTGCCATCATCATTGATCAGCTTAAACATGTCATCCAATTTTTTATCGGCATTGTTGGTAAGGGTGCCTAAAATATCGTTGTTTACCAATGTAGAGTTGACTCTGGTTAACACAGGTTCATTGGTTTTCCAAGCGCCTTTGGTCAGCGCTATGTGAACTTGATTATTTGTGGTTTGTTGATAGGCTCTTAATCTGAATTTACCAAAACGCGTCACAATTTCAAAATCCTCTTTCTTTTCTATTAAAGAGTCGTGTTGCATTCTATAAGCGACCAAATCTTCTATAGACACAATTTTAACGTCAAATTTCTCGGCAACTTTCATCAATTGTGGCAATCGCGCCATAGTACCGTCTTCATTCATGATCTCCACAATCACACCGGCTGGTTTTAAGCCCGCTAAACGTGCAAAGTCAATAGCAGCTTCAGTGTGGCCTGTACGTCTTAAAACACCGCCTTGTTTTGCTACCAGTGGAAAAATATGTCCTGGACGTCCTAAATCGTGAGGTTTGGTTTCAGAATTGATCAGTGCCTTAACTGTTTTGGCACGGTCACTTGCTGATATTCCAGTAGTAACCCCGTTGCCCCGTAAATCTACAGAAACTGTAAATGCCGTCTCCATAGGGTCTGTATTGTTGTGAACCATGGGGTGCAAATCCAGTTCCTTACAACGTTTTTCCGTTAATGGTGTACAAATCAATCCGCGTCCGTGTGTCGCCATGAAATTGATCATCTCAGGGGTAACCATTTCAGCAGCAGCTACAAAATCGCCTTCATTTTCTCTATCGGCATCATCAACAACAATAATGACTTTTCCATTTTTGATGTCCTCTATGGCTTCTTCAATGGTGTGTAGGGTTATTGCTGATGTGTATGTACTTGTGGTCATGTTTTTTGAAATTATATGCAAAGATATGGCTTATTTTATATTTAGGATAGCGCTTCTGTCTAAGTCTTCCCTGATTTTGTTTTTGAGCAAAAAGTGGGACACTCCGTAAAAGGGAAGCCCAATCAGCATCAGGAGGGGGTTTAAAGGTTTAATGTTTAAACCCAGATGTTTGTAAAATGCTGTGGCCTTAATAAAGGTCACTACATAATACAGCACATAAACCAAAAGTGAGATGATGCTCAAATCTCTGGTGGCAGACGCCACTTCAGGCAGCTCATTATTCTTGAAAATAAAGTGTAAGATTAATAATATAATACCCGCACTATAAAAAATAAAGGCAAATTTAGAATAATCGATAGTATCTGTGGCTTCTTTTCTGGAGGTAATGTAGGTATCATTAACACTGATGCCTTGTTTTTGAAGGTCTTCAATACTTTGATTGCGCTTTAATAACTGGTTTAAAGCAAAAGGTTTGACACTTTGGTCAAAATCAAGTGCGTCATGATTTTTAATGACGTCAATCAGCTTTTCATTGTGATAGCCATCCAGAAAGCTATATTGCACGAGCTCTCCATCTACCATCACCGAGTTTTTTGGGCGCAGATTTAAAAAATTCTTAATAGGGGTAAGGTAGCTGTCAAAATCGAAGAGACCTTTATCATTTGTAGCACGTGTGGTCAGATAGATACCTAGCGGCAACATAATTAAGGTGGAAAGCCAGGTGGCCACTATGGGGTTTAAAGTGCCGTCTTCAGAACTGTTTTTAGCGAAAATTCCTATAAAATGGTAGGAGAGAAATAGAAGAATGGCAATGACCAATGGCAAGCCAATACCTCCTTTTCTGATCAATGCACCTAACGGGGCACCTACAAAAAACAAAATAAAACAGGCAAAACCCAACACATATTTTTCGTGAAGCGCAATAAGATGTTTGTTTAAGTTCTTCTCAGAAATATCAAGAAATTGTTGTTTGGTCCCAATAATTTGAGTCGTACTATTAACCGTATTTATAGCTAAATTTAATAATTGTAACTTGAATTGCGTGTCATAGAGGTCTAAGACATTACCTTTATAAACCGGATTTGTTTTTGCCGTACTACCTGTGGTTGCCACAGTATCGGTTTCTGAAATAATCTTGTCGAGGGTAAGATTGGAATTTACAGTACTTATGGAGGTTCTGCTATATAAAGTTTCTGCAAAGTTCTTGTATTCAACAGTTTTGTTAGTGTATAAACTGTCTATGGTATAATTAAGCCCACCAACATCCAGCATGTTGTAACGACTCGTATAATTTTTTTCGTCTAAATCGACATCATTCAGAGCTTCTAAATCCACGTTCATGGTATACGTATCAAAATAACTTCTAGCGTGTGGTTTTTTTTCAGCGGCTGTGGGTTTTTTACTATAGATTTCTTCGTAGTAATTGCCATTAAACAATACCAATTGAAGAATGTTGGAGTTGGGGCTGCTTTTTAATTCGCCGGATTCTGCAATGATGACCGTGTTATTGCCGGGACGGTTGTTTTTGCTTTGGTGCATAATGACCTTTGACAAAAACTGTCCACGATCGCCAGTTTTTTTATCTACTTTAATATTGAAGTTGCCGAGCTCATTAAACTGACCTTCGGCAATAGCCATTTGTGGTTTAACCTTGGCGATATTCTTTCTCAGATTATAGGCATTGTATTCGGCCCAAGGGATGACATTGTTGGCAAATAAGAATGTGGTAACAGAAAGTAAAATGATAAAGATGCTGAGTCCTCTCATGGCGCGTTGCAAGGAAATCCCTGTGGACTTCATGGCCGCAAATTCATAGTTTTCAGCAAAACTCCCAAATACCATGATGGACACCAATAAGATGGTGAGTGGTAAAATTAATGGGATAAGGGTAGGTGTAATGTAGAGCAGGAATTTGAAGATAACGTCAACGTCCAAATCTTTTCCTGCCAATTCAGAAATGTAAAGCCAAACGGCCTGTAAAACAAAAATGAGCATGAGTATCACAAACACACTCAAAAATGTTTTTAAGTAGGTTTTAAGTATATACCTATCCAGTATTTTCATAAAGTGAACGCCTTATCTAGTCTAGCTTATTGATATAATAACCCTTGTACTTATTGGCGTCAAAAGTAAATAAGGTTTTTGAAATAGGCTCATTAGTTTTAAAACTATTTACAGTTAATGTGGTTTGTGTACCGTTTTTGCCCATTTCTATGAGGTTGTAAATATGTTTGGTTTGTGCGTCAATGCCCAATAAGACTTGCTTTATTTCAGAGTTGGTATCAATTGGCGTCAATTTTACATACTGAATTTTACGTCCGTTGACATTTTGAACAATATCCATCGCGTAGTGATACCCTTCTTTATAGAATGATAACATCTTACTTGGTGTGATGGTGTTTTCGTCTTCTGTATTGTTCTTTGAAATAGTCACCTCTTCATCTTCAGGATTTATGGTGTAAAGTGTCTTCCCATCATAAATACGGGTAACACCAAGAATATTAAGCAAATACTTATCGCCTTCAATGACTACGTCGCCACGGGTTTCCTGATTGATGTTTTCGCTTGTGTTTTTAAGCACGTATTTAAAATCGATACCAATATTTTGGTACCCTTTTACCTTGGCATTTACTTCATTGAGTAAAACTTTTGCTTTCTCAGCTTCTTGGGCGAAGGTTGAAAATGATAGTAATACAATAGCTAATACAAATAGTTTTTTCATTATTCTGTTTTTTAAAATCCGTTTTGGAGTTAATAGTGTTGTAGCACGTACTTTTAAATTTCGTTGGACAAAAGCTGATCTAAAGCGACCAGGTCAGGAACCAACACCTGTCGTGCTTTACTTCCCTCAAACTGTCCAACAATTCCAGCAGCTTCCAACTGGTCAATTAATCGACCGGCTCTATTATAACCTAATTTCAATTTACGTTGCAATAAAGAAGCCGAGCCTTGCTGTGCTGTAACAATCACTTCGGCAGCTTCCCTGAACAGTTTATCTCTGTCGGATATGTCTACATCAAGACTTGTGCCATTCTCTTCGCCAACATATTCAGGAAGGAGGTAAGCGTCAGGATAGGCTTTCTGATTGCCAATATATTCTGTGACCAGTTCAACTTCTGGAGTGTCTACAAACGCACACTGAATCCTAGTGAGTTCATTGCCTTGGGTGAACAGCATGTCGCCACGCCCAATCAATTGGTCAGCGCCAGAGTTATCTAAAATAGTTCTGGAATCGATTTTTGAAGTTACCCTAAAGGCAATACGCGCTGGGAAATTCGCTTTAATAATTCCTGTAATAACGTTAACAGAAGGTCTTTGTGTAGCAATGATTAAGTGGATACCAATGGCACGCGCTAATTGTGCCAAACGGGCAATAGGCGTTTCCACTTCCTTACCTGCTGTCATAATTAAATCAGCAAACTCATCTACAACAAGTACAATATAAGGTAAAAACTGATGCCCCTCTTCAGGATTGAGCTTGCGCGCCTTGAATTTATCGTTGTATTCCTTAATGTTTCGGCACATGGCATTCTTCAGCATCTCATATCTATTATCCATCTCAATACACAACGAATTTAGCGTATTGATCACTTTCGTATTATCTGTAATAATGGCCTCTTCACTATCGGGTAATTTGGCCAGGTAATGACGCTCAATTTTGTTGAATAAAGTAAGCTCCACTTTCTTAGGATCGACCAAAACAAACTTCACTTCAGCAGGGTGCTTTTTGTAAAGCAATGAGGTCAATACAGCGTTTAAACCTACTGATTTTCCTTGGCCGGTTGCACCAGCCATTAATAAATGGGGCATTTTGGCCAAATCGACCACAAAGGTTTCGTTGCTAATGGTTTTTCCAAAGGCAATTGGCAATTCCATTTCTGATTTTTGGAATTTTTGTGAGGCAATAACCGATCGCATGGACACAATTGTCGAGTTTTTATTAGGCACTTCAATACCAATAGTCCCTTTACCCGGGATGGGCGCAATAATACGAATACCCAGAGCGGCCAATGATAAAGCAATATCGTCTTCTAAATTTTTAATTTTTGAAATGCGGACACCGGCATTGGGTACAATTTCATATAAGGTTACCGTTGGTCCAATGGTGGCTTTAATACTGCTAATGCCAATATTGTAGTTGTTAAGCGTATCCACAATACGGTTTTTGTTCTCTTCTAGTTCATCCTGATCAATGGTGATACCTTCAGAATCATATTTTTTAAGAAGGTCCAAAGGTGGAAATTGGTATTTGCTCAATTCCAACGTGGGGTCAAACTTTCCAAAATCGGCTACCAATTTATCTGAAAGGTTATCACTTTCTGAGGCTTCTTCAGCAACATGCTCAACCTCCATTGCTAATTCTTCTGTTGCAACGTCCTCTTCTTTTATTTGAGGCACCTCAATATTAAGACTGGGCATGGCAACTGGTGGTGCAGGTTTTGGTTTAACCGGAGCAACTCGTGATTCCTGTTTCGCTGGTTTTAAATCAAAAGCAGCTTTAATATCTTCTGCTTCAGCAGATAAATCGTTGTCCAGGGCTGTATAAGATTCTGAAGTTCGGGTAGCCGTATCAAAATCAGAGGCAATGTCTTTTTTGGCAGATTTAAAAAAGGTGACAATAGAGTGACCGGTAACCTTAAAGTTGACTGCAGCATAAATGATCAATCCGAAAAAGAGTAGGAGCGCCGTGCCAATAATACCGATGTAATCTTGGAAAAAGGAATTCATCTCAAACCCAATAGTCCCGCCGAGGGCATCGTATTTATGGGCAAAAAATCCGAAGAAAATGGACATCCAAATAGCAATCAACGTCCCCCAAATCCAATGGCGCCTAAGTCTTGCTTTGTTAATGTCGAGGGTGACATAAATTCCTGATAAAAATACCAGTCCGGCCAAAATAAAGGACGCCACGCCGAACCCTTTCATGATAAAAAAGTCACTCACCCAGGCGCCCAATTTATTGAGCCAGTTTTCTGCCACCACCTCTCGGGCTCCAATTTCTGTAAGGGTACTTTGATCAGCCTCTCCAGTAAAGAAAAACGATAGAAAGGCAATAAAAAGCAAAATGCCAAGAATCATCAACAAGCTGCCAAAAATGAGTTTCTGCTGACTTGTAAGTTTGAAATTTGGTTTTTTGGTTTTTGCTGTAGTGCTGCTTTTAGTCTTGGTTTTCTTCTTCGCCATGTTGCCTTTCCGTGACCACGGAAATCTATTAATTTTTAATTGTACTGCTAAAACATGTTAGGATTCTTTGTTTGCCTAAGAAAACAAAAATACAAATTACTAACGTTAATCCTAATGGAATTAGTATTAAAAAAGCCTAGGATAATAAATGATTGCAGCTACGATAACTGCTGCAATTGAAGCTATAAAAACAGCCCCGGCAGCAACATCTTTTATGCGTCCTATATTGGCATGAAATTCAGGGTGAATAAAGTCAGCAATATATTCAATAGACGTGTTGACTGCCTCAATACTCATAACCAAACCAATCATGGCGACTTGAAAAAGCCATTCGGTTTTTGAAATCTCAAAGTAAAATCCGGCAATCGTTACCGCTGTTGCAATTGAAAATTGAATTTGAATGCTAGCCTCCGTCCGCAGTAAAAACCACGCGCCTTTAAATGCCCAACCAATGCTTTTTAAGCGATTGACCAGAAAGGAATCTTTTTTGTTGGACATAACAAAAAAACTAAGAAAGTGATTTTAGCGCTGCTTCATAATTTGGTTCTTCTGTAATTTCAGAAACTTGTTCAGTGTAGATTACTTCAGCATTGTCATTGAGTACCACCACACATCTAGAATGTAAACCTTCTAAAGGTCCGTCAACAAATGTCAATCCAAATGATTTTCCAAAATTCCCATCTCTAAAATCAGAAAGGCTTTCTACATTCTCTAAACCTTCTGCGGCACAAAAGCGTGACATTGCAAACGGCAAATCTTTAGAAATACAGAGCACCTTGGTTTTGTCAAGCTGGCTGGCTTTTTCATTGAAAGTCCTTACAGATTGTGCGCAAGTGCCCGTGTCTATACTCGGGAATATGTTGAGTACTACATTATATCCTAAATAATCATTTAGGGATTTTGAGGATAAATCAGTAGCTACTAATTTAAAGTTAGGAGCATCAGCGCCAGTTTTTGGAAGTTCTCCTGAAGTTGTTACCGGTTTGCCTTTAAGTGTTACAGTTGCCATAATAATATTATTTTTATATAAGATGTTAAAATTAAGAATTATTTGAGGGTTTGACTACTAATTAAAACTTAATATTTCTAAAGATAAAACCGATGATTTACCTAGTTCTTGTTTTTGAAAATCAATTTTCTGATTTCAGATATAAAACTATCTCAGCTCTGCCCCAAGTTGTTCTTCAAAATTGGATTGTAGTTTTTTCATAATTTTGTCAACCTGCTTATCTGTAAGCGTGCTGTGTTCGTCCTGAAATTTAAAACTCACCGCATAACTTTTTTTACCTTCTGGAAGGTTGTTGCCTTGATATACATCAAATAAATCCACCTCTTTAAGTAAGCGTTTTTCGGTTTGGTTGGCAATAGTGTCAATAGCTTCAAAAGTTATTTCATTATCTAATAACAACGCAAAATCACGTCGCGATTCTGGATATTTAGGAAGTTCTTTAAAACTGACCGTATTGTTTTTTGCAATTTCAATCACATTGTACCAATGGAAATCAGCAAACAAAACATCTTGGGAGATATCAAAATGTTTCATTATTTTTTTATTGATCACACCAAACTCCACTAAGGTCTTTTTACCAGAAACCAAGCTAATGCCTTCACTAAAGACATCATTCTGAATTGAGGAAACTTTGATTTTATTAATCCCCAATCGCTCCAAAACAGCCGTGATGACACCTTTTAAGTAAAAGAAATTGCTGGGTTGTGCTACAGAGTTCCAACGCTCCGCAGTTTGGTCGCCAGTGATAAATAAGGTTAGATGCTGATTTTCAACGCGGTTACCTGGATAATTATGATAAGTTTTACCAAATTCAAACAATTTAAGGTCTGAACGTCTTCTGTTGATATTTCGATTAATCGCTTCTAAGCCAGAGAAGAGTAAACTTTGACGCATCACGCTCAAGTCATAACTCAACGGATTAAGCATTACTACGTTGTGCTCATCTTCTAAATGGTCCGTTAAGCTGACATAGTCAGGTGTCGTTAAAGAATTGGATAGTATTTCATAAAAACCTTGTGCCACCAATTGATTTCCAACGATATTCTGAAGTTTGTAATCTTCAAAACGTGACGTGTTAGAAATGGAAGCATTGAGTTTTTCTGTTGTTTTGATATTGTTATACCCATAAACCCTTAAGACCTCCTCGATGATATCCGCCTCACGCACCACATCATTTCGGTAGGCAGGGACGGTAAGTCCCAATCCAGTTTCCGTAACATTGTTGATTTTGATATCTAGAGACATCAGAATGCTCTTAATCACATCTTTAGGAATCTCTTCTCCAATCAGCTTTTGTGCATTTTCAAAACTAAAGCGCACCTGAAAATCTTCTATTTTTTTAGGGTAAATATCCACTAGGTTGCTGGTTACATAGCCTCCCGCAACTTCTTGTATCAATAAGGCTGCGCGTTTTAGTGCGTATTCCGTTATGTTGGGATCAACACCGCGTTCAAATCGAAACGAAGCATCTGTATTTAAACCGTGTCTTTTGGCAGATTTTCTAATGCTTACAGGATTAAAATAAGCGCTTTCTAAGAAGATACTCGTGGTATGCTCAGTAACTCCTGAGAGTTCACCGCCAAAAACTCCAGCAATGCACATGGGTTTGGCAATGTCGCAAATCATTAGATCCTCTTCATGAAGTTCACGCTCTATGCCATCTAAAGTTTTAAACTTTGTGCCTTTTGGCAATGTTTTAACAATGACTTTATGGCCTTCAATTTTATTGGCATCAAAAGCATGAAGTGGCTGCCCCAATTCATGCAGCACGTAATTGGTTATATCAATAATGTTGTTTTTTGGCGTTAAGCCAATTGCTTTAAGCCTGTTTTGAAGCCAAGCAGGTGAGGCATCTACTTTAACTTCTGAGATGGTAAGTCCACAATAGCGTGGTGCCAATTCTTTGTTTTCAACTTCAACATCTACTTTTAAGATTCTGTTTTCTACACGAAATGCACTTACTGATGGGGTAATCAATTCTACGTGAATATCTTTTTGTAAAAGTCCAGCTTTAAGATCTCTAGCGGTTCCAAAATGACTCATCGCATCGGCTCTGTTTGGCGTTAGGCCAATCTCAAACACCTGATCGTTTTCTACGTCGTAAAGTTCTGCTACTAAAGAGCCTACGGTAACCTCGTTGTTCAGTACTAAGATGCCGTCATGAGACGCACCAAGACCTAGCTCATCTTCGGCGCAAATCATGCCGTGGCTTTCTTCGCCTCTTATTTTTCCTTTTTTAATGGTCCATGCTTCACCTTTATCGGTGTAAAGTGTGGTTCCAATGGTGGCTACAGGTACTTTTTGACCAGCAGCTACGTTTGGGGCGCCACAAATAATTTGTAAAGGTGCATCAGTGCCAATATTTACCGTTGTAATTTTAAGACGGTCAGCATTTGGATGTTGAATGCAAGTCAATACTTCACCAACAACAATACCTTCCAATCCGCCCTTTACAGATTGAAATTTTTGAATGCCTTCAACTTCAAGGCCCAAATCTGTTAGGAGCTCAGCAGTTTCTTCAGGAGTCCAATCAATATTGACAAATTGCTTTAACCAATTATAGGAAATCTTCATTTTTTAATTGTTATGCTTTAGGTGGTTACAGATCATTCTGATTTTCGTAAACAGAATTATCAAAATAGCCTGATGTTGCGTCGTGTTTGAAATTTGGTGTAAAGATAATAATAGTATATAGTTATGGAAATTGTAAATTATTTTATTTTTGGTTTTTATATTTAATTTCATCCACCATCAAAAGCCCTTAAATTGATATGAAGTATTTAATCCTCATTTTTTTCGCATTAACTATGGTTTCCTGTAATGAGCATCATTCAAAAAAAATGCAAGAAGGGCACTGGCTGGGGCAGTTGCAGGTAAGTGCTGATGAGAAATTGCCATTCAACTTTGAGGTTACTTCAGCCAACAGTTTGAAAATCACAAATGCCCAAGACGTTATTTTGGTAGATGAGGTGACGTACAAGAATGATTCGGTTTTTATTAAGATGCCGGTTTTTGACGGGTATTTTGCTGTAAACCTAACTAATGAAGGCATGTCTGGTCGTTTTATCAACCCAACCATGAATACCGATATACCCTTTGAAGCCGTGAATCATGTTAAAACGCGTTTTAAGACCGATCAACCTCCTGGTACAGATGTTACAGGCAACTGGGAAGTGCTGTTCAGTCCTAAAGCTGATGAAGAAAGCTATATAGCCAAAGGTGTTTTTAAGCAGACGGGGGAAAAGGTGACCGGTACTTTTAGAACTAAAACAGGCGATTATAGATACTTGCAAGGCGTGGTGGACGGGGATCAATTAAAATTATCAACATTTGATGGGGCGCATGCCTATTTGTTTTTGGCAACGGTAAAGGACAACTCTTTGAGCGGTGTTTTTTATTCTGGAAATACTTGGGAAGCGTCTTTTAGCGCTGATAGGAATGATGACTTTGAATTGCCAGATGCCAATACGCTCACCACATTCAATAAAGATTATGAGCGTTTGGAATTCAGTTTTCCTGATGAAAACGGCCGATTGGTTTCTCTGGAAGATGCACAGTTTAAAAATAAAGTTGTTGTGGTGCAATTGATGGGTACATGGTGTCCTAATTGTTTGGACGAGAGCATATTTTTCTCAGACTATGCTAAAAACAATTCTGATAAAGCTGTTCAATTTGTGGCGCTCGCTTTTGAAAATGCTAAGACGGATTCTTTGGCATTTGCGTCTATCAAGCGTTTAAAAGACAGATTAGGTATTCAATATCCCGTATTGTTGGCGCAACACGGAACGTCTGATAAGTTGGAAGCACAGAAAAAAATGCCGATGCTTAATGAAGTAGTGTCTTACCCAACCACCGTTTTTATTGATAAAAGGGGACAAGTCCGAAAAATCCATACGGGGTTTAATGGTCCTGCCACAGGAGAAAAATATGTAGCATTTAAAAACGAGTTTAGCACCTTTATAGATGCGCTTCTTGCCGAGTAAGTAATTGTTGGTTTTGCTAAATCTTTCGAGTCTTAATTGAAATATAGCGCACTAACCATGAATGCTTTCGCTTTTGCCGTAGCTTTTGATCAATTCGCCTTCAAATTCCACCAATTCTTGCCAACGTTTGTCCACATCAATATCTTTGCCGTATTTACGGGCAAAACCTATAAAAAGAGTGTAATGACCAGCTTCGCTGACCATGAGATCATAATAAAATTTTGAAAGTTCAGGATCTTGAACGTGTTGGGAGAGCATTTTAAAACGTTCGCAACTTCTAGCTTCAATCATGGCAGAAAACAAAAGTCGGTCTACCATGCTTTGTAAGTGGTTACCGCCTCTGTTCATAAATTTGTAAAGTTCATTCACGTAACTGTCTTTTCGCTCTCGGTCTAAGGTGTACCCTCTCTTTTTGATGATATCATGCACCATCTGGAAGTGTTCTAATTCTTCTTTCGCGAGTTCCAATAAATCCGTAACCAAATCTTCATACTGTGAATTGTGAGTAATGATCGTAATAGCATTGGTTGCCGCTTTTTGTTCACACCAAGCATGGTCGGTTAGGATTTCTTCTATATTTTCTTCGGCAATCGCCGCCCAACGCGGATCTGTTTCTAACTTGAGGTGTAACATAAAGTGAAATTGAATTCGAAGACATCGCCTTCAAATATTAAAAGCCGAAGATACTACTATTTTGATGGTTTTGGTTGATGGGATTTGTTTGGATACTGGCACGATACCGAGTGTTTGTGGCTTACAGTGAAGATATTTGTGCAAATTAGCGTCTCAAATCCTAAGCCAATTATACCACTGATTCCTACTGGGTAAGAAATATGAAGGTAATTTCACTTAGAGCGGTGGGGCAAATTTAATTTATAATAACGATTGATTGTCAGTTAGTTATAGTCAAATCTTTGTTTCCTGCCTGCCGGCTGATCTTAATTCCTTATCGGTCAATAAAGATCATGAAATATAATTCCAGATATTCTTGTACTTGACCAATTGTCCATAAGTATAGCGCAGCACTTGGTGTTCAGGCAACGACAGGGAAGGATCTGCCTTTAAAATAGCTTTAGCGTAGTAACGGGCATGCTGAAGGATGTCTTTGTCCTTAATGACATCGGCAATTTTAAGGTTCAGGACGCCACTTTGCTGAGTGCCCATCAAATCTCCCGGTCCTCTGAGCCGCAAGTCTACTTCTGCTATCTCAAAGCCATCATTGGTGCCCACCATGGTTTGGAGTCGTGTTTTGCTGTCTTCGCTCAATTTATGGCTCGTCATCAAAATGCAGTAGCTCTGTTCGGCACCACGGCCTACGCGGCCTCGCAACTGATGCAATTGCGATAAGCCAAAGCGTTCCGCACTTTCAATAATCATTACAGAAGCGTTTGGAACATTGACACCCACTTCAATCACCGTGGTGGCGACCATAATTTGTGTTTCGCCTTTAACAAAACGCTGCATCTCAAATTCCTTGTCGGCAGGTTTCATTTGTCCATGCACTATGGAGATTTGGTATTTGGGCATTGGGAATTCCCTGGAGATACTTTCGTAGCCATCCATCAAATCTTTATAATCCATTTTTTCGCTTTCCTGAATCAGTGGATAGACGATATAAATTTGTCGTCCCTTTTCGATTTCATCTCTTATAAATCTGAACACTTTCAACCGATTTTTATCATACCTGTGGACTGTTTTTATGTCCTTTCTTCCGGGAGGTAATTCATCAATTACCGACACATCCAAATCGCCATAAACAGACATCGCCAAGGTTCTCGGAATTGGTGTAGCGGTCATGATTAAAATGTGCGGAGGGGAGGTATTTTTGTGCCATAATTTACTGCGTTGTGCCACTCCAAAACGGTGCTGTTCATCGATGACCGCGAGCCCTAAATTCTTGAATTTTACCTTGTCTTCAAGAAGTGCGTGAGTGCCAATTAAGATGTCTAATTCGCCATTTTCTAAGGCTTCGTGAATTTTTCGTCTTTGTGAAGTGTTGCTTGAACCTGTGAGTATTTTAATATTGATGTCCAGCGATTTGCATAGTTGTTTTAAACCGTTATAGTGTTGTACTGACAAAATTTCAGTCGGCGCCATTAAGCAGGCCTGAAAACCGTTGTCAAGTGCCATTAACATTGACATGAGCGCTACGATGGTCTTTCCAGAACCGACATCGCCTTGCAAAAGCCGATTCATCTGGGCATTGCTCCCCAGATCGGCTCTGATTTCTTTCAAAACCCGTTTTTGGGCGTTGGTCAATTGGAAGGGTAAATGCTCCTGAAAAAAGGTGTTGAAGTGATCGCCAACATGTTCAAAATTATAGCCTTTTATTTTTGATTTATGAATCAGGTTCTTGATGATTAATTGTAACTGAATGTAAAATAATTCTTCAAATTTGAGACGGAATTGAGCCTGTGATAACAGCTCTTGATTCTCAGGAAAATGAATGTTAAAAAGCGCTTTGCTTTTGGATATTAATTTCAGGTCAGAAAGTAGATTTTCTGACAAGGTCTCTTCAAATCGGCCTTGGGTTTCTAAAAATAATTGTTGCATTATTTTATTCAAGACTCTGTTTGAAACACCTTTATTCGCCAGCTTTTCTGTAGATGGATAAATGGGTTGCATGGCAATACGCAGGCTTTTTTCGTGTTCTTCAAGCAGCTCCAATTCTGGATGGGGCATATTGAAAACGCCGTTGAACCAGTTGGTTTTACCAAAAATCACATATTTCTTTCCAAATTTCAGACTTTCCCTAATCCATTTGTGTCCTCTAAACCATACTAGCTCAATAATCCCCGTGTCATCTTTAAAAGTAGCTACGAGCCGTTTCGCCCTGCCTTGTCCTACGTCTTTTAAACTTGTGATTTCTCCAATAATTTGAACGTCAGCGCTGTTGCGTTGCAGTTGGTTGATCTTGTAGTAATTGGTTTTGTCAATATAGCGGTTAGGGAACAAGTTGATCAGATCCTGATAAGTGTGTATGCCAAGTTCTGAGCGGAGCAAATCAGCGCGGTTAGGGCCGACTCCCTTGAGGTAATCAATAGGTGTCTGAAGTTTGGCGTTCATAGTTGCGAATTTAAACCAATTCCTTTGAATGTAAAAATCCCATTTGTGATTGAATTGCGCTTCAGGCTGGCAGAATTTGCGGTTTATAGAAATAGATCAGTACTTTATGTGAAACTGCTATGCTTAAAGATGGGCTTCTATTGACTTATAGCGATATATTTTTCTTATTTTGGTGGCATCTTAGTTAATACTTTTTATGAGACGCTTGGTATCCCTTTTCTTTATTCTTTTTTCTGTAATGGTGTCGGCGCAGCAGATAGGTTATGTCGATTTTGAAAAAATTGAGGCCGATATTAGTTTTGGTGAACCTGGTGAAGTATCTGGTGATCTTTCTGTTCGTTTAAAAATCTCAAAAAACACCGATTCCATCTATTTAGATGCCGTAAACATGGACTTCAAAAGCTTGAAAGTAAAGAATCTTACGAGTGGTTCAGAGGTGGAGTTCGATTTTCGGATTGAAGCCGACAAAATCATTATCTTGAGTAATTTTCTAGAGAACTACAGCTATGAATTGCAGTTTTGGTATGCTGCTAAGCCTAAAACAGCACTTTATTTTGTGGGAGAACAAATCTGGACCCAAGGTCAGGGCAAATATACCAGCAATTGGTTGCCAAGTATTGATGATATGAATGAGAAGATTGAGTTTGATCTGTCTGTTTCGTACGACGATGCTTATCAGGTGTTGTCGAACGGGAAGCTTATAAAAAAGGATTCTCTTGATCAGGGTCGTAGCACATGGCAATACGACATGAATGCTCCTATGAGTAGCTATCTCGTTGCGCTTGTTATAGGTCGCTACAGTCAAAAAACGGAAGAGTCAGCAAGCGGCATCCCTTTGGAGTATTACTATACTCCAGCCGATGCTGCTAAAGTTGACGCCACCTACCGGTATAGTAAGCAAATGTTTGATTTTTTGGAGACCGAAATCGGTGTGCCCTATCCTTGGGAGGTTTATAGACAGGTGCCTGTTAAGGATTTTCTGTACTCGGGCATGGAAAATACGACGTTGACCATTTTTTCAGATGCTTTGGTTGTGGATGCTGTTGGGTTTAATGACCGGAATTATGTCAATGTCAATGCGCACGAGCTTGCGCATCAATGGTTTGGGGATTTTGTTACGGCAACTAGCGGTACGCATCATTGGCTGCAGGAAGGATTCGCAACATATTATGCACTTTTAGCGGAGCGTGATGTATTTGGGGAGGCTTATTACTACTGGCGTCTGCACGATTACGCACAACAGTTGCTGGCTCAAGAAAATACAGGAAAAAGCACGTCTCTGCTCGATCCGCAATCGAGTAGTGTAACCTTTTATCAAAAAGGGTGTTGGGCGTTGCATGTGTTGCGTGAAGAGGTGGGAGACGAAGCTTTTAAGTCCGCTGTAAAAAATTATTTGAATACACATCAGTTTCAAAACGTGGAGACGTCTGATTTTATCACAGAAGTCGAACAAGCAAGCGGTCAGGATTTGACAACATTTGTACAGGTATGGCTGAAAGATGTAGCGCTTCCTCAGGACACGATGGTCAAAAGTTTGAAGCAATCGGAGTTTATCCGAGAATATATGGATGTCAGTTGCGAAACATATCCTGCAAAATGTCAAGATTATTTGGTTTCTGGTATTTCTGACAAAGCAAAAGTGAAAATTTTATCACAGGAAAACTATACCATCAAGTTGGAGGATTTTAACAACAGTTTTGAGGTAAGGCAAGCCATTGCGCAGCAATTGACCACTATTCCTTTTGAATACAAAACGACCTACGAAACCTTGTTAAACGATGCGTCTTACATCACTATTGAAACAGCGCTGTATAACCTGTGGGTTAATTTCCCTGCGGATCGGGCTAAATACTTGCAGCAGACTAAAGATATCTATGGTTTTAGTGATTATAATGTCAAATTGCTCTGGTTGGCCTTACATTTAAATACCATAGAGTATCAGCCAGATATGAAAGAGGCGGTGTTTGATGAGTTGAAAAGTTATACGGATCCTCAGTTTGGGTTCGAATTACGGATGAATGCTTTTAATTATCTCAAATTGCTTAAGGGGTATGATGTGGTTGCTTTAAAGAATTTAATCAAAGGGACTACCCATCACAATTGGCGCTTTCAAAAATTCGCAAAAGAAATGATGGAAGAGCTGGAAAGTGTGGAGTCGTACAAGGAAATTATAGATAAAGTTATGAATCAAATAACAGTAGATAATGAATATTAAATGAGAGCATTAGTGATATCAGGCGGAGGAAGTAAAGGAGCGTTTGCGGGAGGTGTGGCGCAATACCTTATTGAGAACAAAAAGCTGGACTACGACCTTTATATTGGCACGTCTACGGGGAGTTTGTTGGTGTCTCATTTGGCTCTAAATAAGGTAAAAGAGATTAAAGAGATTTACACTAATGTTACCCAAGAGGCAATATTTAATGTCTGTCCTTTTAATATCAAACGAAAAAATGGCATAGAGACCATTAGTATCAATCATGTCAATGTTTTACGAAATCTCTTCAGTGGAAGTAAAACTTTTGGCGAAAGTCACAATTTAAAAAAGCTCATTCGGTCTCATGTTACGGAAGAGGGGTTTGAGGTTTTAAAGGCCTTAAAGAGTGATGTGGTGGTGACGGTTTCTAATCTGTCGCTCAATCAGGTGGAATATAAATCGGTAAAGGATTTTGACTATGAAGAGTTTATGGAATGGGTTTGGATTTCGTGCAACTACACGCCCTTTATGTCTTTGGTCAAAAAGAATGGCTGCGAGTATGCAGATGGCGGGTTAGGGTCGATGGTGCCCATAGAAGAGGCTATTAAAAGGGGCGCGACAGTTGTAGATGCAATTGTTTTGCAAACAGAAGTGACACAGCTTAATAGAATGCCATCTTTAAATGCCTTCTCTTTATTGACCAATATGTTTTCATTTATGCTGGATAGAATTGAGTTTCAAAACATCCGCATCGGGAAGTTTGTAGCCAAAAATCATGATACGATTATCAATTTTTACTATACACCAACGGTCTTGACAACCAATTCCTTAGTTTTTAATAAAGAAAAAATGACCTCATGGTGGCAGAGTGGGTTTGATTTTGCCAAGTATAAAGATGAACAATTGAGTCCTTTAGAGCCAGAGAAAACCGAATAAATGAAGAAAGCCTTAGTGATTTCAGGAGGTGGTAGTAAAGGTGTCTTTTGGGGGTGCTGCCCAGTATTTGATGGAAGGCGATAAGGTACTAGGTAAAAATCCATTTTCATTGATGATCAATCTATACTCATATTTAATGGATCAGGTTGAAAAGAGTGATGTCGCCACTGGTCAATTGGCGGGCATTAATAATAATGTAAAGCTGAATTTGTATTGTATACCCATAATACTGATAGAGAATTCGTTGATGTTTAATAAGCCGTTAATGACAGAATGGTAGGAGCAAGATTAACTATGCTAAATTAAAACACGCAGCTGAACTACACGAAGTGGAGTTGTGATGGGTTTACCACATGGCACTCACCTCTTGTTTAATATAAGATAGGGCAGCGTCACTAGGGGCGCGTTTTTCCATCATTTCAGTCAAAACAACTTCTCTCAATTTGTCGGCAGTGTCTGTTTTTTCTAAGAGACTCGCTTTTCTGATGAGTTGAATTGTGGCGTTTTTAGCAGCAGATATAATGTTCCAACACTCGTCGGTAATGTAGATTTGTTGCGATAAATTATGTTCAAATTCCTGTTCAATGCTCGCTATAAGTAAAGACTCATAATCATCTTTATTTGAAGACGTTGGTGTTACCCTTACAATTAGTTTGGAAGGCGTAATGCGCTCTAAAAAAATAGCCATGCGTTCATAGGCTTGCAAGCGCAAGGGCATGGCGTTTACTTGCATGTCCTTTTTTAGTAAAAAACGTCTTCTGCCATTTTCGTGTTTAGTGTGCTCTTTAAAAAAATAATAAGCGACCAGACCTGTAATTACAGCGGGAATTGCATAGAGTAAGGCGTCAATGAGTTTTGTCTCCAAGGGTGTAGTGGGTGTTAAGTTTTATCAAACATAAGATGTTTTTTTTAAAATTTGGTAAAGAATTGTAAAAAAACAGAATTTCCGAGCCTCAGAAATTGGGCTTGTTACGCTTTAGCATTTTTTGATTTAATTTTTTTTAAAATATATCGCTAAAAGTATATCTTTAACTCATGAATAGACCTTTAAAAATTACGTTGATAACGATACTGACGCTATTAGTAATCGGTATTGTAGGTTATTTTGTGGCGAATGCCATGATTTCTTCAAAGCTTGAAAAGTTTTTAAAAGAGGACCTTCCTGAAACCATCAGTGTAGACTATAAATCGGTTGATGTAGATGTCTGGCGCGGTAGTGTCGTCATGGTGGGGCCTAAAATTACAAACAGGGGGAGTCATACCTCACAGATCAATTCAGAACTCATATTGGATACGCTTTTAGTGGATGGATTTGGGTATTGGAATTACCTAGTGAATGATAATATCTATGTGGAAAGTATACAGTTAAGGAGTCCGAAGTTGCTTTATAATCACAATAGCGCTATTCCTAAAGATGAATACAAATATTCGGCCTTAGAACAGCTCAAGCAAGATGTGAAGGTAGGGCGTTTTAACATCCAAAACGGGGAGCTTCATATTAAGAACATCGAAACAGACTCACTTTTGCTACATACAAAAAATCTGACCGCCAATGTGATGGATATTCAGGTAAATGCTGCTTCTGTAAAAAGGCGCATTCCTTTTAATTATGGTGATTACAATCTCTCTTATAACGACTTGTTCTATGTTGTGGGAGACTATGAAAATTTAAGCGTAGCATCAGCAACCATCACCCAAGATAAAGCCGCGTTTAATCAGCTGCATTTGTATACCAAATACTCCATGGCAAAGATGACCCAAATGATTAGTGTTGAACGCGATCATTTTGATGTAACCATTCCTTCATTGGTTTTGGAGGCTCAAGAATTTGGGTATGAACAGGATTCCATTTTCTATTTTAAAAGTCCGAAAATAATTCTTGATAGTCCTGAAATGCGCATCTATAGAAATAAATTGGTAGCTGATGATTTTACACGCAAAAACCTCTATAGTAAAACATTAAGAGAACTTACATTTAATTTAACTTTAAGTGAGGTGAGTTTAAAAAATGCAAGCATTGTCTATTCTGAAAAGGTAAATGCAGAGATGGAAGCTGGTAAAATTTCATTCACAGAAATGAATGCTGATATTAAGAATATCAGTAATACGTATGCTAGTCCAGAAAAGACGCGTTTGAAAATTGATGCTATTTTTATGGCAAAAACCCCTATAAAAGTAGATTGGAGTTTTGATGTTAATGATGTCAATGACGCATTTGTATTTAAAGTGGATATTGGCAGACTTCCTGCGCCAGATTTGAATCCGTTTTCAAAACCCAATTTAAAGGTGCAATTTGAAGGCGAACTTTTAAAAACTTACGCCACCATTTCTGGAGACGCCAATACTTCTAGGGTAGATATGAGGGTGAATTATGAGGAGTTTAAAGTGATTGTCTTAACTAAAGAGGGTAAAGATAAAAATAAAGTTTTATCTGCTATTGCCAATCTCTTTATTAAAAAGGATAGTAATTCATCTTCAGACGGTTTTAGGGAAGGTTTTAAGGTGGGTATAGAGCGCAATCATACAAAGTCTATATTCAATTTTCTATGGCTTAGTATTCGGTCGGGATTGATCAGTGTACTCACAGGAGATGGAAAAAAATAAAGGTTAGACTCTATAGGTTATAAAGATTTTCTTGATAACCTCGCTTAAGGCTGATTCAAATAGTCAATTGCCAGTTGTGCCATCGTTTTAACGCCCAATAACATGCCGCTTTCGTCAATAACAAAGTCTGGAGTGTGATGCGGAAAAACCTCGGTATTGCCGGGCGTCATTCCGCCCAAAAAGAAATAGAGCCCAGGCACAACTTCCTGAAAATACGAAAAATCCTCACCCCCAGTAACGGCTTTAGTTATCAGCACATGTTCAGGCCCTGCTACTTTTTGCAATGTTGGTAGCATTTTAGCAGTTAAATCCGGGTCATTATACGTGATTGAGGTATTGTTCTCAAAACGAATGTTGGCTTCGCCACCGTAAGCTTTGGCGATGGTTTCTGTCATTTCAGTCATACGCTTGATGATTTTAGTTTTCATATCTGCGTCTAAAGAGCGCACGGTTCCTATCATTTCTGCGCTTTCAGGAATAATATTAAAGCGTACACCACTCGTTATTTTGCCTACCGTTATAACCGCAGCTTCCTTTGTTAAATCTAATTCTCTGCTGACGATGGTTTGCAGTCCATCGATAATTTTCGCGGAGATTAAAATAGGATCCACGCCAGACCACGGTTGGGAGCCATGAGATTGTTTGCCTGTTACATTGATTACAAAACGTTCTACCGCAGCCATTATCCCGCCTGGTTTATATTTGAGTGTGCCAACGGGTGTAGCTGAGTTGATATGCAATCCGAAAATAGCATCGACTTGTGGATTTTCTAAAACCCCTTCTTTAATCATGAGTTTAGCACCGCCTTCTTCTCCTGGTGGCGGCCCTTCTTCCGCAGGCTGAAAAATAAATTTAATAGTACCGTTAATTTTGTCTTTGTGCTTGGATAATACTTCTGCAACCCCCATTAAAATGGCTGTGTGTGTGTCGTGGCCGCAGGCATGCATCACGCCTGTTTTGGTTCCCATAAACTCTGCCAAAACAGTAGATTTAAAAGGTAAATTATTACGCTCAGTTACGGGAAGTGCATCAATGTCCGCTCTTAACGCCACCACTTTCCCTAAGGTGTTTCCGGTTAAAAGTCCGACCACGCCCGTTTTTCCAACCCCTGTCTGAACTTCAATTCCCAGAGAGGTTAAATGTTGAGCAATTTTTTCAGCTGTTTTAAACTCCTGATTGCTCAGTTCTGGATGCTCATGAAAGTGACGTCGCCATTCAATTACTTTAGTCTCTATCGCTTTAATATCGGTGTCAAAATCACTTTGGGCGTTTAACACTAGAGATCCAAAAAGAGATGTCAGGAAGAAAATGTATTTCATAGCAGATAGCGTTGCATTAGTGTTTTAAAGGTATTCAAATTATTTTAAAGTGTTAAAACAATCGCAATTGTTTATAATTATTAATAAAAACGCTTACTAAAAACAGAAGCTTTGGTTAATTTCACACTCTTAAAAATGGAAGAGATTTGGAAAAGTATTTAAGTCAGTTAAACGAGGCACAGCTAGCGCCAACATTGCAAAAAGATGGCCCTATGATTGTGATTGCAGGCGCCGGTTCTGGCAAAACTCGGGTGCTGACCATTAGAATTGCCTATTTAATGAGTCAGGGTGTAGATCCTTTTAACATTCTGTCCTTGACGTTTACCAATAAGGCTGCTCGCGAAATGAAGGGCAGAATTTCTGAAATTGTAGGCACTAGTGAGGCCAAGAATTTATGGATGGGAACGTTCCACTCCGTTTTTGCCAAAATTCTGCGTATTGAAGCAGATAGATTAGGGTATCCAAGTAATTTCACCATTTATGATGCACAGGATTCGCAACGTCTGGTGTCGGCCATTATAAAAGAAATGGGTCTTGATAAAGATATTTACAAAACCAAACAGATCAGTTCAAGAATTTCATCTTATAAAAATAGTTTGATTACTGTAAAAGCTTACTTTCAGAACACCGATTTAATTGAAGCAGATACCATGGCCAAACGCCCAAGAATGGGAGATATCTATAAAAATTATGTGGATCGTTGTTTTAAGGCCGGCGCTATGGATTTTGATGATTTATTATTAAAAACCAATGAGCTGTTGACGCGTTTTCCTGATGTGCTCGCAAAATATCAAAATCGGTTCCGTTATATCTTGGTAGATGAGTACCAAGATACCAACCACTCCCAATACCTGATTGTGCGCGCGTTATCTGATAAATTTCAAAATATTTGTGTGGTGGGTGATGATGCACAAAGTATTTATGCATTTAGAGGTGCCAATATCAATAATATTTTAAACTTTCAGAAGGATTATGACGATGTAAAGATGTTCCGTTTGGAACAGAACTACAGATCGACCAAAAATATTGTCAATGCGGCAAATTCCATCATTGATAAAAACCAGACCAAACTTGAAAAAGTGGTATGGACTGCCAATGATGACGGCCCAAAAATTAAAGTCAACAGATTGATGACTGATGGTGATGAAGGTCGTTTTGTGGCAAGTTCCATCTATGAAAATAAAATGGAGCATCAGCTCAATAACAGCGATTTTGCCATTTTGTACCGCACCAATGCCCAATCTCGTGCTATGGAGGACGCTTTGCGGAAGCGCAATATTCCTTACAGAATTTATGGTGGACAGTCTTTTTACCAACGTAAGGAGATTAAAGATGTCCTGTCTTATTTAAGATTGATCATCAATCCAGCAGATGAGGAAGCGTTGAAACGCGTTATTAATTTTCCGGGTCGGGGTATTGGTCAAACTACAATAGACCGTTTGGTAGTGGCGGCCAATGGGTATAACCGTTCCATTTTTGATGTGATGAAACATATTGATAAAGTAGAAATCAATATCAACTCAGGCACCAAGAATAAGCTTATGAATTTTGTCACCATGATCGAAAGTTTTCAGGTGATGAACCAAACAGCCAACGCTTTTGATTTGGCAGAACACGTGACCAAGGTGACCGGTCTTATCAAAGAATTTAAAAATGATGGTACGCCTGAAGGCATTGCCAAAATGGAGAATATTGAAGAACTCCTTAATGGTATCAAGGATTTTGTAGAAGGTCAGGAAGAATTGGCGGACGCTACAGGATCCTTACCAGAGTTTTTAGAGGATGTGGCCTTGGCCACTGATTTGGATGCTGATAAAGGCGATGCAGACCATGTGGCTTTAATGACTATTCACTTGGCTAAAGGATTGGAGTTTCCGTATGTGTATATTGTGGGGATGGAAGAAGACCTCTTTCCAAGTGGGATGAGCATGAATACGCGTAGTGAGTTGGAGGAGGAGCGACGCCTATTCTACGTGGCCTTAACCAGGGCAGAAACACAAGCCTATTTAACCTATACCATGTCCCGCTACCGTTGGGGTAAATTAATTGATGCGGAACCAAGCCGATTTATTGAAGAAATTGATGAAAACTTCTTGGAGGTATTAACACCTATTGATGACAAACGTTTTAATCCGATGCTTTCCGCTGATATTTTTGGGGATATAGAGCCTAATCAAATCCGATTTAAAAAACCTACCAAGCGAAGATCTGAAGAAAAACCGGCTAAATTTATTCCCCCTGCAAAACTAAAACCTATAGGAAAATCAACAGGAAGTCCTGATGTGAATCTCTTTGATGGCAAGTTGACGGTGGGTAATGTGGTAGAGCATATGCGTTTTGGTAAAGGAGAAGTATTGAAGATTGAAGGCGTGGGCACAGATACCAAAGCTGAAATAAATTTTGAGCACGGTGGGGTTAAAAAATTGTTGTTGCGCTTTGCAAAATTGGATGTGTTAGGCTAAGGCTTGTGTGTTGATAACGAAACCTGGAGAATCTTCGCTGCAACTGAAAACACTTCAGTTAGAGGGGGGTGATTCAAATCTTATTTTTGATAGCGATTGGAACCAGAACAGCTCTTTGGTTCTTATACTTTTGAACCGTTTAAAGGTCAGCTTAATGGATTTCTAACTTCTTACTTGAAAAAGTCGCGATAATAAGGAATACTCTTACTAAATTGAGTTTTATAACCTTCATAATAAAATAATTAATTACTTTGTAATCGATCTAATAATATACATAGTATGGCGGAATTTATAAGAATATATGAAGAGAACCCGAATGCCAAGGAAATAAAAAAGGTAATTAAGGTACTTCAAGCTGGCGGACTTATTATTTATCCAACGGACACCGTTTACGGTTTGGGCTGTGATATTAATAATGTGAAAGCTTTGGAGCGCGTAGCACAAATTAAGGGTGTTAAATTAGATAAGGCTAATTTTTCGTTTATATGTAGTGATTTGAGCAACTTAAGCGATTATGTCAAGCAAATTGACTCGACCACATTTAAGATATTAAAACGAGCCTTACCTGGACCGTATACCTTTATTCTTCCTGGAGCTAAAACACTGCCACATCCTTTTAAAAAGAAGAAGACCGTGGGGATTAGGGTGCCAAATAATAATATCGCTTTAGAAATAGTGAGACAGTTGGGGAGGCCCATTATTTCTACTTCCATTAGAGATGAGGATGAAATTATTGAATACACCACAGATCCTGAATTGATATTGGAAAAATGGGACAGCCTCGTTGATTTAGTTATTGACGGTGGATATGGCGACAACCAAGCCTCCACAATTATTGATCTGTCTGAAGAGGAGCCTGTAATAATAAGAGAAGGAAAAGGTAGTCTGGAGATTTTCTGAGATGTAGTTGTCATAAATTTAGCCAATGCTTAGGCATAAAAAAAGCTCAACCTTTAAGTTGAGCTTTTTAATTTTATAAAATTTACCGCTTATTGTTTAGCATCTGCAGCAATCATGTTTTTCATTTCTTTTTCAACCATTTCGTAGAACTGGTCAATTTTAGGAAGTACCAAGATACGCGTACGTCTGTTTGTAGATCTGTTTTCAGCAGTATCGTTAGGCACTAATGGCACATATTCACTACGTCCAGCAGCAATCAGTTGTTTAGGGTTAACGCCTAATTCTTCCAATACTCTAACAATAGAGGTTGCACGTTTAACACTTAAATCCCAGTTATCTTGTAAGATACCACCTTTTTTGTAAGGTACGCTATCCGTATGACCTTCAACCATACATTCAAAATCAGGTTTACCGTTTACAACAGTTGCAACTTTACTTAATATTTGTTTCGCTTTAGAAGTCACATTGTAGCTTCCGCTTTGGAATAATAATTTGTCAGCGATAGAGATATACACTACACCTTTTTCAACATTAATTTGAATGTCTGGATCACTAAGACCAACATCTTTCTTCAAGCTTGTTACAATAGCAAGGGTTACACTGTCCTTTTTGGTCAAGGCATCTTGCAAACGTGTAATTTTAAGATCTTTTTCTTTAAGACTTTCAAGAGATTTTTCGAGGTTTTCAGCTCCTTTTTGAGTTAAGGTAGTTAAGTTGCCTTTAGTATCAATTAAATCTTGATTGGTTTTACGCATATCAGCTAATTGCGCTTGTAGGCCTTCTACACGTGCATTTGCAGTTGCATAATCAGACAGACAGCTGTTCAATTTAACAGTTGCTGTGTTTAATAAATCTTGTGTTTCTTTTTGTTTTGCTTCAAGAGCAGAGTATTCCTTTTTGGATACACATGAACTCAGGATGAACAATGAAAACACACTTAATAACATGATTTTTTTCATAATGGTAGCGCTTAAATAAGTTAGAAATTTAACATCCCAAAATTATATAAAAAACGGCACTTACAAGAAGAATTAACAAAAAATTTAACAGATTTGTTCATTCGATAAATATCCTTTGTTTTTTTACAAAATATTGCCATACAATTGAGTGTATGCTGTAATAATTTGAGATTGATTCAAGGGTATTTTGATGTTTCAATAATTGACGTTCTTTAAGAAGTTGAGGAAGTTGCCAATAAAAATGACCATGGGCTTTTAGGATTGCCAAAATATGAGTCAATTTCATCTGCACTAAAAACTTTAAACTAGCGAAACCATCTAATAGTAAACGGGTAAATATGAGCACAAAAAGATTTTGGGGTGCATTTTTTGTAATACTGAACAGACTGTTTCTAAAATTGAGATAGGTTTTTTTTGGATCGGTACTGCTCAATGTAGCGCCACCAACATGATATACGGTAGAAGCCCCAACATATTTTGTAATATACCCTAAGTTATGGGCGCGCCAACAGAGGTCAATTTCTTCCATATGCGCAAAAAAGGATTCGTCAAAACCGTTTAAAGCTTCAAAAACCGTTTTACGAATAAAAAAGCATGCCCCTGAAGCCCAAAATATTGGAGTGGTATCATTATACTGACCCAAATCTTCTTCAATGGTGTCAAAAATGCGCCCTCTGCAATAGGGGTATCCGAACTTATCTATAAATCCGCCAGCAGCCCCAGCATATTCAAAATAGCGTTTGTTTTTATAATCGAGTATTTTCGGTTGTACAATAGCGGTCTCGGCCTGGGTTTTAAAGATGTGATGTATTGATTGTAACCAATCTTCGGTCACCTCAATATCACTGTTTAAAAGACATAAGAGCTGTTCATCAACGTGTTTTAAAGCCTCATTATAGCCTTTAGCGTACCCGCCGTTCTCTTTATTTTGAATTATTTTTACGGTTGGATAGTGTTCTTGTAAGAATCTAAGCGAATCATCTGTAGAGGCATTATCTGCCACATAAATAGCGGCTTCAGCAGAATGGGAGATCACTGAAGGAAGAAATTGTTCTAACAGGGTCTTACCATTCCAATTTAATATCACTATGGCGATGTCTTTTGTAACCACTATTTTGTAATTTTTATATATTTAAATATGACAACTGAACGTTTCTTCAATCTCGGGTATACTCCGGAATGTCTTGTAAAAACACATAGCTTTCCGCTTCAAAATCCATCTGACAGTAATAATGCTCAAGTCCGTTGGTAACCATCAAATAATTGGCTTTTAAAGCGAGGTTGTATCGTGCAATTTGGTCAAAGGTGCTTTGGTCAATTTTAATTTGCGGCGCTTTACATTCAACAATCAAAAAGACATTGCCCTTCGTATCAAAGACAACAATATCATACCGTTTCTTTAAATTGTTGATGGTCAATTCTTTTTCAACATTGATCAAGGAGTGCGGGTATTTTTTTTCTGTCATGAGATAATGCACACAGTGTTGACGCACCCATTCTTCAGGTTGTAAAATGATAAATTTTTTACGAACAGTGTCAAAAATAGATACTTTATTTTCGCTATTTTTGAATCGAAACGAAAACTTTGGAAAATTGAGTGGTTGCAAGGCTTCTTAGTTAGACAATCCCAAAGTTAATCTTCAATAGCCAATTACCAAACTTCCCAAGAAGAAATTGGATTTTGGTGTTTAAGAATTTGAAAATTTACAACTATTTTGGACGAAGTTAAACAGCTAGCCGCCGACATTAAGAGCAAGAAATTAAAGCCTATTTATTTTTTAATGGGTGAGGAGCCTTATTATATAGATAAGATTTCAGATTTTATTGAAGATCATGTCCTGACGGAAGAAGAACGCGGATTCAATCAGATGGTGCTTTACGGTCGTGATGTGTCTATTGATGATATTGTTGGCAATGCCAAGCGTTTTCCAATGATGGCAGAATATCAGGTGATTATTGTAAAAGAAGCACAGGATTTATCCCGAAGCATTGAAAAGTTGGTCGATTATGCGAAAAATCCACAGCCTTCCACCATTTTAGTAATGAATTATAAATACAAAACGATTGACAAACGGAAGTCGCTGTATAAAACGCTAAATAAAATGGGGGTGGTTTATGAAAGTAAAAAGCTTTATGAAAACCAAGTAGGAGATTGGATCAAAAGGGTGCTTGCTCCAAAAGACTTTACTATTGCTCCAAAGGCGTCCCAAATGCTGGTGGAATTTTTGGGTACTGATTTGAGTAAGATCAACAACGAGTTGGAAAAACTGCAGATTATCTTACCAAAGGGCACACAAATTTCTCCGGAACATATTGAAGAGAATATTGGAATCAGTAAAGATTTCAATAATTTCGAATTGCGCAAAGCCATTGGAGATGGAGATGTTAGAAAAGCCCATCAAATCATTACTTATTTTGCCGAAAACCCAAAGGACAATCCAATGGTGGTAACCGTGTCCTTATTGTTCAACTTTTTTTCCCAACTCCTCCATTTTCATGGATTGACGGATAAATCGCCACGTAGTGTGGCCTCTGCCTTAAAAATCAATCCGTACTTTGTAAATGAATATATAACCGCCGCACGCAATTTTCCTATGAAAAAGGTGAGTAGTGTGGTGGGCACGTTACGAGAATTTGACGTAAAAAGTAAAGGAGTTGGTGCCAATGCCATACCTCAAGGTGATTTGCTCAAGGAACTTCTCGTGCGAATTATGAGGTAAGTTTATAATTCACTGCAATAGCTACAACGTTCCATTTTAAGATGTCTTAACATATACTATTAAGCTTAGGTTAAACCATCTGTAAAATTTTTCTATCTTTTGTTTTTTGGTTAATTTGATTCTGAATCAATTATTAATTTAAAAAACAGATATACAATGGAAAATCTAAATAAGAAAAAAGTCGCCATATTAGCCACTAACGGGTTTGAAGAAAGTGAGTTGAGAGAACCTCGGAAAGCTTTAGAAAAAGCAGGAGCGGAAGTTCATATAGTGTCAGAAGAATCAGGAGCTATTAAAGCATGGGCTGATGGTAATTGGGGTTCAGACTATAAAGTTGATAAGACCTTAGAGGAGGTGAGCCAAAACGATTATCACGCATTGATGCTACCAGGAGGTGTTATTAATCCTGATAAATTAAGAACAAATCCTAAAGCGGTGAGTTTTGTAAAATCCTTCTTTGAAAATAAAAAACCCGTAGGAGCAATTTGCCACGGACCGTGGTTATTGGCAGAAGCTGATGTATTGAAAGGACGTAAAATCACCTCTTACAGTTCGATTAAAACAGACCTGATCAATGCCGGAGCCAATTGGGTAGATGAAGAAGTGGTTGTAGATGAAGGTTTAGTGACCAGTAGATCTCCAAAAGATTTACCAGCATTTAACGCCAAATTGGTTGAAGAAGTTTATGAAGGTAAACACGAAAACCAAGAGGCATAAGCTCTCAATATGTTAAATAAAAAAGCGTCATACATGAAGTTGTATGACGCTTTTATCTTTTCAGTTGTAGGCTTAAAGTTTAATTTTCCAATTCGTCTAATTTGATATGATAGTCGTATTGTAAATCTTCATGTAGTCCGCTGACAATTTTTTTGATCAATGCTACTTGTCGATCATAAATATTCATCAAGGTTACATTTTTAGAAATGGAAGGCTTAAAATCTTTGAGCACTTCACAAAAGTAAAGTAACAGTTCTACTTCAGTTTCTTTTTTTAAAGAATACCGCGCGTATTTTTTTATGTTCCTCAAAATTTTCCGAATACTCTTTTTTATATAAAAATAACTGTTGGTATTGATGGTTTTAAACTGTGCGTCTATTTCAGCCTTCACAGTTTCAATATACCCAGCTTCATCGTGAGATTCAAATAATAAATACGTGAGCAGCTCTTTGTTTTCTTTTTTAAATTTAGAGAGGCGTAAACACAGTTCCAACAATTCTTCTGTAGACCGGTGTTTTAATTCTTTTTTTATCGTAACAACAGAAACTGCTTTCATTGACCGTTATTTTTTTCCATCTACAGAGTATCTTCCAGCGCCAACCAAAGCAATTGTTATAAACCCGAACAGATAAAGTAAGGCCTTTTCTTTAGTCCCGAAATCATCATTAATATGTATAAAAAAAGCAGCAACAGCCATGGTTATGATAACAGGTAATGCGGCAATTCGTGTTTTGAAACCAATTAATACAAATAAAGGGGCAATTGCTTCTCCTATTACCGCCATTATTAAAGATGGTGTACTGCCAATACCAAAGGGATCAGGAAAACCTGAGGCATTGTCAAGAAGCATATTTATTTTTGGAATGCCATGGGTTAGCATCATTCCGGAAAAGGATACTCTCAATATTGCAAATGCTAAATCGTTTAGGTTATTGTTTTTCATTGTAGTAAATTAAATTATAAGGAGGCAAATATAATGAAATATGGGTATGTTGATGTTTTCGATGATTGATTCTACAATTTTAAGCTGAAATGTCCTGTATAGATTTTACCTTCTGATAATTCAAAAGAGTACCAATAATCGTCCGGCACAAGTAATTGACCCTCGTATTTACCATCCCATCCGTTAGAATGCAAGGGGTCAAATACATACAAGAGTTTACCATACCGATTAAAAATCTTGATGACGCCCGGTGCTGCACTATTGGGATCTAAGCCTTTAATGTTCCAATAATCATTGTTCCCATCATTATTAGGTGTAAAATATTTTGGAAAACCCATCATAAAGAAATTTTCTGAAATGGTATGGCAGTGATGTTTGTCGCGCACATAGACCGTTTGGGTGCCGGGAGGCAGATTCGCGAAAGTGTTATTAGTCTGATAGGTTCCAAATTCATTATTTATGGCGAATTCAAACCCTTCAATGGGTTGGTCCAAATGGATCGTAGCATCATAATCATTAACTTCAATATGCTTAATAGAAGCAACCTCATTCTGAATGACATATATGGTCATAGTTTCTTCGCAATCTACTTCTGGATCATTAATATTTAGTAGATAGGTGCCAGGTTGAGTAACTAAAATGCTGCTAGTCTGTTGACCAGTGCTCCACAGATAAGCGTAATTTTTAGTTTGCCCTTCCAGCATACCTGAGTCAATGGTTATAGGATAATCTGATTGACAGACATAAACAACCTGATCTTCTAAGGTAGGAAACGCTTCTACTAGGAGTTCTAAAAGTCCATTGCCGTAACATACGTTATCACTTTCTGCTCTTATAAAAAGTGTAGTTGCTGCTGATGCATACTGATCAGAAACAGGATTGACACCAATAGCAGCGTCCTTCTCTTGTTCGTAAAAATTGATGGTCACGTTAGTGGCTAGGTTGAGCATCTCTATGATGTTGTTTCTAGCAATATCTAAATTAAAGTTGCCTTGACCGTTGTGTTCAATATCACAGCCTTTTAATTGAAAGGTTTCCAGATCTATAGCCTGTGTGGTGGTTAATTTTACCGTGGCGATACTAAAGCATTGTGTATTCGCTTTAAAGACTTTGGCATACAGTAGTTCACCTTGCGTTTGATTGGTATAAATATAATTTAAAGCTTTTGTGTTATTAGTATCGTTTTCAGCATCTATTAAAGAATGGTAGTAATACACTTTAATGTTATCAGCAGTATGATACGTTAATGGCCCATTGGCAAGCTCTAAATTAAAGGTTGTTTTCCCGTCAGTTGGATCATTATCGAAGGAGTCGCACTGGTTCAATTCATAGGAGGTTGTCATGACTTCCGGAGGCTCAGAAATTGTAACTTGCTTGATTAACGGATCGTTGGTAATGCCGTTGATGGTTAAGGATAAGCTTACGGTGTAGGAGCCTGGGTTTGTGTAAGCATGATAAGGTTCTGCAATGGTTGATGTCACACCATCACCAAAATCCCATTTTACGGTATCATAAGGGTCTTCAGAAGTAATTATAAAATGCGTTTCATCTTCAAAACAAGTGAATTCGTAATCAAACGTATATTTGAAAATAGATTGGACAAATGGTGGTAACCCCAATTCGGCAGTTCTATCACTACCAAGATTTACCGTGGTATGCGAATAATTTGAACCAGCTCCATACTCGTTCGGATTGTTTATGACCGAGAGTTTTTTACCACCCTTGTGAAACACTTCGTATCCAGCTCTATAAATTTTGCCGTCAATGGCTAATTGTAATGCACCCGCAACATTCAATGAGGTCTTTATATTATATTTAGAAGCGACAATATTAGAACTCTCAAGGCCATATTGATATAAATTGCTGTTTACAAAAATATCAGCTTCGGAAAAATTACTAATTGTGGTTTTAGTACATGACAAAAACA
>NZ_JAEHJZ010000005.1 GCF_016469035.1 Gelidibacter salicanalis | reverse complement strand
TTGGGTTTTGCTGGTTGAACTAATCCCGCCGCAAAGCGGGATCTCTTCAATAATTCAGTGGTTTAAAAAGCCGAAGATGCAATGAATCCCGATAGCTATCGGGAGCAGGGTTTTTACCTTTAACTAGATAATAAACAAACAGATGCGATGTGTTTACCAAATTTGTAAACACCTATGCGATTAAATAAAAATATATGATAAAATTTAAATTCCCGGCGGTAAAACCCATTGCAAATTTTTTGTTTATACTAACCACGATGGCGACGTTTAACAATCTTCACGCCCAAGGCGCTTCAAATACTGCCATTGAGAAAATAGAAGCCTCGCCTCAACAAAATGTGATCGGTGCCAAAAAAATCAATGCCACCACTGTTGAAGTGCTATTTTCTAACAACCAAAAGATGCTTCTTGATTTTTTTGGAGACAATATCTTCAGACTTTTTCAGGATAATTCTGGCGAAGGTATGCGTGCTCCAAAGGCAAAACCTGAAGCTCAAATATTGGTCGATAATCCCAGAAAAGAGGTTTCAGATTTAAATGTGATCGATCAACAAAATGAACTATCTATTTCAACCGGAAAAATCACCATCGTTTTCAATAAACAAACGTCATTATTTAGAATCGTTAACACCCAAACAAAAACGGTTGTTGTAGAAGAAACTGCCCTGCCTGTTTTTGATGAAAAAGAAGTGACGCTTACTTTAAAAGAAAGCGCTGACGAATATTTTTATGGCGGTGGCGTTCAAAACGGACGTTTCTCTCATAAAGGAACTACCATTTCCATTGAAAACCAAAACAGCTGGACGGACGGTGGTGTTGCCTCTCCCAACCCATTCTATTGGTCTACAAAAGGCTATGCGGTGATGTGGTATAGCTTCAAAAAGGGAAGCTATGATTTTGGAAATAAAGCACCAGGAACTGTTAAACTATCCCATAGCACAGATTATTTGGATGCCTTCTTTATGATTAACGATACTTCTATCGCCTTATTGAATGACTTTTACCAATTAACAGGAAATCCTGTTTTAATTCCGAAGTTTGGATTTTATGAAGGCCACTTAAATGCTTACAACCGCGATTATTGGGTTGAAGATGAGAAAGGAACCCTATTTGAAGATGGAAAATTGTATAAGGAAAGCCAAAAGGATAATGACGGCGCCAGAGAGACCTTAAACGGAGAACTTGGAAATTACCAATTCTCAGGACGTGCAGTTGTAGATCGTTATAAAGCGCATGACATGCCACTGGGATGGATTCTTCCAAACGACGGTTATGGTGCAGGATACGGCCAAACAGAAACTTTAGACGGAAACATTCAAAACCTAAAAACTTTCGGAGATTACGCTCGCAAAAATGGCGTAGAAATAGGGTTATGGACCCAATCAGATTTGCATCCTATTGATAGTATTAGTGCTTTATTGCAACGTGATATCGTAAAAGAAGTACGGCAGGCTGGTGTAAGAGCCTTAAAAACTGACGTCGCTTGGGTAGGTCCAGGCTATTCTTTTGGATTAAACGGCGTTGCTGATGCTGCAACCATTATGTCAGAATATGGCGACCAGGCACGTCCTTTTATCATCTCTTTAGATGGTTGGGCAGGCACACAACGTTATGCGACTATTTGGTCAGGAGATCAAACTGGAGGCGTTTGGGAATACATTCGTTTCCATATTCCAACGTATATTGGGTCGGGATTATCTGGGCAACCGAATATTTCCTCCGATATGGACGGTATTTTTGGTGGTAATAAACCAATCATTAACATGCGTGATTTCCAATGGAAAACTTTTACACCGATGCAATTGAATATGGATGGTTGGGGTGCAAACCCGAAATATCCACATGCCTTAGGGGAACCTGCGGCTTCAATCAACAGAAATTATTTAAAGTTGAAATCTGAGCTTTTGCCTTATGCCTATAGTATTGCCAAAGAAGCTGTAGATGGCAAACCGATGATCAGACCGATGTTTATGGTATCTAAAAATCCATATACCGAAGGCAAAGCAACACAATACCAATTTATGTACGGACCAAATTTCTTGGTAGCTCCTATTTATCAAACAACAGCAGCCGATGACTTCGGAAATGACATCCGTAACGGTATCTATTTACCAGAAGGTACTTGGATCGATTACTTTAGTGGCGAAACTTATAAAGGAAACCGAATCATCAACCATTTTGACAGTCCTATTTGGAAACTGCCCGTATTTGTAAAAAGCGGTGCCATCATCCCGATGGTTAATCCAAATAACAATGTGTCGGAAATCGACAAAAATCTACGGATTTATGAAGTGTATCCTGCAGGGAAATCATCGTTTACAGCATATGACGATGATGGTGTATCTGAAGCTTACAAATTAGGCGCAGGCGCTTATACGTCCATAACTTCTGAAGTAGATTCTAAAAACAAAGCATTGATTACTGTGCATCCAACCACAGGACAGTTTAATGATTTTATTACCGAAAAAGCCACGGAATTTGTAGTGAATGTTACTGAACAGCCTAAAGCAGTTGTTGCTAAAATAGGTAAGAAAAAAGTGAAGCTTTCTGAAGCGAATTCCTTGGAAGATTTTCAAGCAGGAGTGAACGTTTATTTCTATAACCAGGCACCAAACCTCAACAAATTCTCAACCAAAGGAAGTGGACTTGAGAAGCTACAGATCATTAAAAACCCACAAGTTTTAGTAAGAGTAGCTCCAACAGACATTACAAAAAACGGTGTTAGTTTAGAAATTAAAGGATTTCAGTTTTCACCTAGAGATAACAATAGCATCACCTCAGGTGCTTTAACAGCCCCAGAAAACGCACAGGCCACAGGAGACAATGTTGATGCCTACACCTTAACGCCAACTTGGAATAAGGTTATAAATGCTGATTTTTATGAGGTGCAGTTTAACAACATGTTGTATTCTACAATCAAAGAAACAGCTTTGTTATTCGATGATTTACAACCAGAAACCTCATATAATTTTAAAGTAAGAGCAGTAAATAAATCTGGACATTCCGACTGGACAGATTTTATGGCGACCACAAAAAATAACCCTTACGAATTCGCTATCAAAGGCATTACCGCAAAAGTGTCAGTACCAGACCAAGGTGGCGCACAAGTGGCTAATCTTTTTGACTTTAATGAAAGTACAGGCTGGCATACCAGCTGGGATTTGAAAGCCGAAACGTTTGATATGATCATTGATTTAAATACCATCAACCAACTCGATAAGTTGGAATATATGCCAAGAACTGGTGGTGGTAATGGCAACATTTTGGAAGGAACGCTCTCATACAGTAACGATAAACAAGAGTGGACCGACGTAGAAACCTTTACTTGGGCGAAAAATGACAGCATCAAAACGGTGATTTTTGACACAAATCCTACAGTGCGCTATGTGAAATTGGCGATCACTAAGGCGGTTGGAAACTTTGGTTCTGGAAGCGAACTCTATATCTATAAAGTGGAAGGCACACCAAGCTATATTCCTGGAGACATCAATAACGACCGTTTGGTAGATCGAAACGACCTTACCTCTTACACAAACTACACCGGACTCCGATTAGGTGATGCTGATTTTGAAGGTTATGTCAGTAATGGTGATGTCAATAAAAACAATTTGATTGATGCTTATGACATCTCTACAGTGGCAACACGTATTGATGGTGGAGTTAAAAATTCAGAATCCACAAAGGTTGCTGGTAACATTTCGATCTCGACCAAACAGAAAACCTATGCTAAAGATGAAATCATTGAAGTGTTGGTTACGGGGAAAGATCTAAAAGACGTTAATGCCTTGAGTTTTGCAATTCCTTACAATGAGTCAAGTTATAAATTCGTCGGAATAGAAACCTTGAATACTTTCAAAATGGAGAACTTAACTAATGACCGATTGCACTCCAACAGAGAGAAAGTGTTGTACCCAACTTTTGTCAACTTAGGAAATCAAGAAACGCTTAAAGGTTCTCTAAACTTATTCATTATTAAATTTAAAGCCATTAAGAAAGGAGCTTTTGATCTAAAAGCTTTGGAAGGCTTATTGGTTGATAAGAACCTAACTGCCGTGAAGTTTTAAGGATTTATTTCTTTATGGTAAATTAAAAGACATAAGTGTCCGATAAGAATACAAAGTAAATTAACAAACCCATTTAAAGCAAGAGACATTACGAGCTTTTCAAAATGACATCTTGCTTTTAGAAACTATCTCTACCGAGATTGGGTAATTTCAATTTAAATTATCGTTGTTCGTCGGTTATTTGCAAGCAAGTCCCTGCCTGCCGGCAAACCGGTTTGTTCTTGATTCTAGAAGCGCAGCGGTCTTGATTCTTTATCGGACAACAATGTAGTTGTTAAACTTAAAACCACCCACAACCAACCTAATCACTGCTAAAACCATAAAATAACGTTAAAATAAAAATCCAATACAATTTTTAAGCATTATGAATGTTTAAACTCTAAAGAAAAACTATTCTTTAAAATAAAAACCTAAATATTAAGTCAATTATGAAACAATCAATCAAATTCTTTGCGCTTCTAGCAGTTATCTTTACCATGGCGTCTTGTAGTAATGATGATGATGATGCCAAGCCAGATCCGAATGTAATGTTTGAAACCACTTTAACGGGTCCTAAGGAAGTTCCTGCAAACAGTTCAGCGGCAACAGGCAAGGCTACACTTACTTTTAATAAAGACACTAAAATCTTTGTATTAAATGTGACGCATGATATTGCTAACCCAACTGCTGGACACATTCATATGGCTCCGGCTGGTGAAAATGGAGCCGTAATATTTCCATTTACATCGGCAAAATCACCAATTTCATTAACCAGTCCAGTTTTAACAGAAGAACAAGTAGTCCTTTTAAATAATGGACTTTTCTATGTTAATATTCACACTGAAGCCTTTCCAGGTGGCGAGATTCGTGGGAATTTAGTAAAGAAATAATACAGTTAATAATTTCATTTATAATGCCGATTCTTAAGAGTCGGCTTTTTTTGTTTAGAAGGTTTCGAAGTTTGTTCCGTTTTTTTATCATCTTCATTCTTTCTTAAAGTAAAGCTATCAAAAAGCAGCAATAATCGCTGTTGTTAAAATTTAAAAATTAATATCACCCATCTAATTATTTTAATCATAACACTCAGAAATAGGTTTTGAAAACAAAAAAGACCAATCAGGATTTGCTTTTTGCTGTTTTGGCTTCCTTAACTTCCTTTAAAATCGTATCTCAATATTCTTTATTTTTGTCAATTATTTTATTTATCTCATTATCAAAGTCCGAAATATAATTTTCGTCTTGCACGATCCTAAACTTATCGTACTCTGTTTCGGCCTTTAATTTGGCTTCCAACATTGATATTTTGCCTTTATCTTTTAAAATAGGGTAATCGGCTAACTCTAAAAACTGGATTAAAAACTTATCCCAATCTTTCATATTCATAACATTCCTATTGGTTGCTCTACTTTCTGCTAAATCTAAATACGAGGTCACTATTCTTTCTAGGGATTTAATATGTTCTGTGTTCAAATAATTTTTAGCAACAACAACATCACTTTTCAATAGTTTACCATCTGGTGCTAGTTTCCAAGTTTTCAATTCCATAAAAATTTTAGTAGCATCAGCCTCAGTATAAATAATTTCAGCAGCAGTTTTTCCTGTTATTGCCCAGTGCTATTTGTTTTGAACACTAGCAAAAAAATGTTTCGTCACATCCGCTTTACTATCATAATCGGCTGATAAAGCGTAGATGTCCGTGATTTTTTGATATAATCTTCTTTCACTCAAACGAATCTCTCTGATTCGTTCTAATAGTTCATCAAAATAATCGACACCAAAATGTTTAATTTGCTTTAAACGGGTATCATCCATAGCGAAACCTTTGATGATGTATTCGTGTAAAATTTCGGTCGCCCATTTTCTGAACTCAATAGCTCTGTGTGAATTTACGCGATATCCAACGGCGGTAATTGCTCTTAAACTATAATAATTGGTATTATAAATTTTTCCATCTTCGGCAGTATGTGCAAAATTTGCACATACTGAATTCTCGATTAACTCCTCACTTTCAAAGATGTTTTTAAGATGCTTACTTATTACAGTTCTATCTTTCTCAAACAATTCTGCAATACGTTTTTGCGTGAGCCAAAGTGTTTCATCTTGAAAATAAACGTCAATATTTACCTTACCAGTTTCAGTTTTAAAAATTACAAAGTTTTTTAAAGTTTGTAATTCATAGGCTTTTTTTATGTCGTCTTTCTTACTCATTGGCTTCCTTTTTTTCAGATTTCAAACTTTAGGCTTGTCGAACAGGTTTCTTCTTCTTAAAAATAGGTCTCTGAAACGACTTTAAATGGTTTCATTATTTATACCACTAAAGTAAATTCAACTATCAAATATACTCATAGTATGAGTACAAAATAGCTATGAGAGGGTGAAGATTAGAAAATAACTGAGCCTCAAATAGTACAACGAATCATGAAATTACCAGAAAAACAACAAAGAAAAATAATATTAAACGAATGGAATAGCGCACTCTAGAAGTGGGCTGTTTCTCAAAAGACCTGTCAGGCTTTAAAAACCTAACAGGTCTGAATGTAAGTGATTAATTGAGCCTAAGACTAAAACTGTGACGATCACTTAATCATCCTTCTTAGATTTCTCACCAAAATCCGCCTGCTGTTTTTCGACGTGTTTAAGTTTCAAATCGTTCAATTCCATTTTAACCTTTTTAAGTTCCTCCTTCAATTCTTGATTTACAGGAGAAGAATTATTTTCAGAGGATGAGAATTGATTATTGCGTTTGGCCTCCAATTCACTTTGATCAAAAAGAAGCACATCATTAGTGGCAACGCTATTAATCGTAATTTCTCCAGCAATAGGCCGTAACGTACCTTCAAACAGCATAGACGCTTTAATAGTGATAGATCCTGACGTCGTGCTACTTTGAACCAGCACAGGTGTTGTCCCCCAACTTACCTGTCGCGGGTTTGCAATAAAGGGTTCATCACCGATCAAACTACCTTCCCCTGAGATTTCAAAAGTAATAACGCTATTATTCAAGCGTTTTATATTGCCTTGTTTATCGGCAACCGCAGCAACAACAGTTACGAAATCTGAGCCATCTGCTTTTAAATCGACGCCCTCATTGTCCACCCACAATATAATTTTCTCTGGTCGCAATGCGGGCCGAACCGTATCTGTCGCTACCAATTTTCCATCGATAAACCCTTCTGCCAATACATAGGCATCACGTTGTTTTTTCTGACGGTGAAGCGCTTTAATATCCAAGAAATGGTATGCGTCTTTAAAAACTATTGGTGGTGATGGCATGCCTTCAACAGCCTTGCCTTTTTTATGAATGAACTCTTTTCCTTCTTTAAACACGGTCAATTTCACTTCGTCACAATTTGAAAACACCATCACATCAGAGCTACTGAATGGCGTCATTTCATTAGCGATATACACCATAGGGCCTGTTTCGGCAATTATATCTGAGGGTTCAGGACTGCGTTGCGCCTTAAACATCTCATAAGAATATTTTGGCTGACGGTAGGCATCCATAATTCCGCCGTAAAAAGGATCGGGATGGTAACCACGTTGATGATCAAATGAATGCCATAAAGCACCGCCCATGTGTTGTGGCGACGTTTTATGCAAGGAGTTATAGCTGATATACGAATAGGGCGGATTCGAATAATGCAAGGCCTGAACCAGCATCGGTTGCTCTCCCCAACCGCGATACACTCGACTTGGTGAATTATGCGAATTCCAATCATCCACATTATCGCCCCACTCTCTGGTGTAATAATTTTTATTGGGATCCATTTCCTTTTCGTCCATCGGATAGGTAAAGATCACCGGAAAATGCTCGCTTCCTTTTGCCTGTAAATCGCTAGAAGTGTAGGAATTACCACCAGCCGTTTCCTCTTCAACAATATGCTTGGTATTTAAGGCAAAAGTATCCGGATACCAGGTTTCGTTTAAAATAGGTTCCCAGAGCCAAATACTTGGTCGGTTACGATCTCTGCGCACCATATTACGGATATCACTATAAACCAATTGCTCAAAACTTGGCGCATCGTTCCAAAACTGCCATCCTGGAGTGTTAACGATCACAAAAAGTCCCAACTCATCACAAGCATCCATAAACGCAGGATCTTGAGGGTAATGCGCATTCCGGATTAACTTCAAACCCACATCTCTCAATTTTTTAGCATCTCGCCAATGGATAGTATTAGAAAGCGCATTCCCTACCACCGCAAAATCCTGATGCCTATTGGCACCCATTAGCGGTTGTCCGTAAGGCTTTCCGTTGAGCCAAAATCCGTCCTTCCCTTTAAATTCCACACTTCTGATGCCAATGCGTTTGCGATACCCATCGACCACATTTCCTTTTTTATTTAGCACTGAAATGTGCAGTTGATATAAATAAGGACTTTCCGGTGACCAAAGTTCTGAATTTTTTAGCGTTGATTTATTTGAAAATGAATTTGCTGCTTTGGCTTTTAATTGAAATGGAACCTCCGATTTCAAAACACGCTTTCCTTGCTTATCAAACCATTCATATCTTATTTTTCCAGAAAAATCCTGAGTAGTTTCATTTCGTAAATGAAGCTTAGTATTGATTATTGATACCTTTGTAGACACCTTATCGAACGTTACCAAAAAGCCACCACTGGCTATTTCATCTTCATAATTAGGATCTGTTATAAACACCTCGTTATGTGAAATCAACCAACAATCCCTATAAATTCCCCCAAAATAAGAAAAGTCCAACACTTCTTGATCCTTCCCTGGAGGGTAGGCCGGATCATTACTGTTATCTGCCCAAACGGCGATCACATTATCTTTACCCCAATCTAAATACTTGGAGATGTCAACCATGACTGGCAAATAACCACCAAAATGTTCTTTCAACAATATGCCGTTGACATACACTTTTGATTTCCCCATGATTGCCTCAAAATGCAAGAAGAGCTTCTTACCTTTAAATTTAATATCGGGCGTAAAATGTTTACGATACCATACTTCACCTTGATAATTGGCGCCACCACTCGCCTCTTCTGGCAAATATTCTATCCCGTTAGGCAAATTGACCACAGCCCATTTGCTGTCATCAAGTGCGGAGGCTTCGGCATTAGCCAAAGCGCCTTTATGGAAACGCCATGCCACATTCATTGAAAAGACTTGGCGTCCTGTGTTTTCTACTGGGTAGAAACCTGCTTTTGAAAACTCAGGATTATGCTGGGCTGTTATTAATGCTGTCCCTAAAATGCAGAAACAGCAGGCGATAAAAGTTCTTTTAAACATAGTTTTAGTTTTGATATAAGAATAAATTATCCTTAAACGGAATAAAAAAAAGAGACACTAATTATCACGAATAGGTGCGTAATTCAATTTGTGAAAATCCGTGCAATTCGTGTCAATTAATGTAATTGTATCTATTTAATTTGATCAGTAAAAATTCTCGTGACATTCGATAAGTACCAGGCCGAAATATTGAACTTGAGACCCCGCCAAAAATGCGGGGTTAGTTCGACCATCGCATTTCAATGCTCTGCCGATGGCCGAGATTGAAATACGGGTCTCACTAATACACCGATTTTAAATACGCTTTTGGGTGAAAACGAATTCCATTCGCTTTCCAGTAATCATAATGCATCAGATTTAAACGTTCAATAAATTTGTTGTAGTCTTTATTTTTAGAAGTAGACCACATGTTTTCAGCAAAGGCAGGCATTCTCGGTAATAAGGTATATTCCAAATGCTCTACGGAAGAAATAAACTCGGTCCAAACGGCAAACTGACCACCCAAAATATACCTTGCTTCTTCTTTAGAAAGTTCTTCAGGGATCAAATTATAATTATAAACCCGCTCCAAAGTATTGATGCTGTAGGCAGGAGCGTAAGGTTCATCATCTGAATCAACTTGATGTCTATTGAAATATAACGGATCATTTGGCGTCATAATAACATCTTGCTTTAATTTAGCCGCTTCAATACCACCTTTCTCTCCCCGCCACGACATGACTGTCGCATTTACCGGTGCGCCACCTTCAAGAATTTCATCCCATCCAATAAGTTTACGATCGTTATCTTCTAAGAATTTTGCAATCCGTTTTAAGAAATAGCTTTGCAATTCATTTTCGTCCTTTAAGCCTTCATCAGCCTTTCTTTTTTGACAAGCATCACATTTTTCCCAATAGGATTTATCAACCTCATCCCCACCAACATGAATATATTTTGAAGGGAACAAGGCCATGACTTCTGTGAATACATCTTCTAAAAATTCAAATGTAGATTCCTGCCCTGCGCAATAATTCAGATTGACGTTTAACGGATTAACAACGCCATTCCATAAGGTGGAATTTGGCGATTCTTGCTGGTGTTTTTCACAAGAGAATTCAGGATATGCGGTTAAAGCGGCACCAGAATGTCCTGGCACATCAATTTCGGGAACCACAGTAATGTTTCTGTCTTTAGCATAGTCCACAATGTCTTTGACTTGTTCTTGGGTATAAAAACCGCCGTACTGATACGGTTTCCCGTCTAATTTCTTAGCATAGGTAGAATCCTGTTTGTACATGACACTTCCTGGAATTTCAGTGCGCCACGCACCAACCTCGGTAAGTTTTGGATACTTTTTTATTTCCAAGCGCCAGCCTTCATTGTCGGCCAAATGCCAGTGGAATACATTTAATTTATAAAATGCCATTAAATCCAACACTTCCTTAATCGCTGTAACATTAAAAAAATGTCTACTAACGTCCATCACCATTCCGCGCCATGCCACATTAGGTTTGTCGCTAATACTCAAATTAGGCAGCTGAATTGGGGTTTGGATATTGTTGGCGATTATATATTGTAAAAGCGATTGCACGCCATAGAATAATCCTGCATTTGAATTGGCTGCAATATGAATTTCATTTGTTGTAATATTCAAGATATAACCTTCTTCACCTAAATTTTTGCTAGGATAGCGTAGCACTTCAAACAGAATGTTTTTGCTATTCCCTTTTTTAGATGAGATACGAACACCTGTTTCAGTTTCTACTTTATCAATGAGATAATTGGTCAATTTGGTGCTTTCAGAAGGCTCTAAACCATCCAATGTAATTCCTGTTGAAGTATCTAAAACAAAGTGCCCCTTATTGAATTTCAAACTTTCTGGAGCTGGAATCACTTGGGCATAAGCGGCTATGCTACAAATGAAAACGATTAGAAGAATGCAGGTTTTTTTCATGGATATATAGAAATTCGGATTAATACTATTTAATTTTTTAATCAATTATCTTGACACTAACTCTTACTTATTAAGATCTTACAAATGCTAATTATTCAGAGTTAAACTACATACCTATTGAGAAAGACTAAAGTCCTCTATTCTCTATTCTCTATTCTCTATTCTCTATTCTCTATTCTCTATTCTCTATTCTCTGTTCTCTGTTCTCTGTTCTCTGTTCTCTATTCTCTGTTCTCTGTTCTCTGTTCTCTTAGATCAAAATAATAAACAAATGCCCTTAGTCCACAAACTCCCAGACCTTCACATAATCAATTGCCATTTCATAAGGAAAATCTACGATTGATTTTACAAGACCCGGCCAATAGTTAACGCCTGCTTGTCCTTTATCGGCTGTAGCATGGTTTAAAATGATGTAATAATCGGTTTCAAATGGCCAACGTTTTTCAAAATCGCCTGTAGGTTCATGAACCATGGTTAATTTATCATTCACATAAAACTCTATTCGGTTTGGCTTTTTAATGATGCCATAAGTATTATATTCTGCTGGTGAAATAGCCTGAGTTATACCGGTCGAGTTATGTTTGGCTTCGCCATTAGTTTGATGGACTACTTGATGCACAAAGCTATCGGTATTGAGACGTTCCATGATGTCGATTTCGCCACCATTGGGCCACCCCGGATAGATGTCATTTTGTGGCATTAACCATATTGCTGGCCATCCACCTTGACCTGAGCTATTGAATTTTGCTCTGACCTCTATCTTACCGTATTTAAAACTGTATTTATCTTTGGTTTGAATGGCGCCAGTTTCAGGAAGATCAGCATCTGTGTTCCAGCGAGCTTTCATATATAAATTTCCGTCTTTTACTTCAGCCAAATCTGCATCATCTTTTACATACCGATTCCATGGTGCTGTACCTACGCCTTCCGGAAAACTGCTCCAAGATCTAGTACTGTAAGCACTCCCGTTAAATTGATCTTCAAACACCAATTGATACGCTTCAGTACTGTTCTCTTTTATAGGTTTACTAACCGAACACGACTGTAACGCCCCGCACAAAAGTAACAGTATCCCCAACCGACTCAACATAAAATTCGTATTCATCCTCTCTAAAATTTATTCTCTATTCTCTTCTCTTTTTTCTCTATTCTGTCTTCACCTTTCAACTTACTTATAATCATACCTAAACCACCTCGTCTTCTGCTTCTTTTCTGAAGCAGAATCCACTCCTCCTTTACAAGGAGGAGAATTTAAGATGGTAGTTAAAGATTGAAATCATGTCATCAACAAAATCGTCAATATCACTGTGCTTCACACTTCGCTATTTGTTATCCTCTCTTCTCTCTATTCTCTATTCTCTATTCTCTCATCTTAATTATAACTCTCAATATACTTCCTATCCAGCTCCTCAGAATCCTTATACTTTTTACGTGTTTCTTGAAGTTTTTGCTTCATATCCTTCACCACCTGAGCGTAAGCTGGATTATTTATAACGTTGTTAATTTCTTTAGGATCTTTTTTACGGTCGTAAAGCTCCCATTCATTGACATCATGATAAAAATGGATTAATTTAAATTCTTTTGTGGCAATGCCGTAATGTCTTTTTACGGCGTGCTCAGCTGGATATTCGTAATAATGGTAATACACCGCATCTCTTTTCCATTTTTCTTTATTCCCGGTCAAAAGCGGCACTAAACTCTCACCCTGCATGTCTTTTGGGGCTGTAACTCCAGCAACTTCCAGAAATGTTTGGGCAAAATCTAAGTTTTGAACCATTTCATCTTCGGTAATTCCTGCTTTAATTTTATTTGGCCATTTTATCAATAACGGTGTTTTAAATGATTCGTCATACATAAAACGCTTGTCAAACCAGCCGTGCTCCCCCAAATAAAAACCCTGATCTGAAGTGTATATCACGATGGTATTATCCGCCAACTTCTCATCATCTAAATAATCTAGAACACGCCCTACGTTATCATCTACAGAGGCAATGGTGCCTAAATAATCTTGTAAGTAACGCTGGTATTTCCAGATGGTCAATGTAGAATCATTCATCGTAGGATACTCTTCAATAAACTTTTCATTGATGGGTCCGTACACAGCATCCCATTTGGCGCGTTGTTCTGCGGTCATACCGCCTAAGCTTTCACCGAGATTATTCCAATCAGTGAGATTTAGTTTTGCCATAGTTGCTGGCGTTAATTTGGTGTCATTTACTAAAGACATGTGCTTTAAAATGCCCATCTCAGCAGTTTTTGCGGCCGTACCTCTGGTTTTATAATCATCAAACAAGGTTTCTGGTAGTGGGAATGTTTTTTTAGTAAATTCTTTATAATACTTTTCACTTGGCAACCACGCACGGTGTGGCGCTTTGTGCAAATACATCAACATAAATGGTTTGTTTGGATCTCTGCGATTCTTCATCCAGTCTAAAGTCAAATCAGTGGTAATATCTGTCACATAACCGTCAATAATGGTATCACCTTTTTGGGTGATAAACCGCGGATTGTAATACTCGCCCTGTCCTGGTAATATTTTGAATTCATCAAAGCCTTTTGGGTTGTTACCAAAATGAAGTTTACCAAACATGGCGGTTTGATACCCTGCTTTTTGCAAGATTTGTGGAAATGTCACATTTGTCGTATCAAAATGACTCAGATTATCAATTTTTCCATTGATATGGCTGTGCTTACCTGTAAGAATTACCGCTCTTGATGGTGCACAGATGGAATTAGTTACACTGGCATTAGTAAAAAGCATCCCTTCATTGGCCAGCCGATCAATATTTGGCGTTTGGATTAAGGTTGTATCATAAGCACTGATGGCCTGGTAAGCGTGATCATCAGACATGATAAAAATGATGTTGGGTTTTGCAATGTCCAGTTTTTTATTCGCACAGGACACACATACCACAACTAAAAAGACAATTACTATAGATTTCATAATGTACATATTAAAAATTATTCTGTAGCAGGAATTGCTGATGTTTTAGACCACCCTGGATTTTGGTACAACGCTCCATTTTCGCCGGCAGAGTTTGTTAATGTAAACTCATCCAACGGCACAGCACTTAAGTAGTGTGCTTTAGGTAATGTATACCCATTATAGGCCCTGTTGGAAGTAGATTTTCTAAAAGGTTGTACATATTTAGAACCACCATTTGACGGGGACAGAGACACATTATCGCCCTCATTCAATTCGTCATCATAATTCTTATAATAATCATCCCAAAGGTTAAAACCTTCAACAATATAACCGTCCATGGTATCAAATGACCTCCATCGGTACATATCCATAAGTCTCATCCCCTCAGCAACAAACTCATTGCGTCTTTCTCGACGGATATTGTATAAAGCAGGATCGACCAGTGTCCCAGCGGAATACACCGCCAAATCACGCTCTTTAGACAAATCTGTATTACTGATTGTTTTTTGCACATCATCATCCACCTGTGCTCTATTTCTTAATTCTTTCCAATAACCCAAAGCTTGTCCGTCCAAACTTCCATTGCGTTCATAAGACGCTTCCATATAGTTTAAATATGCTTCTGCTGCTCTAAAAATAGGACTTTCAGTAGTGCCAGCTGTTGAAGAGACAGCTTCCTTTGGGTCTGTACTCATCCATTTTTCAAGTTGATATCCTGAAGTAACACCTTGCCATCCGTTGCCACCAATCAAATCAGGATAAGTAAAAAACTCTTTGGAACCATCAGGATTTGCTATTCGGATATCACCTTCTGACAGCACAGAGTACTGCAATCTTTCATCCCTATCCATAACAACATCTGACAGTAATCCATCACCTTGATAATTTGATCCAGCAGCGTAAATAGGCAAACCATTTTTCATTAAATAAGATTCTACCAAAGACCTTGTGAGTCCTATGCCAGCTCCTGTTCTTTGTAAATAGTGGGTCGCACCGTGACCTAAAACCGATCCAATGGCGTAACTTTTATACAAAAGAACTTCGGGATTAGCTGCCAAATTATGAGATATAAACATGCCTCGGTAATCTGGTGACAAACTGTAATTGCTGGCTACTAGTTGTGCGTAATTCATTGATTTTTCTAAGAAAAAATTACTTTCAGCTTGGATGCTTCCTGCTTCAAAAGAGAAACTGGGATGCAAATAAGCACCCGGCCAGTTTGGACCACCTGGCACTCTTGCAGTTCCTTGGTGATATTTTAGCCAAGTACCCTCAAATAAAGCCACTCGTGATGCCAATAATTGGGCCGTAGATTTATTGATCCTGTTTTTTGATCGGTTGTCTTGAAGCATGGAAATAGCTTTGTCCAAATCTTCCAATATAAAACGTGCGACTTCATTGCGAGGCTGTCTTTTGCTCGCCTCTATAAGTGTTTCCGTATCATCAGAAAGCACGGTGGTAATGATAGGAAAATCTCCAAAAGACTGTAGTTTATTGAAATAGAACCATGCTCTAAAAAAATAGTTTTCTCCTCTATAATGCTTTACATCAAGATTCTGTTCGTCTAGAAGACCAGTTTCTATTCTACTCTCGACCGTTTCAATAAAATAATTACATTCTCTAATATCTCTGAAACGCCAATCACCTACGCCCCCTCCTGCTGTGGAAGGCACCAATTTGAAGCCTTTAAGTAGATTTTCTTCTTCCCATGGGCCAATAAGATCATCACTATTTCGATCTTTCGCATATAATGATCTTGCCCCAACATCTGAAGTGACATCAAAACTATCATAAAACTTATTTACGAAAAGCTCCAAATCTGACGGTTTATTAAAATAGGATTCTTCCGAAAGAAAATCCTGGGGTTCACGCTCCAAATAATCTTGACAACTTACAATTGCCATACTAAATATAGCAAGAAGTATATAATAATATTTTGTTTTCATGTGTTCATTTTTATTTTTTTCAAGTGTCACATGTTACATTCAGATAATCATTTTTTAACGATCAAGCCTTGGCTATGAATGTTTCATGTGTTGATATTTATAGTTTTCAATAGTCAGATTTAACATCTAGATAATCATCTTTATTGATTATCAAATTAGTTATGGATGTTTCAACTTTCAAAATTTAATACCGATTAAAATGTGACGCTAAGACCTGTTGAATACGTAGCCGACATAGGATATGTTTTTCCACTTCCATTTATTAAATCCTGAATGCCCTCAGGGTCAAACATTCTTAATTTGGTATAGGTATATAGATTCTCACCCGATACATAGATTCTTGCGTTTGTAATACCAAAGTTAGCTAAAACACTCTCAGGCAGGTTAAACCCAATCTGAAGGTTTTTTAACCTAAAATAGGATGCATCCTGTAAAAAGTGTGTTTGAGGCTTATAGTTCTTATCACCTATATAAGGACGAGGGTAATAGGAATCGAGGTTAGGTCCAAGTTCAGCGCCATAGGCACGGAAATAATCCAGATGTGCCGCATAAGGGGCCATTTGCCATTGACTGATACCTGGGTAAACCCCACTACCTGATAGTAATGCATCTCTTTTTGCAATACCTTGCACAAAGGCACTCACATCTATTAGTTTATAACGAAACCCAAGGTTTACACCAAACGAATACCGCGGTGTACTGTTTCCTATAACCGTCATATCGCCACTGTCTCCCAATTTTTGAGCGCCTGCATCAATCAATTTATCGCCATTTAAATCTCGATATTTGATATCACCACCTTCCCAATTGGTTCCGAAATTAGGACGATTATTTTGTAACCATTCAGACATCTCCAAATCAGACTGCGCAATACCTCCCGATTGGTAGCCCCAAATTTCACCAAGAACTTTGCCTTCATAAAATTGGTCCCTTCCATTTACAAACAGTATTTTTTCAGGATTGCTATATTTGGTTACTGTAGATTTTACATCACTTAATACAAAACCCGCATTATAGGAGAAATCCTTATTAATATGATCTCTCCAACTTAATTCAAGCTCCCAACCTTTTGACACCAACTCGGCATTGTTTGTTCTTGGTACCGTAGCCCCAAAACTTCCCGGTTTTAGCGGTGCTGGGCCTATCATGTCAAGCGTTTTGCGTTCAAAAATATCAGCTGTAGCAGATAAACGATTTTTAAACACCGAGATGTCAAAACCATAATTCAAACTCCTAATTTTCTCCCAAGTAATAGACGTACTAAAAGGTGCGGGCATAGGCAATTGTGATGGCACTGAACCATCTACCGCCCAGTTACCATTTCCAATACTCATGTTTTGAAAGTATGGATAGAAGCTATTTGTATTTTGGTTCCCTAAAACACCCCAAGAACCTCTGACTTTTAAACTGTTTATATCAGTGGAAATACGTTTCCAAAACCCCTCTTTGGCAATGTTCCACCCGGCAGATACTGACGGAAAGTAGCCCCAACGCTGGTCCGATGGGAAACGAGATGCGCCATCGGCACGGAAATTAAGTTCTAATAAATAGCGCTCTTTATAATCATAGCTTAATCGACTAAACACTCCTATATTACTCCACTCTCCTTTAGATTCATACACAAATTTCTCGCCGTTTTGTGAGATAAATGGGCGGTCATCAGAATCAATATTATCGGTTCCCAATCGAGAAAAATGAGATTTATATAATTCATTTTGAACCCCTACAAGGATTTTAAAGTTATGGTCTCCGTAAGATTTAGTGTAATCGGAATAAAAATTCATTCCTGTATAGTTGACCTGCCCAGATTGTACCTCAAAATAATTCTGTCCTGGGGCGGTTATTGCTTGTATTCCCCAATCCTTTATTTCAATTTTTGGAACATATCCAGAGAATACTGGGATATATTCACTTTTCATATTAGGCTGCAGTACTGAAATTCTCGCAATGTGCTTTGTATTGTTATGATTTTCAATTCTTGAATTAAATTCGCCATAAATTTTCCAATCCTTAATAGGCTCATAGGTCAATTTCAATTTATTATATAAATAATCGGTTTGCTCCAAAAGTCGACCGCCTTCTTGCAATTGTTGCACCATTGAGTTTTCCATATAATCACCATATGGTGTATAAAGTGGCGACGTAGGTGCCGATCTGGATAAATTATGATAAAAACGTTCATCTTGTGCCGTAGGCCTGTCGTGATTTTTACGCATGAAACGTGTATTGATGCTCAATTCAAATTTGTCGCTTAATTGCGCATCAATCTTTGTATTAAACGATAATCGATCAAAAGTTTCATCTGAAAATGAAAAAATTCCTTCTTGACCTAAGTAATTTGCAGAGGTATAATACGTAATCTTATCACCACCGCCGCTGACACTTAAATTGTGCTCTTGACCTAAACTCATATTTTTTAAATGGATACCGTACCAATCTGTATCACCATAGGCCGATCTGTTCAATAACCAGTTTGTTCCCGTGGCATTGGGCTCAGTACCATAAGCCAATTTATAGCTGCGGTAGTCCTTTATTCTTTGAACGGCAGCTTCACTATATATCGCATTTCCGCCGCTATTGGTGCTTAAATCATTCAACAAGTAAGCGTATTCCAAGGAATTCATTCGATCAGGAATGTTAACTGGTATCGCATAACGGAAATTATTTGAATAATTAATGGTTGTTTTTCCTTTTTTACCACTTTTTGTAGTCACCAAAATAACACCAAAGGGGGCTCTTGATCCATAAATAGAAGCAGCAGCAGCATCTTTTAAAACCGAAACAGTTTCAATATCATTCGGGTTTACGGAACTTAGGCTTCCTTCAATACCATCGATGAGAACCAATGGACTACCAGACGATCCTTCGCCAATGGTACCTACGCCACGAATATTGATGTTTAGGTTGCCATCCAATTCACCTCCAGAGTCAGTACCAATGTTCAACCCCGCTACAACACCCTGCAAGGCCTGATCAGCACGTAATATAGGACGAGATTCAAGAACTTCTGAGCCAACTTGGCTCACAGCTCCCGTCAGGTTCTCTTTCTTTTTTGTTCCAAATCCAACTACAATAACTTCATCCAATTGGTTTTCAGAAGGTTTTAGAGAGACATCCTGTACGATCGTTCCCGTTCCTTTAATTGCAATGGAAGTCATTTCATAAGAAACATATCTATATTCTAAAACATTGGTAGAAGATGAAGGAAAACTGATTTCATAAAAACCGTCAAAATCACAAGCGGCTCCTTTGGATGTCCCCTTTAAAAGAACCGTAGCCCCTGGCAATGGCATTCCCAGTTCATCTGTAACAACACCTTTTACAGTGGTTATTTGATTCTGACCATAGCTCTGAATACCAAAACAAAGGCAAATGAATATGGTTAATGATAATAATTTTATACTATTCATTGTTATATTTTTATTTAAATAAGAGAAGGAAAACTGATTCTCCTTCTCTTATAAAGTTTTTATTAATAGAATTTCCCATCATGGCCCAACTGAGAACTTTCATTGAAATTAGAGTTGGTATAAACACGAATCCAATCCAATTCCATAACAGCTTCTTCTCCTGCACTCATGTTTGGCATGACGCCAGTCCATCCACCAATACCCGGTGTAATAATCAACATCATTCCAGCAGGATTGTCCCAAGGCCAATCATTGTTACCTCCTTCACCTCTAACATGTTCGAAGTATTGATGGCCATTAATACCACCTATAATCCTATCTTCTAAAATCTCTACCCAATAGATATTCCATTTTGTTTCATCTGCAATTTTAACACTAGCTGCTTCTGCATTATTAGTACTGGCAGAGAAATTTTCTGTATGCAAAGCAAAATGTGCTTCGTTTTTAAATGGTGCTTCTGTTAAATCTATTTCACCACATGTTGGCCATGGAATTTTTTGTGCATCATAATTACTTTGCCCCATAAACCATACAGCTTCATTAAAGCCTTGTTTACCTGAATTTTTGTAACGCACTTCAACCCTCATATTGGTGGTAAACTTAACCCATTTCACCCCTCCTTGATCATGTCGTTTACTGTATAATGCCGCCGTTTCATATTCTGCAGGATCACCATACTTATTAGTGGTTGGCGCCGCTAATTTTCGGGTTTTAAGTTTTAGGGTCCCATTGTCTATAACTCTCATATCATCATTAAATTTAGCGTGAGTCATGGATAATTTGGTGTCAAAATTCCAAAAACCAGTTGAGTTACTCGTGAATTCATGAGCATTCCAGAATTTCCAATTTTCTTGGGAAGGATGGGCTACGCCTCTATCTAAAGTCAATTGAGCCGCTGTTTTAGCAGGATCGCTGTACACTAAAGTCTCATCATTCATAGGATGCAAACCTTGTTTAATGAAGACTTCCGTTTTTACATTGGCATCATCTTCCTTTTGAATTTCAATAGTTCCTGAAAGGCTATTTAAAGTCTTGTTATCAGAAGTATTTACTGAAATAAGGACAGGCGTACTTGTTGCTGCACCTGATGCATTCTCTGTGATCACGAATCTTGAATCTTTTGACACTGCTTTCCAACCTACATTGGAAGAGGTTACCTCAATTGTAAACACTTGATTTTTACCATCAATTTCAATAGTTGACTCTTTCACCATTATTCCTGCTGCCACAACGCCACTTTGGGTAATTTGAAATGTTTTTTGTAACCCATCGTTCGGAGCCTTACCTTTAAGAACAAGGTCAATACTTTTAGCTTCTGAGTTGGTGTTTTCTGGATAAGTTATAGTTACAGTTTGACTCACCTCCGATGAGGTTCCCTCAGAACTTGAAAATGTAACTTCGGGGGTTTCGGAACTGATTTCCCAATCGATATTAGATAAGAATTTCAAATCAAACTTACCTGTCTCAGCACTTACATTTGCTGCGTCTGACTCTATAACAATAGAAGGGTCAGGAATAACAGAGCCGATTTGAGTAACTTTTAACCATACTCTTGAATCAGGATTATTATCTTTTGTTATAAATAAAATAGAATCTTTACGCACCTCAATGTCCTCATTAATAGACACAGTCAATTCCATGGCTGTCATACCTTTCTCACCTTCTAGGTTATTTAAGCTTAGCCAAGTTGATGAATCATCCACTACTGCTTTCCAATCTTTATTGGATTCCACATTAAAGAGCAACTTGTTTTCTTCAGCTGCAACATTATCAAACTCTGATTGTGACAAAGCCAAATCCTTTCCTTTTTGTGTTACTTTAATACTATCCTTTAATTGATACGCCGTAAAATAGACCCAGGACGATCTTTCTGAGATTACTGCATTCGGTTTTGAAAGAACACGTACCACATTGTCTCCCGTACCTTTGTTTGGAGTTATGGATAACCATTCAGAATTCTCTCCTTTAGTTACCTCCCAATAAGAATTGGTTTTTATTTCAACCTTCATTGAATCTTGTTGTATCCCAAGAATGTCAGTTTCAGAAAAGTAAATAGTTGAGATATCAAAATAGGGACTTCTATTTTTCTCATTGGAATCATCATCATTATCGCACGCCAGTAATACTGAAAATACGGCTACTAGAATAAAAATGAGCTTAAAGAATTGTTGCTGTTTCATTTATTTAAGTTATTTAGTTATTATGTTACTTTAGTTACGCTTAAATCTTCTGCCTTCGTGCCATCTTAACATCTGTAATCAGATAGTAACGTTCTATGGATTTGCACTTGATGTTTTCGAGAATATGCATACTTTTACACTGTTAAACTTTGTTGAATTTAGAACTATGTTTAACAGTGAGTGATATTTTTGGATTACAAATAGGTTACATTGGTGATACATTTAAGTTACGTCATTTGATGAAATAAGTTCTAACCCCCTACAAATAAACAAATCCCAACTAATATTTCAAATTATTTGGAGGAATATAGGTTACACATGAAAAATATTAGGCTTTTTATAATCTTTCTGATATCTTGCTTAAACTTTAGTTTTGTATACGCACAAGAGTATGTTTTACGTTTCCAAAACATCACATCAAAACAAGGTTTATCTGACAATAGAATCAATGATGTGATTCAAGATTCAAATGGATTAATATGGGCTGGAAATAAGTTGGCAATTAATAAATACAATGGTGAAAAAACCGAGAGTTATGAGATAGAAAATGGCGGTGTAGTCACTAAACTTATACAAGCTAAAACCGGGACAATATTAGCAGCCACGACAAAAGGCATATTTGTTTATAATGCTGATAAAAACAGGTTTATTGGATTAACGTCAGACGACAAAAACTTCAATGATTTACTAAAAGGAAATATATGGAAACTGATCCAATCACGTGAAGATGACACTTTTTGGTTTATAAATGGCTCTACATTAGGGGGCTTCAAAATAAATGATAATTTCGACATTGATGTTAAAACACAAAACATCATAACCAATGACAGTTCTTCTAGCTACTCCACATTAGTAGAAGACACCAAGCACGTGATATGGTTAGGTAATACTCGAGGTGATATTTTTAAATACCGTCCCAAATCGAGCAAAACGGTCGAATTATTTAGGGCCTTAACAAAGGTAGCAATAAATGATATCCTCGCTGATAATACAAACAAACTTTGGGTAGCCACCAATGGCCAAGGATTATTTCATATAGACCCTGACAATGGCAGCTTAGTACATTTTCTAAATCATCACCGCAACAACCAAACCGTCAATAGTAATATTGTGTTAAGCCTTTTTCTGGACCAGAAAAACAATTTATGGATAGGCACAGACGGTGGTGGTTTGAACTTGTTCCAACACAAAACAAATACCTTTCATTTTTTCAAACAGGGTTTTGATAACGATTACTCCATTTCCGATAATTCGATACTCTCCATTAGCCAAGGTTTAGACAAAACGATACTAGTTTCAACCGTTCATGGTGGTATTTCCATTTTTAAAAACCATCTGGATATTAAACGTATTTCTGCCGAAGCATTGGGCTTTAACTACAAAGACGGACAAAGCTCAACCATATTGGAAGATAGCGACAAGAATATTTGGCTGTCTGCTGGACGTGACGGTCTTAGAAAATACAATCCCAATACCCAACAGTTAACTAGCTTTATTGACAATCCAAAAGATCCGACAGATTTTAGCGGTAGCATTGTATTGTCGCTAATGGAAGATAAACAAAAAAGAATTTGGATAGGCACCTTACGTGGCGGACTGAATATTTATGATATAAAAAACAAACGCTTTATAGTCAATCTTCCGCATAATGACTCTCAAAGAATCTATGCGATAGAAGAAGCAAAAAATGGAGATATATGGATAGGCTCAAGTGATGGTATAAAAATTTATGATGTTAACTTAAACTTAATAGACAAGATTCAAGTTTCTTTAAAAAATTCTTCTGGCAACAACGTAACTGCTATTTACAAGGATGTGAAAGATGATATGTGGGTGGGCACTGAAAATGGCTTACACCAATACCAAATAACCTCATCAGGATACAATAAACAAAGTTATTACTCCAACCCTCAAGACTCTGTTAGCTTAAGCAGCAATCATATTTTATCCATAGCTGAAACAGAAAATCTATCATTATTGATTGGGACCTATGGTGATCGTGTAAATATATACTCTAGGACAAGAAATACTTTTCAGAAGTTAAAAACCAAAAACAATATTGATGGCGCCATCATTAGAGGTATATTAAAAGATAAAAACCATAATATATGGCTTAGCACCAACACAGGATTATCAAAAATAAATACTGATGGGAGCGTCATCAATTTGACATCCACCGAAGGTGTACAAGCCTTTAACGGTGGCTCCGCACAACTAGATAGCAAGGGTTCCATATTAATGGCAGGCAGCCAAGGTTTGACCTATTTCCATCCAAAAGAACTTCAACCCAACTCTCCTTTACCAAAAGTCTTTTTCACCTCTGCTTCCATTGTAAACAACCAGGAAAGCTCAGACTCTATTAATTATCATTTAAGCTTAAATAAGGCCGTTATAAACACCCCTATTGAGCTCAGTCACAACACCGTCCTCTTTGCTATCAATTTTTCATCATCATACCTTTATGCACCTGACGAATTAACATATGCGTATAAGCTCGATGGCTTAAATGACACATGGCAACCTATTGAAAACACCAAAAGTTTAACATTTTCGTCGCTCAATCCCGGCGACTATACTTTAAAAATAAAAGTAGCTAATGATTTAGGGGCATGGAGCCCATATATAGCATCATTAAAAATTAAGGTCACACCTTCACTTTGGCAAAAAAAATCGACCAAGGCTATTATTTTCCTGACCCTACTAACGCTACTTATTGTAATATATAAATGGCGCATTGCTTCGATAAAAAGTCAAAAAGAAAAGCTACAGTATAAGCTAAAACTTAAAACAAATGAAGTAAAAAAACAACAGGATGAAGTTTATCAAGGGAAAATAGCTGTCCTTGATGCTGAAAAAAAGAATCAAAAATTAAATCAAAAGAAGCTAAAAGATGAATTAAAATTCAAAATTAACGAGCTCACCAACCACACGTTGCGGACAATCCATAAAAACAACTTGTTAAATGATATTAGGGAAAAGCTAAAACAGGAAATAAAGCTGGCAAAAATAGACAAACAAAATCTCAGAAATCTTATCAATCTTATCGACGATAGTTTCATTTTGGATAAGGACTGGGAAAGCTTTTATGCTATATTTAACCAAGTGCACCCTACGTTTTTTGATGATTTAAAGACATTTTGCCCAAAGCTCAGTGAACGTGACATCCAACTGTGTGCGTTAATAAAACTTAATTTTTCTTCGGAACATATTGCTATATTATATGGGATTTCCTTAAGCTCCGTTAAAGTAGCAAGACACAGATTAAGAAAAAAACTGGGCGTAAAGGAAGGGCAGCCTCTAAAAGACTTTCTTTCTGATATTAATGTCATTGAAGACGTATAGCTTTTCAAATTACAATTTTACAATTCCTCCAGACCTTCAATCAAAAAAGATTTGTTTACTGGGGTTTCATGTTCCTTCTTAACGATATCATGAAATTTTTTAAGCATTTCAGGATGTTGGTCCATAATGTTATGCTCCTCACGGATATCCTGATCTAAATTATAAAGCTCGACATCTTTATTCCCTTTTTTAATGTTTTTCCAAATCATTTTCCACTTGCCTATTCTTACGGCAACCTGCCCATTATAACCAGCAAATTCCCAAAATAAGTACTCATGCTCTTGTTGATTTCCAGAATTTGTGAGCGCATTATAAAAGCTAATGCCGTCTGTATTGTAGTCGGTTTGAACGTTGGCTATCTCGTTGAATGTTGGCAATATGTCATAGAATGCAGAAATATGATGGCTTGTTGTTCCGGCTTTAATTTTAGCAGGCCACGTAGCAATCAGTGGCACTCTGATACCGCCTTCATAAGTATAGCCTTTGCCTCTACCAGCTTGTCCTTGCAAAGCACCACCACTATTAAACCATTCCGGATCAGCACCACCATCACTTGCAGGGCCATTATCAGAAGTAAATACGATTAAGGTGTTGTCATACAAGCCTTCTTTTTTTAGATATGCTACTAACTTCCCTACATTTTCATCTAAATATGAAATCATCGCCGCATAGCTGGCATGCGGATGACGTGTTGGAAAATAACTCCCCACTTCTTTTTTAAAATAATACGGAGCTTCATCACCAAACTTTTTAACATAATGATCCACCCAATTTTGAGGGGCTTGTAACGGTACATGAGGAATCGGACTTGCCCAATACATAAAAAATGGCTCTTTTTTGTTCTCCTCTATAAAATCCATCATTTTATTAAAAATCAAATCAGGGCTATAGTCTGGTTGCGTATATTTTTCATAGGATACAGCTGCTAAAGGGTCATCTTCTTTCAATAATCCGAAGTGTGGTGCAATCGTATCATTTCTTAAATGATATCGGTTTTTGTTTTCATACAAATGTACTGGTGTATAGGTGTGCGCTTGACGCTGACAGTTATATCCAAAAAAATAATCGAAGCCCATTTCTGTTGGAATGGATTCGGTTTGTGGTGCTCCCAATCCCCATTTTCCTACTATGGCCGTTTTATAGTTGGCTTCTTTTAAAAATTGGGCAATGGTGGTCGTGTTTTCAGGCATTGGCCGCTGACCTTCCAGAGTAGAATCTTTTAGCATGGCGCGATAATTCCAAACATCACCACGTTCTTCCCATTCATCATTACCTCTAATGCTGGCATGACCACCGTGTAACCCTGTCAACAACGAGGCACGTGCAGGAGCGCAAACGGGAGCAGCGGTATAATGTTGGGTAAACATCATGCCTTCTTTTGCCAACGCATCGATGTTTGGCGTTTCGATCTTAGTCTGACCGTAAACTCCTAAATCGCCATAACCCAAATCGTCCGCCAAAATGTAGATGATATTTGGTTTTTGATGGGTTTGCGTTTCCGATTGTTTTGTCGTTTTTTTGGTTTGACAGCCTATCATTAAGATGACACTACTAAGAGTGATAACAGTTTTAAGTAATTTCATAATGGGTTTATTATTTTTTTGATAATGACTTCTTAGGCACTCTGCATCATTGTGTGTCTTTTGAAATCATACTTTTCTTTTATATTCCTTAAAAAAAACTACCAATCGTCAATATTGAGCAAACAATTAACGCGAACAAACTGATGATGGTTAGTGGTTTCTTTTTATGCTTTATCACATAATTTATTCCAATCACTACAAATACCACTTGCGCTATTAAAAAAGGGATTGACAGCATTTCTTGGAATACGCCAATGATCACAAAATCAATTTTAAACACATACAAACCATATATTATCAAGAAATAGAAAACGATGCCAAAATTGATGAGTGTCAAATTTCTATCCGTTAATAACTTCATGACTTCAGTTTTTAGTTGAAATGTTTATTTTCCCAGTTTTTAAACCTTTCCCAGAAACCGTCAGTTCTATCTCCCCAGCATTTTCATCCGATTGCACCAACACCACCAATTTACCACTAAATAATTTCATAGTTGGCAGATGAAACATTTCTAATGACGTCGCATCGCCATTAGCCGCTGCGCGATAAGTACCAGCGCCTTTCACCTTAAATTTTAATTGGTTGGTTGCTATGGGGCACGGAATTCCGTTTTTGTCCACGACTGATACCGTTATAAAAGCTAAATCTTTGCCGTCAGCGTCCAATTGTGTCCTGTCCGCTTCCAATACCAATTTGTAAGGTTTACCTGCGGTATGCGTTTCCTTTTCTGCCACGGGGTTCCCATCTGCATCAAAGGCCACTATTTTTATGGTACCCGGTTCATACTTGACATCCATCCACATCAGACGGTATCTGTGGGTTGGCGAACTCATATTCTTCTTTTGAATGCCCATACTTTTGCCGTTCATAAACAGTTCAGCACTATCATAATTGGTGTAAACGAATACGGGCGTAATTTCGCCTTCACGTCCTTCCCAATTCCAGTGTGGTAGCATGTGCAAGGTTTCGTCTTTCGTATTCCAACGGCTGCGGTATAAATAATATCGGTCTTTTGGCAAACCCGCCAGATCGTTGATTCCAAAATAGGAACTCCGTGATGGCCATGCGGTATCATAAGGCGTTGGCTCTCCTAAATAATCAAAACCGGTCCATACAAATTCACCAATTACCCACGGTTTATCATCCTGCAAGACAAAATCTAAATCAGGAATATTGGACCAGCTGCAGGCTTCCAAATCATAAGATGAACTTTGAAAATCTGGATATTGTTTCATTTTCGCTTCCACAACAGGAAATTTATAAATTCCTCTTGAGCTGACTGTAGACGCGGTTTCTGAACCCAAAATAAGGCCTTGTGGGAAAGCTTTATAGGCATCTTCATACAAATGCACCCGATAATTTAAGCCCGGAATATCCAATACCGCACCAAAACCTGAAGCCATGGTCGCTTCAACCTGATCCATACCTACCGTGACTGGTCGAGTAGGGTCTTCGCGATGGAAAATATCCTGAAGCCATTTGGCCCGTTTAGCACCATCACTTCCCCACTGGTCCGGCACTTCATTACCTGAGCTCCACATGACAATGCTAGGATGGTTTCTGGTTGCTTGTACTAAGTTTACGATATCTTTCTCGGCATCGGTTTCAAAAAAGAGGTGATAGCCGTTTTCTACTTTAGGTTTTGCCCATTCATCAAAACTTTCGGCTAAAAACATGAAGCCCATTTCATCACACAATTCGAGTTGCTCCAAAGAGGGCATATTGTGGGCACTGCGGATGGCATTGACCCCCATATCCTTTAAAATTGTGAGTTGCCTGCGCAGTGCCGATTTATTAACAGCCGTGCCTATCGGTCCTAAATCATGATGTAAGCAAACGCCTTTAAATTTGATGATGGAATCATTTAAACTAAACCCTTTTTCAGCCTCATATTTGATACTGCGGATTCCAAATCGGGTAGAGATTTCATCTTTTAAAATTCCATAAGCATATAATTGAGACACAGAAGTGTATAAATAAGGTGTTTCTGGACTCCATAACTTCGGATTTTCAACAGCGATATTTTGCTCAAATTCATCGCCATATATAGTATGTGCCGTATCTGAAGCCACAGTTTTACCTTCAGCATCTTGGATTTTAGTGACCATTTTAAGATCTTTTCCAGAGGCTTTAGTTTTGACGTTGACCTTAGCCAATTCTGACGTGATTACCGGCGTAGTAATAAACGTGCCCCATTGGTCAATGCTTTCCTTATTTTTTACAATTACCCTAACATTGCGGTAGAGCCCAGCGCCGGGATACCAACGTGAAGACAATTCGCGATTGGTTAATTTAACCGCTAAAGTATTTTTTCCGTTGCCACGGATATGATCGGTGACGTCAAAATAAAAATAGCTGTAGCCATAATTCCAACTGCCCACTTTTTTACCATTGAGGAAAATTTCAGGCTCACTCATAGCCCCTTCAAAAAGAAGAAGGACTTTCTTGTCTGCGGAAGAATTAGGTATAGAAAAATTATTACGATACCAACCGACGCCAATATAAGGCAATGCTCCCGTGCGGCCAGTCTTTTCAGTAGCCACTTGTTCTCCATTTTGAACGATAGCCACCGTTTGCTTGTCAATTTCTTTATCGAATGGGCCCTTTATTGCCCAATCGTGAGGCACGGTAACGGTTTCCCATTTGGAATCGTCAAACGATTGGGAAAATGCGTTCTCCACATCACCCCTATGAAACCGCCAATTCTTTTCTAAAGTCAACACCGTTCTCTCCGTTTCTTGACTGTAAGTTGAACCTGAGAATAGGAATCCAAATAGAACACAGATCACAGATAGTTTACTAACTGTGCTGTTGTTATAAATGTGTCTTTTGGAAAGTATCATAAGGCTTGAACTGTCTATTTATTTTGAAAAATATTGAACGGTTTTGATGTTCCTGAAAGCGTTAATACCACAACGCCATGCGGTGGCACTTCAAAGCTCAATGCTTCCTTTTTAGTCTTTTCATAATCTTTTTTCGCCCATAAATCGCGGTAGCTATACCCTTGATTATGGTCTAAACCGACCGTATTTAAGTCAAAAGACATGGTTTCCGTTTTATCAGACCTATTTAATAAGGTGACCGCTACTTTACCGCTCATTGTAGATACTAATGGTTTTGCCCACACTTCTAAGTCGCCGTTATCAATCAATCGACGCGCTTGGTACACCAATGGATCTTGATTAAGCGCAATTATTTCTTTATTGGTAAGAATGTCAATGGTCTCTTGGGTCATATATCGCAAGTCATTACCTGCTAAAAGCGGCGAAGCCATCATAGACCACATCGTAAAATGTGTTTTATCTTCTTCATAACTCATGCCACGTCCCACTTGTAGCATATCCATATCATTGACATGGCCTGGCGATGCATATTTCCAGAGGTCCGCATTTAAATCGATAATATGTAAGATGGAACTAAATTCATTGGATATATCTCCTGAAATACGCCACGAGTCCGCAATTTGAAGTGCCCATTCTCCTGGAAATTCCCAGCGACAGATGTTATAGACCGTATTTGGTTTGATCTCTTTAATGATGTTGGCAATTTGGGTGTATCGGGTTTCTTCATCCAATCCTAACCAATCGCCACCACACCAATCGACTTTTATAAAATCGTAGTTCCAATCGTTTAACATCAACTTCAAATCTTTTCTATCGTGGCCCATGAGTCCGGAACCAACGCCAATGGTATCCTTATCCCAATGCGATGCACAAGTATTGATCCCCGCATCAGAATATATCCCTGCTTTTAAGCCTTTAGAATGGATGTACTCTGAAATAACTTTCATCCCGTTTGGAAAGCGTTCCGGGTGGACCAATAAATTGCCTTGCTGATCACGACCTCCAAAAAATCCATCATCTATATTGACGTAAGCATAACCAGCATCAGCCATTCCTGAAGACACCATAAAATCAGCTTGCGCTTTAATAACGTCTTCGTTGATATCCACATGGAAATTGTTCCAGCTGGACCATCCCATAATAGGTGTTTTAGGCTTAGAAATGTCTTGGGTTATGGTAGTATTTAGGCTGACCGATTGTAATCCGCGTTCTTGATGTTTACAAGAAGCTAAAACAATAAGCGATAAAAAAAGGCAAAATCTCATCATATAAATTCTTATTAAAAAAACAATATCGATCCTTCACACGTTGAAAAAGATCGATATTGTTTTTATGTATACATTAAAATTGTGATTTTATTTTTCAATCGGCACTATCCAATAAGAATACGAATAGTCTTTATAATGCAGCCTGTAAGGTTCTAAAGGCAGTGTACCCCAGCTATTGATGCTTCCCAATCCTTGTTGGAATCCGTCAATATTTACGAAAACCTCTTTTCTCGGGTCTATTTCGCCAGCATGATGTTGCACGCGTTCATCATTGGTATGTAAATCTTCTTCGGCAAAATTAAGGGCAGATACTGACAGTGGTTTTTCACTTAAAAATTTAAGTCCGGAACCATCTTCCTTAGTCAATGCAACCCAACGAACATCTAATTTATTCCCCGTTTCTTGCGGACGGATATACGGGAAATATTGTTCTTCAATTGTTTGCTTATACAACCCTACTTTAGCCGCATGTTGTCTATCAGCATAGGCTTCAAAAGGACCTTTACCATAAAACGTGATGTTTTTATACGCTTCTGGCAATACTAATTTATTTCCGAATTTATAGAAATCGGGATGCTCGCCTTTAATTGCTTTTAAACTGTTAGTTACTTTTACAGCACCGTTACCATCTACTAGGTAAGTTTCAATTATTTTGGCATCGCCGTCAAATAAATCTCTTGTGAATTTTATTTCTACTTCCGTTTTAGAAAGTTGTTTTACGGACGTTGTTACGCTACCTTTTGTACCAGCATCTTTCCATGCTTTGTATCTTTTTTGCGTCCCTGCACCATAATCATTATCAACTGGCGCTCTCCAAAAATTAACTTCTGGGCCTTTCTTTAAAAGACCTTTATTCTTAAAGTTATAATCGGTTAGTGTTCCTGCTTTTTGATCAAATAGGACAGTAAAATTTTCACCAGTAACAGTAATCACATCACCTTGCGTTTTAGAACTTACAGCTGCCGTTGCTTTTTCAGGAATTTGAACGTTTGCCTCTTGCAACTGGAATTGCTCGTAAGCCACAATATGTCCTGCTTTTAATAATGCTTCGTCTGTCTTAAGTATTGCTGAAACATTTAAGAAATACTCTACATCCTTTTTAAATGCCGCTTTAAAAGGAATTTTTACCGCTTTTTTAGCTTGCGGATTAATGTCTATAGCGTCCATTTTTCCGGAGTCAACAACTTCACCGTTGGCAATGACTTCCCAATTCAATTTGTAGTTTGACAAATCTCTAAAGAAATACCAGTTTTTAATATCAATCATCCCGTTTGCAAGATCATTTTCATAAAATTTCACATCTTGTTGAATGTGCGCAACTTCATGGATATGCGGGTTTGGTTTTCTGTCTGGTTGTACCAAGCCGTTGTTTAAAAAGTTGTTATCACTTGGTGTGCCTTCTGGTCCAAAATCGCCTCCATAAGCATAAATTTCTCTACCATTTTTTTCAATTTTTAGGCCTTGGTCTACATAATCCCAAATAAAACCACCTTGAAGTTTGTCGTATTTTTCATAGAGGTCCCAGTATTCTTTAAAACCACCCATACTATTCCCCATAGCGTGGGCATATTCACACTGCACTAAAGGTTTTGTTCTCCTTGGATCTTTGGCATAGGCTTCCACCTGTTCTGGAGTATCATACATAGGAACAAAGAGATCAGTATTCCATTCATGTACCGCACGTTCATATTGCGTTGGTCTGGTAGTATCCAGTTTTTTGGCCAACAAATACGATTCATAAAAATTATAGCCATTTCCTGCTTCGTTACCTAAAGACCAAATAACAATGGACGGATGATTTTTATCACGTTGCACCATACGCTCTACACGTTGCAGATGTGCTTTTAACCAGGCAGGATTGTTCGCTAAGGTTCTGTCCAAAGCATACCCCATGCCGTGAGACTCTATATTGGCTTCATCAACTACATAAATACCGTATTCATCACATAATTCATAAAAATAAGGATCGTTAGGGTAATGTGCCGTTCTAACCGCATTGATGTTGTATTCTTTAAAGATTTGAACATCCCTTAGCATGTCTTCACGAGAAATGACGTGGCCTGTATTAGGATCGTGCTCATGACGGTTGACGCCTTTGAATAAAATTGGTTTTCCATTCACCAAATATTGACCATCTTTTACTTCAGATGTTCTAAAGCCTAATTTTCGAGAAATAGCTTCGATGACATTCCCTTTTCTGTCTTTAATGACGATGTTTAATTGGTATAAATTTGGAATTTCAGCTGACCATGTTTTTACTTGCGGAATCACTTTTTTGAAACTGAAAGTTTGCGCTGTATTAGGCGTCAATTCATACCCGGTTGATGCGCTATAAATTGATTGGTTATTTCTGGTGATTTCTACCGAAACACTTCCTTTTTGCTTTTTAGAATCGATACTTTTTACATCGAACGCTAAATCAAAAACACCATCGGTATAATTGTTTTCCAATCCTGCTTTGGCAAAATAATCTACCAACTGAATCTTTGGCCGTGCATATAAGTATACATCACGCTCAATCCCGGAAATTCTCCAAAAATCCTGACATTCTAAGTAACTACCATCACTCCAACGGTACACTTCTAAAGCAATACTGTTGGTTCCTGGTTTTACAAAATCGGTCACATTAAATTCTGCCGGCAATTTAGAGCCTTGACTATAGCCCACTTTTTTACCGTTAATCCAGATATAGAATGCCGATTTTACAGCTCCAAAATGAATGAATAAATCCTTACCATCCCAATTGTTCGGCACATTAAAAGTTCTTTTATAAGACCCCACCGGATTATCGCCGTCTGGAATGTCTGGCGGATTTAAATGCCCCTTTTGGAATGGGTACGTCGCGTTCACATATATTGGCACTCCAAAACCTTCAACTTCCCAATTAGAAGGTACTTTTATCGTGTTCCAGTTTGAGGTATCGAAATCTTCTTTATAGAAATCGGCTGGTCTGGTTTCTGGCGTATCACTGTAATTAAATAGCCAAGTACCGTTTAAAAGCATGTAATTCTCTGCTTTTGAAAGGTCGTTTTCCTTCGCTAATTCTAAAGAACTATACGGGAAAAACGTGGCACGTGCATCTAATTTATTGATGCCTATCACATCAGGGTTTTCAATAACAGGGTCCAGGGTTTGGCCGATGCCCACATAACTTCCCAACACTGCTAGGAACGCCGTAAGGATACGTTGATTTCTTTGTTTCATTGCTTATTTAATTTAATGTCTTTTCAATTAGTTTTGGTTGGAATACAACTTGCTCCATTCAACAAAATCTTTTTTGGTACCGTTTTTAAAAGGAATCAAAAAGAAACTGTAGGATTGTTTTTCTTGCCCTTTGATTAAATATTCCTCCTGTGGTCTTCCTCCCCAGCTATTATCTCCGGCAACACCACGTTGGGCTAAATCGATATTAAGTTGTACCAAATCTTGCTCTTTAATATCATTGATGTGTTTGGACGCATTAATTTGCGGAATACCATCGGTTCTAAATTCTTCCTCCAACTTGTCGTTGCCACTATAAGCAATACCATCCGTCGTGTCAAAATCTTCGTTTGGCATGTGCAAGGCGCTCATCCCTAAACCTTGGAATTGATTTTTTGCAACCACTAAAAGTCCGTTGTTATTTGCATCAGCAAAAGCTGACCAACGCACGTCTGTTTTATAGCCATTTTCCTGTGGTCTTACGTAAGGCACATACTGATCTCGCACTTTCGATTCGTATACATCAAGAAACGCAGAGGCTTTTCTGTCTTGATAGTTTTCCCATGGCCCACGACCAAAATAGGTCATGTTTTCATAGGCCTTTGGCAATTGCATACGCATCCCCAATCGTGGTAAGTCGGCCTCATATGCTGTTTCGTGTAAGGTATTGTTGATTTTAATCACGCCGTTACCAAGAATATGGTATTCTGAATCGAACGTCGTGTCTACACCTGGTAAGTTATAAGTCACATTGATGGTGACACTGCCATCATCATTTTTAGTAGAAGTTAATTTGGCCACTTTCGCAAACAACGATGCTTTTTTCCATTCGATGTTTTTGGCTTGCATTTGGCTACCAAAATCATTGTCCGTTGGTGCACGCCAGAAGTTCGGTTTCGGTCCGTTACCATCTTTCAACAATTCCGCTCCTTCATAGACATAAGAGGTGATTTGTCCTATTGTTTTATCAAAAATGACTTTTACATCTGCATTAGAAACCTCAAAATTCTCTTTTGATTCTTTGATACTTAAAGCCGCTTTATTATCCAATACCGTGTTTTGCTTGGTGTATTTACGCGATAATGCAAATTGCTCATGAGCAACTTCATGTGCTTTAGGAAGAATGCCCCAAGGCGCTTTAGTTTTCGCTGAAATCTCTAAGAAATACTCGGTGTTTGCTTTGTAATCGACATCTTTTAGGGATACCCTGATCAGTTTTCCAGTGTGTGTTTCTACGGAGATTTCTTCAATAGGAATCGTTTTTAACACCTTTCCATCAGCTTTAATTTCAGCACTAAAAGTGAAGTGATTTAAATCTGTAAAATCATATAAATTCTCCACTAGAATACGGAGTTCATCATGACGGTTGATGCCTTGATCTCTGAAATTGATGAATTCGTGTGCTTTTTTAACTTCAAACAAACCTGGCTGTGGGGTACGGTCCGGGAATACAATTCCGTTATTTAGGAAGGTATTGTCGGTTGGCATATTTTCGCCATAATCACCGCCATAGGCATAAAAACGCTCGCCTTTTTCGTTGGTTTTCCAGATTGATTGGTCAACCCAATCCCAGATGAATCCACCTTGAAGGTTGTCATAACGCTCAATAATATCCCAATAATCTTGAAAATTTCCGGTACTATTTCCCATCGCGTGGGCATATTCGCTAGGAATATAAGGTCTGTCCGTTTTGGTTCTTCCAACCGCTTCAAAAGTTGCTGGCGTTGGATATTGTGGCACTATAATATCGGTATTGGTATCCATATCCCATAAACTACCGTCGTAATCTTTATACGGACGCTCGTACTGTACTGGGCGTTTTGTTTTGTCGTTTGCCTTCATTTCATCATAACCTTTGAAGAAATTCACACCGTTTCCGGCTTCGTTCCCCATAGACCAGATAATTACTGATGGATGGTTTTTATCGCGCTTTACGAGACGCACCATTCTATCAACATGTGCGTTTTCCCAACTTGGTTTTTTCGCTAAGGAATGTTCGCCGTAGTACATACCGTGAGATTCAATATTTGCTTCATCAACGACATATAAACCATACTCATCACACAACTCATAAAAACGACGTTGTTGTGGGTAGTGACTTAAACGTACGGCGTTGATGTTATTTTCTTTCCAAAGCTTGATATCTTTCATGATCAATTCCTCTGGTACAACGTGTCCCGTTTCAGGATTAGCTTCTTGAGTATTTACGCCCTTTAAAGTAATACGTTGTCCATTGACCAATAGCAGACCTTGCTTAATTTCAACTGATCTAAACCCAATTTTAGACGTCGTCACTTCTAATATTTTTCCTTTGTTATCTTTAGTTTCAATAAGAAGGGTATAGAGATTAGGATGTTCTGCACTCCATTGTTTAACACTTGGTAAAGTTGCAGAAAAACTCACTTCATTTTGTTTAGAACCATCGATGGTAAATGATTTTAATTCTGAGGCCACTGTTTTCGAGTCGGCATCTAAAATCTTATAAGAAATACTTCCTTTGTCCGATTTAGAATTGGCGTTGTCAAGATTGACATCAAGTCCAAAAACACCATCTTTATAGGCAGCATCTAAAACTGACACTACCTCATAATCTTCAATACGCAATTTAGGTTGTGCGTACACATATACGCTACGCTCAATCCCGCTGATTCTCCAGAAATCTTGAGCCTCTAGGTAGGAACCGTCAGTCCATCTGAAGATTTGAAAAGCAATTTTATTTTTGCCTGGTTTAGCAGCTTCCGTAATATTAAATTCTGCAGGTAATTTACTGCCTTGGGAATACCCAATATAAGTACCATTAAGCCATACAAAACCGCCTGATTTCATTGCACCAATTTGTAAGAAAATCTCCTTACCATCCCAATCATTTGGAATAGTGAACTCGCGGGCATAAGACCCTACTGGATTATAGGAGTGCGGAACTTTCCCTGGATTTGCAGGATAGATACGATCTACAAGCTCCATATCATCAGCAATCATGGCCTTATAATCAGAAAACTCATATTGGTGATTTACGTAAATAGGAACGCCATACCCTTCCACTTCCCAGTTGGACGGCACTTTAATATCATCCCAACCAGACATTTCTTCATTTAAGTTCATGAAGGTTGTCGGTCTGTCCTTCGGATCTTTTACCCAATTGAATTTCCAAAGACCATCTAGTAACTGATAAAAATGAGGAGTGTTGTTTAAGGCATCCTTTTCAGTGGTAAACGAGGTAAATGATGCGTGGGCTTCCAATTTATTATCGCTAATGACCGCCTCATTTTCAATAAAATGTTTGTAATCTTTAATCGGATCCTTGTCTTGTGCATTAGCATTTAAAACAGCAAGGCACACAAAAACAAATTGAAATGCCACTAAAGCCTTCTTTTTTAAAATCATGATGAAATGTTTAGTTGTAGGGTATAAAATATATGAATTAGTACTTCCTATTTATGAGATTAATCTCCCAGCAAATTCAACAATTGCAAGAAGAAAAAAATCTATTGGCAACGTCCTAAAATGCGGGCCAAATTAATTGCCTAAAATAAGCAAAATATACTGATTTATGGGATGAGAATTCATAAAATTCTACGCAACCGATTGAGTAAAACCTCAGCAACAGTCAATACTGCATTAATATTAGCACTATGAGAAGTTAGACTCATAATAGAATAAAAAATCCCACCCAATTAGCTTGGGTGGGATTTACAATAGGACTACTCTACTGCAATATGTAATTTTAAAATATTAGTTTGCTCTACCTATTCCCATCCTGGATTTTGAGTCAGATTGCCTTGGCTCAAAATGATTTGTTCGGTAGGTATTGGCGAGAGATAATCCCTTCCAAGTTTAAAACCGAAACCTTCTGGGATTGTGTTCATATAGGGATCGATGTACCCATCAGAGTTTACTAGAATCGAACTTCCAATCAAATCAGAAAATTCATCTTCCAGATCACTTCCTATAATTTTAAAACCTAGCCATCTTTTTCCAACAATAAGCTCATCTGCCGCAGCCCAACGCATTAAATCGTCAAAACGCTTTCCTTCCAACGCCATTTCCACACGACGCTCTCTTCTCACTTCATTTATAAGATCACTCAGGCCCGGAAAGTCCTTATTAGGATCTGAAACTGGAGAGATACTCATTGCAGGCATCCCAACACGTGCCCTCAATAAGTTAATTGAGGCATCTAAGTCATCTTGTGTCAAATTACCCAGTTCAGCCTTTGCTTCCGCAAAATTAAGAAGCACCTCTGCATATCTATAAATAATGGCACCTGTAAAGCTGTCGTATCTTTGGACGTTATCTGTTGGTCCACCTTTGTAAATCTGATACCCTGTTGTATTTGTAATCTCATTATTACCTCTAAAGGTTGGGAATTCAAATATTTCATTTGGCACTCCCGTATTTTCTGTAAGTAAGTCGCCAGGAATATCAATGGTTTGTGCAAGACGAGGATCTCTATCCTTTGCAATGGTTGTAAGACTTAGCTCCTGACTGGTGCTGTACAACGGGCTTACAGCAATGGGATTTCCGTCGATGGACAAATAGGAATCGACCAATGATTTTGTTAACCCTGTCCCAGAACCTGTGTGTGGAAGATAATGTCCAACGTAGTGACTTACGCCATCAGCAACATTATATTTTTTCCAAAACATAACTTCTGAAATTCCGGAATAATCTACCTGATTAAATAAATTATAATAGCTAGTAGCCGTTCCATTATTATACAATGTATATTCCCCTTGTTCAATCAATGTGGAAGAGGCGTCAACTGCCCATTGTAGAAACTTTGCACTTTCATTGGTAGGCGCCGCAAAGACATCATCATTGTGATATTTCTCCCAAGTACCTTCGTATAGACACACTGTTGACTTTAATGACAAAGCCATACCTTGGTGCACCCTAAAGGCTTCTGCAGAACTTCTAGGTTTTAGATTAGCAATGGCTCTGTCCAAATCTTCCACAATTTTTGTGGCTAATTCATTTCTAGCCATTCTTGCTGAATACAATTCTGGAGAATCCGTATTTAGGACTTTATTAATATATGGCACGCCACCGTATCTTCTTAAAAGATTGTAATAAAACATGGCCCTGAAAAAATAAGCTTCTCCATTATAGTGGTTGAGTGAACCTTCATCTCCTTGTGCCGTACCACTGTTTTCAAGATAAAAATTGACGCTTCTTATGGATCTATAATTCCAAGAGCCATCCGTACTTGGTACATTGCTGGTGTTTCCAACAAACCGATCGTTGACAAAAATATCGGCCAAGTTGTCGCTGTTGTTGTCAAACTCAAAGATACCACCATTATAACCACTATGTACAGGGAATGATGTGTAGAATTGATTGAGATAAAGTTTAAGGTCATTAGATGTTTTCCAATAGGATTCTGGAGCAATTTGATCTTCTGGCAATTTATCCAATAGATCATCTGAACAGCCTAAACTGAAAAGCATTATAAAAATTAGTGCAATGAAATTTATATTTTTCATAATTATGATGTTATTAAAATTGAACATTTAAACCTAGAGAAATCGATTTTTGGAGTGGATAAATCTTTCCATTCCCCCAACTACCACCAGTGGCTTCAGGGTCATAGATGGTTGACATTTTAGTAAAGGTCAATAGATTCTCCCCTGCCATAAATAGCCTTAGTTTTTTAAGACCTAATTTCTTAATAATATAATCGTCAAAGCTATATCCAAGAGTGACATTCTTTAATCTTAAGTAAGCGCCATTTTGTAAAAATCGCGTTTGAACTTGTTGATTTCTCCAAGCACTTCTAAAAGTTGGTCTTGGTAAGAATGCGTTAGGATTACTTTCTGACCAATAATCCAAATGCTCCACAAACCCAGCTGATTGCCACTGATTGCCTACAGCTCCAAATGTATAGGCGTCACCTGTCCAGACCTCTCTCTTTCCAATACCCTGCCAGAACATTGAAAAATCCATTCCTTTATAATCAAAACCTGCATTTAATGAATATAAATAGCGAGGCGTTGAATTACCGATTACAGTTAAATCTCCAGGATTGTCAGAAGTAACTTGACCTCTATCAATTTTTCCATCTCCATTTAAATCTTTATACTGCACATCCCCTGGAAACCACACGCCTCCATACAAAGTGGACTGATCAGCACCATTGTCAATCTCTGCTTGATTTTGATATAAACCGACAGTTTCATAGCCCCAAATTTCACCCACATATTCTCCTTCACGATAGTTGTTCAATAAATTATTTGGATTGCGGAATTTAGTGACCTTAGTTACAGCATCAGATAGAACTATGCCCACATTATAACCAATATCACCAATATTATCTTTCCAACTAACATTAAAATCAAAACCTTTAGTTTCTAATGAGGCATTGTTAGACGGTGGCAACGTAGCACCTAATAAACCTGGCAATGGCTCTGAATTACCAAACATGTCATCAGTTGTCCTTACAAAATATTCAAAAGTTGTCTGTAACCTATTATTGAATGCTGCTATATCTATACCAAAGTTATCAGTCTTAACAGTTTCCCAAGTTAAATTGGGGGAGATAAGATTTGGGGTTAAAGTATAATTAGGCCGACCATCATTGCCCAACCACCACAAATTAGTCCGTATTGGCATAGTCGCTATATAGGAATAGTTCAATATATTATCAAATTGGTCCTTTACATTCTGATTACCAATAGATCCTGTCGAATAACGCAATTTGAACATATTTACCTGTTCGATAGGCCAAAATTCTTCCTTCGCAATATTATATCCCGCAGAAATAGAAGGAAAAAAATGCCAGCGCGTATCACGAGAAAATCTTGAAGAGGCATCATATCGTCCATTTACTTCAAACAAATATTTTTCCATAAAATTATAATTCAATCTTCCAAAATAGCCCTGAATTGCAAAGCCACCTTGAGAATCACCAACATTATCCTCTCCCACACCTGTTGAAACGGAAGGCACGTTATCTGTTATCAGATCATTTTTAGAAGCCTGTACAGAACTGTAATCAGTTCTTTCCTGTTGAAAACCAACCAATCCAGAAAAATTATGTTTCTCATTGAAAGATTTTTCATAAGAAACCACCACGTTTGGAGAGATATAATTCCTTTCATATGCATATCTTACAAAACTGTTATTTTGTTGGATCAAACGTTCTTGACCATCAGGCTCTATCACCCCAACTTTCGCAGTATGAGAGGAGATGTTCGTTGTTTCACGTTGGTAAAGCAGACTCGTTTTGATCTTTAAATCTTCAATGGGTTCAAATATTAAATCAACACTGGCATTGGTATTGAAATCTCTTTTTAGACGTCTTCCACCATCTAAAAGAAAAGGAATCTCGGATCCATCACTATAACTGCCGTTGGGCATAACCACCCCGTTAGTTGGCCAACGTCTTGCTATATTATGTAAATATAGTCCAGGATCATAACTGGGTCTATCTAAATCCTCACGGGACATTCTGATATTTGCGTTTACAGTAAACCAGTCATTCATTTTACTTCCAATTTTACTGTTAAGCGTGTAACGCTCATAACTGTCATCTCCAAAATTAATAATCCCGGGAGAATCAAAAAAGGAACCTGATACGTTATAATTGAGGTTTCCTTCGTTACCTGCAAAACTAAGATTATGTTGCTGACGCAGTACCATATCTTTATACATCACGTCAAACCAATTGGTATTGGCGTTGGAACCTGTATATTGTTGCCATCTGGTACCCGCCTCGTTTGCAACGGTCACTGGAGTATTTATGGGATCAGCTAAATAAGCCTTTATACGTGCTAAAACATCTGTGCTAAATATAGCTGCACCACCACCGTTGGTGGCAGCAAGATTGAAATAATCCGCAAATTGTAAAGAATTCATCATATCCGGTATTTTAGTTGGAGATGAATAAATATAGTTATTGGAATAAGTGATTTCATGTCCTACAATTCCTTTACCACTTTTTGTCTTGACCAATATCACACCAAAGGCAGCACGTGACCCATAGATTGCTGAAGAGGCCGCATCTTTTAAAACTGAAATAGTCTCAATATCTTCTGGATTAATATTGTTTAACCCTGATGGATCATTCAATGGGATATCATCGACAATCACCAGAGGTGCGCCATTTCCCTGAAGATTACCAACCCCTCGGATACTGATATTCATACTCGATCCCGGTGACCCCCCGGCATTTCCTACGGTTAATGACAGGCCTGGTGCAGAGCCTTGGATGGCCTGCATCACATTGCTCACAGGCCTATTCTCCAACACCTCAGCGTCGATGGTACTTATGGCACCAGTAAGATTGCCTTTTTTCTGGGTCCCGTACCCTACTACAATGACTTGATTTAAGCCCTCACTCTGCTCCATCATAACCGCGTTAATAGTCTGTTTGCCATTAACAGCAATAGACTGGGTGGCATACCCTACATAACTAAATTGAAGTGTACCATTAGTACTGACCTCAATTGAATAATTACCATCGAAATCTGTAACTACTCCTTTACTTGTGCCTTTTTCTATAATGTTAACTCCCGGTATGGGGTCGCCATTAGTAGCATCAGTAACTGTCCCTTTTACTGTAACTTGCGCTTGTACGACAGTAAAACCGAACAAAAAAAACACAAGCAGTAACATACTTCCTTTTTGAATCATTAATATTTATTTTTAAGGTTAATATTCTATTCACACAGCAGTGCTATGTATTACATAACACAATAATATATAAACTTATGTTAAATTTTAAGGTAATTAGACGAATAACACCTCTAGATCGATACACAACTATTTCTGCGCGGTGAACTGAGTTTTATAAATCTAAAAAAAAAAATCAGCTGGTCATTAACATGTTTAATGATCAGCTGATTACAGCATTCCTAATAAAAATTATACTATTATTCGTAAGTCAAATACGCCGACACTAACCAGTGGTTCAGCTTGTCACCATCCACAGGAGTGGCAGGAATTTTTATTTTGATCGTGTGCGCGCCCGCTTTTAAGTCGCCTAAACTGACTACCATTGGTTCAACGGAAGACCCTGGACACCAATTAGATCGTGATAAATCAGAAGAGGCAATACGTTCTTCAATTTCTTTGACCTCGTATTTATTAGTTTTTGGACTTATATATGATGCGGAATCTTTCTTGATCCAAACACCTGATGTTGGATTGAATCGTCGGAAGGACGCACAATCATCCCGCCACGGAATGGTATCCAAAACCAATGTATTATTAAAATAGACACTGTTTTTGATTTTGATAAATTCATCACCTCCACTATGTCCACCGTGTCCGGTAGTGATGTAATGCAACTTCACATTTTTAGCATTCTTCTTTAGTTGAATGGTTTGCTCCAAATCTTTATGGGCAAAATTATCTGGTATTTTCTGTCCGCCAACGTACGGAATGGTATTCACTAAAGGAAGCACTGAAACTTTTTGTTGTGTTCTGTCAGAATACTTCAATTCCAGGTCAAAATCATAACCTTCTGCGGTCCAGGAATCAATCCAAACACCTACATAAAACGTCCCCGTCACCACGCTTTCTAAGGCCGTGATATCATGCTCCCACACCACTTCTTTTTCCCAAGAAGGAATATAAACTGGTCTTCGATACTTTACTTTATTATCACTATAATGTCCCACGCCAAACGGAGTCATAAATCGCATGAGTTCCACTACTGGTTCGTAGGTTTTTCCTTTTACCAATCCCGCGTATTTCCCATCTACATAAGAATCTGTTGGGAATTTTTCGTCCTTTCCTGCAATATCCAGAATGGAAAGTTTTTCAGAATCAGAAACCACGAAGACAGATCCCGATTTATCCCAGCGATCACCATTCGAGCGTACCGTCAATTTTATGTTCACATCCGTGCCTTGAGCAAATGTAGGTACCGTAACTTTTTTATAGACCAAACGGCCGTCCATTAAACGCGCCGTCTCAGCATCGCTGCCTTTTTCGCCGCCGAAATTGAGAGGTTGCTTCTCAAAAACCTTGTAAATAGAGGGCTTTTGAGCGCTTGATGAAAAAATTGCAAATACTAAAAATGTAAAAATTAATACGTTTGATTTCATGTTAAAAGTGTGTTTTCTGTAATTGATAAGAATAGATGTTTTTAAGCGAGTTACTTATTTTAGAATGACCTTCATAGTATTTCCATTCACCAAGTCGTCATGATTAATAAAATACCCCTTATGTTTTTTTCCGTTGATTAGAATGTGATCGATGCGACCGTTGCCATTGGTTTCTTTTTCTATAACCAACTCACTATTCTTGTAATATTTGGAATCTAATTGAATGGTGATTTTATCGAACAGCGGCTTGGTAATGGTATAAACAGGTTCTCCAGGAGCGATTGGGTAAAAGCCCATCATAGAATAGACTACCCAAGCAGACATGGTGCCGGTATCATCATTTCCCGGAATGCCATCAGGCGTGTTCTTGAAATGTTTTCTAACCAAATCTTCTACCATTTGCTGACTGCGCCACTCTTCGCCTTTTACATAATTGAAAAGGTACGGATAGGCAATTCCCGGTTCATTAGCCATATCAAATTGCTCCGTATCGAATATTTTTTGCAACTGATCTGTAAAGCCCTTACCGCCATTCATCAACTTTATAAGCCCGTCAATATCATGCGGCATCATAAACGAATATTGCCATGCATTACCTTCAATAAATCCGATGTTTTCAGAGAAATTAGCACCTGCATAAGGATCAAAGGGCTCGTACCATTCCCCATTTTGTAGTCTAGGACGTAACATTTTTAATTTTTTGTCGAACAGTTTTTTATACGATAATGAGCGCTTCTTAAACCGTTTGTAATCGTCTTTTATACCGAGGGCGTTTGCCAGTTGAGCGATGGCATTATCCGCCGCATTATATTCTTGAGTGGTCGAAACCGAACCACCATGATCCGTTGTCACAAACCCTTTTTCAATATAATCTTTCAAACCTGGACGCAGGGGATTATTCTCCAAATGATCGGCACTTTTTAACATCGCTTCATAGGCCTTGTCAACATCAAAATCGCGAATGCCTTTCAAATACGTATCCGCAATAACAATACTCGCTGGGTCGCCTACCATGGTAAAGGTTTCGGTGGAATTCAATTCCCATTTAGGCAACCAACCGTTCTCTTCATACATATCCAACATACTATGGATCATATTATTCTGCTGCTGCGGATAAACGAGCGATAACAATTGGTGCACATTCCGATAGGTATCCCATAAGGAAAAGACGGTATAGCGCGTCCCATCGGTATTTCCGATGTTTCCTGTTTTTATTTCAGGATAGTCGCCGTTGACGTCATTTAAAGTATTCGGATGGATTTGCGTATGATACAAAGCGGTATAAAAAACAGTTTTATCGTCTTCAGAACCTCCTTCCACTTTGATTTTGGAGAGTGTTTCATTCCACGCGTTGTAGGTGTCTTTATAAACGTCTTCAAACGTTTTGTTATTGGTTTCCTTTTCTAAATTCTCGCGTGCATTGGCAATACTCACGTAGCTTACCCCGATTTTAACTTCAACCGTTTCGGCCTTATCAAAATTATAAGTAAAATAACTGCCAATACTATCACCAACTACCATTTTGGTCGATTTCTCCATCAGACGCGTTTTGCCATTATAACCCATCCATTGTGCTTCCACACCTTCATATGTCGCAGGTTTTTTCCAAACGCCAAAATTATCAGCTGGTTTTGAAAATTGAGCGACAAAATAAACCGGATATGCGGCTTCTGGACTGTTGTAACAGAATGATCCAACGGAACGCATGCCTTCAATTTCAGTTGATGAGACGACTTGCACCATAGCACCTTCCTCATTGGTCAACCCTAAACCAAGATTCAACAACACATTGGCTTGTCCTTTTGGAAAATGAAATTTACTCACCCCTACTCGAGTAGACGCCGTGAACTCAGCTTTCACCTTATATTTATCGATTTCCGTACTGTAATAGCCGGCTTTTGCGACTTCATTTTTGTAGGTAGAACCGTAGTTCAGGTGATTGGTTTCTAATTCGCCCGTAGTTGGCATTAACAATAACACTCCTAAATCTGGACAGCCCACACCACTTAAATTGACGTGGCTAAAACCGGTTAAAAATGTGTTTTCATTCACATACGGATTGGACAACCACTGACTGTCCTTTTCCAAGGTGTTTTGTGGTCCCGCTACGTTAAACGGACTGATACTCGCCATGCCTCGCGGGGCAATTGGGCCAGGAAACGTGGCGCCGTAATTGGAGGTACCAATAAACGGATTCACATAATCGGCTGGTTCTTGTGCCATAAGGCTGGAAGTACCACAAAAAAATAAGAGAATTAATAAGCCAAATTGTTTCATTTTTTAGGTTTATTTTTTGACGTACTTAAGGAGTACGGAACATTTTCATTTGCAATGCCCCAACTTGTATTTGGAGTGTTGCCCATATTAAATCCTAAGACACCGCCGTTTTGGAGGACATCAAATTTCAGATAGGTGTTGTTATAGGTGTTTCCATTCAATTCCGCATTTTGAATGTAGACATTCGATTCTGAATTGTTGTTGGATTTGATTATAAAGGTGTTCCCGTTTTCTAAATGGAGGGTTGCTTTTTTGAACAGCGGACTTCCAATTACATATTCGTCCACGCCCGGGGTTACCGGATAAAAGCCTAATGCGCTGAACACATACCAAGCCGACGTTTGACCGTTGTCTTCATCACCACAATAGCCGTCAGGTGTTGCTGAATACAATTTCGTCATCACGTTCCTAACCTTCTCTTGAGCTTTGTAGGGTTGATTGGCATAATTATACAAATAGATCATGTGCTGAATGGGTTGATTGCCGTGCGCATAGTTGCCCATGTTGACGATTTGCATTTCTCGAATTTCGTGAATCGTAAATCCGTAGTAGGACGCGTCAAATTTTGGTGGCATGTCAAAAACTTCATCCAACTTGCCCACAAATGGTTCCTTGCCGCCCATCAAATCAATCAAGCCTTGAATATCATGAAAAACGGACCACGTGTAGTGCAAACTATTGCCTTCGGTAAACGCATCGCCCCATTTTAAAGGATTAAACGGACTTTGAAAACTGCCATCCTTGTTTTTCCCACGCATCCAATTGGTGGATGGATCGAAAAGGTTTTTGTAATTCATGGATTGCTTAAAATACTTTTTGGCAAGCTTTGGTTTTCCCATTTTCTCCGCCATTTGAGCGATGGTAAAATCGGCGTAAGCGTATTCTAAAGTTCTGGCTGCATTTTCGTTGATATCCACATCATACGGCACGTAACCCAATGTGTTGTAATATTCCAATCCGGCTCTGCCCACGGAATTTACAGGACGTCCGTCTGCAACGGTGGCATTTTTAAGTATGGCTTCCATTAAAATATCGGCATCCATATCTTTGGCACCTTTTAAAAAGGCATCAGCAATAATAGGCGCTGAATTGGAGCCAATCATCACATCCCGATGTCCCGGACTTGCCCATTCTGGCAACCAACCCGATTCTTTATACGTATTAGCCAAGCCTTGCATAATTTTGCCATTAAGCTCAGGATACATCATATTAAAAAACGGAAACACCGCTCTGAAAGTGTCCCAAAACCCATTGTCCGTGAACATATAGCCCGGTAAGACTTTCCCATTATACGGGCTATAATGCATCATCTCATTATTGGCATCAAACTCATAAAATTTTCTTGGGAATAGCAACACACGGTATAAAGAGGAATAGAATGTTCTGAGATTATCGATGTTATCATCTTCAATTTTAATTCTGCCCAACTCAGTTTCCCAAGCTTGTTTTGCTTTTTCTTTTGTTTGGTCAAAAGTGTCTGCGCCAATTTCTCTTGAAAGATTTAGTGCTGCTTGCTCAGGACTTATAAATGACGACGCCACTTTAACGTTTACCACTTCTCCTTTTTTTGTTTTAAATCCGATAATGGCGCCCACATGGTCACCTTCGCTATCAGTAGTGTTTTCAACCAATTGCCAACCATCTTTCCAAGTGTGGTTGAGCTCAAAATCTTTATCAAATTCAGCCACAAAATAGTTGTGAAAATTCTCGGGCACCCCACCGCTATTGTTTCTAGCGTAGCCAATAATTTTGCGTTCTTCAGGAATGATTTTCACCATGGATCCTTTGTTAAACGCATCGAGGATGATATAGGAACTGTCCGATTCTGGAAAGGTAAATCTAAATTGCGCCGCTCGTTCTGTTGGTGTTACCTCAGCCACCACATCATAATCGGCCAAATACACCGAATAATGATACGGCGTTACCGTTTCTGCTTTATGCGAAAACCAAGATTCGCGCTCATCTTCTTGAAATTTTAAATCGCCGGTTACGGCCATAAAGGAAAACGCTGCATAATCATTCACCCACGGACTCGGTTGGTGGGTTTGTTTGATGCCTCTAATTTTGTTTTCACGGTATTTATAAGTCCAGCCATCGCCCATTTTTGAAGTCATTGGGGTCCAAAAATTCATCCCCCAAGGCGTGGCAATGGCGGGATAGGTATTCCCGTTGGACAAATCGAAAGATGAATCCGTGCCCATTAAAGGATTGACAAAATCCACCAAATCGTGACTGTCGATGTAGCTATTATTCTGACCTATGCCAGTTGTTCCTGCACATACAATGGCAAGTAAAACAACCCACGACCGTTTTAAAATAAGTATTGGCATTTTATTATTTATTTAATATGCTTATTTGTTTGAAGCCCTTTTATTGACTTAGGACTGCAGGACGTAAGACGAATCACAAAATGTTTTGTGTTAGGTTTAATCCGTCCTACGTCTTAAGTCTTAAGTCCTAAGTCTTCCATCTTTGTTCTTAATTCTAACAGCGCAGCGGTCTTAATTCTATTTATTCAACTCCACCGCATTCCCATGCCCTCTATACAACACCAACGCATCTTCCAACTCCACTTCAATCAGGGTTACATTCGCATCTAAATTCTTCTCTTGAGGGATTTCAATTCTTAAGATTCCAGGAATATTATTCCATTCTGCACCACCATTTCTTTCGAAACTCAATTCTTGTCCACTCCCCACAACTTTGATGGATTTCACTTTATTCTGAATTCCTTTTAAAGAGATGTAGTTTTTAGGATTGTCAAATAATGCCAAATAGATTTTTGTGTCGTCTTTGCTCAACAAGGTAGGGCCGTAAAAATGTCCGTAAGGCAAACCTGCTTTAGCACTAAAAACAGCCGATTCATGTTTATTAACCCATTCCCCTAAAGCTTCCAAACGTTCTAACTGCTCTTCTGCAATAGTCCCGTCAGGTTTAGGCCCGATATTCAATAATAAATTTCCTCCGGTAGCAATCACCTCAACAAAAGTTCTGATGATTTGAGATACCGGTTTGTAATTCGTGTCGGATGGGAAATAGCCCCAATTATCGTTCATGGTCATACAAAACTCCCATGCACCTTCTGGCCTTACTACTGGCACACCTTGTTCTGGGGTGCTATAATCGCCGTGGGTTTTCAAACGGGAATTCACAATCACTTTTGGGTTCCAAGCCAATAAGGAATCTTTCAAGGATTCTGCGCGCCATTGCTCGCTAGATTTTTCCCAATCGCCATCAAACCAATATAAATCCGGATTGTATCTGGTACTCAATTCTTTTAACTGCCCATCATTAAATCTCAAAAAACGTTGCCATGGCGACAATTGATTTTGATTTTTTTGAGGATAGTTTTTACGAGTATCAGGACGCGGAAAAACAACATCATAATCCGGATGCGACCAATCAATTAGCGAGTAGTACAAGCCAACTTTTAAACCTTCTGCCCGCAGTGCGTCTACATAAGGCCCTACTAAATCGCGCTTCGCTGGCGTTTTTTCTACAACGTTTAAATGGCTGAATTTGGTATCCCATAACGCGACACCATCATGATGTTTGGTAGTCAATACCGCATAACGTGCTCCAATTTTCTTAAAGAGTTTTGCCCAAGCTTCCGGATCGTAATTTTTGGCGGTAAATTCTTTTCCTTGGGACATATAATCGTCATAAGAAATGCGTTTGTGATACATGGACCACGATTCGCCAATGCCTTTTACGCCATAATAGCCCCAGTGGATAAAGACCCCAAATTTGGCATCTTGAAACCACTCTAATCGTTCTTCTTTTGACAGTTTTTCTTGTGCTACCACGTGATTAGCGACTAAGAAAAACAGGACTGCTATAACTTTATAATATCTCATTGTTAACTGATTTGATTATAGTTGGTAAATCTTTTTTTTTAATAAAAACACTCATTATTTCAAAGTAATTTCTACTATGGTGTCGATGTCATTCTGATCACTTTCAGGGATTTCTATAAGTAACCCATCTTTTGTTTGTTTGGTCTTGACCTTTTTTTTAGTAGCGAATAACTTAGCCGATTTTATTGATGCATTAAACTCCGGAATAACAAAAGCCGTAGTTCTATTTTCTAATAAATGAACGTAGAGCACATTTCCTTTTTGGGTTGAAACCCAATCTTTGCTAGGTGCTATAATTCCAGCTTTGGTGCCATAGATGGTTTCACCGTTTATTTTTAACCAATCACCTATTTCTGCTAAGGACTGGATATGTTCGTCTTGTATCTTGCCATTCGGCATTGGTCCGACATTTAGTAACAAGTTACTTCCAAACCCCGATGCTCTCACTAAATAGTGAATAAGCTCTTTCTTTGATTTGTGTTTTTTGTCTTGTAAGTCAAAACCCCAAGAGCCATTAATTGTCGCACAAACTTCTTTTGGTAATCTGCCAACATTCGATTCTGATGTCCCAAAACCTGTTTTATTCTCTCCAGGCAAGTCGCGTTCAAACATTTGAAAATCTTCACCTTGTTTGAGCGCGTCGTGATGATTATTCCCAATTAAACACTGGGGCTGCAACTCATGTATCAATTTATAAATCTCGTCATAATGCCAATTTTCATCCTTTTTATCCCAATCGCCATCAAACCAAATACCAGCAACGTCACCATAGTTAGTCAACAATTCTGTTAATTGAGCCTTCATGAAATTGATATAAGCATCCCAATCGCCTTCCTTTCTTCCCTCAATGTCATTACCTGTTTTACCTCTTGGAAAATAATCATCGTTATGCCAATCCAATAATGAATAATAAAAAAACAGTTTGATACCTTCCTTTTCACAAGCCTTTGCCAAATCTTTGATAACATCCTTTCCGTAGGGTGTTTTTTCAACAATGTTATAATCACTAGCTTTAGAATCGAACATTGAAAATCCATCATGATGCCTGGTAGTGATGGTTATATATGTCATCCCAGCATTTTTAGCAATCTTCACCCATTCTTCAGCATTGAATTCAATGGGATTGAAAAATGAAGGCAGCTTTTTGTAGGCATCAATGGAGATATTTTGATTATTCATCACCCATTCCCCATCACCCAAAATACTATAAACACCCCAATGAATAAAGAGTCCGAATTTCGCATCCTCAAACCACTGCCGAGCTTCCAAATTGCTTTGGGTTGGCTCATAATTAGTTTGGGCAATATTTTCTGCAGTGATAAAAAGAAGCAGTGTCAATAACAAAATTCGGATCCTTTTCATACTTTAATTAATTATTATTTCATCTACAAATAGCCACACATGCCCACCTTTTGGAAGCGTTTTTAAACTTGTGGCTATAACTTTTACATATCTAACGGATTGTTCATCAAATGAAATTGTAAAATCTTTCAGATCAAAAGAAGGATTTTTAGCAAAAGCTCTTTTCTCAGAACCAACTTCCTTATAACTCTTACCATCCTTAGAAACATAAACAGTTACTGCGGTTGGGAAATAGATGCCAGGACCTTGATTTTCCATAGTACCTAAAGCCACTTTAGAAATGGAAGTCTCTACACCCAAATCAACTACGGCTTCCATATCTTTACCTAACCATGCTTGCCAATGGCCATCGTGGAAATTTTTAGTGCCTCGTAAGGTGTTTACCATACCAAATTGGCCTTCACCTTGGTATTGTTTATTGTATGGTTCCTTAAAAGTAACGTCCTTTCCAACTGCTTTATGAAATTCAATCGTTGTATTAAAAGGCACGCCAACTGGTTTATTATCTTTAAATAGTGAGGCATGAATTTCAGTAGTTTTATCAATTACTAAGGGCTCTGAATATTTTGTTGCGTTGTCTGTTAGTTTCGCATCATTTAATGCATAACGAATATCAGCATCTGTAAACTCATTTTTCAATTCTACAGAAACCTCTTTTGTTTCCATATCAATTTTTACATCTTCCATAACTAAGTAGGAACTCTTTGCATAATTGATGTCCATCAAATCATAACGCTTAAACATGGTTTCGATACGCGAAGAGAAATCTTCCCAATTACGAGACTCTTTTGGAGACCACAAGGTTTCAGATAACGCTGCCAATCTCGGGAAAATCATATACTCGGAATGGTCCGTAGTTTTTATTTGTTCAGACCATAAATTGGCCTGCCCGCCCAAAACGTGTTTTGCTTCCTCGTCCGTCATGCCTTCTACCAATGGATCAAACGTGTACACTTTACTTAATGGCGTATAGCCGCCCCACGCTAAAGGCTCTTCATTTTGCGGGCCTTGGTAATGGTCAAAATAGGCATGTGAACCTGGCGTCATGATCACATCATGACCTTGTTTTGCTGCTTCAACACCGCCGGCAACACCTCTCCAACTCATAACCGTTGCTTCAGGTGCGATTCCGCCTTCTAAAATTTCATCCCATCCAATCAGACGTTTCCCTTTGGCGTTGATAAAACGCTCCATGCGCGTGATGAAATAACTCTGCAATTCTTCAACATTTTTTAAACCTTCTGTTTGCATGCGTTGCTTACAATTTGGACAGGTTGCCCAATTGGTTTTGGTCGCTTCATCGCCACCAACATGAATGTATTTAGATGGAAAAATCTCCATAACTTCTAACAATACATTCTCTAAAAATTCAAAAGTATGTTCTTTTCCTGCACAATAAATATCTGTAATTGGCCAAACACCTCCTGAAGGCACACCAACTGGACGTTCATGACAAGATAATTCTGGGTAGGCCGCAATTGCTGAAGTGACGTGCGCAGGCATTTCTATTTCAGGAATAATTTCCACATTTTTAGTCGCCGCATAGGCTACTAAATCTTTTAATTCTTCTTGGGTGTAGAATCCGCCGTAGGTGCCTTTTTCGTCTGGAGAAGTTTCTTCTCTCCCGTCCCAATGCTTATCTTCTTGATCGACTCTCCATGCCCCAACTTCTGTCAATTTTGGGTATTTTTTTATTTCGATCCTCCAGCCTTGATCATCCACCAAATGCAAATGCAAGACATTCATTTTAAGCATTGCCAAACGATCAATGGTTTCCTTTAAATAATCGATTTCAAAAAAATGACGGGACACATCCAACATCAAACCTCTGTATTTATAACGTGGTTGATCAGAAATTGTCAAGTTTGGAATAATCCAGGCTATATCACCAATTTTATCAGGGCTTTCAATACTTACAGGAAGTAATTGTCTCAGTGTTTCCAATCCATAGAGAAATCCAGCATTTCCTTTCGCAGAGACGATGACACGATCAGAATTGACGTCTAATTTATAGGCTTCCACTTCTAAATTGCTATCCACAACCAATTGCACAAAATCCGCTTTTGGCGCTTTTTCTGACACCTCTAAATCCCATCCCGCTGCATTTTTGAATTTACTTAAAAATCCAGAAATCACATCGTTTTGAGAGGCGTCTGAAATGACAATTTTTGTGTCATCACTAAATTGAAAAGACCCTTCCGCCAAGGTTAGTTGCGCAGGTTTCGGAATAACAGCGATCTCCTTTTCTGTAAACGTTTTGTTCACCTTGTTTTCTTCACAAGACCACGTTATCGCAATTAATGCTAAAACAACTAGCTTTCTAAATACACTCATTTTTCTAAAATTTTATATGATCAATTAATTTTCTATTCTTCCCAAGACATTTTGAAAGTGGCATCTTCCATTCTGCTGCCTTCTGCTTCATCGGTTATCGCATAATTAAATCCGGAACGCAAACTATAGCCGGCGTGTTCTCCATTTTTATTAATAGCGATAAAACCAACCTGCAAATATTCCATATCTCTATGGTTTTTATGTTTGTTATAAATGCGTTCTACAATTTCTTTACAGGCCTCTAAAGGCGATTTGCCTTGGCGCATCAATTCGACCACCATGGCACTGCCGGCAGTTCGTATGACCGCTTCACCCAATCCTGTTGAGGCTGCGCCGCCCACTTCATTATCCAAAAATAAACCTGCACCAATAATTGGCGAATCGCCAACACGTCCGTGCATTTTCCAAGCCGCTCCACTTGTAGTACAGCCACCTGAAATATTGCCGTCCTTATCAATAACCAACATGGAAATGGTATCGTGATTTTCCATATTGATGACCGGTTTATACTTCGATTCTTCCATCCATTTTTTCCAATCCGCTTCTGCTTCTGCCGTTAAAAGGTTTTCTTCTTTAAAACCTTCAGACAAGGCAAATTGAAGGGCGCCTTCACCCGAAAGCATCACATGCGGTGTATTTTGCATGACGTTTTTAGCCACAGAAATTGGATGCTTAATGCCTTGTAAAAAGGACACCGCCCCACAATCGCTATTATGATCCATAATACAAGCGTCTAGAGTTACTTTGCCTTCGCGATCCGGAAAACCGCCATACCCCACACTTCTTACTTTAGGATCTGCTTCAGGGATTCTCATTCCTGCTTCAATCGCATCTATGGCCGATTTGCCATTTTTAAGTTGCTTCCAAGTCTCGTCGTTGGCTGGCAACCCGTGGTTCCAGGTTGAAATCACAAAAGGTTTCGATCCCTTCTTTCCTGAACTCACTACTGGTACTGCGGCAGTGGCACTAGTTACACTGGTACAGCTCAATACGGAACTAATTCCTATAGTGCCTAAGGCTGCTTTTTTTATAAAATCTCTTCTGTCTGACATACAGTATTTATTTATATAGTTGTGATGAAGGCGCCATGGTATTGCTCGTGTTTTTATTAGGCTCACTACCCATATTAAACTGGAGCGCGCCACCTTCAATTATTTGTTTATGCGTGATAAAATTAGTTTCTAAAGTCTCGCCATTTAAAGTAACGGACTGGATGTAGATATGCTTTGGACTGTTATTAAGCACAGTGATTTTAAAAGTCTTTCCATTTTCTAAGTTGAGCGTTGCCGAATCAACACTTGGCGATCCAAAAGCATAGACTCCTTGTGCTGGATTGACCGGATAAAAACCTAAAGCACTAAAGACGTACCACGACGACATTTGGCCGCAATCTTCATTACCACAATGGCCGCTAGGCTCATTTTGATATTGGGTTTCTAGAATTTCGCGGACCAACTTTTGGGTTTTCCATGGTTTACCAACATAATTATAAAGATAGGCGACATGATGACTCGGTTCATTACCATGTGCATATTGGCCAATCATTCCGGTACTGAAAATGGGTAATTTATCGTCAGGAAGCGGATTTAACGAAAACATGGAATCGAGTTTTCTTTCGAATAGTTCATTGCCACCAACCCGTTCGGCTAGACCTTCAATATTGTGTTGCACGGACCAGAAGTACTGCCAAGCATTGCTTTCGCAAAAATGTGCGGAATACGCTTTAGGGTCAAAATCGGCTATAAAAGTACCATCTTCCAATTTTGGACGCATAAAGGTGCTTTGGGTATCGTAAACATTACGCCAGTTATCGGAACGTTTTAGAAAGGTATTATAATCTTCCGTTTTTCCTAACGCTTTAGCGAATTGCGCAATGCACCAATCGTCATAAGCATATTCCAAGGTTTTGGATACCGACCAATCATCGCCGCCTTCACCAATAGGAACATAGCCTAAGGCCATGTATTTATCAATTTCTCTCGACGCATCTGTGGCACTGGCGATGCAGGCTTCGTATGCCAAATCAGCATCAAAATTTTTAATGCCTTTAAAATAAGCATCCACAATCACCGGAACAGCGTGGTAGCCAATCATCATATTGGTTTCATTGCCCTGCATGGACCAAACGGGCAACAATCCTGTTTCCTTGTAATGAGCCAGCATGGAATTGACCATATCTGACACGTGTGTAGGATGTACGATGGTGTAAAGTGGATGTGCTGCGCGATAGGTATCCCATAATGAGAACGTATCGTAACGGTCAAATCCGTCAGCCTTCATGATGGTATCATTGGCGCCTTTGTAGTTGCCATTAAGATCACTCAATAAGGTTGGCGCCAACATGGACTGGTACAACATGGTGTAAAAAATTCGTTTTTTCGTGTCATCAGCTACGGTGATGTTGATCTTATTGAGTTGGGTTTCCCATTTATTTTCTGCTTGATGTTTTAGTGCTTCAAAATCAAAATGTGCCGCTTCAATTTCCAAAGATTTATAAGCGCCTTCAATACTTGCGGAAGACACCCCTGTTTTTAAGACGATTTCCTCGCCCTCTGAGGTTGTATAATCCAGAATAATTTTGGTGTTTTTGTGAGTGACTGGAGAACTTGTCAGCGAGTCATTTTTAAAGACCTGATAGCTTTTGAATGGCTTTGAAATTTTAATAACAAAATAAACCCTCTGGTCTTTTGCCCAACCTGTAGATTTTCTGTAGCCCTCAATAGTGGTTTCATTTACCACATTGATATGTGTTTCGGTAGGACTGTCCCAATTTAAAGCGTAACCTAAATCGATATGAATTTGCGTACTGTCGTCTTTAGGGAAGGTATATTTATGAATTCCTGTGCGTTCGGTGGCGGTCAATTCCGCTTTAATACCATAATCTAACAAGTCTACGGTATAATAGCCTGGAGAGGCGGCTTCTTTGTCGTGAGAAAAACTTGAAAAAGGTTTAAAGCTGTTGGCTTCCATACGCTCAGAAAAGCGACTGTTGGTTGGCATTACCAAAATATCGTAAAGATCACCAGCGCCGGTACCGGACAAATGCATGTGCGAAAATCCAGAAATTATGGAATCTTGATAAAAGTAACCCGCAATACGGTCCCAACCTGGGATGCCGATATCGGGACTCAACTGTACCATCCCGAACGGAACGGTGGCGCCAGGATATGTATTCCCCGGTCCATCCGTACCAATAAACGGATTCACATATTGGGTTAATTTCTTTTGAGGTACTACAGTCTTAGGTGCTTTGCAATGCCACAAAAACCCCATACTCATCAGACCAATTACCACAATTTTTCTCATTTCTCTCTATTCTCTATTCTCTTTTCTCTTTTCTCTTCTCTCTGTTCTCTTTTCTCTACACTACAGCCCATGTACCTTACACTATAGCCACCTTCGATTTCCCATTTTTATACCCAAACCACACAATGTACGCATAGCACAACACTATAAAAATCATGGCATTTTTAAACGCTATCTGATCGGTTAAAAACCCGAACGTTGGCGGAATTATGGCACCACCCACAATGGCTGTACACAACAAGCCTGAAGCTTTAGGTTTTAAATGCCCAATGCCGTCAATCGCTAAGGTGAAAATGGTTGGGAACATGATAGAATTGAACAAACCAACCGCCAAAATACTCCACATGCTCACCAAACCGACGGTACTAATAGATAGTACAATCAAGCTGATGGAAATGGTTGCGAAAATCGCCAAGACTTTTCCTGGCTGCATAATTCTGGTAAGATAAGCGCCTGCAAACCTTCCAATCATCGCACCGGACCAATAAAATGTGACAAACACACCCACGACGGCTTTATCGTCTTTATCTGCCAAACCTGAATTTAGAATGGTTTCTGCTATAGACCGCATCACACTAGATTCTTTGATTACGGAAACCAGGTTCATATCTAAAAAGTAGTTGACCAAATAGCTCCCAATGGCTACTTCAGCACCTACATAAAAGAAGATACCCAATACGCCCTGCATCAATTTTTTATTCTTTAAGGCTTCTCTATAAGTTCCCGTAGAAGTTTCCGAAATCATGGTAGGCAACTTTGCGAACAAGAAAATAACCGCGATCAAGCCTATAAAAAGCGCCAAGCCCAAAAATGGTGTTTGCACGGCTGCAGCTTCTGCGGAGAGGTACGCTTCCTTCGCCGAACCTTCTAATACTGCAATTTCTTCCTTGGTTTTTATCACATCGCTTAAAATAAACAAGGCGCCAATTGCTGGCGCGATAGCGGTGCCTAAGGAATTGAAGGCTTGGGAAAGGTTTAATCTACTCGACGCGCCTTCTTCAGAACCCAAAACTGCTACAAACGGATTGGCAGCCACCTGTAAAATGGTAATCCCTCCTGCCAAAATGAAATACGCCAACATAAAGATTCCAAAGATGCGATAGGATGCCGCGGGATAAAACAGTAAACAACCCAAAGCCATGGTCAATAATCCGAGAATGATTCCTTTTTTATAGCCGATTTTGGAAAGGATATAACTTGCCGGAATGGACAGTAAAAAATAAGCTCCAAAAAATGCAAATTGAACCAGTCCTGCCTGAAAATAAGTTAAGGTAAACAATTCACGCAATCGCGGAATTAGGGAGTCGACCAACACAGTTATAAATCCCCAAAGGAAAAATAGGATAGTCAATAAAATAAATGCGGAGCGGTATGATTTCTGGTTTGACATAGGTTATGTGTTAGTTAAAGCTTCCTTTTATTTCTTTAATAGTCTGTAAATACGCATCTGTTAGTTGTGGGCCGTCAAAAAATGTCACGCCTTTTGCGCCGTTGTCTTTAGCGTAATGAATGGCTTCTTTGAGTTCCTCCGCAGATGTAAACGGCGGCACAAAAACGCCAGTGTTCAGAAGGACATTCTTAGATTCCAAATCGGTGACGCCTTGTTTGGTAGCGTAGCCAATCCAATCGATTTCTTCGTTGTAAAAGCCGTGGTATATCATCGGATAAACGGCATCAATATTCCATTTATCCCAACGTTGGCGCACCATATGGTCCGCCATTTCCGGATAAGGAAAAACGGCAGCGGTTAATTTCTTGTTGTGTTTATGGACGATCTCGTAAGCGTCATTAACCAAGTTTCTAATGGCATTCAAACGGAAGTTCTTCCATTCCATGTCAATAGCGGTATTGTTACTTTCCAGTGGGTTTTTATGATGGATTTTTTCGAAGGCACTGATACAGGCTTCACAATAACAGAAGTCGTATTCTGCCATTTCAGTATCTTGGGTAAGGTTGTATTTAGGCAGTAATCCTATCGGTAGGAAAATATCCGGAAAGCGGATATAATCGAGATGTACACTTTCAATCCCATCCACTTTAGCCATACGTTCTACCAAACTTAAAATATGGTTTCGGGACGCTTCTCTAGTAGGGCAAAGCCATTGGTAATAGTTTACGTAAGGCTGGGTGTCATAGCACGATTTGCCATCTCTGCTCACCATATACCACTCCGGATGTTTCTGAGCAATGGTGTCGCCCGGTCGGTTGACCGCCCACATCCAAGCGTGAACTTTAAGATCTTCCTTTGCTGCAATGGCCACCAATCGCTCCAATTCTTTAACATCTGTAGCCGTGTTGATTAACAACTCGTCAATTCCACCTGCCTTATAGCGTTTAAATTCGGCAGCGTAATCTTCGCTAGATTTGTCTTTGTTGGAGGTGATCCAAGTGCCAAAATTAAAACTTGCTTCTTCTGAAGGTTTTGTATCCGCAGTTTCCTGCTTCCGTTCCATTTGATTACAGCTGACCAACCCTAAAACGATCAGTATAAAAAATAAAAAGTTGGTTTTCATCCGAAAGCGATTTAATATAACTTATTAGTTTAAATTTTCGAAAAGCGCATTCAACAATTCCTGATCCTTATCAAGACTATACTCCCAAAACATCGCGCCACCTAAGCCCTTTTCTTTGATATAATTCGCTTTCAACTTAATTTCCTTTGGGGTATCCCAAGATACAAAAATGTTGTCTGTTTCATTCCATAGATAGGATGCTTTTGCCGATTCGTCGTACATTTTTTTATACTTTCCGGATTTTAGCTTTTCAAGAATTTGCCAGTAGGAAATGATATAGCCACCTTCATTAGCCGACGAGTACAAAGGAACCTCTGTTGGTGCTACTTTCTCCCATTGTCTGCCATAAAATGGAATACCCAAAACGAGTTTGTGCACAGGAACGCCAGCAACAATATGTCTTTCAATAGCTTCAACACCACTATTCCCGCCATATTTTTCCTTATCTGATGGATATAAATTGGCGTGGTGCCCGGTTTGATACATCCAGCCTTGATAAAAATCGTAGCCCATCACATTAATAAAATCAAGGTACTCATGCGCCTCTCCTAAATTGGTATTATCTATATACGCCTGATCAGCGCCAGTAGCAATAGTCAATAAATAATGAGTGTCGTCTTTTTCACCTTGCACATCGAGTGCTTCACGAATCGCTTTTAAAAGCAACGTGAAATTATCTTTATCTGACGGACGGAAGACGTTGTCTTCGGCGCGTTGGCCTGGATATTCCCAATCTAAATCGACCCCATCAAATTCATGTTTTTTAAGGAGCGCCACACAACTTTCTGCAAATATTTTACGCGACTCCTCATATGCAGCCATAGTTGAAAATTGATCAGACCAAACCCATCCTCCTACAGAATACAATACTTTTAAGTCGGGGTTTTGTTGTTTGAGTCCGATAAGCGTCGCAATTTTAACGGCATCAGTGTCGAGTTCAAAAGCCGCTTTACCTTCTACAATATTGGCAAAGGCAAAATTGATATGGGTCAGTTTTGTGGCGTCAATTTCTGAGAAATCATAATCTTCATATCCTGCCGCATAACCGATGATTTTCATATCGACAGGTTCTGCATCCTCCTTGGAGACCTCTTGAGCTTCAACTGGTAATTCCGATTTTTCAGGTGCATTGTTGCAGGCAAAAAACAGGGGTAATAGGACCATAAATTTTATAAATCTCATCTCTTTTTTGTTTTAAAAAAATGCCATTGGTTTTAGTTGTAATTATTATTTTGACGTCATGCGTCAATTATAGAGCTCCTTTAATTCTAAAAACCGTTGCTAATGTATTAGGTCGATTTGCTGGCATTGTAAGTACAAGCTTATTATTGTCTTGTTTATACTCGATTTTTTGGTCACTACCAATCATCTCAATAGCGCTTATTTTGCCTGGCTTTTGTTTTGATTTTAAACCTAAAGTTGGTAATTCAATTTCCCCCTCCGCTGGATTCAGCACAAACATGTACAGCACATCTCCGTTTGTAGTAAACCGCACTTCATCACTCCCATAAGCAGGACTAGCTAGCGTTCTTTCATTGAAATGCTCCTCGCTCTTTTGCTTTTTTAAGGCTTCAAGATCTGCTTCCCCAATGCTACTATTTTCTAGTACCTTGAGATAAGAATCCAGATTGTCTCCATATATTTTCCAAGGTTTGCTGGCGTAAATAGCTTCACTATTGAGGTGTATCCACGCACCAACGTCATCCAAAATTAGTTTTTGGGTGGTAGGGATGGTGCCATCACGTAACAATTCAACATTCAGCACGAGATTACCATTTTTACTATTGTAATCGGCCAAGGTTTCGATAACGGTTCTTGCGCTATGGCGATAATCCAACCCGCCTTCATCTTCTTTATAAAACCAAGTACGGAGGGTTGTTATCCCTTGCCACGGAAAAGCTAGTATTTCAGAAGCCCCACCACGTTCAATATCTTTAACGGTTGTGGGTTCACTGCTAAATTTACCCGCTAAAACCGCATCAATTTTTCCATTGCTCTGACGTTTTTTGTTGAAATAAGTGGTGCTCACCGTCTTTCCATAATCGCCATAAGGAAAATTATACCCATCAAACCACAGGTAATCTAAATCATATTTTGTAACGAGTTCGGTGTGGCGTAACTTCCAGTTTTCCTTTACGGATTCAATATACTCAGGAGTCCGTTTTGCTGGTGGCAAACCGTATAAGTCGGCAGGATCCAAACCTTCCCACCATTTGCCTTTTCCATCTTCAATAGTCATATGTCCATCATAAGGAATGCCCTTATAAGGTCCTGAAGTGTCAGCTCCAAAAGCAGGTTCCCACCAACCCAAAAAGCGGTCATCATGAGAACTCACCCCAAACCTCATGTTATGTTTTTTAGATGACTTCTCAAACTGCCCAATGATATCTCGTTTTGGTCCCAAATTAACGGAATTCCAAGGATGATAGGTGGAATTAAAATTATCAAAATGATCGTGATGATTGGCTAAGGCAACAAAATACTTTGCGCCAACACTTTTGAAATATGAAACAAGCGCATCCGTGTCTAGCTTATCAGCTTTCCATTCATTGAGCACATCTTTATATCCAATTTCAGTTGGATGGCCATAGGTTTTATTGTGATAGGCATAAGCGTTTCTCCCCCATTTTTCATGTTTCACGTCTTCCATATACATGTGTCTCGCATACCAACCTCCGCCTTGCATTGGCTCGGTTTGCGCACCCCAATGTACCCAAATTCCAAATCGGGCTTCTGTATACCACGCAGGGAATTCATAAGTTGCACTGAGTTCTTCCCATGACAATTCTTTGTCCTGTGAAAGAGCAGGGAAGCTCAAAAATCCGATTAGGAATAAAATTAAAATGTGTTTATTGAACTCCATGTTGGTTATTTTTAAATTTAGTTTGTCCTGCGCATGGCAAAATTAATTTTAAGAAATAAACTTCTTGTGTCTTTGAGGGTGGCCGAGACCTCACAGGTTTTATAAACCTGTGAGGTCTCTAACCGCTAAATCTTTTATTATTCTATTTTTATTTTATTATAAATTTACCATCCTCTTTTAAAATCAACAATTTATTTGAAAACGGACTCATAACTGAAATCGTCCATCCAAAACCATGATTTTCTAGTTTTGGTGTTATCGTTTTCCCGTCAACAATGATAGGGGATGAAGATAGTTTTTCAATAGACGTTATCCAAGCAGCATGAGCTTCAAAATGAGTCTTTTGCGCGCGATACAATTCATACAATGCCCATTTGATTTTTTCGTCATTTGGAATTTCAAACGTATCTTTTACTCCAGCTTCCTTTGAAGAAAAATAAACATAGCCCCAATGTTCAGGTTCGTGCATGTTAATGACACCTTGTGGCGACCACACCCAATTGTATTCTGGGAGGTAATTGCCTTCCGCATCTTTCTTGCGTCCGTAAGCACCGTCATTGAGTTGGTAATCCCAATTGACTCTAGAAAAATTCACGCGCCAAAAGTCGTCTTTAGGTACATTTTCTTCAAAATAGGCTTTCTTGAAAACAGACCACGGAATGGCAATTTCGAGCATCCATCCTTTATCAGTATCCTTCGGATTATTTAAAGTGCCGTCAATGGTTATGGCGGATTTCATTCCCGTAGCCATCCAATCGTTTAACACCACATTATCTTCGCGATAGGGTTTTGACACAAATAAATCCCAAACGGTGTTGATGGCGTTGATCTCAATTTCATAATAATTATGGGTATCGCCAGTGGGGTCGATAAACACTTCAAAATCGTTATTATGAAAAATAATCGCGTCGTGTTCTGTAATATCTGCCCACACATGTGGCTCTTCCATTTTGGCTAAAATGTAGAAATAAGTACTATCCCATAACATTTTTGCCTGGGTATTGTAAGTCGGTTTTTTGACCCCTTCAATATCAATAAACAGATCGGTCCATTCCACTTTATTCCAAGAGGCATCAGCATCCTTTCCATCAACCTTTATAGAATCAGCCGTGTGATAGGCAATATAGCTTTTAGGAATTTTACTGTTAGTTGTTTGGGCAAACGCTGTCAGAGACATACACCAAAAGCATACTAACGCATATCGAAATCTCAAATCCATCAAAATTGTTTTTATAAACTGTTATCTTTTGTAAACTGTATCACTTCACTCAACTTTCCGAATGCCAAAGCCACCACGGTATCTGCGGCACCGTAATATACGGCCAATTTATCTTCTTTGGTATCGTGCAAGGCGGCGCAAGGGAACACCACATTAGGTACATCGCCCGTGGTTTCATAAAGTTCGGCTGGACCTAGTAAATAGGGTTGTGTTCTATATTTAACTTTATCGGGTTGCTGTTCGTCCAAAATAGCAGCACCCATGGCGTAACGGAATCCGTTACAGGTATTGATAACGCCGTGGTACAACATCAGCCAACCGTCATCAGTAAGAATAGGAATTGGACCCGCCCCAATTTTGGTGCATTGCCATGCACTGTCCACAAACGGCGTGGCTTTCATCACACAACGGTGCTCTCCCCAGTACTTCATATCTGGACTGTAGCTGATGTAAATATCTCCAAATGGCGTGTGACCGTTATCACTTGGGCGACTTAACATAGCGAATTTGCCGTCTATTTTTTGAGGGAATAAGACCCCGTTTCTGTTGAATGGTAAAAAGGCATTTTCACACTGGAAAAATTCCTTAAAATCGTAAGTGTAGGCAATACCGATAGTTGGCCCGTGGTACCCATTACACCAGGTAATCCAATACCGATCTTCAATAAAAACCACGCGAGGGTCATATTTATAATCGGATTCTATCATCTCTGTATTTCCAGCCTGCATCACAATCGGGTCATGATTGATCTCCCAATCGATGCCGTTTTTGCTAAAACCAGCAAAAATATTCATTTGCACTGCTTTATTATCACACCTAAAAACACCGGCGAAACCATCTTCAAAAGGCACTACCGCACTATTAAAAATACTGTTGGATGATGGAATATCGTATCGGTTAATAATTGGGTTTTCAGAATAACGCCACATCACGTCGTTACAGTTGTCAGGCTTATCTTGCCATGGAATTGAATTCATCTGCTTTAATCTTTATATTTTTTAACTTTATCTAACCAAGTGAATTTTAAAATAAGGGTGGTAATGCCAAATATCAATACCGCTGTCCACGCTTTTGGGTAGTCTCTGATCAGGAAGTAGATGGGCAATAAAATCATACTCGATTGCCAAACGACACCCACCACACAATTTAACATATCACTTACAAAATCTTTATTTTGAGTTGCCTCACTATTATCCTTTTGCAAAGCGTTATACACAGGCTTCCACCAACCCCATGGGCGTACGTTTGAATAAAACGTTTTTAAAGTTTCCATGGAAGTAGCAGGCGTCAATAATGTTCCTAGAAATGAGCCTAATAATGATACTACAAAAATAAACGGAAACATATAAATGGCAGGTATCTGTGAAACATCATACAGCCAGGTTCCTACTTCAAAATTACCCTTATTTTGGTCTAATAAAAACTGTAATGTAGCCACAAACAATCCTGAGGTCATTCCCCAAAAATAGCCCCAACCGTTAAAACGCCACCAAATCCATTTCAAGAAATTAGCGGCAACATAACCTCCATAAAGTGCACTGGTAATCCAGAGCGTTATGCTATTGATGGATCCGGCAAAGAATCCCATCGTTACCCCGAGAATCACAAGGGCAAAAGAAGCGATATGGCTTGCTTTTATATAATGCTTATCTGTTGCTACAGGTTTAAAATATTTTTTATAAATATCATTTACAATATAAGCAGGACCAGAGTTTACAAAGGCTGAGAAAGTCGACATAAACGCGGCTAAAAGTCCAGCTAGCAACAGGCCTTTAATACCAACGGGCACATGCTCATTGATGACTTTAGGCAGAATAACTTCTAAATCGGCGCCGGTTAATGTGCCAGAAGCTGCCATTCCTGGTGCCAAATACACCAATCCAAGCACCACAATACCACCAATAAGCAAATACCGCGGAATAAAAAGCACCAAGTTAGTAAATCCGCTCATATAGGCGGCTTCTTTAACTGATCGAGTGGAAAGGATGCGTTGCATATCATAACTAGGTGTTGGCCCAGCTATACTGGCAAAAAAACCTTTAAAAAGTGACATCCCGATAAAAGCGCCAAACATTTTATAACCTTGGGTATCGATCAAACTATTAAATGCGGCATACTTTTCAGACCATGAACCTTCCAGTTGATTGGTAAACAAAATACTAGACCATTCTGTTGAAATCACCTCATTAATTTGAATATCAGTAACGGTAACAAACGCATAACCCGCAATCAGAATTCCTGCAATAACCATGATACCATATTGCAACACTTCTGTAGCAACAACCGAAAACATCCCCCCTTTAATAGTGTAAATAGTGGTAAGGAATATGATAATAAGCGCATAATTTTGATCTGAAGTTAAGAACACATCTCCATTCATCATAAGGGTTAAATCCCATGGTAAAATAATGCTCATAAATTTACCAACACCTTCAAAAAAGTAAGCAATAAATCCGATGGAGGCCACTACGGCAAAAATAGCCACAATTAAATGTGATGCCCTTCCTGCTTTCCCATCACCAAAACGGGTTAAAATCCACTCTGAACCCGTCATGATATTGGAACGGCGAATCCAAGCAGCCAAGAAAATCATGATGAAAATCTGATTCCAGATGGGCCACATCCACATAAACATGAAACTTTTAGCGCCATAGAGAAATAGAATCCCAACCATCCAGGCGGTTCCGGAAACATCAAACATTCCTGAACCGTTGCTCAACCCTAAGTAATACCATTTGATACTTTTGCCTCCAAGAAAGTAAGAGTCCAAGCCTTTAGAAGCGCGTTTGGAAATCCAGATCCCTACCGCCAAAGTGATGATAATATAGAGGACTATAATTGATACATCTATAATTCCCATTAGTCTGTAGTAGTTTTAGCGGTGCCCCACTGTTTGTTAGGCGTTGCGCCCATTACAAAATGTAGCGTTCCGCCTTTTAAAATAACATCATGAGCAATGGCTGTTTTATTAAAGGCTTTGCCATTAAGTGTTGCCGATTGGATATAGAAATTTTTGTCTGAAACATTTTCTGCTTCTATAACAAATGACTTTTTATTAGGTAGATTGATGCTTGCCTTTTCAAAAATTGGGGTCCCTATTTCATACTCTCCAAAAGCTGGATTCATTGGGTACAAACCAACTGAACTCAACACATACCAAGCACTCATTTGTCCGCAGTCTTCATTACCACTCAATCCATTTGGTGTGGTATTATACTGCGTATCCATAATATGACGTGCCCAATATTGTGTGCGCCAAGGTTGGTCAGCATGATTAAACATATAGGCAATATGATGACTTGGTTCATTGCCGTGTGCATACTGACCGATAAGTCCTGTAATATCTGCAGAAATATTATCGCCAGTAATTTCAGAACTCTCGGAAAACAATTGCTCTAAACGGCTGGTGAATTTTTCGTTACCCCCGTGAAGTTTTATAAGGTTATCGACCGCATGTGGCACAAACCAACTGTGTTGCCACGCGTTACCTTCGGTATAATCCGTTTGTTCCCTGTGGTTGGAGTGTTTCGGATCAAAAGGTTCGTTCCAAGAATTTCCGGCGACAGATTTTCCGCGCATAAATCCGGACTCGTTATCAAATAAATGTTGGTAAGCTTTAGAACGCTCTGAGAAATACTGATAATCCTCTTCCTTACCTAGTGCTTTCGCCATTTCTGCCACGCACCAATCGTCATAGGCATATTCCAACGTGATGGTTACAGATTCATCCAACAAACTGTACGGAATATAGCCGTACTTTTTATAGTGATTGAGGCCACGCTCGTCTTGCATCATGGTAGTTTTCATGGCCTCGTAAGCGCGTTCGGCATCAAAGCCTCGGATTCCTTTTTTATAAGCTTCCACAATTACAGGGATGGAATGGTAGCCCGTCATGGTATTCGTTTCTTTACCGTACAATGTCCAGACCGGTAATATATCTCTGACTTCATAATACGCTAACATGGAATTGACCATGTCAGAAACTCTATCTGGCGCAATGATGGTTAATAATGGATGTTCTGCCCTAAACGTATCCCAAAGTGAAAGTGTAGAATATGCCGTATAATCCTTAGCCGTAACAATACTGTCATTCTCCATTCTGAACTGGCCATTTTTATCGCTAAAAGTAACTGGCGCCAATTGGGTGTGGTACAATGCCGTATAAAAAATGGTTTTTAAGGAATCAGTTGGGCTCTCCACTTCAAAGGAAGCCAATGCCGTATTCCATAGCTTTTCCGCAGCTGTTTTTGTCTTATCAAAATCAAATCCGGACGTTCCCATATTGTCTTTGGCGTTCTCTATACTCACAGACGACAAGGCTACTTTTGCCAATAATTCAGGGCTCTTTTCGTTCGGATCAAAGACTACCTGAATGGACGATTGCACGCCTTCATGATCGCCGTCTTCAAAAACCTGACCATCTACATACAATTTATAATCGGCAATGGGTTTTGAAAATTTAGCCACAAAAAATACTTTTTGATTCTGTGCCCATCCGGTGCTATGGCGATAGCCGCTAATAGTGTAGCGGTCTTCTACTTTTAGGGATGTTGCAACCGCTTTATCCCAATTGATTGCGAATCCTAAATTAATAATTACCGACTGCTCATCATCTTCTTTAAAAGTATATCGGTGATAGGCCGTTCTTTTTGAAGTGGTCAGCTCCACATTCACATTATGATCTTCTAAAAATACCTGATAATAGCCAGGTGTTGCAGTTTCCTTGCTATGACTGTAGGACGACTTGTAAGGCAGGCTGTCTCGAGACGTCGGATTTAAAGTTAAATCGGCCGCTTTATTAGTTGGCATTAAAAGAATATCTGCCAAATCGCCAATGCCCGTTCCGCTTAGGTTTAAATGGCTAAATCCGATAACCACATCATCAGAATAATGGTAGCCTGAGCACCAATCCCAATCGCTGATGCCATTTACAGGACTCACTTGTAGCATTCCAAAAGGCACAGTAGCACCTGGATAGGTATGGCCATGACCTCCAGTTCCGATAAATGGATCGACATAACTAATGGCGTCTGGTTTTACTTCTGCAGTCTTTTCTACTTTGTCATTACAGCCGACAAGCAGAAGTGCGGATAAAAAAATTAAGTATCTTTTTTTCATGATTATGGTTTAACCTGAATTAAGCAATCGTTTTCGTTAATTAAATTTTAAAAGAGGGAAATAATGATCCATTTCTACTCTTTTCGAGACCGTTATGTCAGTTTAGAATTTGCAAAAGCAATTCGCTACTTTCCTTAAGGTTTGCTATCATTTTACTTTTTAAATGGAAAGAAAAAAAACAAACTGAATTCACTCCATAAATTTTCATAAATTTAACCGGAATTGAAATTAAATTAGACGGACGACACGTTAACTCTCCTGAACATCACAAAAGATTTTTTTAATGAACCTTAAATCCAACAGACTCTATAGAATCTCGTTTTGGCACCATATTATTTTTTGGTCTGTTTATTTTTTATTTAACACTTTTAGATGGGGAAGTTACTTTGATGATTACTTGTATTCTCTAAAAACAAACTTTCTCGGGTTTCCAATTCATATTACGTTATCTTACTTCAACATCTACTTTTTGATGCCCAAGTTTTTGTTCAAAAAGAAATATGTACCCTATGTGATCTTGATTTTGTCGGCCATCTTTTTAATGGTGCTCGCAAAATTTAATCTGACCTATTTTTTAATCAGCAATGAAGTGTGGCCCGAAGGCCCCAACCCCATCAATACCTTGACGCTCAATTATGTGATTGATATGATGATTGGGGAATTGTACGTGATTACGTTTGTGACGGCCATAAAAGTGACCTTAGATTTTGTGAAGGAGCACAAACGGGTTGCGGATCTTGAAAAGGCCCAATTAGAAACCGAATTATTGTTTTTAAAATCGCAAATCTCTCCACATTTTTTCTTTAATACACTTAATAATATCCATTCCCTAGCGCTAGAGAAATCAAATAAAACGCCCAAAATTATTTTGCGGCTTTCAGAGTTAATGCGCTACCTACTTTATGAGACAAAGTCTGAGCGACAGTCTTTACAAGATGAGATTCTCTGCACCCAAAATTATCTCGATCTGGAAAAAATTCGTCATGACGAGCGACTAAAGGTCAACATGTCTATTTCTGGAGACATACAAGATAAAACCATTGCCCCTATTTTATTGTTGACTTTTGTTGAAAATGCTTTTAAGCACGGTGTAAACAAAAATATTGGGGTAGTAAAGGTGGATATTGACTTTACTGTAACAGGCGATTTTCTTTATTTTACCATCACCAATCCATTGCCCGCCGAGCACATCATCCCAAACAAGTTTGATCAATCTAGCGGGATAGGTTTAGAAAACGTAAAAAAAAGATTAAGTTTAGGGTATGATAAGAATGATTATGAGCTGACCATTAAAAGTAATGCGCAAACCTTTACAATTCACCTTAAAATTAAGGTAACTCAGTAAAGTTTTACACCTGCTCATAATGGCGGCTATTTAAAAAATATGTTATGAAAATACAATGTTTAATTATTGATGATGAGCCTTTAGCAATTAATGTCATCAAAAATTATCTACAGAAAATTGAAGACATAGAATTGGTGAATACGTTCAACAATGCCATTGATGGTTTAAATTTTTTAAAGCACCATAAGGTAGATGTGATCTTCTTAGATATTGGCATGCCCATTTTGGACGGCATTAGTTTTATTAAAAGTCTAAAAGAACCACCCTTGATTATCATTACTTCAGCGTATACAGAATATGCAGTAGAAACCTATGCTCTAGATGTCATCGATTACCTGGTAAAACCAATCGAGTTTCCAAGATTCATGAATGCGCTAAACAAAGTTTACAGACGGTTAAACTTGAAGCAAGCGCCTTCAGATATCAGCCACTCGCGACCCTATATTTTCATTAAGATCGACAAGAAAAAGATGAAGAAAATATTTTTAGACGAAATTTTGGTTATTGAAAGCCAAAAAGACTACCTAAAAATCATCACTATCAACGGTCGGTTTATGATCCACAGTACCTTATCAGACTTCACCGACTTACTCCCCGCTTCCGACTTTATCAGAATTCATAGGTCCTATACTATATCGATCAGTAAAATTGACGCTGTTGAAGGCAATAGTATTGAAATTGATGGCATGAGATATAGTATTGGCCGCTCTTATATAGACGAAGTAAAAGCAAAGATTTTAAATTCTTCAATTTAAACGAATTAAGACGTATCATATCATTAGATAAAAAGCTCTGTGAATATTGGCTTCAATGCCTCTTAAAAAGAAAAGAAAGCACTTCTTCATCTCAAGCAAGGTGTATCAATTACAGAACACTGCGTGATACACGTACAAAGCTCCGCATTGCTAAGCCCCCGGATTAATTCAACCATCAAAACCAAATGTGCTTCACCTTTGGGTTCCATACTTTTAATTTAAAGATCCCGCTAAAAAGCGGGATTAGTTCAACCATCAAAACCCAATGCGCTGCGCTTTTGGGTTTTGGGTTTCACTAAAAAAAAAGGAGAACCATTACAGTTCTCCATTTTCGACTAACATAAAATAAAAATATACAGTTTCTTAATTCTGTTTTGCCCACCATAATGGTGTAAGTACAGCATCAGGACCTCCTAATACCTGAACAGCTTGTGAATAACCAACAGGTATGTTAGTCTCAAAAGATGATGGGTATTTTAATCGTTGTGGAAAAAACTCTACTTTATTAGTCATAACGTTACCTGCATTTAAAGCTGGCAATCCTGTCAATGGATTTTCAACCGCAGGGTTTTCAAAAAATGGCAAACCAAGCCTTCTATGATCACTCCAAGCTTCTAAAGGCAACCATGGTGTTTGCGCAATATACTTTTGCGTTATAATTTTACTTAAAAGGTCGTTTTTTACATTTCCACCTTCATAAATTGTGTTTTCTGGAAATTTATAGTTAAACGTCCCTGGTGTTTTTGTATAACCATCAATATATTCCATTGTTTTGGTAGCAGGAGGCTCAGTAGTATGTGTCCAACTAACTGATGTACCAGCATTATTATAATCTTGAGATGCTAAATAAGTTGCAAGATGATTCGATACCCCAAAAAAGGCAAAACTTTCACCAATACCTGTTTCATAAGCAGCTTGACCACTCATTGGTACGCTCCAACCTCTAACAGCTGCTTCTGCAATTAAAAAATGTGTTTCCCATGACGCAAAAAATACGCGATTATCTTTAGCATCTGTACCAAATCTGAAATGCTCTGCTATACGAGGTAAAGTAGCGCGATTAGGTAGCTGGTTTAATGAGCCAGGTACTCCTAAATCTCCAACAGGAAAAGCATTATAGGTAAAGGCCCCATCTATGGCAAGCAACACATTGCTGCTATTGGCGGGATTCAGTAAATTTCTTTCAGTTGAATTACCCACATTATAAAAATCAGAATTATCAAAATCGCCTGTAATAGGAAATGTTTTATAAGCTCTAGGATCAATTGTATTTGGAAGACCATCAAGCCAAAAGCCTGTTGTTGGGTCGTTAGTAAGTTTGCTATAATGCTTCTCAAATTTAAGCCCCATATAGTTAGCGGGTTTGATATTGGCGTGTTGATTCATTGGTATTTGTGCCGCTGATGTTACACCTCCTAAACCTAATGCTAAATTTCTATATGTGGCAGAAATATAATGACTACTGTATCCCCTTGACATAACGCCTGAATAGTCATTCCAACCATCTAGTTGGTGTACTGTAAAATTGTCTGTTGCTGCACTTATAAATAATCCACTACTTGCAGCATCTTCAAATTCCTGTTGTGCTTTGGCAGGATCAATTTCAGATAAGCGCATTGCCAAACGCATTCTTAAAGAATTACCATACATTTTCCATTGTGAATAATTAAACCCATAAGCTTGATCAAATTTTGCATCCGGTTGAGCAGTAATATTGTCATCCAATAAACTAACCGCCTCATCTAATTCAGCAAGCATATAATAGTAAACATCCTTTACACTACTATACTCTGGATTTACTCCTTTAAAACCATTGACGGGAACAGGACCAAAATTATCTGACATTTCGCTCATAATATAAGCGCGCCAGATTCTTGAAATTTGCAATAAGTTATTTGTATATTCTTTAACATTACCTGAAGCAATTTTTTCTTCGGCAACAGAAACGGCGGTATTTATGTTTCTTAACCATTTAGACACATAATCTTGAAAATAGTCATTTGACCATCCATCATTATAATCTCCTACAGACAAAGTACCTACTCTGTTCATATTTGATGCATCTAACCAATATAAGAAAAACACACGTTCTGCTATGTGTGGATTCATTTGAGCACCACCAATTGAAGCATTTATGAGGTATTCAACTTGTACTTGGTCTGCATTTGCAGCCAAGGGGTCTGTATTTATTTCTTCAAAGTCGGAGCATTGAGAGAATAATAAAACGATGCTAAGTAACCCTAGCTTTATTATTATTTTTTTCATAATCAATTATTTTAAATATTAAAAATTAACTACTAAATTTAAAAAAACACTTCTTGTTGATGGAGATGATAAACTCTCAAAACCAGTAGCGTTAGTTCCCGTAGAGTAAACAGATTCTGGATCAATACCATTCAAATGACTAGAAATCATCCAAACATTATTTGCTGAAATACCAAGCTTTAAATTTTGAATTGGTAAATTTTTTAACGTCTTGGTTGGAAAATTATAGTTCAAACTTACATTTCTCAATCTCACATTTGTGGCATCATAAATATTAGCTTCATTAATTCCTAAATTACCTGTTCTTCCTGTAATTGCCTCCCAATATTGTTGCGGTGAAACTGCTACAGTATTTGGTGTAAAGCCACCATTCCCATCACTAACAACGCCATCTACTACAATATCTTCTCTTTGTCCGTTAATAACTGTCACAGCTGCATTACCAGATTCTTGTAATACGAGGTTTGTCCCAGAAAAAATCTCCCCACCAATACGTGCATCTATTAAGAAACCAAGAGTAAAGTTTTTATAAGAAAATGTATTTGTAATACCCAACAAAGCATCTGCCTGCTGATCTCCTAATTTAAACTTATCAGTATCACTAACAAAAAGTCCATCACCATCTAAGACAATTTTTCCAAAATGAGGACTATTGCTGTCTTCCACTCTCACATATTTGGTACCTCTAATCTCTCCATAAGTTCCTCCAACTACTCCTATAACAGATAAATTGTCAAAACCACCTAAACCAAACTGGACCACATCTTGGTCAAGTGCTTCAATGGTGTTTTTATTATTAGAAAAATTAACACTCATATTCCAATTAAAATCATCGGATCTAATAATATCAGCATTAATCCCAAGCTCTATCCCCGTATTTTGTACATCACCCGCATTAATTTTCCGACCATTAAATCCACTAAAAGGATCTAATGCAAGGTCAAGTATTTGATTTGTAGCATTAGACTTATACCAAGTAAAATCTAAAGCAACACGATTATTAAACATGCGGGTTTCAAAACCAAACTCCAATGATTTAATTAACTCACTTTTAATATCTGGATTAAGCAAAGTATTATTAGTGCCCGCTGTTGTGTTTCCGTTTGCATCGCTCCCTATCCCAAAAGAATTGTACAACTGATAAGCATCTAAATCATTTCCTACGGTTGCATAGGATGCTCTAACTTTTCCAAAATCAAACCAACTTGGCGTCTCTCCTCCAGTTTTTCTTATCATATCTGAAATAACCAAAGAACCACTTACTGAAGGATAGAAAAAAGATCTATTTGCCTTACTTAATGCCGAGGACCAATCGTTTCTCGCGGTAACATCAACAAATAAGTACCCATCATAGTTTAATTGAAACAAACCATATAAAGAATTAATCTTCTTTTCACTAAACCCTTGACCAACTGAAGCTGAATTTTGTCCGTTATTCAAACTAAACAAATCAGGAACTTCTAACTCTCCAGAATTAGAATTTAACCCGCTAGAGTTTTGTGACATTAAATTACCTCCAAGCGTTACAGAACCTCCAAATTTACCAAAAAGGTTATCTTTAGATGCCACAATTAAGGTGCTATAATTCCGCTCTATAAACGTGTTTTTTGACAAACTGTAACGTCCATTGTTTGAAAGTGGGCTTCCTGCATACTGCTTCGATTCTCCATTGGTGGTATATAAATCGGCTCCTGCATTAACCTCAGCTCTTAACCAATCCGTAAATTCATACTTCAAAGATCCATTTAACAAAAATCGATCACGAGAATCTTCATTCAAGTTAAACTTTTCAGCCCAATAAGGGTTTACTGTGCTAGCATCTTCTTGATACCAGATATGGTTACCAAATTCATCTCTTCCTTCACTAAAATCTCTAATATCAATTGATCTAGGCAACTGTGCAATAGTACCGTAAGCGTTTCTAATATTGCTTCCTGCTAAAGGTCGATTTCTAGCAATTGTATTGGCATATTGTACTTTAGCATCAATCGTCCATTTCTTATCTTCTCCAAATTTAGAAACACCTCTTGTAAGTACATTTAATCTTTCTAATTCTGCACCAGGGATATTACTTTTATCACTAGTGTTGCTTATAGAAGTGTAAAATGAAGATCCTTCTCCCACTTGCTGTTGAAAGGATACTGCATGTGTTTGACTAAACCCATTATTGTAAAAATTACCAATATTGTCATAAGGTTTTAAGACAACGCTGTTTCCACTATAATCTATTTCCGATTGTCCGTCCATTCTTGGACCCCAGCTTGTACCAGATTGAGGGTCATATATACCATTACTTCCTTGAGCAAAGTTGTTTTGTAAATCAGGTGTCATGAAAATAGATTCAAAGCCAGTAGTTGAAGAATATGAAATCCCCAATCCTTTTTTCCCTTTACCTGTTTTAGTTGTTATCAAAATAACACCGTTACCAGCACGCGATCCATATAATGCAGCAGCAGAAGCTCCTTTTAATACAGATAAACTCTCGATATCTTCAGAGTTTAAATCTCCCAAACCATTACCTAAATCTGAGGATGGATTGAAAAAATCATTGTTAGAAGCTCCAGTAAAATTATCCATTGGCACACCATCAACAACAATTAATGGTTGGTTGTCTCCAGTAAGAGAACTGTTTCCTCTTAAAACAATTTTTGATGATCCAGCAGGACCATTACTTCCCTTAATAATTTGCACACCGGCTATTTTTCCAGATAATGCGTTTACCACGTTAGGTTCTCTTGTATCTGTTAAAGTTTCTCCTTTAACTTCTTGCACAGAATATCCTAAAGATTTACGTTCTCTTTTAATACCGAGGGCGGTTACCACCACTTCGTCCAATTTACTCACATCTTCAATGAGAGAAACATTAATGGTGCTATTTCCATTAACGGCAATTTCCTGTGTTGTAAACCCCACATAAGAAAATTGCAAGATGCTTTCAGTATCTGATACTTCAATACTGTAATTACCATCAAAATCTGTTGTAACCCCTTTACTCGTGCCTTTAACAACAACACTTACTCCCGGAAGTCCCAAACTGCTCGCAGCATCAACAACAACTCCTTTTACAGTTGTTTGTGCTTGCATACCATAAGTGCATAGAATGCCTAACACAAACAGTAAATTAAGTACCTTTTTTGTCATAATATTATTTAAGTTTAATTTAACAGTTTAAATGAATGCAAAATATCAGACACTAGTAAATTTTTTCGACTAATGACGTTTCTAGTGAGGAGTTGGTAGGATAATCTCGATTTTAGCGCATTATTAATATACAACTAAAACAGCATAATAATTATGATAGTCTCATAAATTTCTTCTTACAACTATCAATTTAACAGCTTAAATCTATTTTATCGTTGAAGTGAACCCTACGGCACCGATTCCTGTTCTGGCATCTACAAGCCACGGTCCGCGATATGGAATTGATGTTTCTGGGTAAGTGTCACCTAAAATATAGGTAAGAACAGCACCTTTTTTAAGGCGTTTCCCCTTAAAGGTTATTCGAAGCTTTTTAGGGTTTTTAGAATCGACTTTCAACTCAGAAATTGAAGTGATTTTTTTAGAATTGACAGCGAACAATTGATCTTTTACAGTATACACAATACCATCTATTTTTAAGTCTGGCTGAATGGCAATAGGTTTGTCAAATTCGATACTCAGGGACTTAGACGTCTCCCTTTTTACACTAATAACTTGTGGTGCTTGAAAATCTACACTGCCATTATAAAAGTCATACAGAGCCATATGTGAAATCCAATCGGCCAACACCTCATACCCGAGGGCGTGGTAATGACAGCCATCAGATAAAAAATAGTTACCATCAAATAATGGATTGGTAGGAAACCCATGACGCGTTATGATGTTGACTTGAGAATGCTGTTCAGCAAATTGCCGTTGCGCTTCTCTCACGGTTTGATGGCCGCTTGATGCGCTGCAACCAGGTGGGGTCTGTACCAGGTAAAATTTTTCAAATGTATACTCTGAGTTGAGATCATGATACAGTTGCGTAAGCGCAGTTTTATACTCTAAAACAGAATCGCCCGCATTGCTTTCTCCTTGATTCCAAATAAATGCTTTGATATGCTGTTTTAATCCCGACGCTTCTAATCTGTGATATAATCGACCGTAAGGTGTATCTAAATTAAAGTTTTTTTTTGATAGAATGCAATGGCGCCTCCACCTCCCGCACCGTTGATGATCGCGATGGGCACATCTTGAGATGTTACTAAATTAAGACCAATGTTCATCCCTAACACACCTACCATGCCCTTGCCTACGCGTTCCGCTTTACCAACCATATCAGGTGCTTTGCCACTGGCTATATACCAATCTGTATTTCCAGCTTCAGGATAGATGGCTGGACTATTGTACACATGCATGGCGCCAATGGTACGCACCCATTGTACATTTGAAGACATATGCTCTTTATTATACGCATTGTCATAATCTATGGCCCAAGCATTAGATTGTCCGCTTAACACATACACATCACCCGCGGTGACATGTGTGGCCCTTTTAATAAGATATACTTCTTCCTTTTTACGTTTAGCGAAAAGTTCAATAGTATAATTGTGTTTTAAAGCCTCAATAGTTAAAAGGATAGAAAAAGCACCATTTGCAGCGACTGAATGGCTTGTGATAACGCCTTTGTCACGATGCACTCTTACAAGTACACTATCCACAGTGCTATCAGCTATTCCTGAAACAGCAACCGTTGCCCTATTAGCTGTATCTCTTGCGTATAACTGATTCTCCTTCGGGAATTCGGTTACGGAAACCTTTGGCTCCGTATTAAAAACCGCTCTAAACTTTAAATCGTTTACCTCTTTAACAGCACCATTTTCTAGATGAATTGGCACACAGGTAAACATCCATTTCCATGAATTCTTATCTTGCGGAATTTTCAACAGCACTTTATTCCAGCCTTTTTTGAGGGCAATTTTGGTTGGTGCTCTATAAAAATAATCTTCGTCTATAAATGGGATTTCGTCCGTTCGAGTACCTAAATTTGGCTGCTTCCACACGGGCGGCGCTATTTCTGTTCCATTCACCCAAATCTTAGGATTGGTGGTATGCCACTGCCCCTGATCAGGAAATGGACCAACACGTCTTCCGCCTGAACGTGACCAGCCTTGAAAACCTATCCAAAAATCTTGTACCCGATCATCTGGCGAATAAATTTCAGTATAGGCATAATAGGTTCCTGTTCGTTCGGTGGTTACCGCTGGGAAGCCAAAGAAATGTTTAAAGTGTGTAGTACCACCTACAATAGGTTGAGACCATGTATAATCTTTCCCGTCTACTTTATAGGAAGCAGTCAACGAGTCTTCAACCGGGAAACGCAAGTTAACATCGCCATGTGTTTCAAATGGCCCAATCACATTCCATTCCAAATTAGTTTGCTTTACATATTGAAATTCCTTGCCTTTAAAAAAAAAAAAGCGGTGGGCAATGACTTTGTCTTCAAACGCTTTGAATTCCTCCAATTCCTTTGAACCGACTGGTGGAAATTTCGCCCAATACTCCAGCTTATTTTCCGCGCGTCCTTTCCATATCGCATCGGCATAAAAAACCATGGATGGGTAGATTGGGTTTTGAATTAAAATGTCGCGCTCCTTAGCCACATTATTGTCTGGCCATGCTGCTAAAATGCCGCCCAAGGCTAAAGAATCGCCTTGTGGTTGACGTGCAGGCTGTTGGAAAAACAATCGCGACATTCCCGCAAAAGGATCCAAATGATTGATGTAATTGGCGCGCGAATCTATAAAACGATGCCCTTTACGTGGCGTATGCTGCGCCCATAGCTGATTGATGGAAGTGGAATCTTCTTCAATTTCAATGCCTTCCTTCCAAACAATGAGTTCCCTATTTTTAGATTTCACACGGTCCATGATGGTTTTGACAAACCCGTCTGGAACATATTCTTCTTTGTTTCTCACTTCATCCGTACCAATGTGAATATAAGGCATCTCCTCAGCGCTTGCCAAGTCCATCAATTCATCAAATAAGTCTAGTAAAGTTGGAAGTGCACGTTCATCTTTCATGTTTTCAAAACCCATCGCATTTCTAAAAGCACGCGAATGCCCTGGAATATCAAATTCCGGTATTACGGTAATATGCCGTGCTTTACAAAAGGCTAAGATTTCTTTAAAATCGTCTTGGGTGTAAAACTTCCCTTTCCCTCGAGAAGTGGCGTCTTCGTTTTGTAACTGCGGATACAACTTACTCTCAAGTCGCCATCCTGGATCGTCCGTTAAATGCCAATGGAAAACATTGTATTTGTATTGGGACAAGACTTCCAACTGCTCCTTTAATTGGGCAACCGATTGAAAATTTCTACCCGTATCGTGCATAAACCCTCTGACTTTAAACGCAGGCCAATCGGTGAGTTGCAGTTGTGGGCTGACACCAAAATCGCCTTGCTGTCTGAACACTTGTTGAAGGGTTTTTAGAGCATAATACGCACCTTTTTCAGTGCTGGCCCAGATTTTAATTTCAGAATCGATTTGTATTTTATAGGCTTCTTCAGCATTATGAACCGGAATATGCTCCTGGATCATGTGAATTTTTAACCCGTCTGGCGCTTCTGAAACACCATTGTTTTTAAAAAACGATTTTAATTGATTGGACTCATTTATAAAATCAGTTTTTACGATTTGAAACGCTTTAAAGGTCACTTCACTTTTCCCGTATTGGATATCTTGAGGCGTTGGGATGATTGGATATTTCTTCTCTAAAACACGGTTTTGAGTAGCATCAGCAAACATGCTGGAAAACATGGACAGGCTTATGGCTATAACGACAATTGCAACTTTAGGTATTCTCATAAAAATTGGTAGTGTTTTCATTTTTTATTTAATTAGTACTATTTGAAAATGTGGATGCTGGCAATCCCGCACTATTGACTAAATTCCCTTCCGAAAAGGAGGTATACCCATAGTTTACAAATCGAGGATTTTCAATTTCCGGAGACCATGCTTGCAAAATGTCATTCACTATTTTGGTCTGTGCGGGAACAAATTTTTTGTCCGGTCCGGCAATATAAATATCATTTACACAAGTGTTTTCCAGAGTTTTCAGGCCTTGTCCGTGTTTAAAATGGATTTCCAACCTATTCTTATTGACATTTATATAATCTAAAAGTGGTCCAGAGAAAGGAATTTCGACATCATAAGTGTTATGAAGTGCAATTCTCGAAAGGCGCTCTCCTACAACCCATTTCTGTTTTGGATGCACATCGGATGCATGGCCCACGTCCAAACTGACCGCCATGCCTGTGTTAGGAATTTCCAATAATCGGCGTTGGGAATCTCTAAATAGACCCCAATTTGGCCTATTGATACTGCTCAACTGCACGTAATAAAATGTCAACTCTGGTGTTTTGAAATGGTTACGCCAATCGTCTACCAACAGTTTTAATAGTTTTGAATGTAACTTGACATGCTCGGTATTCGATTCGCCTTGATACCAAATTACACCTTTGATCCTGTAGTCTCTGATGGGCATAATGCCTGCATCAAAGAGCATTGTTGGGTGATAGGGATGTCTGGCCCTAATCCCACTCTTAGAATCACCTTTCATATTTAAGGCTGCCCGCTCCGCAACCCAAGTATCTACTTTTGGATGTAAATGGGTATCATTTAACAGATTCACAGTTTCAGGATGTTGTTCCATTGCCTCCCTACTGATCCAACTTTGAATGGGCGCCCCACCCACAGCATTGCAAATAATCCCGACAGGAATCCCCAATTTCTTTTGAAGTCTATAGGCGAATGCATAGGCTACTGCCGAAAAATTGTCGAGGTTTTTGGTTGTAGACGCGGTCCATCCTGAGTTCTTAAAATACGCATTGGCATTGCAATCTTTAAGCTCGGCTTCCGTATAAGGTTTCTCAGACAACACTTTTCCGTCCATGGAGAATAAGAACACTTGCGGATTAAGGGAGTCTTTTAAAACGGTCGCCGCATTGTCCATATCACGGACTTTAAAATCCATATTAGACTGCCCAGAAGCCAACCACACTTCTCCTATATTAACCGATTTAATTTCAACAGATGTTTTAGCCGTTGCAAATTTTAAGGCAAAAGGGCCGCCTGCTGGCATTGGAGGAAAATTGACCTGCCATTTGCCATGCACATCAGCTTTTGTTGTTTTCGTGACGTTGTTAAATCGAACAGTAATAGTTTCATCCGTATTGGCTGTACCATTAAAACTCATGGGTTCATTACGTTGCAATACCATGTTTTCACCATAGATCACAGGGAGTTTTAATCCCCCATAATTGCCAGTAATGGCACTAAACACTTTTTGGGCAATTATTGCCGCACCTTCCTTAGTTGGATGCAAATTATCAGGGAAATATTCAGGAAAACGGTAGAGCGGTTCGTGCAAATCGACGACTTGAACTTCTGCTTTTTCGGCAATGCCTTTTATTGTCGTCTGGATTTCCTTAAAACTTTCGCGCATGCCTTCTTCAAACCAATGGTGCCCAGAAAAGGTTGGCGTCATTTTGCAAATCAAAACTTCAGGCTTCGATGGCAGATTTTTATAGAGCGCAATCATCTCCAAATAATCCTGTTCAAATTCGGCGTGGTGATCTGGCCAATTATTATTGCCTTGATCATTCAGTCCTAAATGAATGATGACAATGTTAGGCGCAAAATCTTGTGATTGCTTAAATTCGGCTGTCTTCCAATACGGCTTATGACCATTTTTAAGTAGGGTTGCCCCTGAAAACCCAAAATTGCCAACTTCGTAATTTGCGCCTAAACGCTCTTGCAGTTGTTGCGGATAGGCGTTTTCTTCACGATCCTCAATCCCCGCGCCATAGGTCACACTATCGCCCACACAGGCAACTTTTATAGTTTGGGAATTTAATAATAAAGAAAAACACAACATCAAAGTCATTAAAATTATCCGGCAGTTATTTGAGGAATTTTTCATCTTGAATTTTTTAAATAGATCCTACAATCCAAAGTACAACATATGGCGAAATAAGTGTGGTCAGAATCCCATTAACACACATGGCCAATCCGCTATAAGCACCAGGTAAGGGTCCAATCTCAATGGCGCGCGCTGTACCGATACCATGTGCTGCCGTTCCGAGTGCCGTTCCTACAGCAGTCTGGCTCTGGATGCCCACTAATTTCAAAAACCCCGATCCAAAGGCATTTCCAAAAACTCCTACCGCAATCACAACGCCTGCCGTTAAGGACGGAATACCTTCAGTGATTTTGGTGATTTCAATCGCGATTGGCGTGGTGACCGACATGGACACTAGTGATCTAATTATGACATCCGGCGCGTTCATCACAATTGAAATCAAGGAGACCGAAGCAATACTGATCAAACCGCCACAACCTACGGCCAGTAAAAAGGGATATATGTTGTGCCTGATCAACTGGTACTTTTCATAAAAGAGGACACCAAGCGCTACAATTGCCGGTCCTAGAAAAAAACTCAAATATTTACCGCCTTTGTTATAGTCCTCAAAACGGATATCAAAAACCACCAAAAACAAAATAATGAGTGTTATGGCTATTAAGACAGGATTAAATAGAACGAATTTTATGTTGTTCCGTAAAGCTCGCGCAGCAAAAAAAACGACAACAGTTAGGAGGATACCAAAAATGGGAAGCTGATAGAAGTCAATCATGTTTTTCCAGTTTTTGTTGTACGAGCGCTGTAATGTAAAGGGTGAGCAGCGTTGTAACAACTGCAATAACAGAAAGAACCATCCAATACGAGCTTATAAAATCAAAATAAGACATGAGTCCCACACCGTAAGGCACATAAAACAACACCATATACTTCAATAACTGGTCTGAAGCAGGTTTTACGTCTTTGAGATGGATCAGCTTTAATTTTAAAGCGCTGAAAATTAAAATCATCCCCAAGATATTCCCAGGAATTGGAACATCAGTAACGTAGCTGATCAACTCTCCTATTCCGAGGAATAAAAAAATCCAAAGGAACGCTTTGAGCATTCGTAACCGACTACTTAGTGGATTCATTAATTTTCAGCGCTGTAAGAACTAAGATTATTTTTTCTTAGGTTTTTGATAGGTATCCTTACCATCAGTCAACCAATTTAGTGAAAAACTCACAAATGGGTTCTTGGTATAGCCGTCTTGCTCAAAAAACAATCCGATATCGCCATTTTCAAGAATGGTCATATCTGAATAGGCAGAAGGACCTTCGTAAATTGTTTTGCCCTCAGTCCACGTTTTACCTTCGTCATAACTTACACGAACGGTCATATTTACACGGCCTTTTTCAGACTTCGCATTAGAAAAAAGCAATCTATTCTTTTTATACCCATCTTCAATTGCTGTATAACGAATGATGCTGGCATTACAACCCGGATCAACCAACTCAGGCGCAGGAACGGTAGTCCATGATTTGCCTTCGTCTTTAGACGTGTGCACATAACGTAAGCCTTCACCATTAACACGAGCGTTGATCATTAAGGTGCCATCAACAAGCTCAATGACCTTAGATTCGTCGGCAGGTTGAATTGGTGTGTCTATAAAATACCACGTTTTACCATGGTCATCACTACCAAATAAATGCAAGCCACTGTTTAAATTCACCATGGTATGTAGTAATTTACCAGAGCGGGTTTGAATACCTCTACCAGAAGTGATGAATTTAAAATCTTCGTGCCATTCTGGTTTGGCTATTTGAGAGGTAATATCTACGGGTTCACTCCAAGTTTTACCATCGTCAGAACTTTTTACATAATGTAGGTAATAGATGTCTTTTTCAGTATCTAAATTCATGTAATTATAAAACATAAAAATATCATTGGTCACATGGTCTACAATCAATGACGGATCTGACGCCGATTGTCCGAAAGGAAAATCTACAGCCGTTTCAATGTCTGACCATGTTTTTCCATTATCAGCACTACGTCTGACAATAATATTAATATCTTTACTCCATTTCAAATCGCCACAGCCCGGTACACGCTCATCAATAGCAGCAATGACATCGCCATTTGGAGCGGTAATAATAGCCGGGATACGGTAACATTCCACGCCTTCAGTCATTGAAGTGTTGAACAAATCTTGAAAGACGGGCGCTCCATCAGTAGTGCTCGTATTTTGGGTTTTGACCCCGCAATTAAAAAGGAATACTGGAATCAGTAATGCAATTAGTTTTCTCATGGTTAAAAATGTATTATTTTATTGTTTTCTTATTTAATATAGAATTAAGACCCTGCCTCGCCGGCAGGCAGGCGCTTCGCTGTTAGATAAGAGAACAAAGACTTGATTGTAACTTTAATGATGGACAATCTGAGTTTAAAATAGATTTGCCCAATTAGTCTCATACTGTTTTTTCATATGAATAAATTCATTTTGAAGATCTCGAATCAGTCCCGATCTATTTTGACAGCCTTTATCATTTATTCGTACATATTATGAACATTCGCATGATGTAATTCTTCGAAAAATTCAGTGATGTTTTTTACTACGGCGTCTAAAAAAGTTTTGCCTTTTTCTGCAGTCGCTTTTGTCGGATTGCCCACACCGGTATCTTCAGTGACTTGTGTCCATTGGCGTTGGGAACTTACCCAACCTTCTTTTAGGCCTTTAATTTTAAATTGTTTGGCACTTCCGTTTCCAGCGTGTTCCAGTGGCAATACCAAATGTGGCATAATGTGCAGCACTGCCGAAGTTTCCAGCTCACCAGCATGATCTCCAGGTTCATCAAAATAGTCTTTAGCATTGGCTGCCTGAAACCAATTGAGGGCACACACAAATACGTTGGGAAATTCTAAGCTCAATTCGCGAATCATCTGCTTAAAATTATTACCGCCATGCCCATTGACAATCACTAGTTTTTGAATGTTTTGGCCATCCAACACCTCAACCACATCCCTCAAGACGGCATATTGTGTGCTGGGATTCATATTCATACACAATGAAATGTCCATTTGACCTGTATTCACTCCAAAAGGGATGGTTGGCAACACGATGACCTTCGCCTCTTTAGCCCATGCTTGTTCCGCAGCAGCAATAGCTACATATTTCGCTTGAATAGTATCGGTAGCATACGGCAAATGGTAATTGTGGGCTTCCGTAGCGCCCCACGGCAAAATGGCCACGGTATAATTGGTGTCTTTAACAGACTTCCAATTGGTTTCTGCCAACACATAAGGTCGTATAGTCTTCGTCATGATGTTACTTTTTTATGTTCTATTTTTTCGAATGATTTCCAACATTGGCACATGGCTCTAGGCACGTGGAAACAACCTTTCCATTTGCCGCCTTTCAGATCTAAAAGCACCTCGCCTTGACGGTTGAGGTACCCATACCATTCGCCATTTTCAGGATCTGAAAAATGACCCCAGGCATAATCGTGCACCTTTTCATACCATGCCATTAATTCCTTTCTACCGGTCTGCTCATAAGCCTTGGCTAGTGCAACTAAAGCTTCCAAATGTACCCACCATAGCTTCTGATCCCATTCCAATTGTTGTGGCGGCTTTCCTAGCACGTCCATAAAATAAAAAATACCGCCGTCCTCTTTATCCCAACTGTAATCTAAGATACGCAAAATAGTATCTGCGGCTTTATCGATAAGTTCAGTATTGTTTCTTCTAACACCAATATCGATCATAAACCACATGGCTTCGATGCCGTGCCCAGGATTTAAAAGACGGCCATTATAACTGTCTTCATGGGTGCCATCAGGACGGACAAATTCGTACACCAAACCAGATTCATTATCCAAAAAGACATTCATAACTTCATTGATACTGAAATCGATGGTTTTATTCACTTCTTCTTCATCCAAAACCCCTTCCAATTCCAACACTAAGTTTGACAAGATCATGGGTAGTGAAAAACTTTTCAACGGGCGTTCCCCTGTTGATTTCTCATAACTCCCTTTAGGATTGTCTTTCTTTTTAAGAATGTTAAGATAGGTTTGTTTAACGAGCTTCTTGATCTCTTCATCCCCAGACGCCATGGCGTATTGACTAAATGCCATGGCGGCGAAACAGTCTGAAAATATATTATAGGGTTGCACTAAGGGGTTTCCTTCTCTGGTGGTTGAGAAATAAAAATTTCCGTGTTTGTCCATGCCGTGTTTGATGATAAAATCGATACCGTGTTTAGCCAACTTCAACCAATTCTCATTTTTTTCGACGGTGTTATAAAGCATGGAGAACGTCCACGCCTGGCGCCCTTGAAGCCACATAAACTTGTCGGTATCATAAACTTTACCTGTCTTATCCAAACATGTAAAATAGCCCCCGTGTTCAGCATCTATAGAGTAAGTTTCCCAAAACGGGATAATATCGTTTAAAAGTGTATTTTTATAAAGTGAAGTGTAATTCATTGCATTATAATTGTTGAAAATTAAAAGTCCTACTTACAAGTCAAAAAATTATTATATTTGTATCATATGTAATACATAATACAAACTTAGCGAATTTAGATTTATAATTTACATTTGCTCAAAATAAATTCTTATGAAAGATCGCATTGCTCTAAAACCCCTAACTAATTTAACGCTAGTAGATAAGGTAGAAATAAGCATTACAGAATATATCAAAAATAATAATCTTAAAGTTGGCGATGCGATTCCTAAAGAAATGGAGTTTGCAGAAACGCTTGGTGTGAGTAGAACGGTAATTAGAGAGGCTTTAACAAGGCTCCGCACCATTGGCATTATCGATTCAAAAAAGCACAAGGGCATGGTTCTTTCTCAGCCAGATATCATCAAGAATTTTGAAAAGGTTATAGAAACCAATTTATTAGGCGATCGCGCCTTGAAAGACATCTTTGAACTTCGACTCATTTTAGAAATGGGTATGGTTGATTTGGTTTTTGCCCGAAAAACTGATGCCGATTTGGTGGAACTTACAGAAATTGTAGAACGGATGGAAAAAAACCAACCGGAAGCCCATGTGTTTAGCTTACAGAATGAAGTGGCATTTCATGGAAAATTATACGAAATGTCTGGAAACAGAACCTTAAAACGCGTGCAACATATTTTATTGCCAGTGTTTAAATATGTCCATGACTATAAATTATTAGATGCTAAAACTTATAAATATTCCAAAAAGTTTGTGACCCATCGCGATCTTTTAAATTATTTACAGGCTAATGATATCAAGAAGTTCAGAAAGGGCTTGGCCTTGCATTTAGAACCACATTTTGAAAGAGTCCTTAAGAATTCTGAATTTTAACTTTAAAGACAGCTTTTTTCACATGTGATGGTGAGCCTGTAGTCATGTCTGGCATGTGGATATCGTCAGGAAAAAAGATAGCAAACATACCTTCCTTAACGGTTATGATGTCATACGATTCATCGAACAGCATATAATCGTCGTCGGCATCGTATGCTTTTTTTGGCAATTGATCCGTACGCATAGTGACGCCCATTTGTTCCACTCCTTCAATAATATATTGAACATCAATGTATTTAAGATGAGACTCTAACAGGTTTCCGTCTATTTGCTTTGTTTCGTATTCCTTTAAAATGACAAACACAGCGTCGCCTTCAATCTCGTGCTTTCCGAAAGGTAAATCAGAAAAATTGGTGTTTTTAATATACTCTAAAGCTTTATCAATTCCTGGGTGAAGGCCTTGATAGAGCTGTGCATTTTCAATTTTGTCTACAATCATTATAACATGTTTAAAGATTAAGAAACCAAGTTCAAAATGTTGATTCAAACTTTGGTATATTTCATATTAATTATTCTTTTTTGACACCTCAGGTCTGCAATTTTATCAAGTGATTTTTAAATCAATAATTCTAATTGGGTCATTGTGGTCTATAGTTAAGCAATTCATTTTTTTATCGATGTTCAATTTCTTTTTGTGTGACCCAACCTAAACGAGATTAGCGGAAGCCAGACCTAAATATATAAGTTTCCATCGTACAATTTTAAAAGGAGTCGGGGTTTTTACAAGAAAGAATGGAGTTTTACAAATGATTGAACCAAGTGTCTTTATTAACTATTTCCTTAGGAAGAATAATAACATCTAAACGCATCCACCCAGGGGGACGGTTGCCGGGAGTCATTTTTGGAAACCCATTACTATCTGATGCCTCAAAGACAATGGCAAGACGCCCATCTGACAATTGTGTGATGCAACTATAGCCTGCTGATTTATCATGCAACAAATAATCATTTGCCCAAGTCTCACCGCCATTTAAACTACGATAAATAAACAGGTTCTGACGATCTTCATGATTAGCATCACCTAATCCCCCAGCAGGCCCAACATAAAACAGCATAGTATCAATTCCTAACATACTACCCTGACAGCCACCATAATCAACTGATGATTGCAAGCGGAAATCAATATGACTATTACTCCATGTCATCCCTCCATCTCGGCTTGTGGCCACCGTGCGCTTACCTTTACCTGCTCTGAGATTATATCTTAAAACATTATATGGAGATTCTGAAATTTGGTACTCTCCACCATCAGGAGCGCTAGTTCCAATTTCCCAAGTCTCACCATGATCGTCGCTATATACTGTTCTGTTTTTGGAGATTTTACCATCAGTTTGCCTAGTTGGCACTATCAGCCTATCTTTAAACCGACTCCCTTGCATTTGAAGGCCTGCACCTGGACCAAATCCGCCGATATAATGATTAGGCGCAACGATTTCTTTGGTGATTTCACGAGGCTTACTCCAACTTATACCATCATTGTCAGATATAATGACCCATGCGGTATTTTTCAACTTGCTATGATCCTCTGAAGGCCATAAGGTTGTAAAAAGAAATATTCTTCCAGTAACTTTATCTACTAAAGCAACTGGATCCATGAAGGCGTTTTCGCCACTGTTGGTTAAGATTTGAATTTTGGACCAACTTTTTCCGTCATCTTCACTTCTTTTTAAAGCTATATCTGTGGGCGTCTTATCAGTAGAGCTCACTTTACGAGCTTCTGTAAAAAGAAGTAAGGTTCCTTTCTTGCTAGTGGTAAGCGTAGGAATGCGATAAGAGTCAATTCCATCATCTCCCGCATTGAAAACAATTGTTTTACGGATGGAGTCTAAAGGACTCTCTGAAGCTTTAACTTCTAAAAAAAAGACCAAGCATAAAACTAAAACATACTTACTAATCAAATTGCTGCTCATAGATATAAGTTTTTAATGGTTTATAAAAATTCATAAGTCAATCCTTTAGAGATAAAATTTCAGCAGGCAAAATCATTTTAAAATTACAAATAGAGATTATTTGCTTAAAAGCTCTAATAATCCAATACTCTCCAATTCTGTTTTAATATCAGTATAAACAGCATCAGAAAGTGTGGTATGCGGAAATCTACTCGGTCCACAATCAATACCAAAGGTTTTCATAAAGCCTTTAGCGACGCCGTTGAACCCACCGTAACCATCCAAAATTTCAACAAATCTTATGGCTTTTGTTTGCAAGGCAGCAGCTTCCGCCATTTTGCCTTCCTCAAATAATGTTTTGATCTTGTAATATACCGGAGCCAAGTGGTTGTAAGTACTGCCTACCCATCCATCAGCGCCAAGCGGTAAACTTGACAGGAAAATTTCATCAAAACCAAAAAGGATATTGTATTTGCCACCTTCAAAGTTTTTGCAGTGCAAATAGTCAATCAGGTTGTTATTAGTAAACTTGATGCCTTCTAAATTGGGAATTTCTTTAGATGCTGCTTTTAAAAAGTCGAGCATATTTAAATTGGCACCGCTCAATACAGGAATGTGGTAATAATAAAACGGTAAATTAGGTGCGCATGCCGCAACCTCTTTACAATACTGCACCAACTTTTCAATAGTGTTCAACCTAAAATAAAATGGTGCTAAAACGGCAATGGCATCTACTTTATCAGCTGCATGCGTTGCTAAGTCTTTGGCAACTTTTAAACTTGAATCACCAACGTGGTCTATTAGATATAAATCTGAGGATTTATTTTCTGACCATGCGGTTGTTATTTCCTTTCTTTCGTCGCTAGATAAGGACGTGAAATCTCCCGTAGAGCCGTTCATGAACACTCCAGAGATTTTATTTCTTACTAAGAACTTACTATACTCCCCAATAATACTAGTATTTAATGAACCATCTTGGTGCATGGGAGCGTATGTTGCTGCTATTAAATTTTTTATCTTCATTATTTTTAATCAATCTCTTTGGGTTATTTTTACGTTTGCTAAATTAATAAATGCTTTATGGCAAGTTCAACTAAAATCCCGCCAAAAAGCGGGATTATCCCGTAGCTATCGGGACATCCAACAAAACATAATGCGCTTCGCTTTTATGTTTTGGGTTTCACTAAGAAAAAGAGAGCTAAGCTTTTAAACATAACTCCCTTTTCAGACTAACTCAAAAAAATCACTAACTAATTTGTATACCCAGGTGTTTGTTCCAACAATGGGTTTCTTCCAATCATATCATTAGTGATTGGTAATATTAATTTATACTCATCTCCAGGGTTTAAAAAACTGATGTTATCTATAACAAAACTGTTTCCAGCGCGTCTTAAATCCCACCATCTTTTACCTTCACCAATAAACTCTTTATAACGCTCATTTAAAATGGCGTTGGCATTAGCTGTTGGCGAGCTATTGACATACCCATGTACTGCAGGGTCATAATCTGCACCGTAAGCTCTTTCACGAATTTGATTAATTTCGGCAGAAGGATCTTCACCTAATAAATTCTTAGCTTCTGCTAACATTAATACAACGTCAGCATATCTGTATAGAGGTACATCATTTTCGAAAATCCTTCCACCAGTCCCATCTTCAACACCTAGAAACTTCTTAAATACCGCTCCAAAGTAATTAGCGGCATTATAGTTAGGATATCCGGCACCTTCATTATCATTTGCATATAAGTATATAAAGTTAACTGCTTTACGTGTATCTTCATTATCGTCAAGCGTTAATAATGTTTTTTCTGATGGCCCAAACCTATTAGCGCCATTAATGATGAAACCATTCATAGATGCGCCACTATCATCAAACGCAGGATTAATTTCTGTTGATCTTCCCGTAAAGCTATTATAAAAGTTGGAAAACTCATTCTCTTTATATTGCACTGAAAATATAAATTCACTATTATCTTCATTATCTATGCCCCATAAACTAGCGTAACTTGGCTCTAAGCTCACCCCTAAAGATGAAATTTGCTCAAGTGCTGTCTTAGCTTCCGAAAAATCGGCATTCCCGCCACCCATTAAATTTCCAGACCAGATATACACATCTCCTTTCAAGGTCAAGGAAGCCGCTTTGGACCAATAGACATTGCTACCCTCCCAAAAACTGTTATCTGACCCAAATGCACTTAAAGAAGCCGTGATATCCATTTTTATTTGGGCCATTACCTCACTTTGAGACGATCTTGCTCTACTCAATCCTGCAGGATCTACAGTGCTCAATGGTTCTAAAACAATTGGAACACCACCCCATGTTTTCAAAAGAGTGTAATAATAAAAAGCTCTCAAACCATACGCCTGTCCCATTAAGTGATTTTTCTCTTCTTCTTTGGTAAAAGGCACGTTAGGTACATTTTTGATAAAATCATTGAGCTTATGCATATTAGAATACAGCCCCGCCCATCCACCAAAAGGTGCTGTTGTAACCGTAAAGTTAGATCTTATAAGATCAAGCGCACTTGCTGACTCAAAAGTATCACCTCCCCAAACATCGCTTCTTATTTCACCTAACAACCAGAATGTATAGTTACTAAACCGATACGTGCCATACAAACCAGTATGAGCTGCTTTTGCGCCTTCCTCAGTATCCCAGAAACCAGCAGCTGTTAATTCGCTAGGGCTTTTTATTTCAAGTTCGCTTTCACAAGCACTCAAAGTAATTACCGCTATAAATATGTATATATATTTTTTCATTGTGTAAAAGTTTTAAAATGATACGTTTAACCCTATAGTTATTGTTCTTGGCATTGGAAACTCACCGAGTTGCACCCCCCCTTCTTCTGGTGAATCACCACTATAGGACTTAAAATAATGTAAATTGGAACCTGTAATATAAACACTCAGGTTATTTATGACATCATTAAAGTATGTTGCTGGGATGTTATAACTTAAGGTTACCTCCCTTAAAGCCAAGTAGTCGCCTTTTTCCCAAAACCGAGTGGAACCCGTGGCACCTCTCAGTATATTTGCTTGAGCATCTACAAACACAAAACGTGGTAGATCTGTATTGGTATTTGTTGGTGTCCAAGAATTCAATACTTCAATAGGTTGATTTAAATTCCCTTGTGTTTGTGCATACCCTTTAGCTCTGATATGATTATTGATCATGTGACCTGTCGCAAAATCTGTTTTGACAAATAAATTAAAGTTTTTATAGGTTAAGCTAGTGGTTAAACCTCCTACAAAATTAGGGGTTGCTCTACCAATAACTTTTCTATCTAAACTATTGATTATATTATCTCCATTTTGATCCACCCACGCCACATCTCCAGGAAAACGTTTTGTAGGGTCATTCAATAATTCATCTACCCTAGTAGCATGGGCATCGACTGCTGCTTGATCTGCGTAAATATAGTCTTGTTCATAAGTAACAATAAGATCATTCCCTACACGTTGACCTTCTTGCAAACCACCTACCCACTCGTTCTGGCCAGTTGCTGGATTAAAAATCTCTGTCCCTCCTTGTCGGTTTAAAGGGTTATCATTTTCAGGCAACTTAATGACATAATTTTTATTGGTTGTTACAGTAGCCCCAATATTCCAAGTTAAATTATCGTTTCTAATAATATCAGCATTCATTTCTAATTCAAAGCCTTTATTCCTAAGTGTTCCGTTATTAGTCAATATACTTCCAAACCCTGTGTAATAAGGCAATGTTAAATCTGCTAATTTATCTTTCACATCTCTTGAATACACATCTGCAATAAAATTAATTCTATTATCAAAAAATGAGAGGTCCAATCCAACATTAAATGTTGTTGATTTTTCCCAAACGAGATCTAAGGTTGGGAGACCAGTATTTCCGTAACCAGTTTGGCCATTGTATGTTCCTTGTGAGCCATAAGAACCAAAAACAAGGAAATTACCTCGATCAGAAATCACTTGAAGATTACCATTAGAACCATAACTTACCCTTGGCTTAAGCCTAGATACAAAGCCACCAATAAATGAGTTTTGGATAAATTCCTCATTGTGCGCATTCCACCCCAGAGAAACACTTGGAAAAAAATCAAACTTTTCATTCCCCAATTGTGATGAACCGTCACGTCTAAACGTTGCGGAAAATAAATACTTACTATCAAAATCATACAGTAATCTACCAAATGTGGAAACTAGTGCATATTCAGTTTCATAACTTGAGGCTCCTGTAGGTTCAGCTCCTGCGTTAAGGGTGAAAATTAAATCTGTTGGAGACCCTTTCGTTGCAGCATAAGAACTAAATACGTTTTCTTTAAAATATTCTGTTCCCAATAAGGCATTAAAATTATGATTTCCAATTTTCTTAGTGTAAGCCAAAGTAGCTGTTACCTGATTTCTTAAAGTTCTTGTTAAACTTGTGGATGCATCACGGGATGTATTTAACGTAGCTGAAGTACTCCCTTGACGAAAAGCTTTAGCGAAAAACTCATTATGATTATTGATTGTAAAATGACTGCCCTGCACCGATGCTGTTAGACTTTTTAAAATATCCCAATCCACACCTACAGAAGCAGTTAAACGTTGTTCTAAATTTTTTCTGACAAATTTATCTTGATAATATAATGGATTACCAAACCCAGTATTAGTTCCAGGACTTAAAATTGTTGACATAGTTCCATCAGGATTAGTGTCATAAGTTCTTGAAGTGGGTGCTTGTCCGGCAAATCTTCTAAACACTGTATCATCACTGCCTAAAGGACTTCTACTCAAATTAGAATGCGCGTATAGAATATTTGAGTTGACCCTTAAATTCTCTTTTATTTTATAAGACCCACTGAATTTACCAGAATATCTTTTAAATCCTGACCCTAAGATCAATCCATCGTTATCTAAAAATCCTAATCCTAAATAATAGGTACCCTTCTCGTTACCACCATCAAAGGATAGATAATGATCTTTAATCTCGCTCTGCTGATAAATATTATCACTTACATCATTATCTAAATATAAAATTTGTTTACCAGGATTTAATGGATCTTCTACCGTTTTCCATCCTGGTTGTCCCAAGAGATATCGATTTTCATCTGTAAGAAATTGAGTAGTAAAGGCTGAATCTGTCGTATTGTTACCGGTAGAAAATGCTGTCCGTCCATTATTCAAGAATCCGGAATCAAAGTTGGTTCTGCCAGTCACTTCATTGTAGTAGGCAACGGCTTGCCTGTTATACTTTATAAAGTCTGCCGCCCCTAAGAACTCTTGATCATCCCTTCTATTATTCATACTATATTTATATTTATAGTTGATAGAAGACCTTCCTACTTTTCCTGTTTTAGTTGTGACCAAAATAACACCATTTGCCGATCTTGCTCCATAAATTGCAGTAGCTGCCGCATCCTTTAAAACTTCAATTGATTCAATATCATCTGCATTTAAGGCATAAAATGAGCCTGGAACCCCATCAATTAAAATCAAAGGTGATCCACCGCCACCAAATGTTGTTCCACCACGCAGAACTATAGAAGGTGTAGACCCTGGCTGCCCTGTATTATTAGTTACCCTCAAGCCCGCAATCGTGCCCTGCAAAGCAGTTGCAGCATTTGATCTTGACGATGTTTCTAAAATTTGCGTATCTAATTTAGATATGGACGTCGTTAAAGTTGCACGACTCTGTTTCCCATATCCTGTAATAACGATTTCATCCAACATTGCAGTATCTTCCGCTAAAGACACATTAATAACGGTCTGGGTTGCAACAGTAACTTCTTTATTTTGAAAACCTACAAAACTAAATACTAGGACATCTCCTGAATTAGCTGTTATGGTATAATTACCGTCAAAATCTGTAACGGCTCCTGTACTTGTGCCTTTTACAATAACGGTAGCCCCAGTAAGCGGGATCTTATCCGTGGACGATATTATAGTTCCTGTGATTGTCTTTTCCTGGCCGAAACTTAGGGCAGGCAAAGCGAAAAGTAAAATAAATATCATATAAATGATATTGGAATTTCTTTTTTTCATACGAAATAATTTTGATGAATTAGATTGAATTAAGTTAGCTATGTATAAAAGCATTATGTTATACATAATGCAATACTAACATTTATTTTTAACTTCTCAAAGGAATTATTTAAGAAAATCTTAACGCTTTAAATAAATTACTACAACTCTTTATCCATCATAATCAGCGTAATTACAGCGTTTCTGCAATTTTTTAACGCTATTATAGCGTTTCTTTTAACAAAATTTTAAATCATCTTATGGCGCACTCCCGTCTTCTAAAACTGGTCGAATTAGGGTGTTTCTAGATTTTAAATCTGCCAAAAGTTCTTTTATTCCTATTGAAAATATTGTAACTTCAATCTTTTAACTAATCATCTAAAATCAATATAAAATGGAGGATAAAAAATCAAAACTCACAAGACAGACTGGGGCACCAGTTCCGGACAATCAGAACGTCCAAACGGCAGGGCCACGCGGCCCCATGTTGATGCAGGACGCTTGGTTTCTGGAAAAAATGGCGAATTTTGATCGGGAAGTAATTCCTGAGCGACGCATGCACGCCAAAGGTTCTGGCGCTTTCGGAACTTTTACGGTAACGCATGACATTACCCCTTATACCAAGGCGAAAATTTTTAGTGAAGTTGGCAAACAAACCGATATGTTTAGCCGATTCTCTACGGTTGCCGGTGAACGTGGTGCTGCTGATGCTGAACGCGATATTCGCGGATTTGCACTAAAATTTTATACCGAAGAAGGCATTTGGGATATGGTAGGAAATAATACGCCCGTATTTTTCTTTCGTGACCCGATGAAGTTCCCGGATTTAAACCACGCTGTAAAACGAGATCCTAAAACCAACTTAAGGAGCCCTAACAACAACTGGGACTTTTGGACGCTGCTGCCGGAAGCCTTGCACCAAGTAACTATCATTATGAGTGACCGAGGAATTCCTAGAGGCTACCGACATATGCACGGATTCGGAAGTCACACCTATAGTTTGATCAACCAAAATAATGAACGACATTGGGTAAAGTTCCATTTTGTAACGCAACAAGGTATTGAAAACCTGACGGACGAAGAGGCTAAAGACATTGTAGGCATGGACAGAGAATCTTCTCAAAGAGATCTGTTTGATGCGATTGAAGCCAACGACTTCCCAAAATGGAACATGTTCATTCAGGTAATGAGCGAAGCGCAAGCCAAAACCTACCGTTTTCATCCGTTCGATTTGACAAAAGTGTGGTCTAAAAAAGATTTTCCACTTATTCCTGTTGGCGAATTTGAATTGAACAGAAACCCAGAAAACTATTTCCAAGATGTAGAACAAGCGGCTTTCAATCCGACGAATATTGTTCCAGGAATCGGGTTCTCTCCAGATAAAATGCTACAGGGACGACTCTTTTCTTACGGCGATGCACAACGTTACAGACTGGGCGTTAACCATTATCAAATTCCTGTAAATAAACCAACCTGCCCATACCATTCCTACCACAGAGATGGCGCGATGCGCGTGGACGGTAATTATGGGGCGACCAAACATTATGAACCAAACAGCTATGGCGAATGGCAAGAACAGCCTGAAGCGCAAGAACCGCCTTTAGAACTAAGTGGTGATGCCTATGCGCACAATTTCAGGGATGATGATGAGGATTATTTCACCCAGCCCGGCGACTTGTTCCGCATTATAAAAGCAGATGGTAAAGAAGAGGCCTTATATAACAACACGGCGGCCCAAGTGGGTGGTGCAGAACAATTTATTCAGATTCGTCATATTAGAAACTGCTACAAAGCCGATCCCGAATATGGAACAGGTGTGGCAAGAGCTCTAGGATTATCGATGGACGAAGTGAATAATTTCGACATGACCCCTTATGATAGATGGGCACCGAAACCAACCAACAGATAGGATTTTTGAATCGTTTTAACCTACTGAGCAGACGGTATTAGCAGAGTTAAACTAAAAAAGATGTTTGTGGCAAATTATAAAGCCGCTAACATCTTTTTTTTTCCAAAACACACCATACTATTTAATGTGTTTCCGCTATTTGTAATACTAGCAAAGAAGTCTGCCAACATCCCCGTAATCAGCGGGAAACAATCATAAGCGTCAGGAAAAATTATCCCGCAGATTTCACAGAGTTGCTCTGATCAAAAACGCATATTTTTTTTTGATGACCTTTTTCCACAGCACTCCATACTATTGATCGTGTTTCCGTTAGTTGCGATACGCGTCTAAAAATCTGCGAACATCTGCGTAATCAGCGGGAAACAATCATAAGCGTCAGGAAAAATTATCCCGCAGATCTCGCAGAGTTGCTCTGATCAAAAACGCATATTTTTTTTTGATGACCTTTTTCCACAGCACTCCATACTATTGATCCTGTTTCCGTTAGTTGCCATATGCGTCGAAAAATCTGCGAAAACCTCCGTAATCAGCGGGAAACAACCCTAAACGTATGGAAAAATTATCCCGCAGATCTTGCAGATTTACGCTGAACAAAATCACATATTTTTTTTGATGCAGTTTTTCCACAGCACTCCATACTATTGATCCTGTTTCTGTTAGTTGCGATATGCGTCGAAAAATCTGCGAAAACCTCCGTAATCAGCGGGAAACAACCCTAAACGTATGGAAAAATTATCCCGCAGATCTCGCAGATTTACGCTAAACAAAATCACATTTTTTGATGAGATATACCTGTTATTACAATGAATCAATTTATTGCATTACGATGTTTTAAGGACAATCAATTACTATTTTCAAATCGTGCATTTTGTTTTCTCAAATCGTTTCGTCGATCCATATGTTCACCGCTGTATAACCTGAAATATCTAAGGACACCGGAATAAATTGATCTCGTAATTCTTTTTGTAGAGAATTCAGTGCATTTGTGTTACGCGCAAGCCTATAACTTTTGTTCCGTTACAAATCAAACCTGCCGGAATGGCAGCACCTAGGTCACTGCTTACGCCAGTTACCCATGCTATTTTTATATCAAGATCCATCTTATGCTATTCTGAATATCATACGGCTTTACTCGGATTATAGCTGCCTGGCTCTACCCGAAAACCTATGGCCAATCGGTTCCAACCATTTATGGCCACTATTGCCATGGTCAATGCCACCTGCTCCTTTTCACTAAAATGCTCGGTTAACTGTTGATACAATGCATCTGGCATATCGTTTTCTGAAATTAGCGTCATGGCTTCAGTCCAAGCTAAGGCGGCACGTTCCCGCTGCGTGTAAAACGAGGTTTCCTTCCAAGCCGTAAGGGCGTACAAGCGTTGCTCGGTTTCACCAGCTTTACGCGCATCCTTGCTGTGCATATCAATACAGTAAGCGCAGCCGTTTATTTGCGAGGCACGAAGTTTGACGAGTTCGTATAAACTGTGTTCCAGTCCTGAACCAGCTACATATTTCTCCAATTCCATCATTCCTTTTAAGGCTTCTGGAGCTACCGTTTGGTAATTCAATCGTTGTTTCATGGTTACATTAGATTATACTTTGTTATAATTGGCTTACACTATAGGAGTGGGTCTTTTATCCTGAACCAATATAATAGACCTCAAAGAATGGATTTCATACCTATGTGCGTTCCATAATTTTAAAAACCAACTTATGCAGTTCAGCATTGACTGGAATCTGACAGGCCAAGCGACTGTTTTCTTTGGTGTCTTCGATTTTAGAAAGCGTGTATTTTTCATCTCTATCCACGGTCTGGGATAGATGGCCCTCAAGAATTTGAATATGGCAAGTACCACACCATGCCCGACCCTTGCAGTCGCCCCAATCTTCCATATATTTATCAAATAGCAACTCCATTAGACTATGATAGTCATTGATTTTGAATTCTACTTTGCACGCTTCACCAAACTCATTAATATAGGTAAAGTCATAACTTTCGGGTATCATAGGGCGTATTCCATTTAGTTTATAATTTTTCGGTCGATACAAGTCATAATATCGTTCCACAAAGCATGAGTAATTGGAGAGGTAAAGATAAATTTTGTCTTCCACTCAACCTATCGTTTAATCCTATTTGTTACCACGCTTTTTAAATAACTTTGTCATAATTGCCAGCACAAAAAGCGGACGGGAATTGACTTCGCAACTGAGCAATAAAAGGTGTGTTTTTTTTAAATTTATTGAGACTTCCATAGTTGGGAAGCATTTGTTAAGATTCGGATCCTGGATTTTGATCCGCTCTTGAATGTTTGCCGCAAGTTGGGCAATCTTTGATTTCTCCTTGTTTTAACCGAATGCCATCAATATACGTTTTCATAAATTTTTGGATTCGCATATAACTGCCCCTGTGGTTGTTGACGTCTATTTGTTTGTCCTTGAATAACTCGCGTATTTTAGTGTCGTATTGCTGATAGCCCCAACATACGGGACAAGTCCCCGTTGGCGATTTCCCTTCAGTTTCTTCTTTGGGTTTCTGCAAAAACTGCACAATGTTTTCAATAAGATTCATGACCTTGTTACATTATTATTTTATCACATTCTCTTTATTTTGACATCTTATCTGCAGGAGCTATAAAAACAGATTTTAATGGGAATGTTTCTCCATTTCTTCCATCGCAATTGAGGCATGGGCATAGGCCGCACCAGCGCGCATTTCAGATGCAACCCAAATGGCCTCCATCATTTGTTCATTACTAGCTCCTTTTAGTTTGGCCGTTTTAGTATGTCCCTTTATACAATTTGGACATTGGGTAACATGTGAAACCCCCAAAGCAATAAGCTGTTTTGTTTTTTCATCAAGGGCGCCTGCTCTAAATACGGAATTACTGAATGTTCGCCAAGCTTCCACTTGTTTGGGCGCCAAATCTGCTTTTTTCCTAGCCATCTCTGGGGTGGCTTTTGGATACAAACCTTCTTCGGTATTTCCTTCCATGGCATCTACGGCAATAGCTGCGTGGGTGTAGGCGCTACTTGCCCTACCCGCAGCAGCAACCCAAATAGCCTCCATAATTTCCTCTTTACTGGCACCTTTACGCATGGCTTGTGGTGTGTGGGATTTAATGCAATACGGACATTGGGTAACGTGGGCTACAGCCACCGCAATAAGTTGTTTGGTTTTTTCATCTAAAGCCCCTTCCTTAAAAACGGTTCTGCTAAAATTTCGCCACGCTTCTATATGTTTTGGAGCCAAATCTGCTTTTTTCTTGGCTAATTCTGTTGCGTTGTTCATGATAGATTTGTTTTAATGTTTTAATTATTGAAGTGAGGCGTCCAAAGTAATTGGCATGCTCAGCGCTTTACTCACAGGGCAATTGTCTTTGGCAGCAGTTGCACATTCCATAAACTTCGCTTCGGTGATGTTTGGGATGCTTGCCTTCAAAATTAAATGAGAGCCAGTAAGCTCCAATTTATCGGCATCCATTGTGACTTCTGAATACACATCAAGTTCGTCCGGAATGTAGCCTTCTTTACCTAGAATAAGACTTAGCGCCATTGCAAAACAGCCTGCGTGTGCAGCAGCCAGCAATTCGTCAGGATTGGTGCTCTTACCTTCTCCAAAACGGGAATTGAAACAGTATTGTGAATTGTTTAAAACCTTACTTTGGGTGGTCAACTTCCCCTCTCCTTCTTTGAGTGAACCGTTCCAAACGGCATGTCCTGTTCGTTTCATACTAGTGATTTTTAAATATTTATAGTGTTTTGAATTTATGTTTAGGAGTTTTTTGCAACATCTTCCACACGTTTGGCGCTATCGGATTTATTCAAACTCAACCGAACAATACTATCTTCTACGGCGGTTAAATCATGCGGTACACCACCTTCCAGCGACACAAGATCTCCGATATTCAGGGTATGGATATTGCCATTGACTCCAAAATCAATACTGCCTTCAAAAATCTCTACAACAATAGGAAATGGCGTTTTATGCTCTTTCATCACTTGATCTTTTTTGAAAGCGATTCTTATTTCCTTGCCGTTATCTGTTTCTAATAACACTTGAATGGTTGGTCTGGTCTCATGGTATTGAATGTTGTTGGTTAATGATGCTGTTTTCATGTATTTTGTTTTATAGAATTTAGTATGTAGTATTAAGTACTATGTAATTCAGTATTTAGAATTCGATGTTAGATATTCAGTATTCGATATTCGATATTCAGTATTCAGTATTCAGTATTCAGTATTCAGTATTCGAAATTCTCTCTTCTCTCTATTCTCTATTCTCTATTCTCTATTCTCTATTCTCTATTCTCTATTCCCTCCATCCCCAACGTAAAGATACAAACAATTCTAATTAGGACAAAATTATCCGATTTAAATTTTCAAACAAGAATGTTCTCAAAGAACATCACGTTCCATATTTAAAAGAATGATTTATAAAGTTCAGGATCCCAATACATAATAATATAAAACAGACCAAAAGCAAACACCATCACCAATAAGGCCCAAACCCATGCAGGTATGGCTTTTGGTGTTTCAGATCCGCGGATTACAAAAAAATCAGAGGTTTCACTACCGTATGCATTGATGGTTATGGGAATCTGGGAATCTACCGTTTCGTTTTCCTTTAAGCCTACCACTGAAATCTCTGGTCCGTTACGCACAATAAAAGGAATTTCCCGAATGCCTTCCACATTATTGGAGGATTTTGCTACGATTTTTAAGGTGTGCTTTCCGTCGGGTATTTTGGTAGTATCCAACACGATTTTAACCGGAGGTGCAAATGATGCAAACGGCTTGGTGTCATCGTCCAAAAACACTGTTACGATCCTATTGTCTTCCATAATTTTAAAATCCTTCGTTTCTTACAATATTCTTTATATGATCAGGATTATCCTCTTTAGGCCGTATCAGATATTTAAGACTGTAGAAAAGTGTAAATCCAACAATAATTACAGCTCCCCAAATAATAATATAATCGAAGTCTCCTGAAGGTCCCGCACCGTGCGTGATGTTTTCAAATCCTTTGGGTTGATTTTTTTTACAAACATCACAAGCAACCGCCATAAAATGTCCAAAGAAAAACAACAACACAAATATTAAAGCTCCTTTTTTCATCTCTTATTTATTTAGTTCCATCTCTACATATTGTCTTACTTTGGCTACATCATCTGCAGTAACAGGGGCTGCATCATTACCCCAACTGCTCCTTTCGTGGGTGAGTATGGCCGCAATTTCTTCATCGGTAAGTTGATCTCCAAATGGCGGCATCACACCGTAATCTGTACGGGCATCATAGCCTTGAAGCACGACACGAATCAGTTTTTCAGTATCCCCATCCGTTACAATGGTGCTTCCAACCAAAGACGGAAAGGCACCCACAATGCCTTTACCAGTTTCCTGATGGCACGCTGCACAGACTTGTGAGAACAATTTGGCACCATCCAATCCGCCAGCTTGCTGACCTTCATTCCTTTCGGCTTGAATTTTCTTAAGCGCAGGAATAAAATCATTGATAGTACCTCCCGGCAATTCCGTCTGTTTCAAATATTTTAAATAATCTACCAAACGCAGGGCATCATTGGAAGCTATAATCTTTTTGCCAGGTTTATTGAATAATTCCTTTGGCACAGCAACTACTTTATCATCCTTTTTCAGCAATGCGCTATCTACTTCTCTAAATAACCACGGGTAGGATGGCATAACCGATGCTGAAACAACCGCTCTAGGGTTGTACAAATGGAGCAAATGCCAATCTTCACTAGGTTGACGGTTCCCAATATCGGTCAGGTCTGGTCCCGTTCGTTCGCTTCCTAAAACAGACGGCGATTGTCGCCACACATCCAGACGTTTTTTACTGTAATAATAATCTGAAGGAATGGACGGCCGGCTTCCCCACATATTGTCCATTTCAATATTGCGGACTTGCTGGGTGTGGCAAGCCATACAGTTTTCTGAAACATAGACGTGAAGACCTTCGCGTTCTTCTGCCGTTAACGGTTTTTCGTCCGGTATGGGTTCAGTACCTTGCATCTGGAATGCTGGCACAATAGCAATAAGAATACTTAAGGCTATAAATACACCCCCTGCCGCAAGGACCAAATTTTTATGTTCTTTATGAAAATTAAGCATGTTTTAGATGTATTAAACAGTTATTTCTTCTATTGGTTTTGCTAGTACTGACGACTTTATCTTCTTATATCCTATCACCATATAATAAAAATTATAGGCAAATATCAGATGAGAGATAAACATCAACGATCCGCCAACAGCGCGCCACACCCAATAGGGTTTCATCAAAATGACGGATTCTATAAAGGCATTCCCTTCAATCCAGCTTAAGCCTTTATACGTACCTCCTGCCATAAGCGAAATCATATAGGCAAACAGCCCGATAAATGCAAGCCAAAAATGACCACCAACCAATACCTGCGAAGGTTCTCTTCCGGTTAATTTTGGCAAAATAGCATAGATACACGCCCACAAGAAAAAAGCCACAATGCCATACATGGTCATATGGGAGTGGGCCACATTAAAATCTGTAAAATGCCAGACGAAATTTGTAAACCGAAACGCCTGTACACTTCCTTGCATGGACCCCACAAAATAGAAGATGGTCCCCACCAAAAAGAACGGGAGCACATAACTTTTAGAGATATGATTCCAACTGCCTTTCATGGTCATTAAAAAGTTGGTAGTTCCTGCTACAACCGGAATCACCATGCCTGCACTAAAGACAATGGCAATGGTTTGCAACCACCAAGGCAGCGGACTAAACACAAAGTGGTGCGTTCCGATCATGGTATAAAACAACATTTGTGTCCAAAATGCCAAGACTCCCAAAGAGTAGGAATAAATAGGCTTGTTTAAGGCAGAAGGCAGGTAATAATACACCAAGCCCAAGGTAAAAGTCATAAACCACATCCCTACGCCCTGATGCATATAATAGCCTTGAATTACCGTTTCTCCCAACCCATCCTGATAGAATGGCAAATAGCCAATAATAGCCAAGACGATCGTCCAAATTAAGGAAGCCAGTATAAACCAATTGGAGATGTAAATTTCTGAAATTTTACGCGTCGCTACCGTTTTATAAAAATTGATAAAGGTGATGATTAAACCTATGGCGAACATGAGCATTATGGGCCAGATGTATTCTCTGTACTCTCCGCCGCCATTATTGATTCCTGCCATTAATGCCAGACTGCCCAGTAACACCGTAGCATTGATGAGCGCCCATGCGGTCCACGCCCAAGAGTAATTGTGTATTTTATTATTGGAGGTCCTAGCAATTACGAAATATCCAAGGCCAATCATTGCCAAGGACGACCATCCCCAAAACACCATATTGGTATGCACCGGACGCAAACGGCCAAAACTCAACCAAGACTGATGGTCCATTTCAGGCCAAACAAACTTCATCCCGAGATATTGCCCAATTAAAGTGCCTAATACAAGCCACAAGGTAGCAGCACCAATATAATAGATGACTATTTTCTTTAATTCTAAAGGCGTTTCGAGGCTGAGGGATGTTTTCTTCTTTTCATCAAAATAGGCATTATTCGGATCCTTTTCGACGCGTTGTATCAGGCCTTTATCATCACTTGCGATAGCACTACCCGATAATTCGTTGCCTTTTAATTTGTATTTTAAGGCGGCTTTCCGTTTTTCAAGAATGGCATCAATATCCGCATCGTCCAAGGCCACAAGCTCATCATCGAACGCCATTTTATTCGTATCAATCTGACGGCGCTTTAATGAATCGATATAGCCATTGATCTTTACAAATAAAATGACAATAGCAATGATCATCACTATTGCTATAAGCACGAAGGTGCCGATAATTCCAGGACTGGAAAGCCAGTTGTCCGTGGTTATTTTCTCTTGGGCACTTAAGATGTTTGGAAGTATGACTAAAAATAACAAGATGACCATCTTACATTTTTTCATAGAGTTGAATTTATTATCCTTTTAATCATTTTAGAATATACATTTTAGCATTCCAAAAGACGTGGTTACTCTCAAAGTGAGGGTTCTTGAGTAGTCATTAGTGTATTCTGGATGTCAGCAATTTTTTGAGTAACCAACCCATTTGGCTACATTCCGATAATTAATCGGTGTCACTTTCTTCACATGTGATGGCCGTCGATTATATAAAAATTAGAATAATGTTACTGCTGTTTTTTTTGCTATTTCAAACCGCAGGCGATTTCGTTTAAGATGTTGATTTCATAGCTTTTGTCACGAGATAGAATGTTTTATTCAAAAAGCACTGGTAAATTGACTTGTTATACAATTTCATGAAAGTTAGCAGAAGATGCTTCCTTATTGTGATTCAATCAATTGCAAGGCCGTCACAGCAATACATTAAATGACGCATTAGTATAACTATAAAATAATAAGTTGAACTAATGAGTTACAAATATACACGCTGAAGTGATGTCAGACAAACTTATCCGATATAAATTATCAAAAAAGTAAATCCTGAGCGCCCGAGGGCTCTGGCAGCCTAATGAAAAAAGTATTCTGCACCTAATTTTGGAAACGCTTTGCTGATCGCATTCCTGTTTTTTCATTCTACCTCAGTATGATTCCTGCTTTAAACGGGGTCGTGAGCCGTGATCCACCAGCCGATTTGAGAAGTTCCGATACCATTGGGATTATGCACTTGTGCGTTGAAACTTTGCATAGAACAACCATCATTCGAAGCAATCTGGGCATTATTAAAGGCTACAGAACCATGCAGATGTGAAGCCAAAATTAGCAGTGCTATTTCTAGATTTACGAAGTTATAACGGAAAAATTGATTGTCCGTAAAACATCATAATGATAGTAAATTGATTTATTATAAAAATGTATATTTCATCAAAAAGTAACAAATATTTATTTTTGTTCAGCGTAAATCTGCGAGATCTGCGGGATAATTTTTCCATACGCTTATTTTTGTTTCCCGCTGATTGCGGAGATGTTCGCGGATTTTCTTACTGGTATGACAAAAACCGGATATACAATCCGAAAAACAGCTAATTAGGAAAATAAACTCTCAAAAATAAGAGATTTTATGCTAACAAACGATATCTTTCTCGCATTCAGGAAAATTACACGTACTGGAAACTATTTTTTTTATAACTTAGGCTATAAAGAGATGTTCTGGGTTAAAAAATAATTGTGTGAGTTAACCTCAACACGGATTGAAAAGAAATTATCCCAGATTTAAAAAAATGACATTGTTAAGATAGAATACCCCCAAATTCTACACCTAACCCATAAAATGTAACATATGGAGAACACTACACATTATGCACTTCAGGTTAAAAAAAACCAGGAACTGGCTGAGCATTTGTTATTGGTAAAGAAAAAATTGAAGCACAAAGAGCAATTATTGCAAAAAGAGGTTAACCTACGCAAAAAAGCACAGGAAAAGCTTCAGAAAGCCAGAACCAAACTTAAGACCCAAAACCAAGAGAAACATTTACTTCTTGATTCAGAAAATCGATTGCGGTTTTTGCTTCAATCTACGACCACTATTACCTATACATGTGAAGCAGAAGCACCTTTTGGTGCCACTTTTATCAGCGGAAATGTTCATACACTTACGGGATATACCCCTCAAGATTATATTCAGGACCCAAGTTTTTGGGCAAACAACATTCATCCAGACGATAAAGAAAGGGTATTTAATGGACTCAACTTACTTTTTGAAAAAGGAACGCACAAGCACAATTACCGGTGGAAGTATAAAAACGGAGATTACCGTTGGATGAGCGATGAGCTAAAACTAATATATGATGGGCAGGGAAATCCTATTGAAATGGTAGGCAATTGGATCGATATTTCCAATTTGAAAGAAGCCGAAGAAAACCTTATTGAAGCCAACAGAAACCTGTTACTTGCCGCTCGTGCAGGAGGAGTGGGCATCTGGCATTACAATATTGGTAAAAAAGAAATTAAATGGGATGATCAAATGTATAACATCTATGGTCTTACCAAACAAGCGTTTAGTAGTATATACAAGTCATGGCAACAAAAGCTTCATCCAGATGATAAGGAGCGTTTCAATAATGAAGTTAATAAGGCCCTACTAAGTAAGAAGGAGGTCAATTCCGAATTCAGGATTATCTGGCCAGACATGTCTATCCGTTATATCCAAGGATTTGCACTTATAGAACGTGATGAAGCCGGTAACCCTTTAATGATGATAGGCACCAATTGGGATATTACGGAAAGTAAACAAAAAGAACGCGACCTTCAGCTAAGCTTAAAGGAAGTTTCCGATTATAAACATGCTCTGGACGAATCTAGTATAGTAGCCATTACAGATCAAAAGGGCATTATCAAATCCGTCAATGATAACTTTTGCAAAATTTCAAAATACAGCCGAGAGGAGTTGATTGGTCAGGACCACAAAATCATTAACTCGGGATTTCATACCAAGGAATTTATAAGAGATTTATGGGCAACCATTGCTAAGGGAAATGTGTGGAAAGGTGAATTAAGAAATAAAGCAAAGGACGGTACCATTTATTGGGTAAATACTACAATCGTCCCCTTCTTGAATGAACAAAGGAAGCCGTATCAATATTTAGTGATTAGAGAAGATATTACTGAAAAAAAACTATTAGAAGAGGGAAGCAAACAAAAAGAACGCAGCCTTCAGCTGAGCTTAAAGGAAGTTTCCGATTATAAACATGCTTTAGACGAATCTGCCATAGTCGCCATCACAGATCAAAAGGGCATTATTAATTCCGTCAATAATAACTTCTGTAAAATTTCAAAATACAGCCGAGAGGAATTGATTGGTCAGGACCACAGGGTTATTAATTCAGGATTTCATACCAAGGAATTTATAAGAGATTTATGGGCAACCATTGCCAAGGGAAAGGTATGGAAAGGTGAAATAAAAAATAAAGCCAAGGACGGTACTTTTTATTGGGTAAATACTACCATCATTCCTTTCCTGAATGAACAGGGAAAACCTTATCAATATATAGTGATTAGAGAAGATATTACTGAAAACAAATTGTTAGGAGAGGAGATCAAACAATTCAATATTGAATTAGAACAAAAAATAAAAACAAGAACCCAAGAATTAACCCTAAGTGAAAACAGGTTTCGCAATCTTTTTGAAAATGCACCAGAAAGTATCCTTGTACTTGATTTAATAACCCTAAAATTTGAAAAAGCCAATAAAAATGGCGTAAAATTGTTCAAGTTTTCAGTTGAACAGTTTATTAAAATGGGACCTCAAGACATTAGTCCAAAGTTTCAACCAGATGGCAGTCTATCAGAAGACAAAGTGAAGATGTATATTGAAAAGGCTATTCAAGGCGAAAAAGTAAGTTTTGAGTGGATGCATTGTGATGCCAACAATAAGAATATTCCGTGTGAGGTACAACTTGCCTTATTGCCAGAGGCTAAAAAACCAAGAATCTATGCCAGTATTGTTGATATTACCATACGTATTGAAACTCGGGAAAAGCTCAAACAACAAAACCAAAAACTTGCTTTCCAAAACGATGAGATTGAAAAACGGGCTAATGAGTTGACCATTACCAACCGAGAGCTCAAAAAAACAAACAACGAATTGGATCGCTTCGTCTACAGTGCTTCCCATGATTTACGCGCCCCCTTAAAATCATTGCTTGGCTTGTCTGATATCATAAGAGAAGATACGGATGAAGATAATGTCATTCAATTGGAACAGATGGACATGATGAAGAAAAGTATTATAAAACTGGATGATTTTATTGAAGACATCTTACAATATTCACGCAATTCCCGTACCGAGGTTGTACAAGAAGAAATGAATTTTGAAGAAACCCTGCAAGGCCTTATCAAAGAGTACAAACACATGGAGGAGACTAAAAAAATCAAACTGAAAGTAGACATCCAACAAGACCTGAAGTTTGTGTCGGATAAAAGAAGAATTAACATTGTTTTAAACAATCTTATCTCCAATGCCTTTAAATATCAAGACCTTTCAAAAGAAAATCAAGTTGTAAGCATTGCTATCAAATGTAGAAATGGCATGGCCAATATACGTATTAAAGACAACGGTATTGGTATTGACACAAAGGATCAGAAAAAAATATTTGAAATGTTTTACAGGGCCACCAAGGCTTCCGAAGGTTCTGGACTTGGATTGTATATTGTAAAGGAAACCCTAGATAAGCTTAACGGCACCATTACCGTAAAATCGGAACTGGGAAAGGGGACTACATTTCTTGTGAGCCTTCCCAATCAGCTCACTGTATTTAATTAAAAACTTAACTTATGAAACATGTCTTATTAATTGACGATAACAATGTGGACAATTACATTGCGAAACGCAATATCACCAAAAGTAAAACAGCAAAAAAAATAGGGGTACATACATCCGCCGTGGAGGCCTTGAAGTATTTAGAAACCTTAAAAAATAATCCCGAAGAATTTCCAGATCTCATTTTTCTTGACATCCAGATGCCTGAAATGAATGGATTTGGTTTTCTTGAAGCGTTTAAAAAATACCCAGAGGCTATCCGTACCCATTGTAAGATTATCATGCTCTCCTCCTCCAATGACCCACAGGATATTAAACGCTCCCTTCAATATCCTTTCGTAAAAAAATTCCTAACCAAGCCTTTATTTATAAATATGCTGGAAGACCTTTAGTGCTTCGGGGCAATAGTAAACATCTGTTTGATGAAAGGAACCTGATTATCTTTGGGAACGGAACCTATCTTAAAAAAACGCTCTAATTCTTAGACACTTTTAGTATAAAACATTGGCACGTCAATATTTCAAAAAATCAACATCTCAACTATCCACTGCAACTATTAGAATTGTAAATTCTCCAACAAACAACTCTCTAGGCTGTATCATAAGATCACATCTCATTATAATGAAGGACCAATAGGCATCCATCCATTGGATGGTTTTAACCACTTGATTACCAAACAGATCACTTCTTATCATAGATCAATGCACAGTATAATCTTATGCCGTAAGTTTGTATCAAATGAACAACCTCGACCCAAGGGTACGAGGTATCAAGTAGAAGTTCCTTTTTTATTTCGACGCAGAGCGTCGGGGAATAAAACCCAAGGATCCCGCTAAAAAGCGGGATTAGTTCAACTAACAATTTTTAATTCATTGCTTCGCAACTTTTAAAAATTGAGTTTCACTAATTTAAAAACTCTTGTAAAATCCATTATTAAGATAGGGTTTACTAAACTAAAAATCTTAAAACTTCATAGACAGTCGCACATTAAACACCCGCGGGCTTAAATAATTGGGAACTGCAGATTGGCGTTTGCTATACACATCTCTCACCCAAGTATTGGTGATGGAGTTTTGAACGTCGAACATATTAAAAACCTCCACACCAATGGTG
>NZ_JAEHJZ010000489.1 GCF_016469035.1 Gelidibacter salicanalis | reverse complement strand
TACTTGGTCACCACCTCTTTTTCATTGGTAAACGTGGCTCCTGCGTCCCCTAGCTTTGTGGCTATATACTTTTGAGCAGGGTGTATCGATCCTCTCGCCAACTCCTTTGTTAAGACCCATAACTTTGCTTTTCCGGCATCTGTTTGGGACTTTCCTTTTAGTTGTCCTCTTTGGACGGCCACCGCTTTAAGTATATTCCCTGTTTCTAGGGATACCGCATATTTCGTCAG
>NZ_JAEHJZ010000488.1 GCF_016469035.1 Gelidibacter salicanalis | reverse complement strand
CGTTGATCATTTGAAAAATGTCATGCAATTCTGTTGCTGGCTGGCTGATGTTGTTAATTGATTTGTACGATTTTTACGATGTTTGCGATTTTTTATTCTTTAGCGCCTTTTGTTGGGTTCGATATTGCTGTGTAAACATTTGTTACGTTTTGTAATGTAAAGAGTACAATTTTTCTCTGTTTGGTATAGTTGTGTCAACAACCATTGTCTGATTAAGTTTCGCTAACATTTATTGTCTATTGTTTGGTTCAATCCGTCTTACAGATATCCGTTGTTCCAACCTAGTATCTTTACCATTAATGTCACGTGCATGTACATACCTTTAATATTATGTAACAAATTACCCTGCGGGCCGAGAGTACACGTGCTTCCGTCGTTACGCTACGAAGGATTGGCCACTAGCCATAAGGTTCAGTCTTTAAAATGTCAAAGTGCGTTCGCGACCTGGGGAGTCGCCCCTGGAGAATGTCAGCTGAAAAAACTCCCAAACACCAAATGGCAGTCATAGTAGAAAATGCTAAATCTTCATTATTTATCCTGGGGGGATAATGTAATCAATTCAGTGCACTGGATTTGATTGTGGT
>NZ_JAEHJZ010000487.1 GCF_016469035.1 Gelidibacter salicanalis | reverse complement strand
GCTGGCGAAGGCAATCGGCTTTGCCGGAGCGCAATCAGCCGGAATGAGAAAGCAGTTTGGCTCTGATATGAAACCATTACAAGCCGGCTTAGCGGCTAAAACAGCTGTCTGGTCTATGGACTTAGCTTGTTCAGGTTTTGGCGGGAATAAATCGGTTCTTGATGGTACGCTTGGTTTCTTTTCTCTCTATGGAGATCAGGAGCGCGCGGAAAGTCGTTTACTAGAGGGATATGGTACAACGTGGCGAATTGTCTCGCCGGGGCTGTGGTTCAAAGTATACCCGTTCTGTTCAGCTGCGCATCATGCAGCCGATGCG
>NZ_JAEHJZ010000486.1 GCF_016469035.1 Gelidibacter salicanalis | reverse complement strand
CCATCTTCAATTAGCGCGAGAGCAACAGCGTATTGGTCCCCACGTACAAACCCAAGCGTGCCATCCACAGGATCAAGCACCCAAAACCTTCCTTTTGGACCTCCGATAGAGCTGCACCTCCTAATAGCTTGAAGAATATCATGAGCTTTGAGCTCTTTCTCTGGGGACCTCAGCCCATACTTCGGAGCTTCAATCAAGCAACCATTGACAGCAGCAACGACAGATTCAAG
>NZ_JAEHJZ010000485.1 GCF_016469035.1 Gelidibacter salicanalis | reverse complement strand
AAGCGTGACCGCACAATGCTCTGGAAACATGCCACTTCATTGAAATCTACGATTGTGCGAGTACATCTCCGAGTCTCTCGCAATTAGAGTGGGAAGAGAGAGAAATGACATTGAGGCCTCCAACAACGCGAGGCCTAGCCCGTGGACGAGATCAAAGACTATCATTTGAAATCCATCAAGTGCTGCATCGGACAGGATCGGCTCATCT
>NZ_JAEHJZ010000484.1 GCF_016469035.1 Gelidibacter salicanalis | reverse complement strand
CTACGCCGATGCCATTGGTCGCACCATTACTCGTCTCGAAGAAGAGAGCCCTCAAACTCAAGTGAAAAGTGTCTCTGAAGAGGATGAATTCACGAAACCTACTCCACTGTTTTCATGCCAATTCACGAGCAATGACGGGTGCAGTTTCACACATTCCTGTCTTCCAGATACAGGTGCTACTGGTTCCCTCATTCATTCTGATATTATTATCAAGTATGGGATCAAAGAAGCCAAACAAAGCACCTCCCGGAAAGTGACAACTGCAAACGGATCTACCCTACAAACTTG
>NZ_JAEHJZ010000483.1 GCF_016469035.1 Gelidibacter salicanalis | reverse complement strand
AACCCGTCTACACAATGATCTTCCTTGACACTGCTCCACAAAAGGGGGACAAGGGGTGGAAATACCATCCCCGTTTGTGCCATGGGATAAAGTCAAAACCTCTGAGAGAAAGCTGATCCATTCATTGGCACAATTCACCCCCTTTTGTATGTCTCGTCCGTTTTGAATGCAGGCTTCAACCTTTTTGAGTGAGAGTCGTTGTAGCTCTTCTAAACTGTCTTGTCTATTATCCCGA
>NZ_JAEHJZ010000482.1 GCF_016469035.1 Gelidibacter salicanalis | reverse complement strand
CAGGTTCAAAGCTGGGGAGTGATGTTCGAAGGAAATATAATGACGCTTAGAGAGGTAGTGAAAAATGATAGAGTGGATTTGAAATTCGGTAAGGATGCACAGAATAATATCTATATCATGTGTAAAACGGAGGGGAAAATCTATAAAATCAAGGAATAGTAAATACTGGCTAGGAACTCAATTCCCTAGGACATTCATCGTCCCTACATAGTAATCTTTGTCAACCGTGACTTTAGCGTTTTTCTGTATGTT
>NZ_JAEHJZ010000481.1 GCF_016469035.1 Gelidibacter salicanalis | reverse complement strand
AGTTAAATGCATCCACTAAAATGCGTTGTGTCTGTTTAGCTCTTTTTTACCTGCATTCCCCACATGTTACCGGTAAAGTGAAACCGGCCTCTGAGAAAGGCGAGGCGGGTGGCTGCCGGTACGTGCGATCAGAATATTGTTATGGCTGCAATAGGTTCACCCATCGCCATTCTCATGTACAATGCTTGTGTTCATTTGTATGGCCCGGTGCAGTT
>NZ_JAEHJZ010000480.1 GCF_016469035.1 Gelidibacter salicanalis | reverse complement strand
GGATTACCCGCGCCTCTCGGCGAGGGAAGACACGCTGATCCCTTCAGTGTAGCGCGCGTGCGGCCCAGAACATCTAAGGGCATCACAGACCTGTTATTGCTCCATCTCGTACGACTAAAATTCGTCGGTCCCTCTAAGAAGAATTTCCCGCGCAACAAAGAGACGCGGGAACTAGTTAGCAGGAAAGAGTCTCGTTCGTTATCGGAATTAACCAGACAAATCACTCCACCAACTAAGAACGGCCATGCACCACCACCCACCGAATCGAGAAAGAGCTATCAATCTGTCAATCCTTCCAGTGTCCGGGCCTGGTGAGATTTCCCGTGTTGAGTCAAATTAAGCCGCAGGCTCCACTCCTGGTGGTGCCCTTCCGTCAATTCCTTTAAGTTTCAGCT